>CAVQZA010000013.1:0-289239 GCA_963718355.1 uncultured Actinomycetes bacterium
ACAACGTGATGTGGGGGGAGGGGAACCACCCAGAGGCTGCGGCAGCGCCCCGGCGACGAGGACTCGCCGGGGCGCGCCGCCCTCAGGGATCCCAGACGTCGCCGCCGGTATCCCAGCCGAGCAGCACGTAGGGCGACAGAAGATCGGCGACGCGCGCGACCAGCGCGGGCTCCGGAGCACCGTCGACGCCGAGCTCGCCGACCCGCTCGCCACGGAACTCGATCGGCACACGCAGCCGGCGCGCCTCGTCGGGGGTGCCGGCCTCGGGGCCGAGCTCGAGGCTCTCGTCCTCCGTGAACCAGATCCCTGCCCAGGCGCATCCCTCAGCGACGAGCTCCGCCACGACTGCGCGCAGGACGTCGTCGGCCTCGCCGCCCGCCGCGATGACCTCCTCGACGCTCACTCCTCGAGATCCCCACCCTCGAAAGCGCGGATTGTGGTGCGGTAGCTCTCGGGGATCGGCGAGGCCTTGCGGGTGGCGAGGTCGACGAGCACGACTGTCTGGTGTGCAGTCGCCATCAGCCCGTCGCTCTCGACGAGGTAGGCGGCGTGCTCGAAGGTCGCGCTCGTGCGGCCGATCCGCGCTACGCGGACGAACACCTCGATCGTGTCGTCGAACCGGGCCGGCGCGTGGTACTCGATCTTGACGGCGCGCATCACGTACTCGGCCCCGTCGCCGCCGGCCGTCAGGCCGAGATGGCGGTGGTACTCGACCCGTGCGAGGTCGAAGTAGGGGAAGTACCGGCCGTAGTAGACGACGCCCTGTGCGTCGGTGTCCGAGAAGCCGACGCGGGTGAGCGCGGAGTACTTGAACGGCGGCTTGCGACCGGTCTCGCGCCCGAGCTCGAGCGTCATGCCTGGATCACCGCGAGCACCTCGTCTCGCTTGCGCTCCATCAGCTCCTGCGAGCGCGCTTCGAGATTGAGGCGCAGCAGTGGCTCGGTGTTCGACGGGCGGACGTTCATGTGCCAGTCGTCCGCGTCGACCGAGAGCCCGTCGAGGTGCGAGACCTTGCCCTCCGGGCCGAAGCGCTCCTTGAGCTCCTGCAGCTTGAGCGGCACGTCGGCGACCGGCGTGTTCAGCTCGCCGGTGATGAAGTACGTGCTGCGGTAGCGCGTGAGGAGCTCGGAGAGCGGCTTGCCGGCCTGCGAGAGCACCTCGAGCATCAGCAGGAACGGGACGACGCCGGAATCGGCCTGCGAGAAGTCGCGGAAGTAGTAGTGACCCGAGACCTCGCCTCCGAAGACCGCCTCCTCCTTGCGCATCCGGTGCTTGATGAACGCGTGGCCGACGCGATTCACGAGCGGGATGCCACCCGCTGCCTCGATCGTCTCGGGCACGGCCCAGCTCGCCCGCACGTCGTAGATGATCTTCGCACCGGGCTCCTTCGCGAGCACGGTCTCCGCCAGCAGGGCTGTGATGAAGTCGCCGGGGACGAACTCGCCGGTATCGTCGACGAAGAAGCAGCGATCGGCGTCGCCGTCGAACGCTACGCCGAGATCTGCGCGCTCCTCGGTGGTCTGCGCGACGATGAACGCGCGATTTTCAGGGAGCAGCGGGTTCGGCTCGTGGTGAGGGAAGGTGCCGTCCGGCTCGAAGTTGCAGCGGATCGCCTCGATCGGCAGCCGCTCGAGCACGGGCTCGAGCATCGCGCCGCCCATCCCGTTCGCCGCGTCGATGACGACGCGCAGCGGCTTGATCGCCGAGACGTCGACGAACGAGAGCACGCGCTCGAGGAACGCGGGCCAGATGTCGTACGGCTCGACGTGTCCCGGCGAGACAGGTCCCGATGCCTGACCCCCGGACACGGCTCGATCGCGCACGTCCAGAAGTCCCGACTCGCCGCCCACCGGCAGCGCGCCGCGGCGGACGATCTTCATCCCGATGTACTGCTTCGGATTGTGCGAGGCCGTGACCTCGATCCCGCCGTCGAGCCCGAGCTCGCCGACGGCGAAATACAGCATCTCCGTCCCGACCATGCCCAGATCGAGCACGTCCGCTCCCGCCGCGACTGCGCCCTCGATGACCGCTTTGGCCATGGCCGGCGCGGACACCCGCATGTCGCGCCCGACCGCGATCCGCCGCGGCTCGAACTGCTCGACGTAGGCGCGCCCGATCGCGTAGGCGCCGTCCTCGTCGAGCTCCGAGGGGTACAGCCCGCGCACGTCGTACGCCTTGAAGACCTTCGGGTCGAGCACGCCGCTGATGCTACTGCGCCGGGCGGAACGGGGCCGTCGTAGCGTTTGCCACCACCAATACAATTCGTGGAAGTGGAGCGGAAGCTGGCGTCGGTGCTCTTCGTCGATCTCGTCGACTCGACGGCGGAGGTCGCACGGACCGATCCCGAGGTCGTCCGGCTCCGGATCAATCGCTTCTTCGACCAGGTCGAGCACTGCGTGACCACGTACGGCGGCATCGTCGAGAAGTTCGCCGGCGACGCGGTGATGGCGGCGTTCGGGATCCCGCAGGCGCACGAGGACGACGCGGAGCGCGCGGTGCGGTCGTCGCTCGCGATCATGTGCGCCGTCCACGACCTGGGGCTCGAGGCGCGGATCGGCGTCGAGGCGGGCGAGGTGGTCGCCGAGAGCGGCGATGCGACCTTTGCCACCGGCGAGGCCGTGAACCTCGCGGCGCGGCTCCAGCAAGCAGCCGCGCCGGGTGAGATCCTCGTCGGCCCAGCCGCACTGAGGCTCGCCACAGGCCGGATCGAGGTCGAGCCGGTCGGCTCGCTCGAGCTGCGTGGCTTCGACCCGGTCGAGGCGTGGCGCGTGCTCGGCGAGGTCGACGTCGCGACGCCGCCGCGGAGCCTCAGCGCGCCGCTCGTCGGCCGCGAGTCGGAGCTCGACTTGCTCGAGCTGACCTTCGAGCGTGCGAGCCGCGACCGCCGCGCCCACCTCTTTACGATCTACGGCGACGCGGGGATCGGCAAGAGCCGCCTCGCGCGCGAGTTCGCCGCGGGCCTCGACGGCGCGACGGTGCTGGCCGGGCGCTGCCTGCCCTACGGCGAGGGGATCACCTACTGGCCGCTCGCCGAGATGGTGAAGACGGCGGTCGGGATCGCCGACGACGATCCGGCCGACGAGGCGTTCGAGAAGCTGCGCGAGTCCTGTGAGGACGAGGCCGTCGCCGACCTGCTCGCGCTGGCCACGGGCGTGCTCGAGGCGGTCGGCGGCGAGCGAAGCCAGCAGGAGATCGCCTGGGCCGTGCGCGAGTGGGCCGAGCAGCTCGCCCAGACCCAGCCGCTCGTGCTCGTGTTCGAGGACATCCACTGGGCCGAGGAGCCGCTGCTCGAGCTGATCGAGCACGTTGCCGCATGGGTTCGCTCCGCGCCGCTCCTCCTGCTCTGCCTCGCGCGTCCCGAGCTGCTCGACCTGCGACCAGGCTGGGGCGGAGGTCGGCTGCGCGCGACGGCGATCGAGCTCGAGCCGCTCCTCTCGTCGCGAGAGCGAGGAGCTCGCCGCGGCGCTGCTTGCCGAGCAGGCGCTGCCGCCCGACGTGCTCGAGGCCGTGCTCGAGAAGACCGAGGGCAACCCGCTCTTCGTCGAGGAGACGATCCGGATGCTCGTCCAGGAGGACGGCGCCGTGCCGTCGAGCCGGATCCCGGACACGCTTCAGGCGCTGATCGCGGCACGCATCGACCGGCTCCATCCCGGCGAGAAGCTGCTGCTCCAGCGCGCAGCGGTCGTCGGCCGCACCTTCTGGGCGAATGCGATCGCCGAGCTCCTGCCCGCCGACGCCGACGTGCCCACGCTCCTCGACGACCTGCTGCTCCGCGACTTCATCGTCCGCGAGCAGCGCTCCTCGATCTCCGGCGAGGAGGCGTACCGCTTCAAGCATGTCCTGATCAAGGAGGTCGCCTACTCCGGGCTAGCGAAGTCGTCGCGCGCCGACCTCCACCGGCGGTTCGCGGCCTGGCTGCACGGGCGCGTGGGCGAGGAGCTGACCGAGATCCGCGCCTACCACCTCGACCAGGCGTGCCGGATGCTCGCCGAGCTGGACGGCGCGCCGCCGGCCGACCTCGCGACCGAGACGGCCGCGGTCCTCGAATCGGCCGGGCGACGCGCCCTCGCACGCGAGGCGAATGCATCGGCGCGCAAGCTCCTGCTCCGCTCGGTCGAGCTCGAGCCGACCCTCGAACGGCGCTACAACGCGGCGCGCGCAGCCTGGAAGCTCTCCGACCTGCCCTCGACCTATGCCGAGATGGAGGCCGTCGGCGCCGACGCCGCAGAGGCCGGGAACCGCCGGATCGAGACCTGGGCCCTGATCGCGCTGGCCGAGTCGACGCTGTTCCGAAACGCCGATGTCGACAACGCCCACCTGCTCGCCGAGCGGGCGTTCGCGATCGTGCCGGAAGACGACGGCGAGGCTCGCTTCGCTCTGCTCGAGCTCCACTCCATGGTCGCGACGTGGCGCGGCGACATGGACGAGTCGGAGCGCTACCTTCGCGCCGCGGGCGAGGCGGCGCAGGCGGCCGGCCGTGCCGACCTGGAGAGCAAGGCCGCGACCGAGCTCGGCCTGACTCACATCATGCGCGGCGACCACATGCTGGGACGGGAGTCGATCGAGCGCGGTGCAACGCTCGCCGACGAATCGGGCAGCATCGTCGCGCGGGCCTGGGCGCGCCGCGCGCAGGGGGAGCTCGCAGCGGTCGAGGGCGCCTACGCAGAGGCGGCGCGGTTCACCGAGGAGTCCCGCGGCCTGTTCGCCGAGACGGGCACGATGCTCCCGTACGCGCGCACCACGAACGCGCTCGCCCGCGTCTACCGGTGGCAGGGCGATCTCGCGCGCGCCGAGCGCCTCTATCGCGAGGCGATCAAGCTTCTGAACCAGCTGGAGGATCGCGGCACGCTGTGCGAGAGCCAGCGCCAGCTCGCACAACTTCTGCTCGAGCTTGGCCGGATCGACGAGGCCGAGCGCTACGCCGTCGCCAGCATGGAGACGGTCGGCGTGCAGGACGTGTCCTCCGTCGCCTCGACGCGGATGGCGCTCGGCCAGGTGCGGGCCGCGCAGCATCGGGACGACGAGGCCGAGAAGCTCCTCCGCGAGGCCGTCGAGCTGATCGGCGAGGTCGTCTACCGGCCGGTCGAGCGCGAGTGTGTCCGCGCCCTTGTCGATTTCCTGCGCGAGCGGGGCCGCGAAGACGAGGCTGCGTCCTACGAGGCGCGACTCGCAGAGCTGAGCACGGCTCCGATCGCCTGAGTCGACTCGGCGTCGGGCGATTCCGAGATCACCGTCGCGGGCCGCTCGAACCGGGCCAGCGCGTCGCGCAGCGGCTCTGCCCGCAGCGTCCCCTCGCCGTAGGAAAGGTGCTTCGTCTCGTTGCGGTTGGCGAACGCGATGTCGGAGAAGTGGATGTGGAACGGCACGCCCGGCTCGAGGACGGCGTCGATCGCCTCGAGCGCCTCGGCAAACGGCTCGACCGAGGTGAACGCACCGTCGGAGGTTGCATGCATGTGCGCGAAGTCCGGCACCGGGCGCACCCACGGGAGCGCCGACGCGATCGCGAGCACGTCGTCGAGCGAGCCGAAGTCGCGGACGCGGCCCATCACCTCGACGCCGAACGGGACGGCGCGGCCCTTCGGCTCGAGCCGCTCGCGCAGGCGGCCCAGCTGGTCCACCACCGAGGCGACGGTCTCGTCGTGCGTCCGCCCGAGCAGGAAGCCGGGGTGGAAGACGACGGGCGCCGCGCCGCATGCCGCTGCGATCCCCGCGGAGTGGTCGAGCATCCCGACCGCCATGTTGTACTTCTTGCTCCGCTCGACGTGTCCCATGAAGCCGGCGAGCGGCGCGTGCAGCGACAGCGCGATCCCGGCCTCGCGCGCAACCTCGCCGAGCCGCTCGGCCCAGTCGTAGTCCATCCAGAAGCCGCCTGCGAGGTCGACCTCCGCCGCCGTGAACCCGCCGTCGACCAGCAGCGCGACCGCTTCCTCGGGACTCTCACGCGAGGGAAGCCGGGCCGGGCCGAAGCGCAAAATCGCCATGTCCAGACGCTAGCGCATGGTCCGTCCGATCCTGTTTCTAGCCTTTTCGACATGGGAAAGGGACCAACCCGGATCGAACTTCTCGAGCTCGACATCGACCTGCGCCTCACCGACCTCTGGCGCGAGGCGGGCGAGGTGGGCGAGTGGAGCCTCGAAGTCGTCGCCGCATTCATGCGCGCCGCCTACGGCAAGGGCTACTGCGACGCCCTCACCGAGGACGCGCCCGGCTCCCTCTGCCACGACCATGGCTATCGCATCCCGCCGCGCCGCGCGCCCGCGCCGTCGCGCGAGTCGCACTAGCCGCTTACAGCGGCTCCGCGAACATCCAGCGGTGCCCCTCGACGTCCTCTGCGCGGTACTGGCGCTGCCCGACGGCCTCGTTGACCTCGATCTCGCCGAGAATGACCGCACCGGCTTCGCGCGCTCGGGCGAAGTGCGCGTCGATGTCGTCGACACGTACGTAGACACCATCGACGACGAAGGGCGTCTCGAGCCACCGCCGCGCTTCGTCACACGCCTTGCGGTGGTGCCTGGGGTTGCGATAGTGCGGTCCCGGCCAGCCCACCATCACGATGCCGTCGCCGGCCGCGAGATTCGCGTGGGTCACGCGACCGCCGTTGTCCTCGAAGCGGCCCAGCTCGCCGAAGCCGAAAGCGGAGCAAAGCCAGTCCGCGGCCGTGCCAACGTCCTCGTACGACAGCATCGGCGCGACGCTCGGAAGCCCCACGACCGCAGTTGTACGGGAGGGACGCGCGCGAAACAAGAGGGCTGGATAGCCATGTCCGGGTGGTAGCTCGTCCGCAGGGCTAGAATTCCCGCGTGGCCCGCAAGCGGAATCCGGCGCGCCTCGTGATCGCGCTCTCGGTCGCGGCGGTGCTGGCCGTGTTCCTCCTCTATACGTCGATCGCCGGAGGCGGGACTCCCGCCTTGAGCCCGAGCACGCTCGCCGGCCACACCGGACGTGTCTCGCTGGCCGGAGCCGTGGTCGGGCCGGTCACCGGGGACTCGCACCAGGGTGGGATGCACTTCCGCGTCAAGGACATCAACGGCCCGCGCTCCACCGCCGTCGTCTACACGGGCTCGGTGCCCGACCTGTTCAAGCCGGGCGCGCACATCGTCGTCGACGGGCAGCTCCGCAACGGGACGTTCGTCTCGGTGCCGGGCTCGCTCGTCACGAAGTGCCCGTCGAAGTACACGCCGAAGAAGAGCTAGTTGGCTGAGCTCGGGCGCGCGGCCCTCGTCCTCACGTTCGGGCTCGTCGTCTTCGCCCTCGTCGCCGGTGCGTACGCGGCTGCCGCCAAGCGCCGCCGCCTCGCGCGCTCGGCGCAGAACGCGCTCCTCGGCGCGTTCATCTCGACGGCGGTCGCGGCGCTCGTGCTCTGGTCGGCGTTCGCCCGGCGCGACTTCTCCTTCGTCTACGTCGCCGACCACTCGGCGCTGCGCCTGCCGCTGCCCTACCGCCTCTCGGCATTCTGGGGAGGGCAGGAGGGCTCGCTGCTCCTGTGGCTGCTGATCCTCACCGGCTTCTCGGCGGCCGCGGTGCTCTTCGACCGGCGCGCGAGCCGCGAGCTCCTCGCGTGGGTGACGCCGGTGCTCGGCGGCGTCGCGATCTTCTTCTCCTTCATGCTCGTCTTCGTCGCCAGCCCGTTCGCGTCGCAGACCGCGCCGGCCGACGGGCTCGGCCTCAACCCGAGCCTCCAGAACCCGTACATGCTGGCCCACCCGCCGCTGCTCTACCTCGGCTACGTCGGCCTGACGATCCCCTGGGCCTTCGGGATGGGCGCGCTGCTCTCCGGCCGCACCGACGAGCGCTGGATCGTCGCCACGCGCCGCTGGACGCTCGCGGCGTGGATGTTCCTCGGGATCGGCCAGCTGCTCGGCTCCCACTGGGCCTACGTCGAGGTGGGCTGGGGCGGCTACTACGCGTGGGATCCGGTCGAGAACGCGGCGCTGATGCCGTGGCTCGCCGCGACCGCGTTCCTGCACTCGGTGATGATCCAGGAGAAGCGCGGGATGCTGCGCGTCTGGAACATGCTGCTCGTGATCCTGGCGTTCAGCCTCTCGCTGTTCGGCACCTTCCTGACCCGCTCGGGCGTGATCAACTCGATCCACTCGTTCACGCAGAGCTCGATCGGCCCCTGGTTCCTCGGCTTCATCGGCGTGATCGTCGCGTTCTCGCTGGCGCTCGTGTACTGGCGCCTGCCCCTGCTGCGGTCGAAGACGAAACTGGAGTCGCTCGTGTCCCGCGAGGCCACGTTCCTCTACAACAACCTGCTGCTCGTGGCACTCACGCTGACGATCCTCTGGGGAGTGACGTTCCCGATCCTCTCCGAGGCGCTTCGCGGGACGGCGATCACGGTCAGCAAGCCGTACTACAACTTCTTCCTGCGCTCGTTCGGGCTGCCGCTCCTCTTGCTGATGGGGATCGGGCCACTCGTGCCGTGGCGCCGCGCCTCGCTACGCTCGCTGCAGCGGACATTCCTCTGGCCGCTCGGCTTTGCGGTCGCCGCGGGCATCGTGCTGATCCTGCTCGGCGGCGGCTCCTCGTCGATCGGGCTGATCACCTACACCTTCGCCGCGTTCGTGATCGCCTCGATCGGGCTCGAGTTCGTGCGCGGGACGCGGGCGCGCCACGCGCTCACCGGCGGGTCGTGGGTCGTCGCGTTCGGCGGCCTCGTCGCGCGAAACAGGCGCCGCTACGGCGGCTACGTCGTCCACGCCGCGGTCGTCCTGCTCGCGATCGGGATCGCGAGCTCGAGCGTCTTCCAGACCGTCCGCGAGCGGAAGCTCCACCAGGGCCAGTCGATGACCGTCGCCGGCTACACGCTCGCCTACCGCTCGTTCAGCACGAAGCAGGGCCCGAACTCGACCGAGTCCCGCGCGCTGCTCGCGGTCTCGCGTGGCAAAAGCTCGCTGGGCACGCTCAGCCCGGGCAAGAACTTCTATCCGGTCGAGCAGCAGACCTCGAACGAGGTCGCGATCCGCACCAACTACGCGACGGGCGAGGATCTCTACGTGATCGCCGACCAGATCAACGCCGACGGCTCGGTCTACTTCAAGGTGCTCGTCAAGCCGGCGGTGAACCTGATCTGGCTGGCCGGCTTCGTGTTCGTGCTCGGCTCCGTGATCGCGCTCTGGCCCGATGCGCGTGAGGAGCGCCGCCTCGCCGAGCGGTACGGCACCGCCGGCGCGGCAGTGCGCGCGTGAACCTCGGGCTCGTGCTCGCGGCGATCCTCGCCGTCTGTCTCGTCCTGTTCGTGGCGCGGCCGTTCCTGCGCGAGCCGGCGGCGGCCGACGACGCGCTCGAGACGCCGAGCGAGGAAGAGCTGCACCGGCTCGAGCTGGCCGAGGAGCGCGACCGGGCGCTTCAGGCGCTGCGTGAGCTCGAGTTCGACCATCGCACCGGCAAGGTCTCCGACGACGACTACCGCGCACTCGTCGGGCCCCTGCGTCGGACCGCCGCGGAGGCCTTGAAGGCGCTCGACACGGGAAGGGACGGGGCCACGGGCGGCGAACACGCCCCCGATGGGCCGTAGGCTGCTCCTCACCCTGCTCGCGATTCTCTGCGTCGCCGCTCCCGCCGCGGCGGAGGACATCCACGGCAAGAAGGCGCAGATCGATGCGCAGCTCGCCGCCACGCAGGCGAAGCTCGCCGCGGCCCGGTCGCAGGAGACGAAGCTCAATGCGCAGATCGCGGGGGTCTCGGCGCAGATCGGCGCGCTCGAAGGCAGTGTCCGCGACGTCTCCACGCACCTTGCCGTGCTCGAGCGCGACCTGGCGCTGCACAAGGCGCGGCTCGGCAAGCTCACTGCGCTGTTCAACCTCGAGAACCGTCGCGTCGTCCTTCTGCATCGGCAGTACGACGCCGCGCTGAGGACGCTCGACAGGCGCGTCGTGGCGATCTACGAGTCTGACGACCCGACTGTGGTCGATGTCGTGCTGTCCTCCAAGAACTTCACCGACGTCATCCAGCAGCTCGACTACCTCGGCCAGATCGGCGCGCAGGACAAGGCGATCGCGAAGGCCGTGGCCCAGGCGCGCGACCGGGCGCGCGCGTCGCGGGCGCGCACTGCGGTGCTGCGAAACCGGGTCAGCGCGGAGTATCAGACCGTTGCGTTCAGGACGTACACCGAGAAGGGCGTCGAGGCGAAGCTGCTCGGCAAGCAGCAGCGACTCCAGGGCGCCCGCGCGACCAACCAGCAGGCCCTTGCCCAGGTCAAGAGCCTCGAGGATAAGTTCATCGCCGAGGCAAACTCGCTCGAGGCTTCGAGTGCGGCAATCGAGGCCCGGATCAAGGGCGCCGATCCGGGCACGCCCGGCGGGACTGTCACGTCGCCTTCCGCCGCGGGGCTGATCTGGCCGGTGGCCGGTCCGATCACGAGCCCGTTCGGGATGCGCTGGGGCAAGCTCCATCCGGGGATCGACATCGGCGCGAACATGGGCGTGCCGATCCACGCCGCGGCCGCGGGCACGATCGTCTACGCGGGCTGGATGGAGGGCTACGGCAATCTGACGGTGATCGACCACGGCGGCGGGATCGCAACGGCCTACGGCCACCAGTCGAAGCTGGAGGTCTCGGTCGGCCAGCAGGTCCAGCAGGGCCAAGAGATCGGACTGATCGGCTCGACGGGCTTCTCGACCGGCCCGCACCTCCATTTCGAGGTGCGCGTCAACGGCGTCCCGGTCGACCCGATGGGCTATCTCCCCTAGTCGAGGCGCGATGTGAAATTCGCCCGCGCCCGATGACGCCCCAGACACGGCGCCGGATCAGCACGTTCGGCCGCGTCGCGTAGCGCTGCTACGCGCCACGACCGCCCGCACAGCCCGGCTTGGTCTGGAGCGCCACCGACGGCGGCCGAATTACCATCGAGCCTCTAGAGCAGCCCGAACGTCTGCACGATCAGGAACACGTTCAGCGAGACGATCACCGTCGCGACGACGATCGCCGCGGCCGTCGTCGAACGGTGGTTCCGCAGCACGCCCATGATGTCGCGACGGCTCGTGAAGACGACGAGCGGGATCAGCGCGAAGGGGATCCCGAACGAGAGGATCACCTGGCTCAGCACGAGCGTCCGGGTCGGATTGAGACCGAGCCCGATCACGATGAACGCGGGCGCCATCGTCACCAGGCGGCGCACCCAGATCGGAATCTTCCAGCCGGTGAACCCCTGCATCACGATCTGGCCCGCGAGCGTGCCGACGGCCGAGCTCGAGAGCCCGGAGAAGAGGAGCGCGAGGGCGAAGATCGTGCTCGCGGCGGCGCCGAGGATCGGCGTCAGCGTCTGGTAGGCCGTCTGGATCGAGGCGATGTTCGTGAGCCCGTTGTCGTGAAACGTGGTCGCGGCCATGATCAGCATCGCCATGTTGATCAGGCCGGCGAGGGACATGGCAATCACGACGTCGATGCGCGTGAAGCGGTAGAGGCGCTTCGCCTGCTCGTCGCTCTCCGGCAGGATCCGGTCCTGTAGGAGTGCGGAGTGGAGGTAGATCACGTGCGGCATCACGGTCGCGCCGATGATCCCGACTGCGAGCAGCAGCGACTCCTGGCCCGAGAACTGCGGCACGAGCGCGCCGTGGAGCACCGGCCCGAGCGGCGGCTTGGCCATGAACAGCTCGACGACGTAACAGCCACCGATGATCCCGATGATCACCGCGATCGTGGCCTCGAACGGACGGAAGCCGAACCGCTGGAGCCAGAGGATCCCGAACGCGGCGAACGCGGTGAGGATCGCGGCGGGGAAGAGGCCGATCCCGAGCAGCAGGTTGAACCCGAGCGCGGCGCCGAGGAACTCCGCGAGGTCGGTCGCCATCGCGATCAGCTCCGCCTGAACCCAGAGCCCCATCGTCGTGCGGTGGGAGAACTGGGCGCGGCAGACCTCAGGGAGGTTCCGGCCGGTGGCGATCCCGAGCTTCGCCGACAGCGTCTGGATCAGCATCGCCATCAGGTTCGAGGCGACGATCACCCACAGCAGCGTGTAGCCGAACTTCGAGCCGGCGGCGATGTTCGTCGCGAAGTTGCCCGGGTCGATGTAGGCGACGCAGGCGATGAACGCGGGGCCGAGGAACGGCAGCAGCCCGAATCGCCTGCGACCCTGGAGGATGCGTTCACCTGCTCCGCCGACCCGCGCCGCCGTCTCGGGGCGCGTGGCCATCATGAAAGTTAGTCTAGCCTAAATTTATTGTTCGCCGGCGTGTTTCAGCACGTGCAGGTCGGGCAGGCTGCGGAACCGCTCGTCCAGGTCGAAGCCGTAGCCGACGAAGAGCTCGTCCGGGACGGTGAAGCCGACGTAGCGCACCGGCAGGTCGTCGACGAGGCGTCGGTACGGCCGGTCGAGCAGCGTCACGATCGCCAGCGAGGCGGGATCGCGCAGGCGGAAGGTCTTGCAGAGGTAGTGCATCGTCAGGCCGGTGTCGACGACGTCCTCGACGATCAGCACGTCGCGGCCGGCGATGTCGAGGTCGAGATCCTTGAGCAGGCGCACCCCCTTGTTGCCGCCGGTGTCCTGCTGCGCGCCGTAGCCGGCGAGCTCGACGAAGTCGAGTGAGTGCACGAGCGGCAGCGCGCGGGCCAGGTCGCTGACGAAGACGACGCTCGCCTTCAGCGACGCGACCAGCACTGGCTCGCGGCCCTCGTAGTCGGCCGCGATCTGCGCGCCGAGTTCGAGCACGCGTGCGCGAAGCTCCTCTGCGGTGAGGTAGATCTCTCCGACCCGTGGGTCGGAGCTCAGGAGACGAGGTCTAGACGAAATCTCTGGGCCAGGCGCTCGATGTCACGCTTGTAGAAGAGCTTGATCTTGATCTCCGGATACCGCTCGCGGAGCTTTCGCAGCTTGCGGTTCTTGCGGGTGACGAGCGACTGCTTCATCACCGTGATCTCGACGTACAGATCCTGCTCGGGCAGGTAGAAGTCGGGGGTGAAGGCCTCGACGACGCGACCGGACTCGTCCTGTTCGAGCACGAACGTCCGCGGCTCGTACTCCCAGGGGATGCCGTAGTAGTCGAGCACCTTTGCGCACTCGAGTTCGGCGTCGTTTTGGAAGCGCGGAGGCTCCGCACCACAAAACACCTGGAATGTCGGGGTTTCCCGCCCCACCTGAGAGCAGGGTAGCAGTGGCTTCGGACGCCGGGCCAACCGTGGATCTGGCGTACACTCAAGGCCGTGGCCGACGGCAACGGGCGCCCATTCACGATCGTGCAGCTGTCCGACCTGCATTGCGGGGACCAGCACTTCCTGCCGAACCTGCTCGAGCGCGCGATCGCGGAGGTGAACGAGCTCGAGCCGGACATCGTGATCTGCTCCGGCGACCTCACCACGTTCGGCTTCCGCGACGAGTACCAGCTCGCGAAGCGGTACCTCGACGGGCTCAGCTGCGACTCGGTCGTCGTGATCCCCGGGAACCACGATTCGCGCAACGTCGGCTACGTCCACTTCGAGGAGCTGTTCGGCGCGCGCAACTCGGTGTTGCACAAGGGCGGCGTCACGATCGTGGCCGTCGACTCCACCGAGCCCGACCTCGACCATGGCCAGATCGGACGCGGCCGCTACCCGTGGATCGAGGAGCAGTTCGCCGGGCCGGCAGACCTGCGCGTCTTCGTCTGCCACCACCATCTGCTGCCCGTCCCGGGCACAGGTCGCGAGCGGAACGTGATCTACGACGCGGGCGACACGATCGAGTGCCTCCAGCGCGCCGGAGTCGACCTCGTCCTCTCGGGCCACAAGCACGTGCCCTACGCATGGCGGCTCGAGAATCTCTTCGTCGTCAACGCGGGCACGGTCTCGTCACAGCGCCTGCGCGGCAACGTGCGGCCCTGTTACAACGTGATCGAGGTCGACGGCAGCCACATCGACGTCTTCCGCCGCTACCCGTTCCACGGGCAGGAGCGGATCATCCAGTTCTCCACCGAGACGCGCGCGTACGAGAAGTACACGGAGCGGATCGACGGGGAGGTGACGACACGAACGTGACCCGCGCGCTCGTGGTGATCGACGGCGAGCACTATCCGCCGGTCGTCCGTGACGCTCTCGCCGAGCTGCCGTACAACGTCGTCGGCGCCTGGCTCGCCGGGGGCGAGGAGAAGCTACGGGGTGGGGAGGAGTACGGCGTGCCGCTCTACCGCGACCTTGCCGAGGCGCTGGCTGCCTGCGAGCCGGACCTCGTCTTCGACCTCTCCGACGAGCCGGTGCTCGGGCCGCGCGAACGGTTCCTCGTCGCGAGCCGCGTGCTCGCCGCGGGGCTGCCGTACGCCGGCGCGGACTTTCGCTTCGATCCGCCGCCGCTTGCGCCGTTTCCGCTGCCCTCGCTCGGGATCGTCGGAACCGGCAAGCGCGTCGGGAAGACCGCCGTCGCCGGCCATGCGGCGCGACTGTTCGCACGCGACCGCGACGTGATCGTCGTCGCGATGGGCCGCGGCGGGCCGGCCGAGCCCGAGGTTGCCGAGTTCCCGCCGTCGACCGAGGAGCTGCTCGCGCTCTCGCGCGCAGGGCGGCATGCGGCCTCGGATTACCTCGAGGATGCGGCGCTCGCGGGAGTCGTGACGATCGGCTGTCGCCGCGCGGGCGGCGGGCTCGCGGGCGCAGTGGCGTTCTCGAACGTCCAGGCGGGCGCGGAGGAGGCGCTTCTGCGCTCGCCCGACCTCGTGATCTTCGAGGGCAGTGGCTCGGCGCTGCCGCCCGTTCAGACGAGCCGTCGCGTACTCGTCGCGCCGGCCGGCTCGGATGTGACCGGGTACCTCAACGCGTACCGCCTGCTCACCTCCGACCTGCTCGTGCTGACGATGGCCGAGCGGGTCGTCGACACGAGCGCGATCCGCGCGCTGCGGCCGGACATCCCGATCGTGCAGGTCGTCCTGCGCCCGAGGCCGCTCGAGCCGATCGACGGGCACCGTGCCGCCCTCTTCACGACTGCGCCCATCGCAGCGCACGCGACGCTCGCCGCGCACCTGCGCGATGCACACGGTGCCGCCTCTGTCAGCGTCTCCGGCAACCTGGCGCGGCGCGACGATCTCCGCCGCGACCTCGACCGGGACGACGCCGATGTCTGGCTCGTCGAGCTCAAGGCGGCGGCGATCGACGTCGTGGCCGAGGAGGCGCTCGCGCGCGGGATTGCACTCGTGCTCGTCGACAACGAGGTGGTCTCGCCCGAGCTCGACGAGGCGCTGCTCGCGCTCGTCCGGACGGAAGTGCCGGCATGAGCCAGCCACGCCATCGCGAGCCGCTGCCGTTCGGCGGCGCGGGGAGCCCGCCGTACTCGAAGGGCTTGATGGCGCGTGCGCTGATCGCGGTCGGTGTCCCGGCCGAGAGCGCCTACCAGCTGGCGCGCCGAGCCGAGGGCGATCTTGCGATGCACCCCGGCCAGGCGCTCGAGCTCGGCCGCCTGCACGAGCTCGCGGTCGAGACGCTCGGCGAGGCCGAGGGCGCGGCGGCGATCGTCCGGCTCCGTCGTTACCGCGAGCTTCAGGAGCTCGACCTGCCCATCATCCTGCTCGTCGGCGGCACGACCGGAACGGGCAAGTCGACCGTCGCAACCGACGCGGCCTACCGCCTCGGAATCGCGCGGGTCACGTCGACCGATTTCATCCGCGAGACGATGCGTGCGTTCTTCTCGCACGAGTTCATGCCGTCGATCCACTATTCGAGCTTCGACGCCGGCCAGGGGCTCGCTGCGGCCGGCCACGAAGGTTCCGACCTCGTCCTCGACGGCTTCGTCGACCAGACGCGCAACGTCCTCGTCGGCGTCCGCGCGGCGATCGACCGTGCCCTGCACGAGGGCTGGTCGATGGTGCTCGAGGGCGTCCACCTCGTTCCGGGGATGCTCGAGATCCCGGCCGAGGACGCGCTCGTCGTGCAGTGCGTGCTCGCGATCGACGACAAGACGACCCACGCCGCGAACTTCTTCATTCGCGATTCGGCCACCGACGGCGTGCGTCCGATGACGAAGTACCTCGACCATCTGAACGAGATCCGGCGTATCCAGCGCTACGTCGTCGAGCGGGCCGAGCGACACGGCGTGCCCGTGCTCGAGGGCGCCGGGATCGAGGAGACCAGCGCGGCGCTGCTCGAGCTCGTCTTCGACCGCGTCGCGAGCCTCGAGACGGCAGTGTGAGCGAGCTCGAGCCCTGCATCTGCGAGTCGTACGCACGCGCCACCGAGCGCGCGTCGCTGGCCGCTGCGCGCTGGCTCGGCCGCGCCGACCCGGCCGCGGCCGAAGAAGCCGCCTGCGCCGGGATGCAGGGCGCGCTCGACATGCTGCCGATCGACGGCCGGATCGTGATCGGCGCGAGCGAGGACACCGGGCTGCTCCAGGTCGGCGGGCACGTCGGCAGCGGCACGAGGCCCGTCGACCTCGCGCTCGACCCGCTCGAAGGCCGCGGCATCGTCGCGCGCGGCTCGAGCGGCGCGATGTCGATGCTCGCCGTCGGCGAGCCCGGGCACATGCGCGAGCTCCCGGAGATGTACATGCGCAAGATGGCCGTCGGCCCGCGCGCGCTCGGCTCGATCTCGCTCGGGCGCCCGATCGCGGCGAACATCGAGGCGATCGCCGAGGCGTTCGGCCGACGCGTCAACGACGTGACCACCATCGTGCTCGACCGCCCGCGCCATCACGACCTGATCGAGGAGATCCGCGACGCGGGCGCGCGCATCAAGCTGATCCAGGACGGCGACGTCACCTCGGCGATCTCCGCTGCGATTCGCGGCACGAACGACCACCTGGCCGTCGGGATCGGCGGCACCCGCCAGGCGGTGCTCGCAGCCGCCGCCCTGCGCTGCCTCGGCGGTGAGCTCCAGGCGCAGCTCTGGCCGACGACGCGCAGCGAGATCGAGGACGCGCGCGAGGCCGGGATCGAGGACATCGAGCAGATCTTCGGCATTGACGATCTCGTCCCGGGCGAGGTGATCATGGTCGCGACGGGCGTCTCGAACGGCGACCTCCTCCGCGGCGTCCGCTTCCTCGCCGACAGCGCACGCACGCACTCGCTCGTGATGTGCACCCGCTGCAACTGGGTGCGCTTCGTCGACGGGATCCATTTCTTCGCACGCGAACGGCGCGAAGAGGTTCGCCTCATCGGGACGTGACCGTCAGATCGCGAGCCTGAGCGACGAAACGCCGAGCGCCAGACCGATGCGGCGCAGCATGGCTCTTCTTCTCCGTCGAAAGCGCATGCCCCCGGGACGGCGCCCGGACCCGCGTTCTTCCCTTTGGCAGCAAAGTGCGCTCTACTTGACCGATGCACGAGTCGCCTGAGAGCGACGCCGCCCTCGTCGCACGATGTCGCGCCGGCGAGCAGTCGGCGTGGAACGAGCTGGTGGAGCGCTTCTCGCGCTACGTGTACGCGATCGCGGTGCGCGGCTTCCGCCTTTCCGACGCCGACGCGGAGGACGTGTTCCAGGAGGTTTTCGCCCGCACGTACGAGCACCTCGGCCGGCTGCGCGACGATTCGGCGATCAGGCCCTGGCTCGCGCAGACGACGCGCCGCTGCTGCGTCGACCGGATCCGCGCCGGCGGGCGCGAGGAGCCGACCGACCTCGAGCTCGGCGAGGAGCACGGGGAGGAGCTCGTCGCGCAGCTCGACGAGGCGATGGATGTGCGCGCCGCGCTCGACGAGCTGCCCGAGCACTGTCGCGAGATCCTCGACGGCTTTTTCGCCTGCGACGAGAGCTACCGGACGATCGGCGACCGGCTCGGGCTTCCGGCCGGCACGATCGCGAGCCGCATCTCTCGTTGCCTCGCGAAACTCCGTGAGATGCTCGAGGGAAGAAATGTGGCCCCTGCCGCGTCAAGGGAGGTGCGATGACAGCCTACGACGAGCAGAAGCTTGCCGAGCTCCTGCACCTCCTGCCTCCCGCCCCGCCCGCATGGGTGCGTGCGGCGCAGGAGTTGCCGCTGCTGAAACAGGGTCTCGGCGAGCTGCTCGAACGGGTGGAGGCCGACGCGGAGTTTCGCGCGCGGCTCGTCGCCGATCTCGAGGCCGCGCTCGAGGCGGAGGGCTACGGCCGCGATCCCGCGGTCGTCGCGGCCCTGCGCGCGCGGCTTCAGGGCTCGTAACCGGTGCGGCTGACCGACCTGAGCCTGCGCGAGGTTCTCGCGGCCCTGGCGAGCGACTCGCCGGCGCCCGGTGCCGGCGCCGCTGCGGGGCTCACAGTCGCCCTCGCCGCCGCGGTCGTGGCGAAGGCGGCCAGGCTGTCGCCGGAGTGGGAGGACTCTGCGGGAGCCGTCGCGCAGGCGCGCTCGCTCTGCCTGCGGGCGGTCGAGCTCGCGGACGCCCACGCCCGCGCCTATGCCGCCGTGCTGAAGGCCCGAGACGAGGCGCCCGGGCTCGACGGGCGCCTCGGCGACGCGCGGCTCGGCGCGGCACTCGATCGTGCCGCGGAGTCGCCGCTCCTGCTCGCCGGCGCTGCGTGTGACACCGCGATGCTCGGTGTGCTCGTCGCGGACGAGGGCGAGCCGAGCCTCAAGGCCGACGCGCTCGGCGCCGCGGCGCTCGCGTCGGCGGCCGCGCAGGTCGCCGCGGAGCTCGTCGCCGTGAACCTCACCGCGACGGAAGACGACGCGCGCGTCGTGCGGGCTCGCGGCTTCGCGTCGGACGCTGCCGCCGCGCTGCGCTCCTACTAGGAGAGCGCGAGCCGGAGCCGGGGCAACCGGCGCCAGGAGAGCCCGCGGCGCGGCAGCGACGGCTCCTGCGCTGCCCGCTCGTGTGCCACGTGCTGGGCGTGGAGCTCGTGACGCCGCATCTCCTCGTACCGGTGCCGCACGATCTGCTCGTACAGGTATGGGCTGTTCATCATGGCCTCAGGACGGAGCAGCGGGCACGAATCTTCCCGTCGCGAGCTGCCTGCCGGAGGCGGCGACGTGCTGCTCGAGCGTGTGCGGGTAGATCGTCACGTCCGCGTCGCCCAACACTTCGAGCAGGTCGTCGTAGGAGACCCGCCACGGATCGAAGTCGACCTCGAGCGCCTCGCAAGCGGAATCCTCGATGTTGCCCGCCCTCGTCGCGTGGACGCCGTCCAATGCGGCAAAAGCTGCCGCGGTGTCCGCGATGCCCTCGGCGGCGAAGGTCGCGGTCTCCATCGGGCGATTCTCGCACGGGTACACTGGCCTCATGCCTACGCGTGAAGAAGTGTTCGAGGCGCTCAAGGTCGTCGAGGACCCGGAGCTCGGCATGGACATCGTGGATCTGGGCCTCGTCTACGACGCCGAGGTCGATGGCGGCAAGGTCAAGGTCGTGCACAGCCTCACGTCGATGGGCTGTCCCGTCGGGCCGATGATCCAGGCCGACATCCGCACCGCCGTCGAGCACATGGAAGGCGTCGACGATGTCGAGATCGAGCTGACCTGGGAACCACCGTGGACGCCGGACCGGATGTCCGACGACGCGAAGTTCATCCTCGGCTTCGGCTAGTGCGCAAGAAGTCGGTCAGTTCGATGTCGCGCGCCCAGACCTAGCCGTCGTTGCTGTAGAACAAGCTAGCGTCTCAGCTAGCCGTCGCCTCGTACGAGAGGCTACGTGACGCTCGACGCGGCGAAGTCACGCGAACCGGTGGGTGGGGCGACTTGTGGCTGTCTGCCCCGAGCTCCGAGGGCCAGCGGGAGATTCCAGCGGTACCTCAGCGGCGGGTGAAACCATCTGATTGGGCGGCACCGGAGGGCTTATTCAGAGGCTTGAGTGCGCGTCCTTCCGACCCGGGCTGCGCCCAGCGTGCTCCACGCTGTGACGACAACGAGGGCTACGAAGAGCAGCGCCGCAACAAGGCGCTCGTCAGCAACGAGAAAGCAGGCGGAAAGGGAGGCGAGCATGGCTAGCAGGATCAGCTGCCAGAGTCTGATTGCATAGCTGTGCGGCCGCACGATGAGCGCCCGTAAGCCCTGCTGGCCCGCGGCAGAGTCGCTCTGTTGGGTCAGTTCGACCGGGCGGGCGCTTCGTTATGGTCGTCTTCGCCGTCAAACTCCTCATGGGTTGCTGTACGAAGCACAGGCCCGTATCCGCGCTGTGCTCGAGCCGTGGCCGCCGCGATGAGGGCGAGTTGAAGTTCGGGGTCGACGCGCATGGGATCGTCGTCGTCGTTCGCAGTGTTGACTGGAGAGGCCTGTTTCTGTTGCTTCTCGAGTCCGTCGACTTCCGCCTCGAGCTTCTTGGCTCGCTCAGCAAGCTCTGACTGGTGCTCGCGACCCTGTGTCAGTTCGATTCCCTGTCGTTTGAAGACGTGCTCGAGCTCGCCGACGGTGCGTCGGCGTTCCGGCGGCGTTGCTTTCTCGCGCGAGCGACTGCTCCAGTTGGCGTTCTAGTGTCCGTGCTCGGTTGGCGTGCTTGGTTTGCTCATCGCGTGCAAGCGTGAGTTCAGCGTTCAGCGCGGTGACTGCAGCGCTGTGCTGTTGGAGAACTAGGTCGAGTTCACATCGGGCGACGCGATCGGTATCGGCGGTCTCGCTCTGAGACAGTGCGGCGGTGAGTTGCCGCTGCGCCTCCTCGAGACGCTGCGCGTCGTCAGCTCTATCTTGGGCTGCAAGGGTGAGTCGTGCGTCGCTTTGCTCGAGCGCGAGCGTGAGCGATCGCTCGGCGCGGGTGAGCTGTTGGCGAGCTAGCGCCAGTTCGATTTCCAGTCGCTCCACGGAGCGCTCGAGCTCTTGGGCTCGGTTGGCATGCATAGTTCTTTCTTGGAGCGCCTGTGCGAGCTCGGCTCGGATTCCCGCTACCTCGGTCTTGTGCCACTGGAGCGCTAGTTCGAGTTCGCGCTCCGCGCTTCGAGCATCTCCGGTCTCGTTGCGCTCGGATCGCGCCGTGTCGAGCTCCTGTTCGAGTTCTTCGACTCGCACTGCGTGCTGAGCGCATTCCCGATCGACCCGAGCGAGTTCTTCCTCCCGTTGGGAGGCTGCTTGTTCGGCGCGCGCCCGTTCTTCTCGGGCTTGGACAAGTTCGGCTTTCAGAGGCGCAAGCTCCGTCTGATGCTGCTTGATAGCAGCGAGCTCGGTTCGGACGTGCTCAAGCTCCTCTGTGCGCTCATTCAGCGCTGCGGTGAGCTGGGTGATTGCGTTGCCTTGCTCGGGGAAGGGATCCGGATGCCGAGGGAGTCGAGTGTGGTCGGACGGCTGCGCCTGCAGCTTCTTTATCGGGCGTGGCGCAGCGGTGACGTCGGAAGGTCCGAGCGCGAGCCCATACTCCGTTCGCAAGGGGCCGCCATGTTGCTCGGCCAGTGCGTTTCCGATCGTCGGTCCCTTCGAGAAGCCGAGGCCGACTAGGACCTCGCCGAGTGGTGCACCGCTTGCCGCTTGCTCGGCTAGGGCGAGCTGAAGCTGGGCCTCCGTGAGGAGGCCCTTGTCCACCAGCAGCTTGCCGAGCTGGCGCCGGTCAGTCGGATCCGCAGACATCTCCACTACGTGTCGGCAAGGGGGCGCCCTGACTAGAGTCCCAGCCCGCGTCGCCACCCTGGGGTCGAGCAGAAGGTCCGTCGCGTCTCAGGCGGCAACCGTGCGCCAGATGGCATCGATATCGGAGAGCTCCGCGATCGCCGACTGGATCGGAACTGACAGCCGTGCCTGGACTGCAGCCACCGCCTCCGTGTCCGAAGGATCGGCGAATGCCACGCGCAATTCGTCGTTCACCCAGCGGACGGGTACGGCCGCGTATCGAACGCCGACGTCGCGAGGCAGCAGCACTAGAGCCGAACGATCGACACCGACGAGTGCAAGGTTGACGTACGGGATCGACCATTGCTCGGCAAGCACGCGGGCGAGTTCGGATTCAAACACCGAGCCATGTCGGACGAGGACTCGCCCAAGGGTTTCGCCGGTCTTGCGGCTCTCGACAAGACCCAGCGCGAGCTGGTCGTTGTCGATGAGACCCTTGCTCACGAGCAACTCGCCAAGGCGCAGTAGCGGCTTCGTCCCGGATTCCGGCGGCTGGATAGCCTCACTGGGAACTGCGCTCAGCTGGGCGGGCGGGCCGGTGATCCGCGCGTCGCTTCGGTTGGCCGCGACCCAGGTCTGGAAATACATCTCGGGAGACTCGTCGTCCTGCAGGAGACCGTCGGCGAAGTGGACGTCGATTGTCTTCGGGTCGGCCTGTTCGACATCGGCACCGAGGCGAAGGAAGTAGTCCCGAAGGGCGGGGTAGGCCCGCGACTCAGTCAGCGCGATACGCACGCCGCAGCTCCTCCGAGCTCGTTGTCGGACGCAATTCTAGGCATGTGTGTTCCTCTTTCCGCAGATTTCGAACTGTCATCGCGAAACGTAGTCGTCGTAGGCGTCGTGACCATCCCTCGTTGGAGTGTCTTGATGTCGCGCCCTTCGGAGATCACGAGCCTCCTTCAGGCAGCCACCCCGGAGAGCGGAAGAGTGCTGCGGCGCCGGCAATCCCGATAGTTGCGGGAATCTCGGCGGCCGGAACGACCAACGCAGGGCGGTGGGGAACCTCGACCGACGGGGCGGGACGAAGCCCGCACGCAGCTTGTGAGGCCCGTCTCGTCGATCGTCCTCGAACCACGGTAGGAGCTGAGGCAGCCGGCTGCCGCGACGCAGGTCGCCGGCAGCAAGACAGCGGCTTAGCCCGCGACGTCGACGGGCGTATCCGGTGCGCTACCCCATTCCGCCCACGAACCGTAGTAAACGGCCACGTTGGGATAGTCGAGCAGTTGCGTGAGCGCAAACCACGCCATGCTCGCGCGGTTGCCGATCGTGCAGTACGAGACGATGCGCTGCTCGGGCGTGATGCCGTGGTCCAGAAGGACGTGCCGGATCTCCTCCGCGTCCCGGAAGCTTCCGTCGTCCCTGCGCAGCTCCTCGATCGGGATGTGCACCGCGCCGGGGACATGGCCGGCGCGGCCCGTGTCCTCGGTGGCGCCCGACGGCCAGAAGTAGTCGCCCACGTACTCGGCCTCGGAGCGCGTGTCGAGAATCAACGCGTCCTCGGTTCCGAGCACGCGTTCTCGTGACACGAGCAGCCGCGGATCGGGTTCTGCGAGCGCGTAGTTCGTCGGCTCGGGCGTCGGAATCTCGATGCTCCACGAATGGCCGGCGTCGAGCCAGCGCTCGCGCGAGCCGTCCATCAGCCGAGCGTCGCGGTGGCCATACGACTTCAGCAGCCAGTAACCCAGGTGAGCGCCGTAGCCGTAGACGACAATCGTCTGCTCCGGGGTGAGGCCGGAGCGCGAAAGCACGGTGGCGAACTCGGCCGTGCCGATCGGGACGTACCGGGGCCCGCGGAGGTCGCCGTAGGCGTTCCAGAGCACCGCGCCGGGAATGTGGCCCTCGGCATACGCGGCCGGGCTGACGTCGACCTCGACCAGGCGCACCGTCGGATCGTCGAGATGGTGGGCGATCCAGTCGGGCCCGACGAGTGCCTCGTCCATCGCGCGACCTTACTGGACCACGGCGAAGCGGGCCGTTTCCGACCCGCTCCCCGTGCCGCGTCTCCGGAGTCCCTTAGGAGACTGCGACTCCCTCGTGGCGGCTGCGGCGCCCAAGAACCACGAGGAGACCGATCAGCAGCGCGATCGCTGCGAGCCCGGCGGCACCGATTCCGGCGCTGCCCCAATTGAAGCCGTTGCCGGGCGTCGCGACGGGAGTCGTGAACGCGGTCGGCGAGCCGTTGAACTGCGCGACGCTGACGCCGCGGCCGTGGCTGAGGTACGGGACCACGAGCGCCGGCGCGACGGCGGCGGTGCCCGGGCGGTCGTCCGGAGCAAGCGGCAGCGTGAACGTCTTCGCGGTCTGGAGATCCCGCTGCTTCGACGACTGCGAGGCCTTGATCAGGTTCGCGCCGTACTGGCCGCCCATCCCGATCGAGTCGACCGAGGTCTGCCCGATGCCCTGCGTCCCGGCCCTGTCGTTCGGGGTCACGGTGGCCTGCATCCCCTGATCCTGCGCGGGGGTGTTGAGGCTGGACGAGGCGGGCGGTGAGACCTGGATCCCCTGATCCTGCGCCGGGCTGTCGACGTACGGCTTCGCCGAAGCGACCGGAGCCGAGAGCGCGGCGACAACGATCAGCAGCCCCGCAACCTTGATGATGCTTGCCTTCATGTCGAACCCTCCCTGAGGTTGATTGCCCCCTCAGGACGGTGCGACGCCGCGGAATCTTCCCGCGGTCTAGGGAATCGTGAGCAGCACCTTGCCGAGCTGGGCGCCTGACTCGAGCCGCTCGTGCGCCGCCCTGGCTTCGGAGAGCGGAAAGACCGAGTCGATCACCGGCAGCGCGCGGCCGCTCTTGACCAGCTCGTAGGCGCCCTCGAAGTCGGTCTTCGTGCCCATCGACGACCCGAGGATCGAGAGCTGCTTCCACCAGACCCGGTGCAGCTCGGCGGGTGGATTTGGCCCGCTCGTCGCGCCGCAGACCGCGATCCGGCCGCCGACGCGCGCCGAGTTGAGCGACCGCGACCACGTGTCGGCGCCGACGTGGTCGACCACGATGTGCGCCCCGCCGCCGGTCAGCTCCTTCACGCGTGCGACGACGTCCTCGGTCGCGTGGTTGACCGCGGCGTCCGCGCCGAGCTCCAATGCTGCGGCGAGCTTCTCGTCACTCGACGAGGTCACGATCGTCCGGGCGCCGAGCGCCTTCGCGATCGCGAGGCCGGCCGTCGAGACGCCGCTGCCGATCCCCCAGAGCAGCACCCACTCGCCTTCCTCGAGCCCCGCGCGGGTGACGAGCATCCGGTACGCGGTCTCGAACACGAGCGGGAACGCGGCGGCCGTCTCGAACGAGATGTCGTCGGGTAGCGGGTAGACGTTTGGTTCGGGCACCGCGACGAGCTCCGCGTGAGTACCGTCGGAGTGCTCGCCGATCACGCTGATCCGCTCGCCGTGCTCGACGCCCGGATTGATCACGACGCGCTCGCCGGAGTCGACTCTGATTCCGGCGCCGTCCGCGCCGAGGATGCGCGGCTTGGGCACCGATGGAAGTCCCTTGCGAATCCAGAGGTCGAGATGGTTCAACGACGCGGCGCGAAGCTCGATCAGCACCTCGCCCTCGCCGGCGACGGGATCGGGCACGTCCTCGTAGCGGAGCACCTCCGGGCCGCCGTCCTCATGGATCCGCACCGCCTTCACGGGCACAATCCTCGCATGACTGCCGCCGAGCTGGCCAGGCTGGGGGAGGAGTTGGGGCTCGACGCGATCGGGGCCGCTCCCGTCGAGCCGTACACCGAGACCGAGGAGCGCATCCGCGAGCGCCGCGCGCGCGGGCTCTTCGCCGACATGCGCTTCACGATGGCGCGGCCCGAGGTCTCGTGCCATCCCGAGTCGCTGTTGCCCGGCGCGCGCACCGTCGTCTCGGCCGCTCTCTGCTACTGGGTGCCCGAGCCGCCACTCGAACCGGGCGAAGGACGGCTCGCCCGTTATACGTGGAGCGACGCCTACGCGGTGCTTCGGGCGCGGCTTGCGGAGCTCGGCGAGCGCTTGGGCGGGTCGTACCGCGTCCTCGTCGACGAGAACGACCACGTCGACCGCGAGGCCGCGGCACGCGCGGGCGTCGGCTTCTACGGCAAGAACACCATGCTGATCACGCGCCGCTACGGCTCGTGGGTCGTCCTCGGAACGCTAGTCACCGACGTCGAGCTCGAGCCTTCGCCGCGGCTCGCGCTGGACTGCGGCTCGTGCACGCTCTGCATCGAGGCCTGCCCGACCGGCGCGCTCGACGAGCCCGGCGTGCTCGACTCCAACAAGTGCCTTTCGTACGTGACGCAGTCGCAGGCGCCGATCCCCGACGAGTACCGGGCTGAGCTCGGCGCGATGGTCTACGGCTGCGACGTCTGCCAGGACGCGTGTCCCTGGAACCGCGGCGTCGAGAAGCGGCGCGCCGACGAGCCGCTACCCGTCGGCGCGGAGCCGCACGTCTCGCTGGTCGACTGGCTGGAGGCCGACGCTGCGGATCTTCGCGCCCGCTATCCACGCCTCTACGTCCCGCGCCACGACGGCAGCTACCTGCAGCGAAACGCGCGCGTCGCGCTGGAGAACGTCTAGCTCTTCACGCGGAGCCGCGACACGCCCAGCTCCTGCGCGAGCGTCTTCGCGCGGTCGCGCAGCTCGCGGCGCAGCTCCGGCGGGTCGATCACGACGGCGTCGCCGCGCCAGGCGAGCACCTCGCCCACGATCCACTCCTTGCTGCCGAATTTCAGCTCCGCCACCGCGCTGCCGTCCCGCAGCAGTGTCGCCCCCCACCGCTCGACCGCGCGCCTCGCCGGCTCGCCGCCCGTGTAGCGCACGCGCGCGGTGCCGGCGTCGCGGAACGCCTGCGGGTCGTAATCGGGGCGCGGGTCGAAGACCTCGTCGAGGAGGCGGGCGCCCCGGATTCGGTCGAGCCGGAACGTCCGCGGCCCGTCGCCGACGCGATCCCAGGTGTGGACGCGCCAGAAGGGGAGGTCGCGCTCGAGCGAGTACGGCTCGACGAGTCGCGTCGACGGCGCCGCCTCGCCCTCCTTCAGGTACTCGAACTCGACGAGCCGGTGCTCGTTCGCGCCGCGCGAGAGCACCGAGACGATGTCCTCTTCGGTCTCTTCCCCGGAGGGCTCGACCGTCTGCAGGAGCGGGAACTGGCCGAAGGTCTCCTCGAGCTTGGCGCGCACACGGTCGAGTGGCGTGTGTGCGCGCGCGGCGATCATCGGGCCGACGAACTCGAGCGCGAGCCGGATCGCCCGCGCCTCGAGCGGCGTCAGGCGCGGCGGATGGCGGAACGTGTCGCCGTACAGCTCCTTGTCGACATGCACCAGGTCGCCGTCCAGCTCGGCGTACACCGCGTAGCAGCCGCCGCCGAAGTTGACGAGGTTCAGCAGCGAGAGGTGCTCCTCGAGCGCGTCGAACGGGATGTTGAAGTCCTCGGCGAGCTTGTGGGCGTCGATCGACGCGTCGCGGCCGTCGCCGCAGGCGGCGAGCAGGTGCGCGAGCAGCGCCTGGAGGACGCCGAAGCGCTCCGGCGCGACAGGCCCGGCCTGGCGCTCCGCGGGCGGCTCATGCTCTCGGCGCGACGACGGCGGCGACAGTTCGTCCGGTTCGCCCTGATGCGCCTCGCGCACGCGGACGAGCGCCTCGGCGACGGCGCGGCGGAGCGCATCGGGCTCGAGCGGCACCGCGCGGCCGTCCTGCCGCAGGACCCACGAAGCGAGCTGCCCGACCGAGGCGTACTCGGTGCGGAACACGCCGTCCTCGAGCCGGCCGCTGTCGCCGAACGTCCGCGACACCCACCACGCTGTGTCGTCCTTCACCTCGAGCGCCGCCTCGCCGCGGATGTCGCCGAGCTGCCAGACGGCGCGCCCGCGGAAATCCTCGATGTTGAAGTCGGCGGGAATCCGGTAGTCGCGCTCGCGGCGCGTGGCGAAGCGGATGTCGCTGCGGATGCGCGAGACGCGGAACGTGCGCATGTCCTTGCGGTCGAGATCGTGGCCCACGACGTACCAGCCGGTGCCGTCGCGAAGGAGGGCGTACGGGTTCAGCGTCCGCTCGGCCTCGTTCCCGGTCGACATCGAGCGGTAGGCGAACTTGATCGTCCGCTGCTTCGAGATCGCGCTCTCGAGCTTGCCGAGCCGGCCGGGCATCTCCTGCGAGTAGTCCGGGTCGCGCACGAGCACGCTCGCTGCGGTGGGACTGGGAGTCTCGGGAAAGCCGGGCCGGCCGAGCGCAAGGTTCTGCAGCCCGAGCCGCAGCGGCTCGGCGTAGGCGAAGTTGCCGTCCAGCAGCGAGAGCGCCGTGAACAGCGCCGCCAGCTCCTCGTCGGAGAGCACGAGCGACGGCAGGAAGTACTGCTCGGAACGCAGCGTGTACAGCTCCTCGCCCGTGAACTCGTCGCGCTGCGACTGCAACGGCACGCCCAGGGCCACGAGCTCGGCGCGGTCGGAGTAGAACCGGCGCGCGAACGCCTCGTCGGACATCTCCGAATAGCCCTCGACGTTCGACTTCACATCCCGAGCGGTGAGCGGCCTGCGTTCCGCCATCAGGAACGCGACCAGTGAAAGCTGACGGATCAGCTTGTCCGTGTCGTGCGACATCCGACTCCGAGACTACCGGGTTCGGACGGCACCGGCGCGCGCCATTTCCTCCAGCCCGAGCCGCTCGCGCATGACCTCCACCGCTTCGGCACTCGAGTCGACGAGCACGAAGCGCCGGCCGAGCTCCGCCGCGGCTGCGCCGAGAGTCCCGCTGCCGGCGAAGAAGTCGAGGCACCAGTCGCCCGGCCGCGTCGAGGCCTGGACGATCCGCCGCAGGACTCCGAGCGGCTTCTGCGTCGGGTAGCCGGTCTTCTCCTTGCCGGTCGGCGAGACGATCGTGTGCCACCAGACGTCGGTCGGAAGCTTCCCGCGCGCCGCCTTCTCCGGAGTCACGAGGCCCGGAGCCATGTACGGCTCGCGGTCGACCTCCTCCGAATCGAAGAAGTAGTCGTCGCGATTCTTGACGTACACGAGGATGGTGTCGTGCTTCGCAGGCCAGCGCCGCTTGGCGCGCGCGCCGTAGTCGTAGGCCCACACGATCTCGTTGAGGAAGCAGTCGCGCCCGAAGATCTCGTCGAGGAAGAGCTTGCAGTAGTGCGCCTCGCGGTAGTCGATGTGGAAGTAGAACGTCCCGTCGGCGCGCAGGAGCCGGTGCGCCTCGCGCAGGCGAGGCTCGAGGAAGCTCAGGTAGTCGTCGAAGGAGTCGCGGTACGAGCTCGACTCGAGCAGTTCGCTGCGGTAGCGCCGCCCCTTGAACCCGACGCGATCGCCGGCCTCATCGGCGACGGTCGCGAGGGTCAGGCGGCGCTGCTCCTTGCCCGTATTGAAGGGCGGATCGATGTAGACGAGCTGGAAGCTCTCATCCACGAAGCCCGGCAATACCTCGAGGTTGTCCCCGAGGATGATCTCGTTGCGGATCGGGGCCGACTGCATCGACCGCCGATCCTAGTCGCGTACGCGGACGCGACCTACGCTGCGGCTTTGGATGCCTCGAGGTGCTGGTGCGATGGGCAGTACTCGCGCTCCGGCAGCGGCGTGCGCTGGCAGGCCTTGCCCTTGCGAGTGGTCGCGCGGCAGCGGGCGACGCCACCGTCGAGTGCACCGGCCTCGATCTGCGCCTCGATGAACGAGACGGCGGCCGAGACGCCTTCCTGCACCGCCCAGGCGACCTGCGCCTGATGAGTGATCGGGAAGTAGCGCCGGATGTCCTGGAACAGCACCCGGTCGGGCTTCGCGAAGTAGAGGGGATCCACGGCGAGCCGCTCCATCGTGTGCTCGCAAGCCGCGAGTACCTGACGACGCGACTCGAGCCGTACCTCCGCCGGGGCGTAGGGGTCGATCAGATCCTTAATCGAGCGGTAGATCGCTCGCGAGTACTGATACATACAGCTCTGCAGGTAGGTGCTTGACTCGTCCATGTCTCCCAGTATGCGGGTCGGCTGTTAACGGGCAAGGAACCTTTGTTACGGCGGGGTTAACCTTCCCTGAGCAGCCCGCTGAGGGGCAGCATAACGCAGTCGCGCCGCTGTTACAAAGTCTGGGCCTGAATTGCCCGCTATGACAACGTGCTCAGCGGCCGATCTGGCGCGGATACGCGGAGCCGAACCCTGCAAACCGTGCGTTTCGGGCTCCGGCCTCCGCGAGCAGGAGTGTCTTGTAGACGCCGCTGAAGACGACGTAGTAGCCGGGGTTCAGGCTCTTGAAGCTGCCGGAGTCGAGCACGCCGACCTGCGGCAGGCCCTTCGCGAGAGCCTGGTGGGCACGGGCGAGCGCGACGGCGTGGCCGCCCGGGGCGGGCACGGACTGGAGGACGACGGTGTACGCGGTCCGGCCGGGCCACACGATCAGCGTGGGCTTCGCCGCGGTGGTCGACGTCGCGGTGTCGACGGGGGCGGTGGGGACGGTTGCGACGGTCGTGACCGCGACGGTCGTCGCGGGCTTCGGCGGTTGCGCGCCCGTGTCGGTGGCCGGAGGCGGAGTCCCGGTGATGGCCGGCTGCGCCGTGGTCGCTGCGGCAGTGGAGTGGTGATGGTGCGAGATCGCAATCGCCACCGCGGCGCCCGCCGCCGCGATCACGAGCCCGGCGAGCGCGGCCCAGATCCAGGTGCGGTTCGGCTTGGGTGGTTCGGCCGGGGTCTGGGACTCGACGGAGCTGCCGTCGAGTCGCAGCCCACACTCGAGGCAGTACTCCTGATCGGCTATGTACGGCGTCGCGCACCGAGGGCACGTGCTCACGCGTTCTCCCGGGTCACAGGCAGGCCGCAACGGGCGCAGTAGCCGGCGCCGGGGAGGATCGGTGCGCCGCACGCGCAGCGCTCCACGGGAGCGCGCCGGGACGAGAACGAGACGGCCAGGAGCCCGTCGAGCTCGGCCAGTCGCGCGTCGACCTCGGTCAGCTCGGCGCAGCGCTCGAGCAGGAGGTCCTGCCGGAACTGGTCGCGGCGCACCATCTCGAGCATCAGGCCGCCGAGGTCGCGCAGCAGCTCTTCGCGCAGGCGCAACAGGTTGCGTCGCTCGCGCCGGAGCCGGCTCGGGCCCGGCAGCGCGGGGACTGCGGTCTCCTCGTTGCGTCCGAACAGGCGCACCACCTACCTGGCGACGATACCGGCCGGGTCAGACAGGCGGGAGCTCGAGGACGACCAGGCGCTCCTCGGTCATCTCGCGGACGGCCCAGGCGGGACCCTCGCGCGTGTTGCCCGAGTCCTTGACGCCGCCGTAGGGCATCTGGTCGGCTCGGAAGGTCGGCGCCTCGTTGATCGTGACCCCGCCGAAGTCGAGCACCTGCGCCGCCCGCAGCGCGTTGGCGATGCTCGCGGTGAAGATCCCGGCCTGGAGCCCGTAGCGCGTGCCGTTGGCGAGGGCGAAGGCCTCGTCGAGCGAGTCCACGGCGTTGACGGTGCAGACCGGGCCGAAGATCTCGTCGCACGAGACTTTCAGCTCGGGCGCCGCGTTCCCGATCACCGTCGGCCGGACGAGGCCGTTGTCGAGCTCGCCGCCGGCGAGGATCTCGGCGCCGCCGGCCCGCGCCTCCTCGATCCACTCGAGCACGCGGTCCCGGTTGCCCGCGTCGATCAGCGGGCCGACGTCGGTTGCCTCGTCGGCCGGGTCGCCGACGACGAGCGCGTCGACCTTCGGCAGGAACCGCTCGAGAAACGGCTCGAGCACGGCGCGTTCGACGTAGATCCGCTGGACGGAGATGCAGCTCTGGCCGGCGAAGGAGAACGCGTTGCCGGCGAGCTTCGCGGCGGCCACGTCGAGGTCGGCATCGGCGGCGACGATCACCGGCGTCGCGTTGCCGAGCTCGAGGTTGACGCGCTTGCGGGCGGCGCGCTCGCGGAGCGCCCAGCCGACCGGCCCGGAGCCGGTGAACGTGATCAGCTTCACGCGCTCGTCGGCCACGAGCACGTCGCCGAGCTCCGACGAGTTGCCGACGACGACGGAGAGCCAACCGGGAGGCAGGCCCGCGTCGACCATCAGCTCGGCGAGCAGCAGCGCGGAGAGCGGGGTGGAGGTCGCCGGCTTCAACACCACCGGGCAGCCGGCGGCCAGCGCCGGCGCCAGCTTGTGCGCGACGAGGTTGAGCGGGAAGTTGAACGGGCTGATCGCGCCGACGATCCCGATCGGGCGGCGCAGCGTGAACGCAAGCTTGCCCTCGCCGGCTGCCGACGCGTCCATCGGCACCATTTCGCCGGTGAGCTTGCGCGCCTCGACCGCGGCCATCGTGAACGTGGATGCGGCCCGCGCAGCCTCGACCCGGGCGGTCTTGAGCGGCTTGCCGGCCTCGGCGCAGATCGTCTGCGCGGCCTCCTCGACACGGCGACCGAGTGCATCGGCGACCCTGACAAGAATCTCCGCGCGCGTGTGCGCCGGCAGCGGCGTCGCGAGCACGGCCTCGGCCGCGTCGAGCGCCGTGCGGACATGTCCCGCGCCGGCTTTCGCGACCCGCGCGACCACATCGCCGGAGTAAGGCGACGTGACCTCGATCCACTCGCCGGTCTCGATCCACTCGCCTGCGACGAGCAGCTTCTTTTCGGTCGCGGTAGCCGCCATGGCGCTTGTAGTCTAGTGCGATGGCCGACGCCTACATCGTCGACGCCGTCCGGAGCCCGATCGGCAAGCGGAACGGCACGCTCGCCTCGATCCGGGGCGACGAGCTCGTCGCGCAGGTGATGAACGGCCTCCTCGCCCGCCACGACCTCGATCCGGCCGAGGTCGAGGACGTGCAGATGGGCTGCGTGACCCAGATCGGCGAGCAGGGCTGGAACATCGCTCGGATGTCCGCGCTGATCGCGGGCTGGCCCGACACGGTGTGCGGGACCACGGTCGACCGCCAGTGCGGCTCCTCGATGCAGACGAACTTCAACGCGGCCGCCGCGATCTGGTCGGGCCAGGGCGACGTGATCGTCTCATCGGGCGTCGAGATGATGTCGCGCGTGCCGATGGGCTCGAACGGCGGCGACCTCTCCGAGAAGCTCGTCGAGCAGTGGCAGATCGTGCCGCAGGGGATCTCCGCCGAGGCGATCGCGACGGAGTGGGAGATCTCGCGCGAGGATCTCGACGCGTACTCGCTCGAGTCGCACCGGCGTGCGGCCGCGGCGGCGGACGCGGGGAAGTTCGACAACGAATTGATTCCGGTCGAGCTCGCTGACGGCGTGTTCGCGGCTGACGAGGCGATCCGGCGCGACTCCACCGCCGAGCGGCTCGCGACGCTGCAGCCCGCGTTCGTCCCGGACGGGCGCGTTACGGCGGGCAACTCGAGCCAGATCGTCGACGGCGCCGCCGCGGTGCTGATCACCAGCGAGCGCGCCGCGACGCGGCTCGGACTGAAGCCGCGCGCCCGCTTCGTCTCGTTCGGGCTCGCCGGCGTCGACCCGTACCGGATGCTGCACGGCAACCCGCAGGCGTGTGCGCAGGCGCTCGAGCGTGCGGGGCTTTCCTGGGACGACATCGGCGTGATCGAGGTCAACGAGGCGTTCGCGTCGGTCGTGCTGCAGACGGTGCGCGACGCAGGGCTGACCGAGCGCATGGATGACGTGAACCCGAACGGCGGCGGGATCTCGCTCGGGCACCCGCTCGGCGCGACGGGCGCGCGCATCACCGCGACCCTGCTCAACGAGATGGATCGCCGCGAGTCGCGCTACGGAGTCGCGTGCATGTGCATCGGCTTCGGCCAGGCGATCGCGGCCGTGGTCGAGCGCCTGTGAAGGTCGGCGTCGTCGGGCTCGGCGCGATGGGCGCCGGGATCGCGCAGCTCTGTGTCGAGGCCGGTGTCGAGACGGTCGGCCGCGAGATGACCGCCGAGCTCGGCGAGGGCGCGCGCCAGCGGATCGGCCACTTCCTCACGCGGAAGGTCGAGAAGGGCCAGCTCGAGCAGGACGCGCGCGACGAGGCCATGGCGCGCTTCACGACCACGACCGAGCTCGGCGACCTGGCCGACTGCGACCTCGTGATCGAGGCGATCGTCGAGGAGCTCGGCCCCAAGCGGGAGCTCTTCGCCGAGCTCGACCGCAGATGCAGGCCCTCCGCGATCCTCGCCACGAACACCTCGGCGCTCTCGGTCACCGAGATCGCTGCGGCGACGACCCGGCCCGAGCGCGTCGTCGGCATGCACTTCTTCAACCCGGCGCCGCTGATGCCGCTCGTCGAGATCGTCAAGGCGGAGCTGACCGCCGACGAGCCCTTCGAGGCGGCCTATGCGTTCGGCGAGCGGATCGGCAAGACCCCGATCCGGTGCCACGACACGCCCGGCTTCGTCGTCAACCGCGTTTTGATCCCGCTGCTGAACGACTGCCTCCGCGTGCTCGACGAGGCGCGCGTCAGCCCCGAGGACCTCGACAAGGGGATGGTCAATGGCGCCGGCTGGCCAATGGGCCCTTGCGCGCTCGTCGACCTCGTCGGGATCGACGTCCACGTACACGCCGCCGAGGCGCTGTACGAGAAGCTCCGCGAGCCGAGGATGGCGCCGCCGCCGCGGCTCGTCGCGATGCGAAACGCAGGCCTGCTCGGCCGCAAGTCCGGGCGCGGCTTCTACCAGTACTAGGCGGCGAGCTGAGCCGGCACGGGCTCGAGAACCGGGGCTTTGTGCTCACGAGGTGGTTCCTGGCCGAGTTGCCGGCTTGCTGTGAGCATGTTCAGGCTCACCGCCTGGAGCGTCGCGAGCGAGGCGGAGGCGAGCAGCCGTTGCGCCTCGGCGGGAGGGGCACCCGACCGGGTGAGGGAGGAAGCGAGGGTGTCGAGGTGGGCGGCGAGGCGCGCGGCTGTGTCCATGCGGCTCCGTTCGGCGCCGCGCGGCGATCTCCTACCCCTCGAAGAGGCGTTGGAGCTTCTCGTGGTCGGGCGGATCGGCGAGGACGATCACCTGGTCGCCCGGTTCGAGCACCGTCGAGCCGCGGGCGGGAACGGGCTCGCCGTCGCGGATGATCAGGCTCACCCAGCCGCTGTCCGAGAACGGGATCACCGAAAGCGCGTGCCCGGTGGCGCGCGAGCCGTCGGCCACTACGAAGCGGCGCAGGTCGTGCGGCTCGCTGCGCAGGCGGATCGAGACGCTCCACGGCTCCGGCTCGATCGCGCGCATCGGCACGCCGCAGGCCGCGGCGACGCGCGAGACGCCGGTGCCCTGGACGAGCACGGAGAAGAGGACGACCACGAACACGATGTCGTAGATCCGCGGCCCGCCGTCGACGTGCTCGAGCAGCGCGAACGCGGCAAGGAGGATCGGCACCGCGCCCTTCAGGCCGCTCCACGCGATGAACAGCTTCTCGCCGCGCCGCAGGCGGGTGGGGCCGAGGAGGACGCCGACGACGAGCGGCCGCACGACGAAGCTGATCACGGCCGCGATCGCGAGCCCCTCGAGCCAGCGGTTGTCGCTGAACAGCTGATCCAGGCTGACGGTGAGGCCGAGCGCGACGAAGACCGAGATCTCACCGATCGAGGCGAGCGAGCCGTGGAAGCGCCGGATCTCGCCCTTGTACGGTGCGCGCACGTCGCCGACGACGATGCCCGCAACGAACACGGCCAGGAAGCCGGAGCCGTGCGCGAGCGTCGAGACGCCGTACACGACGCCGGCCGCGGCGAGCGTCTGAAGCGGGTAGAGCGCATCGTTCGGCAGCGAGACGCGGCGCATCGCGGCGCCCAGGGCAAGTCCGCCGGCCACGCCGATCGCGAGGCCGACCACCATCTCGAGCGCGAAGTCGCCGGCGACCGTCCAGCCCGTGGCCGTCGTGGTCGTGGCGAGCGCAATCAGGCCCAGCATCAGCGCGATTCCGACGGGATCGTTGGCGCCCGACTCGCCCTCGAGGATCGTGCCGGAGCGGCCGCCCACCTGGCGGTTCGCCAGGACGGAGAACATCACCGCGGGGTCGGTCGGCGCGATCGCGGCGCCGATCAGGCCGGCGGTCGTCCACGAGAAGCCGAGCGCCAAGTGCCCGAACAGCGCGATGAGCCCGGCTGTCGCGAACGTCCCCGGCACGCCGAGCCACGCGATCGGCCCGATCGAGCCGCGCATTCGCCGCCAGCCGACGTGCATCCCGCCGTCGAAGAGGATCACGATCAGCGCGATCACGCCGAGCCGCTCGACCGTGAGAATCGGCAGCGCCGTGCGCAGGCGCGGGAACAACTCGGAAGCGATCGCCGCGCCGAGTAGGAACAGCGCAGGCCCCGGAATCGGGAACCGCTCGGTCGCCTTGTTGGCGAGCAGCGCGAGGTAGAGCGTCGCGAAGATCACGAGGACGATCTCGCCGTAGGCGGTTACCTCGTGCACGCGAGGACCTTACGCCGTCGCGCGCTTTGTGCGCCGGGCACGGACGTGAGACCCGCATGGGAAACTTCATTTGCCAACCAAAACGACGAAGGAGTCAGGACATGGCGAATTACGTGTTCGCGTACAGCGGCGGCAAGGGTGTGTCCGCCGACGAGGCCGAGCGCAACGCGCAGATGGCGAGGTGGGGCCAGTGGTTCGGGGAGCTCGGTTCGGCCGTCGTCGACGGCGGCGCCGCGATGGGGGCCGCGAAGACGGTCGGCTCGGGCGGCTCGGTCAGCGACGGCGGCTCGCGTGGCCTGACCGGCTACTCGATCGTGGCGGCCGACAGTCTCGATTCGGCGGTCGAGGTCGCGAAGGGCTGCCCGGTCCTCGAGGTCGGCGGCGCGGTCGACGTCTACGAAGTGATCACGATGTAGCCCCTAACAGTTTCCTTACACCCCGATTAGGCGGCACACACCCGCTGTGCCGATACTGAGGGAGCGATGCGCAGGCTTCTGGTCCCCATCCTGCTCGCTGCGGCTCTCGTTCCCGCGGCGGCGCTTGCGGCGCCCGGTGCCCCCAGTGACGGCACCGTCTCGGTCAAGAGCGCCGACGGCAAGATCGCCATCGTCGCCCGCGGCTCGTTCATCGGCTACTGCGACAGCTGCACGATCTGGGTCAACGATCCCGACCCGACCGACGGCGCCGCGCCGACGATCACGAACTCCGAGGTCAGCCTCAACCTCACCGACACGAGGACGTTCTACCGCGGCACCGCGATGCGGTTCCGGATGGTCGGTGGCTTCTGGCGCGTGATCATCCAGGGCAAGGGAATCGACGTCTCCGGCGTCGGGCACGGCCAGGTCGTGCTCAGCGGCGCCGGCGGCACGAGCGACGGCACCTACCAGTTCGACGGGGACACCTACCGCTCGATGCCGGACTTCGAGCTCCGGTTCCAGCTCGGCGCCTGACCGCGCCCTCTGGCATCCTGAGCCTGTGGCCGCCGGGAAAACGCAGACCGTTCTCGTCGTGGAGGACGAGGTCTCGATCGCCTCGTTCGTCTCGCTGTACCTGAAGAACGCGGGCTACACCGTCCGCACCGCCGCGACCGGGACCGACGCGCTCGCCCAGGCGGGCACGGGAGACGTCGACCTCGTCGTGCTCGACCTGATGCTGCCGGACATCGACGGGATCGAGGTCTGCCGGCGCCTGCGCAAGGCCACGGACATGCCGATCCTGATGCTGACCGCCCGGGACGAGGACGTCGACAAGATCATCGGGCTCGAGGTCGGCGCCGACGACTACATGACCAAGCCGTTCAACCCGCGCGAGCTCGTCGCGCGCGTGAAGTCGATCCTCCGCCGCGTCGGCCCGGAAGGGCGCGAGCGCGAGAGCGCGCAGCTCCGCCACGGCGACCTGTCGATCGACGCGGGCCGACGCGAGGTGCGCGTCGGTGAGACCGAGGTGCAGCTGGCGCCGAAGGAGTTCGACCTGCTCTGGGAGCTGCTCGACCACAAGGGGCTCGTGCTGACGCGCGACCAGCTGCTCGAGCGTGTCTGGGGTTACACCTTCGCCGGCGACACGCGCACCGTCGACGTCCACGTCCGGCAGCTCCGGCGCAAGCTCGGCGACGCCTCGCCGATCGTCACCGTGTGGGGTGTCGGCTACAAGGTGTCGCCGGCGCGCGACGCCTGAGCGGAGCGTTGTCGTGTTCGGCTCACTGCGATTCCGCCTCTCGGCGATCTTCCTCGCGGCGATCGTGCTCTCCGGGCTCGTCTCGTCGCTGATCGCGATCCGGCTCTTCCAGGACTACACGCAGAGCCAGACGCTCAAGGAGCTGCGCCGCGAGTCGGTCGGGATCACGCAGTTCTACGCCGACTACGCGGGGATCAACGCGTTCGCGCCCAAGAACCTCGAGAAGGCGACCGGCGACAAGCTCTTCTACATCCCGGTGTACGGGCTCAACATCCTGCCGGGCGCCAAGATCGATCTGCCGCCGGTGCCGGCCGGCTCGGTGAACACCGACAAGGTGCTCGCGGGGACGATCCACAGCTTCGAGTTCACGCCGCCCGGCCAGAAGACGCGGTACGTGGCGGTCTCCCAGCCGCTCAAGCTCGGCCAGCAGACCTTCGGTGCGATGGTCGTCGCCAAGCCGAAGGCGGCGCTGCACGAGGGCCTCTACACGGTGCTGATCCGGCTCACGATCGCCTTCCTGGTCGGAGTCGGGTTCGCCGCCGCGCTCGCCGTCTACCTCTCGCGCCGGATCACCAAGCCGGTGCTCGCGCTCACGGAAGCCGCCGACCGCGTTGCGAGCGGCCGCTACGACATCGACCTCAGCGACGTACGGGGCGGCGGTGAGATCGGGCTGCTGACGAAGAGCTTCTCGCAGATGGCGGTGCGCCTCGACCAGGCCGAGAAGATGGAGCGCAACTTCCTGATGACCGTCTCGCACGAGCTGCGCACGCCGCTGACGGCGATCCGCGGCCACGTCTCTGCGCTCTCGGAAGGCGTGATCGAGGACCGTGAGCTGACCCGCCAGTCGCTCGACGTGATCGCCGATGCCGCCGGCCGGCTCGAGCGCCTCGTCGGCGACGTGCTCGACCTGGCCAAGCTGGACGCGCACCGCTTCACGCTGCTCGAGGAGGAGGTCGAGATGGAGCGCCTCTGCGAGCAGGCCTACACCTCGTTCACCGAGGAGGCGCGCCGGCGCGGAATCGCCTATCGCCAGGAGATCGCGGCGCGGCCGACGATCCAGACCGACGGCGACCGCGTGCTCCAGATCATCACGAACCTGCTCTCGAACGCGTTTCGCTGGACGCCCGACGGCGGCCGGATCGAGCTCGAGCTGGCCGCCGAGAACGGCTCGGTCTCGGTCGGGGTGCGCGACACCGGGCCGGGGATCGAGCCGGGCGACCGCGAGCGGATCTTCCGGCCGTTCTGGTCGCGCGACGGCTCAGGCACCGGGCTCGGGCTGGCGATCGCCAACGAGCTAGCCAACGCGCTCGGCGGACGGATCGACCTCGAGAGCTCCGACGGGCTCGGCAGCAGCTTCACGCTCGTGCTCCCCGCGGTCTAGACGGTTGGTGCCATGCCCGGGTGCGTCTGGGGATGGTTCAGACCAAGCAGGGCGTTCGGATAGTCCGCTGGCCAGGCCGGTGGGCCTGGTCAAGGGATAGCCGGACGATCCTGCGCCGAGTCTGGGCCACCATCCAGACGTGGGCAGGTTTGGCACCAACCGTCTAGCCTTCCGCCGTGGCCACGACCGTGATCAGGACGCGACCGACCGCGTGGCTCGTCGCGCTGCGGCCGCGGCAGTGGACCAAGAACCTGCTCGTCTTCGCGGCGATCCTCTTCTCGGGAGACTTCGACCGCACCGGCAAGCTGCTCGCTGCCGTCGGGGCGTTCGTCGTCTACTGCGCCGCGTCGTCGGCGGCGTATCTCCTCAACGACGTGCGCGACGTCGAGCACGACCGTGTGCATCCGGTCAAGCGCGACCGGCCGATCGCGCGCGGGCTTGTCGCGCCTCGCGCCGCGCTGGTCGCCGCCGCCGGTCTCGGCCTCGTCGCGTTCGCGATCGCCGGGCTGCTCGGCGGCTGGTCGGTGCTTGTTCTCTGTGCCTTCGTCGCGCTCCAGCTCGGGTACTCGCTCGGCCTCAAGCACCTCGTGCTGATCGACGTGATGACGATCGCCGGGCTCTTCGTCGTGCGCGCCGTTGCGGGCGCGGTCGCCGTGCACGTGCCGATCTCGCCCTGGCTGCTCCTCTGCACCGGACTGCTCGCACTGTTCCTCGCACTTGCGAAGCGCCGCGGCGAGATCGTGCTCGTCGGCGCCGAGCGGACTCCGGGCCGGCCGGTGCTGGAGGGCTATTCGTTCGCCCTCGTCGACCAGCTCGTGACGATCGTCGCCGCCTCGACCGTGATCGCCTACACGCTCTACACGGTCTCCGCGCGACCGGGGGAGCGGATGATGGCGACGATCCCGTTCGTGATCTACGGCATCTTCCGCTACCTCCTCCTCATACAGCGCGAGGACGTGGGCGAGGAGCCCGAGCACGTGCTGCTCTCCGACCGGCCGATCCTCATCTGCGTCGCGCTGTGGGCGCTGACCGCGGCCCTGCTCCTCGTGAACTACCCCTGAAGCGCTCGCTCCTCCTCGTCGCGGGGCTCGCCGCGCTCGTCCTGCTCGGGCTCGGCCTGTACGCGAGCTTCGGCTCGCTGCTCGACGCGCTCCGTCAGTTCAACTGGGCGTGGTTTCCGCTCGCGCTCGCGCTCACCTCGCTCAACTACCTCGTCCGTTTCGGCCGGTGGCAGGTCTACCTGCGGAAGCTGCGGATCGAGGTGCCGCGCGGACGGAGCTTCACGATCTTCCTCGCGGGGCTCACCGGGACGATCTCGCCGGCCAAGCTCGGCGAGGTGCTGAAGTCCGGGCTGCTGCGGCGCTCGTACGCGGTGCCGGTCGCCCGCTCGGCGCCGATCGTGCTCGCGGAACGCGTGACCGACGCGCTCGGGATCGCGCTGCTGACGGTGGTCGTCGGGCTCGGCGCGGCGGGGAGCCTCCCGCTCGCACTGATCACTCTCGGGCTCGGGATCGCGGTCGCGGTGGTGGCGCGGACGCGGCTGCTCGACCGCTTCGCGCGTGTTGCGCAGGCGCGCGCCGCGAGCGCGGAGCTGCTCGGGCTCCGGCTGCTCGTCGGGATGAGCCTCGTCGCGGCGGTCTCGTGGTTCTGCGAGTGCCTGGCGGCGTGGGTCTGCGTGAAGGGCCTCGGGCTGGACGTGTCTCTGGCGGACACGACCGTCGTCTTCTGCATCTCGACGCTGGCCGGCGCGCTGTCGTTCGTGCCGGGTGGGCTCGGCGTGGCCGAGGCGAGCATGATCGGCCTCTTCCATAGGCTCGGCGACGTGTCGAAGCCGGATGCGGCGGCGGTGACGGTGCTGATCCGCCTCGCGACGCTCTGGTTCGCGGTGGTTGTGGGCCTGGTTGCGCTGGGAGTGGAGGACCGGCTCGAGCGCCGTCAGGCGGGCGGGTCGCCGCCGGCGCGGCGCTCTTCCATGCGGTAGACGATCGCGCCGGTGCGGCTCTCGAGCCCGCGCTCGATGCGGCCGAGGCGCGCGTCGACGCCCTTCCAACCCGAGGCGATCAGGTCGACGAGCAGAGCGAGGTCGTCGACGCGTGCGTGGCGTTCCGCGAGGAGGTCGCCCTCGATGCGCTCGAGCCGACGAACCATCTGGTTGAGGAGCCCGCGCACTTCCGCGAGGTTGCGCGCGACGGGGATCACCTCACGGCGGAGGCCCTCCTGGACGGAGTCGCCGACCTGTGCGGGGAGCGAGGCCTGGAGTTCGGCGGCAGCCTGGGCGAGACCCTCGATCTGGTCGCGCGCCCGCTCGAGCGCGGCCTCGACGGCGCCCGGGTCGGTGCGCCCTTCCGCCGCGGCCTGGAGGCGCTCTCGTGCGCGCTCGATGGCGTCTTCGTCCACGGAGAGCAAGGGTAACGTGCGCGTCGGATGAAAGCGTCCGAGCTCGACTACGACCTGCCGCCGGAGCTGATCGCCCAGCACCCGGCCGAGCGCCGCGACGCGTCGCGCCTACTCGTCTACGAGCGCGCAACGGGCGAGATCCGCCACCGCGCGTTCGCGGACCTGCGCGAGGAGGCGGGCGATGCGCTCGTCGTCGTCAACGACACCCGCGTGGTGCCCGCGCGGATCCGGATCGAGAAACCGCGCGGCGAGGTGCTGCTGGTCGAGCGGCTCGACGGCGATCTCTGGGAAGGTCTCGCGCGGCCGACGCGACGGCTGCGCGCCGGGCGAACGTACGGCCCGGTCGAGCTGATCGAGCACCTGGGCGAAGGGCGCTGGCGGCTGCGGCTCACCGGCGAGCCGGCGGGCGAGACGCCGCTGCCGCCCTACATCACCGAACCGCTCGCCGACCCGGCTCGCTACCAGACCGTCTACGCGGACGAGGCGGGCTCCGCGGCTGCGCCGACCGCCGGCCTTCACTTCACGGCCGAGCTGCTCGCCGGCCTCGACGTCGAGCGCGTGACGCTGCACGTCGGCCTCGACACGTTCCGTCCGCTCGCGGTGGACGATCTCGCCGACCACGTGCTCCACGGCGAGCGCTACTCGGCGCCCGCCTGGCCGCGGATCGCCGCCGCGCCGCGTGTGCTCGCGGTCGGCACCACTACTACGCGTGTACTGGAAACGCTCGCCAGGGACGCGCCGCTCGAAGGCCGCACAGACCTCTTCATCACCCCGGGCTTCGAGTTCCGCCGGGTCGACGCGCTCGTGACGAACTTCCACCTGCCGCGATCGACGCTGCTCGCGCTCGTGATGGCGTTCGCCGGCGTCGAGGAGACGCGCCGCCTCTACCGGGTCGCCGTCGACGAGCGCTACCGCTTCTACAGCTTCGGCGATGCGATGCTGATCCTGTGAGCGACTGCTTCACCGTCACCGCGACCGACGGCCCGGCGCGCGCCGGCGTCCTGCGCACCGCGCACGGCGAGGTGCGAACGCCCGCGTTCATGCCCGTGGGCACGAAGGCCACGGTGAAGACGCTCGATCCCGACGAGGTGCGCGCGGTCGGCGCGGAGATCCTGCTCGGCAACACCTACCACCTGCACTTCCGCCCCGGCGAGGACCTGATCGCGGAGCTCGGCGGCCTGCACCGCTTCATGGGCTGGGACGGCCCGATCCTCACCGACTCGGGCGGCTTCCAGGTCTTCTCGCTGCGCGACACGCTGCTCGCGGCCGACGACGACGGCGTCACCTTCCGCTCCGTCTACGACGGCGCCGCCGAGCGCTTCACGCCCGAGCTCGCCGCGGCGATTCAGCGCACGCTCGGCTCGGACATCGCGATGTGCCTCGACATCTGCCCGCCCGCCGGCGTGACGCGCGCAGAGCTCGAGGACGCGGTGCGCCGCACCACGCTGTGGGCGGAGCGCCAGCGCGACGAGCCGCGCGCCGAAGGCCAGCTCCGCTTCGGGATCACGCAGGGCGCCGCGGACCCGGACCTGCGCCGCCGCTCGATCGAGGAGATCGGCGCGCTGCGCTTCGACGGCGTCGCGCTCGGCGGGCTGAGCGTGGGGGAGGATCGCGAGGAGATGTTCGACGCGGTCGGCTGGGCCGCGCCGCTGCTCCCCGCCGACGGCCCGCGCTACTTCATGGGGATCGGCGACCCGGAGGGGATCCTGCGCGTGATCGCCGCTGGAATCGACATGTTCGACTGTGTCCTGCCGACGCGCACCGCGCGCACCGGCTCGGCGCTCACGTGGGAGGGGCGCCTGAACCTCCGCAACCAGCGCTTCGCCCGCGATCCGCGCCCGCTCGACGCCAGCTGCGGCTGCGCCGCGTGCACGCGCTTCTCCCGCGCGTACATCCGCCACCTCGTCAATCAGCAGGAGCTGCTCGGCCTCCGGCTCCTGAGCGTGCATAATCTCCGCTTCCTACTGGATCTCACCGCGGGGGCGCGTGCGGCGATCGAGCAGGGCGCCCTCTCGGCGTATGTCGCCGAAGCGCTCGCGCGACTCGCCCAGGTGCCCGAGGAGGCCGTTTGAGTAACCCGTTCTTCATCATTTTGATCGTCGCCATGGGCGCGATCTGGATCCTGTTCATCCGCCCGCAGAAGCGGCGGCAGCAGCTGCAGCAGCAGATGCTCAACAAGATCGAGCCCGGGGCCGAGGTGCTCACTGCCGCGGGTCTCTACGGCACGGTGGTCTCGGTCGACGAGGACGAGGTCAAGGTCGAGATCGCAGACGGCGTCGTGGTCAAGATCGCGCGGCGCGCGATCGGCGCGGTGATCCCGCCGGAGGTCGAGGAGGAAGAGGGCGCAGCCGAGGAGGCGGAGCCCGAGCCCGCGGAGCCCGTCGCCGCCGAGGCGACGGATGACGACGCAGCGCCAGAAACGCCCAGCTAAGCTTCCGGCGCTTTTCACCAGCTATGAACGACCGGCGCTCCTACCTCATCCTGCTCGGCCTGATCCTCGTGGCGCTGCTCGGCGTCGCGTACATCGCCGTCCCCGGGAGCCCGGGGCACAAGAAGCCTCGCCTCGGCCTCGACCTCCAGGGCGGCCTCGAGGTCGTGCTGAAGGCGGTGCCGCCGAAGGGCAAGAAGCTCACCGCGAGTGACGTCGACCGCTCGATCGCGATCATGCGCGACCGCATCGACCGCCTCGGCGTGAGCGAGCCCGAGATCCGCAAGCAGGGCTCCGACCAGATCGTGATCGAGCTCGCCGGCGTCTCGAACCCGGCCGCCGCCGCCGCGATCATCGGCAAGACCGCGCAGCTCCAGTTCTACGACCTCGAGGCCGACCTCGTCGCGCCGTCGATCGACGCGCAGGGCTTCCCGGTTGCAACGCCGACGCTCTACGCGCTGCTTGCACGCGTGCAGTCGGACCTCGGCAAGAACCCCGAGGGCTGGTACCTCTTCAACCGCTTGCACAAGCAGGTCGTCGGCCCGGTCTCGACCAAGGCGCAGGCGCTCCGGCGCTACAGCGGCCGGCTCCCGAAGGGCTACTCGCTGTTCGGGATCCCGACCAAGACGACGGTGATCACCTGCGGACCGCCCGCGGTCGCGTGCCCGGGCGTGAACGTCCAGAACCCGCCGACGACGTCGTACTACCTCTTCAAGTACAACCCGCCGTTCGTCCCGGAGATGACCGGTAGCGACCTGAAGCTCTCCGGCACGCAGGCCGACTTCGACCCGACCTCGGGCGACCCGATCGTGCTGATGCAGTTCACAGGCAAGGGCGGCAAGCAGTTCCACACGATCACGCGCATCGAGGCGCAGCGCGGCCGGCTTCGTTCGAGCCTCGTCGGGCAGGACGTGCCACAGCACTTCGCGATTGTCCTCGACGGCCAGATCCAGTCGTTCCCGCAGATCGACTTCCGTGCCTACCCGGATGGGATCTCGGGGACGAGCGCGCAGATCACGGGGATCGGCTCGATCGGCGAGGCGAAGAGCATCGCGCTCGTCCTCCAGACGGGCGCCCTGCCGGTCAACTTCGTGCAGATCGAGCGCACCGACGTCTCGGCGACGCTCGGCAAGGACTCGCTGAACCAGGCGATCAAGGCGGCGCTGATCGGACTGCTGCTCGTAGCGATCTTCCTGCTCATCCTGTATCGCTTCCTCGGCTTCGTCGCGGTGATCGGCCTCGCGATCTACGTCGCCTTCCTCTACGGCGCGATCCTGCTCCTGAACGTGACGATGACGCTGCCGGGCTTCGCGGGCGTGATCCTCACGATCGGCGTCGCCGCGGACGCGAACGTGGTCGTCTTCGAACGGATCAAGGAAGAGGTGCGCGCCGGCAAGTCCGTGCGCGCCGGCATCGCGACCGGCTATGCGAAGGGCTTCCGCACGATCCTCGATGCGAACGTCGTCACCTGCATCACGGCGCTCGTCCTGTTCGCGGTCGCCACCGCGGGCGTGAAGGGCTTCGCGCTGATGCTGCTGATCGGCACCGTCATCTCGCTGCTGACCGCGGTCTTCGCGACGCGCGCGATGCTCGGGCTGCTCGCCGGGTTCAAGTGGTTCGACAGCCCGCGCCTGATGGGCGCGCACGGCTCGCAGGGCGGGAAGTGGCTGCAGATCGACTTCATGAAGCGGCGGCGCACCTGGTACGCGATCTCCGGCTGCGTGATCCTGGTCTCGGCCGTCGCGCTCGGCGTCCGCGGGCTGAACCTCGGGATCGACTTCAAGGGCGGCACGCAGATCACGTTCAAGACGACCCAGCCCACGTCGGTGGCGAAGGTGCGTGCGATCGCGGCCAAGGACGGCCACGCGAACGCGGTGATCCAGGGCACCGGCGGCTCGACCGGCGGCGGCTACAAGGGCTTCCAGATCCGGACGGAGGCGCTCTCCGGGCCGCAGCTGACCCAGTTCCAGACGAGTCTCGCGACCGGGGTCGGCGCGACCGCTTCGGGCGCGACGACGGTCTCGTCGAGCTTCGGCAGCCAGATCGCGCGCCTCGCGATCATCGCGGTGATCGTCTCGCTGCTCCTGATCATCCTCTACATCACGATCCGGTTCGATCTGAAGTACGCGATCCCGGTGATCCTCGCCCTTTTGCACGACATCATCATCACCGTCGGCATCTACGCACTGACCGGCTTCGAGGTGTCGACGGCCACCGTGGCCGCTGTGCTGACCGTCCTCGGTTACTCGATCTACGACACGATCATCATCTTCGACCGGATCCGCGAGAACGCGGGCGTGATGCGCCGCTCGCCGTTCGCGGCGATCGCGAACATCTCGCTGTGGGAGACGATCCGCCGCTCGCTCGCGACGACGTTCATCACGCTGCTGCCGATCGTGTCGCTGCTGCTCTTCGGCGGCGCGACGCTGAAGGACTTCGCCTTCGCGCTGCTGATCGGCATCACCTCCGGGGCCTACTCCTCGATCTTCATCGCCGCGCCGCTGCTGACGAGCTGGAAGGAGCGCGAGCCGGAGTACGCGCGGCTCAAGGGCGAGGAGATGCCGAAGACGGTCGCCGAGCGCGAGGTGCTCGTCGAGGAGTCCGAGGCAGCGCTGGCCGCCGGCCCGCAGCCCGAAGACGACGCACCGGTGCCCGCGAGCGGCTCCGACTCGAAGCGCGAGAAGCGGCAACAGCGACGCAAGTCCAGGCCTCATGGCCGAGCCCGCTAGCGCGAGCCCCGAGAAGCTCTTCCTCGCTGCGCTCGGCGCGGTCGCACTCACCGCGGAGCGGGCCGACGAGCTCGCCGACGCACTGGCCGAGAAGGGCGGCCTCCGCCGCGACGAGGCACGGGCCCTCGTCAGCGACCTCGGCAACCGCTGGCGCGGCGACGCAGTGCGCCTGGGCGAGCGCGCCGGCGACTCGCTGCAGAGCGTCTTCGCGGAGCTCGGCCTCGTCCGCCGCGACGACTACGAAGAGCTCGAGCTCCGAGTCGCCCAGCTCGAACACCGGCTGCGGCTCCTCGAGAAGCCCGGCGAGTAGCGCGTCAGGCGCGCGAGCGTCATTTCGGAACTGGCACCAGCTTGTCCTCGGCGATCCCAGGGGTTCGTGCAAGTCCGCGTTCCGGTCGCGTTTCAGACCAGAGCGCATACCCCAGCCAGGCCAGCGCCAATCCCATCGGTATTGCCAGCTTCGGCTGAGACGCGTTGGGGAGCAGGGCGCCAGTCGGAGCCAAAGCCGTCGAGGCAGCAAGGAGTGCGCCCGCCCAACGCGGCAGGATTCCGGCACGGAACGTCGCGATACCGAAGAGCAGGCCGCCGAGAATGTACACGGGAGCTGTAAGGGTCCAGATTGTCGGAAGGGCCCCCAGGTTGAACGTGCCGGCGGGGCCGTTGAACATTCCCATCCAAGCCTGCACAAGCGCCGGCGACGCAGTCGCCACATGCGGCAGGATGAAGGCTTCAACGAAGCTGAAGCCCATGATGACCACAAACCAGAGGCTGAGCAGGATGTAGCCGATCAGCCCAAGCCACCCGGTCTTTACTGCCTGCCTGGCGTACAGTCCCGCGATCCCCAGTAGTCCGAAGAAGCACATGGCGCAGGCGACGATGTGAACGATCTCCCACCGGGTAGTGGTGACCGACGACGGTACGTTGGCTGGATGGAAAATCCCGACGAGCACGTAGCAAATCCCTGCCACGAGCGCTGATAAACCTGCCCAACGCATGAGGGAGGATGGAGTGATCGTCATCTTGCTCTCGTTACGTGCGGTCTCTCCGTTCGGCATTTTTGTCTCTCTCCAATTCCTGGGCGTGCTCCCATCGACAAGTGGACTCAGCTCGGGTTCCCGGCGAGGATCGGGGCGGCCCGCCTGAAGCCCCAGATGGTGCAGTAGACGCCGAGGAACAGCTCCCACGCGGCCTCCGGGATCGTGGCCAGTCCCTGCAACGAGTGCAGCGTGCTGCTCGGATGGTCACCGGCGAACAGCACGGCCGTCCCGGAGATGATGATCAGCGGCCCACCGACGAGCCCGAGCCACGTCCACGGCCGCGGCACGAGCTGCGTGCGGTACATCATGTAGCCGAGGATCAGCCCGTTCCCCCAGCCGACTACCCAACCCGGCCCGAGCAGGAACGTCCAGTCCTTGAGCGCCGCGAGCGTATACGCAACCGTTCCCTCGGCCGCGCCTGCAGTCTGCTGTTGCAGGGTGGCGATCCCGAGCATGCAGACGATGCCGACGAGGATGAACGTGCACTCGAAGATCCGCGCCGTCACGTATCCGATCGACAGCCCCTCGAACTGCCGCCGCATGATCGGGACGATCACGACTGCGGTACCGATGTTCGCGATGATGAGCAGAAGCTCCAACAGCGCGCCCAAGTAGATCCTGTTGACGTTCCCCGAGCCCGCGACGAACGCGACTGGATGACGGAGCGCAGGCTCGTACAGCAGCGCCGCCGAGATCGACGTGACGAACGTGATGAGGTAGAGAACGCCGAAGATCCGCGCTCGCTTTTGATCGAGAGCCATGCCTGCCCCGTCCTCCGGCGAGTCGAGCGGGTCGATTCCCGCGGTTCAACCGGATAGATCCCCGACCCTAGACCAGCGAAACCCTCTCTTCAACCTGGGCTTCGCTCAGTTGCCCACCGCCGGGTCGGGCATGAACTCTCGGATCTCTTGAGCACAGCGGCAGGCGGCCGCGATCTTCGCGGCCCAGTTGAAGGCTTGCCTCCCGAGAGGCCACGTCGAGGACCGTGAACCCTCCGTTGAGCTCCTTGGTCTGCGGGTAGGTGCCGGCGGTGATCGTCCCGTCACCGGCCACCATGACGGGTTCCACGTTCTCGGCCAACCCGCCGCCGAATACCCACACGCCTGCGTCCATGGCCTCCTGCACCACCGCATGAGCAGCCTCTCCCACGGCGGGGAGCTCCTCAGCCGGGATGTGGTCCATCGCGCCGCTGGGGAACGAAATCAGGTATCGCGTCATCTTCACGACTCCTTTCTCGGCGGCCTGCTCCGGCCGCATCTCAGCCTCGCCCTACGTAGTAGAGAGTGACAAACCGCCGACGGCATGGCGCACGCTTGTGTGGCTTCCTCGACCCTGATCGGAGCAGTCTCATGTCCAGATCCATCGCTGTGTTCGGAGCCGGGCCCGGTCTCGGCCAGGCTGTCGCCCGTCGCTACGCGCGAGAGGGTTACGCCGTCACCCTGGTGGGCCGCCGCGAGGAGCCTCTTGACCGTCTGGCCAATGAGCTGACCGGTGCCGGGGCTACCGCGCACGTCATCACAGCCGACCTCTCCGACACCGGTGCCACGCCCCGACTGGCCGAGCAGATTCGCGCCAAGGCCGGCAACCTCGACGCCCTGTACTACGCACCCACCCCAAACACCGGGTTCGTTTCCGCAGCGAACCTAACTCCACAGCACGCCGAGAAGTTCATGCCGTTGATCTTCTACACGATGCTGGCACTCGTGCAGGAGTTCCTGCCGCACATGCTCGCGCAGGGCGACGGTGCCATCCTGACCGCGCAGGGCGGCAGCACCGTGCAGGGCCTGCCGAACATGAGCGGCCCCAGTCCTGCACAAGCCGCCCAGCGCAACTACCTGCAAGCCCTGCAGGCCGAGGTAGCCGAGAAAGGCGTCTACGTCGGCATGCTCTACATCGGTGCAGCCATCGAGAACAGTGCCTTCCACGCCGAGCTGGAGAAGGCCAAAGCTGCGGGCGGTCCGGTCTGGGAGATGCCTACCGTCGACCCCGAACAGCTCGCCAACCTGCTCTGGACCATGCACAGCACGAAGGGACAGCGGGAAGTCGTCTATCCGTAGCGGCACTTCGGCAGGCGCCTCGTCGCTATTCGTCACCCCACCAGTCGCGCCGGCCGTCGACGTCTTCGCGCGGATTCTCGCCGAGATTGGGCGCACCGATGACGAGGATCTCGAGGCCGTCAGGCCCGGCCTCGTAGCCTCGCCACATACCGGGCGGGACGCGCAACGCGTCCCATTCCTTGAGCTCGACGATCTCGTCGTCGAGCTTCATCCGCCCGCTCCCGCGCAGGACCACGTACACCTCCTCTTGCTTCTCGTGCGTGTGGCCGTACGGGAAGCGGTAGCCGGGCGGGACGCGCTGGTAGCTCAGGCCCGATCTTTCGAGATCGAGCGCCTTGGTGGCGGCACGGAACTCCAGGTCTGGCGCGCCGTCGAACCTGGAGCCGATGTCCTCCAGATCGTCCTTGATGTTCCTGAGCGTGAACGGCACGGCGCGATCCTACGGCACCGCGCGAGACGAGCCGCCGGCGACGAGCGAGCCGACAAGGCCCTGGACACAGGTGCCACGATGCGAGCAGAATGGCTCGCATGCAGTCGCTTCTCGGTCTCCAGGTGCACACGGGCGTTCGGCTCGCAGAGGTGGGCTTTCTGCTGATCGCGTTCGCCGGGGCATGGCTCGCCTTCGCGCAAGTCGCGCCGCCCAAGCTGAGCAGCTCGCGGTTGGTCGTTGCGGGCGTCGCGCTCGCGATCGGCGCGGTGCTCCTCATCATCGCCACGCACTGGGGTCACTTCGGCTAGAGGGCCCGCGCTCGAGATCAGGGCGTTTGCGGAGGATCACCTCGACGCGGCGGGGTCGCTGCTCGCAGCCCGGCACCGGGAACACCGGGTCGCCGAGCCGCTGCTCTCGGAACGCTTCGAGGATCCGGACGCTGCTCGCGCGGAGGTGGCGGCGCTATGGATGGACGAGCACGCGTCGGGCGCCGTTGCGCTCCGCGACGGCCGGGTCGCCGGGTTCCTGCTCGGGACGCGCAAGAGCGATCAGACGTGGGGCGCGAACCTCTGGGTCGAGTCCGCGGGGTACGCAGTCGACGAGCCCGAGCTCGTCCGGGATCTCTACGCGTTCGCTGCGCCGCGGTGGGTCGACGAAGGCCGAACGCGCCACTACGTCCTGGTGCCGGCCCTCGACGACCAGGTCGACCCGTGGTTTCGGCTGAGCTTCGGCGCGCAGCACGCACACGGGATCAAGGAGGTGGACGCGCGGGCGTGGCCGCCCGGGACTCGCCGCGCAGAGCCTCGCGACATCGAGGCGCTCCTCCAGCTCGTGCCGCTGATCACCGAGCACCAGGCGCTCGCGCCCGTCTTCAGCGACATCGAGCTCGACGAGGACCCGGACGAGCTGCGCGCGATGCTCGACGCCGACATCGTGAACGCCGAGCTCGGCGAGCTCGTGTACGAGCAGGACGGACGCGTCGTCGCGACGTTCGAGCTCGTCTCTGCGGAGAAGGGCTCGACGCACCGTGGTCTTACGCGACCCGATCGTGCCGCCCTCCTCGGCTTTGCAGCGACCCTCCCGGACGTCCGCGGCTCGGGCGCCGGGCTCGCCCTGACCGACGCGGCGTTCGCGTGGGCGCACGAGCAGGGGTACGCAACGATGGTCACCGACTGGCGCGAGACGAACCTGCTCTCGTCGCGCTTCTGGCCGGCCCGCGGCTTCCGTCGCTCGTTCTTGCGTCTCTACCGGTCGATTCCCTAGCGTGCAGAGCCCACCCGCGATCGTCCAGCACCTCCGCGCCGACGAGCTCGCGCTGCGGACGGCGACGGGCGCGAGGTTCGTCGCCGTGGCGCGTGACCGGCAGCTCGTGATCCGCACGCTGGCCCGCGACGCGAAGGCGGCGGCGGCCGTGGTGAAGCTCGCGCCCGGCGAGCGCGACGACATCGCCGTTCGCCGCGATCTCGACAGGCTCTCGGCTCAGAGCCCGCCGCAGGTCGGCGGCGTCAGCGTCGGGCCGGCGCGGCACGCCGCCAGGCTCCTCTCCTTCTACCGCGAGGCGCAGCGGCGGTTCGGCATCCGCTGGGAGCTGCTCGCGGCGATCAACTTCGTCGAGAGCGACTTCGGCCGCGCCCGCACGACGGCGAAGGCGGACGCACAGGGCCCGATGCAGTTCGAGCCGGCGACGTGGCGCGAGTACGGGCTGGGCGGCGACGTCTACGACTCGCACGACGCGATCCTGGCCGCCGCCAACCTGCTCGCGGCGAACGGCGGTCGCACCGACGAGCGTGCGGCGCTCCGCCACTACAACCTCTCGCCGCTCTACTGGGACGCCGTGCTGCATCTCGCACATCGCATGGCCACCGTCCCGACTGCGTTCCGCGAGTACTACGCGTGGAAGCTCTACGTGCGCAAGAGCTGAGGCCCGTCCCAGTCCCAGTGCGGCATCGCGGCCTGTGACGGGACGACGGCGTCCACGGGCGAGTAGACCAGCACGTTGTCCACGGCCCAGCGCATGTACGCGCGCATCGCGTCGCGGAACTCGGGATCGGCGGGGAGCTCGGCGTCGTCCATCGCACGGACGAAGCAGTCGAGGAAGCGCTCGCCGAGATCGCTCATGTCGCCGTTATGGGCATGCATCTCGAGGATGCCGGACTCGTCGCCGCAGCTCTGCGAATAGGCGGGCGGCCCGCCCATCACCTCGGCCCAGTACGCCGCGAGGCGCTCGACGTGCTGCGGGTGCTGGTCGTCGTGCGAGAACGGATGATTCAGCTCGGGATCGGCGAGACACCGCGCATGATGGGCTCTGGCGAGAGCGAGGAATGCCGCTTCCCCGCCTGCGAACTCGAACAGTGTCGGGCGCACGTCAGTCACCGTCCGGCTCCGCTTCTCCGGACTTGGCGAGCGCGCGCCGCGGGCTGAGTGTGCGCACCATCAGCGCCAGTATCGCGAAGCCGAGCACGACGTTGAACGCCGTCTGCGCGATCTTCATCCCGACGCTGTAGCTGAGCACCGCGGTCGCCGCCTCGTGACCGCGGAAGACATAGACGATCAGGCCCTGCTCGGTACCGGCGCCGCCGGGCGTGATCGGGAACAGCGTCGAGAGGCTTTGCACGACCTGGGTCAGCAGCGCGTTGTGGATACTGGCCGTGATCCGAAACGCCTTCAGGAAGTAGTAGAGGCTCCAGATCCGCAGCACCCAGCTCGCGGCCTGCCACGAGACGACCTGGAACAGGTAGCGCCACGGTGTGCCGAGGATCGCGAAGCCCTGCCGCACGCGCGCCCAGAACGCGATCGCCCGGCGCCGCGCCCAGATCCCGCCGATCACGAGCAGGACGAGCAGGACACCGCCTCCGATCGCGCCGGCGCGCGGATGACTCAGCGGCCACGACCAGTCGATCGACGGCAGCTGCTTCAGCACGTGCAGGCCGGGGAGGACGCCGAGTGAGAGCGCCCAAACGAAGAGGCCGAGCGCGACGAAGAAGTCGAACAGCGTCTCGACGATCAGCGTCGCCGCGACGGTGGCGTAGCTCGCCCCGTCGATCCGCTGCTTGACGAGCGCGACCTTGACCGCGTCGCCGACGCGCGCCGGGATGATCGCGTTGACGCCGATTCCCGCGACGTACGAGCCGAAGACCGGCCACCAGCGCACGCGCACTCCGGGATAGGCCGCGCGCAGGATGTTCCGCCACGCGATCGTCCGCAGCACCGTCCGTGCGAAGAAGAGGCCGAGCGCGATGAAGAGCGGCGTCCAGCGCACGGAGGCGAGATGGTCGTAGAAGACGTTCGTGGCGTCGACGAATGCCTGGAACCAACGCACTGCGCCTCCCGTGTCACACTGACGCCATGGCGACCCGCTCGACGCAGCGTAACCTCGGTCGGCTCTCGGAGATCGCACAGGTCGCGGCCAAGCACGGCTTCGGCTACTTCTTCGAGACCCATCGCGTCACCGATCGCCTGCCGTTTCGCCATTCCACGGTGTCGGAGAACGGCGACCGCTCGCAGCGCGGCGTCCACCTGCGCGAGATGCTCGACGAGCTCGGCCCGACCTTCGTCAAGTTCGGCCAGGTGCTCTCGATGCGGCCCGATGTCCTGCCGCCGGACATCATCGCCGAGCTCCGCGGCCTCCAGGACGACGTCACGCCGTTTCCGTTCGAGCAGGTCCAGGAGGTCGTGCACGAGGAGCTCGGGCTCACGATCGAGCAGGCATTCCTGGAGTTCGAGCCGACGCCGATCGCGTCCGCCTCGATCGGCCAGGTGCACCGCGCGGTGCTCCCGAACGGCAAGCGCGTCGCGGTGAAGGTGCAGCGTCCCGAAGCGCCGAAGCAGATCGACGCCGACCTCGCGCTGATGATGCAGGCGGCGAAGCTCGTGCGCGAGCGCGTGAAGGCGCTGGAGTTCGTCGACCCGGCCGCGCTCGTCGACGAGTTCTCACGCCAGATCCGGCACGAGCTCGACTATCGGCTCGAGGCGCGCAACGCCGAGGCCTTCCGCCGCAACTTCGCCGGTCACCCGCACGTCGAGGTGCCGAAGGTCTACTGGAGCTACACGGGCTCGCGCGTGCTCACTCTCGAGATGCTCGAGGGGCCGCAGCTCGCGGACATCGGCGACGACTTCACGCTCGAGGAGCGCCGCCGGCTCGCGTACCTCGTCACCGAGACGTGGATGACGATGATCTTCCGCCACGGCTTCTTCCACGGCGACCCGCACCCGGCGAACATCCTCGTGCTCGGGCCGGAGCGGATCGGGCTCGTCGACTTCGGCGCGGTCGGCAAGCTGACCGACTCGGACATGTCCGCGGCGACCCGGCTCTTCATCGACGCTGCCACGGAGAACGTCGACGCGCTGCCGAAGCGGCTCACCGATCTCGGCGTCCAGTACCCGAAGGAGAACGAGGAGCAGTTCCGCACCGAGCTGCGCGAGCTCTACTACCGCTACTACGGCGCGAGCCTCGCCGAGATCGATCCGATGCAGGTGATCCGCGAGGCGTTCCAGCTGATCTACACGGTGAACCTGCACCTGCCGTCGCGGTTCCTGATGCTCGACAAGGCGATCGCCACGCTCGCGTCGGTCGGCGCCGAGCTGTACGCCGACTTCAACGTGTTCGAGGTCGCCAAGCCGTTCGCGCGCGACCTGATGCGCGAGCGGTTCACTCCCGATCGCGTCGCGCGGCGGGCGCGGAAGGAGGCGCTCGCCCTGTCGCAGATCGCGCTCGAGCTGCCCTACCAGGTGCACGACATCCTCGAGGAGATGCGGGACGGGCAGATCGAGGTCGGCTTCCGCCACATCGCGCTCGACGAGTTCATGGCGAGCATGCAGGAGTCTTTCAATCGGCTCGTCGTGGCGCTGGTCGTCGCCGCCGGCTTTCTCGGGTCTGCGGTGCTGGCGGCGTTCGCGAAGGGCGGGCCGCACGCGCTCGGCGTCAACGTCATTGCGCTGGCCGGTTTTGCGCTCTCGACGCTCGTGCTGTTCCGGCTCCTTTGGGCCGTGGTCCGTTCCGGCCGTTTGTAGATCGTTCGTCGCAGTTTCGCGCGAAAAGACATCTAGGCGGGGCGCGGGCGCGGCGCTAGGTTCGCCTGCATGTCGACCGCGCTGCTCATGCTCGAGCCCGAAGTCCGGCTCGAGCGTCATCTCGAGAATGACGGCTTCGAGGTCGTCCGGCGCTTCGACGCGGCGGTGCAGATCGACCTCGCGCTGCTGCCGAGCGTCGAGGACTGTCGGGTGTTGCGCCGCGCGGGCCACGACCTGCCCGTGATCGTGCTCGGCGGGCCGGGCGTCGACCGGATCCGCGCGCTCGACGACGGCGCCGACGACGTGCTGGCGCGGCCGTTCGCCTACGAGGAGCTGCTCGCCCGGATCCGCGCGCTGCTGCGGCGCGTCTCGCCCCACGACCGCCTTGTCGTCGGCGAGCTGCGGATCGACCGGACAACGCGGCGGGTGACCCTCGCCGGCGAAGTCGTGGTGCTCGCGGGCAAGGAGCTCGAACTGCTCGTGAAGCTCGCGTCCGATCCGTACCGCGTGTTCACCAAGGAGCAGCTCCTGCGCGAGGTCTGGGGCTTCAGGTCTCTCGGCCGGACACGCACTTTGGATTCACACGCCTCGCGCCTGCGCCGCAAGCTCGCGCGCGACGGCCACGCGCCCTACGTGGTCAACGTCTGGGGAGTGGGCTACAAGCTCCTCGACGGATAGTCGTACAGCACGATCTCGCGGTAGCCGAAGCCGAGCGTGGCGATCACGGCCGCGCCGACGAGCCACAGCACGAAAGCGCCGATGAACGGCCCGGAGACGATCGCCAGTACGACCATCGTCGCGAGCCACACCGTCTGAACGGCGTGGAAGATCCGCCAGGCGAGCCTTGGAGCCTCGCGGGGTGTGGTCTCGTTGCGCCTGGCGAACCGCGGTGGCACATGCGTCGTTCGGCGAAGCGGAGTGAGAGTAGACATGACGTACCTCCTGACACCGAATCTAGGCGCGCGCGGCTCCGCCCGCATCGGGAGAAGCGCGTACCCGATCGGGGGTCTGCCACAGACCCTCCGGCGGCTATTCTGGGTGCATGCGGAGAGCTTCCTGTGCGGTCACGACTCTCGGTTCGCTCGTGCTCCTGGGCGCCGGCGCGATCTTCGCGTTCGGTGCGAACGCGTTCGTCGCGGCGTTCGTGACCTGGGGGCTCGCGGCCGTCTTGGCCGTGTCCGCCTGGGGCCTGCTCGGCTACCCGATCCGCCGACACAACCTGGAGACACCATGACCGAGAAAGTCGTCCGCACCGACGAGGAGTGGCGCGAGCTCCTGACTCCGGAGCAGTACGCCGTGCTGCGCCGCGCCGGCACCGAGGCGCCGTTCACCGGCGAGTACGACCACGTCTTCGAGCCCGGCGCCTACCACTGCGGCGCGTGCGGCGCGGAGCTCTTCACCTCCGAGGCCAAGTACGACTCCGGCTGCGGCTGGCCCGCGTTCTACGCGCCGGCCAGCGACGAAGCAGTCGCGGAGGAGACCGATGTGAGCCACGGCATGAGCCGCACCGAGGTGCTCTGCGCGAGCTGCGATTCGCACCTCGGCCACGTCTTTCCCGACGGCCCCGCGCCGACGGGCAACCGCTACTGCATCAACTCCGCCGCGCTGAAGCTCGAAGAGAGCTAGAAAAGTCTCCCGCCCTGCTCGAGCTCGAGCAGGAACTTCTTCGTCGGCAGGCCGCCGCCATAGCCCGTGAGGCTCCCGGTCGAGCCGATCACGCGGTGGCAGGGCAGGACGATCGGCACCGGATTGTTGTGCATCACAGTGCCGATCGCGCGCGCCGCCTTCGGCCGGCCGGTGCACGCTGCGAGCGCGCCGTAGGTGGTCGTCTCGCCGTACGGGACGCGGGCGAGCTCGTCGAGCACCTCCGCATAGAACGGATTCACGACGAGGTCGAGCGGCAGCTCGAAGTCTTGGCGCGTCCCCTCGAAGTACTCGTCGAGCTGGCGGCGCACCGGGTCGATCGGCTTCGCGGAGCGGAGCACCCGCGTCCCGTACGCGCGCGCGAGCGGCTCGATCCGGTCGTCGGGATCGAACGAGATCTTGCAGAGGCCGCGCCCGGAGACGGCGACGAGCAGCGGCCCGACCGGCGTGTCGACGAGGTCATAGGCGACGTCGAGCAGCCCGGAGGCGGCGGCGGCGTCGCGGAAGCGGCGGTCGAGCTCGGGCGAGACGGTGTTCACAGTGCTCCCTCTTTTCGTAGCCGGCGAACGCCGGAGGACGCGGCCTGGCGCGCGGCCTCTTCACTCGAGCCGAGCGCGGCGCCGATCTGGTCGTAGGAGAGGTCGTAGCCGTATCGCAGCACGACGGCGGCGCGCTCGGTCGGTGGCAACCGGTCGGTCAGGTCCGCGAGCTCGGCGTAGGCCGCCTCCGGCTCCGGCGGCGCCTCGATCTCGATCTCCTTGTGCTCATGAGCATTTGGTTTGCGGTACTCGTCGATCGCGATCCGCTCGGCGATCGTCAGCACCCAGGCGCGCAGGTGCCGGCCGTGCTCGAGGCGGTCGTATGCGCGCAGCGCGCGGAGGAAGGTGTCCTGGAACGCATCTTCGGCGCGGGCGCGCCCGAGCCGACGCGCGAGCAGCCCGAACACGGCGTCGCGGTTCTCGTCGTAGAAACGCTCGAACGGCGGGACTGTCACGACTTCCATCATCGGGGGTAACGCACCGCGGCGTCGAGATGTGAGACTGCGGGAATGAAGGTCGTAGTCACGGGCCACGTCGAATGGATCGAGTTCGCCCGCGTCGACCACGTGCCGGCGCCGGGCGAGATCATCCATGCGGAGGAGACGTGGGAGGAGCCGGGCGGCGGCGGCGCCGTCGCGGCGGTACAGCTCGCCAAGCTGAACGGCGAGTGCGTCTTCTACACCGTGCTCGGCGACGACGAGCTCGGCCACCGCTCGAAGGAGCGCCTGACGGAGCTGGGCGTTACCGTGCGGGCAGAGAAGACGGCGCGCTCGACCAGGCGCGGCTTCGTCTACATCGACGCCGTCGGGGAGCGGACGATCACGGTGCTCGGCGACAAGCTCCGGCCGGCGCGCGTTCGGCCCGAGGATCTGCTCGGCCACGACGCGGCGCTCTTCATCAGCGGTGACGTCGACGTGCTGCTCGCGGCGCGGCGGGCGCGCACGCTCGTCGGGGTCGCCCGCGAGCTGCCGACGCTGCGCCAGGGCGCGGTCGAGCTCGACGCGCTCGTCGGCAGCGGCGAGGACGACGGCGAGCGCTTTCACCCGGGCGACCTCGACCCTCCGCCGAAGCTCGTCGTGACGACCTCCGGCTCGCTCGGAGGCTGGACGCAGCCCGGCGGCCCGTATCGCGCAGCGCCGCTACCCGGCCCCGTGTCCGACGCCTACGGCTGCGGAGACTCGTTCACCGCCGCGCTCACGTTTGCGCTTGCTCGAGGGGACGACGCAGCGGAGGCGGTTGCCGTTGCTGCCCGCTGCGGCGCCGCGGTGATGACCGGGCAAGGCCCGTACGAGGGTCAGCTCTCCGGCGCCGAGCTCTGACGAACCGCCCAGCTGACCTCGGTGCGCATCGAGAACCGGTACTCGCCCTCGGGTAGCAGCGCGCCGAGCTCGTCCATCACACGCCGCCGCTCATCGTCTGGGAGATGGGCGATGAGGCTCAGCGAGACGGCGAAGGCAAGGACGCCCTCGCGGTTCGACACCTGCTCGTGCTCGACGTCTCCGTGCGAGATCTCGCCGAACGGGCCGCGTGCGATCGCGTCGGACCACTCTGTCTCCGAATACGTCCGGTTCTCGAACAGCACACGCATCCGCTCGCGATAGGCGTCCGGCAGCGGTGAGGGCGCCTCGTCGTCCACCTCGTTGCGGACGACCGCGAGCACGCCTCCGGGCTCCAGCACGCGGGCGATCTCGGCGATCGCGGTGTCGTTCGCGAACCAGTGGATCGCCTGGGCGACGAACACGGCACCGACTTCGCCGTCCCCGAGCGGGATCGCCTCGGCCCGACCGTCGAGCACCTCTGCGTTCGGCGCGTGGCGCGAGATGATCGCCCGCATTCCGGGGAGCGGCTCGACGGCGATCACCCGCCGGTAGCGCGGCGCGAGGACCCGCGTGAGCTTCCCGGTTCCCGCCGCGAGATCGAGCACGGTCGCCGTCGCGGGGACGGGGAGGAGGTCGAGCACGTCGGCGGGGTAGCCCGGCCGGCCGCGGTCGTACTCCTCGGCGACTCGCTCGAAGCTCAGGGCTCGTTCGGCGCGGTCGGTCATGGGCCAAGCATGCACGATCGAAAAGGTTGGGGCGCGGGGGTTGCGTTGTGGGGAATGGTGGACTACAGTGGGGGAAAGTGGAGATCGAGAAAGGCGCCCCCGCATGCTTCTCGGCGAGTACGAGCACACGATCGACGACAAGAACCGCCTCACGCTGCCGGCCAAGTTCCGGCAGGCGTTCGTCGACGGCGTCGTCGTCACGCGCGGGCTCGACGGCTGCCTCTACGCCTTCACGCGCACCGACTGGCAGCAGCTGGTCGACACGCAGCTTCGCACGCTCGATCCGCTCAGCCGCGAGGGCCGCCTGATGGCGCGCCACTTCTTTTCCGGCGCGACCGAGGCGGAGCTCGACAAGCAGGGCCGCGTGATGATCCCGGCCGCGCTCAGCGAGAGCGCCAAGCTCGGCAAGGACGTCGTCGTCGCCGGTGTGTTCGACCACCTCGAGATCTGGGACCGCACGACCTGGCGTGAGCAGCTCAAGGAAGTAGAAGGGAGCGCAGAGCATGTTGCCGAACGTCTTGCAGCCAAGCGCGACTGATCACGTCCCCGTCCTCGCCGAGGAGGTGCGTGAGGCGCTCGCGGTGCGCCCCGGCGAGACGGTCGTCGACGGCACCTTCGGCGCGGGCGGTCACGCACGCCTGCTCGGCGCCGACCTGCAAGGCTCCGGCCGCTTCATCGCCGTCGATCAGGACCCGGCCGTGAAGCCGTACTACGAGCGCTTCCGCAGCCACGCCGGCGGCGTCCAGACGCGCCTGCTCCGCGGGAACTTCTCGACGGTGCTCCAGCAGCTCGCCTCGAACGGAGTGGAGGCCGATGCGATCCTGCTCGACCTCGGCGTCTCGAGCATGCAGCTCGACCGGCCCGAGCGCGGGTTCTCGTACGCATCCGATGCCCCGCTCGACATGCGCATGGATCCCTCCGCGGAGACTTCGGCGCGGGAGCTCGTGAACGAGCTCGACGAGCGCGAGTTGCAGACCATCTTCCACCGCTACGGCGAGGAGCGCTACGCGAAGCAGATCGCGAGGGCGATCGTGCGCAGGCGGCGCGAGCGGCCGTTCGAGCGGACGGGCGACCTCGTCGACACGATTCGCGCGGCGATTCCGGCGCCGGCCCGCTTCGGCGAGGGTCATCCGGCGAAGCGTGTCTTCCAGGCGTTGCGGATCGCGGTCAACGACGAGCTGCGCTCCCTCGAGGAGGCGCTGCCCGCCGCGCTCGAGATGCTGCGGCCGGGCGGGCGGCTCTGCGTGATCAGCTTCCACTCGCTCGAGGACCGGATCGTGAAGACGTTCCTGCGCGAGGGCGAGCGCGGCTGCATCTGTCCGCCGGACTTCCCGGTCTGCGTCTGCGGGCACGAGCCGGTCTTGCGCGCGCTTCAGCGCCGGCCGGTGCGCCCGTCGCCCGACGAGATTGCGGCGAATCCGCGCGCGGCCTCTGCGCGGATGAGGGCGGCGGTGAAGGCATAGCCATGGCTGCCTGGTCCAGTGCAGCGCCAAACGAGACTCCGGCCGTCCGGACGCGTCCGCGCGCGCAGACGAAGCCGCGTGCCTCAGCCAAGCCGCAGCGTCGGGTCGCGGGTGGGATCGTCTGGATCGTGGTGCTCGGCGTCCTGCTCGCGGGCGTCGTCGCGATGAACGTCGCCGTGCTGCAGCTGAACATCGGCCTCGATCACCTCGGCCGGGAGCGCGCGAACCTGATCGCCCAGAACGACGCACTCGCCGCGCAGCTGTCGAGCGCGGCGGCGGCGCCGAAGATCCAGGCGCTCGCGAGGGTGAAGCTCGGGTACGTGCCCGCGCCGTCCACCGACACGAGCTACGTGGAGCTCGGGCCGCGGGCCAAGTGAGCCGGAGGCAGGTCAACCGCCGGATCCGCCTGCTCCTCGCCGTCCTCGTCCTCGCCCTCGCCGGGACGCTGGCGCGCGCGGTCTGGCTCCAGGGAGTGCAGGCCGCATCGCTGTCCAGGATGGCCGCGTCCCAGCACCGGGAGACGGTTGTCGTCCCGGCCGGTCGCGGCACGATCTACGACCGAACCGGCCTCCAGCTCGCGATCGGCGAGCAGGACACGACCGTGTACGCCGATCCGCGCCAGATCCACGATCCACGCGCCGTCGCGCTCGCCGCGGGGCACGCGCTCGGGATCGCGCCGGCGACGCTGTATCCGGACCTCGCCGACAAGACCCACGGCTTCGTCTACCTCGCCCGCAAAGCCGATCCGGCGAAGGCCTCGGCACTCGCGAAGCTGGGAATCAGCGGTCTCGGCTTCTATCCCGAGGAACGGCGGACGTACCCGCAGGGCACCGTCGCCTCGCAGGTGCTCGGCTTCGCGGGCGTCGACAATCACGGTCTTGCGGGGCTCGAGCTCCAGCTCGACAAGACGCTTTCGGGCGCACCCGGCAAGGAGACGATCGTCAAGGATCCGTTCGGCCGCGCAATCGATGTGGTCAGCCAGACGCCCGAGCGCGAGGGCCGCAACGCGTTTCTGACGATCGATCACACGATTCAGGCGAACGCAGAGCTCGTCCTGCGCCAGACGCTGGCCAAGTGGGGCGCGAAGAGCGCGACGGCGATCGTGCTCGACCCGCACACCGGCGCGGTGCTGGCGATGGCGTCGGCGCCCGGGTACGACGCGAACAACTTTTCCAGCGTCCCGCAGCGGCTGCAGGACAACCACGCCGTTCTGGACGTGTATGAGCCGGGTTCGACGTTCAAGCTCGTCACCGTCGCGGGCGTGCTTTCCGAGCGGCTGGTGAATCCGAGCACGGCGTTCACGCTTCCCTATTCGATCCGCGTCGCCGACCGCACGATCCACGACGCCGAGAAGCGCGGCACGGAGCGGCTGACGGTGGCGCAGATCCTCTCGCACTCGTCGAACGTCGGTGCGATCACGCTCGCCGAGCGGCTCGGCAAGGATCAGCTCGCGTCGTGGATCACGAAGTTCGGGTTCGGGAAGCCGACGGGCATCGACTTCCCGGGCGAGAGCCAGGGCATCGTGCTGCCGGTGAACCTGTGGTCGGGCTCGACGATCGGCAATGTCCCGATCGGACAGGGCATCGGCGTGACGCCGATTCAGATGGCGTCGGTCTACGGGGCGATGGCGAACAACGGCGTCTGGGTCGAGCCGCATCTCGTCGACCATCTCTCGGGCGGCGCGGCGCCGAAGCTGAAGCGGCGGCGGCTTGTCACGCCGACGGTTTCCGCCCAGATCAAGTCGATGCTCGAGGACGTGGTCTCGGAGGGCACGGGCACGTTGGCGGCGGTGCCCGGCTACAAGGTCGCCGGGAAGACGGGCACCGCGCAGAAGCCTGACGGGCACGGCGGCTATTCGTCGTCGCGGTACGTCGCGTCGTTCGTCGGGATGGTGCCGGCCTCGCGGCCGAAGCTCGTGATCCTCGTGATGGTCGACGAGCCGCACGGCGCGATCTGGGGCGGTGTCGTCGCAGCGCCCGCGTTCTCGCAGATCGCGCAGTTCGACATGCAGTACCTCGAAGTCCCGCCGGACGCGCCGGCCACCACCGGCACGAAGTAGGGACGTCACGAGGACCCATCCCAATCCCCCACCCACCCACGGGGGAAGAGAGAGTAGGCGAGAAATTCGCACGCGTCTGTGTCAGGTCTGTGCCGATTCTGAAACCGCTCTCGGCGGCCCTGTCGGCTTGCCGGGGTAGGCTGAATCGATGGAACTGGAGCGCCTGGCCCAAGCGCTCGCTCCGCTCGAGGTCGCCGCTCCGGCGCCGGCGGACGTGCGCGAGCTTGCCTACGACGCGCGCCTCGTCGAGCCGGGCTCCCTCTTCTTCTGCATTCCCGGCGCGCGCTCCGACGGGCACGACTTCGCGCCCGAAGCGGTGGCGAACGGCGCCGTCGCGCTCGTCGTCGAACGGCGCCTAGACCTCCCGGCGCCGCAGCTGATCGTCGCCGACGCGCGCGCTGCGATGTCCCGTGCGGCCGTGGCCTTCTTCGGCGATCCGACGGAGGAGCTCGCCGTCGCGGGCGTCACCGGCACGAACGGGAAGACGACGACCGCCTTTCTCCTCTTCGCGGTCCTCGCGGCTGCCGGCCGGCGCCCCGGCCTCGTCGGCACGATCGAGTGCCGCGTCGGCGGCGAGCGACGCGCGGTGCAACGGACGACGCCCGAGGCGATCGACCTCCAACGCACGTTCCGCGAGATGCTCGACGTCGGCGACCGCAGCTGCGCGATCGAGGCCTCGTCGCACGCCTCCGCGCTCGGCCGTCTCGACGGCACGCGCTTCGCGACGCTCGTGTTCACGAACCTGAGCCAGGATCACCTCGACTTCCACGGCACGATGGACGACTACTTCGAGTCGAAGCGGCGCCTCTTCGGGACATCGCCGGCGGCGGTGAACATCGGCGACGCGTGGGGCAGGCGCCTCGCCGACGAGCTGCGGGCGGACGGCGGCACGCTCGTCACCTTCGGCTTTGCGGACGACGCGGACGTTCAGGCCGACGCGCTCGAGGTCACGTCGGGGGGAGCCCGCTTCACCGCCGACGGCCTCGACGTCACCACACCCTTGCGCGGTCGCTTCAACATCGAGAACGTCCTCGGCACCGTTGCCGCCGCGCGCCTGCTCGGGCTCGAGGACGCCGCCGTCGCGCACGGGATCGCCTCGCTGCGGGGCGTGCCCGGCCGCTTTGAAGCCGTGGACGAGGGACAGCCGTTCGCAGTGATCGTCGACTATGCGCACACGCCGGAGGCGCTGGACAACGTCCTGCGTAGCGCGCGTGACCTGGCCTCGGGCCGCCTCATCTGCGTTTTCGGCTGCGGCGGCGACCGCGACCGCGGCAAGCGACCACTGATGGGCCGGGCCGTGGCAGCTCTCGCCGACCGCGTGATCGTCACCTCGGACAACCCGCGCAGCGAGGATCCGCTGGCGATCATCGAGGAGATCGTCGCCGGCGCACCCACCGCGGAGGTCGAGCCTGACCGCGCCGCGGCGATCGGCCGCGCTATCGAGCTCGCGGCAGACGGCGACGTCGTCCTGATCGCCGGCAAGGGTCACGAGCAGGGCCAGGAGCTCGCCGACCGCAAGGTGCCGTTCGACGACCGCGAGGTCGCTCGCGAGGCCCTGCGCCGGCTCGGGGCCGCAGCATGATTCCGCTGCCGGTGGACGAGCTTGCGGGGCTCGGCAGGCTCGAGACGGCCGGAGACGAGATCACCGGCTTGCAGGTCGACTCGCGCCGGATCGAGCCCGGCGACCTCTTCGTCGCGATCGGCGCCGGAACAGCGTTTCTCGACGACGCCCGCGCGCGCGGCGCCACGGCCACGCTCGTCCCTGCAGACGCGCACGAGGCGCTCGCCCTAATCAGCGGCCTCGTCCGCGACCGCAGCGCGGCGACCTTCGTCGCGATCACCGGCTCGATGGGGAAGACGACGACCAAGGACATCCTCGAAGCCCTATGCGCTCCGCACGCTCGCACCGTCGCCGCCGAGTCGAGCTACAACAACGAGATCGGCGTTCCGCTCACGCTCTGCCGTGTCGAGCCGGACACGGAGATCTGCATCCTCGAGCTCGCAATGCGCGGCTTCGGCCAGATCGCGGCGCTCGCTGCGTTCTCCCGACCCGAGCTCGGCGTGATCACCTCGATCGGCCCGGTGCACCTCGAGAAGGTCGGCACGGTCGACGGCGTCCGCCGCGCGAAGGCCGAGCTCATCGAGGCGCTGCCGCCGGGCGGAACCGCGATCGTGCCCGCCGACTTCCCCGTGGCCAGGGACGACCTCACCGTCGTTCGCGTCGGCGAGGACGTCCGCCTCGAGGCGTTCGAGCCCTCGGGCGACCACGCTCGCGTCGTCACCTCGCTCGGCACGATCGAGGTCAACTTCACCATGCGCCACCTCGCCGAGAATGTGCTCTATGCGCTCGCCGCGTATCGGGCGCTCGGACTGCCACTCGAGCAGGCAGGAGAGGGCGCCTCGGCGATCGCGTTCGCCGACTGGCGCAACCAGGAGCTTCCCCTTCCAGGCGGCGGTCTTCTGATCAACGACTCCTGGAACGCAAATCCCGTCTCGATGCGGGCTGCGCTCGAGCACCTGCGCGAGCGCGCGGCGGGCCGGCGCACGATCGCCGTCCTGGGCGAGATGGCCGAGCTCGGCGACTACTCCGCCGAGGCGCATCGCGAGGTCGCGCTCGCGATCGGGCAGGCCGGGATCGACGTGGTCGTCGCCGTCGGCCCGCGGGCCCAGGTCTACGGCGGCAGCTGGGTCGCGGGCGCCGACCAGGCCGCGGGTCTTCTGCGCGACCTCCTCCAGCCGGGCGACTGTGTCCTCGTCAAGGGCGCTCGTGCACTGGCCCTGGAAGGCATCGCCGCGGGCCTGGCGAACGTCGCGTCCTAATGGTCCGAGTCCTGATTGCAGGCATCGTCGCCCTGGTCATTTCGATCGCGCTCGGCCCGAAGCTGATCGAGTTCCTGCGCCGGAACGAGTTCGGCCAGCAGATCCGCGAAGAGGGCCCGAGGCACGCCGCGAAGCAGGGCACGCCTGTGATGGGCGGCCTCCTGATCATGGGGTCGATGAGCGTCGCGTTCCTGGCGCTCTCGGAGTACACGATCGCCGGCGCCACCGTGCTCTTCTGCACCGTCGCCTGCGCGGCGCTCGGCTTCCTCGACGACCTCCTCAAGGTGCGCCACCGCCGCTCACTCGGCCTGCGCGGCCGCTGGAAGCTGATCGGCCTGCTCGTGATCACCGCGGGCGTCGGCTGGGGCGCGAACCACGCGGGCCTCTCGACGACGATCCTGCTGCCGGTGTTCGACTGGCACCTCAGCTTCGGCTGGGCCTGGTACCCGTTCCTTTTCCTGATCATCGCCGGCGCCGCAAACGGCGTGAACCTCGCGGACGGCGTCGACGGGCTCGCGGCCGGCACCGGGATCATCTCCGTGTTCACCTTCATGGCGATGAGCGTGATCACCTACATTCGGTCCGGCCCGCCCTCGCATCGCGAGCCGCGCCCGCTCGACCTCGCGATTCTCGCCGCGGCGCTGATCGGAGGCACGGTCGGCTTCCTCTGGTACAACGCCTTCCCCGCCGAGGTCTTCATGGGCGACACCGGCTCGATGGCGATCGGCGGCGCGCTCGCCGGCTTCGCGATCATGACGAAGACCGAGTTCCTGCTGCTGCTGATCGGCGGCATCTTCCTGATCGAGGCGCTCTCGGTGATCATCCAGGTGATCAGCTTCCGCTACTACGGCCGCCGCGTGTTCCTGATGACGCCGATCCACCACCATTTCGAGATGAAGGCGTGGTCGGAAACAAAGATCATGGTGCGCTTCTGGATCCTGTGCGGGATCCTCTGTTCGGCTGGCTTCGCGCTCTACTACCGCTACTACTTCCGGCCGTGAAGCGCGCGCTCGTGCTCGGAATGGCGCGCTCCGGTCAGAACGCAGCCGCCTTGCTCGAGCGGCGCGGGGTGGAGGTCGTCCGCGCCGACCGGACGCTCGGGAACGACGGTGACACCGGTCTGCTCGACGGCGTCGAGGTGCTGGTGAAGAGCCCGGGGGTGCCCGGCGGGCAGCTGCTCGTACGCGTCGCGCGCTCGCGCGGGATTCCGGTGTGGAGCGAGGTCGAGCTCGCCTATCGGCTGCTCGGACTCGAGCTCGTCGGCGTCACCGGCACAAACGGGAAGACCACGACGACCGAGCTGCTCGGCGCGATCCTAGGCGTGCCCACCGCGGGGAACGTCGGCCGGCCGCTCAGCGCTGCAGACGACGGCCTCGTCGTCTGTGAGCTCTCGTCGTTCCAGCTCGAGGACATCGACACGCTTCGCTGCCGCGTCGCGGTGCTCCTGAATCTCGAGCCCGACCACCTCGACCGTCACGGCACGGCCGAGGCCTACCGCGACGCGAAGCTGCGGATCTTCGAGAACCAGACGGAGGACGACACTGCCGTCGTCCCGCGCGGGTTCCCCCCGGTGCCGGGTCGGGGCCGCCGCATCGAGTTCCACGCCGACGATCCGCTCCCCGCCGAGCCGCTGATCCGCGGCGCGCACAACCGGGAAAACGCCGCCGCCGCGACCGCCGCCGCCCGCGCGCTCGGGATCTACGACGAGCAGATCGCCGAGGCGCTCGCCACGTTCCCCGGCGTCCCGCACCGGCTCGAGCTCGTCGCCGAGCGCGAGGGCGTGCGCTGGGTGAACGATTCGAAGGCGACGAACGTCGCCGCGGCCAGGCGAGGGCTCGCGGCGTACTCCGCCGATCCCGTGCACTTGATCCTCGGCGGCTCGAGCAAGGGCGAGGACTACGCGCCCCTAGCCGCGGCGATCGGGCCGAACGTCCGCGGCGTCTATCTGATCGGCGAGACCGCGAGCGTACTGGCCGCGGCGATCGACGGCATCCAGGCGGGCGATCTCGCCACGGCGGTCGGCCTTGCAGCGGCGGCGGCAGTTGCGGGCGACGTCGTCCTCCTCTCACCCGCCTGCGCGAGCTACGACCAGTACGAGAACTTCGAGCAGCGGGGCGAGGACTTCAGGAGGCTCGTGGCGAACCTGGTCTGAATGAAGAAAGGTCAGCTCGAGTGGCACCTCCTCATCCTCGTCACCCTCGGGCTCGTCGCCTTCGGACTCGTGATGGTCTACAGCGCGACCTCGGCGTCCGCAGCGCTCGGCAACGGCGATCCGATGTCGTACCTCAAGCGCCAGGGCACCTACGCCGTGCTCGGGATCGTGCTCCTGATCATCGCGTCGCGCTTCGACTACCGGCGCCTGCGGCTGCTCGCGCCGGGGCTGATCGTCGTGTCGATGGCGCTCTGCGCCGCGGTGCTCGCGATCGGCCCGGCCGTCAACGGCGCGCGGCGCTGGATCTCGTTCGGCCCCGCCGTCTTCCAGCCCTCCGAGCTCGCCAAGCTGGCGCTCGCGATCTGGCTCGCCTCGTACCTCGCACGCCGCAAGCCGCCGCAGTCGCTACAGGAGCTCTGGCGGCCGATCGGGCTTCTGTTCGGCGTGTTCGCGGCGCTGATCATTATCGAGCCCGACCTCGGCACGGTGATCGCGATCGTCGTGATGATGCTCGCGATCCTGCTCGTCTCGGGAACGCCGATGCGCGTACTCGTCAGCGGCACCGCGATCATCACCGCGCTGGGGCTGGCCGCGATCTACATCGAGCCCTATCGCCGCGTCCGCTTCTTCAGCTTCCTCAATCCGTGGCACGACGCGCAGGGCGCAGGCTTCCAGACCGTGCAGGCGATGATCGGGCTCGGCTCGGGCGGGATCTTCGGCGTCGGCCTCGGCCAGGGCGTCCAGAAGATCTTCTACCTCCCGGAAGCGCACACGGACATGATTTTCGCGATCGTCGGCGAGGAGCTCGGCCTCGTCGGCGTCACGATCGTGATCGCCGCGTACGCCGCCTTCGCGTGGGCCGGACTGCGGATCGCGCTCCAGTGCGCCGATCCGTTCGGCGCCCGGCTCGCGGCGGGGCTCACGGCGCTCGTCTGCGGGCAGGCGGTGATCAACCTCGCGGCGGTGCTCGGGCTCGCGCCGCTGACCGGAATCCCGCTGCCGTTCGTCTCCTACGGAGGCTCGAATCTCGTCGTCCAGCTCGTTGCGGTGGGAATCCTCCTTAACATCGCGTCCAGACATGCACGAGCAGCGAAAGCCGAAGTGCCTGATAGCGGCCGGAGGGACGGCAGGACACGTGATGCCGTCGCTGGCGGTGGCGGAAGCGTTGCGCGCCCGCGGCGCACTGGTGACGTTCGCCGGGTCGCCGGAGCGGGTCGAGGCACGGCTCGTCGCTGAGGCGGGCTACGAGTTCGATCCGTTCGCCGTCTCCGGGCTGCCGCGCCACCTCGGCCGCAGGCTTGCGCACGCCGTAGCGCTCGACGCGCGGGCGCCGCGGGCGTGCGCGCGGATCCTCGAGGCGCGCCGTCCCGACGTGGTGCTCGGCGGCGGCGGCTACGTCGCCGGGCCGATGGTCTACGCGGCGTGGCGGAAGAAGATTCCCGCGGCGCTGACCGAGGCCGACGCGCACCTCGGGCTGGCGAATCGGCTCGCCGCGCCGTTCGCGCGGCGCGTCTTTCTCGCGTATGCGATCTCGGGTCGTGAGGGCGCGCGCTACCGCGTTGTTGGTCGGCCGGTGCAGCGCGGGTCGGACCTCTCGCGCGAGGAGGCGCGGCGGTGCTACTCGTTGCCGGCGGAAGGGCCGGCGCTGCTCGTGTTCGGCGGGAGCCAGGGCGCCGAGGCGTTGAACGAGGCCGTGCTCGACGCGTTCGCCGCTTCCGGCCCCGCCGTGCTCCACCTCTGCGGCGAGCGCTATTACGAGGCGCTGCGGGGGCGGGTCTCGCGTCCCGACTACTGCCTGCTGCCGTGGACGGACGATCTCGGCGCCGCGCTCGCCGCCACAGATCTCGCACTCGCGCGCGCAGGCGGCTCGGTGTGGGAGGTGGCGGCGGCCGGGAAGCCCGCGGTGCTCGTCCCTTCGCCGAACGTCACCGCCGACCACCAGACGAAGAACGCGCGCTACTTCGAGGCTGGCGGCGGTGCGGTCGTCGTTCCCGAGTCGGAGCTCTCACAGGTGCCGGAGCTCGTGCGCGAGCTGCTCGACGATCCGGCGCGGCTCGCGGAGCTGGGCGCGGCGATGCTTCGCGTGTCACGACCCGATGCGGCGGACGAGATCGCGGAGGAGCTCCTCGCGCTTGCTTGAGGGGCGCCGGCTCTGGTTTGTCGGGATCGGCGGCGCCGGGCTCTCCGCCTACGCGCTGCTCGCGCAGGCGTGGGGCGCCGAGGTCGGCGGCTGGGATCGCGCAGAGACGCCGTACCTCGGGCCGGTGCGCGCCGCCGGAATCCCGGTCACGATCACGCCCGAGCCCGATGCCCCGGACGGGTGGGAGGTCGTCGTCTCGAGCGCGTATCCGTCGTTTCCGGGGACGCGACGCGCCGATCTGCTCGCCGAGCTCGTCTCGCTGCGCCGGGCGATCGTCGTCGCCGGCGCACATGGCAAGACGACGACGACCGGGATGATCGCCTTCGCCCTCGTCGAGACCGGCGGCGATCCGTGCGTTCTCGTCGGTGCGGAGTTGCCGCAGCTCGGCGGCAACGCGCGCGTGGGGGAGGGCTGGCTCGTGGTCGAGGGCGACGAGTCCGACCGCACCGTCGAGCAGCTGCGGCCCGAGATCGCGGTCGTCACGAACATCGAGCTCGATCACCACGCGACGTTCGCATCGGAGGCGGAGGTCGAGGAGCTGTTCGAGCGCTGGGCGGCGCAGGTCCCGCACGTGGTGCGCGGCTGGGAGCTCGAGCCTGTCGACTTTCCCCTCGCCGTCCCGGGCGAGCACAACCGCCTCAACGCGGCCGCCGCCCTCGCCGCGCTCGAGCTGGCCGGGGTCCCTCACGCCGGCGCCGTCGAGGCGCTCGGCCGCTTCCGGGGCGCGGCGCGGCGGTTCGAGCTCGTCGGCGAGGCGCGCGGCGTCGCGGTCTACGACGACTACGCACATCATCCGACGGAGCTGGCCGCTTCGATCGCGGCCGCGCGTGAGCTCGGGCCCGAACGCGTGCTCGTGCTCTTTCAGCCGCACCTGCCCTCGCGGACGCGTCACCTCGCGCGCGAGCTCGGCGCGGCGCTCGCACTCGCGGACGCCGCATGCGTCACGGAGGTCTACGCCGCGCGCGAAGAGCCGTCCGTGAGCGGCCGCGTCGTGGTCGACGCGCTTTCCGAGGCTCGTCCGGGGATGGCGATCGGCTGGGCGCCGGAGCTCGGGGACGCGGCGCGCATCGTCTCCGGCTGGGCGCGGTCGGGCGACCTCGTGCTCGTCGCCGGCGCAGGTGACGTCGACACGGCTGTGCCGCTTCTGCTCGGGGCGCTCGCGTGACGAACGAGGAGCGGGTCGCGCTGTCCCGGTTCACGACGATCGGTACGGGCGGGCCGGCGCGCGCGTTCACACGCCCGCGGAGCCTGGCCGAGCTCGAGCAGGCGCTCGCGTGGGCGGGCGAGCGCGAGCTCTCCGTCGCGACGATCGGGCTTGGCTCCAACCTCCTCGTCGCGGACGCGGGCGTCGATGCGCTCGTGCTGAAGCTCGAGGGCGAGCTGGCCGAGGCTTCGACCGACGGCGACTTGCTGCTCGCCGGCGGCGGGGCGGCAAACGCCGTGTGCCTCCACCGCGCACGCGCGTCCGGGCTCGGCGGCTTCGAGTTCGCGTGCGCGATTCCGGGCACGACCGGCGGCGGCGTCTGGATGAACGCGGGCGCGTACGGCAGCGACTGGAGCGAGATCCTCGAGCGCGCCTTCGTGGTCACCGGGGCCGGCTCCGGCTGGCTGACACCGGCCGAGCTCGGTCTCTCGTACCGCCACTCGGAGCTCCGCCATGGCCAGGTCGTCGCGAAGGTCGAGTTCCGGCTCGAGCCGCGCCCGGAAGCCGAGATTCGCGCCACGGTCGCCGAGCTCCAGGCGAAGCGCAAGGCGACCCAGCCGACGAACAAGCGCACCTTCGGCAGCGTCTTCAAGAATCCGGAGCACGAGCTCGGCGCCGGCGCGATGCTCGAGGCCTGCGGCCTCAAGGGACACCGGATCGGCGGCGCCGTGATCTCGCCGCGTCACGCGAACTTCATCGAGAACGCCGGCGACGCGACGACCGCCGACTGCCTCGCGCTGATGGAGGAGGCCCGCCGCCGCGCACGGGAGCAGTACGGCGTGGAGCTCCTCCACGAAGTGGAGCTGCTCGGGTAGGAGCGAGACGCCGGGCGGCGAAGGTTCCGCTCATGCCCGGCGCAAGCCGATCGAAGCATGGTGCCCGCGCAGCCGTGCTCCCATTCCCGCGACAGGGGATTCTCGCGCGGGCTGGACGCGTGCTTCCGTCCGGACGGGCTCTGCTCGTGTGTGCGCTGCTCGTCGCCGCAGCGGTCGGCGTATATCTCGTCTCGCGCGAGACGTCCCTGTTCGCGATTCGCAAGATCGAGGTGCGCGGCGTCACGCCGGCGCAGGCGAAGGAGGTCGAGAACGCGCTCGGGCCACTCGCGGGCACGAGCCTGCTCGCCCTCGGCGGCGACGCAGTGACGCGGCGCGTCGGCGCGCTTCCCGACGTGCTCTCCGTCACCTACGACCGCGGCTTCCCCCATACGCTCACGGTTTCCGTCATACCGGAGCGGCCCGTTGCCGTTCTCCGGCGTGGCGACGAATCGTGGCTGATCTCAGCGCGCGGCCGGGTCATGCGCCGGCTGACCCAGGGTCAGGCACCGGGCCTGCCGCGGATCTGGGTCACGCAGAAGGTGGACGCCTCGCTGGGGGACACGCTTTCCGATGCCAATGCGCTGGGCGCCGTCGCTGCCGTCGCGCCGCTCGTGAGAGTGCGGTTCCCGATTCGCGTCGCCTCGGTGGAGACCAAGGACGGGTCCGTGACCCTTCATCTGCGCACGGGGCTCGCGTTGATCGTCGGCGATTCGACCGACCTGAGGCTCAAGTACGTGATCGCGAAACAGCTCCTACCGAGCGTGGCGACCGGCGCGGGCACGTACCTCGACGTCAGCGTTCCCGAGCGTCCGGTCTCCGGCACAAACCCTCGAGTCGGAGGTTTAGGTTGAGGGTTTCAGCCGCACAGTTGAGCAAAACCCGCGTTGACAGCGGTGACGACTGCACGTACCCTGCGCCGAAAGGAGAGGCTCGCCGGCCGTACGCTCCAGTACAGCTTCAGGTCGAGCCTGGTTGAGACTATGGCAGAGCGCGCGAACTACCTGGCAGTGATCAAGGTCGTCGGCGTCGGCGGCGGCGGCACGAACGCCGTCAATCGAATGGTCGACGCGGGCCTCACCGGCGTCGAGTTCATCGCCGTCAACACCGATGCGCAGGCGCTGCTGATGTGCGATGCCGACGTCAAGATTCACATCGGCGCGAAGGTCACGCGCGGCCTCGGCGCCGGCGCCGACCCGGTCGTGGGCCAGGCCGCCGCGGTCGAGACGCGCGACGAGTTGAAGGAGGCGCTCAAGGGCGCCGACATGGTTTTCGTCACGGCCGGCGAGGGCGGCGGCACGGGCACCGGCGCGGCGCCGGTGATCGCCGGGATCGCACGCGAGATCGACGCGCTCACCGTCGGCGTCGTGACGCGCCCGTTCACCTTCGAGGGACGCAAGCGCTCCGAGCAGGCCGAGTCCGGGATCGAGGAGCTACGCGACAACGTCGACACGCTGATCGTGATCGAGAACGACCGGCTGCTCCAGGTCGTCGAGAAGAAGACCTCACTCGGCGAGGCGTTCGGCATGGCCGACGACGTGCTGCGCCAGGGCGTCCAGGGGATCACCGACCTGATCACCGTCCCCGGCCTCGTCAACCTCGACTTCGCCGACGTCCGCACGATCATGAGCGACGCCGGCTCGGCGCTGATGGGAATCGGCACCGCCTCCGGCGAGAACCGCGCCGCAGAGGCCGCGCGCAATGCGGTCTCCTCGCCGCTGCTCGAGTCGTCGATCGAGGGCGCCACCGGGATCCTGCTCAACATCAGCGGCGGCTCCGACATCGGGCTCTTCGAGGTCAACGAGGCGGCCGAGGTCGTCACGGGCGCGGCCGATCAGAACGCGAACGTGATCTTCGGCGCTGTGATCGACGACGGTCTCAAGGACGACATCCGCGTGGTCGTGATCGCGACCGGGTTCGGCACGCAGAAGCGCCGTCGCCGTCGCGAGGGTGCGCTCGAGGCGCCGACGCCGCGCGCGACCGTCGGCGACACGGGCGGCTTCGAGGTCTCGGAAGAGGCGCTCGAGGTCCCGTCGTTCCTCCGCGAGACCTAGTCCAGCCGCAGTAGCATCCCCGAGGGGATGCAGACGCTCCAGCGGACGCCGCTCTACGACCGACACGTTGCGCTCGGCGCGCGCATGGTGCCCTTCGCCGGCTGGGAGATGCCCGTCCAGTACGAGGGCGTGATTCCCGAGCACCGCGCGGTTCGAGCAGACTGTGGCGCCTTCGACGTCTCGCACATGGGCGAGCTCGAGGTCGAGGGACCGCAGGCGACGGCGCTCCTTCAGTCGCTGCTCTCGAATGATCTCGACCGCCTCGCGCCCGGCCAGGCCCAGTACACGCTGCTGACGAACGAGCGCGGCGGGATCGTCGACGACCTGATCGCGTATCGGCTCGAGCCGCACCGCTTCCTCCTGATCGTGAACGCGGGCAACACGGACGCTGCGTTCGCCTGGCTGAAGGAGCGAGAGATCCGCGGCACCGAGGTCAGCGACCGCTCCGCCGAGTACGGCCTCGTCGCGGTGCAGGGGCCGCGCGCGCTGGAGCGACTCGGGCTCGCCGAGGCGCCTCCATTCACCTTCGCGGTGGGCGAGCTCGACGGGATCGAGTGCATGGTCAATCGCACCGGCTACACGGGCGAGCCGGGCTGCGAGCTGCTCGCGATGGCCGAGGACACGCCGGCGCTCTGGGATGCCGTGCTCGCGCGTGGCGCCGTCCCGTGCGGGCTCGGCGCGCGCGACACCCTCCGGCTCGAGGTCTGTTATCCGCTCCACGGCAACGACATCACGCCCGAGACCGACGCGATCTCGGCCGGGCTCGGCTGGGTCTGCGCGCTCGACAAGGAGTTCACGGGCGCGGAGCAGCTGCGGCGGATCAAGGCCGACGGCCCCGCCCGGAAGCTCGTCGCGTTCGTCATGGACGAGAAGGCGGTTCCGCGCCAGGGGATGGCCATCGAGGGAGGCGGCGAGGTGACGTCCGGCTCGCACTCACCGATGCTCGACGTCGGGATCGGGCTCGGCTACGTGCCTTCTCCCGTCGCGGAGCCGGGCAACGGGATTACGATCGACGTTCGCGGGCGTCCGCGTCGCGCGACCATCGTGAGGAAGCCGATTTACAAGCGAGAGGAGCGCTGACCTGTGGCCGCAGCGGAGAGCTACCCCGACGGGCTGAAGTACCACCGCGAGCACGACTGGGCCCGGATCGAGGGCGATGAGGCGACGCTCGGGGTGACGTGGTTCGCGCAGGACGCGCTGGGCGAGCTCGTCCACTACGAGCCGCCGGTCGCAGGCGACGCGGTGACCGTCGGCGCCTCGTATGGAGAGGTGGAGTCCGTGAAAGCCGTGTCCGATCTGATCGCGCCGCTTTCGGGCGAGGTGCTCGAGGTGAACCAGGCCGTGATCGACGCGCCCGAGACGGTGAACGAGGATCCCTACGGCGAGGGCTGGTTGATCCGGATTCGACTGTCGGATCCCGCCGAGGTCGATGCACTGCTCGAGGCGGACGCCTACCGGGAGTTCCTGGCCACCCAGTGACGTATCTCTCCATCACGGAGGCGGATCGCGTCGCGATGCTCGAGGCGATCGGCGTCGCCTCGGTCGAGGAGCTGTTCGCCGACATCCCCGAGGAGGTGCGCCTGCGGCGCCCGCTCGCGCTGGAGCCGGCGCTCTCGGAGCCGGAGCTGATGGCGCACCTCGAGGCGCTCGCCGCGAAGAACGTCCACACGGGCGCGGAGCTCTCGTTCCTCGGCGCAGGGATCTACGACCACTACGTGCCGGCCGTTGTCGACGCGGTGCTCTCACGTGGAGAGTTCCTCACCGCGTACACGCCGTATCAGCCCGAGATGAGCCAGGGCGTGCTCCAGTCGATCTTCGAGTACCAGACCGCGATCTGCGAGCTCACCGGTATGGACGTCTCGAACGCGTCCGGGTACGACGGCTGCACGGTCGCCGCCGACGCCTGCTTCATCGCGGAGCACGCGACCGGGCGTGACAAGGTCGTCCTCGCCGAGGCCCTCAATCCTCAGGTGCGGCAGGTCGTGAAGACCTACGCGCCTGGATTCGGGCTCGAGGTGGTCGAGGTACCTCACCGCGACGGCGCGACCGACCCCGACGAGTTTCGGGTCGCCGCCGAGGGCGCCGCCTGCGCGATCTTCCAGCAGCCGAACTTCTTCGGCGTGCTGGAGGATGCACCCGCTCTCGCGGCCGCGGCGAACGACGCGGGAGCGCTGGCGGTCGCGCACGTCGACCCGATCTCGCTCGGCCTGCTCGAGGCGCCGGGCAACTACGGCTGCGCGCTCGCGATCGGCGAGGGCCAGGGCGCCGGCAACTCGGTCAGCTATGGCGGGCCGCACTACGGCTTCCTCGCCGCCCGCAACGAGTTCATCCGCCGCATGCCGGGCCGCATCGTCGGCGAGACGCTAGACACCGCGGGCAAGCGCGGCTATGTCCTCACCCTGCAGACCCGTGAGCAGCACATCCGCCGCGAGAAGGCGACCTCGAACATGACCACGAACCAGACGCTGCTCGCGCTCGCCGGGCTCGTCTACCTCTCGTGGCTTGGCCCGCAGGGTCTCACGGAGCTGGGGGAGACCTGCATGAGCCTCGCCGAGCTCGCGAAGAAGCGGCTGGGGCTCCCGCTCGTGTTTCCCGATCAGGCAACATTCAAGGAGTTTGCCGTACGCGTCGGACGGCCCGCAGTCGACGTGATCCGGGACTGCCGCGCGCAGGGCGTCAATCCCGGATATCCCCTCGGGCGCGACTACGAGGGGATGGACGACGTGCTCCTGATCGCGCTCACCGAGAAGCGCACGCCGGCCGACATTGACCGGCTCGCCGAGGCGCTCGCGGCGTGAAACTGATCTACGAGCAGAGCCAGGCCGGCCGCCGCGCAGGCCGCCTCCCCCGCTACGAACTGCGGAAGGCCGAGATCCCGGAGCACCTGCGACGGGCTGCGCCGCCGCGCCTGCCGGAGCTCGCCGAGCCCGAGCTCGTCCGCCACTTCACCGCTCTCGCCGACCGCAACTTCGGCATCGACACCGGCTTCTACCCGCTCGGTTCCTGCACCATGAAGCACAACCCGCGGGTCAACGAGCGCGCCGTCCAGCTGCCGGGCTTCCGCGATCTCCATCCGTACCAGGTGGACGAGGGCGCTCAGGGCGCGCTCGAGCTGATGTGGAACCTGCAGGAGATCCTCGGCGAGATCGTCGGCCTGCCCGCCGTCTCACTCCAACCCGCCGCGGGCTCGCAGGGCGAGCTCACGGGCCTGATGCTGATACGCGCCTACTTCGAGGATCGCGGCGAGGGCGACCAGCGCGACACGATCATCACCGCCGACACCGCGCACGGCACGAATCCGGCGAGTGTGACGATGGCCGGCTACAAGCTCGAGAAGGTCGGCACGGACGCGCGCGGGAACCTCGACCTCGCCGACCTCCGCGCGAAGGTCGACGAGCGGACCGCAGGCTTGATGCTGACCAACCCCTCGACGCTCGGCCTCTTCGACGAGGGGATCGTCGAGGTGGCGCGGATCTTCCACGACGCGGGTGCGCTCCTTTACTACGACGGCGCCAACCTGAACGCGGTGTGTGGGATCTCGCGGCCCGGCGACATGGGCTTCGACATCGTCCACTACAACCTGCACAAGACCTTCTCTCAGCCGCACGGCGGCGGCGGGCCGGGCGGTGGGCCGGTGGCGGTGCGCGACATCCTCGAGCCGTTCCTGCCCTCGCCGACCGTCGCCCGCGACGGCGACGTCTTCCGGCTCGACTACGACCGGCCCAGGTCGATCGGTCGCGTGCGCGGCTTCGGCGGTCCGTTCGGCGTCTTCGTCCGTTCCTACGCGTTCATCCGCTCGTACGGGCCGGGCCTCAAGGAGATGTCCGAGACGGCCGTGCTCAACGCGAACTACCTGCTCGCGCAGCTGAAGGACACCTACGAGCTGCCCTATGACCGCCACTGCATGCACGAGTTCGTGCTCTCGGCCCGGAACCTCAAGCGCGACACCGGGATCAGCGCGCTCGATGTCGCGAAGCGGCTGATGGACTTCGGGATCCACCCGCCCACGGTGTACTTCCCGCTCGTCGTGCCGGAGGCGCTGATGATCGAGCCGACCGAGACCGAGCCGAAGGAGCGCCTCGACGAGTTCATCGACGTGATGCGCCGGATCGCAACCGAGGCCGCAGAGACTCCGGAGCTCGTGAAGGAGGCGCCGCACGATCGGCCCGTCCGTCGGCTCGACGAGGTGCGCGCCGCCAAGAATCCCGTCGTCAAGTACGGCTTCGAGGAGGTGACGACGCCTGCCTAACGCCGCCGCATCGGCGCTCTCCCACGAGCTGATCCGCCGCTCCTCGGAATGGGTCGAGGCGATCCGCACTGCCGACGTCCCGACGCTAGAGCTGATGCTCGCCGAGGAGTTCGTGCTCGTCGGCCCGCAGCGGCAGCTCGCGCGCGAGGAGCTGATCGGCGCCGCCGGCAAGCGCGCGTACACGATCGAGGAGTTCGGCTACGACGAGATGGAGGTCGAGCTTTACGGCGACACCGCGATGCTCTCGTCCCGCTACCACCAGACCGCGCGCTTCGGCGAACGGGACGTGAGCCGCGTCTACTTCGTGACGGACATCTGGGTCCGCCGCGACGCGCGCTGGCAGCTCGTGCGACGGCACGCGACGCTCGCCGAAGACTGACGGGGGCCTGATGGTGGGCGAGGCCCTTCGCCTGATCCCGTACGCGCTCGTGGCCGATCTGAGCCCGACCGCGTTCGCGGCGGCGCTCGCCGTGATCGCGAGTGGACGACTGAAAGCGCTCGGCTTTGCGATCGGCTTCATCGCAGGGCAGGTGCTGACGATGGCCGTCCTGCTCCGGATCGGCTCCGCGGCCATTCCGCACCGCGACAGAGACCATCCGAGGCTCCAAGCGGCGCTCGCGCTCGCCGCTGCTCTCGCTCTGCTCTGGCTCGCCCGTCGAGTGCGTCGCGCGCCGATCACGATCGGGAGGCAGAACGAGCGCATGCAGAGGGTGCTCGCCCGACTGGATCGCGTGCGCGTCGTCACGGCGGCCGCCGCCGGCGTGCTGTTCGGAATCGGCGGCAAGCGCCTCGTGCTCAGCGCCCTGGCCGCGGGATCGATCGCCGCAGCCGGTCTCGGTAGCGGAGCGGGGTACTCACTCGTCGGCTGGTACGCCCTCCTCGCCACCGCAGTCGTCTGGGTCCCCGTGCTCGTGTTCGTGCTATTCGGCGAGAAGGCAGCCGCCTGGCTGGCGACCATCCAGGCGCGGCTCGTGAAGCACCAGCGTGAGGCGGTGGTCTACCTGCTCGTCGCGCTGGCCCTGCTCCTCGCGGTGGACGGGATCGTCACGCTTCTCTAGCGGACGTAAGAGCGGACGTCCGAAGCGACGACTCGTGCCTGATGATGGAAAGGCTCCTGCCGAGACTCGCCGCGTGCGCCGCAACCGCTTCGGCCGTCGCCCTGCTCGGTGTAGCCGGCGCAAGCGCCGGCTACATCATCCAGCCGTCGAACGGCCAGGTCGTCAGCGCGGCAGGGCTCGGCTTCCTCGTCTACCTCGACACGAACGAGTAGCTTCCGCTCGTGGAGGTCCCGACGAGCCCTTCGGCCACGACGTGCGGCTTCACCGCGGGGCTCGTCTCGCTCTGCGCGCCGACGACGCCGTGGACCGAGGCGCACAAGTACACCTGCCAGCTTCCCGTCACGCTCTCGCCGGGGACGTACTACTGGGCGATGACGTACGAGCAGTACCCGTGCCAGACGGTCGACTACGGATTTGGCCCGTTCACGACCTGCGGGTATCGCCCGCAGCTCAGCGGACCGTTTCAGTTCACGGTGACGGGGACGACGACCACGACGACAGCTCCGGCGGCGCGGACCACCACGCTCGTCGGCGCGGCACTCCCACATATTCGCGGCCGGAGCGGGTACAGCCGCAACGATCCCGGCTACCTGCCCGCGGCCCAGCAGATCACCAGGGCCGCGCAGGCCGTGTACTGCTGGGACCCGGCCGACTGGATCGCCGTATCCGGTGACGACGGGACCGGCGACACGGTCGAGCTCGGCTTCGTGAACCCGGGGCTCCATCCCGGTGAGATCAATCTCTCGCCCACGGTGTGCGACGGGATCGACACGATCCTCTACGACCGCACTCAGATCGTGACGTTTCGTGTTGCGATCGGGGTCGACACCCTGGCGCACGAGTCGCTCCACCTCGCCGGCGTGCGAAACGAGGCGCAGACGGAGTGCTACGCGATGCAATGGACGCCGGTCACGGCAACCAAGCTCGGCGGCACGTACAGCTTCGGCCGCCTGCTCGCGGCGCTTCTCTGGCGGACGTACACGGCTCGCACGCCGCCGGCGTACTACGACACCTACCGGTGCCGGAACGGTGGAGCATGGGATCTGCAGCCGCGCTCCAACCTCTGGCCGTGAGCGCCGCTAGCTGCGGCCGAAAAGCTCGGCGAGGTCGTTCACGACCACATCCGCCTCGGCGCCGACCGGCGGGCCTCCACGTTCGACGCAGACGACGAGCCTGACTCCGGCGGCCCGCGCTGCCGCGATGCCGTCGGCTGTCGTCTCGAACGCGACGAGCTGGCCCGGCTCGACCACGAGTTGCCGGCAGACGGCCGCGATCGTGTCGGGCGCGGGCTTGGCCAGGAGATGCTCGGCCTCGATCGTGGCGCCGTCGACGCAGTGCTCGATCAGCTGTGCAAGCCCGGCTCGCTCGAGGATCGCAGATGTGTTCAGGCTCGCCGAGACGACCGCGCGGTGGACGCCGATGCTGCGGGCGGCCTCGAGGTAGAAGCGCGAGCCCGCGAAGGCCGTGACACCCTCCTGCTCGAGGTGCCGTCGTAGCACCTCGTTCTTGCGGTTCGCGAGCCCGTGGATCGTCTCGGCGCCAGGTGTGTCCCTGGCCCGGCCCTCGGGCAGGCTGATCCCACGGCTCGCCAGGAAGCCGCGGGCGCCGTCGAGGCGCGGCCGGCCGGCGATGTGTTCGCGGTACTCGATCTCGGGATCGAACGGCACGAACTGCCGGTGGCCGAGCTCGGAGCGGCTCAGGAGAAACGGGTCGAAGGTCTCCGCCCAGGCGACGGCGTGCATGGTCGCGCTCGTGGTGAGAACGCCGTCGAGGTCGAACACGCAGGCAGCGACGCCGTCGGGCAGCCCGAGCATCCGCCGGGTCAGTGAGGGAGCGGCGAGCCACTGGTGCAGCCACTTCGAGGCGTGTCCGATCCGGGCCAGCTCACGGAGGAGCTGCATCGTCTCGCTGCGTTCGTCGGTCAGGTTTCGTGAGCGTTCGCCCTGCTCGTGCGAGCCGATGTACGGCCCTGCCGAGTGCAACGCCTCGCGTGCCGCGTCGAACGCTGCCCACCACCGGATCGCGAGCGAGTCGAGCCCGGTCGGCGATGGGCCTGCGTCGGCGGTCACCGCGGCATCCGTGCGGCAGGCGTTAGGGCAGCTCCTCGTACTCCTGCTGCGTCTTCTTGTCGTGGCGGTAGGCGACGGCCATGCCGACACCAAAGACGATCAGCAGCGCGCCGATCGCGCCGAATCGGTAGGCCACGCGGTCGAACAGCAGCACGCTGAACAGCACCAGGAGGCCGAGTCCGACCACCATGCCAACCGTCTTCCACCAGAAGCTTTTCCCCGGCTCGTTCACGTGCGTCCTCTCGTCGTGGGCCCTCGACTCTGTCACAGGACTAGGGAGAGCGTTCGGCGGCGAGCTGCCCGCAGGCCGCGGCTATGTCGCGCCCGCGCGTGAGGCGCACCGTCGCCGGGATTCGCGCGCGGTCGAGCACGTGCTTGAACGCGGCGATGCCGTCCCGCGAGGTGCCGTCGAAGCGGCCCGTCGGGTTGTACGGGATCAGGTTCACCTTGAACACGTCTCCGTCGAGCACGGCCGCGAGTTGCCTGGCCTGGCCGACTGTGTCGTTCACACCGGCGAGCATCACGTACTCGATGTAGACCTTGCGATGGCGTAGCTCGTAGTAGCGCTCGCACTCGGCCAGGACGTCGGCGAGCGGATAGCGGTCGTTGACCGGCATCAGCTGCGAGCGCAGGGCCGGGTCGGCGGCGTGGAGCGAGAGCGCGAGGCGGATCGGCTCGTCGACCTCGTCGATGAAGCGCGTCAGCCCGGGCATCCAGCCGACCGTGGAGATCGTCGTCCGGCGGTGTGTGATCCCGAGGTCGGGCAGCCGCCGCGCCGCCTCGAGCACCGAGTCGAGGTTCAGCATCGGCTCGCCCATGCCCATGAACACGGCGTGATTCAGCGCCTCGACACGGCGGAAATGGAGCGCCTGGTCGAGGATCTCCGACGCGGTGAGGTTCCGGCCGAAGTTCATCTGGCCGGTGGCGCAGAACGTGCAGGTGAGCGGGCAGCCGGACTGCGAGGAGAGGCAGATCGAGCGGCGCCCGTCGCGATAGCGCATCAGCACCGCTTCGACCGCGTGCCCGTCGTAGGTGCGGAACAGCGCCTTGACCGTGCCGTCCTTGGCCTGGTGCTCCTCCACGAGCGTCAGCGTCGAGAAGGGCACCTCTCCCGAGAGCGCGTCCCGTAGCGGCGCGGGCACGTTCGTCATCGCGTCGTAGCCCTTCACACCGCGCGCGGCCCACTCCCACACCTGGGCGGCGCGGTAGGCCGGCTCGCCCCTGGCGGCGAGCGTCGAGTCGAGAATCGCAAGGTCCACGCCGCCACGGTAGCGTTTGCGCTGTGATCGACCTCCGCACAGACACGCTCACCCAGCCGACGGCAGAGATGCGCCGGGCGATCTCCGAGGCGGTGGTCGGCGACGAGCAGAAGCGCGAGGACCCGACCGTGCTCGAGCTCGAGCGCCGCGGCGCGGAGCTGCTCGGCCAGGAGGAGGCCGTCTTCGTCCCGACCGCGACGATGGCCAACCAGATCGCGCTGCGGATCCTCGCGCGCCCGGGCGAGGAGCTGCTCTCCGAGGAGAACTCGCACGTCCTGATCGACGAGCTCGGTGGGCCCGCGGTCCACTCGGGTCTCATTACACGCGGGCTGCCCGGCTTCCACGGCCGCCTCTCGCCCGAGCAGATCCGCGCTTCGGTGCGCGAGCGCAAGGACATGCATCACCCGCCCACGCGGATCGTGTCCCTGGAGGACACCCACAACTCCTCGGGCGGGCGCTGCTGGCCGCTCGACGAGCTTGCCGCGGTCGCCGAGACCTGCCGCGAGCTCGACCTGCGACTTCATCTCGACGGGGCACGGCTGATGAACGCCGCCGTCGCGCAGGGCGTTCCCGCTGCGGCGATCGGCGCTCACTTCGATACGGTGACGCTCTGCCTCTCGAAAGGGCTCGGCTGCCCGCTCGGCGCGCTGATCGCTGGTTCCGCCGAGCGGATGCAGGAAGCGCGCCGCAACAAGCACCTCTTCGGCGGCGCGATGCGCCAGGCCGGGATCGTCGCCGCCGCGGGCGTCTACGCGCTCGAGCGGCACGTCGAGCGGCTCGCCGACGACCACGCGCGTGCCCGTCGCCTCGCGCAGGGACTCGCCGCTGCGGGCGCTGCGGTCGATCTCGACCAGGTCGAGACGAACTTCGTCCAGCTCGAGGTCGGCCCCGATCGCGCCGCCGCGCTCGCCGCGCTCGAGGCCCAGGGCGTGCTGCTCTCGACGACGATCCATCCCACGGTCCTGCGCGCGGTCACCTACCTCGGGATCGACGACGAGGACATCGACCGGGCGATCGAGCTGATCCCGCGCGCGCTCGAGGCCCGTGTCGGCGCCTGAGCTCCGCCGTCTCGTCGCGGCCGCGCAGGCCGAGCAGCGGATCCCTTCGGTCGCAGCCGCCGTGGTCCGGGACGGCGAGGTGGTCTATTCGGACGCGGTTGGAATCGCTGAGCCCGGCCGCGACGCGACACCCGAGGACCAGTACCGGATCGGCTCGATCTCGAAGACGTTCTGCGCCGTCGCGGTGATGCAGCTCCGCGACGAAGGCCGGCTTGCCCTCGACGACCCGCTCACCGAGTACGTGCCCGAGAGCGCCGAAGGGCCGTCGATCCGCCGCCTTCTCGCGCACGCCTCGGGTCTCGAGCGCGAGCCGAAGGGCGAGATCTGGGAGACGCTGAAGCCGCCGGCCCGCGACGAGTTCCTGGCCCAGCTCCCCGATGTCGAGAGCGTGCTCGAACCGGGTCGCCGCTTCCACTACTCGAACCTCGCCTACGCGCTGCTCGGCGAGGTCGTGGGCCGGCTCTCGGGCCGGCCGTTCGAGGAGTACGCCGACGAGAAGATCCTGCGCCCGCTCGGGATGGATCGCACGACCTGGCGCGCGACCGAGCCGTGCGCGAAGGGCTTCTTCGTCGACCCCTACGACGAGCACCTCCGGCCGGAATCGGATCTCGAGCCGGGCGCGACGCAGTCGGTGGGCGGCCTCTGGTCGACCGTCGGAGACCTGGCGCGCTGGGCCGCGTTCCTCGCGGACCCGGACCCCGTGGTGCTGAAGCCGGAGACGGTCGACGAGATGGCATCGGTGCAGGTGATCGTCGACCCGGGTTGGAAGCTCGGCCACGGGCTCGGGGTCCAGCTCTTCCGCGACGGCGAGCGGATCTACGCGGGCCACGGCGGGGCGATGCCGGGTTTTCTCGCGGGTCTCGTGGTGCTGCGCGCCGAGAAGGCGGGCGCGGCGGTGCTCACCAACACGAGCGCCGGCGCCAGGCCGGAGGCGCTCGGGATCCAGCTCATCGCGAAGTCGCTCGAGCTCGACCCGCCCGCATCCACCCTCTGGGCGCCGCAGGACGAGGCGCCGCCGGAGCTTCGCCCGCTGCTCGGCCGCTGGTGGTCTGAGGGACACGAGTTCGTCTTCTTCTGCCGCGACGGCAAGCTCCACGCGCGCCTCGATCCGCCCTCGACGTGGAGCGAGCCCGCGGTGTTCGAGCCCGACGGCGTCGACCGCTTCCGCACCGTCGCAGGCCGCGAGAACGGCGAGTGGCTGCGGGTCGCACGCGACGCGAGCGGCGCCGTGACGAAGCTCTACTGGGCCACGTACGCGTTCACGCGCGACGCGCAGATCTTCGGCGCGTAGCCCTACTCGTACTGGAGCGCTTCGAGCACGTTCAGCCGCGCCGCGCGCCGTGCCGGCAGGATCGCGGCCAGCAGTCCGACGATGATCGCCGCGAACACGAAGACGATGATCGTCACGACCGGGATCGCGATCGCGATCGCCGAGACCGCGTGGGTCACCAGGATGGCGAGCAGGACCCCGAGCGGAATCCCGAGCGCGGCGCCGATCAGCGCGGTGATCACCGCTTCGTAGCGGATCATTCGCCGCACCTGGCGTCTCGTCATCCCGACCGCGCGCATCATCCCGAGCTCGCGCGTGCGCTCGAAGACGGTCAGGACGAGCGTGTTCACGATCCCGAACAGGCTGACGATGATCGAGAGCGCGAGCAGCACATAGAGCAGGTTCAGGAGCGTGTTGATGCCCTGCTCCTGGTTGCGCTTGAACTGGCTCTCGGTCGCGATCTTCGCGTCCGGGAAGTCCTTCAGCGCCGCCTCGAGCCTGGCGGTGTTCGCCGCGGTCACGCCGCCGGCGATGTTCACGAAGGCGAAGACGTTGGCGGGCGACTGGTAGTTCTTGTCGAAGGTGTCGGTCGAGATCGTGACCGTGCCGAACGGCGAGCCGCCCTTCGGCGGGTCGAACACCGCCTTCACCTCCAGGTCGAGGAACTTGCCGGCGGGCGTCTCGAGCCGGATCGGCGAGCCGACCTTCAGGTTGTGATCCTTCGCGTAGGCCTTCGAGACGAACGCGCCGTTCGGACCGAGATTGGCGGCGGCTTCGGCCGAGCCCTGAACCCAGTCGATGGCGATCACCTTCGGCATCTGCGAGTCGACTGCGGTGACCTGGATCGTCTTGCCGAACGCACGCCCGTCACCACCGCGGACGCCTGAGACGGCAGTCACCCCGGGCACGCTCTTGAGCGCGACGGCGGCCGGAATCGCGAGCGGGGTGAAGTTGTCCTGCGAGGTGAGCGCGTAGTCCGCATGGAAGAGCTGGTTCACGGCGCTCTCGAACGAGCTCCTGAGACCGGCGCCGAGCACCGCGACGAAGGTCACGAGCGCGAGCCCGATCATCAGCGCGGCCGCGGTCGATGCAGTGCGCTGCGGATCGCGCTGCGTGTTCTCGCGCGCGAGCCTGCCCGGCGCCCCGCCGACCTCGGCGCCGGGCCAGCCGAGCACCTTCGCCAGCGGCCGGACGACCTTCGGCGCGATCAGGGCCACGCCGACGAAGAGCACGAGGACGCCGCCTCCGAGCGCCAGCAGCCGCTGCGCCGTCGCGATGTGATGGACGAACAGTCCGTAGACGAGCAGAAGGATCCCGAGCGCCGTGAGCACGGCGGCGATCACGGGCGTCCAGCGCGCAAAGCGATGCGGCGGCAGGACGCTCCCCTCGCGCACGGCGGCGATCGGCGGCACGGAGGTGGCGCGAAACGCGGGGCGGAGGCTCGCGATCATCGTCACGATGATCCCCACCGCGAGCGAGACGATGATCGTCCGCGCAGCGAAGATGGTGCCGGCCTTCGGCAGGTTGATCCCGAAGGACACGAACAGCTGGTTCAGGCCCTTGGCGAGGCCGAGGCCGAGGAAGAGGCCGGCGATGGAGGCGAGCGTGCCGATCACGAACGCCTCGATGAACACCGAGTTCAGCACCTGCCGGCGGGTCGCGCCGAGCGTGCGCAGGGTTGCGAACTCGCGTGTCCTCTGGGCGATCGTGATCGAGAGCGTGTTGGCGATCACGAAGGCGCCGACGAAGAGAGCGATGCCGCCGAACGCCAGCAGGAAGTTCTGCAGGAAGCTGAGGAACGAGTTCGTCTGCTTCGCATCCTTGGCCGCCTGCTTGCTGGCGCTGAGGACCTGCGCCGTCGGTGGCAGGATCGGCTGGATCTCGGAGACGATCTGGCTGTCCGGGACGCCGGAGACCCCAGCGACGCGGATCTGGTCGAGCTTGCCGACCTTGCCGAACAGCTGCTGTGCGGTCGGCAGGTTGAAGATCGCGAGGGTCGCGCCGCCGATCGACGAGACCGACGCGAGCTCGGCGATTCCCGTGATCCGAAACGGGCGCACCGGCCCGCGCGCCTGGACGCCGATCGCGTCGCCCACCTGGTAGCCCTTCTTGTCCGCCGTCGCCTTGTCGATCGCGACCTCGGTCGGGGTGAGCGGCCAGCGGCCCGAGACGAGCGTCAGCGGGTTGAAGCGCTTGTCGCCGTTCGGGTCGTGGCTGAAGCCGAGGTTCGGCGCACCGCCGGTCGCGATCACCTTGCCGTTCTGGCCGACGAGGTGCGTGGCCGCGTCCTGGACCGAACCGACCGCTGCGGCGACGCCCGGAAGGGCCCTGACCTGGGTGAGGACGGACTCCGGGAAGCTGACGTCGCCAGTGCCGCCGTTGTTGTTGTTGCTCGAGCCGAACGCCGTCTTGCCCGTGATCACGACGTCCGTGTTCTGGTACGAGACCTTGTAGATCGTGTCGAAGCCGGCCTTGATCGTGTCGGTGAGGATGTAGGTGCCGCTCACCATCGCGACGCCGAGCACGATCGCGATCGCCGTCAGAGCCGCGCGCAGCTTGCGGCCGGCGAGGTTCTTCAGGGCGATGCGGATCACGTCGAGCTGAGCTCGTTCATCACCGTGAGCACCTCCGCGGCGGTCGAGCGGCCGAGGTCGCGCACGATCAGGCCGTCGGCGAGGAACAGCACGCGGTCGGCGATCGCCGCGGCGCGCGGCTCATGCGTGACCATCACGATGGTCTGGTTGAGCGAGGTCACCGACTCGCGCAGGAGCTCGAGGATCTCGCTGCCCGTGGTCGAGTCGAGGTTGCCGGTCGGCTCGTCGGCGAAGACAACGGTCGGGCGCGAGACGAGCGCGCGCGCGATCGCGACGCGCTGCTGCTGGCCACCGGAGAGCTCCGAGGGGCGGTGCTTGCGCCGGTCGGCGAGACCGACCTTCTCGATCAGCTCCTCGAACCAGACGGGATCGGGCTTCTCGCCGGCGATCGAGAGAGGCAGCAGGACGTTCTCCTCGGCGGTCAGCATCGGGAGCAGGTTGAAGAACTGGAAGATGAAGCCGATGTGACGCCGCCGGAGCAGGGTCAGCTCGTTGTCGCTCATCTCGCCGATGCGCTCGCCGGCGATCACGACATCGCCCGAGGTCGGCTTGTCGAGCCCCGCGAGGATGTGCATCAGGGTCGACTTGCCCGAGCCGGACGGGCCCATCACGGCGGTCAGCTGGCCCTGCGGAACCTCGAGCGAGACACCCTTGAGCGCATCGACCACGGTGTCGCCCGACCCGTAGCGCCGCGTGATGTCCCTGCCCGAGACGACGATGCCCTCGGGCACGGGCCGGTCGCTCGGCACGAGCGTCGGCGCCGCCTGGGGCGCGCCAAGGGCGACCGGGCCGCTGTAGGGGTACCGGTCGGTGAGCAGGTACAGGTAGGCCGCGGTCTGGGCGTGGTAGCGAAGGGTGAAGGCGCCGAGTCGCTGGAGCCCGATCGGCTCGCGCGCGGTGACGAGCGAAGCGAACCAGGACAGCACGGCGACGAGGGCGAGTGTGCCGATCAGCACGCCCTCGACGGCGAGCGCGGGGATCGCGAGCACGAGCCGGAAGAAGGCGCCCCAGCGGCCCTGGGTCTCGGGCGTCGGCAGCTCGACCTCGACCGGGTAGGTGCCCGGGCGGCCGTTGAAGCCGGGGAACGGTCCACCGACCAGCGACACGAACGCGTACACGTGGAGCCCGTAGCGAACGTAGGCCGAGAGGAACCGGTGCAGGCCGGCGGGCGGGTTGCCGGTCACGAACGTCGCGACCCAGATCGCGATCCAGGCGAAGAACGCAGCGATCGTCCAGAGCGCGAGCCAGATGAGATGGGGGAGTGCAAGCAGGAGCCGGAAGAACACCGTCAGCCGTGAGCGGCGCGGATCGTCCTCGAGCGACAGCCGCACCGGGCTCGGCGGCGCCGGCTCGAACGCCTGCGGCAGCGCGGGATCCGCGCTCGGGTAGCGGTCGGTGAGGATGAGCACGTACGCCGACGTCTGTGCGCCGTAGCGCAGGCAGAAGGCAAGGAGGTCGCGGAAGCCCTGCGGCATCCGCCCTCGTGCGAGGCAGGCGAACCAGGCAAGCACGGCAACGGTCGTCGCGACCCCGAGAGACCGGGTGTTGAACGAGCCGCCGTCTCCGTTCTTCTGCGCGTTGAACGCGGACGATGCTCCTTCGACGAGCGCCGCCGAGAGCGCGATTGCGGGTATCGCGAGGAAGACCCGGAAGCCCGTGATCCAGCGGTTCTGCGGGAGCGACGGGCCCAACTCGACGTCGATCGGGTACCCGGGCTCGCCCGTGAAGCTCGGGTACGGGTCGGCAGCGAGGGTGACGTAGGCGTGGACGTGCGTGATGTAGCGCACCCACGCGGCGAGGAACTTGTAGAGCCCCGCCGGCGAGCGCCCCGTGAAGAGCGTCGCGACCCAGTTCGCGATCGCCGCGAAGAACACCGCGATCGCCCACAGGACCAGCCAGATGAAGAGCGGGATCGCGAGGAGGATCCGGAAGAAGACGGTCAGCCGGGCGCGGCTCAGGTCATCGGTGACGACGACCCGGACCGGATGCGCGGTGCTCTCGGCGGCCTCCATCGAGCCGAACACTACGTCAGATCGAAACGTCTCCGGCGAGCCAGTACAGCGCGACGCACCCGCCATAGGCAGCGAGGAGCAGGAAGCCCTCCCAGCGCCGGACTCGTTCGTCGCGGACGACGATCCCGACGAGCACGGCGCCGCCCGCCATCGTCGCGAGCTCGACGGGGCGGAAGACGAGCCCGAGCGGCTTGCCGATCGCAAACGACAGCAGCACCACGAGCGGCGTGACGAGGAGCGCGACCTGTGCGGCCGACGAGACCGCGATCTCCGACGGGAGCCTGTATTTCCCGCGCGACGCGATCACGACGGCGCCGCCGTGCTCAGCTGCGTTGCCGACGATCGCGACGATCACGGCGGCCGTGAAGAACGTCGAGAGCCCGGCCGCATGCGCGAATGCGCCGAGCGAGTGCACGAGGATCTCGCTGACGAGCGCCGTCACGACGGTGGCCGCGGCCAGCACGGCGAGAGACGCGCGGAGGGTCCAGTTCGACTGGGCGACATGGCCGGACTCGGCATGCAGGCGCCGGTGGCGGCGCAGGCCGAGCACGGTGGCAGTGATGTAGACGGCGAGCAGGACGACGGCGACCGGGAGGCTCGCGACGGCGAGCGAGTGGCGGTCGCGCGCACCGTGTAGTCCCGCGACGCTCGTGAACAGGAACGCTGCGACCGCGCCGAGCACGAGCAGGAGCTGGATGCTCAGCGAGCGGCGGTCGATCCGCCGGCCGCTCGCTTCACCCGGGCCGACGATGAGGGCGATCCCGAGCACGAGCAGCAGGTTCGAGACGATGCTGCCCGTGATCGTCCCGCGCACGACGCCGCGCAGCCCGTCGTTGATCGCGATCAGGGCGATGATCAGCTCGGGCGCGTTGCCGAAACTGGCGTTGAGGAACCCGCCGATCCCGGGCCCGGTGTGCTCCCCCGCGTGCTCGGTCGCCTCGCCGATCACCCACGCGAGCGGCAGCAGTGCGAGCGCCGCGAAGAGGAAGTCGGCGACCTGACCGACTCCGAAGGCGTAGTGGGTGACGAGCGAGAGGGTCGGGAGGACGAAAAGGGAGGCCCAGAGGATCTTCCGCGCCACGTCGTTACCCTACCCCCGGGATCGCGGAGGCTGTTTCGACTGCCTGAAAACACGTGAAATGTCAAGTCTTGCGGCTGCGGGTGGCTGGACGGACAATCCGCGGAATGGCAGAACCTGCGCAGCGCGTAGAGACGTTGGAGGAGCTCCCGCTCCGTCCTCAGGACGAGCTGGAATGCCGCCGCTGCGCCGTCCACTGCGACAAGGTCGTCTATCCCGCGGCGTGCGTCGAGCGGTCATGTCCCTTCCTCTATGCGTACGAGGATCACGGGCACACCTACATCGGCTGCATGCAGAAGGTCTACGGCGTCGAGATCGACCTCTCGATGCTCGAGGAGGCCGAGGCGCGGGGGCGCGGCTTCGGCGCGATCCGGTCGACTCGCAGGCCGCTGCCGATGTGCAAGGCCGAGGTCGAGGAGGCCTATGAGAGTCGCGCCGACGACATCGGCTGCGTCAATCCCGAGTTCTCGGAGCTGCCCGCGGGGAGCCCGACCTTCCGCGTCTTTGCGCGGCTAGGCCCGCTCACGTAGCAGCGGCCGGGTGAGGCAGGTCGGGCCGCCGTCGCCCTTGCGCGACAGCTCGTCTCCCTTGTAGGTCAGCACCTCGACGCCGGCGCGCTCCATCCGCTCGCGCGTCTCGTGGTTCCCCTCGAGCGCGAGCGCGACGCGCGGGGCGAGGGCGAGCACGTTCGGTCCCATCGTCTCGAACTCTTCATCGGGGACCGCGACGAGCCGGATGTCGCGCTCCTCGAGGAGCTCGACGAGCGCCACGGGCATCAGCGGCGGGTAGCAGACGGCGAGGTCGGGCGCGAGCGGCGAGATGAGCGAGAGGAGATGCATCACCTCGGCGGCGCCGTGCCAGTGTGGGAGGTCGAAGACGAGGACGTCGACGCCGGGGAGCGCTTCGCGCAGCGCCTCGATCCCTGCGGGGTTCGTGCGGTAGCCGCGGCCGACGAGGAGCGTGCTCTCGTCGAGCCAGAGCGTGTCGCCTCCCTCCGCGGTCGCGGGCGCGGCTAGTCGAGCCTCGACGGGTACTCCCGCGGACTCGAGGTCGAGCGCGATCGCGTCGGCCTCGGCGAGGCGGCCCTGCTTGCCGGGGCGCAGGACGATCGCACCGCGGTCCGAGACGATTGCCGGGTCGAACACGTAGATCGCGTCGGGAGTCGGCTCGAGCGGCGCCTCGCCGAGGACGACCTCGACGCCCGCTTCTCCGAGGAGCGTGCAGAGCTCTTCGTGCTCCGCGGCGATGGCGATCGGATCTGGCTCGGCGCGCCAGCCGTACTCGCGCCAGAGCGCGGCGTCCTCCGGGCGCGGCGCGCGGAGCAGCACGCGGCGCAGAGTGCCCGTCGAGTTCTGGCCGCCGTAGCGGGTCACAGCCAGCGCTCGCGGAGCTCGCGGACGGCGGTGAGTTGCGCGGCGTCGGGGCCATGTCCATCGGGGCCGGGAGTCTCGAGGAGCGCGGGCAGGCCTTGTAGGCGCGGGCTCGAGAGGAAGACGCCGAGCTGCTCGCCCATCAGTCCTTCGCCGATGTTGTCGTGGCGGTCGCGATTGGAGCCGAGCTCGGCCTTCGAGTCGTTCACGTGGAGGGCGCGGAGCCGGTCGAGCCCGATCGAAGCGTCGAGCTCGTCCAGGGCCGCATCGAGCGCGGCCGGATCGGTCACGTCGACTCCGGACACGTAGAGATGGCAGGAGTCGAGGCAGACACCCAGGCGGGGATGACGGTCGAGCGCCGCGAAGAGCTGCGCGAGCTCTGCGATCGAGCGGCCGATCGTGCCGCCGGCGCCGGCGGAGTTCTCCATGAGGAGCCAGGTGTGCTCGTTCGTCAGCTCGAGCACCTGCTGCAGCGCGGGCACGACGCGCTCGAGCCCCGCGTCCATGCCCGCGCCGAGGTGCGAGCCGACGTGGAAGACGACGCCTTCGGCCTCGATCTCGCGCGCCACCTCGAGCGTGTTCGAGAGCGCGGCTACCGACTTGCCGTACAGCTCGTCGTCGAGGCTCGCGAGGTTGATCAGGTAGATCGCGTGGCACACGACGCCCTGAAGGCCGAGCTCGGCGCGGCGCTCGCGGAAGCGGGCGAGCGTTGCCGGGTCGTGGTTGGTCGGCCGCCACATCCGCGGGCTCTGGGTGAAGACCTGCACCGCATCGCCGCCGATCGCCTCGCTGCGGTCGAGCGCCGTGTCGATCCCGCCCGCAGTGGACATGTGACCCCCGAAGAACACGAAGTCACCCTATCGGCACGAAGCCGTGACATTCGAGTCACCATCACGTCCGCTCGAGACATGTCATTCCGAATTCCGCGAAGCGCGCAAACGTCGCAACGAAGCCAACTCTGTCCCAACAAGACAGGTCCCAGTGCCTGACCCCGTTGCGGGCTCCGCGTGGTGCCTCGGGGACACGTCTCGCCGGGGCACGCGGGCGGCGGTCTACGATCACGGGCATGGCTGTTCGCGTCCGCATGGCGCCTAGCCCGACCGGCGCGCTTCACGTCGGCGGCGTTCGCACCGCGCTCTTCAACTGGCTGTTCGCGCGCCACGAGGGCGGCGAGTTCCTGGTCCGGATCGAGAACACCGACACGAGCCGCGAGGTGCAGGGCGCTGTCGACCACGCGCTCGAGTCCCTCACGTGGCTCGGGCTCGACTGGGACCGCGAGCCGACCTACCAGCTCGACCGCTTCGAGGAGTGCGGCGAGGCCGCACGGAAGCTCGTGGCGGAGGGCAAGGCCTACGAGGACGAGGGCGCCATCAGGTTCCGCATGCCCGACGAGGGCGTGACCGGCTGGGACGACGTCGTCAAGGGCCGCATCGAGTTCCCGAACGCCGAGCTCGACGACCTCGTGATCCTCCGCTCCGACGGTCGCCCGACCTACAACTTCGCCTCGCCGATGGAGGACGTGTGGGACGGCATCACGCACGTGATCCGCGGCGACGACCACATCTCCAACACGCCGAAGCAGATCAACATCATCCGCGCGGCGGGCGGCGAGCTCCCCGTCTACGCCCATGTCCCGAACGTCCTCGGCACCGACGGCAAGAAGCTCTCCAAGCGCCACGGCGCCCAGGGCGTCGACGAGCTGCGCGAGCTCGGATACGTCGCGCCCGCGTTGATGAACTTCCTCGCGCTGCTCGGCTGGGCGCCCGACGGCGAGACGACGATCATGTCGCGCGCGGAACTGATAGATCGATTCGACCTCGACCGCGTGATCAAGAGCCCCGCCGCGTTCGACTACGAGAAGCTCGACTGGATGAACGGCGTGTACCTCCGCGCCATGAGCTCGGACGAGTACGCCGACGCGCTGGTCGAGTGGGCCGGGAAGCGCGGCTACGACGAGGCGAAGGTGCGAGAGATCGCGCCCCTCGTCCAGGAGAAGATGACGCGCCTCGACGAGTTTCCGGCCTATGCAGGGTTCTTCTTCGCCTTCGAGGCACAGCCGAACCCGGCACCCGAGGTGGTCGCCGCCGCGTTCGAGGCTCTTCAGCCCGTGGAGGACTGGACGGATTCCAACATCGAGGCGGCGCTACGGGAGATGGCGGCGAAGCTCGAGCTTCCGCCCGGCAAGGCGTTCACGCCGGTCCGGCTCGCGGTCACGGGGCAGAAGGTCTCGCCGGGTCTCTTCGAGACGCTGCGGGTGCTCGGACGAGAGACGTCGCTGTCGCGGCTAGCGCTGAGCGAACATGCCGCCGAAGAGCGCTAGGACGCCCGCGGCGACGAGCGGCCAGTGGCCGACCAGGGCGCCGGCGACGAGCGCCGCGGCGGCGACGGAGAGCAGCGCCAACGACATCGCAGCACGGCGCGGCGCCGGCAGCGAAGGCCGTGTCGGACCGGCCGGCAGCGGCTCGGGGTGGAGCAGCCGGCGGCGTGCGAGGCGGACGCGAAACAGCGCGCCGCGCCACTCCCAGACGAGAGGCGCAGCCGCGTCCTCGCCATAGGCATCGATGGTGTCGGCGATCTCGGCGGTCGCATCGCGCGCGTCGGCGACGGCGGCGGCGAGCTCCTCGTGTACGGCCTCTGCACCGGGCGGAGGAGTCAGTCCGGCGATCCGCTCCCCTGCGGTGTGAAGGGCGTACTGCAGCGACGGCAGGCGCTCCGCGGACATGTACTCGGGGGTGGCTGCGATCCCGTCGAGCTCCGCAAGCGCTCGTGCAAGGCCGTCCCACAGCCCCGCGATCGTCGTCGCGTAACTCTGCATCCCCCCGGTGCCGGTGCGCTGACCCACCCTGTACCGATCATAGCGTTCACCGGCCATCGGTAGGCTCCGCCCGATGAGCACGACGGCAATTCGCGCGCCCACCGAGTTCGAGTCGCTCCTTCGGAGGTACCTCTTCGAGCGATCCGAGGAGGGCCGGGCCGTGCGCGTGGGGGAGAAGGAGACCTCCGAGCAGGCGGCGATCGTCGCCCGCTACGCCGACCTCTTCAGCCGCGCGCAGCTCGAGGAGCTCCTAGCCGCCGAGCAGGTCGCCGACGGCGATGAGTTCGAACGCCTGTACCGGCTCCGCAAGACATGCGAGAGCGGAATCATCACCGCGGAGATCGCGGAGCGGCAGGATGCGATCGAGAACGCGATCCTGGCCGCGCGGGTCGAGTTCCAGGGCGAGGAGCTGCCGCTGCGGAGCGCGCAGGCCAAGCTGGCGATCCTCGACGCCTACGCAGACCGCGAGCAGCTCGGCACGGTCTTCGCGGAGGCGAACGCCGCGTTCAATCCCGAGCGGCTCGAGCTCCTCTCGACCGCCGAGGCGCTCGAGGCCGAGCTGACCGGCGAGAGCGACGTCGTCGCCCGCACCGACGCGGAGAAAGGCATCTCGTTGCGCGCGCTCGAGCAGGCGCTCGCGGCCGCGTCGACTGCAACGACGGCGTCGTACGAGCCGCTCCGCGACCGCTGGTTCGAGCGGCTGCTCGGCCCGGAGCGCGACGAGATCCCGAGCTCGAGCCAGGTCCACTACCTCCGCCGGCTGTCGCCGCTCGAGGCAACGTATCCGAAGGATCGCTGCGTCGAGGTCTGCCTCGCCACGCTCGCCCACCTCGGCTTCGACATGAACGACCAGCCGGGAATCTTCCTCGACCTCGACGACCGGCCGCAGAAATCGCCGCGCGCCTGCGTGATCGCCTCCGACCCGCCGACCGTCGTGCACCTGATCACGCGCGCGCAGGGCGGGGTCCACGACTACCAGGCGTTCCTGCACGAGGCGGGTCACGCACTGCACTACGCAGGCTGCGACCCGTCGCTTCCGTACACCTTCCGCAAGCTCTCGCGCGACCACGCGTTGACGGAGATCTACTCGTACATCCTCGAGTCGATCTCCCGCGAGCCCGGCTGGCACGCCGAGCACTTCGGCCTCTCCGACGAGGACGCGGCCGCGAACGCCGAGGCGACGACGTTCCTCGAGGCGATGCTCTACCGGCGCTACGCCGCGAAGCTCCGCTTCGAGCTCGACTTCTGGACGCGCTTCCCCACGGAGGGCGGCGGCTCGGCGGCGGGTTACTCGGAGGGTCTGACCGCGGCGACGGGGATTCACTACCGCGCCGACCAGTACCTCGCAGACATGGACGGTGGGTTCTACTCCGCCGACTACCTGCGCGCGTGGATCCGCTCGGCGCAGCTCGCGGCATATCTCCGCAGCGAGGTCGGGGAGGAGTGGTGGCGCACGCCCGAGACGGGTGAGCGGCTCCGCGCGCTCTTCGCCGAGGGCACCCGCCCGCTGTCGGAGGACATCGCCGCCCGCCTCGGCTTCGACCCGCTCGACACCGGGCCGCTCGTCGCCGAGCTCAGCCAGTGACGTTCGAGTAGACGATGACAAAAATTGTCTGGCCGGGCGATGTACTGTGCGGTACCGAAGAAGCGCGGGCCGTGAAGGCGGTGCTGTAGGGGCTCTTGCTGACGTGCTTTCGAGGCTTCTTGCTGTCACGGGCGGCAAGAACCGGGGCGCTACGGCGTCTAAGCAGGGTGATAGCCGCCCTATCCGACAAGGAGACCCCACCATGTTCCACAAGCTCCGACCCTCACCGGCGCTGGCCGTGGCCGCGCTCGCACTGTTCTTCGCGATCGGCGGCTCTGCTTTCGCAGTCGTGAAGAAGACCGAGGTCGCCCAGCCGCGCTGTTCGCCGGGTGCGATCCGCGGGATCGCGTATGTCACCGGCGAGCCGAGCAAGGGAGTGGCCAACATCCCGGAGGCCTGGCAGACCGGCAACCAGTTCTTCGGCTACAAGTTCAACTGCAGCGGCGGCGCCGTTCAGGTTCGCAGGGACGGCACCGGGTTCGACGTCCGCTTCGCCGGCAATGCAGCGGTGCTCGCGACCGTGACGGCGATCAACGGGCAGGCCGCCGGGATCTCCGTGACGCGGCTGCAGGACGGCTCGTTCCACGTCGAGACGGCCGGTGACGCGCCGGACGCGAGCTTCCCGCAGCGCCAGAACATCCCGTTCATGGTGGTGGCGATCTAAGAGCTACGGGGCGGGGCCCAGGGGCGGCATGGCGTCGTGCCGCCCCTGGGCCCCGTTTCGAGCCGTAACGCAGGCTTCACCAGCGGTTAACCCATCGTGCGTTTCGTACGTCTACAACTGAGACATGGAAGACGCACGCATCACGAGTTGGATCGACTGGTACCGCTTCGCCTGCAACGTCCTCGGCTACGTGCACCACGAGGCCGTCGTCTACGCGAACCTGCGCTACGCGGAAGAGCTGAACCGCGAAGCGCAGCCTCCGCGCGCGGCCTAGCCCTCGGCTAGTCCGTGGACGAGGTCCACGGTGTTGCTGGTGATCGGGTCCCCGTGGCCGACGCCGACGATCTCCGCCTCGAGTCCCGCCATGCGGCTCACCGACGCGCGGGTCTGGGAGTGGTTGAGGTTGAACGCCGTCCAACCCGTGCAGAGGTTCGGCCAGGTGGCGAGGGTGTCGCCGGCGATCAGGAAGCTCCGCTCAGGCCAGTAGAAGGCGCAAGAGCCGGGCGAGTGGCCGGGCGTGTGCATGACCTGGAGCGGCCCGAGCTCGACGCCTTCCTCGAGCGGCTCGTCGATCGGGCACGGCGGCGCCTTCGGGAAGTTGAAGCGCAGCCCGAGCTGGAACGGGATCAGCCGCAGCGACTGCTTCGGCAGCAGCGTCACGGGCTGCGCGCGGCGCTCGCCCTCGATGATGTCGGCTTCCCACGCGTGCGCGTAGACGGTTGCGCCGGTCGCGCGCTTCAGCGCCGCGAGGCCGCCGAGGTGCGAGCGGTGCGCGTGGGTGAGCGCGATTCGCTTCAGGTCGGAGTGTGGCCGGCCCATCCTGTCGAGCTCGGCGAGCACGAGGCGCCCGTCCGTCTCGAACAGCGTGTCGACGAGCGTGAGCTCGCCCGCATGGTCGAGCAGGAACGCGTGGACATGGCCGCCCTTGCCGTGGCCAAGGCTGTGGACGCCCGGCGCGAGCTCCGTCACGCGCCGGCCGACTTCCACGGCGCAAACGGATTCGCGACGCCCTCGAGCGACGGCGCGAGCGCGGGGAAGTGCCGCAGCAGCACCGAGCGCATCGTGTTCGACTCCACCCAGTCGTAGCCGGCCTGCGTATAGACCTCGGGCCGGTAGTCGTCGGTGAAGAAGCGATCCGCCTCGAGCCGGCGCGAGGCCATCAGCACGAAGACGCGGAACGTCGTGTCCGCAAAGCCGAAGCCCTTCGGCTTGGGCTCGGCGTAGAGGCCGATCATCAGGTCGACGCGCTCGATGTCGCCGTCGTAGACGCGGCTGATCTCCTGCGCGAGCTCGGTCTCGCCGGTCAGCTCCTGGAACGTCTTCACGGGCTCGAGATGGAACAGTCGCCGGAACTCGTTGTAGCGCGGGACGCCGCGCTCGCGCGTGCGGACGATGTCGACCGCGGCCAGGTCGAGGATCTCGCCGTCGGCGCGCTCGAGCTTCTGGAGGTAGCGCGGGTAGTTGTGCAGCGCGATCGCGCCCGGATGCGCGACCCCGAACGAGTAGAGCAGGTCCTGGAGCGGCACCTGCTCGAACACTTCGCGGACGTGCTCGACGCCGATCTTCGGGAAGGTCCGCTCCTCGATCACGTGGTCATCCTCGAGCGCGCGGAACGTGAAGTCGTCGGGCAGCAGCGGATGCATCCGGTAGACCGCGACGAACTCCTCGGTGAGCGAGTAGGGCACGTCGAAGAGCTCCTTCGGCGAGCCGGGAATCCCGTGGAAGAGCTCGTTGCGGGTCTGGCGGCCGAAGCGCTCGTCGAAGTGCTCGCCGAGCAGCCCGTACCAGTTGGCGCGCATCCCGGCGACCGTGGTCGGGTGCGCGATGATCGCCGGCGTCCAGTCGATCGTGTGGATCTTCGCCATCAGCGCCGCGATCACGAGCCGCGCCTTGTCGTACAGGTCGTCGTCGGTCAGCGCGGGATACTCCGCGTGGAGGCGGTCGCAGACCGCGTTGTGCTCGAGCATGAACAGCGCGTGGAGGATCGCGAGGCCGACCCAGAAGTTCCCCGCGACCCCGGTGAGGTCGACGTGATCCTCGACCTCCTTCGGGATCAGCCCGCTCGCGTCGATCTTGAGCTTGCCGTTCTCGCCCGAGCGGATCGCCTTCGCGAAGGCCGGGTCGCTGCCGTAGATCTGCGAGCCGTCCCACCAGTGCGTGTCGGCTGTCGTGAACGTGGGGGGCCCGGACGGGTCGGAGCTCGGATCCTTGCGCGTGCGCTGGATCTCCATCGGATGTGTCGGCCAGGGGTCGTCGTCGGCGAGCGCGATCGTCCAAGGGTTCTCCGCCTCGTTCTTGCCGTGGCTGAACCAGTCGTGCACCTCGAACTGGATCCAGGCGCCGGCGAGCAGGTTCAACGTCGTCGCCGGGATGAACTCGTTGCGCGTCAGGAGCTCGAGGCTGACCGTGCGCGGGTTCGGCTCGAGCAGCTTGTCGGGCGGGTCGGGATTGACCTTGTCGAACGGCACGTTGCGGCCGAACCGGCTGCCGAGGCTGCCCATCAGCGGCTGGGCCAGGTCGTTGAAGGTGCCGTCGAGGGTGCGCGCGGTCAGGTGGCGGGACTCGTCTCCGCCGGCCGGGGGCACGTCGTCTGGGCCGCGGCCGCTGTCATAGAGATTCTCCGCGCGCAGTCTGTTTCGAATCCCGATCAGCGTCAGCATCCCGAACACCGTCGGCAGCTTGTCCCAGCCGAAACGGTGGTCGATCGACTCGGTCAGCGAGGAATACGAACGGGAGAACCACGACATGCTGAGTCCTTTCGTGGGCGGCTCGTCAGGACGCGACGATCAAAGCGCGCCAGGGCGGGCGAGTCAACCTGAGTGGTTGCGCAGCCAGCCGGAGCGAAGCTCGCGCGAGTGCAGGTCGAGCCGGGCGAGCAGCGCCTCGAGCTCGGTCAGCTCGGGCCGCAGGACCTCGATCCGCCGCAGCTCCGTCGCCAGAACGGTGAGCGAGGTGCCCGGGTCCGAGACGGCCGCGTCGAGGCGGCGTTCGCTGGCCTCGATCTGGCCCCGGAGGGCCATGGCCCAGCCGCCGGCCTGATTGCGGAGCAGCCGCAACTCGGCCTCGGTCGCAGGGCTGTCGGCCAGCACCGCCCGGAGCCGGTCGATCAGTGCGAATTCCAGATGCGCTGTCGCGGTCATAGGCGTAGGTAGCGCACGCGGCACCGCTCAAGGGGAAGAGCGGTGCCACGCGCAAGTAGCGCTACCCCCCGGCTTTCCAGGGGACGAGCCTCTCGCGGTGGTGTAACAGGTGCGTTCCGAACGTGTAAGACGGAGGTAAATCAGTGCTTCTTCAGCACCACTGTCCTGGACTGGCGACGCGCCGTGCCGCCCGTTGGCGTGAAGGTGACCGCGACCCTGAGCGTCACGCGGTGCTTATGGGCGAGCGTCTTCGCAGCGGCGCCGGTGGCCACCACCGGCAGACCCACCGTGCTGGCGCCATTTGGCATGGCCTGTGCGGCGACCACGCCCGCTCCGGAGACAGCCAGCCTGCCGGCGCCCGGAACGTGAACAACGAGCGACGCCGTGCCGTTCCCATAGACGGTCGTGCCGAACGTGAAGATGTTGCTCGGCGCGACCGTCGGCGTGAAGCGCGCGATGAACGCGGCGAGTGGGTTCCCGCCGGCCGCGGTGAAGTTGCCGCCGACGAAGACGTCCTTGCCGACGATCGCGACCGCCAGCCCGTTGCCGCCGATCGGCCCGTTGCCGGCGCCGTCGGAGCCGAGCGGCCCCCACGTAGTGCCGTCGAAGTTGGCGACCATGTCGGCCGTCGGGATGCCGTTCGCGTTCTGGAACGAGCCGGCCGCCACGACCTGCGAGCCCTTCGCCGCCAGTGCGTAGATGAAGGCGGACTTGGGAAACCAGCCGTCGTCGCCGGCCGAGTTCGCGCCGACCGCGCTCCAGGCCGAGCCGTTCCAGCGTGCGACGTGATCCGCCTGCGCGATCCCCGCGACGTTCAGCGAGTCGGTGCCGATATAGACGTCGTTTCCGCTCGAGGCGAGGCTGCGCACGTAGTCGTCGACCGCGCCGCCCCCGGTGCTCGGGCCGGTGCCCATCGCGTGCCACGAGCCGTTGAAGGCTGCGACATGGTCGGCCTGCGGGATGCCCGCCGCGTTGATGAACTGCCCGCCCGCGTAGAGCGTCCCGTTGGCGTCGGCCGTGAGCGCGTAGACACCACCGTTGAGGTCGTTGAGGTTGCCGACGACCCGTGCGGCGCCCGTGTTCAGATCGCAGGCGATCAGGTAGTTCGCGGTGTGGATGTTCGCGCCGTTCTGGAAGGCGCCGCCGACGTAGAGCGTCGAGCCGATGATCTGGAGCGCGGCGACGCTGCCGCCGAACGGGCCGCAGAACGGCGCCCAGTTCGTCCCGTTCCAGACCGCGAGGAAGTCCGCCGCGGGATTGCCGCCGGCGTCGGTGAACTGGCCGCCGACGTAGAGCTTGACGTGGTTGGGGTCCCAGGCGATCGCGTGGACGTCGCCGTTGAGCGGCGTCGGTGTCGCGAACGCCGTCCAGAAGGACGTCGGGTACCAGATGGCGAAATGGGCCGCGGGACGGCCGTCGGCGGTCTTGAAGTCGAAGTTGCCGCCGACGAGGAGCCCGTTGTCCGACTCGGTGCTGAGCGCGTAGACCGCACCGTTCAGCGAGTGGATCTTCGGCGTCTTGTAGTCCCCGACGGGAAACCAGCCGCCATTGCCGGCCGCCGAAGCAGCGGCGATCGCGACGAGGGCAACCGACGTGACGACCAGGGCCCATCGCGTTCGTCTCAAGCTGCCTGCTCCCCGAGTTGCGTTCCGTTGACCGGACCGACCCGGGTGCCAACCGGTGACCCAGTATAGGTCGCCGCGCTGGCTAGCCTGTCGACGTGTTCCTCAACATCCTCGTCGGCTTCGACGGCTCGGCGTCCTCGCGCCGGGCGCTCGAGCACGCAGTCGAGCTCGCGCGGGTCGGCAACGCGAAGCTGACGGTGATCGCGGTCGCGCCGCCCGTGGCGAGCTACGTCGCACTCGCCGGCGGCGGCACCGAGCGGATGCGCACCGAGCTCGACGAGTGGGCGGCCGCACGGCTCGCCCTTGCGACCGAGCTCGTCCCGGACGAGCTGAACGCCCACACCATCCAGCGCTCGGGCGAGGTCGGCCTGGAGATCGTGAAGGAGCTCGAGCGCGGCCACTACGACCTGGTCGTCCTCGGCTCACGACACCGCGGCCGCGCCCAGGAAGGCCTTCTCGGCACCGTGAACGGCTATGTGCACTTCCATTCGCGCGTGCCGCATCTGACCGTTCCGGACGACGGCACGAAGCTGGCATCCCCCGCAATGTGACCCGCATGGGGCGCGGCTTTTGGGCAACTGCGGTACGCGGTTCCGCTGATTGCGCCGGACCGCCGTCGGCCCTCGCTGTGGCACCAAGCCTCGTCACTGTTTCGTCGCATGACCGCCATCCCTCAGCGACCGTCTCCGCTCCGAAGGCGAGCTCGGTCACGATCTCTTTCTCGTCCAGGACGGATCGTGCAACGGATGGCAGCTTCCTCACGGAGAACATCAAGGAGCTCGGCTTCCTCACGGACTCCGAGATCCAGATCGGTCAGTGGAGCGATGCAAGCAGATCGAGCCGGGCCTGTACTGGGTGATGCTGAGGGCCTCACCGGATTTCGCCAGTTGCTACCTCTTCGGCGTCGGAGGCTATGACCCGTCGTGCGCGTAGGCGACGCTTCGTCTTGTCGCGAACCCTCGTGGCGTGAGCGTGCTGTACCGGGTTTGCTACCCCCTCAAGAGCGGGACGAAGCAATGCATAGGCGGCACCCTCTCCGGTTACAGCTGGAACGCTTCGGCCAGCTCTTCGGTCACAGTGTCGACGCGGAAGCTGGCGACTTTGACGAAGTTCACGTGGTACGTGAACGGCAAAGTCGTCGCCAGCAAGCGCGTGCGCGTTCCACTAGCCGCAGTCGAAGGGGCAGCAGCACCGTGCAGGCTGCGACCGGTCACGGGAACGACATCCTGCTCTCACGCGCCACCCGGCTGGGGTGGATGAGCCTCGGGCGGTTTGCGCCCGAGGTGCTGCGTCCAGCGCGATCCAAGGACGAGGTAGAACTTGTTGTCCGAGTAGTAGACAGCGGCTAGAAGTGCAAGACCGGCGCCGAGCATGACGACGATGGCTCCGCGCTCGACTGTCGCAGGCATTGCGGCGTTGACATGTCCGTGCTGGAGCGTCCCGAACCAGGCGAGGCCGACGAGGAAGCCGATCGCACCGGTGAGGCTGACGGCGAGCGTTTGCCAGGGTCGGAGGAATAGCAGCCGCAGAACGAGGGCGAGAGCGGCGGCGGTGAGCATGAGCTCGACCTTCTGCTCGAGCGAGACCGCCGGACGACCGTAGAGCAGGTACCCGGCGGCAGCGACTGCGATGGCGGCGACGTCGACGAGTATCAGCACGGTGGCGAGCATGGCGTTGAGGCGGCGGCGACGGAGCCGCAGCAGTGCCGGCAGGGCGGCCACGACGATGATGGCGGGCCAGAGCCACAGGAGCGATGGCGGGTTGACGTGCCGGAGACTGCCTCGAAGTTGCGCGGGGCGTCCGTCGATGCGGAGTGGCACCGTCCAGGTGCCGACGAACTGGGAGCCGGGGGCGCGAGCCGCGAGCGCGAGTCCGTGTAGTCGGTCCTCGTGCCAGCGATAGGCGTGGCCACGGGACACGGTCGCCCAGAGCGGCGTCACCGTGGGCGAGCTGTACGGCACGGTCTGGCCGGGGAGGGCGCGGTTGAGGAGCCAGGTCGCTGAGCGCCTGTTCGCCTGGACGCCGTTTGCCGTGAAGCGGAGGTACGGCTCGCCGGAGAAGCCGAGCACGACGACCGTCGATCGCGACGAGACGTCGAGCCAGAGACTTTGGTCGCCGTCGATCACCTTCGCACGGATCCCGGCCGGGAGGCTGGTGATTCGGGCGACATAGGCTGTGGCGACCGGGATGGTGCGGCCGACGTGTGCGGCAGCGCCGCCGGGCAAGCACAGTGCCGCCAGCATGACGGCGGCGATGCCTGCGGCCCGCACCGCCTAGGCGCCCTGGAGCGAGGCGATCGTTCGCTCGACCTCGCGCGCGTCGAACGGCCATATGAAGAGCGCCCGCTCGTGGCCGCTTCTGTCGATCACGTATGACGCCTCGATGTGGGAGATCTCATGCACCGTCACCCCTGCAGTCGTTCTCATGTCGTCCCGCACGCCGATCTGGTAGTCGCGCCATGCGGCAGTGAGCTGTGCAGCGGAGCCGATCGCCCATCGCCACTCCGGGACCAGGTCCCATCTCCGCGCGTCCAGTAGCAGGTTGCCTCGCGCGTTGCCCCAGAGATTGACGCTGATGGCGACGATCGCTGGTCGCTGCGATGCGGGCAGCCTGTCGACGACGGTGTTGAGGACCTTCGCCTCGAGTGGGCAGTAGTTGCGGCAGAGTGGGTCGATGAACGTGACGATCGCGGTTCTGCCGCGCAGCGAGGCGAGCGAGACGGGCGTCCCGTTCTGATCGTGCAGCGAGAAGGCAGGCGCGACACGGGAGCCGGCAGCCCAGATCGCGGCAGGCCCGCCGATCGGTGTGCCGGAGGACGGAGACGAGCGATGGAGGAGGGCCGCCAAAGCCCCGGCCGCCACCCCGACCGCCGCGGCGACCGCAACGACCAACAGGGCACGCCGAAGGGGTCGGTGGGATTTGGTGCCACCGACCGCGGGTGTGCCCGGTAGCGGTGAGCTCTGTTCGGTCATCCGGGAGTCCGCCAGCCCGGTCGGCGGAGCTGAGAGAGTAACGGATCAGGTTGCATCCTTCTCGGCATCGCTGCGCGATCGTCTCGGCACTTGCCGTCGCGTTCCTCGCCTCGGTCGCGGTCCCTTCGGCCAGAGCGGACGGCGACCCTGCGAGCGATGTCCTCTACTCGCAGTCCATCTTCCTGCCCGCAAACGTTCCGGCATCCGCGACTGATCGCGCGACTCTCGCGCAGCTCGTCCGTGCGTCCCGCATCCTCGGAGTGCCGGTGAAGGTTGCTGTGATCGGCTCGCCGTACGACCTGGGCTCGGTAACGGCTCTCTGGCGGCGACCTCACCTCTATGCGCGGTTCCTCGGCACCGAGCTCGCCTTCGTCTACCCCGGTGACGTGCTGGTCGTGATGAAGCAAGGGATCGGCGTCTCCCGGGCCGGCAAAACCGTGCCGCGCGCCGAGTCGTCGCAGGCGACCGTCGACACATCACGAGGACTCCTGGCAGAGGCGATAGCCGCGGTCCGGCACCTTGCCAAGGTTCGAGGCGTCTCACTCCCGGCAGCGAAAACCGTGCCGCCGCCGAGGCCGAGGCAGCATCACACCAGCGATCTGGGAACGCTCCTGGCACTCCTGGCCGGAACGCTCCTCGTAGCGGCTGCCTGGACATACAGCCTCCACGCCCGCCCGCTCAGATCAGCCCAATGAGCTCTCGGCGACAGGAAATCGTTGCCTGCGCGAGCGTGCTCTCGCCCCGCGCTATTCACGGGATCTAGGTGAGGTGCCTCTCGCGGGCTCGAGCCGCGTCGCTCCCGCTCAGCCGATCTCCTGACGGACGGCACGATGCCGGCACAGGTTTCATGGTTGCGGCCAGCGGCCGAGTACGGCGCGCAGGACGCGGCAGCCGATGTTCAAGCAGCCGCCGCGGCCTCGGGTTGGGCCGCCTATTGCTGCAATCCCACGGATTGTCGGGGCGGCACCGGGGACAGCACGCGGTGGGCATTCCCGGCGCCTCTGGCAGACCTGACCTGCCAGTTCAAGCCGTTTCCCTGAAGCGGTACGCCCCTGTAAGGCCCATACGGGATTCGAACCCGTGCCGCCGCCGTGAGAGGGCGGTGTCCTAGGCCACTAGACGAATGGGCCGAGCGCGACGATTGTATCGGTAGTGGCCGCGACGACCGACGCCAAACATCCGACCCGCGCTGAACGCGTGGCTCGCGGCACTGCGGCGCGGGCTGCGGTGCCTCGCTCGAGCCACGCGGCGTTCGAGCCGGCGGCGACGCGCCCCGACCCGATCGGCCTGCTCGAGCGGCAGGCGGCGACCCGCGTTCCGGAGCTCGTGCCGATCCGCTACGGCCGGATGCTCGAGTCGCCGTTCGCGTTCTTCCGCGGCGGGGCGCTGATCATGGCCTCCGACCTCGCCACGACGCCCCGCTCAGGGCTCCGCGCGCAGCTCTGCGGCGACGCGCACCTGTCCAACTTCGGAGTCTTCGGATCGCCCGAGCGGCGCCTCGTCTTCGACGTGAACGACTTCGACGAGACCCTGCCCGGGCCGTGGGAATGGGACGTGAAGCGCCTCGCCGCGAGCGTCGACGTGGCGGGCCGGGACAACAATCATTCCGCGGCGGACCGTCGCACCGCAGTCCTCGCGACGGTGAGCTCGTACCGCGAGGCGATGCGAAGCTTCGCACTGCTCGCGAACCTCGACGTCTGGTACGCGCGGCTCGAGGTCGAGAGCGAGCTCGGCGAGGCGTTTCGCCGGGAGCTCGATCCGAAGCGCGGCCTGAAGTCCGACATCGCGAAGGCACAGAGGCGCGACCATCTCCGCGCGTTCGAGAAGCTGACCGAGGTCGTCGACGGCGAGCCGCGGATCATCAGCGACCCACCGCTCGTGGTCCCGGCCCGGGAGCTCCTGCCCGAGAGGGAGTGGCACGAGGTGGAAGACCAGATGCGAGCGCTGATCGACGGCTACGCGACAACGCTCCTGCCGCACTGCCGGCACCTGCTGTCGGAGTTCCGCTTTGCCGACCTCGCTCACAAGGTCGTCGGCGTCGGTAGCGTCGGCACGCAGGCCTGGATCGTGCTCCTGCTCGGTCGCGACGACGACGATCCGCTGTTCCTCCAGGTCAAGGAGGCGCAGCCGTCGGTGCTCGAGGAGTTCGTCGGCAAGAGCCGGTTCGCCAACAGGGGCAATCGCGTCGTCGCCGGGCAGCGGCTGATGCAGGCCTCGAGTGACATCTTCCTCGGCTGGAAACGCGTCCAGGCTCAGGACGGCCAGACGCGCGATTTCTACGTGCGCCAGCTGCTCGACTGGAAGCGGTCGGCCGCGATCTCCGCGATGTCGCCCGCGACCCTGGCGACGTACGGGCGGATCTGCGGCTGGACGCTCGCCCGGGCACACGCGCGCTCCGGGGACCGCCTCGCGATTGCCGCCTACCTCGGGAAGGGTGACGTCTTCGATCGCGCGATCGCCGAGTTCGCCGCGGCGTACGCCGATCAGAACGCGCGCGACTTCGAGGAGTTCGAGCAGGCTGTCGCCTCGGGGCGGATCATCGCCCAGCGTGGGCTCTAGCCAGCCACGCGACGAGCCCCAGCGCGACTGCGGCCGCAACCACGCCGAGCGCCGTTCCGCTCGCGCCGCCCGCGGCGGGTATCCCTGCTGCGGCGAGCACGAGCGCCGCGACGAACGCCGCGCCGAGCGCTTCGGCTCCGGCGAGCGCGACGCGTTCGGTCACGAGCAGGCGCTGCTGTGCGACGGGGAGGCGGAGCGCGATCGAGATGTACGTGAGCTCGCCGGTGGCGACGAGCGCGGCCGCGGCGAGCGGAGCCGCGCCTTCGAGCCCGGGATCGAGCGCCCCGAGGCGGCCGGCGTAGGCGGCGGCGAGCAGGACGAGGGCCGGCCCGACGAGACCGGCACGTCCGAGCGCGAGAGCCAACGCCGCGACTACGACTCCGGCGCCGCCGACCGTCAGGATCGGCCACATCCAGGTGCCTGACCCCGTAGCGACGGTGACCGTGAACGCGACGCCGAGGACGAGCGCCGCAGCGCCGGTCGCTACGCGTGCGCGAGCCGGTGAACGCGTCTCCACGCTCTCACCTCCTCGAGCACGGCCGCCGCGGGCTCGCCTTCGCGCCACTCCACGATCGGCACGCCGAGGCTCCGGTAGCGCGACCGGAGCACCTCGCGTCGCAGCAGCCAGAGCCGGTGCGCGATCGCATCCGGGCGCCCCGGGGCGGCCGGGACGAACGGAGCGGGGGAGATCTCGATGATCGTCAGGTCGAACCCGCGCGCTCGGAGGTCGAGGAGCGTCGAGACGGCGCGCTCGTCGAGCAGCGGCGTGAGCGCGAGCACGAGCGCCTTCGGCGGCAGCGTGCGGCGCGGGATGATCTCGACGTCCTTCCACGCGTAGTTGAGGACGATCTCGGTGTCGAGCAACGCATCGACGATCCGGTACCGCTGCAAGATTCCGGCGGCGGGCACGAGCCAGCGGAGGATCCCGCCGAAGCTCACGAGGCCGACGCGATCGCGGTGCTCGAGGTACTGCGCCGCGAGCGACGCCGCTGCCCGGACGCCGTGGTCGAGCGTGCCGCCGGCGCCGTAGCGCGCGGCCTCGGTGAACGTGTCGAGGAAGAGCACGACGTCGGCGTTGCGCTCCGGGTGCATCTGGTTCACCCACAGCTCGCCGCGCCTCGCACTCGCGCGCCAGTTGACGTTGCGGACACGGTCGCCGGGGACATAGGCGCGCAGGTCGGCGAACTCGATCCCGTCGCCGGCCGAGCGCGCCACGTAGTTCCCTGCGCTGGCCTGCGTCTCGAGCGGCGCGAGCGGCTCGCGGAGGAGCTCCGGGCTCGGGAACACCTTCAGCCAGAGCGTCGGCCTGCGCCGGCCCTCCCACGTGTGGAGACCGAAGGTGTCGTGCGCGCGCACCAGCGCCTCGCCGAGCGAGTACACGCCCCAGTGCGCGCAGCGGAGCCGGAGCTCGATCGTCTCGGGCCGCCCGCGGACGAGGCGCAGCGCGACCCGGCCCGGCCCGTCCACGAGCTCGACCCCTCGTGGCAGCGGCACGGCCAGTTCGACGCGGCCGGCGCCGGTGAGCGTGACGGTGAGCATGAGCTCGTCGCCCTCGATCGTCCGGTCTCGCTCGAGCTCCAGCGCGACGGTCACGGCAGGGTTGCGGCCGAGGGCGAGGCCGAGCGCGAGGAGAGCTGCGAACCCGGCTGCGACCGCAACGAGCTCGGGCCGGCCGAGCACGAGGCCGGTGAGCAGGCCGAGCGCCGCGAGCGCGGCGTAGGCGCCTAGCCGCGGCGTAGCGGTGCGTCTCAGGGCTCGGGCTCCGCAGGCGGGGTCGGCACCGAGTCGAGCGCCTCGCGCACCACGTCCTCGCCGCGGATCCGCTGCACCCAGAGCTCCGGGCGCAGCGTCAGCCGGTGCGCCAGCGCAGGGACGGCGATCGCCTTCACATCGTCCGGAGTCACGTAGTCCCGTCCATCCAGGGCCGCCCGTCCGCGCGCGAGCTTGAGCAGCGCGAGCGAGCCGCGCGGGCTGGCACCGATCTGCAGGCGCGAGCTGGCCCGGGTCGCCGCAACGAGGTCGACCATGTAGAGGCCGATGCTCTCGGCTACGTGCACCTGCTCGAGCGCACGCTGCATCTGGACGACCCCGGCGGCGTCGATCACCGGCTCGATCGCGACCTCGTCCTCCTGCCGCTCGAGCCGCCGCGCGAGCAGCTCCCACTCGTCCGCGCGGGTCGGGTATCCGATCCCGGTGCGGAGGATGAATCGGTCGAGCTGCGCCTCGGGCAGCGGATAGGTGCCCTCGTACTCGATCGGGTTCTGAGTCGCCAGGACGACGAAGGGCTGCTCGAGCCGGTGCGTGACGCCCTCGACGGTGACCTGGTCTTCCTGCATCGCCTCGAGCAGCGCCGCCTGCGTCTTCGGCGGGGCGCGGTTGATCTCGTCGGCGAGGACGAGGTTCGCGAAGATCGGACCGGGCCGGAAGGTGAAGTCGACGGTGCGCTGGTCGAACACCGAGCTGCCCGTCACATCGGAGGGCATCAGGTCCGGCGTGAACTGGATCCGCTGGAAGTGCAGGCTCGTCGCGGCGGCGAACGAGCGGGCGAGGAGCGTCTTGGCCAGGCCGGGCACGTCCTCGAGCAGGATGTGGCCGTTGGCGAGGATCCCGAGCAGCACGAGCTCGAGCACTTCGCGCTTGCCAATCACGGCGCGCTCGACCTGCTCGAGGATCTTCTCGGCGCGCGTTCCTACCTCGGTGAGCGGCAGCACGGCTAGATCCTCTCCAGTTCGTCGGTCAGCGCCTCGAGCTGCTCGATCGGGAGGCCGCGGCCGTAGCGGTCCTGGTAGCCGTCCGGTCCGTCGGGGCGGAGGAGCTCCCACGTCGCGGGGTCGACAGTGGCCTCGCTGAGCGTGGAGCCGCGCCGGTCGGCGAGCCGCTGTTCGGCGATCTCGCGCAGCTGCGGCAGGAGCTTCTGGCGGAAATGGAACGCGCCGCCGATCCCGAGCGTGACCTCGCGCTCGAGCCGCTCGAGCTCGAGCGGTCGGTTCGGGCGGGGCGGCGGCGTGGCCCGAAGAGCGCGCTCGAACGGCGACGGCTGTGATTTCTCGCCACGCGTCATCAGCACGAGCACGAGCAGCGTCGCCGCGCCGAGCACGATCGCGAAAACCTCCTCGGCGAGCTCGGCCCGCACGAGCCGCAGCCAGAGCACGGCGGCGAGCGCGGCCACCAGCACGAGCGCGAACTGGCCAAGTGACCTCATACGAGCCCTCGCAGCTCGTCGCGGACGGCCTCGAGCGCGGCGATCGCGTCCTCCTTGGCCTGCGCGTCGACCGGCCTGTCGCCGAACTTCGCGAACCGGAAGAGGTCGGTGAGGCGACGGGCGGACGCGGCGGTCGCGTCGAGGTCGACGAGCGCGCGCTCGAGGTACTCCAGCGGCGCCTCGCTGGGCCGGCGCGGCATTCCGACAGCGCCGAGAGCGCGCTCCATGTGCGCGTAGGCGGCGATGATCGCGCGGCGCGGGTCGGGCTCGGCGCGGAGATCGACGATGCTCTCGTCGAGCGCGGCTGTGATCTCGGCAATTTGCGGCAGGCGCTCGCGGTCTGGCTCCTTCGTCGTCCGGGACGCGCACCAGACGGCAACGGCCGCGGCCGCGAGGAGGAGCAGCGCGCCGAGCCCGGCGATCCAGCTCAGGTGCCCGTGGGCTTGCGGGCCTGGCGTATGGGAGCCGTGCTTCGTGCCCGAGCCCGGCGGAGAGCGGAAGACGTTGTAGAAGCGACCGAGGTGGAGGTGCAGGCCGTGGTAGCCGAGCCGGTGCGCGAACATCGCGAAGGCCGCGATTCCGAGCACGAACGCGAGCGAGACGTAGACGCTGCGGCGGCGCCGCTCCTGGTCGGGCAACTCGAGCAGGTCGCGGCGTACGAACAGGATGTAGCCCCAAGCGAGCACGCCGACGCCCATCAGCACGAGCAGCACCGTGAAGAGCTGGTCGGAGAACGATCGCGTCGGGCCGGGCCCGGCTCCACCGTGGAAGCCGCCGTGCGCGCGGCTCGCCGCTGCGACCAGCGCCGCGGCCGCGATCACCGCGAGCGGCGCGAGCAGGATGGCGCGGAGCCGCATCAGGGCATTCCAGCAGACTACGATCGCCCGTGTGTCCGATTACTCGACTGAGCTGATCAGGCGCTCCGGCTACGACCGCGACGGGTTCGCAGCCCACTACGACCGCTTTCGGCCTCGCCCGCCGGCGGCGCTGCTCGACTCGCTGTTGCAGATCGCGCAGGTCGAGCGCGCCGCGCTCGTCGTCGACCTCGGCGCGGGCACCGGTCTCTCGACGCGCGCCTGGGCCGGATATGCGGACCGTGTCATCGGCGTCGAGCCCAACCCGGCGATGCGGGCGGCTGCACCCGACCTCGAGCTCGTCGCTGCGTTCGCGCAGGACACCGGCCTTCGCGCGGGCGAAGCCGACATTGTCACCTGCTCGCAGTCGCTGCACTGGATGGACCCGGAGCCGACCTTCGCCGAGGCGGCGCGGCTGCTGCGGCCCGGCGGTGTCTTCGCCGCGTATGACTACGACCCGATTCCGATCTGCGACTTGGAGGTCGAGCAGGCCTACGCGACTCTGCTCGCCCGACGCCGTGCCCTACGTGCCGAGCGCGACATTCGCCAGGGGGCCGACACGTGGCCGAAGGAGACGCACCTCGACCGGATCCGTGAGAGCGGCCTGTTCCGGTACTGCCGCGAGTTCGTGCTCCAGTCCGTCGAGGAGGGCGGAGCCGAGCGGATCGAGGGCTTCTGGCGCAGCCTCGGCCTGCCGGTCGTCGACGACGGAGACGCCGAGGCCGAGGCGTCGTTGCGCTACGACGAGCTCCGCGCGGTGGCCGACCGCGTGCTCGGGGACCGGGTCATCCCGCTCAGGTTCGGTTACCGCGTGCGGATCGGGGTGGTCTAGGAGGGCGGCCGCCTCGCCGTCGTGCCTAGTTGTTCCCCGGGACGATCTGCGGCTCGAACCGGAAGAGGTTCGGATCGCTCGGGTCGATCGTCGCGCTCACCCAGTGCGAGTTGCGCGCGCCGAAGGTCTCGACGCGGGTGAAGTTCGCGAGCACGCCGCCGCTCGCGTTGTTGAGCGGCTTGTCCATCTTGAAGTCGTGGCACGGATCGCGCCGCGCAGCGTTGACGTTGAAAGTCACCCATGCCCGCGAATCCAGCGCGACTTTCGCGCGCGTACAAGTCAGCGCGTGATGCCGGTGTGCCCGAGCGAATAGCGCCCGGGCTGCGGCCACACCGAGAGCCCGTGCGGGCCCGAGCCGACCGGGATCTTCGCCTTCAGCCGGCCGGTGCGCGTGTCGATCGCATAGACGACGCCGTTGTAGCGGCCCGAGAGCCAGAGCGTCTTGCCGTCGGCCGAGACACCGCCCATGTCCGGGCTGCCGCCGCCGGGAAGACGCCACTTCTTCACGACCTTGCCGGTCGCGAACGAGAGCACCGAGACCGAGCCCTCGCCGCGGTTCGTGATGTAGAGGAACCGCGCGTCCCTGCTCGGGTAGAGGCCGTGCGCGCCGCGTCCGGTCGGGATGAAGCCGATGATCTTCATCCGGTCGCCGTCGATCTTCCAGATGCCGTTCGCCATCATGTCCGCGACGTAGAAGACCTTGCCGTTCGGTGAAAGCTTCACGTCCTGCGGCATTTCTGCGGCGGAGTGCAGGAGCAGCGTGCCGACGACGCGCTGTGAGGCGAGGTCGACCTTCACCATCTGCCCCGAGAACTCGCAGCTAGCGAGCAGGTAGCTGCCGTCGGCCGAGAAGTCCATGTGGTCGACGCCCGTGCACGGGACGGTGAGCGAGTGCACGAGCCGCATCGTGTGCGGGTTGCGGAAGTCGAGCTGGTGGAACCGCTCGGCGACGACGATCGCGTAGCGGCCGTCCGGCGTGAAGTAGAGGTTGTACGGGTCGGTGACCGGGACGGGCGTGCCCGGTTTGCCGGTGCGCGGGTTGATCGGCGTGAGGCTGTTGCCGAGATCGTTGTCGACCCACAGCGTCCGCATGTCCCACGCGGGAGTGACGTGCTGGGGCAGCGCGCCGACGGGGAACGTCGCGATAACGCGGAACGTCGCCGGGTTGATCACGCTGACGGTGTCGCTCTTCGAGTTCGGCACGTAGATGCGGGGAACGGCGGCGCGGGCGGCGGCGGTGAGGTCTGTCGGGGCCGTGTGCGCGTAGATGCCGGCGCCGGCGAGCGGCGCGTGGGTCACTGCGACTGCGGCCTTGCGGCTCGGGGTGAGCTCGGAGAGCTGGTCGCTGACGCCGCCTGAGTCCTTGCCGCCGGCGAGCAGGATCCCGCCGGGGATCGACACCGCTGCGAGGTCGGAGCGCGGATCGGTGAGCGTGCCCGCTGCGAAGACGCGGCGGCGTGTCGGGTCGATGCCGACTATCGCGCCGGTGACCGAGCCCAGATTCGCTCCGCGCCCGCCCACGACGTAGGCGATCGGACCGATCGCCGCGCCCGCCGCATGGGTCGTCGCGCGCGGCAGCAGGCCAAGTCTGCGCACGGTTCCGGTCGCGGGATCGAAGGCGAGCACGGCCCGGCTCGCGGTGCCGTTCGGGAGCGAGCCGCCGGCGATCACGACGAGCCCTCCGGCCGCGGTCACCGCGGCGTAGCGCACCGGGCTCGGGAGGTGCGCGACGACCCGCGCTGCGGCGCCCGGCCGCCACGCGACGACGGTGTCGAGCCAGCGCGTGCCGGTGTAGCCGCCGACGACGTATGCCGTGGAGCCGACGGCAGCGGCGCCGACGTCGGATGCTGGCGCGGGGAGCCGTCCCGCAGCCGTCACCGCTCCGGTGCGCGGGTCGACTCGCTGGATCGCGTCGAGCTGGCGTACGCCGTCGCCGCCGCCGAAGAGATAGACCGTGCCGCCGAGCTGGGCCGCTGCCGCGTCGTGGAGCGCGATCGGGAGCCGGCCGATCGTTCGCGCGCCGGTGGGCGAGGCGAGCAGGATGCTGCTCAGCGACGTGTCCGCCGCGGAGAGGCCGCCGAGCAGCAGCGCGCGACGGCCGCCGACCGGAGCCGAAGCGGGATCCTCGACCGGGGCGGCGAGCCGGCCGCCGGGCTGCTCGGCAAGGCGGAGCGGCACCAGGCGCACCGCGATCGTCCGCGAGGCGTCAGTCGCAGACGCGGCCTGCGTCGTCACCGCCGTCGAGCCGCCGCCGCAGCCGGCAACGGCGAGCGCGAAAGCGCAGCCCACGAAGGCGAGCGCAGACCTGGCAATCCAGCGGGAAAGCATGCCGGGGTGACCGTACCGCCTTTTGCATGAGCGCTCGATGAGAAGAACCGCCGACCCGATCCGTAAGCTCGAACCATGAAGCCGCCCAAAGATAGGCCGCCCGGGTCCGACGTGTCCGCCCGCCCCGGCTTCAGCCTGCTCGGCGGGCTGGTCGGCTTCGAGCTCGTCCTCTACGCGGCCGTCGGGCTCCTGCTCGCGGTCGCGGCGGCGTTCGTCCTCGTCGGGACGATCCGCGAGATTGCCCGCGCGATCTCGCACAGCCTCGGCGGCGTCGACACGGGCGTGATCGTCCTCGACCGCGTCCTGCTGACCCTGATCATCGCGGAGCTCGTCTACACGCTCCGCTTCGTCCTGCGCACCCACGAGATCGCCGTCGAGCCGTTTCTCTTCGTCGGGCTGATCGCCGTCGTGCGGCGGATCCTGATCGTGACGGCCCAGTTCGAGCGCCCGGCAGCCGGCGCCGCCGTGAGGAACCTGGAGCTGGAGCTCGGGCTCCTCGGCTTCCTCGCTCTGGCCCTGGCCGCGTCGCTGTTCCTGATCCGACGCGGCCGGCCTCTAAACAGCACCATCTGAGGCAATTTTACAAAGGGCTGACCGGGGTCTTACGACCCTCGTGGGCGTGGGGGGTATGTCTGTCTGTACCCCTAAGGAGGTACACACATGACAGCCAAGATCTCATCCCGCCGCAGGTGGCCGACCGCAGTGCTGATCGCAGCGCTGGCCCTCGTGATCGGCGCCGTTTACGGCTTGCCGGGGCTCGGTAAGGCCGCCACCCAGGCGATTCCGGCCAACACGACTGTTCCCGTGATCACGGGCAGCGCGCAGGCCGGCTCGCTCCTCACGTCCGACAACGGGACGTGGAGCAACTCGCCGACGGGCTTCACCTATGCGTGGAGCCGCTGCGACTCGTCCGGCAACCTCTGTAGCCCGATTGCCGGCGCGATCGCGCAGACCTACCAGCTGCAGTCCGCCGACGTCACCCACACGATCCGCATTACGGTGACCGCCACGAACGCCGACGGATCGGCTTCCGCCGCCTCGGCGCAGACCGCTGTCGTCCTCGCCGCAGGGACCGGCCCCACCAACACGGTGCTCCCGGCCATCACGGGAACCGCCACGGTCGGCTCGACCCTGACGTCGACCACCGGCACCTGGTCCGGCACGCCGACCGGCTTCGCCTACCAGTGGAACCGGTGTGACGCGACCGGCGCCGCCTGCTCGGCGATCACCGGTGCGACCCTGCAGACTTACGTGGTCGGATCGATCGACGCCGGCACCACGCTCCGCGTGATCGTGACGGCGACGAACGCCGGCGGCTCGACCCCGGCGACCTCGGCACAGACGGCGCTCGTCCCGGCCGTCCCCGTTCCGCCGGCGACCGGCTGCCCGAGTGGCACCGGCACGATCCAGATCGCCGATCTCTCGCTGCCGGGCCAGCTCCTGATCGCGAGCCAGACCATCACCCCGGGCGTCGTCACGCCGTCGGCGAAGACGATCCAGGTGCACTTCCGCATCACCGCTTGCGGCGGCCGCCCCGTTCAGGGCGCGCTCGTCTATGCAACCGCGGTGCCGTTCAACCAGTACTCCGTGCCCGATGAGCAGCCGACCGGCGCCGACGGCACCGTGACGCTGACGATGAACCAGCTCGTCGGCTTCCCGGCCGCACGCCACCAGCAGCTGCTGGTCGTGTTCGGCCGCGCCCGCAAGCCGGGCGAGGTGATCACCGGCGGCGTCTCGTCGCGCCGTCTCGTCTCGTTCCGCGTCTCGCTGCACGGCTAGGCGCTGACGCTTCCTACCCGGCGGGCTCGCGACACTGAGCCCGCCGGGTAGGGTCTTTCTCGATGCCGCCGGAGCCCCTCGAGTTCGGTCTCGACACGTTCGGCGACATCACCGTCGGCGCCGACGGCCAGCAGCTTCCGGGCGCCGAGGTGATACGGAACGTCGTCGAGCAGGCGGTGCTGGCCGACAGGGTCGGAGTCGACGCATTCGGGCTCGGCGAGCACCATCGTGAGGATTTCGCGGTGACGGCCCCCGAGGTGGTGCTCGCGGCGATCGCCTCGCGAACCGAGCGGATCAAGCTCGGCACCGCGGTCACCGTGCTGAGCTCCGACGACCCGATCCGCGTCTACGAGCGCTTCGCGACCCTCGACGCGGTCTCGAACGGCCGTGCCGAGATCACGCTCGGGCGCGGCTCGTTCACCGAGTCGTTTCCGCTCTTCGGCTATGACCTCGCCGACTACGAGCGGCTGTTCGAGGAGAAGCTCGACCTGTTCGACGCAGTTCGCAGGGAAGAGCCGTTCTCGTGGGAGGGCACGATCCGGGCGCCGCTCGATGGCGCCGATGTCTATCCGAAGACCGAATCGGGCTCGTTGACCACCTGGATCGGCGTCGGCGGCTCACCCGAGTCAGTGATCCGCGCCGCCCGGTACGGATTCGGGCTGGCGCTCGCGATCATCGGCGGCGCCGCGGAGCGCTTCGTCCCGTACGCCGACCTCTACCGGCGGGCGCTCGCGGAGCTCGGCGTTCCCGAGCTGCCGATCGCGGTCCACTCGCCCGGCTTCGTCGCCGACACCGACGAGGAAGCGCAGGAGCTTCTGTTCCCGCACTTCAAGGCGCAGCGAGACCGGATCGGCCGCGAGCGTGGCTGGCCGCCGACGACGCGTGAGCAGTACGACGAGGAGGTCGCAACGGGCGCCGTCTTCGCCGGCTCGCCGGAAACCGTCGCGGCAAAGATCGCCCGCACCGTCCGAGCGCTGGGCCTGAGCCGGTTCGACCTGAAGTACGCCAACGGCACGATGCCCCATGAGCAGCTGATGCGTGCCGTAGAGCTCTACGGCACCGAGGTCATCCCGCGCACGCGCGAGCTGCTCGCTTCGTAAGGCTGCGGGGCAAGGACTCGAACCTTGACTACCGGATTCAGAGTCCGGCGTCCTACCATTAGACGACCCCGCAAGGTCGCCGCAATTCTAGCGATCAGATCTCGAGGCGGTAGGTCGGAACGAGGCTCTTCTCGGCTTCCGTGTCGATGTGCGCGATCACCTCGACGTACGGCTCGAGGCCGGACCCGCGGAGCTTCGCCTTCAGCAGTCCGTCGACCTGATACAGCCCCGACGAGTTGTTCATCACGACCTCGATCATGATCGGCCGCTCGGCGCCGTCCTTGATCAGCACGTCCTCGATCGCCGCCGCCGAGAGCGAATGGATCGAGACCGAGCCGCGCTCGAACGGGATCCGCGAGCGGCCCTTCGCCATGTCGAGCGCGTCGGCGACGCGCAGGATCCCCGCCTCGACCGTGAGCGGCTTGCCGTCGGCCCGATGACTGATGATCGACTGCAAGACCTCCGACGAGATCACCGCCGCCTCGGTCTTCCCGTAGATCCCGTCGAGCAGCTCGGGGAGCTTCCCCTCGGCCCGAAGGAGGCTGAATTCCTCGTGGTTGTCGCGGTGGACGGACATGCCCACGTCGTGCAGGAGCGCCGAGAGGACGACGACGATCTCGGAGTCGTCCGTGGTCATGGCGTAGTCGGTCACCATCGCGGGCGCGACGCCGTGCTTGGTGAGCTGGCGGAGGAGCTTCAGCGCGATGTTGGTCACGATCTGGATGTGCACCCACGAGTGGTCGTTGATGTGGAGGCGCAGCACCGCGTTCACGTTCGCGACGTGCCACCACGCCTTGAGCTCCTCGTCGGCGTTGACCTTGTCGATCAGCGCGCCGAGCTTGCGGTTGCCGCGGACGGGCACGCGTATTCGCATCCCCGCGACAGCCTGCGTCGGCGTCAGGCGCGTCTCGCGCTCGGCCTCGGCTGCGGTCGGCAGCTCGAGCGGCTCGTCGGCCATCAGGCCTCTGCGCGCTTGTAGTACATGAGGGTCCAGGCCGCGGCCACGAACGGCACCGTGACGCTGTGGGAGATCACGCCGCCGATCCAGACGCCGAGGAAGCGGTTGAAGATCGTCGCGAAGATCGCCTCGACGAGCCTGCCGCCGATCCCGGCGAGCAATCCGGAGACCACGACCACGCCGAGCACCGACCAGCTCGCGCCCTTGACGAGCTGGTTCGAGCGGCCGAACGAATCGCCCGCGCCCTTCTCCTCGAGCATGATCGTCGGCACGATCAGGCACCAGCGCGTCAGCAGGAAGAGCCCGGGAATGATGAAGAGGATGAAGCCGAGCCCGATCCCGAGCCCCGCGACGATGCCGGCGGCGATCAGGGCGGGCAGGCGCGGGCCGACGCGCGAGTAGAGACCGCCGATCGTCGAGTCGATCTTTCCGTCACGCGCGTCCTGCACCGCCAGCACGAGGGCGCCCTGGACGAGGAACGTGCCGATCAGGATGACCACGAACGTCAGCGCGCTGCAGACGACCCAGAGCGCGACGTTGTGGCGGCCGATCGAGTAGAGGAGCGCGGCGACCAGGTCGACCACGACGTAGACCGCGGCCGCCGTCCCCACGAGCCGCCAGAAGAAGCGCGTGTAGAGGCTCCAGGCCTCGCCCAATACCGCGCCGACGCTCATCGTCCGAGCCTATACCGTCCTGCCGCCGGGCCACAATCTGCCTGTGGTCAAGCACCCGATCGAGGTCACGGTCACCGACGACCTCGAGCGGAGCCGCGCGACCGTGTTCTTTCGGCTGATCCTCGGGATCCCCCTGTTCATCTGGCTCGGGCTCTGGGGGATCGCGGCGTTCATGGGGATCGTCGCGAACTGGTTCCTCACGCTCTTCGGCGGGCGCTCGCCGGAGCCGCTGTACGGCTTCCTCTGCGCGTACGTCCGCTTCACGACGCACGTGTACGCCTACATGCTGCTCGCGGCGGACCCGTACCCGGGCTTCTCCGGCGCGCCCGGCTATCCGGTGGACGTCGAGTTCGGGCCTTCGGAGCTGCAGAATCGCTGGAAGACGTTCTTCCGCGCGGTCCTGGCCGTCCCCGCCCTCTGGCTCGCCGCCGTGCTCATCGACGGCGGCCCGAACGCGTTCACCTTCCGTAACGGAGGCGTTGCCCTGGTGGTGGCCGGCTTCGCGTGGTTCGCGATCCTCGTCCGTGGCCGGATGCCGCAGGGGTTCCGCGATCTGATCGCCTACTGCCTCCGCTATGCAGCGCAGACCTACGCGTACTGCTTCCTGCTCACCGACCGCTATCCGGACGCCGATCCCGCGTTTCCGGCGGCCTTCGAGGCTCCGGCGCCGAGCCCGGTGTGGCTGAGCAACGAGGATGACCCGCGCCGCTCGCGGCTGACCGTCTTCTTCCGGCTCCTGCTCGCGCTGCCGCACATCGTCTGGCTCGAGCTCTGGGCAATCGCGGCAGTCTTCGCCCTGATCGCGATGTGGGTGATCACGGTCGTGCGCGGCCGTCCCGCCGTCGGGCTGCATCGATTCCTCTCGGCGTTCGTCCGCTACGGAATCCACGTCTATGCGTTCGTGTCGCTGGTCGGCGGGCCGTTTCCCGGCTTCAACGGGCGCCAGGGGAGCTACCCGGTCGACGTCACGCTGCCGTCGCCCGGTCGGCAAGGACGCTGGGGCGTCTTCTTCCGCCTCGTGCTGGCGGTGCCCGCGCTGATCGTCGAGGGTGCGCTCTTCTGGGCGCTGTTTCTCTCGGCCTTCTTCTGCTGGTGGGCGTCCCTCATCACCGGGCGCGAGCCGGTGGGGCTGCAGCGACTCGGCGCCTTCGCGCTCCGCTACGTCGCGCAGACCGCCGCGTACACGTACCTGCTCACGGATCGGTATCCGTTCAGCGGGCCCGGGACGCTCGTCGTCGCCGAGCAACTCTCGTTCGCGGAATGAGCGTGCGCCGTGCGGCGAGTCTGGCGGCCCTCGTGGTGGTGGCGTCCGTGTGGGCCGTGGCGGCGCTGCTGCTGTGGCGGGCGAGTCGCGTGCCGCCGTCGCTCCGGCTCCCGAAGGTGCACGTCGACACGCTGTTCACTCCGCATCAGCTCCATCGCGCGCGCACGTTCGAGCGGTTTGGCCGGATCGACTGGCTGTTGTCGGAGCTCGCGCTGCTCGGCGTCTTCGCGATCTACGCGCGGCGGGGCGCCCGGTTCGCGCGCGAGTCGGCGGCGGGGCGGATCGGGACGGGCCTGCTGCTCGGGATGCTGGGGCTCGGGATCGTCTGGCTCGTGCAGCTCCCGTTCGGGCTCGCCGATGTGTGGTGGGCGCGGCGGTACGGGATCAGCCATGTGGGATACGTCGAGTGGGCGGTCGGCGGCTGGGCCGCGCTCGGCGGGTCGTTCCTGTCGATCTGCGCCGCCCTTGTGATCGTGATGGGGCTCGCGCGCTGGCTCGGCGAGCGGTGGTGGCTCGTCGGCGGGCCGGTGTTCGTGGTGATCGCCGCGTTCTTCACGTTCGTCCAGCCGTACCTCCTCACGGACACGCTGCCGCTGCGCGACCCGGCGCTCGTCGCCGCCGCGCACCGGTTCGCCCGTGACCAGGGCCTCTCGCACGTGCGGGTCGTGGTCGAGGATGTGCACCGGGAGACGAGTGCGCCGAACGCCGAGTCGGTCGGGATCGGACCGACGCGGCGCGTGATCCTCTGGGACACGCTGCTCGACGGGCGCTTCTCGACGCGCGAGACCGAGGTCGTAATCGCGCACGAGCTCGGCCACGCATCGCGGAACCATTTGCTGAAGGGGATCGCCTGGTTCGCGCTGTTCGCGATCCCGGGCGCGTGGATCATCGCGCGGACGACGCGGCGGCGAGGGGGGATGGCCGAGCCGGCCGCGGTGCCGCTAGCGCTGTTCGTGCTCGTCGCGCTCCAGCTTCTGGCCTCGCCGCTGCAGATGGCGATCTCACGGCACTTCGAGGCGGAAGCCGACTGGATGGCGCTGCGCACGACGCGCGATCCCGCCGCCGCGAAGACGCTGTTCCGCAAGTTCACGACGGTCGCGCTGGAGCAACCAGACCCGCCAGGCTGGGCCTACCTGATGCTGGCCGACCACCCGACGATCGAGCAGCGAATCGGCATGGCCGAAGCGTGGCAAAAGCGCCAGGACATGTCTCCGTAGTACTGAAAAGGGGTCAGGCACTCAGCCGTGTCCTGACTCGACGTGTCCGTGCCTCGAACCGTTTCGCCGTCGGGGATTGCGGGTCACTCGAGGTACCGTCCAAAAGAGGCGTGCCTGTCCGTTTCCGACGCCCGGTTCGGGGTCAGGCACTGGGACCTGTCTGTCTAGGCCACGTCGACGGTCCAGTCGCCATAGAGCTCGGTGTAGCGGCCGCGCTTCGCCAGCAGCTCGTCATGCGTGCCCTGCTCGACCACGACGCCGTGCTCGAGGGCGACGATCAGGTCGGCTTCACGGATCGTGGAGAGTCGGTGCGCGATGATGAACGCGGTGCGATCCGCGAGCAGGAGCCGCAGCGCTTCCTCGATCCGCCGCTCCGTGCCGATGTCCACCGAGGACGTGGCCTCGTCGAGGATGAGGATCCTGGGATCGACGAGCAGCGCGCGGGCGAACGCGACGAGCTGGCGCTGGCCCAGCGACAGGCGCGTACCGCGCTCCTGCACCTCGGTCTCGTAGCCGTCCTCGAGCCGCATGATGAACTCGTGCGCGCCCACCGCCTGCGCCGCCGCGGCGATCTGCTGTGGGGTCGCGCCGTCGACGCCGAACGCGATGTTGTCGCGCACCGTGCCGGCGAACAGGAAGCCCTCCTGCGGCACGACGCCGAGCTGGCGCCGGAGCGACGCCTGAGTCACGTCGCGCAGGTCGATCCCGTCGACCGAGATGCTGCCCTCGCGCGGGTCGTAGAACCGCGCCAGCAGCTTCGCGATCGTCGACTTGCCCGCGCCCGTGTGGCCGACGAGCGCCACCGTCGTCCCTGCCGCCACGTCGAGATCGATCCCGTGCAGCACCTCGACGCCTTCGCCGTAGCCGAAGCGGACACCGTCGAACCGGACATGTCCCTCGAGCTCCGCGAGGTCGCGGGCACCGCGGCGGTCGCTGACCTCTGGCTCCTCTTCGAGCACGTCCATGATCTTGTCGAGCGCCGCCGTCGCGGCGAGGAACGTGTTGTAGAGCTGCGAGAGCTGCTGCACGGGATCGAAGAAGTTCGCCAGGTACAACGTGAACGCGAAGACCGTGCCGAGCGTGATGTTCCCGTCGAAGTAGAGGACGCCGCCGAACCCGAGCACGATCGCCGTCGCCACCGACGAGAGCAGGTCGACGAACGGGAAGTAGAGCCCGCTCAGCACGACGGTCTGGTGGTTCGCCTCGCGGTAGCGGCTGTTCATCGCGCGGAAGTTCCGCTGCGCGTTTGCCTCCCCGGCGAACGACTGCACGACGCGCATCCCCGCGATGTCCTCGGCGAGCGTGGCCGTGACGAGCCCGAGCCGCTCGCGCACCGCGCGATACGCGCGCGTGGAGCGGACGCGGAACACGGAGGTCGCGACCGCCATCAGCGGCAAGACCACGACGGTCGCCAGCGCGAGCCGCCAGTCCAGCACGAACAGGATCACGGCCGTCCCGATCAGCAGCAACGTGTTCTGTACCAGGCTCGCGACGCCGTCGGTGACGAGCTGGTCGAGCGCCTCGACGTCGTTCGTGAGCCGGCTGATGATCACGCCCGCGCGGTTCCGCTCGTAGTAGCCGAGCGACAGCCGCTGCAGGTGGCGGAACAGCTTCAGGCGCAGGTCGGCCAGGATCCGCTCGCCCGTCCAGCCGGTGAAGTAGGTCTGCGCCGACGAGGCGCCCCAGCCGAGCAGGCCCGCCACGATGAACGCCGTCACCGTCAGCGCGAGCCGGTGGAGATCCTTCTGCTGGATCCCGAGGTCGATCGCCTGCTTGGCGAAGAACGGCGGCAGCAGCGCGAGCCCGGTCGCGAGGAGCAGGGAGACGACCGCGAGCGCCGTTCGCGCCTTGTACGGACGGGCGAGCGTCACCAGCACGTGCACGCGACGCGCGGTTTGCCGCCACGACCAGTCCGACACCGGCGCGCCCCGCCGCTCACTCAACGAGCTCCCCGGCTGCTGGATCTTCACGCCGGGATCTCCTCCTCAGTGAGCACGCGCGTCTCGAGCATGCCGTGGTCGTGGATCTCGCGGTACACCGGGCTCGTCACGTAGAGCTCCGCGTGGGTGCCGCGGGCGACGACGCGGCCGTGCTCGAGCACGACGACCTCGTCGGCGAGCGCGATCGTCGAGAGACGGTGGGCGATGATCAACGTCGTCCGTCCCTTCATCGCCTCGCGCAACCCAAGCCGGATCCGCGCCTCCGTCGACGCGTCCACCGACGCCGTCGCATCGTCGAGGATCAGGATCCGCGGATCGACGACGAGTGCGCGGGCGATCGCGATCCGCTGGCGCTGCCCGCCCGACAGCGTGACCCCGCGCTCGCCGATCACCGTCTCGTAGCCGAGCGGCAGCGCCGCGATGAAGTCGTGAGCCTGCGCCATCCGCGCCGCCCGCTCCACGTCCGCGTCGTCGGCGTCCGGCTTGCCGAGCGAGATGTTCTCGCGCACCGTCGTCGAGAAGAGGAACGGATCCTGCGCGATCACGCCGATCGCCCGCCGCAGCGACGCGAGGCTCAGGTCGCGCACGTCGACGCCGTCTACGAGCACCCGCCCCTCGGTCGCGTCGTAGAAGCGAGGCACGAGCGAGGCCAAAGTCGTCTTCCCGGCGCCGGTGTGCCCGATCAGCGCCACGGTGCTCCCCGGACGCAGCTCGAGGTCGATCCCCTCCAGCACCGGCCGCTCCGCCGCGTAGCCGAACGTGACGCCGTCGAACCGAATCGCACCGCCACCGGCGGGCAGCTCGACGGCGCCCGGTCGATCGGCGACCTCCTCGGGCTCGTCGATGATCTCGAAGATCCGCTCGCCCGACGCGGTCGCGCGCTGCGACTGGCCGATCCACATCCCGAGCTGGCGCAGCGGCCCGATCATCATCGCCACGTAGAAGTTGAACGAGATGAACTGGTTCAGCGGGAGCGAGCCGTGCACGACCGCCGCGCCGCCGACGAGCAGCACCGCGGCCTGCGCGACCATCGGCAGGAACGACATCAGCGGCACGTAGAGCGACTGCTGCCGCGTCGCCGAGATCGTGCGCCGGAACAACCGCTCCGAGCGATCGGCGAACTTCGTCGCCTCCTTCGGCTCCTGCGCGAACGCCTTCACCACGCCGACGCCGACGATGCTCTCCTCCGCCACGGTCGCGACGTCGGCCATCTTCTGCTGCACGTCGCGGAGAACCGGGTGCGAGACCCGGCTGTAGCGGTAGGCGATCACCGCGAGGAACGGCGTGATCGCGAGCACGATCAGCGCGAGCTGCCAGTCGATCCAGAACATCACCGCGGTGACGATCACGATCGTCATCGTGTGCTGGAAGAAGAAGATCAGCCCGTAGCCGAGGAAGAAGCGCACCTGCTGGAGATCCACGGTCGCGCGGGACATCAGCTGCCCGGTCTGATGCGAGTCGTAGAAGCGGAACGAGAGGCGCAGCAGGCGCGAGTAGAACGCGTCGCGGATGTCGTACTCGACGCCTAGCGCCTGGTTCCCGGAGATGAAGCGGCGCCCGACCATCAGCCCTGCCTTGACGATGCCGAGCGCGATCAGCACGCCGATCAGCGTCCAGAGCTGGCTGCGATCCTTGTTCGTGATCGCCTCGCCGATCACGCGTCCGGTGACGCCGTAGAACGCGATCTGGGCGATCTGCGAGCCGGCGGCCAGGAGGCACGAGGCGATCAGCGAGAGGCGGTAGGGACGGAGGAAGCCGAGCAGGCGCGTGAACGTCTTCCGGTAGGGCGTCTCCACCCCCGAACCCTAGCCGTGGAGGGGGCGCCCGCTGAGACCGGGGCGCCCCCTCTTGGCTCGAGGCTTACGCTCCCGCGCCTGCGGGGCCGTGCTTGCCGCCGTATACGGCCAGTGCGTAGATGATCAGGATGTCGATCGTGAAGATCGCGAGCGACCACCACGGGTACGCCTGAATCCACGCCAGCTGTCCGATCGCATTCGCGGCGGCGACGATGATCCCGAACCAGCGGCCCCATTCGGAGCCCGCGACGATCGCAAACGCCGCGAGGATCGATACCACGCCGAGGATCAGGGTGATCCACGCCCAGGTGCGTAGGTCGCTGAAGACGAAGTGTGCGCCCCCGACGTAGAAGCTCGACCTCGAAAGCGCCACGATCCCGTCGAGTACCGCCATGGTGCCGGCGAACCCGAGCATGATCGCTGCGAAGCCGATCCAGCCGGTGCCCTTCTCCGAGTATCCGTTCGACACAGTTCCCCCTTCGTCGTTGGTACGTGTCGGTTGCAAATCATTTCATCCGGGTCGGAGGGTGCCTAGCTGCCTGCGGACAAGCTCGAGCGCCCGGGCGAGCTTGTCGCGGTTTCCGGGCTGGTGCGGCCAACTGCTCGCGCCGGAGGGATGCGGGAGCGGGACGACCGTGGCGCCGTCGAGCTCGAAGCTCCTGCCGACGCAGTCGGTGAGGTTCCGCTCGTCGAGGAGGCGCCGTAGCGCGAGCCCGCCGACGGTGACGATCAGCGCGGGGCGCAGGAGGCGCAGCTCCCAGCGCTGCCAGTGGGCGCAGAGCTCCTGCTCGTGCGGGGTGGGAGTGCGGTCGCCGCGGCCCGACGGCGCGCGCCCCGGGTAGCAGCGGGTCACCGAGCCGCAGTAGAAGGTCTCGTAGAACGTCTCGTCGTCGAGCTCGAGCCAGCGGCGGAGCGTCTGGCCGGCGCGTCCGCGCCACGGCCGTCCCTCTGCGCCCTCGACGATCCCCGGCGCCTGGCCGAAGAGGTACGCGCGCTGGCCGGTGTGACCCTCGATCACGGGGAGCGACTCGACCGCAGGGCACGCGCGGCAGCGGGCGAGATCGCGGTGGAGCGAGGCGAGCGAGCGGTAGCTGATGAGCACTAGATTAGGCGCATGTCCCTGCCGCTCGAGTCGGTGCCGAACGTCTCGGAGGGGCGTGACCCGGAGACGATCGCGGCGCTTCGGGAGGCATTCGCCGAGCGAGCGCAAGTGCTGGACGTCCACACCGACGTCGATCACAACCGCTCCGTGTTCACGCTTGTCGGCGACGATGCGGCGCTCGTCGAATCGCTGCTCATGGGCATCGCGTGCGCCCGCGAGCGGATCGATCTCCGCCACCACGACGGCGTTCACCCACGGATCGGGGCCTTCGACGTGTGCCCGCTCGTGCCGGTCGTGCCGGAAGACATGGAGCGTGCGGAGGCCGCCGCGCTCGTACTCGCGGCGCGAGTCGGCGAGCTCGGCCTGCCCGTCTTCCTCTACGGCGAGCTCGCTCCGGGCCGGGGGCCGGCCTTCTTCCGCCGTGGCGGGCCGGAGGAGCTGCAGCGGCGGATCGACGCGGGCGAGCTCACGCCCGACTTCGGCCCGGCCAGGCTCGACCGCCGCGCCGGCTGCGTGATCGTCGGCGCGCGTAAGCCGCTCGTCGCGTTCAACGTCAACCTGCGCGGGACGGTCGACGCTGCGCGCGAGATAGCGGCGGTCGTGCGTGAGTCCGGCGGCGGCTTCCCGGGGGTACGTGCGCTCGGCCTGGAGCTGACGACCGTGGGCCTCGTCCAGGTCAGCCTGAACATCGAGGACTGGCAGGCCGCGCCGATCCACGAGGTCGTGGCCAGGATCGCCGTCGAGGCGGACGCGCGCGGAGCGGAGGTCGCGGGCTCGGAGCTCGTCGGGCTCGTCCCCGCCGGCGCGGTCGTCGCGGCCGCCGCGCCGGCGCTGCGCCTGCCCTCGCTCGATCCGGCGCGCGTCCTCGAGCTTCGTCTGCTCGAGCAGTAGACTCGCGCCATGCCGCCGGCCGAGAACAAGGCGCTCATCCGGCGCTTCTACGAGGAGGCGTGGGCCAGAGGCGAGCTCGGCGTGATCGACGAGGTGTTCGCCGACGACTACGTTCGCCACGACCTTCGTTCCACCAGCCCGGCGCCCGGGCCGGAGGGACAGCGCCAGATCACGGCGGGCTTTCGCGCCGCGTTTCCCGACGTGCGCTTCGACGTCGAGTTGATCGTCGCCGAGGATGACATCGTCGTCGCACGCTGGAGTGCTTCCGGAACGCAGACAGGTCCTCTCGGCCCCCTCGAGGCGACCGGTCGAAAGGCGGCCTTCTCGGGCGTCAACATCTTCCGCTTCGAGGGCGCCAAGGTCGCGGAGATCTGGAACTACCGCGACGACCTCGGCCTGATGGAACAGCTCGGCGCGCTCAAGGCCTGAGCCGCTCGATGGCTCAGCGCACCGCGATCGGGCTCACCGGCGACGACCTCGGTCCCGGCGATGTGTGGGCCGTGGCCGTCGAGCGCGACGCTGCCGAGCTCACCGACGAGGCGCGGACGAAGATGCGCGCCGCTCGCGCGCTCGTCGAGCGCGTCGCGTCCGGTGCCGGTGAACACACCTACGGCGTCAACACCGGCTTCGGGCGGTTCGTCTCGAAGTTCATTCCCGAAGAGCAGATCGCCGAGCTCCAGCTGCGTCTGCTCCGGAGCCACGCGTGCGGCGTCGGGGCGCCGTATCCCGACGAGGTCGTCCGCGCTGCGATGCTGCTGCGCGCCAATGCGCTCGCCAAGGGCAACTCGGGCGCGAAGGTCGAGACCGTCGAGTTGCTGCTGGAGTGCCTGAACCGCGGCGTCGTCTCGTACGTGCCGGCGCGCGGGTCGGTGGGCGCCTCGGGCGACCTCGCGCCGCTCGCGCACCTTGCGCTGCCGCTCGTCGGCGAGGGCGAGGCGTGGGTCGACGGCGAGCGGCTGCCCGGCGCGGCGGCGCTGGCGGCGGTCGGGCTCGAGCCGATCACGCTCGAGGCGAAGGAGGGGCTCTCGCTGATCAACGGCACGCAGTTCATGGCCGCGTTCGGCGCGCTCGGCCTCGTCCGCGCACGGCGGCTCGCGCAGGCAGCGGACATCGCGTGCGCACTCTCGCTCGAGGCGCTCCAGGGAGCGCGCACGAGCTTCCTGCCGCAGATCCAGAAGCTGCGGCCGCTGCGAGGCCAGGCCGCGAGCGCCGCGAACGTGATGGCGCTGCTCGACGACTCGGCGATCCTCGAGTCGCATCGCTGGTGCGACAAGGTGCAGGACGCCTACTCGCTGCGGTGCGCGCCGCAGGTGCACGGCGCCTCGCGCGACCTGCTCGACTACGTCGACTACACCGTCTCGGTGGAGCTGAACGCCGCCACGGACAATCCGCTCGTCCTGGTCGAGGACGAGCTGCTCGTGTCGAACGGCAACTTCCACGGCCAGCCGGTCGCGTTCGCACTCGACGCGCTCGCGATGGCGGTGTCCGAGCTCGCGAGCATCTCCGAGCGGCGGGTCGAGCGGCTCGTGAACCCGAGCCTTTCGGACGGACTGCCGGCCTTCCTCACCGTCGACGGGGGTCTCAATTCCGGCTTCATGATCACCCAGTACGTCGCTGCGGCGCTCGTCTCGGAGAACAAGGCGCTGTGCCATCCCGCGTCGGTGGACTCGATCCCGACGAGCGCCGGCCAGGAGGATCACGTCTCGATGGGGAACGCCGCCGGGCTGAAGGCGTGGCAGGTGCTCGCGAACTGCGAGAGCGTGCTCGCGATCGAGCTGCTCGCGGGCGCGCAGGGGGTCGAGTTCCACGCGCCGCTGCAGCCGGGCGCGGGCGTGCGCGCGACGCGGGCGTTCGTGCGGACGCTGTCGCCGCGCCTGATCGACGATCGCTCGCTTTCCAAGGAGATCGAGACGATGGCGGGCGCGATTCGCGACGGCTCGCTCGCCGCGGCGGTCGAGGCCGAAGTGGGGGCGATCGCGTGAGGCATCTGCATTGGCCGGGGCCGGGCGAGAACCGTTCGAAGCGGCCGTACCGCGACGCCGTGCTGGTGTGGGCGGGCCTGTCGAGTCTGATCGTCGTCTTCGCCGCGGTGACGGGCGGCGCACTCGGTCGCGCGCTCGTCACCGCCGTACTCTTCTTCCTGGTGGCGACGGCGTGGACGTGGGTTCACCTGCGCAGGCGGCGGGCGAGAGAGGAGGTCCAATGAGCACGACCGGGACAGTCGAGGCGCGCGTCGAGGAGCTGTGCGGCGACCTCTCGTCGATCCGTGCGCCGCGCGGGCCGGAGCTCAACGCGCGCTCGTGGCAGACGGAGGCGCCGCTGCGGATGCTGCTGAACAACCTCGATGCGGAGGTGGCCGAGCATCCGGAGCAGCTTGTCGTCTACGGCGGCACAGGGAAGGCCGCGCGGAACCACGAGTCGCTGAAGGCGATCGTGCGGACGCTGCTCGAGCTCGGCGACGACGAGACGCTGCTCGTGCAGTCGGGCAAGCCGGTCGGCGTCTTCCGGACGCATCGCGGCGCACCGCGCGTGCTGATCGCCAACTCGCTGCTCGTGCCGCGCTGGGCGACCTGGGACGAGTTTCGCCGGCTCGAGGGGCTCGGGCTGACGATGTTCGGCCAGATGACCGCGGGCTCGTGGATCTACATCGGCACGCAGGGGATCCTGCAGGGGACGTACCAGACCTTCGGCGCGGCGGGGGAGAAGCACTTCGGCTCATCGGATCTCACGGGACGCTCGGTGCTCACCGCGGGGCTCGGCGGGATGGGCGGCGCGCAGCCGCTGGCGGCGACGCTCGCGGGTGCGGCGATCCTCTGCGTCGAGGTCGATCCGTCGCGGCTCGAGCGGCGGCTCGAGACCCGGTACCTCGACGAGGCGACCGATTCCCTGGACGACGCGCTTGGGCGTGTCCGCGCCGCGCAGCGGGAGGGACGGGCGCTGTCGGTGGGGCTGCTCGGGAACGCTGCGGATGTCGTGCCCGAGCTCGCGCGCCGCGGCGAGCCGTTCGACTTCGTCACCGACCAGACCGCGGCGCACGATCCGCTCACCGGCTATGTGCCGCAGGGACTCGATCTCGCGGAGGCCGCCGCGCTCCGCTCGTCCGATCCGGATGAGTACCTCCGCCGCGCCCGCGCCTCGATCGTGGCGCACGTCGAGGGGATGCTGGAGTACGTCCGGGCCGGGGCGTATGTTTTCGATTATGGCAACAACCTGCGAGGTGAGGCCCGTGAAGGTGGCGTAACCGAGGCCTTCTCATACCCGGGCTTCGTCCCGGCCTATATCCGTCCACTCTTCTGTCGTGGCATCGGGCCCTTCCGGTGGGCGGCTCTCTCGGGCGATCCCGCCGACATCGCGGTCATCGACGGGATGCTCAAGGAGCTGTTTCCGGATGACGCGTTGCTACAGCGCTGGCTCGAGCTGGCGCCGGAGCGGGTCGCCTTCCAGGGCCTGCCGGCGCGGATCTGCTGGCTCGGCTACGGCGACCGCGCAAAGGCGGGCCTCGCGATCAACGAGCTCGTCCGCTCGGGGCGCGTCTCGGCACCCGTGGTGATCGGGCGCGACCACCTCGACTCGGGCTCGGTCGCCTCGCCGTACCGCGAGACCGAGGCGATGCTCGACGGATCCGACGCGATCGCCGACTGGCCGATCCTCAACGCGCTGCTGAATACCGCGGCCGGCGCGACGTGGGTCAGCGTGCATCACGGCGGCGGTGTGGGGATCGGCAACTCGATCCACGCGGGCATGGTCGTGCTCGCCGACGGCAGCGACGAGATGGCGGAGCGGCTCGAGCGCGTGCTCACGACCGATCCCGGCACGGGCGTGATGCGGCACGTCGACGCCGGCTATCCCGAGGCGATCGAGGCTGCGCGCGAGACCGGCTTCGAGTCGCCGATGCCGTGAGAGCGGGCGCCGCGTCGCGGCTGCTCGTCCGCGACCTCGCGCAGGTGGCATCGCCTGCGGGACGCGCCGCGCCTCTGCGCGGGAGCGCGCTCGCGAATCTCGACTGGATCGACGACGGCTACGTCCTCTGCGAGGACGGCCGGATCGCTGCGGTCGGGCCGATGCGTGAGCTCGCGCCGCTCGACGGCGACGTCGTCGAGGTGGACGGACGCGGGCTCTGTGCGATTCCCGGTCTCGTCGACTGTCACACGCACGCGTGCTTCGCGGGCGACCGCGTCGACGAGTTCTCGCTGCGCGCGGCCGGTGCGTCGTACGAGGAGCTGCACGCTGCCGGCGGAGGGATCGCCGCGACCGTGCGCGCGACGCGTGAGGCGGGCGAGGACGGTCTCGCGGAAGCCGTGCGACGCCACCGGGACTGGATGGCGCGCGCCGGCACGACCACGTTCGAGGCGAAATCCGGCTACGGGCTCGACCGCGAGACCGAGCTCGCGTCGCTGCGCGCGATCCGCGCCGCAGGCGGGATCCCGACGTTCCTCGGCGCGCATTCGGTGCCGCCGGAGTTCGACGACGCCGACGACTACCTCGACTTCGTCCTCGCCGACGTGCTGCCCGAGGCGGCACTCCTCGCGGAGGCAGCCGACGTCTTCCTCGAGCGCGGCGCCTTCGATGCGGCCCAGGCGCGCCGCTACCTCGAAGCGTGCCGCGCCGCCGACCTCGCGCTGCGCCTGCACGGCGACCAGTTCACGGAGGCGGGCGCGATCCCACTCGCGATCGAGCTCGGCGCGCGCTCGGTCGACCACCTCGAGGCGACCGGGCCTGACGGAGTCCGCGCGCTCGCGGCGAGCGAGGTCGTCGGCGTGCTGCTTCCGGCGAGCGCGCTCTTCCTCGGCCGCCCGATGCCGCCGGCGCGCGCGCTCGTCGACGCGGGCGCCGCCGTCGCGCTCGCCACCGATTTCAACCCAGGCAGCGCGTTCTGCGAGAGCCTCCCGCTCGTCTGCTCGCTGGCGGCGACGCAGCTCGCTCTCGCGCCGGCAGAAGCGCTCGCCGCCTGCACGGTGAACGCCGCACACGTGCTCGGCCGCGCAGACCGCAAAGGCCGGATCGCGCCCGGCTTCGACGCCGACCTCGTCCTCCTCGACGCGCCGGACTGGCGCTACCTCGCCTACCATCTCGGCGGGCCGGTGGTGAAGGCCGTCGTCGTCGGCGGCGAGCTACGCTAGCGAGATGGCGAAGAAGAAGCAGGAGCGGCGCCGCGCCAAGGAGCGCCGACACGAGTACGAGGAGGTCTGGGTCGACCACGAGGGGAACGAGCTCGCCCCCGACGAGGTCGAGGAGATCGCAGCGGCGCCCGCGGTGAAGTCCACCGCGAAGAAGAACGCTCCCGCGCCCCGGACCCGGAGTGGCCGCGTTCCCGTGCAGCCGTCGTGGAGCCGCGTCGCCAAGCGCGCGGCGATCTTCGCGCCGCTGATGTTCGTCACCGTGTACCTGATCGGCTCGAAGCTCACGCTCACGGGCAAGCTCCTCCAGACTGCGATCCTGCTGCTCTTCTTCATCCCGTTCAGCTACGCGGTCGACACGTTCCAGTACCGCTCCTACCAGAAGCGGCTCGCGCAGCCGGCGAAGCCCAAGCAGAAGCCCGAATAGCGTCGCCGATGGCGCTCGTGATCGACACGTACGAGCTGGGCCCGCTCGGGACCAACTGCTACGTCGTCCGCACCGATCGCAGCGCGGCCGACGCCGTCGTCGTCGATCCCGGCGGGGATGCGGCCCAGCTGCGGCTCGAGCTCGCGCGCATGGGCACGCGGTGCGCGGCGATCCTGATCACGCACAGCCACTTCGACCACATCGGCGGCGTGGCGGACCTCGCAGAGGGAACCGGCGCGCCCGTGTACATGCCGGAGATCGAGCGCAGCGAGCTCGAGGAGCCCTCGCCCCAGTGGGGGGTCCGCGCGCACGTGCCGGACTTCACGGTCGGCGGCGGCGAGCTGCTCGACCTCGCGGGCATCGAATTCGACGTGGTCGCCGTCCCGGGCCACTCGCCGGGTCACGTCGCCTACCACGCCAACGGCGCGCTGCTGTCGGGCGACGTCCTGTTCGCAGGCTCCGTCGGTCGCCACGACCTTCCCGGCGCCGACTGGGAGACGCTGCTCGCCTCGATCCGCTGCCTGATGGACAGCTACCCGGCCGACACCGTCGTCTATCCCGGACACGGCCCTGCGACGACCCTCGGCGCCGAGCTCGCGCGCAACCCGTTCCTCGCAGAGCTGCGCGCGTCGTGAAATACCAGGCGCCGTCGGGGACGCGGGACATCCTCCCGGGCGACGAGCTCTGGTGGCGTCTCGTGGGCGAGATCGAGCGGCTGCTGCCGCTCTACGACTACTCGCGCATCCAGACGCCTGCGTTCGAGGACACGGCGATGATCCAGCGCTCCTCCGGCGCCGGCTCGGACATCGTCCAGAAGGAGACCTACACCTTCGAGGACCGCGGCGGCCGCTCGCTCACGCTACGCCCCGAGGGCACCGCGCCGATCGTGCGCGCCTACCTCGAGAACGGCCTCCACCGCGAGCCGAAGCCCGTGAAGCTCTTCACGATCGCCGCGATGTACCGCTTCGACCGGCCGCAGGCGGGCCGCTACCGCGAGCACACGCAGCTCAGCGCGGAAATCATCGGCTCGGCCGACCCGGCCGTCGACGCGGAGCTGATCCAGCTCTACACCGAGCTGCTGCGCCGCTTCGACTACACCTCGTGGGAGCTTCAGCTGAACTCGATCGGCGACGAGAAGTGCCGGCCCGCGTACCTCGAGAAGCTCACCGCCTGGCTCGACGCGAACGCCGCCGTGCTCGACGAGGCCGCCAAGCAGAAGCGCGCCACGAACCCGCTCCGCGTCTTCGACGTCAAGAGTGAGCGCGTCCAGGCGGCGCTCGCCGACGCGCCGAAGATCGGCGAGTCGCTGTGCGACGAGTGCCGCGAGCACTTCGAGGCGGTGCAGGCCGCGCTCACCCTCTACGGGATCCCGTTCACGCTCGTGCCGACACTCGTGCGCGGCATCGACTACTACACGCGCACGACGTTCGAGTTCAAGGAGACCTCGACCGGCCACGCGCAGGACACGATCTGTGCCGGCGGCCGCTACGACGGGCTCGTCGAGGAGCTCGGGGGAGAGCCGACGCCCGGGATCGGCTTCGGCGCGGGCCTCGACCGACTCGCGCTCGCGCTGGCCGACGCGGGGGCGACCGCCGAGCCGCAGCGCCTGGACGTCTTCATCGTCGGCGACGACAAGGCGCCGCTCCTGCCGCTGCTCGCGGAGCTCCGGCACCGTGGCGTCGCGGCGGACATCGACTACGCGGATCGTTCTCACAACGCGCAGGTCAAGCATGCGCAGCGCCTCGATCCGCGCCGGATCGTGGTCGTCGACGGCGACACTGCGACGATCCGCGAGCGCAACGAGCCCGATCGCCGGGTGCCGGTGACTGAACTCGTCGATACGCTCAGCGGATGAGCTGGCGCGACCATTCCTGCGGTGACTTGCGGCCCGAGCAGGTCGGCCAGCGCATCGTCGTCGCGGGCTGGGCGGCTCGGCGGCGCGACCATGGCGGGCTGGTCTTCGTCGACCTTCGCGACGCGACCGGCATCTGCCAGCTCGTCGTCAATCCGGAGCACGCCGTCGAGGCCGCAGCGGCCGCGCACGAGATCCGCAACGAGTTCGTGCTCCAGGCCGAGGGCGAGGTCGTCGCCCGCTCGCCCGAGACGGTGAACCCCGCGATGCCGACCGGCCAGGTCGAGGTGCTCGTCGACACGCTCACGATCGTCTCGCGCTCGACGGCGCTTCCGTTCCAGCTCGACGAGGAGAACGTCGACCAGACGCTCCGCCTCCGCTACCGCTGGCTCGACCTGCGCCGCGACAAGATGCAGCGCAACATCCGCCTGCGCGGGCAGATGGTCGGCACGATCCGTCGCGTGATGGAGGCGGCGGGCTTCGTCGACATCCAGACGCCGATCCTCGCCAAGCCGACGCCGGAGGGCGCGCGCGACTTCCTCGTGCCCTCGCGCCTCCAGCCGGGCCATTTCTACGCCCTCCCGCAGTCGCCGCAGATCTACAAGCAGCTGCTCGCGATCTCGGGGTTCGAGCGCTACTACCAGATCGCGATCTGCTTCCGCGACGAGGATCTGCGCGCCGACCGGGTGCAGGAGATCACCCAACTCGACGTCGAGACGGCCTTCCCGGACCAGGAGTTCCTGCTCGGTCTCATGGAACAGATGATCCAGACCGTGTGGCGCGAGTGCATCGGCGTCGAGCTCGCGGCGCCGTTCCAGCGGATGACCTGGGCCGAGGCCGACCGGCGCTTCGGCTCCGACAAGCCGGACCTGCGGTTCGGGCTCGAGCTCGAGGACGCGACCGAGGCGACGCGCGGCTCCGAGTTCGGCGTCTTCGCGGGAGCCGACGCGGTGCGCTTCATCCGGGCGCCGAAGGCATTCTCGCGCTCCGAGCTCGACTCCCTCGAGGAGTTCGCGAAGGAGTGGGGCGCGAAGGGGCTCGCTTACGTGATCACCGACGATTCCGGCGAGGTGCGCTCGCCGATCGCGAAGTTCCTGTCCGAGGCCGAGCTGGCGGCGTTCGCGGGCGAGCCGGGGACGACGGCGCTGTTCGCTGCCGGAACCTGGGAGTCGACCTCGCGCGTGCTCGGCGCGCTGCGGCTCCACGTCGCGGCGCAGCTCGGCGTGATCGGCGAGAACGCGTGGTCGTGGCTCTGGATCACCGAGTTCCCGATGTTCGAGTGGGACGAGGACGGCAAGCGCTGGAGCGCCGTTCATCACCCGTTCACCCGCCCGACGCCGGAGTGGGAGGCGACCTTCGACCAGGATCCCGGCAAGGCGCTCGCCGTCGCCTACGACCTGATCGGCAACGGCAACGAGCTCGGCGGCGGCTCGTTCCGGATCCACGAGGCGGAGCTTCAGGCGCGCGTCTTCGACCTGCTCCAGATCTCGGCCGAGGAACAGCGCGCGAAGTTCGGGTTCCTGCTCGATGCGCTGGCGATGGGCGCGCCGCCGCACGGGGGAATCGCCTTCGGGATCGACCGGATGATGATGGTGCTCGCCGGTGAGCCGAACCTCCGCGATGTGATCGCGTTCCCGAAGAACCAGGCGGGCGTTGACCCCATGACAGGAGCCCCGTCCGACGCGCCGAAAGAGCAACTGGACGAGCTGGGCGTCAGCGTCGTCCGCAAGGAAAGCTAAGTTCCACTATCGCTGCGGCCGATGGTGTAGTCATACTTCGGTTCAGGCGGGCGTGGACCCGCAGCCGCCCAACAGGGAGTTAGAGGAATGTCGACAAGGGATCCAGGGAACGCACCGGCACCGCCAGCGCTGACTGCGCTGCCAAAGGTCGAGGATCTCCCGCGCGCGGGCGACGGGTACGACGCCGACAAGGTGCGCGAGTCGTTCGACGCATTCCGCCGCCACGCAGCCCAGCTCCAGGCCCAGCTTCGCGTGCTCCAGGCCGCCGGCACTCGCGCCGGCAACGTCGAGCCGAGCGGTCATGCCGTCCGCATGGACGCGCTGCACCTCATCCGCGCCGCCGCCGAGTTCGCCGACACCATCGAGCGCGATGCGCAGAACGCGTCTGCGGCGCAGCTCGGAAAGACCGAGGAGGAGGTCACGCGGCGCCAGCACGAGCTCCAGGCGCGCGAGGCCGAGGTCGAGCGCTACCGCGCCGAGAGCGAGCGCCAGCGGGCCGAGATCGTCAACGCGGCGAAGAACGAGTCGCGCGAGCTGCTCGCGAAGTCGAACCTCGAGGCGAACCAGGAGATTCAGGAGGCCGAGGCCCGCGCCGCACGCCTGCTCGAGCAGGCGCGCCACCAGGCGACCGAGCTCACGAACTCAGCCCGCGCAGAGGTCGAGCAGACGCTCGAGTGGGCTCGCGCCCAGGCCTCGACAGTCCTCGCCCGGGCCCAGCACGGCGCCGAGCAGCTGCTCGCGGCCGCCGGTCTCGGCGAAGAGCGGATCTCGCAGGTCGCCGACGCGATCGTCAAGTCGGCCGAACAGACCACCGAGGCCGCGCGTGGTGGCCCTGCACGGCCTGCCGAGGCCGTTGCCCGCCCGTCGGCGCCGCCGACACCCGCACCGCCTGTCGCACCGCCCGCGCCGTCGGCCTCCGGTCCCCCGGTTTCTTCGGGCCCGCCCGTGTCGGCACCGCCCTCGTCCGCGCCCGCGTCGGTCGAGCCTCCGAGCTCGGAGGACTCGCCCGAGGACGCGGAGCCGGACGACCCGGCCTCGTAGGAGTCAGACAGCGTGCCGGCGGGTTTCGGGCGCCGTTTCGCCCTCGAGGTCGTATTCATCGTTGCCGTGGCTGCTGTCGCGGCTGTCCTCCACGCAAGCACGGTCGCGATCGTGCTGGTCATGGCCGCCGCCTGGCTGGCCGTCGCGCTGCTCGAGTGGATTCTGTCCCGCCGGGCGGAGGCCGCGGTGCCGTCGCCGATCGAGGCCGCCCACCAGCCGGAAGAGCCTGAGCCGGTCGAGCTCGCCCCGCACGTCCGGGTGATTCCGGCCTCTCGCCCCGAGCCGGAACCCGAGCTCGAGCCGGAACCCGAGCTCGAGCCGGAACCCGAGCCGGAGCCTGAGCCTGAGCCTGAGCCGGAGCCGGAGCCGGAGCCGGAGCCGGAGCCGGAGCCGGAGCCGGAGCCGGAGCCGGAGCCGGAGCCGGAGCCGGAGCCGGAGCCGGAGCCCGAGCCTGAGCTTGAGCCGGAGCCCGAGCCGGAGCCTGAGCCCGAACCGGAACCGGAGCCGGAGCCCGAGCCGGAGCCGCTGGTCACTGCGCCCGTCGCGGGACCCGCCGCGGCGGTCCTCGGCGAGCCCGTCGCTCCGCCGCCGGCCCCTGAGCCCGCTGTCGCGGTCGCGACGGCAGGACCGCGCCGCTGGAACCTCTGGGAACTCGAGCGGCTCGCCCGCGCCGCCGCCGGCGCCGACATCGTCCGCGACGAGGAGCGCTCGTACTTGCTCGTCTACCTGCGTGACTTCGCGAGCCCGGACGGCCACCTGCCGGATGACTTCGACCTGCTGGTCACGGAGGCGTTCGCCGATCTGATCGCCGAGCCGTCCGCGGTGTGAACACCGCGCTCGCGCAGCGGCTGATCGCCCTCGCGGCGGTCGCGCTGCTCGTGGGCGCAACGGCTCTCGTCCTCCTCCGGCTGCGCGACAACCCACCGCGCGGGCCGCGCCCGGTGCACTGGTACGCCGCGCGTGCAGCCCCGTACGCGGCGCCCACGCGCACCGCGTGTGGCCTCCGCACGACGGCGCGCACGCTCGGCATCGCGCATCCCGTGCTCGCCTGCGGGGCGAAGCTCTTCGTCGCCTACGGCGGCACCGAGGTGCTGACCCAGGTGATCGACAAGGCCCCTCAGCTCCCCGGTCGCGAGTTCGACGTCACGAGGGCGCTCGCCCGCCGGCTCGGCCTCCACGGCACCCAGCGCGTCCAGTGGGCGTTTGCCCGGTAGAGTGGGAGACCTGATCCCGTCGCGGTCGCCGCGCTCTCAATGTAGAACCAACACCTACATCAAGGGAGCCCGCGTCCGGATACGTGTAAGCACTTGGTGCACTACGTCGGCAGGGCACCCACCTGGCTTGCCAGGTTCACATGATCGTGGTGTCCGCGGCGGGGTCAGATACCGATGATCGAGGCCTTCGGAGATGCATCCCGTAACGGCGACTGGGCCGCGGTGCGCCTGCGGATCGACGACGACCTGAACCGCATTCTGGATGCCGACGCCGAGGAACTCGAGCGGCCGCTCACAGGGCTGACGCTGCTCGAGGCAGCGGCGGTCGGAGGCGAGACTCTCGCCGCAGACGCGCTCGCGAACGCGCTCGGGCCGATCGTTAGGGCGCCGCGCAACCCCGAGCGGGTCGCAGTCGCGATGAGCGGAGGCGTCGACAGCGCGGTCGCGCTCCTTCGAGCCGGTCCCGGCGCGGTCGGCGTGACGCTGCGCCTCTGGCTCGACCCGGCCGGACCCGACTCGGAGCGCGCCTGCTGCTCGCCCGACGCCGTGATCGCGGCACGCAAGACCTGCCACTCGCTCGGCCTGCCGCACGTGACGCTCGACCTGCGCGAGGAGTTCCGGCGAGCGGTCGTCCAGCCGTTCATCAGCGGCTACGAGCGCGGCGAGACGCCGAATCCGTGCACACGCTGCAACGGGTCGTTCCGCTTCCACGAGCTGCTCGCCTTCACCCGTCGCATCGGCGCCGCGAAGCTCGCCACCGGCCACTACGCCCGGATCGTGCCGCATCGCGGCCGCCTGCTGATCGCACGCGGCGCCTCGGCGGAGAAGGACCAGTCGTACATGCTCGCCGCGCTCGACCCACGGCGGCTCGAGCAGATCTGGTTCCCGCTCGGGGAGCAGGGCAAGGACGAGACGCGCGCTGAGGCCGCGCAGGCCGGGCTCGCCGCGGCGGGGAAGGCCGAGAGCCAGGAGGCGTGTTTCCTCGCCGGCGCCGACTATCGCGAGTTCCTCGAGCGCCACGGCGTGGACTCGACGCCAGGTCCGATCGTCGACGAGGCGGGCCGAGAACTCGGCCGCCACGGCGGCGCCTGGCGCTTCACGCCGGGACAGCGGAAGGGAATCGGCGTAGCCGCCGCCACGCCGCTCTATGTCATCGGCTCGAAGCGCGGCTCGGTCGTCGTCGGCCCGCGCGAGTCGCTCGCGCGCCGGCGCGTCTCGGCCCGCGGCCGTCTCTACGTCCCGGTCGAGCGCGCCGAGGCCAAGCTGCGCTACCGCTCGCCCGGTGTTCAGGCGCGTGTGCTCGCCGGTGCCCGCGGCTTCAAGCTCGAGCTCGACGAGCCCGCCTTCGGCGTCGCGAACGGGCAGGCCGCGGTCCTGTACGAGGACCACGTGGTCGTGGGGTGCGGATTGGTGACCTCCGCCCGCGACGCATAAGATCAGGGCGCGATGCTGGCAACGACCTTCAACTGGAGCGACGTGGCGTACGCGGCGCTGAGCGTCTTCCTGCTGGCGCTCGGGATCGCGGGCGCGTATGCGCTGTGGCGCCTCGGCGGCACCTTCCAGCGCCTCTCGTCGCTGATCGCCGGCACCGAGCGCGAGGTGCTGCCGGTCGTCGAGAAGGTCGGCGGCACGGTCGACCGGGTCAACGCCGAGCTCGACAAGGTCGGCGTGATGACCGACAGCGCGGTCGACGCGGTCGACAGCGCCGACACGGCGGTGCGCGCCGTCAGCTGGGCGGTGACCAAGCCGGTGGAGAAGGTCTCGGGCTTCGTCTCGGGGCTGAGCTACGGCGCCTCGACGCTTGCGAAGCAGCGCAACTGGCGCAGCGCGGTGCAGGCCGGCAAGGACGCGGCCGCAAAGCGCGAGCAGGAGCTCGCCGACGACCTCCACCGCAGCGACGCCCCGCAGTAGCGGCCAGCCGCGTCCCTACAATTCGCGCCATGCGCACGACCGCCGAGCTCCGTGAGGGCTACCTCTCCTTCTTCGAGGAGAAGGGCCATCTGCGCCGTCCCTCGGCGTCGCTGATCCCGCCCGCGGGCGACCATTCGACGCTGCTCACGAGCGCCGGGATGCAGCCGCAGATGCCGTTCTTCCTCGGTCTCCAGCCGCCGCCCGCGCCGACGACCACGACTTCGCAGAAGGTCTTCCGCACGCCCGACATCGACGTGGTCGGACTGGACACGTATCACCTCACGTTCTTCGAGATGCTCGGCAACTTCTCGTTCGGCCAGTACTTCAAGGAAGGCGCGATCGCGTTCGCCACCGAGTTCATCCAGGAGCGGCTGAAGCTCGACTGGGACCGGATCTGGGTCAGCGTCCACGCCGGCGACCCGGAGCTGAAGCTCGGGCCGGATCAGGTCGCGATCGACCTCTGGGAGAAGATCGGGATGCCGCCGGAGCGGATCACGCGGCTGCCCTCGTCCGAGAACTTCTGGTCGGTGGGCGGGCCCGGGCCGTGCGGACCGGACTCGGAGATCTACTACGACTGGGGCGAGGAGACTGGCTGCGGAGAGGCGGACTGCCAGCCGGGCTGCTCGCGTTGCGAGCGCTTCCTCGAGTTCTGGAACCTCGTCTTCATGGAGTACGAGCTGCACGCCGACGGGACGCTGACGCCGCTGCCCGCGCAGAACATCGACACGGGCCTCGGGCTCGAGCGCACGGCGCGGATCGTGCAGGACGTCGGCTCGGTCTACGACACCGACGGCTTCCAGCAGATCATGGACTGGACGGCGGCCGAGTCGGGCGTGGCCTACGGAGACTCGGCCGACGCGACCAAAGCGCACCGTGTGCTCGCCGATCACGGGCGCGGGATGACGTTCCTCGTCAGCGACGGCGTCACGCCCTCGAATGACGGCCGCGGCTATGTGCTGCGCCGGGTGATCCGCCGCGCCGTGCATCAGGCGCACCGGATCGGGCTCGACCGCGTGTACCGGCTCCCGGGCGTCGTCGCCGAGCAGATGGGCGATGCGTATCCCGAGCTCCGCGAGAACGCGGAGGAAATCGAGCGGATCGTCCGCGCCGAAGAGGAGCGCTTCCTCGAGACGCTCGAGCGCGGGTCCAAGCTGTTCGACGATCTGCCGACGACGCGGGCGATCACCGGCGAGGAGGCGTTCATGCTCGCCACCACCTACGGCTTCCCGGTCGAGCTCACCGTCGAGCTCGCCGAGGAGCGCGGCCAGGCCGTCGACGTCGACGGCTACACCTCGTTCATGGCCGGGCACCGCGAGATCTCGCGCGCCGGCGGCGGCAAGGGCGACACCCAGCGTGCGGCCGAGTTCGCACGCGGCGCCGGCTTCTCGACGCAGTTCGTCGGCTACGAGAAGACCGACGTCCTCACCCAGCTCGGCGCGCTCGAGGAGCTCGGTGACGGGCTGTTCCTTGCGAAGCTCCGCGAGTCGCCCTTCTATCCGGACGGCGGCGGCCAGGTCACCGACGCCGGCCTGATCGAGCACGACGAGACCGGCGCGAAGGCGGAGCTGCGCGAGGCGTTCCGCTTCGACGGCGACCAGGCGCTGATCTTCGAGGGCGAGGGTTTCGCCGCGGGCGACCGGGTGCGCGCCGTCGTGCCGTGGTCGGTGCGCTTCCCGACGATGGCGAATCACACCGCGACGCATCTTCTCCAGCAGGCACTGCGCGACGTTCTCGGCGACCACGTGAAGCAGGCCGGCTCGGCGGTGCGGCCCGACAAGCTGCGCTTCGACTTCAGCCACGGCGCCGCGCTCAGCGCCGAGGAGCGCACCGAGGTCGAGAAGCGCGTCAACGAGGAGATCTTCCGCAACGCGCCGGTGCACATCTTCGAGACGCCGATCGACGAGGCGCGGAAGCTCGGCGCGATGATGCTGTTCGGTGAGAAGTACGGCGACATCGTCCGCGTCGTCTCGATCCCCGAGTACTCGACGGAGCTCTGCGGCGGGACGCATGTCCGGTCGACCGCCGAGATCGGCGCGTTTGCGATCCTGTCGGAGAGCTCCGTGGGCAGCGGCGCGCGACGGATCGAGGCGGTCACCTCCGGCGAGGCCTATGCGCTTCTGCACGGCGCCGCCGAGGAGGCTGCCGAGTTGCGCGGCGAGCTCGAGCGCGTGCGGAAGGAGTCGCGCCAGAAGAAGGCCGCGTCGCCCGCGGCGGGCGCCGAGTACGTGAGCTACGAGACCGAGTCGGCCGGCGGCGTCAACGTGATCGTCGGTCAGGTCGAAGGCATCTCAGCCGACGACCTGCTCGAGCTCTCCGACCAGCTCAAGCAGCGCGAGCAGCCGGCGGCGGTCGTGCTCGCGTCGGCCGAGGACGGGCGCGTCCATCTCGTCGCGAACTTCGACAAGACGCTCGAGGCGCGCGGCCTTGACGCGGGCAAGGTGATCCGCGCCGCTTCGGCTCATGTCGGCGGCGGCGGCGGCGGTCGCCCGTCGATGGCGCGGGCGGGCGGCAAGGATCCAGAGAAGCTACCCGACGCGCTCGCCACCGCCAAGACGCTGATCCTGGAGGCGCTCTCCTGAAGGTGCTCGCGCTCGACTTCGGCCGGGCGCGCACGGGCGTGGCCGTCTCGGACCCGACCGGGACGCTCGCGCGGCCGCTGTGCGTGATCGAGCGGGCGGGCGGTGGGGCCGGTCTCGCCGAGCTCGCGCGGCTGATCGCGGCGGAGGAGGCAGAGCGGGTCGTCGTCGGCATGCCGCTGACGCTCAAGGGCGAACGGGGCGAGCAGGCGCGCGAGACCGAGGCGTTCGTCGAGGCGCTCGAAGCGGTCACCGACGTGCCGGTCGATACCTACGACGAGCGCTTCACGACCAACCTCGCGGAGCAGACCGCGTCCGCCGCCGCGGAGGATGCACTCGCCGCAGCCCACCTTTTGACGTCGTATCTCGCATGGTCGAGCGCCGCCCCGGAATGATGCCGCCCGTCCAGGGTCAACCTGGACGGCCGAAGCCTCCGCGCCGCACGGTCGCGCGCCGCCGCGCGCTCGCGGGGCTCGGGCTGCTGGCGGCCGCGGGGCTAGTCGTCGCAGTGGCGGTCTTCGCGATCGACCGGCACGACGGGTCGGCGCCCGCGACGACGGCCGTGGCGCCGCCGCTTCGCATCGTCTTCCCCGAGGGCTTCACGCGTCTGGACATGGCCAACCGGATCACGGCCGTGCGCAAGATCGCGGAGCGGCGCCGCGACGTGACGCCGACGATGACCGCCTCCGGGTACCTCGCCGCGACAGCGCACTCGCCCCTGCCAGGCGTGTTCGCACGCGACGGCAAGAGCCGCTCGCTCGAGGGCTTCCTGTTCCCGGCCACCTACGACTTCACCGCGGCGACGACCTCGCGCCAGCTCGTCCAGCAGCAGCTCCAGGCGTTCCGCGCGAACTGGGCGAAGGTCAACCTCCGCTATGCGCGCTCGAAGCACCTCACGCCCTACGACGTGCTGATCATCGCCTCGATGATCGAGAAGGAGGCGCTCGCGCCCGAGGAGCGGGCGCTCGTCTCGGCGGTGATCTACAACCGGCTTCATAACAGGATGCCGCTCGGGATCGACGCGACGATCCGCTACGGCCTCCACATCCCGCCGACGCAGTCGATTCGCGAGTCGCAGCTCCTGGGCAACAACCCGTACAACACGCGCCGCCGCCACGGGCTGCCCCCGACGCCGATCGCCAATCCGGGCCTCGCCGCGATGCAGGCCGCGGCTCATCCGGCCCGCGTCGACTATCTCTACTACGTGCGCAAGCCCGACAAGCAGCATCACTTCTTCACCTCGAGCTACGCGAAGTTCCTCGCCTATGCGAAGGCGCACGGATATGGCGGCTGAGCGGATCGTGCGGATACTCGGCAAGCCGGTGTCGCAGTCGCTGTCGCCGGTGATGCAGAACGCCGCGTTCGAGGCGGTGGGGCTGCCGTGGCGCTACGAGACGCTCGAGGTCGAGCCGGACGAGCTCGCCGCGGCCGTGGCCGATCTGGACGTGGGGGCGAACGTCACGATCCCGCACAAGGTCGCGGTGTTCGATCTCTGCGACGAGGTCGACGAGGTCGCCCAGCGCGCGGTTTCGGTGAACACGCTCGTCGTCCGCGAGAGCCGGGTCTTCGGTTCGAGCACCGACGGGCTCGCGGTGACCGGGGCGCTCGGCGAGGTCGCGGGGCTGCAAGTGCTCGTGCTCGGAGCGGGCGGGGCGGCGCGGGCGGTCGTCGCGGCGCTCGAGACCGCCGGTGCCGAGGTGAGCATCGCCTCGCGCTCGGGCGAGTGGCCGCCGGATGGGAGCCGAGCCGACGTGATCGTGAACACGACGCCCGTGAAGGACGCGCTCCTCGTCGAGCCGCGCCGCTCGCAGGCCGTCGTCGATCTCGCCTACAGCGCCGACGGAACCGCGACCGCCCTGATCGCCGCGGCACACCTCGCGGGCTGCGCGACCGTCGTCGACGGGCTCGAGATCCTGGTGCGGCAGGGCGCGGCGTCGTTCGAGCGCTGGACGGGCCTGGAGGCGCCGATCGACGTGATGCGAGCCGCGCTCCAGTCCCCAAAGTAGGCTTCGAGCCGTGGAGCTGAGGCTGGCAACTGCGGGCGAGTCGCACGGCCCTGCGCTCGTCGCGATCGTGACGGGGCTCCCGGCAGGCCTTGAGCTCGACCGCGCGGCGATCGACGCCGACCTCTTTCGCCGGCAGCAGGGCTACGGCCGCAGCCCGCGTCAGAAGCTCGAATCCGACACGGTGGAAGTGCTCGCCGGGCTCCGCCGGGGTCGTACGCTCGGCACGCCGCTGGCGCTCGTCGTCGCGAATCGCGACCACAAGAACTGGACGTGGGGGATGAATCCGTGGCCGTCCGACGACGAGCCCGCGGGCAAGGGCGTGAAGCCGGTGACGCTGCCGCGGCCGGGCCACGCAGACCTGCCCGGCGTCCTGAAGTACGGGCTCGAGGACGTGCGCGACGCGCTCGAGCGCGCGAGCGCGCGCCACACCGCGGTGCACGTGGCCGCGGGCGCGGTCGCGAAGGCGCTGCTCGCCACGATCGGGATCCAGGTCGCCGGCGACACGCTCGAGGTCGGCGGCGCGCGCGGAGAGGACGGGATCCGCGAGGCGATCGACGCGGCGCGCGGCGACCGCGACACGCTCGGCGGGATCGTCGAGGTGCGCGCAACGGGTGTCCCGCCCGGGCTCGGCACATATGCGGAGAAGGCCGACCGGCTCGACGCGCGGCTCGCCGCGGCGCTGGCCGGGATCCAGGCGGTGAAGGGCTTCGAGGTCGGTGACGGCTTCGCGCTCGCCCAGGTGCGCGGCTCGGCGGCGCACGACGAGATCCGGCCGGGCCTGAAGCGCGACACGAATCATGCGGGCGGGATCGAGGCCGGGATCTCGAACGGCGAGGAGATCGTCGTCCGCGCCGCGATGAAGCCGCTGCCGACGCTGATGCGCCCGCTGGCCTCGGTCGATCTCGCCACCGGCGAGCCGGCCGACGCGCTGGTCGAGCGCAGCGACGTCGCCGCGGTCGAGGCGCTCGCGGTCGTGGCCGAAGCGGCCGTGGCCTGGGAGCTCGCCCGCGCCGCCCGCGAGAAGTTCGGCGGCGACGCGCTCGTCGACTTCGTCGCCGCCCACCGCGCGTACACGGAGCGGATCGGCTGGAACACGCGCTAAACAGCCACGTCGCCCTGATCGGCTACATGGGGGCGGGGAAGAGCACGCTCGGCGCGGGGCTGGCGGGCGTCCTCGCACGGCCGCTGATTGACATCGACGTGGAGATCGAGGCCCGCGGTGTGCCCATTGCGGAGATCTTCCGCGACTCCGGCGAGGCGCACTTCCGCGTGCTCGAGGAGCAGGCGATCGCGGCGGCCCTCCGCTCGCCCGAGGCGGCGGTGATCTCGCTCGGCGGCGGCGCGCTCGGCTCGGCCGCGACGCGGAAGCTCCTGCACGAGCGCGCGTTCACCGTTCTCGTCGAGGTCGAGGGCGACGTCGCGTGGGCGCGCGTCGCGGAGACCGACCGGCCGAACGCTCGCGACGAGCAGCAGTTCCTGGCGCTCTACGCAGAGAGGCTTCCCGTGTACGAGGCGGCTGCGGATGCACGCGTGCGTGACCTCGACGGGGCGGTGCTGGCAGCAGCGGGCGTCCACGTTGGGCTCGGCGCGCTGGCCGATCTCGGCTCTCTCGTGCCGGGCGACGGTCCGGTCGCGCTCGTCTCCGACCCTCGCGTCGGCGGGATTCACGGCGCCGCCGCGCAGCTCGCGCTCGGCGACCGGCTCGTCTCGACGCACGAGCTGCCCGCGGGCGAGGAGGCGAAGACGGTCGCCGCAGTGGAACGGCTCTGGGGCGAGCTCCGCCTCGATCGCAAGGGCACGCTCGTCGCGCTCGGCGGCGGCTGCACGACCGACGCGGCCGGCTTCGCGGCGGCGACCCACCTTCGCGGGATTCCCTGGGTATCGGTGCCGACCTCGCTCGTCGGCCAGGTCGATGCGGGGCTCGGCGGGAAGACGGCGCTCGACCTCGCCGGCGGCAAGAACCTCGTCGGAGCCTTCCACTGGCCCGCGCGCGTCGTGATCGACCCGGCGCTGCTCGAGACGCTGCCGCACACCGAGCGAACGGAGGGCCGGGCCGAGGTCGTGAAGACGGGCCTCCTCGTTGGCGAGCCGCTCTGGGAGCTGCCCGACCCCGAGCAGGTGCGCCGCTGCGCCGCCGTCAAGGCCGGCTACTGCATCCGCGACCCGCTCGACCGCGGCCCGCGCGCCGCGCTCAATCTCGGCCACACCTTCGCGCATGCGCTCGAGGCCGCCGGCGGCTACGCCGAGCTGACGCACGGCCGCGCGGTCGGGCTCGGGCTCCACGCGGCGCTCCGGCTCTCCGTCGACCACGCCGGCCTCCAGCCGCTGGTTCTGAAGACGCTGGAGGATGCGTTGCCGCTCGAGCCCGTGCGCGTCGACCGCGACCGCGCCTGGGAGGCGCTCCACCGCGACAAGAAGGTCGAGTCCGGTCGGGTCAAGCTCGTCCTGCTCGAGGCGCCCGGCCGTCCACTCACCGGCGTCGAGCTCCCCGATGATGCAGTCCGCGCCGCACTCGACGGCCTGATCGCAAAGTAGAGTCCGGGCCGTGCGCGTCGCCGTCCTCAACGGGGTCAACCTCGACGTCCTGGGCCGGCGCGATCCGGAGCTGTACGGCGGCATCTCCGCCTCCGAGCTCGAGACGCGGATCTACGAATGGGCCTCCGAGCTCGCGATGAACGTTCGCTGCCGCCAGACCAACAGCGAGGGCGAGTACATCGACTGGATCCACGACGCATACACGTGGGCCGACGGCGTCGTCCTCAACCCGGCCGCATGGACGCACTACAGCTGGGCGCTGCGCGACGCGGTCGAGCTGTTCGAGTGCCCGGTCGTCGAGGTGCACCTCTCGAACATCGAGGGGCGCGAGGAGTGGCGGAAGTTCTCCGTCCTGGCCGACCTCGCGACCAAGCGGATCATGGGCAGGGGCCCCGACGGCTACCGCGAGGCGCTCGAGTTCCTCGCCGAAACGGAGACGAAATGAGCCGGCTCGATGCTCTGCGCGCGCTGCTCGAGGAGCCGCTCCTCGTCACGAAGGCGATCAACGTCCGCTACCTCTGCGGGCTCGAGAGCTCGAACGCGGCGCTGCTCGTCGATCCGGACGGGCCGACGCGGCTCTACACGGACTTCCGCTACCGCGAGAAGGCGCGCGCGATCGAGGGCGTCGAGCTCGTCGAGACCAAGCGCTCGCTGGTCAAGGATCTCGCCGAGCTGCTCTCGGGCCGGGTCGGGTTCGAGTCCGCGCACGTCAGCTATCGACTCGTACGGGACGCTCGCCGCGGGTGGGCTCGAGCTCGTTCCGCGCGTCGGCCTCGTCGAGGGGCTGCGCGCCGTGAAGGACGAGGCCGAGATCGCATCGATCCGCCGTGCCGCCGAGATCGCCGACGAGGGATTCGCCCAGCTGGCTGCGTCGCCGTTTCTCGGCCGCACCGAGCGCGAGCTCGTCTGGCAGCTGGAGAAGAGCTTCCGCGACCTCGGCGCCGACGGGAGCTCGTTCACCGCGATCGTCGCCGCAGGCCCGAACGGCGCCCTGCCGCACGCGAGCCCCGGCGCCCGCGTCATCGAGCCCGGCCAGCTCGTCGTCGTCGACGCGGGCTGCATGGTCGACGGCTACTGCTCCGACTGCACGCGCACCTACTCGACGGGCGGGCTCTCGGACGAGCTGACGACGATCTACGAGACGTGTCTCGCCGCGCAGCTCGCCGCGCTGGACGCGGTGCTCCCGGGCGCCGAGGGCGTCGCCGTCGACGCCGTGGCGCGCGATCTGATCTCCGCCGCAGGCTACGGCGACGCGTTCGCGCACGGTCTCGGCCACGGCGTCGGGCTCGAGATCCACGAGGTGCCCACGCTTTCGACCCTCTCCGTCGACACGCTCGCCGTGAACAACATCGTCACCGTCGAGCCGGGGATCTACATCGCCGGCCTCGGCGGCGTCCGCATCGAAGACCTCGTCGTCGTGCGCGCGACCGGGCCGGAGGTGCTGACCCACCTCCCCAAGGAGCTGACCGAGGTCGGTTGAGCACGCCGCCGCTCGACGAGACGGCGTTCGCCGGACCGGAGCATCTCGATCCGGCCTACGTCGCGGGCTACGACCGCAAGGCCGGGCCTGAGCCGGCAGATGACGCCGCCGAGCTCGGTCTCGACGCGGCGAGCACGCTGATCGACATCGGCGCGGGCACGGGGACGCTCGCGCTCGCCGCCGCTCCGCTCTGCAAGCGGGTGGTGGCCGTGGACGTGTCGCCCGCGATGGTCGCGGCGCTCCGCGCGAAGGCGCTCGAGCACGGTGCAACGAACGTGGAATGCGTCGAGGCGGGCTTCATCACCTACGAGCACACGGGCGATCCGGCCGTCGTCGTCTACACGCGGAATGCGCTGCACCACCTGCCGGACTTCTGGAAGGCGATCGCGCTGCGCCGGATCGCGGACATGCTGTCTCCGGACGGCGTCCTCCGGCTCCGCGACCTCGTGTACGCATTCCCGTCGCGCGACGCCGACCGGTTCATCGAACGGTGGCTCGACTCGGCGACGCTGAACAGCGAGGAGGGTTGGACCCGCGAGGAGCTCGAGGTGCACCTGCGCGACGAGCACAGCACGTTCACGTGGCTCCTCGAGCCGATGATCGAGCAGGCCGGCTTCGAGATCGTGCGCGCCGACTACGGCGAGCTGAGGGTGTACGCCGACTACACCTGCCGCAAGCGCGTGCTCGGCTAGAGTCCCGCCGTGGCCGACGTCGTCTCCACCAACGAGTTCAAGAACGGGATGCATATCGAGATCGAGGGCTCGGTATGGCGGATCGTCGAGTTCCAGCACGTCAAGCCGGGCAAGGGCGGCGCGTTCGTGCGCACGAAGGTGAAGAGCATCGACTCGGGCTCCGTCGTCGATCGCACCTTCCGCGCCGGCGAGAAGTTCCCGCGGATCTTCACCGAGGTCAAGAACATGCAGTACCTCTACGACTCCGACGACGAGGTCGTGTTCATGGACGCGGAAACCTACGAGCAGCTCTCGCTCGCTCGCGCGACGCTCGAGGACGAGCTGCCGTACCTCGTCCCGTCGAGCTCCGTGCAGCTCCTCTTCGTCGGCGGGAAGCCGTCCGGCGTGCAGCTGCCGTCGTCGCTCGAGCTGACGGTCAGCGAGACCGAGTCCGGAGTGAAGGGCGACACGGTCTCGAACGTGACGAAGCCTGCGACGCTCGAGACGGGCGCAGTCGTGCAGGTACCGCTCTTCGTGAACCCGGGCGACCGCATCAAGGTCGATCCGCGCGAAGGGCGTTACATCTCCAGGGCGTAAGGTTGGGCATCACCGCTCTCGCCGACACGACGATTCGCCTTCTCGGGCAGGAGCCACTGGCCGGGCGGATGCCGACCGCCGAGCTGCTCCGGCTCGCGGAGATTCTCGACGGCGCGGGCTTCGCGACGCTCGAGGTCTCGGGCGGCGGCGTCTTCGACAGCGCGGTCAACCGCGGCGTCGAAAGCCCGTGGGAGCGGATCCGCGCGATCAAGGCGCGCACCAAGACGCCGCTCGGGCTGGCGTTGCGCGGGCGCTTCCTCGTCGGCTCGCGGCCCGTCGACGGCGACTTCGTGCGCCGCTTCGTCGCCTGCGCCGCAGAGAACGGGATCGACGTCTTCCGTCTGCACGATCCGCTCAACGACGTCTCGAACCTGAGCGAGGCGGCCGAGGCGATCGCCGCCGCGGGCGGCACGTTCGAGGCGGGTCTCGTCTACGGCTCGGGGCTCACCGGCGCGACCGAGGCGCTCGTCAGCCAGGCACGGAAGCTGCCGGGGCTCGGCGCCGCGCGCGTGTTGCTCCACGATCCGACCGGCTCGTTGCTGCCGCACCGCGCGCACGAGCTCGTCGGGGAGCTGCACGAGGCGAGCGGGCTGCCGGTCGGGATCTTCTGCCAGGGCGCGTCGGGCGGCGCGCTCGCGACGGTGCTCGAGGCGGCGCGGGCAGGAGCCGATCTGATCTCGTGCTCGATCTTCCCGCTCGCGCTCGCCCTCCATCGCGTCTCGTGCCAGGGCGTCGCGGAGGCGCTCGCCGGCCTCGGGCTCGACCCGGGCGTCGACGTGCCTGCGCTGTGGCGCGCCTCAGATCTCGTCGACGAGCACATCGGCGACGAGCCTGTCGCGCCACTTGCGCCGCGGATCGCCGTGCGCGCCGCCGAGCACGAGATTCCGGCGGGGCTCGTCGCGGCGCTCGACGTGCATCTGCGCACGCACGAGGCGGGCGACCGGCTCGAGGACGTGCTGATCGAGCTCGACACGATCCGCACCGAGGCCGGCTGGCCGCCGCTCGCGTCACCGATCGGCCAGATCCTCGGCTCGCAGGCGTTGCTGCACGTGCTGTCGGCGAGCCGCTACGTCACCGTCACCGACGAGCTGCGCTCGCTGCTCGAGGGGCGCTACGGCACTCCGCCCGGCCCGATCGACCCGATCGTCCACCGCGCCGTCGCGCTCCAGCGAGATCCGGACAGCACCGAGGACGCGGCGCCGGTCGACCTGAGTGACGTGCGCGAGCAGGCTGAGGGGCTCGCCTCGAGCGAGGAGGAGCTGCTGCTGCTCGGCCTCTTCGGCGAGGACGCCGAGTCGCTGCTGCGCGCGATTCGCGGCCGCGCGGAGCCCGACGACTCGTTCGGCGCCTCGGGCGTCGACCGCAACCAGGCGGAGCGGATCCGCGAGCTCGTGCGCATCGTCCAGGAATCGGGCGTCGCCGAGATCGAGATCGAGGAGGACGGGATGCGCGTCTCGGTGCGTCGCACCGACGAGGCGCTCGAAGGCGTGTTCGACCCGCTCGGCACCGCTGAGCCCGCGCTGCCGGCCGTGCAGCCGCGCGACAACGGGCTCGTCCACGTCGAGGCGCCGATGGTCGGCACCTTCTACCGAGCGGCGCAGCCCGGGGCGCCGGCGTTCGTCGAGGTCGGCGACGCGGTCGCGCCCGGTGAGACGCTCTGCATCCTCGAGGCGATGAAGCTGATGAACGAGGTGAAGGCCGACGTCGAGGGGATCGTCCGCTCGATCCATGTCGACAATGCCCAGCCGGTCGAGTTCGGCCAGCTCCTCTTCGAGCTCGAGCGGATCGGCGCGCGCCCGCTCGACGCCGTCTGATGTTTCAGCGCGTTCTCGTAGCGAACCGCGGCGAGATCGCCGTTCGTGTGATCCGCGCGCTGCACGAGCTCGACATCGAGGCCGTCGCGGTCTACTCGACCGCCGACGAAGGGGCGCTACACACGCGCCTCGCCGACCGCGCAGTGCGGATCGGGCCGCCGCCCGCCTCCGCGAGCTACCTCAGTATCCCGGCACTGATTGCTGCGGCCGAGACGACCGGCTGTGACGCGGTTCATCCCGGCTACGGCTTCGTCTCCGAGAATCCGGACTTCGTGCGCGCCTGTGAGGAGCACGACATCGTCTTCGTCGGGCCCGGCGCCGAGGTGATGGAGCGGATGGGCGACAAGGCACTCGCCAAGCACGAGCTGCGCGCGGCCGGCGTGCCGCTCGTCCCGGGCACCGACGGCGCCGCGACGCTCGCGGAGACGCGGGCTGCGGCTTCGGAGCTGGGGTATCCGGTGCTGCTGAAGGCCTCGGCCGGCGGCGGCGGCAAGGGGATGCGGCTCGTCACCGACGCGGCCGATCTCGACACGGCCTTTCAGAACGCGTCCGCCGAGGCTCAGGCCGCGTTCGGCAACGGCGACCTCTACCTCGAGAAGGCCGTCGTGCCCGCGCGCCACGTCGAGGTGCAGGTGCTCTGCGACCACCAGGGCGGCGTGCTGACCCTCGGCGAGCGCGAGTGCTCGATCCAGCGCCGTCATCAGAAGCTCGTCGAGGAGTCCCCGTCGCCCGCGCTCGATCCCGAGCTGCGCGAGGCGATGGAGGCCGCGACGGAGCGCGCGTGCCGCGCGATCGGCTATGCGAACGCGGGCACCTTCGAGTTCCTGCTCGGCCCCGACGGCTCGTTCTCGTTCATCGAGCTGAACGCTCGCCTCCAGGTCGAGCATCCCGTGACCGAGCTGTGCACCGGAATCGACATCGTCCGCGAGCAGCTGCGAATCGCCGCGGGCGAGCCGCTCTCGGTCACCGGCCGGGCGCCGCGGCGCGGCCACGCGATCGAGCTGCGGATCAATGCGGAGGATCCCACGCGCGGCTTTCTTCCCTCGCCGGGCCGCATCTCGCGTTTTCGGCCTCCGCTCGGCCCCGGCGTCCGCGTGGACACCTGGATCGAGGACGGCGCCGAGATCACGCCGTTCTACGACTCCCTGGTCGCGAAGCTGATCGTCTGGGACGACGACCGCCCTGCGGCGATCGCCCGGGCCGAGCGCGCCCTCGAGGAGCTCGAGATCGTCGGCGTACCGACCACGCGGCGGTTCGCGCTCGACGTGCTGCGCAGCGAAGGCTTCACGGGCGGCGCGTACACGACGAGCTATCTCGACGAGCTGACGCTGGCCGAGGCCTCGTCGTGAGTCACGTGATCGAGCGCAGCGGCGGGTCGATCACGGTGACCGACGCGGCGCTGAACCAGATCGTGACGGGCGCCGTCGGCCTCGTGCCGGGCGCGCGCCCGCGGCGGCGCAAAGGCGTCGAGATCGAGGTGAAGGCCGGCCGCGCCCGCGTCGGGCTCGACCTCTCCGCGCCGATCGGCTCCGTCCTGCCCGACCTCGCGCGCGATGTCCAGATGAACGTCACCGCCGCGCTCGCCGGAATGTGCGGGCTCGTCGTCGACGCGGTCGACGTCACGGTCTCGGAGCTGGACACGTGAGCGGCGGCCGTCGCGCGGCCCGTCGCACGGCGCTCTTCCTCCTGTACCAGTCGGACGTGACCGGGCAGCCGCTGGCCTCGCTCTACGAGGGAGAGATCGACCCGTTCGCCCGGGAGCTGGCCGAGGCGGTCACCGAGCGGCTCGACGACCTCGACCCGAAGATCTCCGCCGCCTCGGACGGCTGGCCCGCCGACCGGCTCGGCGCGATCGAGCGCAACGTGCTGCGGATCGGGATCTACGAGCTCGAGTCGGAATCGGTGCCGCCGGAGATCGCGATCAACGAGGCGGTGGAGCTTGCAAAGCGCTACGCGAGCGACGAGGCTGCGAGTCTCGTGAACGGCATTCTCGGACGCATCGCAAGGGAGCGTGTGGCGTGAGCGCGGAAGAGTCGCTCGAGCGCGCTGAGGCGCTGCTGCAGCAGCTCGACGCGACCCGGGCCGAGCTCGAGGCGCTGACCGAGGACGACGATCCGGACAAGGCGATCGACATCCTGGCGCGGCTCTCCGAGATCGCGAAGGAGGTCGAGGCGGAGCTCGCGCGCGCGAAGCGCGAGGCGGAGGCGGATGTCGACGCCTGAGGAGCTGCGCGCGCTCGTCGAGGAGTACCTCGCAGGGCTCGCGCTCACGCCCGAGCTGCACGGCCAGGCGGAGTCGGTGCGCTACGCGCTCGAAGGCGGCGGCAAGCGCGTGCGGCCGGTGCTCTGTCTCGCGACCGCCGAGGCTGCAGGTGCCACCGCGGAGGACGCGTTGCCCGCGGCGGCCGCACTCGAGCTCGTCCACTCGTTCTCCCTCGTCCACGACGATCTGCCCGCGCTCGACGACGACGCGGAGCGCCGCGGCCGGCCGAGCACCTGGGCGGCCTACGGCGAGGCGGTCGGGATCCTCGCCGGCGATGCGCTGGTCGGCGAGGCGTTCAGGCTCGTGCTCTCCTATCCCACGCCGCATGCGGGCCGCGAGCTCGCACAGGCGACGCTCGGGATGATCGGCGGCCAGTACCTCGACATCACCGGCACGGCGCCAGACGAGGAGACGTTGCACAAGCTGAAGACCGGATGTCTGTTTACGGCGGCGATCGGGCTTGCGCTCTGGGTCGCCGAGGTTCCGGAGGCCGAACAGCGGCCGTGGCGCGCGTTCGGCGGCGAGCTCGGGCTCCTGTTCCAGATCGTCGACGACATCCTCGACGGCGACGGCTACGTGGGCACCCACGGCGCCGAACAGGCGCGACGCCTCGCCGACGAGTCCGCCGACCGAGCGCACGCCGCGCTCGAGGCGATCGACGCGGACACTGCGGTGCTCGAAGAGATCGTGAGCGGGCTCAAGGCCCGCACCGTGTGACGAAGAAGCGGCTCGACGTCCTGCTCGTCGAGCGCGGCCTCGTCGAGAGCCGTGCGCAGGCGCAGGCGCTGATCCTCGCGGGGCTCGTGCCCGGATACGACAAGGCCGGTGCGCAGGTCGACGAGGATGCCGAGCTCACGGTGGACGCGCCGCCGCCGTTCGTCTCGCGCGGAGGGGAGAAGCTCGCGAACGCGCTCGACGCGGTCGGCCTCGACGTGACGGGGCTCGACTGCCTCGACCTCGGCGCCTCGACGGGTGGCTTCACCGACTGCCTCCTCCAACGCGGCGCGGCGCGGGTCGTCGCGCTCGACGTCGGCTACGGCCAGCTGCATCCGAAGCTCCGCTCCGACCCGCGAGTGACCGTGCTCGAGCGCCTGAACGCCCGCGCGCTCGCGGAGCTGCCGTATCCGCCGCAGCTCGTCGTCTGCGACGTCTCGTTCATCAGCGCGCGCACCGTGCTCCCGCCGGCGCTGCGGCTCGCCGCGCCCGGCTGGCGCGCGCTCGTGATGGTCAAGCCGCAGTTCGAGGCGGGTCGCGCCGACGTGGGCAAGGGCGGCGTCGTGCGCGACCTCGAGGTGCGCCGCCGGGTCGTGCGCGAGGTGGCCGACGCGGCGCTCGCCTGGCAGGGAAGGGTGGCCGGCGTCATAGACTCCGGGGTGCCGGGGCCGAAAGGGAACCGGGAGACGTTCCTGTACCTCGTCCACGATGAGCGAGCCGAACTCGACCCCGACCTCGATGCCTGGATCGCCGCCGCCGTCGCCTGAGCGCGTGCGGCGTGCCGTCGTGCTGACGCACGGGCGCGCAGCCACGATCGGGCCGGCGCTCGAGCGCGTGCAGGCGACCGCCGATGCGGCCGGTGTCGAGCTCCTGTATTCCGACGAGGAGCGCGTGAAGCACGGCCTGCCGCCCGACGGCGAGGAGTCGGCTGCGGCGGACCTCGCGGTCGTGCTCGGCGGCGACGGCACGATGCTGCGCGCGCTCGCCCGGTTCATGGACGACGCCCTGCCGGTGATCGGCGTCAACTTCGGGCGCGTCGGCTTCCTCGCCTCGATCGAGCCGGAGCGGCTCGAGCCGGACCTGATGCGCGTCTTCGCGGGCGACTATCGCGTCGTGGAGCTCCCGACGCTCGACGCGGCGGTCGGCGCGGAGACGGCGATCGCGGTGAACGACGTCGTCGCCGCGAGCTCGAGCCTCGGCCGGATGGTCGAGCTGGAGTGGTCGATCGGCGGGGAGGATCTCGGCCGCCAGCCCTGCGACGGCCTGATCTGCGCCTCGCCCTCCGGCTCGACGGCGTACAACCTCTCGAACGGAGGCCCGGTGCTCGTCTGGGGTCTCGACGCGCTCGCTCTCACGTTCGTCGCGCCGCACTCGCTCCACGCGCGCCCGCTCGTCGTCCCGCGCGGCGCCGACGTCGTGATCTGGAACCGCACCGCCGACGTCGCCGTGTCCGTGCTCGTCGACGGCCATGTCTTCCACGAGCTGCCCCCGGACGGCCGCGTCACTATCCGCCTCGGCGAACGCCGCAGCCTGCTCGCGACGCTGCCCGAGGCGACCTTCTTCAGCCGCTACCGCGAGACGTTCGGGCCATGACCGTTCCCGAGGCGCCACTCGAAGACTCCGGCTCGGGTCTCGCACCGGCGGGTGACGGCTGGTTCGTCGTCAACGTGCGGGACGCGGAGTGGTGGACGACGGAGAACGGCGACAAGCGGCCGACCGGCTCCGCGTGCATCTTCGAGAGCGAGTCCGTGCCGTTCCGGGAGTTCGGGTTCAATCTCCAGGTGCTCGCACCGGGCGAGGCGAACGGCCTCTACCACTCCGAGTCGGCGCAGGAGAGGTTCCTCGTCCTCTCCGGAGAGTGCACGCTGCTCGTCGAGGGCGAGGAGCGGCTCCTTCGGCCATGGGACTTCTTCCACTGTCCGGGTGGAACCGAGCACATCTTCGTGGGCGCCGGGGACGGGCCGTGCGTGATCCTGATGACCGGGACGCGGTCGGAAGACGAAGGCTTGTTCTACCCGGTGTCGGAGGTCGCGGCTCGCCACGGCGCGAGTGCCGACGAGGCGACCGGCGACCCGCGGCAGGCGTACGCGCGCTTCGAGCGGTCCCGGCGAGGGCGACCCTCGTTCTGGGATCGTCTGCCCTGGGCCTAGATGGCCAATGGCCCGCGAGGGCCGCGGCGAATACGATCTGTTCGTGCTTCGCCGACTCCGGATCGAGAATCTCGTGCTCATCCGTGAGGCTGAGCTCGAGCTCGGGCCGGGGCTGAACGCGATCACCGGCGAGACGGGCGCCGGCAAGACGATCTTCGCGCAGGCGATCGGGCTCCTGCTCGGCGCCAAGGGCGACGCGTCGTACATCGGCGCCGGCGCCGACGAGGCGTACGTCGAGGCCGAGCTCGACCTCCCCGACGGCTTGCTCGACGAGGAGGGCTTCGAAACGCTTGCCGAGCTGCGGCCCGAGGACGAGGAGGGGCTCGTGCTCGCGCGGCGCGTGTTCGCGGACGGTCGCACGCGCGCCTATGCGTGGGGGCGCAGCGTCGCGCGCGAGGATCTCGCCGCCGCCGCGGAGCGGCTGATCGCGATGTCCGGCCAGTTCGAGCAGCGCCGGCTCGGCCGTCCCGCCTATCAACTCGACGTGCTCGACGCGTTCTGCGGCGAGGAGCAGGCCCGCCGCCGGCGCGAGGCGCGGATCGCCTGGCGCGAGCTCGCTGCTGCGCGCCGCCGTCATGACGAGATCGCGAGCGACGCGGCCGCCGCAGCCGCGCGACTCGAGGAGCTCGCCGCGCTCGCCGCCGCGACGGAAGGGCTCGAAGCTGATACCGAGGAAAGCCTGCGCGCCGAGCGCGAGCGGCTACGCCACGTCACCGAGCTCGCCGAGGCCGCGGAGACCGCCGCAGAAGCACTCGCGCCCGACGACGGCGAGGGCGCGGCGGGGCTCACAGGCGCCGCCGAACGCGCCGTCGCACCACTCGAGCGGCTCGCGCCCGAGCTCGAGCAGGCGGGCAACGAGCTTCGCGACGCCGAGCTGCGCCTGCGCGAGACGGCGAGCGCCCTGCGTGCATTCCTCGCTTCACTCGAGGCCGAGCCCGGCCGCCTCGAGGAGGTCGAGGCGGGCCTCGACCGGATCGCCGACGCGAAGCGCCGCTTCAATGCGGCGACCTACGAAGAGCTGCTCGCGCGCGCCACGGAGGCCCGCGCCGAGCTCGATGCGATCGCCGAAGGCCATGATCCGGCCCAGGCCGCCGCCGAGGAGCTCACGGCCGCAGAAGCCAGGGTCGCGAAGCTCGGCAAGGAGCTCCGCAAAGCCCGCACCGCGGCGCTCACACCGTTCCAGGACGCCGTCGCGGAGGAGCTGCGCGGCATCGGCATGGGCGAGGGCGAGTTCCTCGCGGAGCTCGGCGAGCGCGACCCCGGCCCGACCGGCGCGGACGAGGTCTCGTTCAGGATCCGGCCGAACCCTGGCCTCCCGTTCGCGCCGGTAGCCGACACCGCCTCCGGCGGCGAGCTCTCCCGCGTCGCACTCGCGATCGCCGCGGTCGGCGGCGGCGAGACGATGGTCTTCGACGAGATCGACGCCGGCATCGGCGGCGAGACCGCCAACGCCGTCGGCCGCACGCTGGAGCGCCTCGGCACGCGCGCCCAGGTGATCACGATCACCCATCTCCCGCAGATTGCGAGCCTCGCTGCGAGCCACTTCCGCGTCGAGAAGGTCCCCGGAGACCCGACCCACACGCGTATCGACCGGCTCGTCGAGGCCGACCGGCGCGAGGAGCTGCAGCGCATGCTCGGCGGCCGCGAGTTCCTGTCCAGCGTCCAGTGAGCTCTTTCGTCGAGTTCACCGGCCGGGCGCGGATCGACCGGCGCACGAAGAACCTCACCAAGCGGCTCTCGTCGGACGACGTTGCGATCATCGACCACCGCGACCTCGACCGCGTCTCGGCGGAGGAGCTCGTCGAGTCGGGCGTCCGCGTCGTCGTCAACGTGGCTCCGTCGCAGAGCGGCCGCTACCCGAACCCGGGCCCGCTGCTGCTCGTCCGCGGCGGCGTGCGCCTGATCGACGCGCCCGACGCGCCGCTCTTCGACACCGTGTCGGAGGGCGAGCTGCTCTCGGTGCGCGGCGGCGGCGTCTATCGCAACGGGACGTGTCTCGCGAGCGGGCGCATCCTCGAGGTGCCGGAGCTGGAGCGGGCCCTCGAACAGGGCAAGGATCGCGTCACCGAGGCGCTCGAGTCGTTCGCCGAGAACACGATGCGCTACCTCCGCGACGAGGGGCACCTCCTCTCGGAGGGGATCGACTTCCCGCCGCTGAAGGCGCGCTTCCGCGACCGCCATGCCCTCGTCGTCGCGCGCGGACCCGGCCACAAGCGCGACCTGCACATGGTCCGCCCGTACGTGCGCGACTACAAGCCCGTTTTGGTCGCGGTCGACGGCGGCGCCGACGCGCTGCTCGAGGCCGGTCTCACGCCGCACGTGATCGTCGGCGACATGGACTCGGTCTCCGACCGCGCGCTCGCCTCCGGCGCCGAGATCGTCGTCCACGCCTACCGCGGCGGCGAGGCGCCAGGTGCACGTCGTCTAGAGCGGCTCGGGCTCCCGTATCAGGTCGTCGCGGCACCGGGGATCAGCGAGGACATCGCGCTGCTGCTCGCCTACGAGAAGGGAGCGGCGCTGATCGTCGCCGTCGGAACGCACTTCAACCTGATCGAGTTCCTGGAGCGCGAGCGCGACGGGATGTCCTCGACGTTCGTGACGCGGCTGAAGGTGGGGGAGATCCTCGTCGACGCGAAGGGCGTGTCACGGCTCGCCTCGCGTCAGGTCGGCGTCTGGCCGCTCATCGCCTTCGTCGTCGCGGCGATCTCGGCGGTCGTGGTCGCGGTCGCCGCCTCGCCGCCGCTGCGCCACCTGATCGAGCTCTTCGGCCTCCGTCTGCGCGCGCTCCTCGGCCTGGGATAGTGCCCACCCGGGAGGCAAGCGGTGAGCTGCTCGCCTCCCGCGAGGACGTCTGGGCCTTCCTCGAGGAGCCGAACCACCTCCCCGATTGGTGGCCCGGGATCGGCGGAGTGCAGCCCGACCGACGCGGGCTCGCGCCCGGAGCGCGCTGGGAGATCTACGGCGGCAACGCGCCGACGCTGCTGCGGAAGGCGCACGAGCGCGACGTCCTGCTCGTCGACGAGGTCGAGCGCCCGGCGCTGTGGCGCTTCAGGCTCAACGGCCGCAAGCTCGACGTCGAGCTCCGGCTCGACGAGTCGGCGCCGGACCGCACGATCGCGCACCTTCGCGTCAGCGCGCCGTGGCTCGTGAGTCTCGGCCGCTCGTTCCCGGAGCACGCGCTCGTCCGGCTGCATGACCTTGTGCAGACCGGCGCGCGGATTTAGCTCTACTCTGCACCGCGGATGTTCGACTTCCGCTACCACGTCGCCTCGCTCGCAGCCGTCTTCGTCGCGCTCGTGATCGGGATCCTCGTCGGCGTCGGCGTGTCCTCGAACGACACGCTCTCGCACTCCGAGCGCAAGCTCCTCAACGAGCAGAAGGACGAGCTTCAGGCCCGGTATACGGCGCTCGCAGGCCAGCTGAACGCGCTCCAGGACCAGGAACGCGCGTCCTCCGCCTTTTCGAGTGCGGCGTACTCGGCGGTGATGAGCAACCGGCTCAAGGGCAAGCGGGTCGGGATCGTCTTCGTCGGCCCCGGCGACACGCAGCTGCGCGGCCTCGTCGAGGGCGCGCTCGGCGACTCCGGCGGCAGCTCGACGCGCTACCGCTCGCTGCAGGTGCCGATCGATCCCGTGGCGATCCAGAAGGCGCTCGCGTCGCATCCGGTGCTCGCCGCCAAGTACGCGGGGCCGGCCGGGCTGGAGAAGCTCGGCAAGGAGCTCGGCAAGGAGCTCGTGAAGGGCGGGAAGGCGCCGCTCTGGGGGCCGCTCTCGAACCTGCTCGTCGTCGAGCGCCTCGGCGGATCGAGCGCGCCGCTCGACGGCGTGGTCATCGTGCGCACCGCCCCGCCGCAGCATGGGCCGACGGTCGGCTTCCTGCACGGCTTCTACGCCGGGCTCGACTCAGCGGGTGCGCCGGCCGTCGGCGTCGAGACCTCGAACACGAAGATCTCGGCGATGCCGGTCTTCCGCCAACTCGGCATCTCGACCGTCGACGACTTGCAGACGCCGGCCGGGAGGCTCGCGCTCGCGGCTCTGCTCGCCGGTGCCCTGCCCGGGCACTACGGGCTCGACCAGAGCGCTGATTCAAGCGTCCTGCCGCCGCTCGCCGGTGGCTGATTCCCTCACGATCCTCATCGCGGCACGCGACGAGGAACAACGGATCGGCGCGACCGTCGCGGCGCTTCGCGCGGCCTTCCCGGACGCTGAGGTGATCGTCGCCGACGACGGGTCGCGGGACGGCACCGCTCGCGTCGCCGCCGAGGCCGGGGCAGTCGTCCTCGAGCTGCCGGCGCGCGGCAAGGGCCAGGCGCTCTCCGCCGCCGAGCGGGCCGCGCCGCCGGGACGGCTGCTGCTCGCCGACGCCGACCTCCGCGGTGACCTCACGTCCCTTGTCTCGAGCGGCGCCGATCTCGCAGTGGCCGCGTTTGCCCGGCGGAGCGGCGGCGGGTTCGGGGTGGCAAAGCGGATCGGACGGGACCTCGTGCGTCTCCGCTCGGGCTACGAGCCTCGCGAGCCGCTCTCGGGCCAGCGCGCGCTCTCGCCCGCGGCGCGCGAGGCATGCTTCCCGCTCGCGCCGGGCTTCGGCTGCGAGGTGCGGATGACGATCGACGCCGTTCGAGCCGGGCTCTCCGTGGAGGAACCGGAGCTCGAGCTCGATCATCGCGCGACCGGTCGCGACCTCGTCGGCTTCGCACACCGGGGCCGGCAGCTGCTCGACGCGCTCCTCGCGACCGGCCCGCTGCGCGCCAACTATCGCGGCGACCGGCTTCCGCTCGTCGGCTGGCTCCTCGCGCTGGACAGTCCCGCCGTCGCCGCGATCGCCGCCGTGGGCCTGGCCGATGACCTGTGGAGCGGACCCGAGCGAGGCTTCCGCGCGCACCTCCGCTCCGGCCGGACGACCGGAGTCCTGAAGCTCGTCGGGGTCCCCGCGGTCGGGTTCGCGGCGACCCGCTCCGTCTCGGGCGCGCTCCTCGTCGGCCTCTCTGCGAACGCCGTGAACCAGCTCGACACGCGTCCCGGCCGCGCGCTCAAGGGCTATCTCCTCGCCCGCGCGGCGCTCGCCGGCCGGCCGCGCCGCGCCGACCTGCTCGCCGTCCTGCTGCTCCCCTACGATCTCCGCGAGATGGGGATGCTCGGAGACGCCGGCTCGAACGCACTCGGCGCCGTGCTAGGTTTCGAGTCCGTGAGGAGATTCTCGGGCGCGGGACGGCTAGCGGCGATCGCAGCCCTCGCGACCCTCACGATCGTCGGCGAGCGTCGCTCGCTGGGCGCGATGATCGAGGACTCTCGTGTGCTCGGGCCTCTCGACCGGCTCGGCCGGGCGTGAGACGCCGTGACTCAGGATTTCGTTCGCGCGTTCCTCGGGCGCCGCTGGCGGTGCGGGGCCGGAGGTCACAGTGTGAGTAACACGGGGCCGGAGAGCACAGTGCCGTCAGCGGCGCCAGGCGGCGGCGGAGCCGGGCTCCGCCCGGCGGGAGCCGCCGCCGGCGAGGGGCGCGCGTGAGCCAGGCGCCGACGCGGTACGTCTTTGTCACCGGCGGCGTCGTCTCCGCGCTCGGCAAGGGAATCGTCGCCGCTTCGCTCGGGCGGCTGCTGAAGGCGCGCGGCCTCCGCGTCCAGGTGCAGAAGTTCGATCCGTACCTCAACGTCGACCCGGGCACGATGAGCCCGTTCCAGCACGGCGAGGTGTTCGTGACCGAGGACGGCGCCGAGACGGATCTCGACATCGGCCACTACGAGCGCTTCATCGACGAGAACCTGTCGCGGAACGCGAGCCACACCGCGGGCGCGATCTGGAACGCCGTGCTCCGCAAGGAGCGCAAGGGCGACTTCCTCGGTGCGACCGTGCAGGTGATCCCGCACATCACGAACGAGATCAAGGAGCGGATCCGCCGCGTCAGCGAGGCGGCGCCCTGCGACGTCGTGATCTCCGAGATCGGCGGCACCGTCGGCGACATCGAGTCGCTGCCGTTCCTCGAGGCGATCCGCCAGTTCCGGCGCGAGGTCGGCGTCGAGAACGTGCTCTACCTCCACGTCACGCTCGTGCCGTACCTCGAGGCGGCGGGGGAGCTGAAGACGAAGCCGACGCAGCACTCGGTGATCGAGTTGCGCCGCATCGGCATCCACCCCGATATCGTGGTGTGCCGCTCGCGCGACGAGCTCTCGAGCGAGATCAAGGAGAAGATCGCGCTCTTCACCGACGTCGACATCGAGGCGGTGATCGCGAGCCCCGACGTGCCCGACGTGTACCTCGTGCCGAAGGTGCTGCAGGCGCAGGGCCTCGACACGCTCGTGGCCGAGAAGCTCGGGCTCGCCGGCGGACCCACGGATCTCGGCGAGTGGGACGAGCTCGTGGAGCGCGTCGGCCGGCGCGAGGGTGAGGTCGAGATCGCGCTCGTCGGCAAGTACGTGAAGCTTCAGGACGCGTATCTGTCGGTGCACGAGGCACTGAAGCACGCGGGAATCCACCTCGGCACGCGGGTGCGGGTGCGCTGGGTCGACGCGGAGAACATGTCCTACGAAGAGGCGGCGGAGATGCTCGACCAGGTTGACGGGGTGATCATCCCCGGCGGCTTCGGGTCGCGCGGCTGGGAGGGCAAGATCCTCGCCTGCCGCGTGGCGCGCGAGCGGGGGATCCCGTATCTCGGCATCTGCCTCGGGATGCACGTGGCCGTCTCGGAGTTCGCGCGGCACGTCGTCGGGCTCGAGGGTGCGAACTCGACGGAGATGGATCCGGAGACGCCGTTCCCGATGATCGACCTGCTGCCCGAGCAGAAGGAGATCGAGGATCTCGGCGGCACGATGCGGCTCGGCGCGCAGGCGGTCGAGGTCGCCGACGGGACGCGGACGCGCGAGATCTACGGCGAGTCCGTGATCCACGAGCGCCATCGCCACCGCTACGAGGTCAACAACCATCTTCGGCCACAGCTCGTCGAGCACGGCCTCGTCGTCTCGGGCACGTTCCAGGAGGGGCGGCTGGTCGAGATCATCGAGCTGCCGGGTCATCCGTGGTTCGTGGCGAGCCAGTTCCATCCCGAGTTCAAGTCGCGCCCGACCCGGCCGGCACCGTTGTTCCGCGAGTTCGTCGGAGCGGCGCTCGAGCGCAGCCGCTCGCGCGATGCCGTGCCGCTGCGCGCGCCTGCGTAGAGTTCGGCGTGTGCTGCCGGACCCGCTGACGCTCTTCCTCGAGCTTTCCGCGCTGCCGAGCCCTCCGGGCGAGGAGCGAGCCGTCGCGGACCGCGTGCTCGCATATCTGCGCGAGCTGGGGCTCGACGTCTCGGAGGACGATGCAGGGCCGGTCGTCGGCTCCACGATCGGGAATCTCTACTGCCGGCTCGAACCGACAGCGCCCGGGCGGCCGCTCTTCTTCTGTGCGCATCTCGACACCGTGCCGCCGAGCGGGCCGCTCGAACCGGTCGTCGAGGACGGCTGGGTGCGCAACGCGGGTGGGACGATCCTCGGCGGCGACAACAAGGCGGCGGTCGTCTCGATGCTCGAGGCCGTGCGACGCGTGCGTGAGGAAGGCAGGCCGCACGCGGGGGTCGAGCTGGTCTTCACGCCGAAGGAGGAGGTCGGGCTGCTCGGCGCGTTCGCATTCGACGAGAAGCGGCTGTCGGCTCGAACCGGCTTCGTCTACGACCAGCAGGGACCGGTCGGCGAGATCGTGCTCGGCGCGCCGACCCAGCGCTCGCTGCTGGTGAAGTTCCACGGCCGCGCTGCGCATGCCGGGATGGTTCCCGAGGAGGGGCGCTCGGCGATCGCGGCTGCCGCGCGCGCGATCGCGGATCTCCGGCTCGGCCGCCTCGACGAGGAGACGACGACGAACGTCGGCCTGATCTCCGGCGGGACGGCGCGGAACATCGTTCCCGAGTGGTGCAGCTTCGAGGCGGAGGTGCGCGCCCACGACGAGAAGCGGCTCGGCGAGATCGTCGGCGAGATGTTCGATGCGATCGCCTTCGCGGCGAGCTCCGCAGACTGCGAGGTCGAGACGACCGTGCAGGAGAGCTACCGCGGCTATCGGTTCCGCCGGGACGACGTGGCGGTGGCCTTGGCGGCGGATGCGCTCGCCCGGGTGGGATACACGCCGAGCTATGCGCTCACCGGTGGCGGCGCCGACGCGAACGTCTTCAACCTGCGCGGGCTCGAGTGCGTCAATCTCGCGAACGGGATGACCGACATCCACACGCCGAACGAGCGGATCGCAGTCGCCGATCTCGACGCGATGGTCGATGTGACGCTCGCGCTGCTCGACGCCGCGCGCGATGCCGCTTAGCCTGCGCCGCGGCACGGTCTCGGCGATCGTCGAGCGCGAGGAGGGGTTGGTCCGCTGCGAGGTCGACGGTCAGCCGTGCGTCGCGTATCCGCGCCTGACCGGGCCGGTCGCGCTCGGTGACGAGGTGCTCGTGAACGTGCAGGCGCGTGAGCTCGGGCTCGGTTCGGGCGGATTCGACGTGCTCTACGCAAACCTGACGCGCGGGCTCGAGCTAGCGGCGGAGCCCGGAGCGCACGTGATGAAGCTGCCGTACACGCCGCTGCAGCTCGCAGTGCGACACGCCGAGGAGGATGCGCCGCTCGCTGAGTCGCTCGCGGGGATTCCCGTCGTCTGCTGCTCGCTGCACAGCCAGCTTGTCCCCGTGTGCGCCGGGATCGGCGAAGGCCTCCGCGTCGCCTACGTACAGATGGCGGGCGGGGCGCTGGCGGTCTCGCTTTCGGACGCTGTCCGTGTGCTGAAAAAGCGAGGTCTCATCGAGACGTCGGTGGCCGCGGGCGCGTGCGTCGACGGCGACGTGGCGTGCGTCAGCGTCGCCTCGGCGCTGGCGTGGGCCGGCGCTGCGGGGTTCGACGCGATCGTGTGCGCGATCGGGCCCGGGATCGTTGGCACCGGCTCGTGGCTCGGCCACGGCGGTGTGGCAGCGGCCGAGGCGGCGAATGCGGCGAGTGCTCTGGGCGGACTCCCGGTGCTCGCGGTGCGCTACTCGGATGCCGATCCGCGGGAGCGCCATCGCGGTGTCTCGCATCACTCGCGGACGGCGCTCGCGCTCTGTCCGGGGCGCGCGGCGGTCGCCTGGCCGGACGGCCTGGAGGCGCCCGCGTGGCTCGAGCCGCGCGAGCCGGTGGACGCGGCGGGCTGGGAGGAGGCCTGCGCCGGCCTGCCCCTCTCGCACATGGGCCGCGGCCCGGCCGAGGACCCCGGCTTCTTCATGACCGCCTACGCAGCCGGCCGGCTGGCGCGCAGCCTCGTCCCGTAGCCCGCAGTCCCGTCCCGGGCCACGCGTACTACGACTCTCACCCATTAAGGGGCAGGCCCCGAGCCCCCACCGGCGATCGATGCTACTTCTGAATTGCGCACGCATGGCGCACGATATAGTGCCGGGTTCGTGACGATCGTTCCTCCGACCGGCTATCGTTGCCGCGGCCATGAAGATCGGTGTCGCCAAGGAGATCAAGACCGATGAGTACCGCGTCGCCCTCACCCCGGCGGGCGCGCGCGAACTGATCCTGCACGGCCACAGCGTGACGCTCGAGCACGGCGCCGGCGACGGGAGCTCGTTTCCCGACTCGGCCTACGAGGCTGTCGGCGCCCGCACCGCGACGGTCGACGAGGTCTGGGGCGACTCCGAGCTGCTGCTGAAGGTCAAGGAGCCGATCGCGTCCGAATACGCGTACCTGCGTGAGGGCCTCGTCCTCTTCACCTACCTCCACCTCGCAGCCGACCGTCCGCTAACGGAGGCTCTCGTCTCGAGTGGCATTCGTGCCGTCGCCTACGAGACCGTCGAGACCGAGAACCGACAACTACCCCTGCTCGCACCGATGAGCGAGGTCGCTGGACGCCTCGCCGCACAGGCCGGCGCGCACTTCCTCGAAAAGCCGCTCGGTGGACGCGGACTTCTCCTCGGCGGCGTCCCCGGCGTCGCGCCCGGGAAGGTCGTGGTGATCGGCGGCGGGATCGTCGGCTACAACGCCGCGGTAATCGCACTCGGGCTCGGCGGCCAGGTCACGATCCTCGAGCGGTCGATCGACCGGATGCGCCATCTCGAAGAGGTTCTCTCGGGCCGGGTCACGCTGCTGATGTCGAGCGCGCTCCAGGTCGAGTCGTCGGTGGCCGATGCCGACGTCGTGATCGGGGCCGTCCTCATCCCCGGCGCGGTCGCGCCCAAGCTCGTCACTCGCGCCATGGTCAAGGAGATGAAGGAGGGCTCGGTCCTCTGCGATGTTGCTATCGACCAGGGCGGCTGCTTCGAGACATCGCATCCGACCACGCACACCGAACCGGTCTACGCCGTCGACGGGGTCACGCACTACTGCGTCGCGAACATGCCCGGCGCCGTGCCGATCACCTCGACCAAGGCGCTGACCAACGCGACGCTTCCGTACGTCGAGGCGATCGCGAACCACGGCCTCGCCGCTGCCGTCTCACGCGACCCGGCGCTCGCCCGCGGCGTGAACGTGATCGACGGCAAGGTGACGTGTGATCCGGTCGCCGAGGCTCACGACCTCACCTTTACGCCTCTCGAGAGCGTCCTGCTGCTCTCGGCGGTTTGACCTACGCCTCGGTCTTGGGCGCCGGGTTCTTCTGCGGCGAGATCTTCACCACGACCCAGGTGACGGCCGCCGCGAGTGAGATCACCGCGGCGATGAAGAGGACGAGCCCGAGCAGGCCGAGGACAGTCACCATCGCCGCCGTAGAATAGCTGGATGCCCAGGGCATGTGTCATCGTGCTGGACGCGGTGGGAGCGGGTGCGCTCCCCGACGCCGACGCCTACGGCGACGAGGGCTCCGACACCCTCGGCAACGTCGCACGCGCGGTAGGCGGTCTCGACCTGCCTGCGCTCGAGGCGCTCGGGCTCGGCAACGTCGAGCCGCTCGAGGGCTGTCCACCGCAACCCGGGGCGCCCGCGGTCGCCGGCCGGCTCGTCGAGCGTTCGAAGGGGAAGGACACCACCACCGGCCACTGGGAGTTGATGGGCGTGATCACTCCGCAGCCGATGCCGACCTATCCGCACGGGTTCCCGTACGACGTGATCGACCCGTTCATGAACCGCACCGGGCGCGGCGTGATCGGGAACAGGCCGGCGTCGGGGACGGAGATCATCCAGGAGCTTGGCGAGGAGCACCAGAAGACGGGCAAGTGGATCGTCTACACCTCGGCCGACTCGGTCTTCCAGATCGCGGCCCACGAGGACACCGTTCCGCTCGAGGAGCTGTACGAGGCGTGCAGGATCGCTCGGGATGTCCTCACCGGGAAGCACGCGGTGGGACGCGTGATCGCGCGGCCGTTCATCGGCGAGCCCGGCAACTACGAGCGCACGCCGAACCGCCACGACTTCTCGCTCGAGCCGAAGCGGCCGAACTACCTCACGCTCGTGCGAGAGGCGGGGAGCACGGTGCACGGCGTGGGCAAGATCCCGGACATCTTCGCCGGCTTCGATATCGACGAGTCGTATCCGACGAAGTCGAATGTCGAGGGGATCACCGTCACAGAACGACTGCTGCGGGAGATCGACGAGGGCCTGATCTTCACGAATCTCGTCGAGACCGACTCGCTCTGGGGCCATCGGAACGATCCGGTCAACTTCCACCGCTGTCTCCAGGATTTCGACCGGCGTCTCTACGACCTGCTCGAGGCGCTGCGGCCTGGCGACTTGCTGATTCTGACGTCAGATCACGGCTGCGATCCGACGACGCCCTCGACCGACCACTCGCGTGAGCACGGGCTTCTGCTCGCGTACGTCGAGGGCCGAAACGCCGCCGGGCGCATTCACGAAGGTGAGTTCGCGGACGTCGGCGCGACCGTCAACGCATGGTTGGGAGGTAAGCCGCCATCGAAGGGGATCCCGGGGCAGCCGATCGTCGCGGCTTGAAGCTCGACAACCCGCTCGTCGTGCGGTGGGAGTACGCCAGCGAGGAGCGGCTGGCGAAGCGGAATGCCGCCTACCGGACGCTCGTGGACGGCCCGAACGCCGAGGAGATCGCGTTCGAGGCGGTGGCGGAGTTGCGCCCGCAACGCGTACTCGAGGTCGGCTGCGGGACCGGCGACTTCGCCGTGCGGATCAAGAACGAGCTCGACCCCGAGCTGATCGCGATCGACTTTTCGCCGCGCATGGTCGAGCTCACCGCGGCGCGCGGAGTCGACGCGCGAGTCGGGGACGTCCAGGACCTCGAGTTCGAGGACGAGAGCTTCGACTGCGTCGTAGCGGGTTGGGTTCTCTACCACGTTGCAGCACTCGAGCAGGCCGTCCTCGAGTGCCGTCGCGTGCTGCGGCCGGGCGGGACGCTGGTCGCGGCGACGCTCGGCATGGACAATCTCCGCGATCTCTGGGAGTTGCTCGGCGACACCTGGCGCGACCAGCTCTCCTTCTGTCGCGAGAACGGTATCGAGGTGCTTTCGCCGTACTTCGAGCACGTCGAGTTGCGTGACGCCCAAGCCGTCGCAGTCTTCCCCGACTCCGAGGCGATGCGCTCGGTCGTGGCGGTCACGATCACCCACGCGCACCTGGCGGATCGGGTGCCGGAGTTCAGCGAGCCGTTCCGCGCGCTCTACTCCCATGCCGTGTTCGTGGGTCGCAAGGCTGGCTGATTGATCCTTCCGGCCGAGCTGATCCAGCGCAAGCGCGACGGCGAAGAGCTCGGCAGCGAGGAGCTCGGCGACTTCGTGCTCGCCTACACCTCCGGCGGCGTGCCCGACTACCAGATGGCTGCGTTCCTGATGGCCGTGTATTTTCGCGGGCTGTCGCACGCCGAGACGTTTGCGCTCACCGACGCGATGATCCGCAGCGGGGAGACGCTCGATCTCGGTGCGGCGCTCGGGCGGAAGGTCGTCGACAAGCACTCGACGGGCGGCGTCGGAGACAAGACGTCGCTTGCCGTAGGCCCGATCGTCGCCGCGTGCGGCGTGCCGTTCGGGAAGATGAGCGGGCGCGGCCTCGGTCACACCGGCGGAACCCTCGACAAGCTCGAGTCGATTCCCGGATACGAGGTCGAGTTGCCGCTGGAGCGTTTCGTCGCGCAGGTTCGCGACGTCGGGCTCGCGATCGTCGGTCAGACCGCCGACCTCGTTCCCGCCGATAAGAAGCTCTACGCCCTTCGCGACGTGACCGCGACGGTCGACAACGTCTCGTTGATCGCCGCGAGCATCATGTCCAAGAAGCTCGCGGGCGGAGCCGACGCGATCGTGCTCGACGTCAAGGTCGGCGACGGAGCGTTCATGAAGACCGAGGACGACGCGCGGACTCTCGCCAATGAGATGCTCGAGCTCGGACGGCGTGCGGGGCGTGAGGTCGTGTGTCTGCTCACAGACATGGACCAGCCCCTCGGCAGCGCTGTTGGCAATGCGCTCGAGGTGCGCGAGGCGATCGCCACGGTCCGCGGCGAGGGGCCGGCCGACTTCACCGAGCTCGTGCTCGATGCCTGTGCACGACTCCTCGCGCTTTCCGATCTCGGCGTCGACCTCGCGGGCGGACGAGCCCGCGCGGAGGCGGCCGTCGCCGACGGCTCGGCGCTCGACGCCTACGAGCGCTGGATCCGCGCGCAGGGCGGCGATCCCGACGAGGCGGTCTTGCCGGTTGCTCCGGTCGTGCGCCCGGTCGTCGCCGAAGCGGACGGCTACGTCGACTCGCTCGGCGCGATCGCGGTCGGCCGGGCCGCGCTCCGGCTCGGCGCGGGTCGGCGCACGAAGGAGGACACGATCGACCACGCGGTCGGCGTCGTCTGCCTTGCCAAGCGCGGCGATCGGGTCGAGGCGGGGGAGACCCTGGCCCAGGTCCACGCTCGCGACGTCGTCACTGCAGCCACGGCAGCCGCAGAGATTCGCGCGGCCTACGCCGTCGCCGACGAGGCTCCGCCGGAGCGACCGCTCGTGCTCGACGTGCTAGAGAGCTAGCCGTGCCCGAGCTGCCCGAGGTCGAGACAGTTCGGCGCCGGCTTGCACCCGGGGTCGAAGGGCGAGTGTTTGCGCGCGTGGAGATCAGCGACGGCCGGCTCGTGCGGCCCTACGAACCGGATGTGGTCGCCGCCGAGCTCGTCGGCGAGCGGGTCTCGACTATCGAGCGTCGCGGCAAGTATCTGATTGTGAGGTTTGAAACCGGTCGGGCTCTGCTGATTCACCTCCGGATGACGGGGAGTCTGCGCCACGCGCCGGGCGGGACCCTCGAGGATGATCCCCACCGACGGGCTGTTGTCAGATTAGACGACGGCTCGGACGTTGCCTATCGCGACGTCCGGCGTTTCGGAACCTGGCTGCTGCTCGAGCCCGGCGAGCTCGACGGCTACATCGCGGAGCGCCTCGGGCCGGAGCCACTCGCGCCTGCGTTCACTACGAAGGTGCTCGCGAGCCGTCTTGCAAAGCGAAAGGCGCCGCTCAAGACTGTGTTGCTCGACCAGAAAGCGATCGCCGGGCTTGGAAACATCTACGTCGACGAGGCGCTCTGGCGTTCGGAGCTCCATCCGCGCCGGCCCGCAGGAGAGCTCGCTGCGCAGGAGCTCAGCCGGCTCCACCGGAACATCCGGCGCGTGCTCGAGCTCGGGATCGCCCGACAGGGCGCCACTCTTCGCGACTACGCGACGCCCGACGGCGCCAGCGGCGCGATGCAGAACGAGTTCAACGTCTACGGCCGCCTCGGCGAGCCGTGCCCGCGCTGTGGGACGCCGATCGAGCGAACCGTCCTCGCGGGTCGAGGGACCTGGACGTGCCCGTCGTGCCAGCGGCTCCCGTAGGTGGCCCCTCTAGACTTGTCTTCGGGATGGCGGGGCGTGGCTACAAGACGGAGGCGGTTGTGCTGCGCTCGTTTCGCTTCGGCGAATCCGACCGCGTGCTGCACCTCTACACGCTCGACCGCGGCCGCGTCGGCGCGCTCGCAAAGGGCGTCCGCAAGACGAAGTCGCGGTTCGGCGCCCGCCTCGAGCCGCTCTCGCACGCCGAGCTGATGCTGCACAAGGGCTCCGGTGAGTTGCACACGGTCACCGGTGCGGAGCTCGTCCACTCTCACCACGAGGTCCGTGAGGATCCGTACCGGCTCGGCGTCGGCTTGATCGGGCTCGAGGCGATGCTGCGGCTGTTCAGCGAGCAGGAGGCGAATCCGCGCGCGTTCGAGGCGCTGACGCGCTTCCTCGACCTGCTCGACAGTGCGGAGAGTCGTGCTCCTGCGCGTCACGCGCTGGACCCGCTCGCGCTCTCGTTCCAGCTCAAGCTGCTCTGGCTCTCGGGCTACCTGCCGCACCTTGCGAGCTGCGCCGAGTGCGGCTCGGACGCGGGAGTGGTCGGCTATTCGCCGAAGGCGGGCGGTGCGGTGTGCCGCGACTGCGGAGCCGGTGCCCTCGCACTGTCGCCAGCCGGGCTCCAGGGGATCGACGCCCTTCTGCGGCGGCCGCTCACGGAGGCGTGGGAGATCGGCCTCACCGATCGCGCCGCGCGAGATGCTCTCAGCGTGATCACCGCCTGGTACGAGTACCACGGCGGCTTCCGGCTGCGGACGCTTTCGGCCTGATCGTCAGCCGCGGCGCAGCCAGGCGCGCGGCGGCCGGAGCAGGGCGCGATGGTGGATCACGGTCGCAGCCAGGGCCGCGGTGAGCGAGAGGATGCCCGTGAACACGAAGACGTCGGCCAGGTTGAACGCGGCGATGCCGCGACCGAAGGCGACGACGATCGGGTCGGGCACCGCCCACGAGTTGACGGCACCGGAGACGAGGTTGCCGACAACGCCGCCGGCGAGGACGCCGGCGCTGATCGCGACCGCAACCGACGGGACGCGGGTGAGGGCGAGGACGGCGCAGAGGAGTGCGAAAGAGAGCGCGGCCCACGCCGTCGAGCGCGTGTGAAAGGCCCACGGCGGCGTGGGTGTCGTCGCCTTGTACCAGAGGTCGACAGCCGCCAGGAGAAGCGCCAGGGCGACGGTGATCGTTGCTCGCCGCTTCATTCCGACACCGTACCGCACTGGCCCGGGAGCGGTTCTATGCTGGGCTCGATGCGGCGGATGCTTTCCGGGGGCCTCGAGCTCGACGACGATCCGGCGAGGGTAGACGTCGACGCGGTGCACCGGTTCCTGACGTTCGAGTCGTACTGGGCGCGCGACCGTCCGCGGGAGACTGTCGAACGGCTCGTGCGGGAGGCAAGCCGCGTCGTCGGGCTCTACGAAGGCGAGCGGCAGGTCGGGTTTGCGCGCGCCGTCTCGGACGGCCTTGCCTTCGCGTATCTCGCCGACGTCTACGTGCTCCCCGACTACCGCGGGCGCGGTCTCGGCGTCGAGCTCGTCCGCGAGATGGTGGAGAACGGGCCCTATGCCGACTGCAAATGGATCCTGCACACCGCCGACGCGCACGAGCTGTATCGGAAGTTCGGGTTCGGCGCCCCGTCCGAGCGCGTGCTGGAGCGCAATCCGAAGGCCAGAGCCGCGCGAGAGTAGTTCCACTTTCGACACAGTCCGGTATGCGCGAAGCAGCTACCGTCTTGTACCCCGTGGGTGGGTGGGGGTTAGGGATGGGTCCTTCTGTAATGCATGTCCCCCGAACCCGGAGAGCGTGTCCCTACGAAGGCGAAACCGCCGCTCCGAGTAGGATCAACGGCCCGTGGCGGCCCTCAATTATCAGGAGATGATCGCGGCCCTCGAGCGCTACTGGGCCGACTACGGCTGCGTTCTCATGCAGCCGTACCACACCGAGCTCGCCGCGGGAACGATGAACCCGGCCACCACTCTTCGTGCCCTCGGCCCGAAGCCCTGGAAGACCGCCTACGTCGAGCCGGTGATCCGCCCGACCGATGGCCGCTACGGCGAGAATCCATACCGCTTCCAGCACTATTTTCAGTACCAGGTCTTCCTCAAGCCGTCCCCGGACGACGTGCTCGACCTCTACTTCGCGTCGCTCGCAGCGCTCGGGATCGACATCGCCACACACGACCTCCGTCTCGTCGAGGACGACTGGGAGCAGCCCACGCTCGGCGCCTGGGGACTCGGCTGGGAGGTCTGGATCGACGGGCTCGAGGTGACACAGTTCACGTACTTTCAGCAGGTCGGCGGACTCGACCTCGACCTGATTCCGGCCGAGATCACCTACGGGCTCGAGCGACTGGCCATGTTCCTCCAGGACAAGCAGAGCGCGTTCGACCTGGAGTGGGCGCCGGGGGTGAAGTGGGGCGATGTCTACCGCGAGAGTGAGCGCCAGTGGTCGATCTACAACTTCGAAGAAGCTCCCGTCGACGTCCTGACCCGCCGCTTCGCCGAGCACGAGACCGAGTGCCTGCACCTTGTCGAGCGGCGCCTGCCGCTGCCTGCGTACGACCAGGTGCTGAAGTGCTCACATACCTTCAACCTGCTCGATGCGCGGGGCGCGATCTCTGTCACCGAGCGGGCCGCCTACATCGGCCGGGTCCGCACGCTAGCGCGCGCCGTCGCCCAGCTCACCGTGGAACTGGAGGTGGGGGATGCCGACGCTGCTGTTTGAGATCGGCTGCGAGGAGCTGCCCGCCTCCGCGTGTCGCGAAGCGGCGGCGCAGCTCCCGGCGCTCTGCGTCGAGCACCTCGGGGCCGAGCCGGCCGAGCTCTACATCGGCCCGCGCCGACTCGCCGTGATCGTCCACGATGTCTCGGGGGAAGCGGCGCCGGAGTGGGTCAAGGGCCCACCCGTGGCGCTCCGCGAGAAGGCGGCGGCCGGCTTCGCCAAGCGCTACGGCGTCACGGCCGACGAGCTCGAGGAGCGCGACGGCTTCCTCGGCGTCGAGATCCCGGGCAGGCCCCTGGCCGAGCGGCTCGCCGCGGTCCTGGATGCACTCGCGTTCTCGAAGTCGATGCAGTGGGAGGCCGACGGGCTCCGCTTCGCGCGTCCGGTGCGCTGGGTGTGCGCTCGTCTCGACGAGGCCGTCGTCCTCGGCGACGGCGCCTCGTACGGCCATCGCTTCACCTCGGGCAAGATCGAGATCCCGTCGGCGCAGAGCTACGCCGAGACGCTCCGCTCGCACGGCGTCGAGCCCGATGCCGCCGAGCGCCGCCGCCAGATCGTCGAGGCGCTGCCGGACGGCTGGCGCGACCCACTCGCGAAGCTCGAGGAGGTCGTGTACCTCGCCGAGAGCGTCGCGGTCCTCGAAGGCCGGTTCGACGAGCGGTTCCTCGTGCTGCCGCCGCGCGTGATCGAGACCGCGATGCAGGCCCATCAGCGCTACTTCCCACTCGCCGGCGCCCGGTTCGCATTCGTCGCGAACGGCGGCAACCCCGAGCTCGTGATCCGCGGCAACGAGCGCGTGCTCGAGGGCCGCCTCGACGACGCGTCGTTCACCTTCGAGCGCGACCTCGCCGTCGGGATCGAGCAGCTCGCCGCCAAGCTCGGCTCGATCACGTTCTTCCAGGGCGCGGGCTCCTACGCCGACAAGACTGACCGGCTCGTCGCGCTCGTCGAGCGGCTCGGCGGCGACGGCGACGCACGCGAGGCGGCGAGGCTCGCGAAAGCCGACCAGGCCTCCGAGCTCGTCCGCGAGTTCCCGGATCTTCAGGGCCACATCGGCGCCGAGTACGCCCGCGCCGCAGGGTATGCGGACGCCGTTTGTGCGGCGATCGACGAGCACTATCTGCCCGACGGCGCCGACGCGCCGCTGCCCGCGACGGAGGCGGGCCGGATCCTCTCGGCGGCCGACAAGCTGGATAGCCTCAACGTCGCGTTCGGGCTCGGTCAGAAGCCGAGCGGCTCGCGCGACCCGTACGGTCTTCGCCGCGCCGCGATCGGCCTTTGCCGGCTCGCGGTCGAGGGTGGGCTCACGGTCGAGCTCGACGGTGACGTCAAGGACTTCGTCGAGGAGCGGCTCGAGGGCCTGCTCGGACTGCCCGTCGAGCTAGTCCGCGCGGCGCGCGCCTCGGCACTGCAGGATCTCGGCGGGATCGCCGCGCTCGCGAGGGCACTCGACAGCCTCGAACCGGAGCGCCTCGAGCCGATCGTCACCGTCTTCAAGCGCTCCGACCGGATCGCACGCGAGGCAGTGCCGGGCACGGTCGATCCGGCCCTGTTCGACGAGGGCGCCGAGCGCACGGTGTTCGCTGTCCTCGAAAGCGCACGCACCCGGATCGGCGCCGTCGTCCTCCGCGACTTCGACACCGCGTTCACCGCCGCGGCCGAGCTCGCCGCACCGCTCGAGCAGTTCTTCGAGGACGTGCTCGTGATGGCCGAGGACGAGGCCGTTCGCAAGAACCGCCTGCGGCTGCTGCTCGACGTCCGCGACACGCTCGGACAGCTCGGCGACCTCTCGCAGCTTCCCGGCTGAGTGTCTACGCCGGCGATCGCCGCGGCAGAGCGGGCCGGAATCGTCTTCGGCACGCACGGCTACGAGCACGACCCGAAGGCCGAGTCGTACGGGCTCGAGGCGGCCGAGAAGCTCGGCGTCGACCCGGGCCGCGTCTTCAAGACCCTCGTGGCCTCGGTCGACGGCAAGCTCCACGTCGCCGTCGTCCCCGTTGCTGCGCAGCTCGATCTGAGGGCGCTCGGGAAACGAGCCGAGCTCGCCAAGCCCGCCGACGCCGAGCGCGCGACCGGCTACGTCACGGGCGGGATCTCGCCGCTCGGCCAGCGCAAGCCGCTCCCGACGCTCGTCGACGCCTCGGCGCTCGAGCACGAGACCGTCTTCGTCAGCGCCGGCCGCCGCGGCCTCGAGCTCGAGCTCGACCCATGCGACCTCGTACTCCTGACCGGAGCGGCGGTCGCGGCGATAGCCTCCGCCCGATGAGCGCCGCGACACCGGTCGAGCTGCACGTCGTCTCGGACTCGACCGGCGAGACGGCGGCCAGGCTCGTGCTCGCGCTCGAGGCCCAGTTCCCCGACCAGCTGTTCGAGGAGGTGCGCCATCCGCGCGTCGAGACCGTGGACGACCTCGCGCTCGCGGTCGCGCGGGCCAAGGGCCGCCCGGCGGTGGTCGTCTACACCCTCGTCCACCCGGAGTTGCGAGAGGCGATGCGCCAGCTCTGCCGCCGCGCCAAGGTGCACTACTGCGACCTCCTCGGCCATCCGATCGACGCCGTCGCGCGTGTCTCCGGCCGCGCGGCGAAGATGACCCCCGGCGCGCGCCCGGCGCTCGACACGCAGTACTTCAAGCGGATCGAGGCGATCGAGTTCGCGGTCAAGTACGACGACGGGATGGGGAAGGGGCTGCGCCAGGCCGACATCGTCCTCGTCGGCGTCTCGCGCACCTCGAAGACGCCGCTTTCGATCTACCTCGGCTATCTCGGTCACAAGACGGCGAACGTGCCGATCGTGAAGGGCATCCAGCCGCCGCCCGAGTTGTTCGAGATCGAGCACGCGAAGATCGTCGGGCTCACGATCGACGCGCAGCGGCTCGCCGAGATCCGCTCCGCGCGCGCCCGCACGATGGGCTCGTCGAAAGGCCGCTACGCCGAGCTCACCGAGATCTACGAGGAGCTCGAGCAGGCCACGAAGATCCACCGGCGCCTCGGCTGCCCGGTGCTCGAGGTCTCCGAGGCGTCGATCGAGGAGACCGCGCACCGGATCATCCGCCTCGTCGCCGAGCGTCGCGCCGAGGTCTCCGCGTGAGCTTGCTCACGTTCCTGGGGCGTCGCTCGCGGTGGGAGCCATCGCCGGCCGGCGCGCGGACGGTACATCGAGGTACGGCCGTGCGCCGGCCGGCGATCGGATCGTGCCGCGAGCGGCGTCAGCCTTTCGCGGAGCCCGGCTCCGCCGGGCGGGAGCGAAAGGCGGCCAGGGGCGTGAGAGAGAAGCCCGCGGTCCCGATGCGGTACTGGCTCCTGTGGTGGTTCCTGCTCGGAGTCGGCGACCTGCTCTTCTACGTCCTGCTCACGCCGATCTGGCTGGGTCTGCGGGCGGCGGCGTGGCTGGCGGAGTTCCGCTCCCGGCGACACCGTCCAGAAACGCCTGCACCTCCCGCGGCGTCCTGAGGCGGACGACCGAGAAGCGCTCCATTAGCGCCGGGTACTCGCGCCGGTGGCGGAAGTGGGCGCGCACCGTCCACCAGAACAGCGCGTCCCGGCCCCAGAACATGTTCCGCCAGCTCTCGCGGTTGCCGTTCCAGAGGTCCACGTCGTGCCGGATCCGCCCGTTCGTGCGCCGCAGGAGGCGGCCTGTGATCAGCGGGAGCGGCTGGTCGAGCCAGACCACGGTGTCGGCGCGCTCCCAGAGGAGGTCGCCGAGCTTGGCGCGGTAGCCGCCGTCGATCACCCAGCCGTCGGAGGAAGCCATCGCCGCCTCGACGCGCTCACGCAGGACTTCGGCGCTCGCCTCGGTCCAGTTCGGCCCGTGGTGGAACGCGTCCAGCTCCGTGTAGGGAACGCCGAGCCGCTCGGCCAGCGCGCGCCCGAGGGTCGACTTCCCGTTGCAACTCGCGCCGGTGACGAACACGCGCCTCACGGCGGCAGAGCTTAGAGGTCGGTCACGTACGAGGTGAGCGCGCGCATGTACTGCGAGCGCTCGAATGCCTCGGGATCGGGGCACGAGGCCTGGCTCATGCTGCCCTTCAGCTGCTCGACTGACTCGTATTCGCCCTTCTCGAGTAGCGCCCTGAGACCGATCACGAGCTCGCGCATCCGCTCGGGCCCGTCGCGGAGGATAGCGGAGGTCGTCATCGTCACGTCCGCGCCGGCGAGCAGAAGCTTCAGGACGTCCTCGGGACTGTGCACGCCGGACGTCGCGGCCAGCGACGCGGCGATGCGCCCGCGCAGGATCGCGATCCAGCGCAGCGGCAGCAGCAACTCGGCGGAGGTCGAGAGGTGCACCTCGGGCACGACCGTGAGCGTCTCGAGATCGATGCTCGGCTGGACGAAGCGGTTGAAGAGCACCAGCCCGTCGGCGCCCGCCTCGACGAGGCGCGCGGCCATGTTCGCCGTCGAGCTGAAGTACGGCGCGACTTTCACCGCGAGCGGAATCGAGACGACCGCGCGCACCGAGCGCACTAGCTCGAGGTAGCGCTCCTCCACCTCCGCCGAGGTGACCGCAGGGTCGGTCGCGACGAAGTAGACGTTCAGCTCGAGTGCGTCGGCGCCTGCATCCTGGATCTGCTTCGCGTAGCGCACCCAGCCGCCCGGCGAGGAGCCGTTCAGGCTCGCGATCACCGGGATCGACAGCAGCTCCTTGGCCTGCGAGAGATGATCGAGGTAAGGGCCGGTGCCGGTGTTGTAGTCGTCGAGCTCCGGGAAGTAGGTGAGCGCCTCGCCGAAGCTCTCGGAGCCCGTCTCGAGAATCTGGTGCACCTCGAAGGCCTCGTGCTCGATCTGCTCCTCGAAGAGCGACGGCAGCACGACCGCTGCGGCACCCGCATCCTCTAGGCGCTGCAGCATCACGAGATCGTGCCCGAGTGGGGAGGGGGAGGCGACTAGCGGGCTCGCCAGCTCGAGGCTTAGGTAGCGCGTGCTCAGATCGACGCTCATTCCTCGTCTCCAGTCGTGTGGTCGACCTCGGCCATCTGCTCGTAGACGTGACGGCGCCGGTCGACGTCCTCCTGACCGAGCACCGCGAGGCGCGCCGCCTCCTCCGGCTTGGCGCGAGCGAGCATCGCGAAGCGCGCCTCCTTGTCGGTGAATGCGGAGAGCGGCAGCTTCGGTGCGCGCGAGTCGAGGTGGAGCGGCAGCGTCTTCGCCGGGTCGAAGCGGAAGAGCGGCCAGTAGCCCGTGTCGACCGCCGCGCGTTGCTGCTCCATCCCCATCCGCATGTCGATGCCGTGGGCGATGCAGTGGCTGTAGGCGATCACCAGCGACGGGCCCGGGTGAGCCTCGGCCTCGGCTAGCGCCTTCACGGTCTGCGGGTTGTCGGCGCCCATCGCGATCTGGGCGACGTACACGTCTCCGTAGGCGGTGGCGATCATGCCGAGGTCCTTCTTGGCAGTGCCCTTGCCGCCCGCGGCGAACTTCGCGACGGCGCCGCGCGGCGTCGACTTCGACGCCTGGCCGCCGGTGTTGGAGTAGACCTCCGTGTCGAGCACGAGCACGTTGACGTCGCGGCCCGAGGCGAGCACATGGTCGAGGCCGCCGAAGCCGATGTCGTAGGCCCAGCCGTCGCCGCCGACGATCCAGACGCTCTTGCGGACGAGAGTTCCGGCGACCGTCTCGAGTCGCCGCGCTTCGGGTGAGTCGATCCCCGCGAGGCGCTCCTCGAGTTCGTCGACGCGCGCACGTTGGGCGGCGATTCCCGCCTCGTCGCGTACGTCGACGCCCTCGAGCAGAGCGGGGGCAAGATCAGGAACGAGCTCTTCCACCAGGCTGCGCGCGAGCCCCGCCTGCGCGTCGAGAGCGAGCCGCATCCCGAGCCCGAACTCCGCGTTGTCCTCGAACAGCGAGTTCGACCACGCCGGCCCGCGACCCTCGGCATTCGCCGACCACGGCGTCGTCGGCAGGTTGCCGCCGTAGATCGACGAGCAGCCCGTCGCGTTCGCGACCATCATCCGGTCGCCGTAGAGCTGCGTGAGGAGCTTGAGGTACGGCGTCTCGCCGCAGCCCTCGCACGCGCCCGAGAACTCGAACAGCGGCTGAAGCATCTGCGAGCCCTTGACCGTCGCTACGTCGACCATCGTTCGGTCGATCTCCGGGAGCGCGAGGAAGAAGTCGAACCGCTCGCGCTCCGCGGCGAGGTGCTCCGCCTTCGGCTCGAGGTCGATCGACTTGTGCCGCACCTCTTCCTTCGACTTCGCGGGGCACGTCTCGACGCAGATCCCGCAGCCGGTGCAGTCGTCGGGTGCGACCTGGATCGTCATCAGCATCCCCGGCAGCTCGCGGGAGCGCCATTCCTTCGACTTGAACCCCTCGGGCGCGCCGTCGAGCGCGGCCGCGTCGTAGACCTTCATCCGGATCGCGGCGTGCGGGCAGACAAGCGCGCACTTCGCGCAGTCGATGCAGATCGCGGGATCCCAGATCGGGATCTCCTCGGCGATCGAGCGCTTCTCGTAGCGCGCAGTGCCGGTGGGAAAGGTGCCGTCGACCGGGAGCGCCGAGACGGGGAGGAGGTCTCCGCGGCCGGCGATCAGCATCGCGGTGAGATCGGCGCCCACGAGCGCCCGGTGATAGCCGTTGCCGATCTCCGCGGGCACGTCCACCTCGTGCAGGGCGTCGAGCGCGGCGTCGACCGCCGCGAAGTTGCGCTCGAGCACGACCTCGCCGCGGCGGCCGTAGCTCTTCTCGATCGCGTGCTTGATCGCGGCGATCGCCTCGTCCGCCGGCAGCACCTCGGCGAGCGCGAAGAAGCAGGTCTGGAGGACGGTGTTGACGCGCTTCCCGAGCCCCGCGTCGCGTGCGACGGCCGCCGCGTCGACGACGTAGAAGCGCAGGCCCTTCTCGACGATCTGGGCGCGCACCTCGTGCGGCAGCTCGTCCCACACCTCGTCGGGCCCGAACGGGCTGTTGAGCAGGAACGTCGCGCCCGGCGCCGCGACCGCGAGCACGTCGGTGCGCTCGAGCATCCCGAACTGGTGGCACGCCACGAAGCTCGCCTGCTCGATCAGGTAGGTCGAGGCGATCGGCCGCGGCGAGAAGCGCAGGTGCGAGACGGTCGTCGAGCCGGACTTCTTCGAGTCGTAGACGAAGTAGCCCTGCGCGTAGAGCGGCGTCTCCTCGCCGACGATCTTGACCGAGTTCTTGTTGGCGCCGACCGTGCCGTCGGAGCCCAGGCCGTAGAAGACGGCGCGAACGACGTCGTCGGCCTCCGTCCGGAACGAGCTGTCGACCTCGAGGCTCGTGTGGGTGACGTCGTCGTCGATCCCGACCGTGAAGTGGTTGTGCGGCGCCTCGGCGTCGAGCTCCGCGAAGACCGCGGCCGCCATCGCGGGCGTGAACTCCTTCGAGGCGAGCCCGTAGCGGCCGCCGATCGTGCGCACTGCGCGGCCCTGCTCGGCGAACGTGGTGACGAGGTCCTGGTACAGCGGCTCGCCGACCGCTCCAGGCTCCTTGGTGCGATCGAGGACCGCGACCGAGCGGACGGTCTCCGGCAGCGCCGCGCAGAGTGCCGCGCCGTCGAAGGGCCGGAAGAGGCGCACTGTGAGGACGCCGGTGCCGGGAACCTGCGTGATCGCCTCCTGCGCAGCACCCGTCCCGGAGCCCATCAGCACCACGACCCGCTCAGCCTGGGGATCGCCCGCGTAGTCGAACAGCCTGTACTGCCTGCCGGTGAGCGCTGCAAAGCGGTCCATCGCGCGCTGCACCGTGGCCGGGAGCGCGAGATAGAACGAGTTCGAGGCCTCGCGCGCCTGGAAGAAGACGTCGGGATTCTGCGCCGAGCCTCGCAGGAACGGGCGATCGGGCGAGAGCGCGCGGCGGCGGTGGGCGGCGACGAGGTCGTCGTCGATCAGCGCGCGGAGATCGTCCTCGGAGAGCCGCTCGATCTTCGCAACCTCGTGCGAGGTGCGAAAGCCGTCGAAGAAATGGAGGAACGGGACGCGCGCCTCCAGCGTCGCCATCGTGGCGATCGCAGCCATGTCCTGCGCCTCCTGCACCGACGAGGAGCAGAGCATCGCGAAGCCCGTCGTCCGTGCCGCCATGACGTCGGAGTGGTCGCCGAAGATCGAGAGTGCCTGCGTCGCGACCGTGCGCGCGGCGACGTGAATCACCGCCGACGTCAGCTCCCCGGCCAGCTTGAACATGTCCGGCAGCATCAGGAGGAGCCCCTGCGACGCGGTGAACGTCGTCGTCAGGGCGCCCGCCTGCAGCGAGCCGTGCACCGCTCCCGCAGCGCCTGCCTCGCTCTGCATCTCGATCACGCGGGGCACCTGGCCCCAGATGTTCGCCGCGCCGCCCTCCGACCAGGCGTCGGCGAGTTCGCCCATCGTCGAGGCCGGGGTGATCGGATAGACCGCGATCACCTCGCTCGTCCGGTGCGCCACGAAGGCGGCCGCTTCGTTTCCGTCGACGGTCTCGAACATGGAGCCATCGTCGGCGCCGGGCGCCCCGGTGGGCATCGGTGCAGCCGCCCAACCGCTGTACGGGGAACTACGGAGCAAGGACGGCGATCCTCCCGACGTTGAACCTCGGGCGCGTATGGGAAGATGAGCCTGCGATGCGCTACGTCTACGACTTCGACGAGCCCTGCGACGAGGGTCGCGCCCTCCTCGGAGGCAAGGGAAGCGGCCTCGCGGAGATGACCCAGCTCGGCGTCCCGGTCCCGGCCGGCTTCACGATCTCGACCGACGCCTGCCGCGCCTACGAGGGCGCCGGCAAGCAGTTCCCCGACGGCCTCGAGGAGGAGATCAGCGAGGCGCTCGCGCGGCTCGAGGAGAAGGCCGGCAAGCGCTTCGGCGACGCGCACGACCCGCTGCTCGTCTCGGTCCGCTCCGGCGCCGCGATCTCGATGCCCGGGATGATGGACACGATTCTCAACCTCGGCCTCAACGACGAAGCCGTGCAGGGCCTGGCCGAGCGCACCGGCAACCCGCGCTTCGCTGCGGACTCCTACCGGCGCCTGATCCAGATGTACGGCGAGGTCGTCGACGGCATCGACGAGTACCGCTTCGAGCAGCAGCTCACCGACCTCAAGGCGCGCCGTGAGGCGGCGAGCGACACCGACCTCACCCCCGAGGATCTCGCCGCGCTGATCGAGACCTACCAGCAGATCTACCAGGAGGAGACCGGTGGCTTCCCGCAGGACGCGCGAGGCCAGCTCACCCGCGCCGTCCGCGCCGTCTTCGACTCGTGGGACACCCCGCGCGCCCAGGTCTACCGGCGCGCGCAGGGGATTCCCGACGACATCGGCACCGCGGTCAACGTGCAGCAGATGGTGTTCGGCAACAAGGGCGACCGCTCGGCCACCGGCGTCGCGTTCACGCGCAACCCGGCCACCGGCGAGACGGGCCTCTACGGCGAGTTCCTGATGAACGCGCAGGGCGAGGACGTCGTCGCCGGAATCCGCACTCCCGAGCCGCTCGCGCGGATGGAGGCGAAGCTCCCGCAGGCGTTCGACCAGCTCGTGCAGACGATGCGCCGCCTCGAGGAGCACTATCGCGACATGCAGGACGTCGAGTTCACCGTCGAGGACGAGCGCCTCTTCATGCTGCAGACGCGCTCCGCCAAGCGCACCGCGGCGGCCGCCGTGAAGAGCGCGGTAGCGATGGTCGACGAGGGCCTGATCTCGCGCGAGGATGCCGTTTCCCGGATCGATCCCGCGTCGCTCGACCAGCTCCTGCATCCCATGCTCGACCCGGACGCGCACCCCGAGGTCGCAGCGCACGGCCTCAACGCCTCGCCCGGCGCAGCGCGCGGACGGATCGTGTTCGACGCCGACGAGGCCGAGGCCCGCGGCAAGGCGCAGGAGGACGTGATCCTCGTCCGCTCCGAGACGACCCCCGACGACATCCACGGGATGATCTACGCGCAGGGGATCCTCACCATCCACGGCGGCATGACCTCGCACGCGGCGGTCGTCGCCCGCGGGATGGGCAAGCCATGCATCGCCGGCTGCGAAGACCTCACGATCGACATCGCCGCCGGCACCGCGACGATCGGCGGCCACGTCGTCGGGCCCGGCGAGATCATCACGATCGACGGCGGCACCGGCAACGTGATGCTCGGCTCGGTCAAGCTCGTGCCGCCCCGGATCAACGAGGACTTCCAGACGATTCTCGGCTGGTCGGACGAGATGCGCCGCATGAAGGTGCGCGCCAACGCCGACACTCCCGAGCACGCCGCCAAGGCGCGTGAGTTCGGCGCGGAGGGGATCGGCCTCTGCCGCACCGAGCACATGTTCTTCGGCGAGGACCGGCTTCCCGTGATGCAGCAGATGATCCTCGCCGACGACGAGCGGGGCCGTCGCGCCGCGCTCGAGCTCCTCCTGCCGATGCAGCAGTCCGACTTCGAGGGGATCTTCGAGGCGATGCTCGGCCTGCCCGTGACGATCCGCCTGCTCGACCCGCCGCTGCACGAGTTCCTGCCCCCGCTCGAGGAGGCGACCGACGAGCGGATGCGTGCCCGGATCAAGGTGCTGCACGAGGCCAACCCGATGCTCGGCACACGCGGCTGCCGGATCGGGCTCCAGTGGCCGGAGGTCTACGAGATGCAGGTGCGCGCGATCATCCGCGCCGCCAAGGCCGTCCGCGAGCGCACAGGTGAGGCGCCGCTCGTCGAGATCATGCACCCGCTCGTAGCCTTCGCCGAGGAGCTGAAACGGCTGCGGGAGCTGACGATCCGCACCGCCGCCGAGGAGGCCGACGACGTCGAGTACCTCTGCGGCACGATGATCGAGCTGCCTCGAGCCGCGCTGCGGGCCGACGAGATCGCCGAGTACGCGGACTTCTTCTCGTTCGGCACGAACGACCTCACGCAGACGACGCTGGGGTTCTCGCGCGACGACGCCGAGGGCAAGTTCCTCACCTTCTACCTCGAGGACGGCGTGCTGAAAGAGAACCCGTTCGAGACGATCGACCAGTCGGGCGTCGGCGACCTGATGCGGATCGGGATCGAGCGCGGGCGCCGGGTGAAGCCCGACCTGAAGCTCGGCATCTGCGGCGAGCACGGCGGCGAGCCGGAGAGCGTCAAGTTCTGCCACACGCTCGGCCTCGACTACGTCTCGTGCTCTCCCTACCGCGTGCCGCTCGCGCGCCTTGCCGCGGCGCAGGCCGCGCTCGCCGAGCACGGCGCGTCGTACGTCGCCGCCGGCGGTTGATCGCCCACACGCTCCTGCGCGTCCCCGGGCGCGTCGTGCCGGGCTGGTTTCCGCTCGTCGTCGAGCGCGTCGGGCCGCATCTGCCGCCGCCGCGAAGCCCGGTGGACGAGCGCGTCAACGGCGGGCGGATGCCGCTCGACCTCGACGACTACGTGCAGCGCATGATCTGGTACCGGAGCTTCGAGCCGGTCACAGCGCGGGCTCTGCGGCGCCTGCTCCGCCCGGGGGACACCGCGCTCGACGTCGGCGCGAACGTCGGCTTCTACACGCTCCTGTTCGGCTCGGAGGTCGGGCCGGCGGGGTCGGTGCACGCGTTCGAGCCGGTCAACGGCGACGTCCTCGAAGCGAACATCGAGCTCAGCGGCCTGCGAAACGTCGTGGTCAGCCGCACCGCGGCCGACGCGGCGCCCGGCACGGTGGCGATCGGCAGGCGCGACGGCGCCGAGGGGCTCTCGAGCGGCGCGTGGCGGCGCGGCCCCGACCTCGACTCGCTCGAGGTCGAGCAGATCGCGCTCGACGATTACGTCGAGGCGCTCGTCTCGGGGCAGATCAGGCTCGTGAAGATCGACGTCGAGGGGATGGAGGCCGACGTGATCGCAGGCCTCGGGCGCACGCTCGCCGCGGGCCGCGTCGACGCGCTGCTCGTCGAGGTCGCCGGCGACGCGATGGACGAGCCGGAGGCGATTCTCGGGCCGCTCCGGGCCGCGGGCTTCCGCACGTGGCGGCTCGGCGCGTTCGGCGGCCGGCGCCATCCAGGCCCGTCGTTCGACGCGCGGCTCACCGCGCTCTACCACCTGCTTGCCCTGCGATGACGGTGGATTACGACTCCGTGGCCAATCGATTCCTCGCCGAGCCCGGCGTGACGGAAGGCCAGATGTTCGGGCTGCCCGTGTTGAAGGTCGGCGGCAAGGTGTTTGCCGGGCTCCGGCAGGGACAGCTGCTCGTGAAGCTCCCGGCCGAGCGCGTCCAGGCGCTCGTGGCCTCGGGCAAGGGCGTGCAGTTCACGCCCATGGAGGGCCGGCCGATGAAGGAATGGGCTCTCGTCGGCGACGACGAGGAGCTCGTCGCCGAGGCGCTTGCCTTCGTCAGCTCGCTAGCGTCGTGATCACTTCGCGGTAGGCGGCGCGGCTCTTCGGCTTCGTCTCGAGATCGAAGATCGAGCCGGGCGCGCTCTCGAAGTAGGCGAGCATCTCGGTGCGCTTGTGCGTCCGCACGAACGTGCCCATCGTGCGGATGAAGACGGGATCGTCGATTCCCCACAGGCCCCACTCGGGGAACGAGTACGGCTTACCCGGATGCGCCTTGTAGAGCGCCTCGTTCGCGTCCCATTCGGCCTTGCCGCGCTGGTCGTAGAGGTCGTTGCCGACCACGTCGACGTACTTGTCACCGGGGTAGTAGGCCTGGGCCGAGTTCTGCGGGATGTCCGGCGCGCCGAAGCCCTGCGGGTTCCAGACGACGCGCGTGTTCGGCATCGGATTCGCGGGGAGGTCTCCCTTGATCGGCGGCATCCCGAGCTTCTTCAGCTGCGCGTTGATCGCCGCCGCCGGGCCGCCGTGGACGATCAGGTAGATCCGGGCGAAGGCGCGCTTGAAGTCGGCGGTGGAGTGGTTTGGCTTCGCGCTGCCGTTCTTCGTGTACGCGCAGTAGAGGTTCCAGTAGCCGTTCATCTCGCCGAAGGGCCGGATGTAGATCTTCTTGCCCCACGTGTGGACCGCGCTGCCGAGCGCGATCAGATAGCGGTCGCCCGAGCCCTGCGCGATCTGGTGCGGCGTGATCGCCTCCTTGCCGTTCTTGCCGCGCGTCGAGAGCCCGATCATCGGCACCTCGCCGAGCGTCGCGAAGAGATCGGTGAACGACGAGCCCCAGCCGGCGCCCTGATCCCAGCCGACGATCACGTGGCCGACGGTCGAGTGCTGGCCGGTTTGCGCTGCGAAGCGCGGCATCGAGCCCTTGATCCCGAGAATCGGCGAAGCGGCGGCCGCGGGAACGACTACGAGGAAGGCAGCGAGGACGGCGAGCGGGCGGCGCACCTACACAGTGTTACGCCATTCCGCGAACTGTCCAGTACGAGATTGCAATGCTGACCACGCCGATCGCGATCAGCCCGACGTAGGCGAGGGCGGGCTGGCGCAGCCGTTGGGCGTGCACGATCGCGAGCGTGCCTAGGACTCCGGCCGTCAGACCGCCGAGATGACCGCCCACGGAAATGCTCGAGCCTGAGGAGATACTCCCGAGCCCACCGGCGAAGAACGTGAAGGCGAGGTTGATGATGATGAGGGTCAGAGCCGGTCCTCTGATCGTTCCCGTCGCCTCCCACTGGAGGATGAGCATCGCGCCGAGGATCCCGAAGATGGCCCCGGACGCCCCTGCCGTGAGCGCGTGCGGCGAGAGAACGAGGGCGCCCGCGGAGCCCGCGAGGCCGGACACGACGTAGAGCACCAGGTACCGCAGATGACCGAGCGCGTCCTCGACCGGGCTGCCGATGAAGGCCAGGGCGACCATGTTGAACGCGAGGTGCAGCGGCCCATAGTGGAGGAAGGCCGAGGTGATCAGGCGCCAGTACTCGCCGTGGGCGACGCCGGCGGGCTGCCCGTTCGCGTAGATGGCCGAGCTGACGAGGACGAAGTGCTCGTAGATCCAGCCCTTCGACGCGTAGAGCCCCGCGCCCTGGACGAGCTCGAGCAGGTAGACGGCGACGTTGATGATGATCAGCGCCCGCGTCACGTAGGAGCCCGCATACCGCGGTCGCATCCTCGTCTTGGTGCCGCCCGCGTGGTCGGGACACCGGATCCCGACGGGCGCCATCGTCATGCAGTCGGTGCAGATCGGGCGGCCGCACTCCGTGCAGGAGAGCCCTGTCTCGCGGTCCGGGTGGCGGTAGCAGGTGGCCATCCAGCTAGCGTATCGGCGTGCGCGTCCACGTCGCCTTCACACCCGCCGACGAGGTCCGCGCGCCGCTCGGGATCGTGATCGACGTCCTGCGGGCGACCTCGACGATCACCCAGGCGATCGCCTCCGGCTACGAGCGCGTGCTCTGCTGCGCCGAGGTCGACGAGGCGCGCGCCGCCGCTGCTGCCGCGGGTGACGCGGTGCTCGGCGGCGAGCGCGACGCGGTGAGGATCGACGGCTTCGACTTCGGCAACTCGCCGCGCGAGTTCACCGGCCCGCCGGCCGCCGAGACGCTCGTCCTGACGACGACGAACGGGACACGGCTCCTGCTCGCGGCGGCTGTGCGCTGCGACACGGTGCTCGTCGGTTCGCTGCTGAATCTCGGCGCCCTCGTCGCGGCGGCGCGGGCGAGTGGGGCGGAGGACGTCGCGGTGCTCTGCGCGGGTGTCCAGGGCGAGCTCGCGCTCGACGATGCCTACACCGCCGGGCGCATCGCAGAATCGCTAGGCGGCGAGGCGACCGACTCGGCGGAGGCTGCGATCCGCCTCGCGCGGAGCTTCGCGGGCCACGAGGAGGGCCTCGGCTCCTCGCGGAGCGCGCGCAACCTCGTTGAGGCCGGACTTGCCGAGGACATCGCCTACTGCGCCCGCGAGAGCGCGCTCGACGTGGTCCCCCGGTTCTCCCGCATGGTTGGGACCGCGGCCGAAGTGCGTTAGTGTTGCACCGATGAGGTTCACTGCGGTTCTGGTGATGGCGATCGTCATGGTTGCGGCGGGTTGCGGCGGCTCCAGCATGAAGAGCTCCGCGCCGGCAACGACTGCAGCGGCGGCAGCCACCGCTGCGACGCCGACGACGAGCACGTCGCTGCCGACGAAGTTCGCGACCTCGAAGAACTGCGTGCAGCTCGCCGGGCTCGGCACCAAGATGTCCGCGGCCGCGCAGGCCACTTCAGGCAAGGGTGGCACCGACCTCGCCGCCGAGGCGAAGGCGTTCAAGGCGATGGCGGATGCCGCGCCGTCGGAGATCCGCGGTGACTTCCAGACCTTCGCGACCGCGTTCAGCGGCTACGCCGAGGCGCTGTCCAAGGCGGGTTACAAGCCGGGCACCGTCCCGAACGCGGTGCAGCTGGCGCAGATGATGACGGCCGTGAAGTCGCTCAGCTCGGCGAACCTGGCGAAGGCCGAGCAGCACCTGGCCGCCTGGGCTCAGAAGAACTGCACCGGCTAGAGCTCACCCGCCTCCTCACACTCCAGGCAGACCCAGTCCTCTGAGGAGTCCTCTCGCGCGCTGAGCGCTCCCGGCACCATCGTCACGCCGCAGGCGGGGCAGATCGGCGGCTGCTCGTCAGTCACGAACGGCGTAGTCGATCTCGAGGAAGTCCGCGACCTCCGGCAGCCAGCGCTCCTGGACGAAGCGGACGTGATCCGGATGGACGTTGTACGCGTCGTAGGCGTCCTCGCCGGCGAACTCCATCGAGATCCCGTAGCGGAAGCCGTTCTTGGGGCTGACCTCGTCGAGGATCTCGAACGCCTCGACGCCGGGAATCGCGGCGAGCTGCTGCGCGGCGGCGAGGAAGTCCGCGGCGCCGTCGGGATCGCGCAGCGCGAACGCGACGGTGTGGCGGATCGTGCCGGGTCGAAGCGTCGTCATAGCGGGAGTGTGAGGCTTTCGATGTCGCTCGGGTAGTCGGTGAGGACGTCCATGCCGTCCTCGGTCACGACGACGGTGTCGGAGTGGCGGAAGCCGCCGATCGCGTCGTCGTAGAGGCCCGGCTCGATCGTGAAGACCATGCCCGGCTCGAGCGGCGTCGGGTCGCCGACGTCGAGGAACGGCGCCTCGTGGTTTCGGAGGCCGATCCCGTGGCCGGTGTGCTGGCGCCAGTAGCCGAGCAGGTCGTGCTGCTCGAGGTAGCGCATCACGGCGCCGTCCACGTCGGCGCAGGTCGCGCCCGGGCGGATCGCGGCGAACGCGGCCTGCTGCGAGGCGACGGTGTGCTCGAAGAGCCGGCGCATCTCGTCGGTCGGCGGGCCGATGATCATCGCGCGCTCGAGCTCGGCGTTGTAGCCGTGAATCGGCGCGCTCGTCTCGGTCACGAGCACGTCGCCTGGCTTGAACTCGATGTTGTGCGCGACCGCGTGCGCCCACGAGCTCCTGAGTCCAATCTGGCCTCGATAGCCGGCGGCTGCGCCCGAGGAGGAAGACATCCCGCCGACCTCGCCGAGCTCGGCGAGCAGCGCGAGCGTCGCCTCCTGACTCGCGCGGAGACTCGCTTCGGCCTCGGTCGCGCCCGGCCGCGAGTACTCCTGGAGCAGGCGATGCGCGTGTCCGCACCAGCGCCCGCTCTCGCGGATCAGCTCGATCTCGGCCGGGCTCTTGCGCCGCATCATCGACTCGATCACCTCGCCGAGCGGCGCGACCGAGGCGCCCGTCACCTCACTCAGCGCGGGCCTGCGTAGCCGAGGATCCCGGGGTAGCCGTCGCCGTCGGCGCCGATCGCATCGCGGATCCCGAGGTCGGCGAGGACGCGCGCGAAGATCAGCATCGGGTGCTCGAGCCCCGGGTACTCCGGATACGACTCGATCCGCGCGAACGCCGTCTCGGCCTTCGTCCGGGCGACCTCGAACTCCGGCACGAACACCGCGTGCTCGCCGCGCGACGCTCTCGGCGTAGATCACCGGCCGCTCGTTCGAGAGGAACCAGAAGCCGGTGAAGTACTGGATGTAGTCGGCGCCGAAGAGGACGTAGCCGGAGAGGCCGTCCCGGCGCACGTGCTCGAGCAGCCGCTCGCGGCGCTCCTGGAACTCTGCGGCGGCGATACGCATCTCCGGCGCGTACTCTATGCACCCGTGAGCGAGCACATCGACAAGCTGAGAGCGAACGTCGCGGCGGTCCCGCCAGCTCCTGAAGCCATGGCCGGCTATCTCACCAAAGTGCGCGAGCGCGCCTACACGGTCACCGACGGCGACATCGAGGCGCTGAAGGCGACGGGGCTGACCGAGGACGAGATCTTCGAGCAGACCGTCGCCGCAGCGATCGGCGAGGGACTGCGCAGGCTCGACCGCGCGAACGAGGTGCTCGCATGAGGCTGGAGGTCGTCGACAGCGGCCACGCGCCGGAGGAAGCCGCGATCCTCCAGCAGATCCGCGAGCGCATGGGCGCCGAGCCGCTCGGCGTCGTCAAGACGCTGATGTACCGGCCGGAGCTCTTCGGCGTGCCGTTCTCGGACGAGCTCGACGTCGTGATGCGCGGGCCGTCGGACTGGAGCGCGGGCGAGCGCGAGCTCTTCGCCGGCTTCACCTCGCTGCTCAACCAGTGCCCGTTCTGAACGGGCTCCCACGGCGCGGTCGCGTCGTTCGCCCTCGGTGAGGATCTCTGGGACGCGGTCGTCGCGGACTGGCGCACGGCCCCGGTGCGACCGGAGATCCAGGCCACGTTCGTCTTCCTCGAGAAGCTGACGCTCCGCCCAGAAGACCTGACGCGCGAGGACGCCGAGACGGTCTATGCAGCCGGCGTCTCGCCCCAGGCGCTGCGCGACGCTGCGTCTGTCTGCGCGCTCTTCAACATGATCGTCCGCCTCGCCGACTCGCTCGGCTGGGACGTGCCGGAGTGGGATCGCCTCAAGCAGCGGGCGCCGGCGATGCTCGAGGGCGGCTACGCCCTCACCGCAATCAAGAAGCGCTAGCTCTAGCGATCCCGCGGGCCTGAATTCCGAGCTCGCGCAGGTTGCCGGTGATCGGGTTCGTGAAGCCGGCGAAATGGAGGCCGGGGGCGTCCGGGTGCGTGTCGGCGCCGTGGACCAGCGGCAGCCCGTCCGCCCGGAGCACGCCGAGGTGGCCGACGAGCGGCTCGAGGTCGCGCCGGTAGCCGGTGGCGGCGATCACCGCGTCGGCCCGGACGCGGCTTCCATCCGCGAGGACGACTCCGTCGGCGTCCAGCGCATCGACCGCTCCCACGACTTCGAGCTCGCCGCGCTTCAGGAGCCTGATCATGCCGACGTCCAGCAGCGGCACGGCGTTCCGCTCGAGGTAGTCGCTGTAGGGCCGGGCTTCGGGTCGAGGCATGCCGAAGCGCGTGAGGTCACCCACGAACACTCGCTGGAGCAGTGCAGCGATGCGATCGCCAACGGCCACCGGCAGGTGCGGCAGGCAGATCCCGATCGCCTGGGACGGGATCCCGAGCGCCTGTCGCGGAAAGACCTGCGGCGGCGTGCGCACCGAGAGGCGAACGGCTGCCGCCCCTCCCTCGACCAGGTCGACCGCGATCTCGGCGCCGGAGTTTCCCGCGCCGACCACGACGACCTCCTTCCCGCGGTAGGGCGCGGCGTTTCGGTACGCCGAGGCGTGGAGGATCTCGCCCCTGTAGTCGTCGCGACCCGGCCACGCGGGCAGGAAGCTGCGCCGGTTGTAGCCCGTCGCGACCACGACGCGCTCCACCGCGATCGGGTCGCCCGGCTCGATGTCGAGGAGCCAGCCGCCCTCTCGCGGCTCCAGGCGGCGGACCGTGGTGTCGAAGCGGATCTCGAGCCCATGGTGGTCGGTGTACGCCTCGAGGTACGAGACGACGCCGTCGCGGGGAACCCAGCGCCCGTACCGCCGCGGGAACCCGAGGTCCGGGAGCTGCGAGAGCGTCCGGGCCGTGTGGAGGTGGAGGCGGTCGTAGTGGCCTTGCCAGGTCGTGCCCACGCCCGTGCTCTGCTCCAGGACGACGGTGCGCACACCTTCGGCCTTGAGCATCGCCGCGGTCGCGAGGCCGGCCGGGCCTGCACCGACCACGCCGACCGCCGCCTCCGTCATCGGACTAGGCCGGGATCGTCTCGTGCACCGGGAACTCCTTGATGTCGGGCGGTCCCGACGGCTGGACGCCTGCGCCCTCCATGCCCTCCTGAATCCGGCTCGAGAAAGCGTCGAAGTCCGCGCGCGACTCCCAGAAGTCGATGACGCCCCAGCCGCCCTCGATGGGCCCGGACGAGTGGAAGACGAGCCCCTGGATGGGCTCGCGGTTCGGATTGATGTGGTCGTGCGCCGCGTCGAACTGCTCCTGCGTGATGCCGGGAAGCTTGATGCGAATGCCGATGGTCATGGTAGGTCCCTTTCGCTCGTAGAGGCTCGACTGTACACCGATACGTGCTTGCGACTGTCGCTCGTGAACGGCTCGCGCTGCCAGCCTGCCCAGCGCTCGCGCAGCGCCATTCCGGCGAGCTCCGCCATCAGGTCGAGCTCCGAAGGCCACGCGTAGCGGAAGGGAACCGAGACGCGCTCGACGCTGCCGTCGACGATCGTCAGGTGGTGGGAGATGAGCCCCTGATTCGCGACGTCGTACTCGTCGAAGCCCCAGCGCGACTCGCTCACGTGGAACGGCTGGAAGGTCTCGCCGGCCGGAAGCCGTTGGAGCCCGGGGACCTCGACCTCGACCACGAAGCAGCCGCCGGGCTCGAGGTGCGCCGCGACATTGCGGAAGCACGCGACCTGCGCCGCCTGCGTGGTCAGGTTCAGGATCGTGTTGAAGACGAGGTACGCGACGGTGAACGTGCCGTCGACGGTTGTGCTCGCGAAGTCGCCGATCGTGACGGGGATCCCGTTGCCGCCCGGCTTGGCGCGCAGCTTCGCGGCCATCGCGTTCGATAGCTCGATGCCGTGCACGGGCACGCCGCGCTGCGCGAGCGGGAGCGCGATCCGGCCCGTCCCGATCCCGAGCTCGAGCGCACGTCCGCTGCCGGCGAGCGCAACGAGGAAGTCGACGACCGGGTCGACGGCGGCCCGCTCGAACATCTCCACAGAGGACTCGTCGTACCGCGCAGCGACGCGCTCGTCGAAGTAGCCGTCGTCGTGCATCGGTCGAAATCTAGTCAGTACGCTGAGAGAAGTGAGTCGCACCTGGACAGCGCTGCTCGCCGTCGCCGTGCTCGCCACGGCTGCGAGCGCCGCCTCCTCGGCCGGCGTGCCCGGCTTCACTGGGTGCCGCTCGTTCGTCTCGCATTCGGCGGTGCCCGTCGTGCGGCCGCACTCGATCGTGTTCGCCTGCGCCGACGCCAACCTCTACGCGACGGGGCTCAAGTGGACGAGGTGGGACGCAACCGGCGCCGTCGGCGCAGGCACCGGCCACGCGAACGACTGCACGCCGTACTGCGCCGCCGGGCACTTCCACACCGCCCGCGTCTCGGTCCGGCTCGGGGGAGTCGCGCTGTGCGGTACAGGCAAGAAGCCGCAGTTCACGAGCCTGTCGTGGCGCTACGTCGGCGCAAAGCCGTCCGGCGCCGCGCGAAGCGGCTCAGAGTCCTTCCATTGCCCCTGACGCCGTAGTAGCCACGGCCCAATGAGACAGCAGCGGTTTCCAGCAGCGTGGGGCATACTTAGGCAGAGAATGCAGACGCTCATTTTCAACTTCAAGACGAAGACGGTTGGCGTCGTCGGGGATCCTGCGACCCAGCGTGCTCTCGCACAAATCCTCGCGGCGCAGCGGAAAATCGTGGCGGCCTCGCCGTCGACGGTTTCGCAGCCCCAGGTTTCTCGGTAGTCCGTACTTGCAGGTTGCCTGGGCACTTCCCTGTCGCTTCGCGGAAGCCAATTCTGACGGCACGGCAACGATCGTTGGTGCAGGCCTGGATTCGATGTGGTTGGCGGAGGTGCCCGCTGACGTAGGGGTGTTCCTCATGATGAGGATCTCCGGTGCGCAGTACGAGTTTGAGGAAGCGCACACACTTGCGATCAAGCTCATCGATCCCGAACTGGCTGAGCAAGAGATCTTGACAGCCGGGTTCGGCCCGATGACGGAAATGCCGCCGTTGTTCCACCCGGGACTCGATGCAGGTGCATTGGTGCCCGCTGCCGTCGGCTGGCACGCCGAGCACTTCGGTCTCTATACGCTGGAGATCTTCGTGGACGAAAAGCGGGAACGCTCAGTGCCGATCCTCATCCGAGACGCGAAGGAGATCCAGCCACCTTCTTCTTGACGACGAACGTATGTTCGTATAGAACGTGTGTTCGATGGTCGCCTGTCTTGTCATCCCTGGATTCGAGCTTCGCGCCGCTTTGCGCGCTCGGCCGGGGCTGGCGCTCAAGCCTGCGGCGCTCGCGCCCGTGCCGGGAACGGAGCCGCTCGTCGGGCCCGTCACCGCTGCTGCCGAAGCTCTCGGCGTCGCACCCGGGATGCGCCTGGGCGAGGCGCTTGCGACCTGCCCGGGGCTCACGCTCGTCGAGCAGGATCCGGCGGAGGCAGAGCGCGAGTGGGAGGGCGTGCTGCAGCGGCTCGAGGACACGGGCATCTCGGTCGAGCCCGAGGGGCTCGGCGTCGTCTACTTCGAGACGCGCGGCGTCGAACGGCTTTACGGCGGCGTGGAGGCTGCGCTCAAGCGCGCCCTCGCCGCTGTCGGCTCTGCCTGGGATCCCCGCGCGGGCGCTGCCGAGCGCCGGTTTGCCGCCCTGGCGGCGGCGAGCGTCGCGCGGCCCGGGCAGCTTCTGATCGTCTCCGACGACCGCACCGAGGAGTTCCTCGCGCCGCTGCCGCTCGGGCTCGTTCCGCTCGAGCCGGGCCGCCAGCGGGAGCTGAAGGAGCTCGGGGTGCGACGTCTGGGTGAGCTTGCCGGGCTCCCGGGAGGTGCAGTGGCCGAGCGTCTGGGGGCGGACGGCCGGCGTGCATGGGGCCTGGCGAGGGGCGGGTCGTCCGCGCGTGTGCGCGGCCGCCGCCCGCCCGCAGAGCTCGTGGAGGCGCTCGAGTTCCCGGAGGCGATCGGCAACGAGCTGACGATCCGGCGCGCCTTCACGAGCCTGCTCGAGTCGCTCCTCGAACGGCCCGAGCGGGCCGGACGCTTCGCCCGCAAGGTCGCTGTCTCCGCGCGGCTCGTCGGCGGCGGCTCCTGGCGGCGCACCGCCACCCTGCGCGACCCGACCGTCGACCTCTCCCGGCTGAAGGCCGCGCTCGGGCCCAAGCTCGCCGAGCTGCCCGCGCCGATCCTCGAGCTGCGGCTCGAGCTCGTCGAGCTCACCGAGGACACGGGCCACCAGCTCCAGCTCGTCCAGCCCGAGGGCGGCGAACTGCGCGGCCGGCTGAAGGAAGGGCTGCGCCAGGTGCGCGCCAGCACCGGCTCCGGCTCCGTCTGCACCGTCGTGGAGGTGGCGCCATGGTCGCGGATCCCGGAGGCTCGCGCGCTCTTCGTGCCGCGGGACGAATAAACGCGCCGAGGCCGGCGCTCGTCGAGCCCGGCTTCGACGGAACTCCCCGGCTCGTCAACCGCCAGCCCGTCGCGGTCGTGCGCGAGGAGTGGCGCGTCGTCGATCGCTGGTGGACGGAGGAGCCCGTCGACCGCCGCTACTTCGATCTCGTGCTCGAGACAGGCCGGGTCGCCGTGGTCTTCCACGACGGCGCAACCGGTCACTGGTATGCGCAGAACGCGTGACGTACATCGAGCTGCATGCCCATTCGGCGTACTCGTTCCTGGACGGGGCCTCGCAGCCCGAGGAGCTCGCCGCGGCCGCCGCAAACCTCGGCTACGAGGCGCTCGCGCTCACCGACCACGACGGCGTCTACGGCTCGCTCGAGTTCGCCCACGCCGCCAAGGCGCTCGGCGTGAGGCCGATCACCGGCGCCGAGGTCACGCTCGCCGGCGGCGCCCACGTCACGCTGCTCGTCGAGACTCCCAAGGGCTACGCGAACCTCTGTCGCCTGCTCACCGCCGCCTGGGCGCACACGCGGCCGCCCGGGCGCGAGCACGAGGCGGGGAAGCCCGCGCTCGACCAGGCGCTGCTGGAGGAACTGAGCGAGGGGCTCGTCTGCCTCTCCGGTTGCGCGCGCCACGGGCTCGCGGTGCGCGACCCGAACGCTGCTGCGCGGCTCGCGAAAGCGTTTCCCGGTCGCTTTTACGTCGAGCTCCAGCGGCCGTTCGAGCGCGGGGATGCGAGGCGAAACGCCGCCTTGCGCGAGCTCGCCGAGACGCTGAAGGTCGAGACGGTGGTCACCGGCGACCCGCACGCCCATCACCGGCGCCGCACGCTGCTCCAGGACGTGCTCGTTGCGATCCGCAACTCGAGCTCGCTGGAATCGTGCGAGCCGGAGCGGCGCGGCAACCGCGAGAGCGTCCTCCTCGCGCCCGCGGCGATGCTCGAGCGCTTCCCCGACGACCGCGGGGCCGTCGCGCGCACGGCCGACCTGGCCGACCGGCTCCGCTTCGACCTCACCGAGGAGCTCGGCTATCGCTACCCCGACTTCTCGGACGGCGTCGAGCCGGCCCATGTCCAGCTCGCCCGCGTCTGCGACAAGGCGTTCGCCGATCGCTACGGGAACGCGAACGGGCACAAGAAGCTCGCCCGCGCCCGGCTCGACGAGGAGCTGGCCCTGATCGGCGACCTCGGCCTCGCCGGCTTCTTCCTGCTCCACTGGGAGGTGCTCGAGCTGGCGAAGGACGTCGCCGCGGAGGTGCGCGGCCGCGGCTCGCCCAGAAACTCGCTGCCTCCGGGGCGCGGGCGTGGCAGCTCGGTCGGCTCGATCGTCTGCTACCTGACCGGGCTCTCGCATGTCGATCCTGTGCACGCCGACCTCTCGCTCGGCCGCTTCCTCAACCGCGAGATGGCAGGCGTGCCGGACATCGACCTCGACTTCCCGCGCGACATCCGCGAGAAGCTGATCGTCGCCGTCACCGAGCGCTACGGCCGCGAGCACGCGGCGCTCGTCGCCACCTTCGCCACGTACCGCTCGCGCGGCGCGATCCGTGACGTCGGCAAGGCGCTCGGTCTGCCCAATGCGGAGCTGGAACGCATCGCCAGGGTCAGCGACGGCTGGGACGCGAAGCGGATCGCCGCCGAGCTCGAGCTGATGCCCGACGCGCAGCGAAAGCGCCTTTCGCCGCGCTGGCGCGCGTTCGCCTTCCTCTGCGGCGAGATCGCCCGCCTGCCGCGCCACGTCTCCCAGCACCCGGGCGGGATGGTGATCTCGTCCAGGCCGCTCGTCGAGCTCGTTCCCGTCCAGCCCGCGGCGATGGCCGGGCGCCAGCTCTGCCAGTGGGACAAGGACTCTTGCGCCGACGCGGGCTTCCTCAAGATCGACCTGCTCGGCCTCGGCATGCTCTCGGCGGTCGAGGACTGCGTCGATCGCATCGCGCGCCTCCGCGGGCGCACGATCGACCTCTCACGCGTGCCGCTCGACGACGCGGCGGTGTACGAGGAGATCCAGCAGGCCGATACCGTCGGCGTGTTCCAGATCGAGAGCCGCGCCCAGATGCAGAGCCTCTTACGGACACGGCCGGAGAACCTCGACGACCTCACTGTCCAGGTCGCGCTCGTCCGGCCCGGGCCGATCCAGGGCAAGGCCGTCCACCCGTACGTCAAGCATCGCCAGGCGCTGCGCGAGGATCCCACGTTCATCTCGCCGGTCGACCATCCGCTGCTCGCCGGGCCGCTTCGCTGGACGCTCGGCGTCGTCGTCTTCCAGGATCAGGTGCTCGAGGTGGGGATCGCGCTCGCCGGGTTCACCGTCGGCGAGGCGGAGGGGCTGCGCCGCGCGATGAGCCGCAAGCGCTCGCTCGACGCGCTCGAGGCCTACCGCGGACGCTTCATCGCGGGTGCCGGCGGCAAGGGCGTCGACGCGAAGCTCGCCGACGAGATCTTCGACAAGCTCGTCGCCTTCTCGGGGTTCGGCTTCCCGAAGTCGCACGCCGCTGCGTTCGCGCTGCTCGCCTACCAGTCGGCGTGGCTGCGCCACCACTATCCGGCCGAGTTCCTCTGTGCCCTTCTGAACGAGCAGCCGATGGGCTTCTATCCGCCCGCCTCGCTCGTGCGTGACGCGCAGCGGCGGGGGGTGGAGGTGCGCCCGCCCGAGGTGAACGTGAGCGAGGCGCAGGCGACGCTCGAGGGCGAGGCCGTGCGCGTCGGGCTGCAGATGATCGCCTCGATCGGCGAGGACGAGGCGGCGGCGCTCGTGGCCGAACGGGACGCGAACGGGCCGTTCCGGTCGATCCGCTCGCTCGTCCAGCGCTCGCCGCTGAAGCGCGCGGGACTCGAGGCGCTCGTCACGAGCGGCGCCTGCGACGCGCTCGGCGAGACGCGGCGCGGGCTGCTCTGGGAGCTTGGCCTCGTCCCGCGCGGCGAGTCGGTTCCCGGCTCCGGCGGCGAGGAGCGCCAGCTCGCGCTGCCGCTCGAGCCCACCGCAGCAACTCCGGCCCTGCGCGAGCAGACGCCGTGGGAGGTGATGCTGGCCGACTACCGCACGACGAGCATGTCGGTGGGCATCCATCCGCTCGAGCTCCTGCGCCCGCACCTGTCCAATCAAGTGCTCATGAGCACAAAGCTCAACGAGTTGCCGCACGGGAGCCGGGCCGCGGTGGCCGGGCTCGTGATCGCACGGCAGCGGCCCTCCACGGCCAACGGCGTCGTCTTCATGCTGCTCGAGGACGAGGAGGGCCAGGTGAACCTGATCCTGCCGCCGCAGGTCTACGAGCAGTTCCGCGCGATCGTCCGCGGCGAGCCGCTCGTGCTGGCGCGCGGCCGCTTCGAGCGGGTCGACCGGAATCGCAACGTGATCGTCAGCGAGCTCGAGTCGCTCGGGCCGCTCGCGCGCCGCGTCGCCGACGAGCCCGACCTCACCGCGACGATGCCGCACCCGCAGAGCTTCGGGCGCCGGTGACTAGATCTCGCGGAGCGCGGAGCCGATCTTCGGGAAGCGCTTCGCCGCGGCTTTCTCGAATGTCCGCTCGTACTCGTCGGCCGCGCCCTCGTCGAGCGTGCGCGCATAGGTATTGCGGATCTCGGCCAGGGCCTCCGCGGCCAGGTCGACGCGGTCGACGTAATCGCCGTAGGCCTCCTCCGCCTCGTCGCGCGGCGTGTCGTTGTAGCGGCGAAGGTAAAGCTCGACGTCCTCGAGCAGATCCGCGCTCTCGTCCGTGAACAGATCGAGCTGGCGCGAGACGAGATCCGCGAAGCGCTTGCGGAAGATCACAACAGCTCCTCGTACAGCGCGAGATGCGCGGCCGCCGAAGCGTCCCAGGTCAGCTCCGCGCGCGCCCGTCGCGCGCCCTCGCGGAACGGCTCGGGACCCGCCAGCACCTCGCGCAGCGCCGCAGCGAGCCCGTCGACGTCACCCGGCTCCACGACGAGACCAGCGCGGTAGCGGCGCACCGGCTCGGCGAGCCCGCCGACGTCGTAGACCACCGCGGGAACCCCGGCCCCGAGTGCCCGCAAGAGCGCCCCGGACTGATCGAGCTCGGGCCGGTACGGGAACACCGCGACCGTCGCCTCGCCGTGTGCCCGGTCGACCTCCGCCTCCGGCAGGTACCCGAGTCGCCACTCGATCCCCGGCTCGCCCCGAAACGGGTCGAGCGGCATCGCCGGATCGCCCGCGACGAGCAGTCGCGCGCCGTCGATCTGTCGCACCGCCGCGATCGCATCCGGAAGGCCGCGGTAGGAGCGGATCACCCCGAAGAACAGCACGGTGTGCCCGTCGTCCGCCCGCGGCGGATCACTCGGGAACACCGGATGCGGAATCACGCGCGCGTCGACGCCGAACCGTGCCAGCTCCTCACGGCCGTGCTCGCTGTGGACGACGACGCGGTCGAACCGGTTCCAGATCCGCCGCCAGAGCTCGGGCCTCCCGGCGGTGCGCCGCGGCAGGATGTCGTGCGCCGTGAACACCGAGGGCCGCCGCAGCCGCAGCAGATGCGCGTCGACCTCCGGCGCCGCGAGCCACTGGACGTGGACGACGTCGCAGTCGCGCAGAGCGAGCCGGCCGAGCCCGATCGGATGCTCGACCGCCTTCACCGGCAGGCGCAGCCGGCTGCGGCCGAACGCGCGCGACGAGAGCGGATAGAAGAGCTCGCTGCGAAGATAACCCTCCGGCTCGGGCACCGGGCCGAAGCGGAAGTGCGAGGTGACGAGCTCGACCTCTGCGCCGGCCCGCGCGAGCGCCGAGGCGAGTGCGTGGTCGTACGGCGGCGTGTACGCCGGCGGATCGGCGAGGAGGACGCGCATCGGCTAACCCGTCGGCGCGGCTTGTGCGATCAGCGCGTCGAGCGGTGACCAGAACGTGGCCCGGGACGACGCCGTATGGGCGAGCGGTGAGCCGTGGACGACGCGCACCCGCGATCTGGCGCGGCTCGCGAACCTGGTCACCAGGTCGGCGGCAGCGGGGCGCTCGTTGGCCGCGACGGAAAACACGAGCCGGGTCGACGCGGGGATCGCGCCAAGTGCAGGCAGACCCGCGGGAGCCGCGTGCGGGAAGATGCTGTCGACGGCGTAGGGCACCGGCAGCCCCCAGCGTCGCGCGTTTGCCGCGTAGTACAGCCCCAGCCTCGCTCCGTAGTCGTAGCCGACGACGATCAGCGGCACGTGGCGGTCTCGCAGCGTCAGCGTCTGCAATCCGACGTCGATCCCGGCCCGGAGCGCGGCCAGCGTCTTCGCCGGGCTCCCGCCCGCTGCGGTCTGGTAGCGAGGGAAGATCACATCGGCGCCGCTGAAGCCGAGATAGTTCACCCAGTCCGAGTAGTGAGCGATGCCGACGTCGCGCCAGCCGTGGAGGAATACGACGACGACGGTCGGCGTGCCGGAGCTCATCACGAGCGCGCCGTTCGCGCCGGGCGGGCCGACATCCTGAAAGAAGACGACGTCGTCGCGGGGCTGCGCGGATGCCGCCGGGATCGCGATCGCCGCGGCGAGCAGAAGCGCTGCGAGGAGTGAACGGCGGCCCGGCACGGACGAAGTATCGTAGACGAGTGGAGTTCTCGGTCGCCCGCGCCCAGTTTCCCGTGCTCGACCGGATCGCCTACCTCAACGCGGGCACGTTCGGGCCGCTCCCGCGGGTGACCTCCGAGGCGATCGAGCGGAACCGGATTCACGCTCTCGATCAGGGCCGCAGCGGAGCCGATTCGTGGGTGCGGCTCGGCGAGGCGCGGAACCGGCTGCGTGCGGCGATCGCGGCGGCGATCCACGTCGAGCCCGAGCACATCGCGCTCACCGGCTCGACGACGGACGGCTGCAACATCGTCCTCGCGGGGCTCGGCCTCGGGCCGGGCGACGAAATCGTCACCACCGACGTCGAGCACTTCGGGCTGCTCGGCCCGCTGCACGCGTCGGGTGCCACACTTCGCTTCGCGCAGCTAAGAGATCGACCCGCCGATCAGGCTTTCGATGCGATCCTCGCCGAGGTCACTCCTCGCACGAAGCTGTTCGCTCTCTCGCACATCGCGTGGTCGACGGGGAACGTGCTGCCGATCGCCGAGCTGAAACCGGAGACCGGGGTGCCGATCCTCGTCGACGGCGCGCAGTCGGTCGGCGCGATCGACGTCGATGTGGCCGCCTACGACTTCTACACGGTCTCGGGCCAGAAATGGCTCTGCGGCCCTGACGGCACCGGCGCACTCCATGTCGCCGACCCGGACAGGCTGCGCGTCGCTCTACCGAACTCGTTCTCGCCGGCGAAGTACGAGCGCGACGGCTCGTTCGAGCCCAAGCCCGGTGCTGCGCGGTTCGACGCCGGCTGGCTCGACATGGGCCAGATCGAAGGGCTCGAGGCCGCGCTGGCGTCGGCGCCGGAGTGGCGCTTCGCGCGAGGGCTCGAACAGGCTCGCAAGGCGCGCGAGCGGCTCGCCGAGGTCGTCGACGTCGTCACCGACTGCGACCAGGCGACCCTCATCACCTTTCGCTACGACGGCGACACCGCCGAAACGGTCAAGCGGCTCGCGGCCGAGGAGGATGTCGTGATCCGCGATCTGCCCGGAACCGGCTGGCTGCGCGCCTCGGTCGGCTGGTGGACGAGCGACCAGGACGTCGAGCGCCTGGTCCAGGCGCTCTAGGCGGTAGGCAGGCCGAGCTGCGGCGCGATCGGCTGCAGCGCGGCGATCACGTTCGCGATGTGCTCGTCGAGCGGCAGCTCGAGCAGCTCCGCGCCGCGGTCGACATCGTCGCGGTTCACGCCGGCAGCGAACGACGGCTGCTTCAGCTTCTTGCGTACCGACCTCGGCTCCAGCCCGTCGAGCCCCGTCGGCCGGACGAAGCCGCACGCCGTCACGAAGCCCGACAGCTCGTCGCAGGCGTACAGCGTCTTCTTCAGCAGCGTGTCCCGCTCCAGCTCGAGGTGATCGGCGTGCGAGAGAATCGCCTCGATCACGTCCTCGGGATAGCCCTCCTCGCGAAGGATCGTCGCGCCGTCCTGCGGATGCTTGTCGAGGGTTGGGTGGATCTCGTAGTCGAAGTCGTGCAGCAGCGCGACGATCCCCCACAGCTCCTCGTCCTCGCCGAACATTCGTGCGTAGGCACGCGTCGAGGCCTCGACCCCGAGCGCATGGCGCAGCAGCGCCTCGCTCGTCGTGTAGCGGGTGAGGGTCTCCCAGGCCTGGCTGCGCGTGAGGTCCACCGAGGGCGGTACGATAGCCGCCGCTCGTCCGCCGCGCCCGCCATTCTCCATGTCGCAGACCCTAGTCTCCGAAAAGCTGATGCAGACCTTCGTCATCGAAGGCGGGCGTGCCCTCTCCGGCCATGTCCGCGCCGCGGGCAACAAGAACGGCGCCCTGCCGATCCTCGCCGCCTGCCTGCTCACCGACGAGGAGGTGTTGCTGACCAACGTGCCGCGCATCCGCGACGTCGAGACGATGGTCGAGCTGCTCGCGGACACGGGCGCCGAGGCGGAGTGGACAGGTCCGAACGAGGTGCGAGTGCACGCCGTCGGCCCGATCAAGACCGAGCTCGACGAGCAGCTCTGCACCGCGATCCGCGCCTCGTTCCTGCTCGCCGGGCCGCTGCTCGCCCGCGAGGGCCGCGCGATCGTGCCGCCGCCCGGCGGCGACGTGATCGGGCGCCGGCGTCTCGACACGCACATCCACGCCTTCCAGCAGCTCGGCGCCGAAGTCGAGATGACCCGCCGCTTCGAGATGCGGGCGAGCCGGCTCGTCGGGCGCTCGATCTTCCTCGACGAGGCGAGCGTCACCGGCACCGAGAACACCGTGATGGCCGCAGTGCTCGCCGACGGCGAGACGGTGATCGCGAACGCCGCCTGCGAGCCGCACGTCCAGGATCTCTGCCGCTTCCTCGTCTCGCTCGGCGCGCAGATCGACGGGATCGGCTCCAACGTCCTCCGCATCACCGGCGTCGAGCGCCTCCACGGCGGCGAGCACCGGATCGGGCCCGAGCACATCGAGGTGGCGAGCTTCATCGGCCTCGCAGCCGTGACCGGCGGGGACATGACGATCGAGGGGATCGAGCCGGCCGACCTGATCTCGATCCTGCCCGTGTTCGAGAAGCTCGGCGTCCGCGTCGAGCTCGACGGCTCGAGCCTGCGCGTGCCGCCCGAGCAGGAGCTCGTGATCCAGGACGACCTCGGCGGCCAGATCCCGAAGATCGAGGACGGCACCTGGCCCGCGTTCCCCGCCGATCTCACGTCGATCGCGCTCACCGTCGCGACCCAGGCGCGCGGCACGATTCTGATCTTCGAGAAGATGTTCGAGAGCCGCCTCTTCTTCGTCGACAAGCTCGTCGCGATGGGCGGGCGGATCATCCTCTGCGACCCGCACCGCGCCGTCGTCACCGGTCCTGCGCGCCTCTATGGCGAGCGGATGGAGAGCCCCGACATCCGCGCCGGCATGGCTCTGCTGATCGCGGCGCTCTGCGCTGAAGGCACCTCGACGATCGGGAACATCGGCCAGATCGATCGCGGCTACGAGCGGATCGACGAGCGCCTGCGCGGCCTCGGCGCGCAGATCGAGCGCGTCGTCGTCTAGCTCTAACCCTGGCTTGCGACCGCGGACGACGCGGCCTCGAGGTCGTCGGCCCCGGGGAACAGCACCCGCATCGTGTAGCTGCGACCGGCGAGCCGCACTGTCCACTGCGCCTGTCCGGCCATGTCCGTCGTGGCCCGCGCGACGATGCGCCAGCGTGTCCCCTCCTTCGCCTCCAGCACGAGCGGCCGTGAGGCGAGCGGCACGCTGGGCAGCGCGGCGCGCAACGAGGCGGTGAGCGTCAGCAGCCGCGAGCCGGCCAGCGAGGAGGCGACGCCGACCGCGGCGTCCGAGCGAAGCGTGCTCACCGTGAAGGGCTGCGACGAGACCGAAGGCGTGCCGAGCCCGGTGACGGTGAAGGAGTACCTGTGACCGCCGGTGAGCCGGACGAAGGTCGAGGTCGTGCTCGTCGCCGCGACGAGCACCCGGGTCGGGCCGCCGTCCTTCCGGGCCGACAGCCGGAACCTCGAGACGCCGTGCCCGCGCCAGCTGAGCCGCACGCCGTCGGCCGTGCGGACGCCGTCGACGCTGACCAGCGGCCGGCCCGAGGCGCGAGCGACCGCCGCGGCGACGTCGAGGACGCCGTAGCCCAGCTCCGGTGTCCAGGCTCCGTTCCCGGAGGCCGTCTCTTCGAGGATCGTGGCCACGTCCGCAGAGGACAGCGTCGGGTTCGCCGCCCATACGAGCGCTGCGGCGCCGGCGACCTGCGGCGCGGCGAACGACGTGCCGCTGGCAATGCCGTAGCGACCGCGCCGCGAGCCCGGGATGCGGACGGGCTGAAACACCGCCGAGGAGGCCGTCGACGAGAGGTCGCCGAGCACGTCGACGCCGGGTGCAACGAGCGACAGGTACGAGCCGAAGCTCGAGAAGGGAGCGCGCCGGCCCAACATGGTCGAGGCGCCGACCGCGAGGCCGATCCGGTCGGCCGGGCTCGGACCGTCGGGCTGGAGGAGCGCGGCGGGGTACTCGACGGGATTGCCGTTCTGCGCGTCGTTGCCCGCCGCGGCCACCAGCAGCACGTCGTGCCGAGCCGCGTAGGCGATCGCGTTGCGCTCGGCCTCGGAGGATGTCGGGCCGCCGAGGCTGAGGTTGATGATCTGCGCCCCGTGGTCGACGGCGTACACGATCCCGATCGCCTCGTCGACGTCGCTGAAGGCGCCGTTCCCGCCGTCGGCCTTGACGATCAGCAGTCGCGCGTCGCCGCCGAACCCGGCGATCCCCTCGCGGTTCGAAGGCGAGCCGCCGGCGAGTGACGCCACGAAGGTGCCGTGCCCGTTCGGGTCGCGGACGTCGAGATTGCCCGCGTGGACGTTGTAGCCGGCCGGCGCCTTCCCGGCGAGATCGGGCGCAGAGACATCGGCGCCCGTGTCCACGACCGCGATCGTCAACGAGCGGGCCGCGCGCTGAATCGAGGCGGGGACCACATCCGCGTAGGTGGCCCCGTACTGCCATTCGAGTGGCAGGCCGTTCACGAGCTGCGCTGTGAGCGCCGGCTCGGCGCGAGATGCGCGCGCGGCGACGGGCGCGATCGAGAGGATCCCGGGCCGGCACGCAACGCGCGCCGCGGACCGGAGCGGGTTTCCATGGAGCCGGATCTCGGCGATGCGGAGGGCCGGGACGCGGCGGACGACGACGCCGTGCACCTCCGCCAGCGCGGCCGTCAAAGCCGGCTCCGACGTATAGCCGACCGAGAACCTTGCCGTCGCCGCTTTGGCGCCGCCGGCGTCTGCCGCCACAACCAGGAGGGCGGCTATTACCGCGAACCTCCGTGCCCTCAATTCCCTAACCTCCTGCCCCTGACCGTAGTCTGGACGGAAGGCAACGACGATAGGCCGTTCGGCCCATCTTTGCAAGTCATACGCGGCTGTCTGCCCGACTCGGATACGCTGCGCCGCGCCATGGCTGAAACCGGTGTTCGCGTCGTCGTCAGGGGGAGTGGGCGAGCGACGGTCTCGACGGGACTGTCGGTGCTCGATCACCTGCTCGAGCAGCTCGCGCTCTACGCGCGGTTCGATCTCACGCTCGAGAACGCGCCCGGGAGCGCGGATGCGGAGGTCACGGCCGCGGGCCGGGCGCTCGGGGAGGCGCTGGCCGCGTCGCTGCGCGCCGAGGGTGCGCGCGGGTTCGGCTCGGTCGCGATGACCGCCGAGGAGGCGTTGGCGACGGTCGTGCTCGAGACGTCGGAGCGCCCCCGCGTCTACTCGAACGTCGACCTCTCGGGGGCCCACGTCGGCGGCCTCGGCACCGATCTCGCGGCGCGTTTCCTGCGCGAGCTCGCCGAAGGCGCCGGGCTGACGCTGCACGTCCGGCTGATCGAAGGGCGCGAGCCGCAGCACGTGCTCGAGGCGATGTTCAAGGCGCTCGGTGTCGCACTCGCCGAAGCGTGTACCGTGGCCGCATGAAGGAGGTCGTCCGCACCGAGGCTGCGCCGGCGCCGTTCCAGGGCGCGCCGTACTCGCAGGGGATCATCGCGGGCGGCTTCGTCTTTGTCTCCGGCCAGCTCGCCCTGAAGCCGGGCGCGAAGGAGCTCTCCGGCGGCACGATCGGCGAGCAGACGGAGCAGATCTTCGCGAACCTCGGCGCGATCCTGGAGGCGGCCGGCAGCGGCCTCGACCGGCTGGTGAAGACGACGGTGTTCCTCGTCGACCTCGGCGACTTCGCCGGGATGAACGAGGTGTACGCGCGCCACGTCGGCGACCGGCCGCCCGCACGCTCCACCGTGGAGATCTCGGCTCTGCCGTCCGGGGCGCTCGTCGAAATCGAAGCGGTCGCGACGGTCTAACCTAGGCCCATGCGGGCCGAAGCCGTCATCGCGGAGCTGCGCGCGCTGGACGTGCTCGAGCCCGTGACCGACCTCGCCGAGGACTACGAGGGCGTGTTCCTGGTCGGCGGCACGGTCCGCGACCTGCTGCTCGGCGCCCCGAGCTTCGACGTGGACATCGCGATCGAAGGCGACGCCATCGCCTTCGCGACGGCGCTCGCGGAGCGGCTTGGGGGCCGCATGCGCACGCACCGCAAGTTCGGCACCGCCGCGGTGTTCTACGGCGACGACGGGCGGGTCGACGTCGTGACCGCGCGCACCGAGTCGTACGACGCGCCCGCGGTGCTGCCGTCCGTCGCGCACGCGGGGATCCACGACGACCTCTTCCGGCGCGACTTCACTATCAACGCGATGGCCGTGTCGCTGCGCGCCGACGACCTCGGCGAGCTCGTCGATCCGTACGGAGGGCGCGCCGACCTCGAGGCGCGCCGGATCCGCGTGCTGCATCCGCGCTCCTTCATCGACGATCCGACTCGGATCTTCCGCGCAGTCCGCTACGAGAACCGGCTCGGCTTCCGGATGGACGAGGAGACCGTGGCCCTCGCGCACGACTCGGTCGGGACCGGCCACGTCGGCGACCTCACGCCGGCGCGGCTGCGCGAAGAGCTGATCGCGCTGTTCGGCGAAGGCGCGGTCGGGCACACGATCGAGCGGATCCACGAGCTCGGGCTCGACGAGGCGATCCATCCGCACCTCTCCGCGGATGCCGAGACCGTCGAGCTGCTGGACCGGCTGACCGCGCTCGATGCCGAGTTCGAGCTCGGCGTGCCGGCGTGGCGGCTCGGGTTCGCCGTCCTCGCGAGGCGGCTGCCGCCCGACGAGGTGCTCCACTGGCTCCGCAGCCTCAAGCTGCGCCGCCGCGATGCGGAGCTGATCGCGGCGGCGGTCACCGTCGGGCCACGGCTCGCCGAGTCGGTGCGCGACGCCGATCCGGCGGAGGTCGTCACGCTCGCTGATCCGTATACGCCCGACGCGCCGCTCTACGCGCTCGCGCTGGCCGACCTCCCGCCCCTGCGCGACTACTTCGGGCGGCTCCGCAGCGTCCGGCTCGAGCTGACCGGAACGGACCTGGCCGCGCTCGGGATGGCCGAATCGCCGCGGGTGGGGGAGATCCTCGCCGAGCTGCGCCGCCGCAAGCTGAACGGCGAGCTCGAGAGCCGCGACGCCGAGCTCGCGGCGGCGAAGGAGCTGATCGGGTGATCCGCTGGGACGCGCCCGGGCCGTACGAGGTCGCCTTCTCGACCCGCGACGGCGGTGTCAGCGAGGGCGCGTTCGCGTCTCTGAATCTCGGCCTGAAGACCGCCGACGAGCCGGAGCACGTCAACGAGAACCGGCGCCGCCTCTGCGCGGAGGTCGGCGCGGAGCCCGAGTGGCTCTCGATGACCTGGCAGCGCCACTCGGCGGTCGTCCATCGCGCGGTTCCGGGAGCGCGGCCGGACGGCGACGGAGTCTGGACGGACACGTCCGGCGAGGCCGTGCTCCAGCTCACTGCCGACTGCGTGCCGATTGCGATCGCCCGGGCGGAGGGCACGCCGGCAGTGGCAGTGCTCCACGCGGGCTGGCGCGGATTGCTCGCGGGAGTCGTCGCCGCGGGCGTCGAGGCGCTCGGCCCTGGACGGCTCGCGGCGATGGTGGGGCCGTCGATCGGGCCTTGCTGTTACGAGGTCGGGCCAGAAGTCGCGGAGCCGTTCGGCGACGACGTGATGCGCGGCCGGAACCTCGACCTATGGGCTGCATCTGAGCGCGCGCTCCGTGCTGCGGGTGTCGAGAGCGTCGAGCGCGTGGATCTCTGCACCGCCTGCAATCCCAAGCTGTTCTTCTCGCACCGCCGCGACGCCGGCGTGACGGGGCGCCAGGGGGTGATCGCGCATGTTGTCGGCTGAGGCGATCCGCGAGCGCTACCTCGCCGCGAAGGAGGAGGTCGGGCCGGGCGTGACCATCGTCGCCGCCACGAAGTACGTGCCCCTCGTGGACATGGCCGTGCTCGCCGAGGCCGGAATCGAGGTGGTCGGCGAGAACCGCGCCCAGGATCTCACCGCCAAGCACGCCGAGTACGGCGATGCCTTCCGCTGGCACTTCATCGGCCACCTCCAGTCGAACAAGGCCGGGCTCGTGAACGGGATCTGCGAGCTCGTCCACTCACTCGACTCGGAGTCAGCCGCGCGCCGCCTCACGGTGCCGGTGCTGGTCGAGGTCAACCTCTCGGGCGAGCCCACGAAGGCCGGCGTCCTGCCGGCCGAGCTCCCGGAGTTTCTGGCGCTCGCAGGCGACGTGCGCGGCCTGATGACGATGCCGCCGGAGACCAGCGATCCCGCCGCCTCACGCCCGTACTTCGCCCGTCTGCGCGAGCTGGCGGAGCTCCACGGCCTGGCCGAGCTCTCGATGGGCACGAGCCAGGACTACCGTGTTGCGGCCGAAGAGGGCGCCACCCTCGTCCGCGTCGGCTCTTCGCTCTTCCTTCCGTAGGGATTCAGCCGCTGCCAGGCGGGCGGAGCCGGGCTTGGCCCGGTGGGAGACCAAGTCTCGACGTTCTCGATAGTTGTGAAGGAGGGGGTTCGTGGGGGAACCATGGGTTCACCCACGTGATCCAGCCTGTTCCGCTAGTACCATCCCGCCGATGGGATTTGCGGACGTCTGGAACCGAACGCTCGTCTACTTCGGCATCGCCGAGGAGGAGGACTGGGACGAGGACGGCGTCGCGACCCAGGAAGAGCTCGAGCGCAGCTACAGCGAGCGTCCGAACGTGCGCCGCCTCGCGCCGCGCCGCCGTGAGCGCGAATACGACGACTGGACCGACCCCGGCGAGCAAGCGGCACCCGCGCCGCGTCGCACCCAGCAGCGGCCCCGCAGCCTCGAAGCCGTGCCGTCGGGCAACGTGCGCGTCCATCTCGTGATCCCGCGCAGCTTCAACGACGCGCAGCAGATCGCCGACAAGTTCAAGGACGCCGTGCCGGTGATCCTCAACCTCCAGGGCTCCGACGCGGAGCTCTCGAAGCGGCTGATCGACTTCGCGAGCGGCCTCACGTACGCCCTCGACGGCGGCATGCAGCGCGTCGCCGACAAGGTGTTCCTGCTGACGCCGCGAAATGTCGAGGTCTCCGCCGAGGAGCGCGCCAAGCTCCTCGAACGCGGCGGCTTCTTCAACCAGGCGTAGCCCGCACGAACGGCGAGGATCGAGTTTCAGCCTTCGCGGGTCGCTCGGACTTATGGCTTGACAACGTGACGTGTATTCCAGATCCGGGTCAGGTGTGGCCCTCCGCTCGTCGTCGAAGAGTTGAACTACGTTGCGAGCGCATTCCTCGCAGACGCGTCCGTCGCGCCACGCTTCCCGAGCGCGACAGTTCGACGCCCTTGCTTGCCCAGATTCCCACGGAGTCGGTGGGCGGAGCCGGGCTTGGCCCGGCGGGAGCCCAGGCGTCGACCTCCTCGAACGTCGTGAAGGAGGGGCTCACGGGGGAACCCTGGGGTTCCCCCGTGTTTGCCAGGCGTAGGAGACCGACCCCCGGCCGCGAAGTGACGCCCATGGGCGGTATCGGCCCCTGCTTCACCTTGCTCCTCGACGCGGTCACGAGCGTTCAGCAGTTCGTGAACATCTTCGTCGGGGTGTACGTGCTGCTGATCCTCGCCTACATCGTCATGTCCTGGGTCCGGCTGCCGTACTCGCTGTGGCTGAACCGCGTCCAGAAGTTCCTCTACGACGTCTGTGATCCGTACCTGCGGCTCTTCCGCAAGATCCTGCCGCCGATCGGCCCGCTCGACCTCTCGCCGATGGTGGGAGTGATCGTGCTGGTGATCCTCGAACGCTTCGTCATCGCCCTGCTCGGGCGGCTGCATTGAAAGGAAGGTAGGAGATGGCACTTGCACCTGTTGAAATCCGCCACGTCCGTCTAGGGCGCGGCATGTTTGGCTACTCGCGGGACGAGACCGACCGGCTGCTCGAGGACGTCGCCGACAGCTTCGAGGACGTGTGGCGCGACCGCGCCGACCTCGCCGACAAGGTCGAGCGGCTCGAGACCGACCTCGTCCGCTACAAGGAGGCCGAGTCGCTCCTGCGCACCACGCTCGTCTCGGCCGAGCGCGCGGCCGGCGACCTGAAGGAAGGCGCCCGCCGCGACGCGGAGCGGATCGTCGACGAGGCTCACGCCGAGGCGCGTGCGCTCACTCGGCGCGCACGCGCCGAGCTCGAGCACCTCCAGAACGAGTCACGGCGCGTCCGCGTGCTGCTCCAGGCGGCGCTCGCGGCCGTCGAGCCGGCGGTGATCGCCGGGGCGCCCGCCGTGGTGATCGACGACGAGGACACGGCCGAGGTTCACGCCGCGTAGGCGTACACTTCGAGCCATGAGCACGACCCGTCTGCGGCTGCGCGTCACGCCCGGTGCACGCCGAGCCGGGATCGTCGGACGATACGGCGAGGCCTGGAAGGTGCGGGTCGCCGCGCCACCCGAAGGCGGGCGCGCGAACGCAGCCGTCGTGCTCCTGCTGGCCGAGACTCTCGAGCTCCCACGCGATGCGGTGACGCTCGTCTCGGGGCACGGCACGCGGGACAAGGTCGTCGAGCTCGAAGGCCTCGCGCCGGAGCAGGTCCAGGAGCGGCTGAGCCGATGAGCATCGACGTCGAGCATTTCCGCACCCTGCTCGTGGAGGAACGCGCGCGGGCCGCCGGCGCGGCGGAGTACATGCACAAGGAGGCGGCGCCGAGCCCCGACGACGAGGGCGAGCTCCCGAACGAGACGAACCTCGCCGACCAGGCCACCGACCTGCTCGAGCGCGAGATCGACTGGTCGCTCGAGGAGCACTCCGAGCACGTGATCGCCGAGATCGACGCGGCGCTCGCGCGTATCGTCGCGGGCACCTACGGCGTTTGCGAGCGCTGCGGCAAGCCGATCGACGTCGACCGGCTCGAGGCGCTGCCGTGGGCGACGCTCTGCCTGGACGACAGACGCAAGGAAGAGCGCGCTTGACCGAGCAGGGCCCGCGTCTCCCCGGCGCGACGAGCGATGCGTTGACCCCGTTCTCCGTCGCCGAGCGCTCGCTGGCGGCCGGGCCGCTGCAGTGGATCGGGCTGCTAGCGGTCGCCTGCGCGGCGATCCTCGCCGACCAGCTCACGAAGCACATCGTCGCCACTCAGCTCGCGCTCGGCGAGGACCTGCACGTGCTCGGGCCGTTCTCGATCCGGCACGTCCAGAACACAGGAATCGCGTTCGGGCTCTTCGCGGGCGCGACCTCGCTCGTGGTGATTCTCACCGCCGTCGCGGTCGTGTGGATGCTCGTCTACTTCGGTCGCTCCGGCGCCCGTCATCCGATCCTGCCGGTGGCGCTCGGGCTCGTGATCGGCGGCAGCGTCTCGAACCTCGTTGACCGGGTCCGGCTCGGCCATGTCACGGACTTCCTCTACATCCGCTGGTGGCCCGCCTTCAACCTGGCCGACAGCTTCATCGTGATCGGCGTCGCGCTCCTCCTGGGCGCGCTGGTGCTGGCCGACCGAACGGCGGCGAGCCGTGCAGACGCTTCGGCTGCTCGTCCCTGACGAGGCCGCCGGGGAACGGCTCGACCGGTTCCTCGGCGCGCTTCCCGAGCTCGGCTCCCGCGCCGCCGCCGAGCGAGCGCTCGGCACGGGTGCAGTGCTCGTCGACGGACGCGCGCGGCCGAAGAGCCACCGGCTCGAGGGCGGGGAGGAGCTCACGGTCGAGCTTCCCGACAGCCCGAAGAGCACGCTCGAGCCCGAGGAGCTCGGGCTCACGATCGCCTACGAGGACGAGCACCTGCTCGTCGTCGACAAGCCGGCCGGGCTCGTCGTCCATCCCGCGCCCGGCCACGCGACCGGCACGCTCGTCCACGGCCTGCTCGCCTACGACGCGGCAGGCGGCGAGGACGCCGACCGGCCCGGGATCGTCCACCGGCTCGACCGCGACACCTCGGGCCTGCTCGTCGTTGCGCGCTCGCCCGAGGCGCACCGCCGCCTCGAGAAGCTCGTGCGCGAGCACGAGCTGGAGCGGGAGTATCTGGCGCTCGTCGTGGGGCGCCCGCGCTCCCGCACCGGCACGATCGAGGCGCCGCTCGGCCGCGACCGCAAGGACCGGACGAAGCAGTCGCTCGACACCGCCACGCCGCGCGACGCCGTGACGCACTTCGAGATCGTCGAGGAGCTGCCGCGGCACACGCTGCTGCGCGTCCGGCTCGAAACCGGGCGGACGCACCAGATCCGCGTCCACCTCGCCGAGATCGGGCTGCCGGTCGCGGGCGACCCGACCTACGGCCGCGCCGGCGAGGTCGGCCTCGAGCGCCAGTTCCTCCATGCAGCGAGGCTCGCGTTTCCGCATCCGTTCACCGGCGAGCAGGTCGAGTGCGAGTCGCCGTTACCCCCCGATCTGGTGGTCGCGCTCGACCGGGCGCGAGGTTAGGCTCCGCGCATGTCCGATACGACCGACTGGGTCGAGGCCCTCATGCAGACCGTCGCCGAGTTCGAGCGCTCCCGCAGCGCTGCGAACCCTGGCGTCAAGGTCACACTCGTCGACGGCGAGAGCTTCTTCCTCAGCAATGCGCGGCCGGCTCCGGGCCACGGCCTCGTGATCCTCTATCCGTACCCGCCCGGGATGACGACCGACCTCCCGACCGGGGACGACGGCTACCCGGTGATGCCGCGCGTCCTGATCGTCGCGCCCGCAGCGGTGGCGAAGATCGAGCTGATGGCGGAGCCGCCCGGCCAGCGCGAGGCCCGATTCGGGCTCCGCGTCACCGCAGCGCCGCCCGCGCCGCCGGAGCCGGCCGCGCCCGAGGAGCCTGTGCTGGTGTCCGAGATCCGGCCACCGGCGGCGGACCCGGGCGTCTCCGGCTAGACTTCGGACTCTTCTGTCCCGTCTCCCCGGTGGATCAGCAAGGGCGGACGGTGCCGGCGTTAGAGCCGGTCCCGCCTGAAGCCGCGCCGGATTTCGATCACAAAACCACTGAGAGGAGCTCTACCCGTGCCTACCGTCTCCATGCGCGAGCTGTTGGAGGCCGGGGTCCATTTCGGCCACCAGACACGCCGCTGGAACCCGAAGATGCGCCGCTTCATTTTCACGGAGCGCGGCGGCATCTACATCATCGATCTCACGCAGACCTCCGAGCTGCTCGACGAGGCCTATGCGTTCGCCCAGAATCTCGCCGCCCGCGGCGGGACGATGCTCTTCGTCGGCACCAAGAAGCAGGCCCAGGACGCCGTCGCCGACGAGGCGAAGCGGGTCGGCATGCCGTACGTCAACCATCGCTGGCTCGGCGGACTGCTCACGAACTGGCGCACCATGTCCGACCGCGTCGAGCGGCTCCACGACCTGCGCCGGCTCAAGGATGAGGGGCAGCTCGACCTGCTTCCCGCCAAGGAGCGCATCGCCATGCTCGGCGAGCTCGAGAAGCTCGAGGCGAACCTCGGCGGCGTCGCAGACATGCGCCGCCAGCCCGACGCGGTCTTCATCGTCGACCTTCGCAAGGAGCAGCTCGCCGTCCGTGAGGCGCGGCGGCTCGGGCTGCCGATCGTGGCGCTCGTCGACACGAACTGCGATCCGGACGAGGCCGACTACATCATCCCGGGCAACGACGACGCGATCCGCTCGTGCAACCTGATCGTGCGCGCGCTCGCCGACGGGATCCAGGCCGGCCAGCAGAAGACGACGGTCGAGGAGCTCATAGCTGCAGCACCTGCGCCCGCGCCCGCACCGGCGGCCGAGCCCGAGCCGACGGTCGACGAGGTCGTGACCGAGGCGGTCGTCGAGGCCGTCGAGGCTCAGGCGGCCGAGGAGCCCGTGGTGGAGGTCGTCGAGGTGACGGAGGAGGAGGTGCCGGCCGAATGACTACGATCAGCGCATCACTCGTGAAGGAGCTCCGCGACCAGACCGGCGCGGGGATGATGGACGTGAAGCGGGCGCTCGTCGAGACAGACGGCGACCTCGAGGCGGCGCGGATCCTCCTGCGCGAGCGGGGCATGGCCACCGCGGCCAAGCGCGCCGACCGCTCCACCTCCGAGGGCGAGGTGCTCGTCACCGTCTCCGGCTCGACCGGCGCGATCGTCGCCGTCGGCTGCGAGACCGAGCCCGTGTCGAAGAACGAGGAGTTCCTCGCGTTCGCCGAGCAGGCCCTCGAGGCCGTCGAGACGGCCGGCGAGAGCGCCGTCGAAGCGCTCGACCAGGAGCGGCAGGAGCTCGTCGGCAAGCTCGGCGAGAACATCGTCGTGGTCGGCGCAGCGAAGCTCGAAGCCGGTGCGGGCGAGTCGATCGCCGAGTACGTCCATCCGCCGGCCAACAAGATCGGCGTGCTGGTGCATCTCCGTGGCGAGAACGCAGCGGCGGCCCGGCGGCTCGCGATGCACATCTCGTTCTCGAACCCGCGCTATGCGACCCGGAAGGACGTGGCCGAGGCGGACGTTGCCGCGGAGCGCGAGATCTACGCGAACTCCGACGAGGTGCTCTCCAAGCCGGAGAACGTCCGCGACAAGATCATCGACGGGATGCTGCAGAAGCGGTTCTTCGCCGAGAACGTGCTCGCCGAGCAGGCCTGGATCCACGACACCGCGAAGTCCGTGGAGAAGGCGCTGGCCGAGGACGGGCTCGAGCTGCTGGACTTCCGGCGCTTCTCTGTTGCAGGCTAGGCCCGCGTGAGCGTGCAGCCCGAGCAGAGCCTGGCCTCATCGGACACGGCCGTGCCGGTCTTCCGGCGCGTCCTGCTGAAGCTCTCCGGCGAGGCGCTGATGGGCGAGCGCGAGTACGGGATGGACCTGCCGACGATCGACGCGATCGCCGAGGAGGTCGCCGCCGTGCGGGAGACCGGCGTCGAGATCGCGATCGTCGTCGGCGCCGGGAACATCTACCGCGGCATGGCCGCGGCGGCGCAGGGGATGGATCGCGCGACCGCGGACTACGCGGGCATGCTCGCGACGCTCCTCAACGCGCTGGCGCTCCAGGACGCGCTCGAGCGGGCCGGCGCGCAGACGCGCGTGCTGTCCGCGCTCGTCGTGTCCGAGGTGGCCGAGCCGTACATCCGCCGCCGCGCGATCCGCCACCTCGAGAAGGGCCGCGTGGTGATCTTCGCGGCCGGCACCGGCAACCCGTTCTTCACCACGGACACCGCCGCCGCGCTGCGGGCGCTCGAGATCAACGCCGAGGCGATCCTGATGGCGAAGAACGGCGTCAAGGGCGTCTACGACGGCGATCCCCGCCTCGATCCGAACGCGAGCTTCCTGCCCGAGCTGACGCACCTCGAGGCGATCGAGCGCGGGCTGAAGGTGATGGACTCGACGGCGCTCTCGCTCTGCATGGACAACCGGCTCCCGATCCACGTCTTCGAGCTCGCCGAGGGGAACTTCAAGCGGGTCGTCGCGGGCGAGCGGGTCGGCACGATCATCTCGACGGAAGGGGCGGACTGATGGCCGAGCTCGACGATCTCCTGCAGGACGGCGCGCGGCGGATGGACAAGTCCGTCGAAGCCACTCGAACCGAGTTCAGCAGCATCCGCACCGGCCGCGCGGCGCCCGCGCTGCTCGACCGCGTCCAGATCGACTACTACGGCCAGCGCACGCCGCTGAAGCAGATGGCGACGATCAGCGCGCCCGAGCCGCGCTCGCTGACGATCCAGCCGTTCGACCCGACGCAGCTGAAGGCGATCGAGAAGGCGATCCTCGAGTCCGATCTCGGCCTCACTCCGTCGAACGACGGCAAGATCATCCGCCTGCCGATCCCGCAGCTGACCGAGGACCGGCGCAAGGAGCTCGTCAAGGTCGTCCGCAACTACGCCGAGGAGGGCCGCGTCGCCGTGCGCAATGTCCGCCGCGACGTGATGCACAACCTCAAGGAACTCGTCGCGGACGGCAAGGTCGGCGACGACGAGGAGCGCAGAGGCGAGGAGCGCGCGCAGAAGCTCACGGACGAGCACACGAAGGCGATCGACGAGGCCCTGAAGCACAAAGAGGCCGAAATCATGGAGGTCTAGACCTCCGTGAACCTCCTCACGAGATTCCGCACGCTGCGGACGGTCAAGCCGCTCCGTGAGCCCGACCTGCCCGAGGTCGCGCGCTCGGTCGCGATCATCATGGACGGCAACGGGCGCTGGGCACGGCGCCGTGGCCTGCCGGTCGCCGCCGGCCATCGCGCGGGCACGCGCGCGCTGCGGCGCACGGTCGAAGCGGCAATCGACCTCGGCGTCCGCTCGCTCACGGTCTACGCGTTCTCGACCGAGAACTGGTCGCGTTCGCCGGAGGAGGTCGACGCGCTGATGGAGATCTTCGGCGAGACGATCGACCGCGAGCTGCCCGATCTCGCCAAGCAGGGCGTGCGCACCCGGTTCATCGGCCGCCGCGATCGCGCGCCCGAGACGCTGCGGCGGCGCATGGCAGAGCTCGAAGTGGAGACGGCCGGCAAGGACGTGCTCGACCTCTGGATCGCGTTCGACTACGGCGGGCGCGCCGAGATCGTCGAGGCTGCGCGGCGGATCATCGAGGCCGAGGTCGAGCCGGAGGAGCTCGACGAGGAGCTCTTCGCCTCGCACCTGTATGCGCCGGAACTGCCCGACCCCGACCTGCTGATCCGCACGTCGGGCGAGCTCCGCGTCTCGAACTTCATGCTCTGGCAGCTCGCCTACGCGGAGCTCGTGTTCGTCGACTCGCTCTGGCCGGACTTCGGCGAGGGCGAGCTCAGAGCCGCGCTCGAGGCATACGCAGGCCGTCGTCGCCGCTTCGGCGGTCGATGACCTCCTTCTGGTCGCGCATCACCGTTGCGCTCGTCGGCCTGCCCGTGGTGCTCGGCCTCGTCTGGCTCGGCGGCTGGTGGCTCGTGGGGCTCGTGGCCGTCGCAATGGTGCTGGCCCTGCACGAGTTCTGGCAGATGACCCGGTCGCTGCGGCCGCTCGCGCTCGCGGGCTACGGAGGCGCGGCGCTCGCGCTGCTCGGCGCGCAGCTCGGCGGAGAGGTCTGGATGCTCGGCGGCTTCCTGACTACCTTCGTCTTCGCGCTGCTCCTGAACGGCATCTCCGAGACGCGCGCGCCCGCGACCGTGGCGATCGGCGCGACCGTGCTTGGATCGGCGTGGATCGGGCTCGGCCTCTCCTATGCGGTGCTGATGCGGGACTTCCCGGTCAACGCGCGCCTCGCGACGTTCACCGTCCTCCTGGCCGTGTTCGCGGCCGACACGGTCGCCTACTTCGGCGGCCGCATCTTCGGCAGGCACAAGCTCGCGCCGGCACTCTCGCCCGGGAAGACGTGGGAGGGGTTCGTGCTCGGGACGGCGGCCGCGGTGGCCGTGTCGTTCTTCGCGCTTTACCAGGATCGGGACACCTACCTCTCGATCGGCGAGGCCCTGGCCCTGGGCGCCGTAGTGGCGCTGGCTGCGGCCGCCGGCGACCTGTTCGAGTCGGCGCTCAAGCGAGACATGCAGGTCAAGGACACGGGCCGGCTGCTCGGCGGCCACGGCGGCATGCTCGACCGCATCGACTCGCTCCTGTTCGCGATCCCGGCGGGGTACTACGTGATTCTCATTTTTACGACCTAGACTTTGGAAATGCGCCGTATCGCTCTGCTCGGGGCCACCGGCTCGATCGGTCGCCAGGCCGTCGAGATCGTCGAGGCTCACCCGGAGCTCGAGCTCGTCGCAGCTGCCTCGGGGACGCAGGACGTGACCGGGCTCGCCCCGCTGACGCAGGTCGGCGGCGACCTCACCGAGCTGCTGGAACGGGCCGAGCCGGACATCGTCCTCAACGCCGTCGTCGGCTTCGCCGGCCTGCCCGCGACGCTCTGGGCGCTGGAGCACGGTGTGACGCTCGCGCTCGCAAACAAGGAGAGCCTCGTCGCGGCGGGCGACCTCGCCCTCGCGGCGCAGCGGCGCGGGGGAGGGGCGCTGCTCCCGGTCGACAGCGAGCACTCCGCGCTCTACCAGTGCCTGGAGAGCCGCGCGCCGGAAAGCGTCGACTCGCTCATCCTCACCGCTTCGGGTGGCCCGTTCCGCGGCAAGACCCGCGCGGAGCTCGAGGACGTCACCGCAGCCGAGGCGCTCGCACATCCGACCTGGACGATGGGCCCGAAGATCACCGTGGACTCCGCAACGCTCGCGAACAAGGGGCTCGAGCTGATCGAGGCGCACTTCCTCTTCGGACTGCCGTACGACCGGATCGAGGTGGTCGTCCATCCGACCTCGGTCGTGCACGGGCTCGTGCGCTTCCGCGACGGCGCCTCGCTCGCGCATCTGGGGTACCCGGACATGCGCGTGCCGATCTCCTATGCACTCACGTATCCCGAGCGCGCTGCAACGCCGGTGCCGGCCCTCGACTTCGCCTCGGGGCTGACGCTCGAGTTCTCGGCGCCCGATCTCGCGACGTTCCCGCTGCTCGCCCACGCGCGCGACGCCGGGGAGCGCGGCGGCACCTATCCCTGCTCGTTCAACGCGGCGAACGAGGTCGCCGTGGCGGCGTTCCTCGACGGACGGCTGCCGTTCCTCGGGATCGCCGACGCCGTGGAGAGCGTGCTCGCGACCGTCAACGGCGCCGAGGCGCGCGACCTCGACGATCTCGTCGAAGCCGACGCCCAGGCCCGCCGCCTGCTCGAGGTCGCCGCGTGAACGTCGCAATTGCGATCCTCGGCCTCGCTCTGCTCGTGCTCGTCCACGAGCTCGGCCACTTCACGACGGCCCGCGCGGTGGGGATGAACCCGCGGCGCTTCTACCTCGGCTTCCCGCCCGCCGTGGTGAAGGTCACGCGCAAGGGCACCGAGTACGGGATCGGCGCGATCCCGCTCGGCGGCTACGTGAAGATCCCGGGCATGCACCGGCCGGCAGCGTCCGACCTCGACCTCCAGTTCGGTCGCGCCCTTCAGGACGACACCAGCCTGCTGCCGCCGCTGGAGCGCGTGAAGCGCGAGCTCGTCGTGTTCGACCTCGACCAGGCGCGCGCCGCGCTGCCGGAGCTCGAGCAGGCGACCGCGGCGGCGGAGCTCTCGCCGGCCGCCGCGAAGGCCGCAGACCGCGGATTGTCGGACCTCCGCGACGGGCTCGCCGACGACGCCTACTGGCGCGCTCCGACCTGGAAGCGGATCGTCGTGATCCTCGCCGGGCCCGCGGCGAACATCCTCTTCGCGCTCGTCGTCTTCTCGCTCCTGTTCACGTTCGGCGCCGGAAAGGCGACGACGACCGTCCAGCGAGTTCTGCCGAAGACGCCGGCGGCCGCGGTCGGGTTGCGGCCGAACGACCGGATCATCGGGATCAACGGTCAGCCGGTGAAGGCGTCGAACCTCTCGACGCGGATCAGCGACTCGAAGGGCCGCGCGCTCCTGATCACCGTGCTCCGGGGTTCCGACACGCTCACGCTGGGCCCGGTGCGGCCGCAGCGCATCCAGGGCGACTACAGGCTGGGGATCCTCCGCAAAGGCACCGGCCTCTCGCCGCCGGCCGCACTCTGGGCGTCGACGAAGCTCGTCGGCACCGTGTCGCAGCAAATCGTGACCTCGCTGACGAATCTCGTCCACAAGAAGGGCCGCAAGGACATCTCGAGCGCCGTCGGGATCGTGCAGGGCTCGTCCACGGCTCTGAGTCAGGGCACGATGAACTACCTCTGGGTGCTCGGCCTGATCAGCCTCTCGCTCGCGCTGCTGAACCTGCTGCCGCTGCTGCCGCTCGACGGCGGGCACATCGCGTTCTCAATCGTGGAGGGGATCCGCGGCCGCCCGCTGGCGCGCGAGGTCTACGAACGGGTCTCGATGGTCGGGATCGCGCTCGTGCTCGGTCTCTTCTTCATTGGCCTCTCCAACGACATCGGAAGAATCAGCGGCGGCTAGGATCTAGGCGAGATGGGAAGCACGCGCCAGATCACCGTTGGGAACGTCAAGATCGGCGGCGGTGCGCCCGTGGTCGTCCAGTCGATGACCCTCACCAAGACGCACGACGTCGAGGCGACGACCGCGCAGATCGCCGCGCTGGCCTCGGCCGGCTGCGAGATCGTCCGTTGCGCGGTGCCGAAGACCGAGGACGCGGTCGCACTCAAGAAGATCGTCCGCTTCTCGCCGATCCCTGTGATCGCCGACATCCACTTCAACGCCTCGCTCGCGCTGAAGGCGATCGAGTCGGGCGTCGCGGCAGTGCGGATCAACCCCGGCAACATCGGCGGGCCCGACAAGGTCGCGCTCGTCGTCGAGGCCGCGCGCAAGGCCGGAATCCCGATGCGGATCGGCGCGAACTCCGGCTCGCTGCCCAAGCACCTGCACACGCTGGCCCAGGAGGACCAGGCCGAGGCGCTCGTCCAGGCGGCGCTCGAGGAGGTGGAGCTGCTCGAGAAGCTCGACTTCCACGACTTCAAGATCTCGGTCAAGTCGACCTCGGTGCCGACGATGATCCGCGCCTACCGCATGCTCTCCGACAAGGTCGACTACCCGCTGCACCTCGGCGTCACCGAGGCGGGAACGCCGTTTTCCGGCTCGATCAAAAGCGCCGTCGGCATGGGCGCGCTGCTCGTCGACGGGATCGGCGACACGATTCGCGTCTCGCTCACCGCCGATCCGGTCAAGGAGATCGATACCGGCTTCGAGATCCTCAAGGCGCTCGGCCTGCGCGAGCGCGGCCCGGTCATGATCGCCTGCCCCTCCTGCGGCCGCGACAACGTGGGCGTCGAGAACCTGGCCGTCGTGGTCGAGGAACGGCTCAAGGGCTACCCGGAGCACTTCGAGGTCGCGGTGATGGGTTGCGCGGTGAACGGCCCCGGCGAGGCGGGCGATGCGGACTTCGGGATCGCCGGCGGCCGCGACGTCGGCTTCATCTACGCCCACGGCCGCGTGCTGAAGAAGGTCTCGTCCGACATCTTGATCGACGAGCTCTTCTTCGAGGTCGACCGCTGGATCGAGGGCGGCATGCAGCGCCCGAAGCGCCTCAAGATGGCGAAGCCCGCCGCGCTGGCGATGGCCGAAGCCTCGTTGATCCCGCTCGAATAGTCTGTCGGGACAACGATGATCGCCCGAGCGTCACAACTCTTCTTGCCGACCCTGCGCGACGCGCCCGCCGACGCGGAGGCGGTCAGCCACAAGCTGCTCGTCCGCGGCGGCTTCATCCGCCAGGTCTCGGCGGGCCTCTGGACGTACATGCCGCTCGGCTGGCGGGTGCACGAGAAGATCGTCCAGGTGATCCGCGAGGAGATGAACGCGATCGGCGCCCAGGAGATGCAGATGCCCGTGCTCACGCCGGCCGAGCTCTGGGAGGCGACAGGCCGGATCGGGATTCCCGAGATCTTCCACGTCACCGACCGCAACGAACGGCACTTCGTGCTGCCGCTGACCCACGAGGAGACGGTCACCTTTCACGCGAGGGAGATCCAGTCGTACAAACAGCTCCCGCAGCTCTGGTACCACTTCCAGACGAAGGATCGTGACGAGCCGCGTCCGCGTGGTGGCCTGCTGCGGTTGCGCGAGTTCGTGATGAAGGACGGCTACTCGTTCGACCGTGACGAGGCCGGCGTGAAAGCGAGCTTCGAGGCAAACCGCGCCGCGTACGGGACGATTTTCGCGCGCTGCGGGGTCGAGGCCGTCGGTGTCCAGGCCGAGAGCGGGATCATGGGCGGCAAGTTCAGCATCGACTTCCTGGCGCCGTCCGGCTCCGGCGAGAACACGCTCGTGACGTGCGAGAACGGCGACTTCTCGGCGGATCTCGAGGTCGCGCGTGCGGTGCCGTCCGCACCCGTGCTGCCCGATCCGCTCGGCGCGCCGGAGGAGATCGAGACGCCCGGCGCGACGACGATCGAGGCGCTGGCGGAGTTCCTCGCGATCGACGCGAGCGCGACCTCGAAGGCGATGCCCGTCGTGCGCGACGACGGCGCGCTGGTGCTCGCGCTCGTGCGCGGCGACGACCGGCTCAGCGAGTCGAAGCTCTTCGACGCGCTCCACGGCGGCTCGCGGCCGGCGACGGATGACGAGATCCGGAAGGCGTTCGGCGCGAACGGCGGCTCGCTCGGCCCGGTCGGCTTTCCGGGTGAGATCGTCGCCGACGAAACGCTGAGCCAGGGCCAGTACGTCGCCGGCGCGAACCGCGACGGCTGGCACCTACGCGGGGTCGAGGCCGGGCGCGACTACGAGCCGCGCTTCGCCGACCTGCGCGAGCCGCGTGACGGCGACACCTGCCCGAACTGCGGCGGCCGCCTCCGCTTCCAGACGGCGATCGAGGTCGGCCACATCTTCAACTTCGGCAGCTTCTACTCGGTGCCGCTCGGCGCCACGTTCCTCGACGAGGACGGCACCGAGAAGCCGCTGCTCGGCGGCAGCTACGGGATCGGCCCCGGCCGCGTGATGGCTGCGGCGGTCGAGCAGCACAACGACGAGCACGGAATCCTCTGGCCGTCCGCACTTGCCCCGTACGATGTACACGTGGTCGTACTCGCAGGAGCAGAGGAGATCGGCGAGCGCGCAGCGGAAGCGCTCAGCGCGGCGGGCAAGGACGTGCTTCTCGACGACCGCGACCAGCGAGCGGGCGAGAAGTTCGCCGACGCCGACCTGATCGGGATCCCGATCCGCGTCACTGCAGGCAAGAAGAGCCTCGAAGACGGCGCCGTCGACGTCCGTGACCGAACCACCGGCGACGAGCGTCGCGTGCCTCTGGAGCAGCTCTAAATGGCTCGCAAGCGCCGTTTTAGCGAGGAGGCGTTCGGCCCGACCGTCGAGCGGCTGATGCTCGAGACCGGCGTCACCTACCGCGGGCTCTCCGAGAAGACCAAGCTCTCCGCCGGATATCTGAACCATCTCGTCCACGGGAACCGACCCGTTCCGTCGAATGACGTGATCGTGACGCTCGCCGACCAGCTCGGGGTCGAGCCGGAGCATTTCCGGGAGTATCGTTTGCGTGTGATCACCGAGAAGCTCGAGGCGATGCCGGAGCTGATCGACCGCCTCTACAAGCGACTGGGCGAGTAGCAGGGGCAACATGTCCGAGAGCTCTGAGCACGAGCAGCTCCGCGTCCTCGTCGCCAACCAGCGCGAGGACCGGATCGGAAGGGTCACGGAGATCGTGATCAGCCTCGGCCACATCGTCGTCGTCGGATCGACGGACGTCGCCGAAGTGGGGGACATGACGATCCGCGAGCGCCCGGACGTGGCGCTCGTCGGGCTAGGTGAGAGTTCCGGTCACGCCCTCGACTTGATCAGCCGGATCGTGCGGGAGGCTGCCTGCCCGGTGATCGCGCTCCTCGAGACGACCGACTCCGCGTTCGTCGACGAAGCAGCCAAGCGCGGCGTGTTCGCATACCTCGTCGACGGCAACCCTGAGCAGCTCCAGAGCGCTCTCGACATCGTGCTGCGCCGGTTCGCGGAGTACCACAACCTCGAAGGCGCCTTCGGCCGGCGCGCCGTGATCGAGCGGGCCAAGGGCATCCTCATGGAGCGTCACGGGGTCGATGAGGACAAGGCGTTCGAGCTCCTCCGCGACGAATCGCGCCAAGGCTCCCGCAAGCTCGTCGACATCGCCGATGCGGTGACGACGACCCACCGGCTCCTGCCCGGGCCGGACACCGCCTAGCGGCTTCTCTGCTACGCTCGACCCCGACGGCCCGAAACCCTGGTCGTCACGTCGGCCCCAGCAAATGGCTGAAGTGCTCCGTAGCGCGGAGCGACTTCGATCCGAACGGAGCGCCATGCTGGGAGAACCGACTAGATGAAGGCTCTCGTCTACCACGGACCGATCGTCCGCGTGGACACCTCGACGATCTGCGGTATCCCCCTCCGCAGCCCGGAGCCCCCATCCGCCCAATTCCTTCCCAAACACACACACGCCGCCGAGCGACTTCCGTCGGCATAGAGGAGAACCGCATGAGAAAGACACTCAGGAACTACTGGTGGCTCACGCTGGCCGCTCTGGCGCTCGCCGCTGCACTACTGGTGCCGACGGCGAGTGCCCGCACCTTCGCGGCACCCGTGAACGCCTGCGCCCCGACGCTTTCCGGCCAGACCGCGGCCGGGAGGACACTCACGACCAGCAACGGGTGCTGGCTGAACCACCCGACCTCGTACGCCTACCAGTGGCTTCGCTGCGACACGAACGGCGGCAACTGCGTCACGATCGGCAGTGCGACGACCAACAGGTATGCCCTCTCGAGCAGTGACGCCAACCACACGCTCGTCTCGCTCGTGACCGCATCAAACGCCGACGGGAAGTTCGGCCCGGTGAACTCGAAGCCGAGCGCCGTCATCTCGGCGGCGGCGGCCCCCAAGAACACGACCCCTCCGTCGATCACGGGCAAGGCGATCGTCGGCGAGCTCCTGTTCGCGGACGTCGGCAAGTACACGGCCGGGCTCCCGAACCGGTACACGTTCCAGTGGGTCCGCTGCAACAGCGGCGGCGGCACGTGCTCGAGCATCTCCGGCGAGCGGAGCCAGACCTACACGGTGCGTGACGCCGTGGTCGGCAGCACCCTCCGCGTCACCGTCAGGGCGTCGAACGCCTACGGCTCGACGACCACGACCTCCGATCGGACGGCCGTCGTCACGGTCGTGCCGGTGGTGGTCGTCACGACGACGATGACCGCGTCGACGCCGGTCGTGACCTGCTGCGCAACTTCGACATTGAGCGGCACCGTGTCGTCCGCAAAGACCGGCGAGGTGATCACGATCCTCGCGCTTCCGTTCGGGGAGCTGGCCACGAGCGTTCTCGGCACGACCACGACCACGGCCGGCGGGCAGTGGACCTTCGTCGTCCGGCCGAGCATCCAGACGACCTATACCGCGAAGACGAGCACCTCGAACGCCGCCCCGCTCACGATCGGCGTTCACCCGCGGGTCGGGCTCGGCTACCAGCAGGGCATCTTCAGCACGAAGGTGACAGGCGGTGCCGGAGCGACGTCGTTCGCCGGCAAGATCGTCTTCTTCCAGCGTCGCAACTCGCGCGGCGCCTGGGTCACGCTCGACAAGGTCGTCCTCAACGTGAACTCCTTCGCCAAGTTCAAGGTGAAGCTCCCCAAGGGCGCCTCGTACGTGCGGGTGTACCTCACCAAGACACAGGCCGGAGCCGGGTACCTGGACGGCTCCTCGACGGTTCGGCGCTTCACTCGCTAGCGAAGTGCGGACACGGTGCAGCCCCGGGGCCGGCAGAACCCGCCCCGGGGCCGCCCGCTTGAGATAGATCGGGTTCCGTGGAATACTGCCGGAGTCCTGCGGCACGTCGACCTTGGAGGGTTGGTGGAAATGCCGCACACGGGACGCATTCTTTTCGGCTCCATCCTCGCGCTCGCCGGACTGGCGGCGGCCGGTGTCGCACTCGCCGGCCAGCTAGCGACGGTCAACCACTTCCAGTGCTACCGCGTCGACCCGGGGTCGACCTGGAAGCCCGTCGCGCTCGCGCTGAGGACGCAGTTCGGCACCGAGAAGGCCGCCGTCAACCAGCTCGCTGTCCTCTGCGCGCCTGCGCGCAAGAACGGCAGCCTCGTCGTGAATCGCCAGGCGCATCTCGCCTGCTACCCGATCAAGGCGCAGCCCTTCAAGCCGCGCACGGTGCTCATCACGAATCAGTTCGAGAGCTCGGGGCCGATGACGGTGTTCGCGCCGGCGACGCTCTGCGTGCCGACCGGCAAGTCGCTGGTGGCCGGTGTTGCGCCGCCGCAGGTGAAGGGCCTCGACAACTACGAGTGCTTCACGGTCAAGCCGCAGAGCCAGATCCCGACGCATCCGATCACGGTGATCGACCAGTTCGGCCAGGCGGGCGGCTCGGCGCTGCAGCCGCTCTCGCTGTGCGCCCCCGCGCAGATCAACGGCTCGCCGCTCATCGACGCCACGACGCATCTCGTGTGTTACGGGACGAAGCTCGGGCCGGCGGTAAAGGCGAAGCACGTGTGGCTCCACAACCGCTTCGGCCTCTCCCAGGGCACGGTGTTCCAGCGCCTGACGCTCTGCGTGCCGTCGATCAAGAAACTCGGCTGATACGGTGTGCCGCGTCGCGGGGCGTGGCGCAGCCTGGTTAGCGCGCTAGTCTGGGGGACTAGAGGTCCCGAGTTCAAATCTCGGCGCCCCGACTGAAAGCCCCGTTACGCGGGGCTTTCATACGAAAGAGACGGCGTGTGAGGGGCTGCGGGTACACGGCGGGTACACAATCCCGACCGCACCGGCCGACCCGATCTTCTGGATGCACCACGCCAACATCGACCGGCTCTGGTGGTAATGGCAGCAAGCGCATGCCGGCGTCAACCCCAGCCTCACCGGCAGCGGCCCGACCAGCCCCGGGATGGATACCTGGTCGACGACCGAGCCGCAGACCCGAGACATCACTGCGCTGGGATACGGCCGGGAGGTGCTGCTCGCTCTCTCGTTTTCCTTTGGGGTGTCTTGCGAGATCCTGTGGGCGCTGATCCTCGGCTTCGCACTCTCGGGAGCGGTGCAGGCCGTCGCCTCGAAGCAGGGGATGCGGCAGCTGCTGCCGGACGACTCGCCGCGGTCGCTCGCCATTGCCGCAGGCCTTGGCGCGACATGCGCTCGTGGCACCAACTCTCCATCCCTCACCGGATTCAAGCTCAATGACAGGGCAGCCGCGACCTGCGCGCCGATACCCCGACACGAACTGCTCGCGATCGCGCATACAGGATGAGTACGGCACGGCTCATCACCTAGCCGGCCTGTTGCCCGTCCAGGTGATAACGGTGGGCGGCCGGGCGCCAGTCTAGGTCCGTGGCTCGCATCTAGACATCCACATTGGCCTCTTCTAAGGTGGCTTTCCTCTTGATTACAAAGGGGATCAGCGGAGGAGTGTTGAGTTGAAGCGTCACCATAACTTGCCTGCGGCGTTTCTTGCGATGGTTGTCGTTCTGACCATCTCGTCTGGATTCGGCCGTGCGGATGCAAGTCTCTCCGGTGCACCGCAGCAGCCGCCGCTGAAGGCGCGGCCGGCGCCTGGGATCTATGGGGTCGTGCCGGCAGCGCCAGGCGGCGCGACCGCGAATCACGAGCCTCGTCCGAGCGACTTCACTGCCACGCCGTTCGCTTCAGGAGGCAACCTGCTTTATCACGGCGGCCCGGTCATGCCGACGAATACGACCTATGCGATCTACTGGTTGCCACCGGGCCAAACAATGAGCCCGAACTACCAGGGAATCATCAACGGGTTCTTCCAGAACGTCGCGGCCGCCGGCGGCCTGAGCAGCACGGTCTACGGAAGCGACACGCAGTACTACATGGGTTCGAACCCGCAGGTCTTCATCCAGGCCCGCTCGACCTTCGGGGGCACGTTCGTCGATACGAGCTCGCCAATCCCGGGTGGGAGCTGCAACGGCCAGTACACGCCGACGATCGCCTCGCACCTCACGGGATGTGTCACCGATTCGCAGATCCAGACCGAGATCGAGCACGTGCTGGGTGTGACGGGATGGACGCCTGGCCCGACGAAGCTGTTCCTGCTGTTCACCCCGCGCAGTGTCGGTTCGTGCGCGGACGCCACCAGCGGGACGTGTGCGTACACGTTCTACTGCGCGTACCACAGCGATTATGTCGACAGCCAGGGCGATGTTCTCTACGCGAACCAGCCCTACACCGAAACTGGACAGCTCGGACTCCCGGGCGCATGCGATTCGGGTCAGCACCCGAACGGTGACTGGGCAGACGCGACCCTGAACGTCGCAAGTCACGAGCACAACGAGGCGGTCACGGACCCTGACGGCAACGCCTGGTACGACGCGTCGGGGAACGAGAACGGCGACAAGTGCGCCTGGAATTTCGGCACGGCGGTTGGAGCCACTGGATTCGGCCAGTACAACCAGATGATCGGAACCGGCAAGTACTACCTCCAGCAGGAATGGAGCAACGCGTCGAGTTCGTGTGTCCTGGGCTACGGGCCCGCCGGCGCGCCGCTGAACACTTCACCACCAACGATTGGCGGGTCGGCCATACAGGGGCAGACGCTCACCGCGACACCAGGCTCGTGGACGGGGTCGCCGACCCCAACATTCACCTATCAGTGGTTACGCTGCGATACCGTCGGCGTGAACTGTGCGCCGATCGCCGGTGCCGCGGGACAGAGCTATCTGCTAGCGGCCGGGGATATCGGATCCACGATCGTGGCACAGGTAACGGGCTCGAATTCGGCGGGAAGCGCTAGTGCCAGCAGTAGCCAGTCCGCGGTTGTGGGCTCGTCATCGGGAGGTGCAGGGCCGACGACGCCGGTGTTGGACGGGTTTAACCGGGCAAATGGTGGTGTTGGGGCGGGCTGGTCGTTGATCCGGCCGACCGGGTTCGCGGCGATGAATGTGTCAGGGAATGCCGCGGTTGACGCGTCCGGCTCGTTGTTTGCCTGGGACTACTGGAACGCTGCGAGCTTCGGCCCCGACTGCGAGGCGTATGTGACCGTCGCCACCTATGGGGCCGCCGACACGATCCGGATCGGCGCCCGCATCACCGGTGCAGGCACGACCACTCCATCGGGCTACTACGTCACCGTCAGCTCCACCGGCGCCTGGTCGATCCAGCGAATCGACAACGGCGGCGCACCCGTCACACTCGCCACGGGGCCCATCCAGACACTCGCCTCCGGCGACAAGCTCGCAATCCGGATCGTCGGCACCACGATCACCGCCCTCCACTACACAACCGGCGGCGGCTGGAACCAGGTGCTCAGCTACGACACTAGCGCAGACGCGACCCGCTACAGCGCAGCCGGCCGGATCGCACTCGAATTCAAAACCAGCACCCTCGACGACCTCGGCGGCGGCGCGCTCACCGGTTCGAGTACGCCGGTGAATCTGTCTCCACCGTCGGTGTCGGGTTCGTTGGTGTCGGGGCAGTTGTTGACGGCGAGCCCGGGCAGCTGGAGCGGATCGCCTGCACCGACCTTCACCTATCAGTGGCAGCGCTGTGATGGCGGTGGCGCTAACTGTGTCGCGATCAGCCTTGCGACCGCCTCGACCTACACCCTTACCGGAGCCGATGTCGGCTCCACGATTCGGGTCACCGTGACGGCAACCAACACCGCCGGTTCGGCGGGGCCCGTCAGCGCCACCGCGACCCCGGTCGTCACAGCCGCTGCGGTAGCGCCGATGAATCTGTCTCCACCGTCGGTGTCGGGTTCGTTGGTGTCGGGGCAGGTGTTGACGGCGAGCCCGGGCAGCTGGAGCGGATCGCCTGCACCGACCTTCACCTATCAGTGGCAGCGCTGTGATGGCGGTGGCGCTAACTGTGTCGCGATCAGCCTTGCGACCGCCTCGACCTACACCCTCACCGGAGCCGATGTCGGCTCCACGATTCGGGTCACCGTGACGGCAACCAACACCGCCGGTTCGGCGGGGCCCGTCAGCTCGGCGGCGACCGGTGTTGTCACAGCCGTGTTGGCTCCGACGACGCCGGTGTTGGATGGGTTTAACCGGGCAAATGGTGGTGTTGGGGCGGGCTGGTCGTTGATCCGGCCGACCGGGTTCGCGGCGATGAATGTGTCAGGGAATGCCGCGGTTGACGCGTCCGGCTCGTTGTTTGCCTGGGACTACTGGAACGCTGCGAGCTTCGGCCCCGACTGCGAGGCGTATGTGACCGTCGCCACCTATGGGGCCGCCGACACGATCCGGATCGGCGCCCGCATCACCGGTGCAGGCACGACCACTCCATCGGGCTACTACGTCACCGTCAGCTCCACCGGCGCCTGGTCGATCCAGCGAATCGACAACGGCGGCGCACCCGTCACACTCGCCACGGGGCCCATCCAGACACTCGCCTCCGGCGACAAGCTCGCAATCCGGATCGTCGGCACCACGATCACCGCCCTCCACTACACAACCGGCGGCGGCTGGAACCAGGTGCTCAGCTACGACACTAGCGCAGACGCGACCCGCTACAGCGCAGCCGGCCGGATCGCACTCGAATTCAAAACCAGCACCCTCGACGACCTCGGCGGCGGCACCATCTAGAGCCGGGAACTTGAACTACCTCCATCCTACGCCGCAGTCGTGCCGACCAACTTCGCGCGTGCTGGTCGCGCGGAGGTGGGAGCGGCTGTAGTGGTCGTCCTTCGAGCCCAAGAACATCGGCACGTGCGTCGCGACGCCCGCCGTTGCAGACGCGACCCCGAGCTAGAACGCCCGCCGGCGGCGGAAACCACCCGCAGAACGCTCACCTTCGGCGTTCGCGCGAAACGTTTCCGCAGTAGCCCCTGAAGCACTCGAACGCCGACGCTCAGTCGGAGAAGCCGTACCGTGAGAACGAGCCGCCGCCCGGGGAGAGTGCGCCGGGCGCGGCGATGATGCGGGAAGGGTCGGTCGGGTCGACGATCATCCCGACGATCTCGACGGCGCCGCCGGTCTCGACCAGCGCCCAGCCGATGATCCGCGAGCGGGTGATCTCCTCCGTCGGCTCTTCGAAGAGGGCCTTCCAGCCCGTTTCGGCCGGTACGAGTTGCTGAATCGACATGGCTGCATCCTAACCTGGGCGTACCATTGCGCGGCGTGACCGGCGACCCGACCCTCGAGGAGCTCGTCTCGGTCTTCGTGCACGAGCTGAAGACACCGATCGCCGCGGTACAGGGTCTCGCAGCAACACTCGCTCGCTCGCTCGACGAGCTCGACCGCGAGACCGCGCTGCGAATCGCGGTGACGCTCGAGCGGAGTGCGCAGCACCTCGGCCAGCTCGTGCGGTCGTTCGAGGCGGGTGGGCTGGTCCTCCACCGGGAGCCCACGAACCTCGCCGAGCTCGTGCGCGAGACCGTCGAGGAGCTCGGGCCGGTGCTCGCCGGGCGCGTGGTGGGGCTCGAGCTCGTCAACGGCCCGCAGCAGATGCTCGACCGCGTGCGGATCCGCCAGGTAGTGACGAACCTGCTCTCGAATGTGGCGCGGTACACCCCACCGGGGAGCCCGCTCGAGGTGACGCTGGGAACGGCGGGGGAGACCGTCGTGCTCGGCGTGCGCGACCACGGGCCGGGAATCCCCGCCGACGAGTCGGAGCGCCTGTTCGAGCGCAGCGCGCGGCTCGCAACCGATGAACAGGGGTCGGGCCTCGGCCTCTACGTCTCGCGCGAGATCGCGCTGGCCCACGGCGGCGATCTCGTCGCCGAGCAGCCTCCGGGAGGCGGAGCGCTGCTCGTGTTGCGACTCCCCCTCTGAGGGGGTTTTGCAAAGCCGCCGCGAATGAGAGAATCGCCTTCGCGCGCTCCCCGATGCGGAAACTCTTCCTGATCCTGCTGCTCGTCCTCGTGACGCCGGCCTCGGCCAGCGCGGCGCAGAGCGTGGGGATCTTCTACTACCCGTGGTTCGGCGTCCCGGCGGTGGACGGCGCCTACCAGCACTGGGGCCAGAACAACCATGCCCCGCCGCTCGAACTCGGCACCGCCTTCTACCCGATGCGCGGGCCTTACTCGAGCTCGAGCCAGGCCGTGCTGGACCGCCAGATGGCCGAGATCTCGGCGGCGGGCGTCGACGAGGTGATCAGCTCGTGGTGGGGCTGGGGCTCGGCCGAAGATGCGCGCCTGCCGGCGGTGATCGCCGCAGCGAACGCGCACGGCCTCGAGGTCGCGGTTCATCTCGAGCCGTATCCGGGGCGCAACCTCGTCTCGCTCGAGGCCGACGTCGAGCACCTCAAGGCGATGGGGATCTACGAGTTCTACGTCTACGAGCCGCAGGATCTCCCGACTGCCGATTGGAAGACGCTCACCACTGCCGACCCCGACGTGCGCTTCTTCGCGCAGACGGCGCTGCCCGGCTATGCGGCGGCGGGCGGATTCGCAGGCCTCTACACCTACGACATTCTCGTGTACGGCGGCTCGACGTTCGGGCGGATCTGCTCGGAGGCGCGGGCGCTCAACCTGCTCTGTGGCCCGTCGGTCGGGCCGGGATTCGACGCCTTCCGGGCCACCGGCGATCCGCGGGTGAAGTCGCGGCGTAACGGCGCGACCTACGACGGGATGTGGCGGGCGGCACTCGGCGCGGAGGCCGATTTCGTGACGATCACGAGCTACAACGAGTGGAACGAGGGGACGCAGATCGAGCCGGCTGCTGCCGCGCGCACGGGCTACGCGGGCTACACGGGCACCTACGGCGTGCGCGGAAACGGCTCGGCGTATGCGTATCTGGCACGCACCGCGTACTGGACGGGCGTCGCGGCCGATGCCCAGCCGCTCCGAAACACGCCGGCGCACGCCGCCGCCGCTCCACCGCGCTGGCCGCGGCTACGGCGCTAGCACCTCCGCGCTGCAGCCGTGGACGAGCGCCGCGAGCGGATCGTCGGCGCCGAGCAGCGAGCGATGCGAGAGGTCGACCTTCACGGCGTCCCAGGTCTCGAGCCCGAGCGCCGCAGCGCCCTCCGCCGAGCCGATGGAAAGCAGCGCCTCGACCGAGAGCACGTTTCGCCTCCCGGCCTGGCGGCGCGCGATTCCCTCGAGCTCGCGCAGCTCCTCGAGCGGGTCGATGCGCACGTTCGAGTCCGAGCCGATGCAGAGCGGGATTCCGCGGGTCAGCACGCGCTCCACGGGCAGGAAGCCGTCGCCGAGGTTCGCCTCGGTCGTGGGGCACGCGCAGATCCGTGAGCCGGCCGCCGAGAGCAGGTCGAGCTCATGCCCGTCCGCGTGCGTCGCATGCACGACCGTCGTGTGCGGGCCGAGGCAGCCGGCGCGGTCGAGCAGCTCGATGGGGCGCACCCCGTGCTCGGCCAGGCACTCCTCGACCTCGCGTGGCTGCTCGTCGGCGTGGACGTGCAGGGGAAGGCCCTCCACGGCGGCGTAGCGGCCGAGCACCTCGAGCCACGCTTCGGGGCACGCACGGACGGAGTGGGGGGCGACGCCGACCTTCGCGCCGCGCGCGCGCAGCTCCTCGAGCCCGCGCAGGTAGTCGACGGGCGAGTCCTGACGGAAGCGGGGAAGCCCACCGCGCGCGTATGCCGACAGGAGCAGCACAATCTCGATGCCCGCCTCCTCGGCCGCATCGAGCGCCGCGTGGGCTTCCGGCAGCCCGAGATAGTGGAACTCGCCGACCGCGGTGTAGCCGGCGGCACGCAGCTCGCGGTAGGTCTCGACGTACGCCAGGCGGACGTGCTCGGGCGTCTGCCGGTCGGCTTCGGCGAGCATCTCCTCGCGCCAGGCCCAGAAGTCGCCGCCCTCGGTGCGCCCTCGCAGCGCGCGCTGAAACGCGTGGCAATGGACGTCCACAAACCCGGGCAGCCTCATGTTCAGCAATCCTATGGTCATGACTCGAGCGATCGCCTACGTCCGCACGGCGCCCTTCACCTTCGCGTACCTCGGCGTCCTGCTCGGGACGACCGCGCTGCTGGCGGTCTCGAGCGAGCGCGGCCGGACGATGCTGCTGCGTGCGAGCAGCACGAACCTGAACCATCTCGGGCATACGCCGCTGCGCGTCCTCGTCACGAGCGCGCTGTGGTTCCAGGGGCTCTCGGTGGCGACCTGGGTGCTCCTGTTCGTCGTCGTCCTCGCCGCGGTGGAGCAGGCGCTCGGGACGCGGCGCGCGCTCGCGCTCTTCGCGGCAGGTCACGTCGGCGCGACCCTGTTGACGGCGCTCGCGCTCTGGATCGGGATTCGCGCCGGAACGTTCAGCCCGCACCTCGACTCCGCTGTCGACGTGGGCGTCAGCTATGGCTTCGTCGCCGCGGCCGCCGCGTTCACCTTCGTCCTGCCGCGGCGTCTGCGCCTCCCGTACGCAGCAGCGCTCGTCGGCTACCTCGTCTTCCGGCTCGTGGCCGCGCACACCTTCACGGATGTGGGCCACCTCGTCGCGCTTGCGATCGGCTATGGACTGTGGTGGACAGGGTTCGCCGATCCCCGGCGTGTGCGGTCACGCACTATCCTTGAGGCGTGTCCGCCCGCGCTCTCTCAGCACCACGCGCACAGCTCCCGAATGCGCTGACGATCCTCAGGCTGGCGCTCGTGCCGGTCTTCGCGGTGCTCCTGATCCGCTCCGACAACGGACACAGCAACGCCGCCGCGGCCGTCTTCTTCATCGCCGGCGTCACCGACCAGATCGACGGCTACCTCGCGCGACGCTGGCACGTCGAGTCTCGCTTCGGCGCCGTTGCCGACCCGCTCGCCGACCGGCTGCTGATCGACGTCGCGGTGCTGTTGCTCTGGTGGGACGGCCGGCTGCCGCTGCTCGGCCTGATCGTGATCCTCGCCCGCGACGTGATTCTCCTCACCGGCGCGAAGCTCCTGCAGCCGCGCGGGCTCGAGGTGAAGGTGAACTTCATCGGCAAGGCGGCGACCTGGATCCTCTACTTCTCGATCTTCTTCGTGATGGTCACACCCGAAGGCACGCGCTGGCCGCTTGTGTGCTTCTGGAACGGCCTGGGCCTGGCGATCGTGGCCGGCCTCCAATACATGCTCACGGCGCGCAAGGAGCTGCGCACATGAAGGCGGTGGTGATGGCCGGCGGTGAAGGCACCCGCCTGCGGCCGCTCACCTCGAACCAGCCCAAGCCGATGGTGCCGATCGTCGGCAAGCCGTGCATGGAGCACATCATCGAGCTCCTCGCAGAGCACGGCCTCAACGAGGTGATCGTGACCGTCGCGTTCATGCCCCAGGCGATCCGCAGCTACTTCGGCGAGGGCGAGTCGCTCGGCGTGTCGATCGAGTACTCGGTCGAGGAGTCGCCCGCGGGCACGGCCGGCTCGGTCAAGCTCGCCGAGGAGAAGCTCGACGAGACGTTCCTCGTGATCTCCGGCGACGCTCTCTGCGACATCGACCTCACGCAGCTGATCGCCACCCACAAGGAGAAGGGCGCCGCCGTCACGATCGGGCTCAAATCGGTCGACAACCCGCTCGAGTTCGGGATCGTCGTCACCGACGAGGACGGCCGCGTCGAGCGCTTCCTGGAGAAGCCGTCGTGGGGCCAGGTCTTCTCCGACACGATCAACACCGGGATCTACGTCTGCGAGCCCGAGGTCCTGCGCCACGTGCCCGCCGACCAGCCATACGACTTCTCGAAGGAGCTCTTCCCGCTGCTGCTCGACATGGGCCGGCCGCTCTACGGCCACGTCTGCGAGGGCTACTGGCAGGACATCGGCAACCTCGACCAGTACCGGCAGGCGAACTTCGATGCGCTCGACGAGCGCGTGCGCCTGCGCCTGCCGGGCGTCCGCCTCAGAGGCAACGTCTGGATCGGCGACGGCGTCGAGATCGACGACCTCGACGCGATCGAGGGACCGGCATTCGTCGGCAACTACTGCCTCGTCGCCCCGGGCGCCCGCGTCGGCCCGTACTCGGTGCTCTCGCCGAGCGTGACCCTGCGCGAGAACGCGCGGACGACACGCTCGGTAATCGACGCGGGCACCTACATCGGCCAGGCCGCGGCGATCGAAGGCGCCGTGATCGGCCGCTCGTGCGAGATCCGCTCGCATGTGCAGGTCAACGAGGGCGTCGCGATCGGCGACGAGGTGACGATCGGCGCCGAGAGCGTGATCGCACCCGGTGTCCGCATCTATCCGAGCAAGGAGATCGAGCGCGGCTCACACGTCCACGAGCACATGATCTGGGAGTCCCGCTCCTCGCCGCGCCTGTTCGGGATGGCCGGCGTGTCCGGACTCATCAACGTCGACCTGACCCCGGAGGTCGCTGTGCGCCTCGCCGCGGCGTTCGGGAGCGCGCTGAAGCGCGGCGCGCGCGTCGTCGCGAGCCGCGAGTCGCCGAGCGTCTGCCGCGTGATCAAGCGCGCGATGCTGTCCGGCCTCGCCTCGGCCGGAGTCGACGTGGCCGATCTCCGCGTGCTCCCGGCCGCGGTGGGGCGCCACCTGCTGACCACCGAGGGCTTCGACGCGGGCTTCCACGTCGGCATGAGCGCCGCCGACCCGGAGGTCGTCCAGATCTACTTCTTCGAGCCGCCCGGGATCCAGCTGACCCCCGAGCTGCAGAAGGAGATCGAGAAGCACTTCTCGCGCGGTGAGCTGCGCCGTGTCGCCGCCGGGCAGGTCGGTGAGATCGAGTATCCGGCGCGGGTGCGCGAGACGTACGCCTCGGACCTCCTCGGCACACTCGAGGTCGACGCGATCAGGATGCGTGGGTTCCGGGTCGTCGTCGACTACGGCTACTCCGCGGCGTCCTACGTGCTGCCGCTCGTCTTCGGCCCGCTCGGCGTCGACGTGGTCGCCTCGCATGCGTTCTCGACGAGCCGCCGGCAGTCCGACCAGACGCTGCTGGAGGAGTCGCTGGCCCAGGCGAAGCGGCTCGTCCCGGCGGTCGGCGCCGATCTCGGCGCGGTCTTCGACCTTGCCGGCGAGCGGCTCTACCTGATCGACGAGAACGGGCGGGAGGTTCCACCCGAGCAGACGCTCCTCCTGTTTGTGAAGCTGATCGGCCAGAGCGGCCGCATCGGCAAGGTGGCGGTGCCGGTGACCGCCACGAGCCTCGTCGACCGCCTCGTCCAGGGGACGGGTCTCGAGGTCGTGCGCACCGCGCACTCGCTGGCCGACCTCACCAAGTCGGCGGCCGAAGAGGGAGTCGTCTTCGCGGGCGCGACCGGCGGCGGCTACGTCTTCCCGACGTTCCTGCCTGCATACGACGCCGTCGCCGCGCTCAGCAACCTCCTCCAGCTGCTCGCGACGGTCGGGCATGACGTCTCCGAGCTCGTCGCCGAGCTGCCCGTCTCGCCCCTCCTGCACCGCGAGCTGCCGTGCCCGTGGGCGATGAAGGGCGTCGTGATGCGCGTTCTCAACGAGAAGCTGGCCGATCGCGAGGTCGACCTGCTCGACGGGATCAAGGTCTTCGACGAGCGCGGCTGGATGCAGGCGCTGCCCGACCCGGACGAGCCCGTGCTCCATCTCTACGCCGAGGGCCGCGACGGCGAGGCGACGGCGGCACTCGAGGCGGAGCTGCGCGGGCTTGTGGACGAGATTCTCCAGGGCGACGAGGCAGGAGCCCGCAACGTGAAAGCTAAAGTATAGGTTGACCCTTTCGGAGCCTGCTGCTTTACTGCGGAAGGCCCACCAATCCGACGAAAGGCGTGCCCGTGGACATGGAACCGCTCCCCGACCTTGCAACGATCTCCGACGACGACCTGAAGCAGCTGATCGAGGACCTCAAGCACGAGGAGGGCGAGGTCTCGTACCGCCGCCGCATCCTGCACGGGAAGATCGACATTCTCCGCGCCGAGCTCGTGGCACGGCTCCAGAAGACGGGGGGCCGCAGCGTGCTCGACCAGGTCGATGTCGAGTCGCTCACGGACATCCTCACCGCGAAGGCCGCGCCACCCTCGTGAGCCACGTCTACTGCCCGGAATGCGGCTTCCAGAACCCGGAGGCCGCGAACTACTGCTCGAAGTGCGGCACGCTGCTCGTCGCAGACGAGCCTGCGGAGACGACGCTCGTCTTCGCGCTCGAGGACGGCGAGGACGAGCTCGACGCTGCGGTGGACGCCGACGAGGTGAACGGCCCGACGCTGGTCGTCCGGGCCGGCGGCGGCAGGGCGGGGGAGACGTTTCATCCCGCAGGCGAGCTCACGACGGTGGGCCGCTCGCCCGACTGCGAGATCTTCCTCGACGACGTCACGGTGTCCCGCCGGCATGCCGCGGTGAAGCGCCAGGGCGACGGCTTCACAGTCGACGACCTCGGCAGCCTCAACGGAACCTTCCTCAACCGCCGCCGGATCGACTCCGCGCCCCTGGAGGACGGGGACGAGCTGCAGATCGGCAAGTACAGGCTGACCTTCCTGGTGCGATGACGACCGCGACCGAAGCCACCAACGAGCGCCGCGCGCGCCTCTCGACGATCGGAGCCGTCTGCCGGCGCCTGAAGCCGGAGTTCACCGACATCTCGATCTCGAAAATCCGCTACCTCGAGGATCAGGGCCTCTTGACGCCGCGGCGCACCCAGGGCGGCTACCGGCTCTTCAGCGAGGAGGACATCGAGCGCCTCGAGACGATCCTGCGACTCCAGCGTGACGAGTTCCTGCCGCTGCGCGTGATCCGCCAGGAGCTGGCCGCTCCGGGGACGACGAAGGAGCGCCGCAGGCGCCGCCCGGCCGGGCTCGCCGAGCACGAGGACGAGCTCGACCTCGCCACGCTGTGCGAGCGCGCAGGGATCACCGCCGACCAGGCGCGCGAGCTCGAGGAGTTCGGGCTTCTCTCGCCGCGGGTCGAGGGGGGCGAGCGCCTCTACCGGGAGACCGACGCCGAGATCGCAACCGCGAGTGGGGGGTTGGCGCGCTTCGGAATCGCGCCGCGCCATCTTCGCGCCTTCCGTTCCGCCGCCGACCGCGAGGTCGCGCTGCTGGAGCAGCTGATCGCGCCGTCGCTGCGCTCGCGCAATCCCGAGCGCCGCCAGTCGGGCCTCGAAGACCTGCAGGCGCTCGCCGGGCTGGCGCAGGAGCTCTCGCAGCTGCTCTTCTGGCGCGACGTCCGCGATCTGGCCTCGAAGTGAGCACGGTCGATCTCGCCTCGAAGATCCGGGATGTTCCGGACTTCCCTCAGCCCGGCATCGTCTTCAAGGACATCATGCCGCTGCTCGCCGACGGCGAGGCGCTCCGTGTGGCGGTCGAACAGCTTGCGGAGTGGGCGGAACCGCGCAAGCCCGACATCGTGCTCGGCGCGGAGGCCCGCGGCTACATCACGGGCGGCGCGCTCGCCTGCCGGCTCGGCTGCGGCTTCATCGCGGCGCGCAAGCCCGGCAAGCTGCCGTGGAACACGGTCGCGGTGAAGTACGCGCTCGAGTACGGCTTCGACACGCTCGAGCTGCACGCCGATGCGATCGTCGCGGGCCAGCGCGTGCTGATCCACGACGACGTGCTCGCCACCGGCGGCACCGCGAAGGCGACGGTCGATCTCGTCCAGCAGCTCGGCGGCGTGGTCGTCGGCCTGCCGTTCCTGATCGAGCTCGAGTTCCTGAACGGACGCGAGCGGCTCCAGGGCCACGACGTCTTCTCGCTGATCCAGTACTAAGCAGCCGTCCGCCCGGGCCGATATATGTAGCGAATGTACGACGCGCTGACGAGCACCTACACGCTCGCGTGCCCGAACCGGGGTGAGAGCCGCGTGCACCTGTCCGCCTTCCGCGTGCTCGAGCGACTCCCGGGCGCCGCGCACCCGGCGGTGTACCGGATCAGCTATTCGTGCGGCTGCGGGGAGGAGCATCCCGCGCTCGTCTCGCACGACGATCTCGACTGGGCGCCGCTCGGGCTCGCCGAGGGCGTCTTCCTGAACCTGATGACCTCACGGCTCGACACGGTGGCCGCCGAGTTCGGCGATCTCGCCTCGCGCCGCATCCTCGCGGGCGACTGGCCCTGGAGCTTCTTCTGCTACCCCGAGGAGCGGCCGCGTCCGGTGTTCCCGTCCTCGTTCTTCCTCCTGGCGCCGGCGGAGGGCTGGCTCGGGCTCGCCGTCCACTGCCCTGTCTGCAGCGCGGTCTCGGTGAACCTCGTCTCGCACGAGCACGTCGACGTGCCGTTTCACAACGACCGCCAGATCGGCGTGATCCCGCACGTCTTCGACCGCGACGCCACGCGGACGCTCGAGGAGTTCCGCAGCGAGCTCTATTCGGCGCGTTTCGACGCTCGTCGCCTCGATCTCGGTTAGCCGCAAGCCTTGACCCCCTGCGCGAGGGATCACGGCGGCATCCGTGCGGCGCCGATAGACGGGCCAGGATGGAACATGCCGCACGTCAACCGAGGGGGAGGGGGCAGGCGCTGCTTCTGGCCCACTGCCTCGCACTTGGCGCCCTCGATGTCGAGGAGCGTACGCCGATCTCGGAGCGCCTCGAGTGCGCCGCCAGCCCGGAGCTCCTGCGTTTCCTGCTGATCGCCCTCACCGGCGACAACCGGATGCGCTCGAACGAGCTCGTCGCCTAGGAGCCCTGGCCGCCGCGCAAGCGGACGAACAGGAAGATGAAGAAGCCGGCGACCGCCGCGGCGAGCGTCGACATCGCCTGTGAGATTCCGACGGAGCGGCCGCCGAGCCAGATGAACACGGCGAAGAGCAGCGCCCACAGGAACGACGTGACGCCTCGATCCATGCTGGGGGAGCGGAAGTGCACGAGCGCGATGCTACCGGGCGCGGCGGCCGTCTCCAAACGGGTGTTGGACCATAGGTTCACCGAGCCGGGTGCGCTTTCGTCCACCGTCCCCATTGACTTTCCGCCCTCAGCCTTGCGGCTTCCGCGTACTGCCTTTGGTGACGACTTCGACCTACTCGCGTCCCCTGCTCGGTGCAAGGAAGAAGCTATAGGCCGGGGCGGGGGCGACGCAAGGGTCGCCAGAACGTAACACTCACTATTTGCGAACTATCGTCCCGCGGGCGGTTTCGACGCCTCGAAACGGGACCATAGGTTCACCGAGCCGGGTGCGCTTTCGTCCACCGCCTCCGTTGACTTTCCGCCCTCAGCCTTGCGGCTTCCGCGTACTGCCTCCGGTGACGACTTCAACCTACTCGCGTCCCCTGCTCGGTGCAAACACAACACTACGGGGTGACAGTCCGGGATGCAAGGGGTGTCGAAACGGAAACGGGCGCAATTTGCGGACTTCTCTTTGTTCTCTAGAAGCACAGCAGATCGTGCACGGTGCTACGAGGGGTGGGGAGCTCCTGGAGGCCCGCCGGCGGTGTCGCTCGACACGGGACCAAAGGTTCACCGAGCCGGGTGCGCTTTCGTCCACCGCCCCCATTGACTTTCCGCCCTCAGCCTTGCGGCTTCCGCGTACGGCCTCCGGTGACGACTTCGACCTACTCGCGTCCCCTGCTCGGTGCAAGCAGAACTCTACGGTTCGGCCAGGGCCGACGCAAGGGTGTCGGGAAGGGAAAAAGCCCGCAATTTGCACCCTGGTTTCCACATTCTTCGCGACGCCCTGGGGAGAAGCCTGTGGATTGGGCGAGAGGGCCTCTCGACTCCAACTTGACATAACGCCGGTTATCGTGCGCGGGACACAAAGGTGACCGTGAGGGTCACTACGGGTTCGCCGCGAACGTCGCGTTCACCGACGTGTCACCGTTCACGCGGTGATCGCGCAGCCGGCGGTGCCCGAGCAGCCGGCCACGACCAGAGCGGTCAGTAGCACGCTTTGGACTATCCAACGGCCGGTCACATACCGTTTCCAACATGCAGATCGCATTCGCGCTCCTGATCACGATCGTCTCGGCCTGCTTCCTCAACCTGGGCTATCTGCTCGAGCACAGCGTCGCCTCGAAGCTGCCGCCGTTGTCGCTGCGCCACCCGATCGTCTCGCTGCGCTCCCTGCTCTTGAACCGCCGCTGGCTGCTCGGCTTCGCCTTCGAGGCGCTCGGCTGGGTGCTCTACGTCGCTGCGCTCGCGCTCGCCCCGCTCTCTCTCGTTCAGGCGACCGCGGCCGGTGGCATCGGAATCCTTGCGATCATGGTCTCGCGGTTCACGCACGTGCCGCTGACCTCGCGCGAGCGGATCGGCGTCGTTGTGTCGGTCGTCGGGCTCGCGCTGCTCGGGCTCTCGCTGTTCGGCCAGCACGGCGAGGGCAGCGGCGCCGACTACGTCTGGATCGCCGTCTGGCTCGTCGCGTCGACCGTCGTGGCCTTCGTCTGCATCACGGTGCTGGCGCGCTGGATCGGCGGCGGGCCTGCCTGGGGCATCGCTGCGGGCATCCTTTTCGCCGCCGGCGACGTCTCGACGAAGATGGCGGTGTCTGGGAGCATCAAGAACGTGCCGTTCCTGGTCTGCCTGATCGTGTTCTATACCGCCGGCACAGCCGTGCTCCAGGCCGGGTTCCAGCGCGGTGGCGCGCTCACGACGGCGGGTCTGGCGACGCTGATGACCAACGCGCTGCCGATCGCCGCGGGGATGGTCGTCTTCCACGAGCCACTCCCGGGCGGCTGGGTCGGCGCGGCGCGGATCGCCTCGTTCGCCGCGGTGATCGCCGGCGCGGTGCTGCTCTCGTCGCGCACGAAGGCGCCGGAGGAGAAGGAGCTACTCGGCGCGGAGGTAGAGCTCGAGGTCGGGCGCGACCGTCCTGAGCTCGCGTAGCGCGCGCGACTCGAGCTGGCGGACGCGCTCGCGCGTGATGCCGAGCCCCGCCCCCACTTCCTCGAGTGTCTCGGATGGGCGTCCGTCGAGGCCGAAGCGGCGCTGGACGACATGGCGCATTCGCGGATTGAGACGCTGGAGCGCTTCTGCGAGCTCGGTCGAGCGGAGCTTCTCCGCCGTGGTCGCGTGCGGCGCCTTCACGTTGATGTCCTCGATCAGGTCGCCGTAGAGACTCTCGCCGTCGCCGACCGGCGTCTCGAGGCTCACCGGATCCTCGACGAGGGCGAGCAGCTCCTGCACGCGCTTCTCGGGGAAGCCGCTCTCGGCGGCGAGCTCGGCGACGGTCGGGTCGCGGTTCAGCTTCTGCGCGAGGACGCGGCGCGAGCGCATCAGCCGGCGCACCTGCTCGGCGACGTGAACGGGCAGCCGGATCGTCCGTCCCTGATCCGCGAGCGCCCTCGTGATCGACTGGCGGATCCACCAGGTCGCGTACGTCGAAAGCTTGAAGCCCATCTTGTAGTCGAACTTCTCGACCGCGCGGATCAGGCCGAGGTTGCCCTCCTGGATCAGGTCCAGCAACGGCACGCCCGCCTTGGTGTAGTGGCGGGTGATCGACATCACCAGGCGGAGGTTGCACTCGATCAGGCGCCGTTTGGCGGCCTCGTCGCCCATGTCCTTGCGCCGGGCGAGCTCGCGCTCCTCGGCGGGCGTCAGGAGGCGGCCGTCGCCGATCTGGCGGACGTAGAGCTTGAGCGGATCCTGCGTGGCCTCCGCGACGACTTTGGGCGCCTCTGCCTCGTCGTCATCGTCGGCCGCTTCTTCCTCGATCTCCTCGGCCTCTTCGACGGCTTCCGGGTCTTCGAGCGCGGGCACGAGCTCGAGCCGTGACTCTCCCACGGAAAGCTCGAGGGCCGACTCGGGGAGCGGCCGCTGCTCCATGGCAACCGTATCGGCTATCCGGCGCCGCACCTTGAGCCAGGGATTCGCTCCGCGGCGACGAATCCGCCATCCGGGGGAGTTAGTACGTTCCCGCGATGCCGAAAGGATGAAAGAAGTCTGTAAGCAATGGAAACTGCGGCCACCTTCATACGTCTCAGGTCATATGTGCGGAATCGCGGGATATAGCCTCGCCGACACCAGCACGACTGACCGGACCCTCGCGGCCCAGGCACTTCTGGCCGGGATCGCCGAGCGCGGCGCCGACGCGGTTGGATATGCCTTCCGCCGCTCCGAGGAACCGATCCATGTCCACAAGCAGCGCTCCGGTGCGAGCGCGCTCCTCGACGAGATCGTCGTTCCGGAGGGCGCCACGCAGGTTCTCGTTCACGTCCGCGACTACACCAAGGGCCATCCGACGATCGCGGCCAACAACCATCCGATCCGCCACGGCGCGATCGTCGGGATCCACAACGGCCTGATCACGAACGACGACATGCTTCTGGCCGAGCACGGGATCGACCGGGCCGATCCGGAGATGACCGTCGACTCCGAGGTGATCTTCGCGCTCGCCGAGCGCTCCGGCTCCACGCCGCGCGCGTTCGAGCGGCTGCACGGCTCGATGGCGACCGCCTGGCTCGACGAGCGCGAGCCCGGGCTTCTCTTTGCCGCGCGTGGCGTCGGCCGCCCGCTGTGGCTCGGTCGCGGGCGCCACGAGCTGTTCTTCGCCTCGACGCGCGAAGCGCTCGGGGTCGTCGAGCGCACGCTCGCGATCGGCCTGAGGAAGAGCCAGCTCGGCGAGGGCCGCATCATCGCGATCGCCGGCGGGCGCGTCGTGCGTACCGAGCGGTTCTCGCCGGACCGGACGTTCACCGAGGAGTCGCTGCCGTCTGTGCGCACGCCGCACGAGGGTGCGTTCTGCCTGCAGCGCCTGTCGACGATCGCCGGCCTCGCGGCCTAGGTAAGCACTCCGTCCGAGCGCACCTTGACGCCCTGGGCGCCGAGACGCTCCGCGACGAGGAACTGAAAGGTCGACCAGGCGCCGCGGCGCGCGTCGAACATCCTGTAGACCTGCCATTCGGTGAGGAGCGCCGGGTCGGCCTTGCGCGCAGCGGCCCAGTCGGTGAACTTCGGCAGGCGTCCGAGGGTCTTCGCGAGTGCAACGCCCTGCTCGACCGCCCGCTCGAGCCTCTCCTCCCCCACCGGCACGTCGAAACCGGCCTCGCGAAGCGCGGTCGTGAGCGATCCGAACGTGTGCCAGTAGAGCGATTTCGATGGCATCGTCGCGCGGTGCGCGTCGAGGTCCTTCGCTGTCGGGACGCGCCCGAGCTCCGCGCCGAGCTCACGCAGCAGCCCGAGCAGCTCAGCACGCGTCGCGAAGCGGCGCGGCACGAGCCCGGCGGCGCGCGTCGCGTTGTTCCAGCTCCCGAAGTGCTCGATCACGGTCTGCGGATGGACGTCGGTGTCCGGATCTGCCGCGAACTCCCGCATCGTCGGCGTGCGGCCGAGCCGACGCGCGCTCGCGGTCAGCGCGGCGAGGATCTGCTCGTCGCTGTAGCGCTTCCTGATCCCCGCCTGGAACGCCGCGAGAGCGTCTGAGTCGATCTCGGCGACGGCACGGAACGGGTTCTTGGCCATGCCAAACAGAATAGAGCGCGCTGGACAAAACGCAAGTGCGGGCTAGCGCGGCGCTCTTTAGGACGCGGCGGCGACGAGACCCGGGCGGGACTTCTCCTCGCGCGGCGGCAGGCTCTCGACCGGGAGTATCCGCTCGAGGGCGCCCACGCACCGGGGGCAGAACTGGGATCCCGCCGCGCGTCGGAGCTCGGCGAGCGCCTCGGGGGCGGGCCGTGCGGCGCGGTAGATCCGCGTCGTGAGCATCGAGTCGAGCGCGTCGGCGACGTGGATGATGCGGGCGCCGAGCGGGATGTCCTCGCCCGAGAGGCCGTCCGGATAGCCGGTGCCGTCGAAGCGCTCGTGATGATGGCGGATCGCTGGGACGGCGTCGTTGAGGAAGCCGAGGCGATCGATGATCCGTGCGCCCTCGTCGGCGTGGCGCTGCATCAGCGCCCACTCGTCCTGCGTCAGGCTCGCGGGCTTGAGGAGGATCGCATCGGGGATCGCGAGCTTGCCGATGTCGTGGAAGAGCGCCGCGTGCCCGAGGAGGTCGAGCTCGGCCTGCGAGAGCTTCAGCTCGCGGCCGATCGCGAGCGCGAGCTGCTGGACGCGGCGCGAGTGGCCGGCGGTGTAGGCGTCGCGTGCGTCGACGGTGGCCGACAGCGACTCCATCGCGGCGGTCGAGCGCTCCTTGAGCAGCCGGTTTGCCTGCTCCAGCGACACGTTCTGGGTCTGGATCGTCTCGGCGGCCTGGCGGAGCTTCTGGGCGCTCTTCTGCGTGTGTGCGAGGTAGGCGTCTTGCGTCTTGCGCATCAGCAGCAGCGGCACCGCGAACACGGCCAGCGCGTACAAGCCGGCCGCCCCGTAGGCGATCCCCATCACGGCGCCGACGAAGCCGTAGACGATGTAGTGAGGCATCAGCCAGGCGAAGCGCTCCTTGAAGACCGCCCACCAGCGCTCGTGGCCTTCCATCGCGACGGCGAGGCTGACGAGCGACATGTTGACCGCGAAGTACACGGCTCCAGCGGCCAGGCCGAGGATCGCGGTGGCGAGGTCGTGCCAGTGACCGGTGATGGAGGTCGCAGCCGAGAACACCGCTGCTGCGCCGAGCGAGGCGAACGTCAACGCGCCGATGTTGAAGAGCACGTTGTGCAGGGCCGAGCGACGGGCGCTCCACTCGACCACGGACGTCGTGACCGCGATCGCGAGCGCGGCGCGCGGACCGAAGAGAGCGGCGCCGGCAATCGCGCCGACGGCCGCGACCGAGATCGTCCCTTCGTCGAACTCGAGCGCGAGGGCCTGCCCGATCCCGACGAGCGCCACGATCGCGCAGAGGCCGAGAACGTCCTGGCTCTGCCCGAAGACGACGCCGAGGATGCCGGCGGCGATGCCGAGCACGCTGACGAGGCCGACGAGCACCGCGAGCCGGGGCGAGAGCGAGAGGAAGCGCGGCCCGTGCATCGCGTGCGGCCGCGGATGGCGGCGCTCCGCGTCCGGCTTGATCTCGAGCGCGGCAGGGATTGGCGCGTGGTGCTCGCCGTCCTCCGGCACCGCGACGAGGCGCGCGGTGCGCTCGGCGGGCACGAGGAGGGGCTCGGAGCTGGCCCCGAGCACGCGGTTGCGGCCCTGGAGCTTCGCGCGGTAGACCGCGAGGTCGGCCTGGTGGATCAGCTCATTCGGATCTGTCCCGTCCTTCGGGTAGCCGGCGACGCCGATCGAGACGGTGGCGCGGATCGGCTCGCTCGAAGTCTCGACGTCGAAATGCCGCTCGGCGACCGCGCGACGGATCCGCTCGGCGATCTCGAGCGCCTGCTCCGGCGGGGTCTCGGGAAGGAGGATCGAGAACTCCTCGCCGCCGAACCGCGCCGGGATGTCGTAGTGGCGCAGCTGCGCGCGGAACACCTCGGCGATCCCCTTCAGAACCGCGTCGCCGGCGAGGTGGCCGTAGTTGTTGTTGATGTCGCGGAGCAGGTCGAGGTCGGCCATGATCAGCGACAGCGGCCGCTGGAAGCGTTCTGCACGCCCGAGCTCCTCCTGCAGCGAGAGCGCGAAGTGACGCGCGTTGAAGAGGCCGGTCTTCGGATCGACGCGCGCCTCGGCCTGCAGCGCCGGCACCGTCAGCGAGCGGTGGACGAGCAGGACGGGAGCGACGGCGAACGGTAGGAGCCACGGGTTCTCGAGCCAGAAATACGCGAACGCGACGCCGAGCGCCGCGAGCACGAGCTCGGTGGAGAGATTCTCGACGCTGAACAGGCCGGTCTCGCGGATCGAGTGCCCGAGCGCCAGATTCAGCATCACGGCAAGGAGCGCATGGTTGATCACAACGAGGACGACGCTGGCGACCAGGCCGGCGACGGCAAGGCGGAGGTTCACGTTGGCGATTCGGCCGCTCTGCTCGACCAGCTGGGCGGCCCCCCAGGCCGCCATGATCCCGATCGTGAAGTTCGCGATGTTGAACGTCTGAAGCTGCCAGCGGAATCGGTACTTCAGCCACTCCGGAATGTGCTGCACGAGCACGAGAAGCGGGAGGAGCTGCGGCGGCAGGAGCAGCGCCGCCGGCACGAGGAAGACGATCGTCGTATGGTACGACTGGTCGCTCGGCGTTCGGACCCGGAAGACCTGCGCGAGCGCGGCCGCGGACGCGAGGACGGCGAACGCGAACCAGCTCGACGTGCCCGGCAGCCGGTCGACGAACGGCAGCGTGACCGCCAATGCGCCCGCGAACACGAGCACCATGTAGGCGCGCGCGAGCAGCGACAGACTCTTGGCCTTGCGCGGCTCGTGCATCGAGTCGGGCGGAGTGCCTGTCGTGGAGAACAGGACGTCTTCGGGAGCCGCGGTCGTCACCGCTGCCACACCTGGAATCGGATCAAGAACCTCATTGCTGCCTAGCCGTTCTCCTCTCTCCGCCAGAGACGGAGGTCCGCAGGAACCGAGAGCACGGTCTTCCGCCGGAAGGTACGCCTACGGGTCGGCGCCCGGCATCCCCCATTCGGGGAAAGTGCCGGGCTCCGCGAAGAATCACCCGATAGGGGGACACCGGCGGATTGCTCCGCCGGGCCCGCTCTTCCTACTCGGCCCAGCTGGCCTCCGAGGCAGTCGCCTCGGACCAACTCGCGTCCGCCCAGCTCGCCTCGGACCAGCTCGCCGCGGACCAGCTGGCCTCTGACCAGCTCGCCTCGGCCCAGCTCGCCTCCGACCAGCTCGCCTCGGCCCACGAAGCGTCAGCGTTGACCGCCTCCGACCAGCTCGCGGCACCGAAGACCTGCTGACCATTCGCCGGGTTCGCCGTGACGAACGCGTCGAGGGCCGTGTTCGGGTTCGGCGGATCGGTCACCGCAGCAGCAGCCGCAGCATCGACCTCGCCGAGTCCGCCAGCAAGGTTCGGGTCGTTGAGCGACCGAGCCGAGAGCATGAGCGCGCCCTTGACCTGGTCAGGCGTCCAGTCGGGATGGAGCGCCAGCAGCTGCGCTGCGGCACCCGACACGACCGGGGTTGCGAACGACGTGCCGGACATCCACATGTAACCCGGAGAGACCACGCGATCGGGCATCTGCTGCGCGATCGTCGAGTTCTCCGGCACTGGCATGATCAGCCAGCGGCCCGGAGCGCTGAGCTCCGGCTTGCGGAAGCCATCGGCAGTCGTGCCGTAGGCCGACCACGGAGCGACGGTGTCGTTCCAGGTGGCGGAGTCGCCGGCCTGGTCGAACGCGCCGACCGTGATCACGAACGGATCATTGCCCGGTGCATAGATCGGCACCGGCCCGTTGCCCGTGCCGTGGTTGCCCACAGCCGCGACAACGACGACACCGTTGAACCAGAGCTTCTCGACCGCCTTGTCCAGCGGATCGACAGTGAAGCTCGAGGCCACGCCACCCGCGATCGAGAAGTTCGCGACGCGAATGTTGTAGGTGTCCTTGTTCTGGAGGATCCAGTCGATACCCGCGATCACGTCGCTGGTGTACGACTTGCCGTTCGCATCGGAAGTGCGCACCGAGACGAGCGGGGCCGTCGGAGCGACGCCCGGGTAGTCGGACGAAGCGCCTGCAGCGATACCCGCCACCATCGTGCCGTGGCCCTCGGCGTCGCCGGTGGCTCCCGGGCTCGCGGACGAGAAGTTCACGCTCGCCACAACCCGGCTGCCGAAGTCGGCGGTCTTCGAGGTATCGATACCGCTGTCGACGATCGCAATCGCCGGAGGCGTGACGCCGCCGGCGGTCGTGGCATCCCAGAGCGGCGCGACGTCAGCGGTGTCCCGCCACATCTCGCTGTCCTGGTAGTCCGTCGACTGCACCTGGACATCCGGGGTGATCGCCGCGATATCCCGCACGCGGGCAAGGCGGAGGAGCAGCCTGCCGGGGATGGATGCGGAGACGCCCGAGATAACCTTGAAGCTGCGACGAACGGCGCTGCCGTTCGAACGCACGTCGGAAGCGACCGTCGAGGAGCCCGTGGTGGAGCGACCCTGGACGATCACCTTGAAGAGCTTGTTGGGAGAGCCCTGTGCCGCCTGAAGCAGGCTCGCCGGCACAACCGCCGCCGGTGTGTTGCTGCTTCTGCCGGCGGAGGCGCCCGCCGCGAGGACGCTCGCGACCACCACGACTGAGAGCACCGCAGCGCTCTTGCCCAGCCGCATCCGTGACCGCTTGTCCGAGCCGCCTCCACGTCCCCACAAGGCGCTGGCTCGCACGTCGTTCCGATTCCCGCAATCTTGCCGCATATGTCCCGCTTTCTCCCTTTAGCGAGCGCCTTGTGCGCCCGCCAGCCGCATTGCTCGTGCCATAGAACTGGGCAGAACCTAGATCGCACCAGGGGTGGAGGCCTCCCCCGTCCGGGGTAGCGACTTGCAAGTTCCCTCGTTCGAGTGACCCCGGCAGATACCCTCGCCGGTGTGCGCCCCCCGGTCCCGCTCTCGGTCGAGACCGCCGCGGCCCGTACTGCCGGCCGCCTCTCGCGGCTCGCCGGGCGCGGCGGAGGAACGACGCTGCCCGGAAAGCTGCTCTGGAAGCTCGATCCCGGCGCCGTCGACCGGCTCGGGAAGCGGCTTTCGCAGGGCTCCGCGCTGGTCTCGGCGACGAACGGGAAGACCACGACTGCGGCGATGGCACGCGCCATACTGGCGCCGCGCGCGCGGCTGGCGCACAACGATTCGGGTGCGAACCTCGTTTCCGGGGTCGCCTCGGCGCTGCTCGCGGCGGACGGGGCCGAGCTAGGCCTGTTCGAGGTCGACGAGGCTGCTCTGCCGGAGGTCGCGAGGCGCCTGTGGCCGCGGGTGGTCTGCCTCGGGAACCTGTTCCGCGACCAGCTCGACCGCTACGGCGAGCTCGAGCACGTGGCGGAGGGCTGGCGCGAGGTCGTTGGCGGGCTCGACGCGTCGGCCACGCTGGTCGTCAACGCCGACGATCCGCTCGTGGCGGAGCTCGCGCGCGGGCGCGAGGGCGCGGTGCGCTTCGGGCTCGACGACCCGCGGCACGCGAGGCCGGCGCTCCAGCACGCCGCCGACTCGAAGTACTGCGTCGTCTGCGGCCATCCGTATGACTACGAGGCGGCCTACGTCGGCCATCTCGGCGACTATCGCTGCCCGAACTGCGGGCACGCGCGGCCCTCGCTCGACGTTGCGGCGCGGAACCTCGAGCTGCGGGGGCTTCAGGGAGCCTCTTTCGACCTCGTCACGCCCGCCGGGAAGCGCCGGATCGAGCTCGCTCTGCCAGGGCTCTACAACGTTTACAACGCAGTTGCGGCCGCCTCGCTCGCCGGAGCGCTCGGCGCCTCGCTCGACGAGATCTCGGCCGGTCTCGCCAGCTTCGACGCCGCGTTCGGGCGGTTCGAGCGGATTGCGGTCGCCGACGGGCGCAGCGTTCTGTTCCTCCTGATCAAGAACCCCGCCGGGGCGAACGAGGCGATCCGGACGCTCGTCGACGGCGGCGGCCCGGCCACGGCGCTGGTCGCGCTGAACGACGGGATCGCCGACGGGCGCGACGTCTCGTGGATCTGGGACGTCGACTTCGAGCCGCTCGCCGCCGGGCTCCAGCACCTCGTCGCGAGCGGCGACCGCGCGGCCGAGCTCGGACTCCGGTTCAAGTACGGCGGGCTCGACGAGTCGGCGCTCGAGGTCGTGCCCGACCTCGAGGAGGCGCTCGACCGAGGCCTCGCGCTCACCCCGCTCGGCGGCGAGCTCGTCATCCTCCCCACCTACACCGCGATGCTCGCGCTGCGGCGGATCGTAGTCGGGCGGGGCTATGCGCAGAACTACTGGGAGAAGGCGCCCGCGTGAGGCTCGTCGTTGGCCATCTCTATCCGGAGTACCTGAACATCTACGCGGATCGCGGCAACATCGCGGTTCTCAGGCAACGTGCGGCGTGGCGCGGGCACGAGCTCGAGGTGCGCGCGATCGGGCTCGGCGACCGGATCGAGCCGGGCGAGTGCACGCTGTACTACATCGGCGGCGGCCAGGATCGCGAGCAGGCGCTGATCGCCGCGGATCTGGCGGCGAAGGGCGATGCACTCGCGACCGAGGTCGACCGGGGCGCCGCGCTGCTCGCGGTGTGCGGCGGCTACCAGCTACTCGGGCGCGGCTATCGCGACGTGCAGGGCCGCTGGCTCGAGGGCGCAGGGCTCTTCCCGCTGGAGACCGTCGCCGGCGAGCGGCGGATGATCGGAGATGTGCTGCTGGAGTGCGAGCTCGAGCCCGGCGAGCCGCGCACGGTGGCCGGCTTCGAGAACCACGCGGGTAGGACGCTGCTCGATCCCGGAGCCGTCCCGTTCGGACGCGTGCTTGCGGGATACGGAAACGACGGCGAGAGCGGCTTCGAGGGCTGCCGCGTCGGGCATGCACTCGGGACGTATCTGCACGGGCCGCTCCTGCCGCGGAACCCCTGGCTCGCCGACTGGCTGCTCGGCCAGGCGCTGGGGGTCGAGCTTGCGCCGCTCGCCGACGAGCTCGAGGCCGAGGCGCACTCGGTTTCGGCCGCGCGTGCCCGCGGGCGTCGCTAGGGCACCCAGAGCGCGCCGAGGTACACCGCGGGGTCGCCCGGGCGCCAGCGCTGGAGGAAGCGCTGGATCGGCGGGTGCATCACCACGCCGTCGAGCTCCTCGAGGGTGAACAGCCGGTGCCCGCGCACGGCGTCGTCCTGGGACACGACGGCCTCGAGTGAGAGATCGCTGAAGTCGCTCGCGAAGATGATGTGCACGACGTGCTTGGCCGAGAAGCTCCGCCGCGGCGCGATCGAGTCGACGAGCGCCACCGGCCCCTCGAACGGGATCTCCTCGTCAGGCCCGAGCACGCCCAGCTCTTCGCGCAGCTCGCGGACGAGCGCCTCGACCAGGCTCTCCCCCGCCTTGACGCCGCCGCCGGGCAGGAGCCAGTACTCCTTGCCGGGCTTCTCCTGGCGGATCAGCAGGATCCGGTCGCGCCAGCGCACGACCGCCGAGACGCGGATCCTGGGCTCGAGCGCCATCAGGCGTTCGACGACCCGAAGCCGCGGACGCCCCGCTCGCTCTCGGGGAGCTCGTCGACCTCGCGCAGCAGCGGCGGCTCGTACGGCATCACCACGAGCTGCGCGATCCGCATCCCGGGCTCGACCGTGAACCGCTCGACGAGGTCGGTGTTCAGCAGCACGATGCGGATCTCGCCGCGATACCCCGAATCGACGAGGCCCGGCGCGTTGACGATCGTGATTCCGTGGCGCGACGCGAGGCCGGAGCGCGGCTGGACAAAGCCCGCATAGCCTTCCGGGATGGCGATCGCGAGCCCGGTGCCGACCGTTGCGCGCTCGCCCGGGCCGAGCTCGACGCGCTCGCACGAAGCGAGGTCGAGACCCGCGTCGCCCGCATAGGCCTGCTCGGGCAGCACCGCATCGTCGTGGAGGCGCTGGATCGGCAGCTCGATCACGGCTTGGCGTAGGCCTCCGCGACGAGGAACGGAGCGAAGCGGCGCAGCTCGCGGCGCGGCAGCCTGGCCTTGATGTAGACGCCCTCCTCGGTGTCGACGCGCTCGTCGATCGGCGCGCCCAGCGCGTACAGCTCCGCGAGCTTGCCGCCCTCGGTATGCGGGAGGAAGAGGCGCACCTCCTCGAAGCGGTCGGCGAAGCGTTCGGCGAGGCGCGCACGGAGCTCGTCCAGTCCCTCGCCGCCGAGCGCCGAGACCTGCACCGCGCCGGGGAAGCGGTTGCCGAGCCGCCGGCGGCGGAGCGCGTCGACGCGATCGACCTTGTTGAGGACGATCTCGACGGGAAGCTCGTCGGCAGCGATGTCGTGCAGCACCGCTTGCACCGCAGCGACCTGCTCCTCGAGGCGATCGTCCGGCGCCGACGCGTCGACGACGTGCAGGACGAGATCTGCGACGAGAGTCTCCTCGAGCGTCGCCGCGAAGCCCTCCACGAGCTGTGTGGGCAGCCGGCGGACGAAACCGACGGTGTCGGTGACGAGGTAGCGGCGCCCGTCGTACTCGAACCCGCGCGTCGTCGGATCGAGCGTCTCGAAGAGGCGGTTGTCGACCGACGCGTCGGCTCCGGTGAGCGCGTTCAGAAGCGTCGACTTGCCGACGTTCGTGTAGCCGGCGAGCGCGACCGTCGGCACCTGCGTACGCTGCCTCTCCCGCCGCCGGATCCCGCGCTGGTTGCGCACCTCCTCGAGCCGTCGCTTCAGGAGCGAGACGCGGCGGCGGGCGACGCGGCGATCCGACTCGAGCTGCGTCTCGCCGGGGCCTCTGGTGCCGACGCCGCCGCCGAGGCGCTCGAGGTGCTGCCACATCCCGCGCATCCGCGGCAGGTTGTACTCGAGCTGCGCCAGCTCGACCTGGAGCTTGCCTTCGGCACTCTTCGCGTGCTGGGCAAAGATGTCGAGGATCAGCTGCGTGCGGTCGACCACTCGTGCCTCGAGCGCGTTCTCGAGCAGCCGCTGCTGGGTCGGGTCGAGCTCGTCGTCGACGATCAGCACCTCGGCCTCCGAGAGCTTGTAGGCCTCCTTCAGCTCCTCTAGCTTGCCCTTGCCGACGTAGGTGCGGCGGTCGGGCCGGTCGCGATGCTGGACGAGCTGGCCGCCCGGCTCGACCCCGGCCGTGCGGATCAGCTCATGGAGCTCGTCCAGCTCGTCGTCTTCGTCCACTCCCTGCGCGAGCACGGCAAGCACGAACCCGCGCTCGGGCTCGCTGCCCGGCGTGGGATCCGGTCTGCGTTGCGTCACCGTGGGATTATTGCGCAGCAATGAACATCGAGACGCTCGCGCAACGGACGCTTGACCTCATCGACATCCCGTCGGTCAGCCGGGACGAGGCTGCGATCGCCCGCTACGTCCACGAGGAGATGCCGCTGGAACCCGCCTTCGACGACGGCGACTCCATCCTGTTCACAACGCAGCGCTCCTCCGACCGCGAGCTCGTCGTCCTTGCCGGCCATCTCGACACGGTGCCTGCGCAGGACAACATCCCGGGCCGACGCGAGGGCGACACGGTGATCGGGCTCGGTGCGAGCGACATGAAGGGCGGGCTCGCAGTGATGATCGAGCTCGCGCGCTGGGCGGCAGAGTCGCCGAACCTCGGCTTCGACCTCGGCTTCCTCTTCTTCCCGCGCGAGGAGATCGGCCCCGAGGAGAGCCCGCTGCCGGCGTGCTTCGAGGGCTGCCCGGAGCTGTTCGACGCCGGCCTCGTCCTGCTCCTCGAGCCGACCGACAACACGATTCAGGCCGGCTGTCTCGGCAACATCTCGGCGCGACTCGTCGTCCGCGGCGAGAGCGCCCACTCCGCGCGCCCCTGGCTCGGCGTGAACGCGATCGCGCGGGCGTTCGACGAGCTCCGCGGCCCGCTCGCGGTGGCGCCGCAGCCCGTCGAGGTGAACGGCCTCACCTTCGTCGAGGTGCTCTCGGTGACGCGGATCAACGGCGGGATCGCCGACAACGTGATTCCGGATCGGGTCGAGGCGACGCTCAATTTCCGCTACGCGCCGAACCGCACTCCGGAGGAGGCAGTCGCTCGGCTCGCCGAGATCGCACCCGGCGCGGAGATCTACGCTCACGCGCCGCCGGGACGCGTCGTCACCTCGCCGCTCGTCGAGCAGCTTCGGCGCGCGGGGCCATTCGCTCTCGAGCCGAAGCAGGCCTGGACGAACGTCGCCGACTTCACGACTCGCGGCATCGACGCGGTGAACCTCGGCCCCGGCGCGACGCGATTCGCCCACCGCCGCGACGAGCAGGTTGAGGCCGAGGAGCTGCTGCGCACGTACGAGGCGCTTCAGCGGTTCGCTAGCGTCTAGGACGTGCGCCTCTCGCCCATCCTCGCCGAACTCGGCACCTATCCCTTCGTGCGGCTCGACGAGGCGAAGCGGCGGCTTGCGGCGGCTGGCGTCTCGTTCATCGACTTCGGGATCGGCGACCCTCGCGAGCCCGTCGAGCCGTTCATCCGGCAGGCGCTGGTCGACGGCGTCGCGGAGCGGATGGGCTATCCGCTCGCGCAGGGGCTGCCCGAGCTTCGGCGCGCCGTCGCCGACTGGTGCCTGCGCCGGTTCGGCGTCGGGCTCGACCCCGATACCGAGGTGATTCCGACGCTCGGCTCGAAGGAAGCGATTTTCTCGCTCGCGCAGATCGCGCTCGACGTGCGCGGCGGCAAGGATCTCGTGGTGGTCACCGAGCCCGGGTATCCGGTGCAGGAGCGCGGGGCGCTGTTCGCCGGCGGCCGGGTGCTCAAGGCGCCGCTCCTCGAGCAGAACGGCTTTCTCCCCGACCTCGACGCGATCGACGAGTGGGACCGGATCGCGGTGTTCTGGGTGAACTACCCGAACAACCCCACCGGGACGGTTGCGCCGTTCGCGTTCTACGAGCGACTCGCGGCGCTCGCTCGCGAGCACGGCTTTCTTCTGGCTTCGGACGAGGCTTACACGGAGCTCTACTTCGGCGACCCGCCGCCATCGGCGCTGCAGCTCGCCTCACGCCGCAACGTCGCGGTCTTCAACACGTTGTCGAAGCGCTCCTCGATGACGGGCTATCGCTCGGGCTTCGTCGCCGGCGACCCGGAGCTGATCGGCGCGCTGCGTGCCTTTCGGCCCACCGTCGGCACCGCCCCGCAGGAATTCGTCCAGCGCGCAGCGATCGCCGCGTGGGGCGACGAGGAGCATGTCGAGCGCCTGCGTGAGGGCTACGGACGCAAGCGCGCGATCCTGCTGGACGCCCTCGCGGAGAAGGGCGTGCGCGTCGCCGGCGGCGAGGCGACGATGTATCTCTGGCTCGAGGTGCCCGGCGGCGGCGCGTCCGAGGCGTTCGCGACGGCGTTGCTCGAGCACGGCATCGTGGTCGCGCCGGGCGCCTTCTTCGGGCCTGCCGGCGAGGGGTACGTCAGAATCGCTCTCGTGCCCACCGAAGACGAGTGCCGTCGTGCCGCTGCGATCCTCCTGGAGGCGCTATGAGCGTCGAGGAGACGATCGCCGCGCTCGACCGCGGTGAGATCCGCGTCGCCGAGAAGCACGGCGAGGAGTGGGTCGTGAACGTCGAGGCGAAGCAGGCGATCCTCGACTACTTCGGTCTCAGGAAGGTCGAGCCGCAGGAGCTCGGGCCGTTCGAGTACTCCGACAAGATCCCGCTGAAGCACGGGTACGCCGCGCTGGGAGTGCGCGTCGTCCCGCCGGCGACGGCGCGCTACGGCGCCTTCCTGTCGGAGGGCGTCGTGCTGATGCCGAGCTACGTGAACATCGGCGCGTGGGTCGGGCCCCGGACGATGGTCGACACCTGGGCGACGGTCGGCTCGTGCGCGCAGATCGGAGCGGACGTCCACCTCGCGGGCGGCGTCGGGATCGGCGGTGTGCTCGAGCCCGTCCAGGCGACACCGGTGATCGTCGAGGACGGCGCGTTCATCGGCTCTCGGTGCATCCTCACCGAGGGCGTGGTGATCGGTGAGCGCGCGGTGCTGGCGCCGAACGTCTCGCTGACGGCGTCCGTGCCGGTGATCGACGTGACCGGGGCCGAGCCGATCGAGTACCGGGGCTTCGTGCCGCCGAACTCCGTCGTCGTGCCGGGAACGCGACCGAAGGAGTTCCGCGCGGGGACCTTCCAGGTCGCGTGCGCGCTGATCATCGGTCGCCGGAATGCGCAGACCGATCTCAAGACCAGCCTGAACGACGCGCTACGCGACTTCGAGATCGGCAGCTAGCTCGACGGCCGGGCCGGTTAGCCGGGCCTGACCGTCGCGAAGCTCGACCAGGAGCTCGCCGCCCGGGAGGCGCACCGTGACCGGGCTCTCGCACCAGCCGTGTGCCACGGCGGCGGCAGCTGCGGCGACCGAGCTCGAACCGGACGACGAGGTCTCCCCCGCGCCCCGTTCCCACACGGAGACCCGGAGGGTGTGCGGGTCATCGACCTCGACCAGCTGGACATTCGTGCGCTCGGGGAAGCGCGGGTGGTGCTCGATGAGCGGCCCGAGCCGGAGCAGGTCGTCGCGATCGTGTGCGAGACGGATCACGGCGTGCGGGTTCCCGACGGAGACGGTGGTCAGCTCGACGGTCTCGCCGTCGACCTCGATCGTCTCGAGCGGGCCGACCTCGACCGCGCCGAACTCCTGCTCGATGAGACCGTCGTCACGGATGTGCGCGAGCACGGTGCGCGGGCCGACGTGGACCTGCACCTCCCGCGCGCCCGTGGCCTGGGCGAGCCACGCCGCTGCGATCCGGGTGCCGTTGCCCGACATCTCGGCGAGCGATCCGTCGGGATTCCAGATCAGGATCGTGACCTCGCTTTGCGTCGTGGTCAGCACCTCGAGCGCACCGTCCGCGTCGAGTGCCGCGCATGCCGCGCGGGCCTGGTCGGGCGTCAGCGGCGCGGTGAGGTCAGCCTGCTCGACGAGCAGGTAGCTGTTGCCGAGCGCGTGCCATTTGCTGAATCTCATCGGCGACCTCATCCGCGGGGCGATCGGCGTTGACCATAGCGAGGCCCGGAATGCGCCGCATCCATTTGCGCTGGTAGGCGGCGTAGCGCCGGGTGCGGATCACGATCGCGGCGATCGCGTCATCCCGCGGCAGCTCGGCGACCTCGTCGAGGCCGAGCGCCTTCCGTGCCGTGAGCGCGATCGGGCCGGCAAGTGCCGCGCGCACTTCGTCCTGGACGCCGGCATCGAACATCGCGCGGGTCCGCCGTTCGATGCGGCGCAGCAGCTCGTCGGGCGGGATGTCGAGACCGACGATGAGCGTCGGGACGCGCGTCTCTTCGGCCCAGAGACGGTCGGCGCCGGCGACGAGCGAGGCGCCGCCCTCGGCGAGCTCGAGCGCGCGCACGACCCGCCTGCGGTCGTTCGCGTGGACAACGGCCGCAGACTCGGGATCGAGCCTGGCGAGCTCGCGATGGGCGGTCGCGCCGTCATCCGCGTCGTAGACCGCCTCCCAGCGCTCGCGCGCGCCTGCGGCGGGTGCGGGCGGAAGGACGAGGTCGGCGAGTGCGGCACGCAGGTAGAGCCCCGTGCCGCCGGCGACGATCGGCGTGCGCCCCTCGCTCAGCGCCTTGTCGATCGCTCCGTGCGCAAGGCGCGCGTACTCGCCGACAGAGCCTTCGTGGTCGAGCGCCCAGATTCCGACGAGCCGAGTCTCGCGCATCGGCTGACAGGTGAGGATCGGCAGCCCCCGGTAGGCCTGCATCGCGTCGCACGAGATGACCTCGCCGTCGAGACGGTCGGCCACGGCCTCGGCGATCGCCGTCTTCCCGCCGGCCGTCGGCCCAAAAATCGCGATGACCATTCCGGCCATGTCCCCAGGGGGAACCCCCACTGATCAGCCTAGTTGGAAAAGGCGCACGAGACTGTGCCGGATGTGTGCCGAAAGCGTCACGCTGCGACGGCGGCGGCCGCACGGCCGCGGAGAGTGGTCGAGGTGGCGCCCTCGATCAGGACGGGAACCAGCTCGCCCGGCGCGGCGTCGCCCGTGAAGTTCACCGTCGTGTTCCGACGCGTCCGGCCGCGCAAGGTCGAGGCGTCGGTGCGGCTCGTGCCCTCCACGAGGACCTCCTCGATCCGCCCCACCCGCTCGTCGTTCCGTGCGTGTGCGCAGCTCTGAACGACGTTGATCAGCCGCTCGATGCGCTCGCGTTTCACTTCCTCGGGAACCTGGTCGGCCATCGTGGCGGCGTCCGTGCCGTAGCGCGGCGAGTAGACGAACGTGAACGCGCCGTCGAACCCGACCTCCTCGACGACGGCGAGCGTCTCGCGGAAGTCCGCTTCGGTCTCGCCGGGGAAGCCGACGATGACGTCGGTCGTCAGAGCGAGGTCGGGAATCCCCGCACGCAGTTCGGCGACAAGCTTCAGATACCGCTCCCGGCTGTACGTCCGCCGCATGGCCTTGAGGATGCGCGTCGAGCCGGACTGGAGCGGCAGATGTGCGTGCTCGCACACCGAAGCGCACTCCGCCATTGCCTCGATCACCGGGCGGCGGAAGTCCTTCGGATGAGGGCTCGTGAAACGGATCCGCTCGATCCCCTCGACCGCGTCGCAGGCGCGCAGCAGCTCGCCGAACTCGGTGCTCAGATCGGGAAGCAGGTCCCGCCCCCAGGAGTTGACGTTCTGCCCGAGGAGCGTCAGCTCCTTGACGCCGTCAGCCGCCAGGCGGGTCGCTTCGGCGACGATCTCGCCGGGCCGGCGGCTCTGCTCCCGGCCGCGCACCGCGGGGACGATGCAGTACGAGCACGTCGAGTTGCAGCCCATCGAGATCTGCACCCAGGCCTGGAACGCCCGCTCGCGGTGAGCCGGCAGGTCGCCCGCGAACGAGTCCCACTGGCCGAAGCGGCCCCGCGGCGCGACGCCTCCCGCGCCGATCCAGTCGGCCAGGTGCGGGATCGAGCCGGGCCCGAACGCGACGTCGACGTACGGGTAGAGCTCGAACAGCCGGTCGCGTTGCGCCTCCGCGTAGCAGCCGCCGACCGCGATCACCTTGTCGGGATCGCGCTGCTTCAGTGCCCTCGCCTGCGCGAGGTGCGCCGCGAAGCGCTGGTCGGGCTTCTCGCGGATCGTGCACGTGTTGAACACGATCACGTCCGCCTCGGTTTGCTCGGCCGTCTCACCGAGGCCGATCGACTCGAGCATCCCCTTGATCCGCTCCGAGTCGTGGGCGTTCATCTGGCAGCCGAACGTGGTGACGTGGTAGCGCTTCATCTGGCGTGGATCGCTCCGGCGCCGGAGACATTCTTGGCCACGTCCACGGCCCGGCTCTCGCGGATCACCGTCACCTTCACCTGGCCCGGGTACTCGAGGTGGTCTTCGATCTCGCGCGCGATCTCGTGGGACAGGAGAACAGCGGTATCGTCGTCGACCTCGGTCGGCCTGACGATCACGCGGATCTCGCGACCGGCCTGCAACGCGTACACCTTCTCGACACCCTTGTGGCTCGCGGCCAGCTCTTCGAGGGCCTCGAGCCGCTTGATGTAGTTCTCGAGGCTCTCGCCGCGTGCGCCCGGCCGCGATGCGGAGATCGCGTCGGCGGAGATCAGCAGGACGGCCTCAACGGTCTGCGGCTGCACCTCGTAGTGGTGTGCCTCGATCGCATGGACCACGCCCTGCGACTCGCCGTGGCGCTTCGCGAGCTGCGCCGAGATCGCCGCGTGGGAGCCCTCCACCTCGTGCGTCATCGCCTTGCCGAGGTCGTGGAGGAGCGCGGCGCGCTTGGTCGTCTTCACCGACGCGCCCAGCTCGGTCGCCATGATCCCGCCCAGGTGCACCACCTCGAGCGTGTGCTTGAGCACGTTCTGGCCGTAGCTCGTGCGGAACTTGAGCCGGCCGAGGATCTTCACGAGCTCCTCCGCGAAGTCGCCGGCGTTCGCCTCGTAGACGGCCTGCTCGCCGGCCTGCTGGATCACGTCGTCGATCTCGGCCTTCGACTGGTAGTACATCTCCTCGATCCGGGTCGGATGGATCCGCCCGTCCTCGATCAGCTTCTGCAGCGTCAGCTTCGCGATCTCGCGACGGATGCCGTCGAACGACGAGAGCACCACCGCCTGAGGCGTGTCGTCGATGATGAAGTCGACGCCGGTGAGGTGCTCGAGCGTGCGGATGTTCCGGCCCTCCCGACCGATGATCCGGCCCTTCATGTCGTCGGACGGGAGCTCGATCAACGAGACGGTCGTCTCCGCCGCGTGGCTCGCGGCGACCCGCTGGAGCGCATCGGCGACGAGGCTTCTCGCGCGGCGCTTGGACTCGGTGCGGGCCTCCTCCTCTTCCTGGCGGACACGCCGGGCCAGCTCGTGGCGGATCAGCCCCTCGGAGCGCTCGAGCAGGTGCGCCTTCGCCTGGTTCACGGTCATCCCGGAGATGCGTTCGAGCTCGGTGAACTCCGAGTCCTTTGCGACCTTCAGCTCTTCCTGGAGCTGGCGCGCATGGACTTCGCGGTCGTTCAGGCCCTGTTCGCGGCGCTCGAGCTCGACGAGCTTGCGCTCGGTCTCCTCCTCGCGGGCGAGCACGCGCTCCTCGATCTTGATGATCTGTGAGCGCCGTTCCTGGACCTCGGCCTCGATCTCGCTGCGCAGCCGAACGGCCTGCTCGCGCGCGTCGACCTGAGCCTCCCGGCGCAGGGACTCGGCCTCACGTTGGGCGTCATGGAGCAGCTGGGCGCGCGTCTGCTCGGCGGCGCGAAGGCGGGCCTGCCGGAAGAAGTGTGCAAAGAGAGCGCCGGCGGCCGCTCCGAGCACGAGACCGATGAGAATCCCAATCGCAACGAGCATGCAGCGCCGCCTTCCCGTCGTGGGTAACCGATGGGTTGTCCCGCGACTGCCCGCGGGTCGCACGGCCCGTCATCAGGCCGGCATGCGCTGTGTCCGAATCGTTGGGCCTCGGGGAAGGCCCGGCGGTCGCCGGCGCGCCGCTAGGAGCCCTTGGTTTGAAGGAACATGGCCGGTAGGAAGCGTCTCACGAAGTCAGGTTCGATTCGAAAACTGCGCTATGCAGGCAAAATGTCAGGACGAACCCTGCCATCCTAGCGCCGTTCAGGGGTCATCTGCAATGCGGCTTCCGAGAGCCGCCTCGATCGCGTCTTCCCCGAAGCCCTTCCGCGCCAGCAACCGCGCCACCGCAGGGTCGTCGCCTCGCAGGGCTACGAGCGCCTGCGCCCGCTCGGCCTCGGGGGCGAGTGCTTCGAGTGCCGCGCCGATCAGCTCGTCGGGAACCGTCCGCTGTTCGAGATCGGCCCTGATGGCGGCGTCCCCCCAGCCCCGCTCGGCGAGGGCTCGCGCGCGCCGTTCGGCGTAGCGCGCGTCGTCGACGATCCCCGCGCGCTCCAGGATCTCGATGGCATGTGCGCGCTCGCCCGGCGCCACCGCCCGCCCCGCGAGTCTCGCGTCGAGCGCGGTTCGCGAGAGATCGCGGTGCCGCAACGCGCCCGCCGCGGCCGCGAGCGCCTCGTGACGGCGCAAGGCCCGGCGAAGCACGCGCAGGCGCAAACGGTCGAGCGGCTCGCCCACCGCCAGCCCGACGGCGACCACGACCTCGCTCGGGAGCACTCGCCAGGGTGCCCCGTCCAACTCGACCGCGACCCGGCCCGGCCGGCGCGCGCGGAGCGCGGTGACTTGGACCATCGGTGCCTACGCGGCGGAGGTTTCGACCTTCTCGGCTTCGGGCTCCGCGTCGTCCGCCACGATGACCTCGATCACCGCGTCGCCGCCCTCGGTGACCACGGTCGGCAGCAGGCGCGCCGAGACGACCTGCTCGTCGCCGAGATCGGCCTGGATCCGCGCGAGGATCTGCTGGCAGACGTCGGGATGCTCGCGCAGGAACCCGGTCGCGTTCTGGCGCCCTTGGCCGAGCCGCTCGTCGGCGAAGCTGAAGTACGAGCCGGACTTCTGCACGACCTTCCGCTCGAGCCCCGTGTCGAGGACGGTGCCCTCCCAGGAGATCCCGGAGCCGTAGATGATGTCGAACTCGGCCTGCTTGAACGGCGGCGCGACCTTGTTCTTGACCACCTTGACGCGCACCCGGTTCCCGAACGCCTCGACACCTTCCTTCAGTGTCTCGATCCGCCGGATGTCGAGCCGCACCGACGCGTAGAACTTGAGCGCGCGGCCGCCCGGGGTCGTCTCCGGATTGCCGAACATCACGCCGATCTTCTCGCGGAGCTGGTTCGTGAAGATGCAGATCGTGTCGGTGCGGTTGAGCGTGCCGGCGAGCTTGCGCAGCGCCTGGCTCATCAGCCGCGCCTGGAGGCCCATGTGGCTGTCGCCCATCTCGCCTTCGATCTCGGCCTTCGGCGTCAGCGCCGCGACCGAGTCGACCGCGACCACGTCGACCGCGCCCGAGCGGATCAGGAGCTCGGTGATCTCGAGCGCCTGCTCACCCGTGTCGGGCTGGGAGACGAGCAGCTCGTCGATGTTGACCCCGATGTTCTTCGCATAGGTCGGGTCCATCGAGTGCTCGGCATCGATGAAGGCACAGATCCCGCCGCGGCGCTGCGCCTCGGCGATCACGTGGTAGACGAGCGTCGTCTTGCCCGAGGACTCCGGGCCGAAGATCTCGATGATGCGGCCGCGCGGCAGGCCGCCGATGCCCAGCGCGAGGTCGAGGGAGAGCGAGCCGGTCGAGACCGCGCCCACGGACACGGCGGCCCGATCGCTCATCCGCATGACGGAGCCCTTACCGAACTGCCGCTCGATCTGGCCGAGCGCGGTGTCGAGTGCCTCCTGGCGATCCATGTCTTTCAACCTCCTAGCGCAACTGATTCCAAGATTGCGTACTGCGCCCCATCGGACCGCAGTACAGAACGGTAGACGGCGGCCCGGACGGACTCGACCGCCCCAAGGTCGGGTGGCGGACCGGCGAGCCGCGGCTGGGAGCGAAAGCGGACGACCGTGACGTGCGCAAGCCACGAGCGCTGCTCGCGCCGGTAGACGCCGAGAGCCTCGAGCTGCCCCGCCAGATCCGCCTCGAGCGCGGCCGCCCGGCCGCTCTCGTCGTCGAGTGTGAGCATCCCGACGCTGCGGGTCTCGCGGTAGCGCGCGACCCGCAATGACGCTCGGTGAGCGCGTGCCGCCGCAGCCCGGAGAGCACCGGACACAGCCGGGACATCGCGTGCCGGCCGGGAACCGAGAAAGGCCAGCGTGATGTGCAGGTTCTGCGGCGGCACGAGGCGAAACGCGCCGGCAGGGAGCGTGCGCTGCCACGCCACGATCCGTTCGATCGCCTCGTCGGGGAGTTGCAGCGCGCAGAAGAGCCGGAACTTCTCATCCCCCGGCACGCTAGCGGCGAAACTCACTCGTATTCGTGCCGACTCTGTGTCAAAAGACGCCGTACGAGATGGAGCGCGACCACGGCCGAGCGCCGGCGAATCGTCTCCCGGTCGCTCGACAGGCTGAAGTGCGCGTCGCGCTCGTCGGCGGGCGCCGACGCGTGGAAGTAGACGAGCCCGACCGGCTTCTCCTCGGTGCCTCCGTCCGGCCCTGCGATGCCGGTCACGGACACCGCGACATCGGCCCCGAGCCGGTCCCGCGCGCCTTGTGCCATCGCAGCCGCGGTCTCCGCCGACACCGCACCGTAAGCATCGAGCACGTCGACCGGGACACCCAGTTGCGCTTCCTTGACGGCGTTCGCATACGCGACGATCCCGCCGAGGAAGACGTCGCTCGACCCGGGGACCGACGTGAGGCGCGCCGCGACGAGTCCTCCGGTGCACGACTCGGCCGTCGCGAGCGTCAGGCCGCGCACGCGGCAGAGCTCGAGCACGATCTCCTCGATCGGGCGCTCGTCCTGCGAGAACAGGTACTTCTCGAGCGGCTCGCGCAGCGCCGCAGAGAGCTCGTCGGCCGCCGCCTCGGCACCTTCGTCGACTACGAGGTCGACATGAATCTCGAAGTCCCGCGCACAGATCGTGGCCTCGACGCCGTCGCGCTCGCCACCCGCGTCCGCGAGCGCACGCGCCACCGCAGACTCGCTCGCGCCGAAGAAACGCAGCACTCTGCGCCCCGGCGGGCGCGCGCGCGTGAGCAGGTCCAGCAGCGGCCCGGTCTCGAGCGCGCGTGGCCACAGCCGCTGCAGCTCGCCCGGCGGGCCGGGCAGGACCACCGTGACGGCGCGCCCGGTCTCGAGCACGAACCCCGGCGCGGTGCCCGCGAGCCCGAGCGAGATCGCGCCCTCCGGCAGCGTCGCCTGCTTGCTGACACCCGCTTCGAAGTCGGTGTACGGGCGCCCCATCCGCTCGGCGAAGCGCCGTGAGATGCCCTCGATCTCGCTCTCCAGCGCCTCGTTCAGCACCATACCGCGGCCCGCGGCGCGCGCGACGAGCTCGGCCGTGCGGTCGTCGTGTGTCGGCCCGAGCCCGCCGGACGTCACGCAGAGGTCGGCCTCGAGCCCCTCCGCCAGCGCGGGCGCGAGCTCCTCCTCACGGTCGCCTACGATGATGATCCGCGCCGGCTCGATCCCGAGCGCGAGCGCCTGTGCGGCGAGATACGGGCCGTTACGGTCGGTTCGCTCTCCGCGCACGAGCTCGCTGCCCGTGATCACGAAGACCGCGCGCGGCCGGCTCAAGCGCGAGTCTGCACGACGTGGCCTGACTTCGAGACGGCGATGTTGCTCGGCCCGAGCCCTGACCGCAGCCGCTTCGTCGATCCGTTCACGATCAGGCGCAGATTCTCGGGCGAGGCGGCGAAGATCCAGACCGAGCGGGCGACGAAGCGCTGCGTTCGGCCCTTTTCGAGCGTGCCCTGAAACAGCAGACGGCCTGTGAGCGAGCCGGCGTGCACCTGGAGCGCGGAGCTGCCGCGGACGCCCTTGAGGATGACGACCGCAGATCCGGAGGCCACCGTCGCCGTTGCCGCAGTCGAGGCCGCGGCGGGCGGGCCCAGATTCGGGATGGTGGCGGTCCCGGACGAGCCGCCGAACTTCCACGCGGCGATCACGAGCGCGGTGATCACGCCGATCGCGACGAGCGTGACGATCACGACGTTCGACTCGACCCGCCGGTGCGCGCGTTCTCGGCGCCGCCCCTCCGCGGTGCGATGCGCGCGAAACGGCGCGTCGTCCTCGGCCGAGACGTAGCGCGAGTTGTACTCGTCGACGTAGAGCTGCCCGTCGAGGCCGAGGTACTCCGCGTAGGTGCGCAGGAAGCCTTTGACGTAGGTCTGTGCAGGGAGAATCTCGAACTGCTCGTCCTCGAGCGCGCGCAGATACTTGCCGCGGATCTTCGTCGTCGACTCCGCCTCGGCGAAGTCGATCTCGCGGCGCAGGCGCGCCTCGCGCAGGCTGTTGCCGATCTCGAACACGGCCTCAAGTGTAGAGGCCCCGCGGACGGATGGGCCTACGCGCCCGAGAAGTGCGTGAGCAGCGCGTAGAACGCGAGCGCTAGGCCCGCGGCAAGGCCGATCGCGATCCCGAGGAAGCCGAGGCGCCGTCCCCAGCGCGCCTGCCGCAATCCCCCGGCCCGCCCGAGGGTCCGCTCGACGCGCTCACGCGCCCGCCGCGCCTGCTGAATCGCAAGCAGCCCGAGGAGGATCGGCACCGGGAAGAGGTACACGGCCTGGAGCACTGTCAGCGCAGTCGAGCGCTGCGCAAACGCGATCGCCGCCGGCAGCGAGACGATCGCCAACACGCCGAGCGCGACCGAGCCGCGCGCCCGGGCGTTACTGCTTGATGTACGGGCGGCCAACCGCTGCCGGGGGAATCGAGCGGCCGATCACTCCGGCGACCGCGATCAGGGTGAGTACGTACGGCAACGCCTGGAACAGCGTCCCTGCCGACGGCGAGTAGATCTGAAGGCGCTGTGCGATCGCGCTCGAGAACCCGAACAGGCAGGCCGCGCCGAGCGCTCCGTAAGGCTTCCACTTGCCGAAGATGAGCGCCGCGAGCGCGATGAAACCGCGACCCGCGCTCATGTTCTGGTTGAAGGAGTGCACGAAGCCGATCGACAGGTACGCGCCACCGAGCGCGGCGAGCATCCCCGAGAAGGTGACCGAGAGGTAGCGCGTGCGGTACACGGAGACGCCGACGGTATCGGCAGCCCGCGGATGTTCGCCGACCGAGCGCAGGCGCAGGCCGGCCGGCGTCCGGAACACGAAGAGCGACGAGACGACGACGAGCAGGAGCGCGAGCCAGACCATCAGGTTCATCTGCCCGAACGCGCCCTCGAGGAAGTTCCCGATCAGCGGGACGTGACTCAGGAAGTTCAGATGGATGTCCGGGATCGCCGGGATGTCCGACGGCGTCCCGTTCGAGCCGTAGATGTCGATGAACAGGAAGCCTGTGATCCCCACCGCGAGGAAGTTGATCGCGGTGCCGCCGACGATCTGGTCGGCGCGCAGGCTGATCGCGAAGAACGCGTGCAGGAGCCCCATCGCACCGCCGGCCAGCATTGCGATCCCGAGCCCCGCCTCCCAGCTCCCCGTCTTGTCGGCGCCCCAGATTCCGAAGAACGCGCCCATCAGCATCATCCCCTCGAGGCCGATGTTGACGACGCCGCTCCGTTCGGAGAAGAGGCCGCCGATCGCGGCGAAGATCAGCGGGGTCGCGAAGCGGAGCGTGGCCGCGGTCAGCGCCGACCATGCGAAGACCACCTCGAGGTTGCCGAGGCTCGAGAACGTCGCAAGCGCGCCGGCCGGGATCGCGAGGCACGCGCCGACGGCCACGCACCAGCCGAGGCGCTTGTGACCGCGCGCGATCACCCACACGCCGCAGAAGAGGCCGAGAAAGCCGATCGCGATCGGCAGGTAGATCGTCCGCGCGCTGATCGGCGGCAACGCGACGAGCAGCGCGAGCAGGTCGAGCACGATGCCGACGATGCCGATCGTCTTCGGCCGGCCGATCGTGCCGATGTCGACGCGCCTGACGGGGATGCCCGAGACGGTCATACCCCGGCCTCCGCGACCGGCGCCGCGCGGCGTCTCAGCTTCCGCCTCGCATTCCAGATGTAGAGCACGAGCACATCGGCGCCGACGAACAGGACGACGAGGCCCTGGATGATCTGGGCGAGGTTCCCCGCAAGGTCGGGCCGGAAGATGGACGGGTCGAGGTGGCGTGTCGAGGTGCCGGTGTAGAGCGCGCCGAAGAGCAGCGCCGCGAAGAAGGTGCCGACCGCGGTGTTCCGCCCGAGCAGCGCCACGGCGATCCCGATGAAGCCGATCTGCGAGGCCTGCAGGTCGCTCGTCGAGATGCGGAACGCCCACCCGAGCATGTCGATCGCGCCCGCGAGGCCCGCGAACATGCCGGAGATCGCCATCGCCATGAAGTAGTTCCGCGGCACGTTGATCCCGCCGTAGTGCGCGGCCTCGGGGTTGTAGCCGACCGCGCGCACCTGATAGCCGAGCGTCGTGCGGTTCAGGATGATCCAGAACACGAAGAGCGCACCGCACGCGATGAAGAGGCCGATGTGGAGGCCCTGGAGCTGCGGATTGCCCCAGAACACTGGGAGTCGCGCGTTCGGGACGACGTCGTTCGAGATCGGCACGAACTTCTGCGTCGAGCTCTGGAGCGGCCCGCCGAGCCCGAACAGATAGCTCCCGCCCCAGTACGCGATCCAGTTCAACATGATCGTCGAGATCACCTCGTGCGCGCCGGTCGTCGCCTTCAGGAACCCCGCGATCCCGGCCCACGCGCCGCCGGCGATGGTCGCGATCACCATTGTGAGGAGGATGTGGAGCGGGCCGCTCAGCCCGGCGAAGCTCGAGCCGACCCAGACCGTCATGTAGGCGCCGACCAGGTACTGGCCCTGGCCGCCGATGTTGAACATCCCGCAGCGGAACGCGAACGCGACCGCGAGGCCGGTGAGGATCAGCGGCGTCGTGATGATCAGCGTCTGCTGGAGGTTCAACGCAGCGTTCGCGCGCTCGAGGCCCGTGACCCACGGGAAGAACCAGTTCAGGCCCGTGCCGTCGAAGATCGCCTTATAGGTGGTGAGCGGGTTGTGACCCGTCGCGAGCACCACGAGACCGCCGATCGAGAACGCGAGCAGCGTGGTGACGAGCGGGACGACGAGGCCGCCGGCGCGCTGGGCCAGCGCCATACGCGAAGCGAGGCTCGGCCCGGTGCCCGGCGGGCCGGTCTCCGCGAGCTCTTCCTCCTGCTTCTCTGGCGACTCGTCGGTCACGCGGCCTCCTTCCTGCCGCCGCCGGTCATCTCGACCCCGAGCTGCTGCTCGGTCACGTCCGGCCCGTGCTCGCCCACGATCCTGCCCTCGTAGATCACGAGGATGCGGTCGGAGAGCGAAAGAATCTCCTCGAGCTCGAGCGAGACGAGCAGGATCGCGCGCCCCTCGTCACGCTCGGTGACGAGACGGCGGTGCACGAACTCGATCGCGCCCACGTCGAGGCCGCGCGTCGGCTGCGCCGCGACGAGCACGCGCGGGTCCCGTGACACCTCGCGCGCGATCACGACCTTCTGCTGGTTGCCGCCGGAAAGCGCGCCCGCACGAGTCGTCGGGCCGCCGCCGCGCACGTCGAACTCCTTCAGCAGCTGCCCCGCGCGGGCGATCAACCGTCCCGGGTAGAGCCAGCCGAACTTCGACGCGGGCTCCTCGCGGAAGTCGTGCAGCGCGATGTTCTCCGCGAGCGTGAAGTCGAGCACGAGGCCGCGCCGGTGGCGATCCTCGGGGATGTGGCCGACGCCCGCGTCGAGCATCCTCCGCGCATCCGCGTGGTGAAACTCCTTGCCGGCGACGGTGACCGTCCCGGACGCGGCGCGACGCAGGCCGGTGATCGCGTCGATCAACTCGGACTGGCCGTTCGCGTCGACCCCGGCCAGGCCCACGATCTCGCCGGCGCGCACGGTGAAGGTGACCCCCTTGACCGCCTCGAGGTCACGGTCGTCGAAGACGTGAAGGTCGCTGACCTCGAGCAGCGGCTCGCCGAGGGAGGCCGGCGGCTTCTCGACCCGCAACAGCACGTCGCGCCCGACCATCCCCCGCGCGAGCGAGTCCTCGGTCGCGCCCTCGCGCGGGACGGTGTCGATCAGCTTGCCGCGCCGGAGCGTCGTGATCCGGTCGGCGATCGTCAGCACCTCGTTGAGCTTGTGCGTGATGAAGATGATCGACTTCCCCTGCGCGGTCAGGCTCTCGATGATCGCGAAGAGATCCTCGGCCTCCTGCGGCGTCAGCACCGCGGTGGGCTCGTCGAGGATCAGGATCTCGGCGCCGCGGTAGAGCGCCTTCAGGATCTCGACCCGCTGCTGCTGGCCGACGGTGATGTTCTGAACCTTCGCGGTCGGGTCGACGGCGAGGCCGAAGCGCTCCGAGAGGTCACGCACGCTCGCATTCGCGGCGCGCTCATCGAGAAAGATGGCGCCCCGGCGCGGCTCCATGTCGAGGACGATGTTCTCGGCCACCGTCATCACCGGGATCAGCATGAAGTGCTGGTGGACCATCCCGATCCCGTGCTCGATCGCGGCACGCGGCGAGTCGATCGTGATCGGCTTGGCGTTGACCAGGATCTCGCCCGAGTCCGGGTGGTAGAGCCCGTAGAGGACGTTCATCAGCGTCGACTTCCCGGCGCCGTTCTCGCCTAGAAGCGCGTGCACCTCGCCCGCTCTCAGGTCGAAGTCGATTCGGTCGTTCGCGAGCACGCCGGGGAACCGCTTCGTGATCTGGCGGAGCTCGAGGACCGGCGAAGCATCGGGCATCCGCGGGATTCTATGACGCCCGGAAAGACGGAGGGGCGGGCACCTGGCCCGCCCCTCCGGACGAAACGATTGCTACGAGTGCTCTACGCGACCGTGGTCGGGATGTTCTTGATCTTCCCGGCCTTGATCGCTGCCTGGACCGCGAGCACCTTGGCGACGATCGCCTTCGGCACCTTCTTGCTGATCGTGCCGATGCCCGAGCCGCCCTGCTTGACGCCGAAGGTGCGGTTGGTGCCGCCCTTGTACGCGCCCTTGGTGAAGGCCTGGATCGTCTGGAAGACGCCCTGGTCGACCTTCTTGATCGCGCTGGTCAGCATCTGCGGGCCGAGGAACAGCTGGTCGCTGTCCACGCCGATTCCCCAGATGTTGCTCTCCTTGGCCGCGTCGAGGACGCCGAGGCCACAGCCGCCGGCGACCTGGAACTCGACCTGCGAGCCCTGAGCGATCTGCTGGAGCGCGACTTCCTTGCACTTCGCCTGATCGACGAAGTCCTGGGAGTAGCCGTTGAGCTCCGTGGCGGCCGGATCGGCCTTCTTCAGGCCGGCCTTGAAGCCGGCGATGTAGCGGTCGACCGGCGGGATCTTGAGACCGCCGACCGTGCCGGCGACCTGCTTGCCGCCCTTGGCCTTCATCACGAGCCCGGCGAGGTAGCCGGCGAGGTAGCCCGACTCCTGCTCCTTGAACAGGATGCCCTGGACGTTCGTGGGCTTGTCGGCGATGGACGTAGCGTCGACATCGACGATGGCGAACTTGGTGTTCGGGAACTGCTTCGCGACCTGGTCGACGGCATCCGTCATCAGGAAGCCGACCGCGATCACGAGGCCGTAGCCTTGCTGGGCGAGGCTCGAGAGGTTCGGGACGTAATCCGTCGCCGACTTCGACTCGAGCACGCGGCCCGAAACCTTGAGCTGCTTCTGTGCCTGCTGGAGGCCGACATAGGCCAGATGGTTGAAGCCACGATCGTTGAGCCCGCCGATGTCGGTCACGAGACCGACCTTCGGGGCTGCCTGGTGCGCCGCAGGCGCGTGGTGTGCTGCGCTGGCCGACCCGGCCGCGACCGCAATTGCGACCGCCGCAATGGCTACGACAGCGAGCAGCAGGAACCTTTTGATCCTCACTCGTTTCCTCCTCGTCAGAGTTCTGTCCGGCCGCAGTCCGAGCAACGGCCCAGTGAATAGAGACGGCGACTCTACGCCGAAGTTGGCGGTCCTGCCAGCCTGAGGCTAGGGCACGGTGGTCGGGATGTTCTTCACGACCCCGGAGATGATCTGCTGGCGCACCTTGGCGACGGCCACGGCGAGGCCGTCGTTGGCCTTCGGGCTGAACTTGCCGACCCCGACGCCGTCGCGGTCGAGCCCGAACACCGAGTCCTCGCCGCCCTTGAACGTGCCGTCCTGGACGTCCTGGATCGTGAGGAACACCGCCTGGTCGACCTTCTTCAGCGCGCTCGTGAGCACCTGCGAGCCGATGTAACCCTGGTCGGCGTCGACGCCGATCGCCCAGACCTTCTGCTCCTTGGCCGCGTCGAGCACGCCGAGCCCACAGCCGCCCGCAACGGCGAATACGACCTTGGCGCCCTGGGCGATCTGCTGGAGCGCGAGCTCCTTGCACTTCGCCTGGTCGACCCAGTCCTGCGAGTAGCCGTTGAGCAGCCTGATCTTCGGGTCGGCGGCCTTCGCGCCCGCCTGATAGCCGGCGATGTAGCGGTCGACCGGCGGCTGCTTCTCGCCGCCGACGCTGCCGATCACGTGCGGCCCGGGCGTGCCCTTGAGCTGCAGCGCCGCGGCGTAGCCCGCGAGGTAGCCCGCCTCCTGCTCCTTGAAGATCAAACCGCGGACGTTGCCAGGCTTGCCCGTGAGGTCGGCGTTCGAAACGTCGACGATCGCAAAGCGCGAGTTCGGGAACGCCGCCGCAGCCTTCGCCACCGCGGCCGCCTGGTCGAAGCCGACCGAGATGATCAGGTCGTAGCCCTTGCGCGCGAGCGTCGAGAGATTCGGGACGTAGTCGGCGGGGCTCGACGACTGGTAGACGACTCCCTTTACTCCCAGCACCTTCTCGGCCTTCTGGAGGCCGCCGTAGGCGAGTTGGTTGAAGCCGTGGTCGTTGAGCTGGCCGATGTCCGTGACGAGGCCGACGCGGAGCGGTCCCTGGCCGGTGGTCGACGTCGTGCCGCTGCTCTTCTTGCCTCCGCCGCCGCCGCAGCCCGCCACGAGCAGCGCGAGCACCAGAGCGATCAGGGAGACACGAGACGCTCTCATCGCCGGGATGCTAGCCCGTACCGGCGTGAAGCCGCTGCAGGTCGTTCTCGTCGACGAGCACGCGACGCGGCTTCGAGCCCTCGTAGCCCGAGATGATCCCGCGCCGCTCGAGCATGTCGATCAGCCGGCCCGCGCGCGTGTAGCCGACGCGGAGCCGGCGCTGGAGCAGCGAGACCGACGCGGTCTGGGTCTGCACGACGATCTCGATCGCCTTGTCGAGCAGCGGATCCTCGTCGGGGTCGAACTCGCCGTCGTCCGTTGCGCCCTCGGCGAACGCCTCCGGCAGCTCGAGGAGCGTCTCGTCGAGCTCCTGCTCCCGCTGGCGGCGGCATTGCTCGACGACGAGGGCGATCTCTTCCTCCGTGACGTAGGCGCCCTGAACCCGCTGCAGGCGCGAGGTGCCGAGCGGCTTGAAGAGCATGTCGCCCTGGCCGAGCAGGCTCTCGGCGCCGGACTGGTCGAGGATCACGCGCGAGTCGGTCTGGCTGGAGACTGCGAAGGCGATCCGTGACGGGACGTTGGCCTTGATCATCCCGGTGATCACGTCGACCGAGGGGCGCTGCGTCGCGAGCACGAGGTGGATGCCGACGGCGCGCGACTTCTGGGCGAGCCGGATCACGGCGTCCTCGACCGCCTGCGGCGAGGTCATCATCAGGTCGGCGAGCTCGTCGATCACGACGAGGAGGTACGGAAGCTGGCGCTCGCCGCGCTGCGCGCAGCGCGCGGTTCGCCTCGGGCAGGCTGCGCGCGCGGAGCTCGGAGAGGCGCTCGTAGCGGCGTTCCATCTCCCCCACCACGTTGGCCAGAACCGCCGCGGCCTCCTTCGGGCTCGAGACGACGGGCGTGAGCAGGTGCGGGATCGACTCGTAGTGGTTGAGCTCCACGCGCTTCGGGTCGATCAGGATCAGCCGCGCCTCGTCGGGGTTGGCGCGCAGGAGGATCGAGGTGAGGATCGCGTTGATGCAGCCGGACTTGCCCGAGCCGGTGGTGCCCGCGATCAGGACGTGCGGCATCCGCGCGAGGTCGGCCCACACCGAGTTGCCGGCGATGTCCTTGCCGAGCCAGACCGACAGCGGGCTCGCGGTCGCCGGCAGGTCGTCGAAGACGTCACCGAGCGTGACGATGTTCGGCGAGAGATTCGGGAGCTCGACGCCGACCGCCGACTTGCCGGGGATCGGCGCGAGGATGCGAATCTCGGTGGTCGCAAGCGCGTAGGAGAGGTCGTCCTTCAGCGCGGCGACCTTCGCCACCTTCGTGCCGGGCGCGAGCTGGAGCTCGTAGCGCGTGACTCTCGGGCCCGAGATCTGGCCCGAGACGGTCGCGTCGACGCCGAAGTTCGCGAGCGTCTGGACGAGCGCCTCGGCGACGCGGCGCCCGGCCTCGGGTGAGGGGCCCTGGCCCGGCGCGGAGACCCGGAGCAGGCTGCGGTCGGGCAGGTCGTAGTCGGGGTGGCCGGGGAGCGAGTCGAACAGGCTCGTCTGATCCGGCTCCTCCTCGGCGGCGTGCTCGGGCTCGTAGGCGAGGAGCGGCGGTGGCCCGGTCTCTGAGACGACGTCGGGATAGTCATGCTCGACGTCTACCGGCGGCTCGACCGCGTGCAGCATCGGCATCGGCGCGATGACGGCAGTAGGCGCTTCGGCGAGCGCGGACCGCGTGCGCAGCCGGCGCGCATGCGTGTGGGCCTTGCGCATCGCGTGGCCGGAGCGGCGCAGGATCGCGCCGAGCGATGCTCCGGTGAGCAGCAGGAGCCCCACGGCGAGCGTCGTGACGCCGACGATCGTCGCTCCCGTCGAGCCGAGCAGCGCGGAGAAGAGGTGGTCGAGGTGAAGGCCGACCCAGCCGCCGTTCGCGCCGAGGGTGAGCATCAACCCGAACGCGCTCACTGCGAGCCCCGTCCTGAACGGGCGCACGTCCACGAGCGTGCTCCGCGCGACCATCAGGCCCCCGAGCGCCACGAGCGCGACCGGAAGCACATAGCCGGCATCGCCCACGACCGTGGTGATCGTGTCGGAGATCGCCCCGCCGACGACACCGCCGTTCCAGCCAAGGTAGAGCAGCGCCCCGAAGAAGATGCCGAGCGCGAGCAGCACGAGCCCCCAGAGCTCGGTGCGATGCGCGTGAGCGCGCCCCGGCTTGGCCCGCATCCGCTTCCGGGCCGGAGCGGAGGACTTCGGGCGTGCCTTAGTGGTGCGCTTGCGCGGCGCCATACCCGGAGGTTCGTGGGCCGCCTCGGCCCTCCTCCCTATGGCAGCGACGAGATGCGCTCGACCAGGAGATCGACGAAGCCCGGCGCGTCGATTCCCGTGGCCACGTGGCAGTTCGCCGGCTGGCCCATTCGCGACCAGAGGTCGACGAGGGTGCGGCCGCGCGACAGCTCCCACGAGCAGTCGATGTCGACACGGCGGTACTTCGTCTCGAGCAGGTCCGGCCGCGCGACCTGGGCGACTGCGACGGCGTCGTGGATCGGCGAGCCCGCCCAGCCGTACTGCTCCGCGTGGAAGCGGCCGTAGAAGGTCAGCAGGTCGGCGACGATCCCACCGGCGCCGCCCGCGGCGCGCATCCGCTCGGCCTCGGCCTCGCCGACGAGCGCCCGGTGCGTCACGTCCAGGCCAACCATCGTCAGGTCGACGCCGCTCGCGAAGACGCGACGCGCGGCCTCCGGGTCGGCCCAGATGTTGAACTCGGCCGCGGGCGTGACGTTGCCCTCGGCGATCGCGCCGCCCATCAGCACGATGCGCTCGATCCGCTCGACGATGTCGGGATGCAACGCCAGCAGCAGCGCGATGTTCGTCAGCGGCCCGACCGGGACGACGGTGATCGGGCGCTCGGCCGCGTTCAGCGTGTCGGCGAGGAACTGGACCGCGTGGCGCTCGTCGGGAGCGCGGCTCGGCGGCGGCAGGTCGGGGCCGTCGAGGCCGGACTCGCCGTGAACATATGCGGCGACGTAGGGCTCGCGGACGATGGGCCGGTCGGCGCCGGCGGCAACCGGGATCTCGGCGCGGCCGACGGCATCGAGCAGCCGGATTGCGTTCGCCGTCGTCTTGTCGAGCGTCTGGTTGCCCGCGACGGTGGTGACTCCGACGAGCTCGAGCTCGGGGCTCGCGAGCGCCAGGAAGAGCGCGATCGCGTCGTCGTGGCCGGGATCGCAGTCGAGAAGGATCGGCGTGCTCATGTGCGCAGTATCTCGTCCAGCTCGGCGGCGGTGGGCAGTGAGGGTTGTGCGCCGGGGCGCGAGGCCGCGATCGCTCCGGCGGCGCAGGCGCGACGCAGGGCCTCTTCACGGTCGCGCGCTTCGAGCAGGGAGACGAGCAGCGCAGCGCAGAAGGCGTCGCCGGCGGCGGTGCCGTCGACCGCGGTGACGGACGGAGGCACCGCGCGGGTCACCTCCTCCCCGCCTTCGAGCAGCACGGCTCCCTCGGCGCCGAGGGTCAGCGCGACGAGGCGAGGCGTCTCCGCGAGCGCCTCGAGCTCGTAGCGGTTGACCACGACGAGGTCGGCGCGGCGCAGCACCTCGACCGGAACCTCGATCGCGGGGGCCGCGTTGAGGCAGAAGAGGCCCTGGGCCTGAGCGGCTGCCGCGGCAACGGCCACGATCGGGATCTCGAGCTGGCAGAGCACCGCGTCGGCCGCGACCCCGTACACGTCCGCTTCGACCAGGCGAGCGTTCGCTCCCGGAGCGACGGCGATCACGTTCTCGCCCTCGGCGTCCACGAGGATCAGTGCGACACCGCTCTCGCCGTCGTCGCGGTGAACCCCCGAGATGTCGACGCCTTCGGCTTCGAGCGAGCGCAGCACGAGGTCGTCGGTGCCGATCCGCCCGATGAAGCGCGTGTGCGCACCGAGCCTCGCCGCGGCGACCGCCTGGTTTGCGCCCTTGCCGCCGGGGATCCGCTCGAAGACCGCTCCTGTGACCGTCTCGCCCGGCCGTGGCAGCCGCGCGCAGCGCGCGACGAGATCGACGTTCGCGGAGCCGACGACGGTGACGCTAGGCGGCAATGGCGCGGAGGTCGTCGTGCGCACGGCCGAGCAGGTTCTCGCGCAGGTCGAAGAGACCCGCCCAGAGCGAAGACGGATCGGGGTCGAGCTCGACGCGCGCGATGTCCGCGAGCCCCGCGAGCGCGCGCACGAGCACGGCGAGCTCGAGGTAGGCCTGCGCGACGCGGATCGGCGCGACGTCGACACCGGCGCGAATGAGCACCGGCTCCCAGTCCATCAGCTCGGCGCGACCCGGCCCGCCGTACCACGAGCGCCCTTCGGGCCCGCGCTCCGGTTCCAGCTCGATGAGATAGCGCTCGAGCGGGCGCTCGAGGCCGGCGATCGCAGTCTCCGCGCGATCGGCCGCATGCCGGAGCGACGCCTGCCGGCCGCCCGGTGTTCCCGGCGACGCCTCTCCGCGCGCCCACCGCTCGAGCAGCCGGCAGAAGGCGAGCGCCGACGCCTCGCAGGCGCCGAGCTGGCCGACGAGCTGTCGCGCGGTCTCGGGCTCGGCGGCGTGCTCCTCGATCACGTCGGCCCACCCGGGCAGATGACGGAGCCTCATACCTCCACGACCACCGGCAGGATCATCGGGCGGCGACCCGTGCGGTCGTACACGAGGTGGGCGAGCGCGTCGTGCAGATGCTCCTGGAGAAGCTTGATCTCGGTGATGTCGTCGTTGAGGCACTCGGTGAAGACTTCGGCCGCTTCCTCGCGAAGCTCGTCGAGGAGCGGCTCCGCTCCCTCGCCGAAGCCGCGTGCGATCAGCTCCGGCGCCGGCGCCTCTCCGTCCTCGCCAACGGTCGCAACGACGATCAGAACACCGTCCTCGGCCAGCCGGCGCCGGTCACGGAGGGCCACGTCGTGGATATCCCCCACGCCGAGCCCGTCGACGAAGGTCATGCCCGCGTCGACCTTGTCGATCACGCGCGCGCCGTCGGCGTCGAGGCCGACGACGGTGCCGTTCTCGGCCAGCACGATCGCGTTCGCGGGCACCCCGGCCTCGCGCGCGAGCTTCGCGTGCGCCTCGAGCATCCGGAACTCGCCGTGGATCGGCATCACGGCCTTGGGCCGGACGAGTGCGAGCATCAGGCGCTGCTCCTCCTGGCACGCGTGGCCGGACACGTGCACCGCCGCGTTCTCCTGATGCAGCACCTCGGCGCCCGACCGCGTCAACCGGTTGATCGCGTCGTGGACGCGGAGCTCGTTCCCGGGCACCGGCTTCGCCGAGATGATCACCGTGTCGCCGCGCTCGACCGTGACCGTCGGATGGTCGTTGTAGGCGATCCGCGTCAGCGCCGAGAGCGGCTCGCCCTGGCTACCGGTGCAGACGATCATCGTCTCGTGCGGAGCGAGGTCGCCGAGGTTCTTCGGCTGCACGATCGCGTCGTCGGGCACGTCCATGAAGCCGAGGCTGCGCGCGATGTTCACGTTCTTGCGCATCGAGCGGCCGACCACGCAGACCTTGCGCCCGGTCTGCAGCGCGACGTCGATCGCCTGCTGGACGCGGTGGACGTTCGAGGCGAACGAGGCGATCAGGATCCGGCCCTCGCGCTGCGGGATGATCGTGCGGAAAGCCTCGCCGACGGTGCGCTCGGACGGCGTGAAGCCGGGCCGCTCGGCGTTCGTGGAGTCGCCGAGCATCAGGTCGACGCCGCGGTTGCCGATCTCGGCGAGCCGGCCGACATCGGTGCGGAAGCCGTCGACCGGCGTGTGATCGATCTTGTAGTCGCCGGTGTGAACTACGGTGCCGGCGGAGCAGGTCAGCACGACCGCCGCAGCGTCCGGGATCGAATGCGCCATGCGCACGAGCTCGACGGTGAAGGGGCCTGTCTGGAACGAGCCGGCCGCGGGATCGACCTCGATCAGCTCGACGGCGCGCAGCAGCCCGTGCTCGTCGAGCTTCGACTTCACGAGCCCGAGCGTAAAGCGCGTGCCGAAGATCTTCGGGACCGGAACCTCACGCAGCAGGTAGGGCAGCGCGCCCACATGGTCCTCGTGCGCGTGCGTGAGGATCACCGAGCGCACCTGGCCGGCGCGATCCTTCAGGTAGGTCATGTCCGGCAGGACGAGGTCGACGCCGAGGTGCTCGTCGCGCGGGAACGCAAGCCCAGCGTCGATGACGACGATCTCGCCGTCGAGCTCGAACACGGTCATGTTCTTGCCGACCTCGCCGAGGCCGCCGAGCGGGATGATTCGGAGCATGGGGCTGAGTCTACGCGGGCGCGGCTGCGAGGAGGCCGAGGCGCTCGAGGCAACTGCGAATCTGAACGACCTCATCGGGGCTCGCCTCGACGAGCGGCAGGCGGAGACCGCCGACCTCGTGACCGAGCAGGCTCAGCGCGGCCTTGATCGAGATTGGATTGACGACGACGCGGAGCAGCTCGATCGCGGGGCGCAGTTCCTCGTCGAGCGCGCGGGCGCCTTCGAGGTCGCCGTCGCGGAAGCGTCGCACGAGCTCCTGAACCTGGGGCCCGACGACGTGCGTGTGGACGCAGACCCCGCCCGCGCCGCCCAGCTCGAGGAAGGGCAGCAGCAGGTCGTCGTCGCCGGCGTAGAGCGCGAGGTCGGTCTCGGCGAGGATCATGCGCGCCTGCCCGAGATCCGGGTTCGCCTGCTTGACCGCCGTGACCGTCGGAATCGTTGCGAGCTCGGCGAGCGTCTCCGGCTCGATGTTGATCACGACGCGGCTCGGGATGTTGTAGACGACGACCGGCCGGTCGCTGGCGGCGGCGATCGCCTTGAAGTGCTCGACGATCCCGCGCGGCGGAGGCTTGTTGTAGTACGGCGTCACCGCGAGGAAGCCGTCGACGCCGAGTGCGTGCGCCTGCTCGGTGAGGTGGACGGAGTGCGCGGTCGAGTACGTGCCGGTGCCGGCGATCACGGTTGCGCGCTCGCCGACCTCCTCGACCGCGGCGGCGAAGAGCGTGAGGCGCTCGGCGTCGGTGAGCGTTGGCGCCTCGCCGGTCGTGCCGGCCACGACGAGCCCGTCGGAGCCGTTCTCGACGAGGAACCGCGCGAGCTCACGGAAGCGGCCGAGGTCGAGCGTCCCGTCTGCCGAGAACGGCGTCGCGATCGCGGTCAGGATCTCGCCGAGCACGTGTCGATTCTACGCGTCGGCGAGTTTTGGCACGAAGCCGGCACATTCAGGTACGCCGCCAGGCGCTACCGTCTTAGCCCCGTGGGTGGGAGGGGGTTTGGGATGGGACCTACCTTGAGGTACGCCCTACAAGAGCAGGTGCGACCTAGAGGAGCGTCTCGAGCCCAACGGTGAGCCCGGCCGGGAGCGAGCGGACTCGCTCGACCGCGAGGAGCACGCCCGGGGCGAAGGACTCGCGCGCGAACGTGTCGTGGCGGATCGTCAGCAGCTCGCCGTCCCCGCCGAACAGCACCTCCTGATGCGCGACGAGCCCGGGCAGCCGCACCGAGTGAATCTCCGGCGAGGTGCCCATTGCCGCCGCCGTCGCAAGGGCCGTGCCCGACGGCGCATCGACCTTCGCCTCGTTGTGCAGCTCGATGATCGCGGCATGGGGCAGCTGCCTGGCCGCCTCGGCGGCGAACCGCATCATCAGGACGGCGGCGAGCGAGAAGTTCGGAGCGTGGAATGCCGCGACGCCGGTCTTGCGCCCCAGGGCGTCGACTTGGTCACGGTCGAATCCGGTCGTCCCGATCACGACGGGCACTCCGCGCGCCATGCAGCTCTCGACGATTGCGGCGACGGCATCGGGCCGGGTGAAGTCGACGGCGACGTCCGCGTCCTCGAGCTCGACCAGCTCGTGCCCGGCGGCCTCGAGACGTCCGGCGACCGCGCGACCGACTTTTCCGCTGCGCCCGTAGAAGACGATCTTCACGCCGCCGCCTTCGCCGCCAGTGCGGGGTTGACCCGCTCGACCGCGGCGCGGAAGACGTCCTCGCTCGTGCCGATCCCGGCCGCAGAGAGCCGCTCCGGCGCGAGTAGAAGCGCCGCCAGCTCGCTCACCTCGTCGCCGTCGACGCTCTCGATCTCGGCGATGATCCGCTCGAACGAGAGGAGCTCGGCGTCGGTGATCAGCGACTTGCCGAGCCGGCTCATCCGGTTCGACGTCGACTCCATCGAGAGCATGATCCGGCCCTTCAGGTTCTCCTTCGCGCGCTCGAGCTCGCGCGTGCGGAGGTTGCCCGCCGCGATGTCCGCGATCTGCTCGGAGACGATCTCGAGCGACGGCCCGACGTTCTCCTCGCGCGTGCCCACGTAGACGCCGATCAGGCCGGTGTCGGTGTACTGCGACGCAAAGCTGTAGACGGAATACGCCATCCCGCGCTTCTCCCGGATCTCCTGGAACAGGCGCGACGACGCGGAGCCGCCGAGGATCGAGTCGAGCAGCGATGCGGCGAAGCGGCGGCGGTCGGAGCGCGAGATCCCCGGCGCGCCGACGCAGACGTTGTACTGCTCGGTCTCCTTGCGGGCGAACCGGAGCCCCGGCGGAGGCGCCTTCACGAGTGGCCGTCGCAGCGGCGGCCGGCCCACGCCCCCGCCCGCGCCCTCGCGACGCACCACGCGCACGAGCTGGTCATGGTCGACGTTCCCCGCGGCCGCGATCACGACGTTCGACTCGACGTACGCCGAGGAGTGATACGCGGCGACGGCACGACGGCCGATCCCGCCGATCACCTCCACGGTGCCGATCACCGGCCGCCCGAGCGCGTGCCCGCCGAACACGGCCTCCGAGAACAGGTCATGGACGGCCTCACCCGGCGAGTCCTCGTACATCGCGATCTCCTCGAGCACGACCTCGCGCTCGGCGTCGAGCTCGGCGAACGTCGGCTCGAAGACCATCTCGGTCATCACCTCGAGCGCCCGCTCGAGATGCGAGTCGGGAATCCGCGTGTAGACGACGGTGTGCTCGCGTGACGTCGCGGCGTTCAGCTCGCTGCCCATCTCGTCGAAGATCTCCGCGATCTCCTGCGCGCCGTGGCGCCGCGAGCCCTTGAACAGCAGGTGCTCGATGAAATGTGAGACGCCGGCCCGGTCGGGGCGCTCGTCGCGCGAGCCCGAGCCGATCCAGAAGCCGATCGCCACCGAGCGCACGCCCGGCACCTTCTCCGAGACGACGCGTTCGCCGGAGTCGAGCTCTGTGAGCGTGTACTTCTGCACGGTCACAGCCTACGCGTGGAGAGACGCGCCGGCCGCGGGAAAACAGCGGCCGGCGCGTTATCCCCTATCCCTACCGGCGACCGCCGCGATCGCCGCCGCTGCGGCGAGGACGCTCCTCCTCGGGCTCACGCGGAGGCGCGCTCTTCGCGCGCTCGATGAGCTCCTCGGGCTGCACCATGCGGCCGTCCTCGTGCTTGGCGACCAGCTTGAGGCCGATCCGGCCACGAGCCTTGTCGACCTCCTGGACGATGACGTCGAGCACGTCGCCGCGCGCGATCACGTCCTCGATGTGGCCGACCCGGCCCGGGCCCACGTTCGAGACGTGGAGCAGGCCGTCGGTGCCCTTCTTCAGCTCGACGAACGCGCCGAACTGCGTGGTCTTGACGACCTTGCCGGTGTACGTGTCACCGACCTCGGGCTCCTTGGTCAGCGCCTGGATTGCGGAGATCGCGGCGTCGGCCTTGGTGCCTTCGGTGGCGTAGATCATGATCGTGCCGTCCTCGCCGATGTCGATCTGGACGTCGTAATCGGCCTCGAGGCCGCGGATCGTCTCGCCGCCCTTGCCGATCACCATGCCGATGAACTCGGGGTTGATCTTCACCGACGAGATCCGCGGCGCGTGCTCTGCGAGCGCACCACGCGGCTCGGGAATCACCTCGAGCATCTTGTCGAGGATCGAGGCCCGGGCCCGCTTCGCCTGCTCGAGCGCCTGGCCCAGGATCTCGCGGGTCAGCCCACCGATCTTGATGTCCATCTGGAGCGCGGTGACGCCCTCCTTGGTGCCTGCGACCTTGAAGTCCATGTCGCCGAGGTGGTCCTCCGCACCCTGGATGTCGGTGAGGATCGTGTACTCGCCGCCCTCCATCACGAGGCCCATCGCGATGCCGGAGACAGGCGCCTTGATCGGCACACCCGCGTCCATCATCGAGAGAGTCGAGCCGCAGACCGAGCCCATCGACGACGAGCCGTTCGACTCGAGCGTCTCGGAGACGAGGCGGATCGTGTACGGGAACTCGTCGGTCGGCGGGATCATCGGCTCGAGCGCCCGCTGTGCGAGCGCGCCGTGACCGATGTCACGCCGCTTCGGGCCGCGCATGAAGCCCGTCTCCCCGACCGAGTAGGGCGGGAAGTTGTAGTGGTGCATGTAGCGGCGGTCGTTCTCGAGGGAGAGGTCGTCGATCCGCTGACCCTCCTTCGCGGTGCCGAGCGTGCAGAGCGTGAGGATCTGCGTCTGCCCGCGCGTGAAGAGCCCCGAGCCGTGCGTGCGCGGGGAGACTCCCACCTCGCACTCGATCGGGCGGATCTCCTCGGCGCCACGACCGTCCGGCCGGCGCTTGTCGATCGCGATCTTGCGACGGACGATGTTCTTGTAGATCGCCTCGGCGGCCTTCTTGATGAAGCTCTTCGTCAGCGAGTCCTTCCCGCTGTCGCCGTCAGGGCCGACCGGGAACGGCAGCTCGACCGTGTCGATGATCCGCTCGAAGAGCAGATGCCGCTTCGCCGACTTGAGCTCCTTCGAGTCCTGCTCGGCTTCGGTGAGGGCGACGAGGTCGGCCTCGAACTGCTCGCGCACCGGGCCCTCCACCGCGGCCTGCCGCTGCTTCTCGAGCAGCAGGTTGAGGCTCGAGCGCACCTGGGTGCGACGCGTGATGTCCGCCTCGGTCGACTCCATCGTCACCGGCGGGGAAAGCTCCTCCACCAGCTCGTCGACGATCGCGCCGGCCCCGGCCAGGCCCTCGCCCTGGATGCGGGCGTCGATCGCCGCGCCGTGCGAGCCCTCGAGCTCGGCGGTCATGTCCATGTCGAGCCACTTCGGCTTGCCGACGGCGGCGCGGAGCTCCTCCTGCGCCTCGCACAGCTTCCGGATCTCGCCCTGGGCGATGTCGAGCGCCTCGAGCAGCGTTGCCTCGGGCACGACGTCCGCGCCGGCCTCGACCATCGTCAGCGCGTCCTTGGTGCCGACGACGATCAGGTCGAGCTCGCTGTCCTCGTACGACTCCTGCAGCGTCGGATTGACGACGAGCTTGCCGTCGATCAGCCCGATCCGAACGGCCCCGACGGGACCGAAGAACGGCAGCGGCGAGAGCATCAGCGCCGCGGAGGCGCCGTTGATGCAAAGGATGTCGTGCGGCACGACGAGGTCGGCCGACAGGACGGTGCAGATGACCTGCACCTCGTTGCGGAAGCCCTTCGGCCACAGCGGCCGGATCGGGCGGTCGATCATCCGCGCGGTCAGGGTGGCGCGCTCGGTGGCGCGGCCCTCGCGCTTGAAGAAGCCGCCGGGGATCTTGCCCGCGGCGTACATCCGCTCCTCGACGTCGACGGTCAGCGGGAAGAAGTCGGCGCCCTCACGGGCCTCCGGCCGTCCCACAGCAGTTGCGAGCACCATGGTCTCGCCCGCACGGACGACGACAGCGCCGTCCGCCTGCTTCGCCAGCTTGCCGGTCTCGAACGTGATCGACTCTTCGCCAACCGCGACGGTAACCGAGGTCTGGCGCTCGGTTGCAATACTCATCTCTCTATTCCTCCACTCTGCTGTATGGGTGGAGGGTGGACGTTTGGGACAGCGTCGCCTACGCGGCGCTCGCCCAAACTCCACCCTCCCTGTGAACTAGCGCCTGAGCCCCAGCTCCTTGATGAGGGCACGGTAGCCCTCGAGATTGTGCTTCTGGAGATAGTTCAGGAAGCGCCGGCGCTGGCCCACGAGCTTGAGGAGTCCCCGCCGCGAATAGTGATCCTTCGGATGGGTGCGCAGGTGCTCGGTGAGCTGATTGACCCGCTCCGTGAGCATTGCGATCTGCGCCTCCGGCGAGCCCGTATCGGACTCGTGCCGGCCGTGCTTCTTGAAAATCTCAGACTTTGCTTCCTTGGTGAGAGTCATCGAACCTCCGTGTAGTGGACTCCGCCGGTCCCCGCACGCCGCGCAAGGAAACGCGTACGGCCGAGACCGGGGTCGCGTCCAGAGTACCAGCGATCCGGCTCAGTGCAGCGGAAACGAGCGCGGACGGACGAGCCGCGGGGTCACCGGGACCGTGAGCGGCAGCCACCCGATATAGGTGCAGTCGGGGCAGCCGGGATTCGCGTTGAGCGTGCCACCTCGATCCGGCTTGGCGTAAACGGCCCCGCACTCCAGGCAGCGGACGCTCTGATAGACCGTGAGCGTCGTCTCTTCCCCCATGCTCAGGAAGATGCCGCGAGCACCGCATTCTTGCGGGTCAGACGGGACGGACAGTGTCGCGCGTTGCCTCGACGTCGAGGGCGATCTGCTCGATCAGCGCCGCTTCGCTCTCGAACGCGCGCTCGTCCCGGAGGCGCGCCCAGACCTCGACCACGAGCCGCTGTCCGTACAGGTCTCCCTCGAAGTCGAGGAGGTAAGGCTCGATGCGCCGCTCCGTGCCGCCGTAGTGCGGATTCGTGCCGATCGAGAGCGCCGCTCTGTGGCCGCGGGCGGCGCCTGCATAGATGCCGTAGCGCGGGACGAGGAGGCTCGTGTCGATGCCTAGGTTCGCGGTCGGATAGCCGAGCGTGCCGCCGCGCCGCTCGCCCGGGACGACGATTCCGTCGAGCTCCGGCGGGCGACCGAGCAGCTGTGCGGCTCCCGCCATGTCGCCGTCGACGACGAGAGTTCGGATCGCGGAGGACGAGACGCCGTCGACCTCGGGCGCGGTTCGCACGTCGAAGCCGAGGCGCTGGAGCAGCTCGAGATCGCCGGTGCGGCCGTGCCCGAAGCGGAAGTCGTCGCCCGCGACCACGACCTCGCCGCCGATCGCGCGGAGGTAGCCCTCGGCGAATGTCTCGGGTGCGAGCTGCATCACCTCGGGCGTGAACGCGACGACGAGAACGGACTCAGCGCCGGCCTCCTCGAGGAGCTCGAGCCGCCGCTCGAGCGTCGTGATCAGCTCGACGCGGTGCCCGAACGCGATCCGGGGATGCGGCTCGAAGGTGACGACGGTCGCCGCAAGGCCGGTGTCGACGGCGGTCTGGATCACGCCGCGGTGCCCGCGATGGACGCCGTCGAAAGCGCCGATCGCGACCGCCCGCGGCTTGCGGTCGAGCTCCGCCGGAGTGTGCGCGACCTTCACAGCCGCGCCAGCGCGTCCTCGGAACGGACGATCCGCTCCTCGTCGGCTTCGTCGATCCGGAACGGCCCGACCTCGGTTCGCCGCAGCGAGACGCAGTGGCCGCCGAGCGCGTCGGCAATCGCACGCACGTAGGTGCCCGAAGAGACCAGCAGGTCGAGCGTTGCGACGCGGCCGTCGAACGCGACGAGCCGGAGCTCGCGGACGGTGCTGCGGCGGATGGGCATCTCGACCTCGATTCCCTTGCGATGGAGCTTGTAGGCGCGCTCGCCGTCGATCTTCACGGCCGAGGCGGCCGGGACCCGCAGCTCGATCTCGCCTCGCAGCGCCTCGAGCCGCGAGTCGAGCTCCTCGCGGCTCGGCGGCTCGTGCTCGTCGACGACCTGGCCTTCGCGGTCGCCGGTGTCCGTGCGCGCGGCGAGGTCGATCTCCGTCACGTAGCGCTTGTCGAGCCCGACGAACTGCGGCGCGAGCCGCGTCGCGCTTCCAGAGAGCAGCACGAGGAGCCCGGTCGCGAACGGGTCGAGCGTGCCCGCGTGGCCCGTGCGGGCGCCCGTGCGGGAACGGATGCGGTTCACGACGGCAAACGACGAGGGGCCCGCCGGCTTGTCGACGAGGATCACCCCGGCAGGCTCAAGAGCGCGCGGCGGCACCGTCGCGCTGCTCCCGGTACGCGCTCCGGATGAACTCCGTGATCTCCTCGACGGAGGCCTCGCTCGAGAATCCCGCGGCCTGCCGGTGCCCTCCCCCGCCCGCGCCGCGCGCGATCAGCGAGACGTCGAGCTCGTCGACGGAGGCGCGCAACGAGACGCGGCGCGTCGGCCCGTCGGAACGCGGCGGCTCTCGGATCAGGACCGCCAGCTCGGCGCCGTCGACCGCGCGCAGAGAGTCGATGATCCCCTCCGAGTACGGCTCGGCTGCGCCGACGTCGGCGAAGTCCGTGCGGATGAGATACGAGATCACGATCCGACCGCCCTCGTAGACCTGCACGCGCTCGATCGCCCGTCCGAGGAGCTTCAGCTTCGCGAGTTCCATCGACTCGTAGACCTCCTGGAACACGCGATGGACGTCGGCTCCCGCCTCGAGCAGCTCCTTGGCGAGCCCGTGCGCCTTTGGCGTCGTGTTCGTGTACTGGAAGCGGCCGGTGTCGGTCACGAGCGCCACGTACAGCGCCTCGGCGATCTCCGGCGTGAGCTTCACGTCGAGCTCGCGGAAGACGTCGCGCAGCACCTCGCCGGTCGACGAGGCGTCGGCGACGATCAGGTTGATCTGACCGAAGCGGGAGTTGTCGTGATGGTGGTCGATGTCGATGATCAGCGGCACGCGCCCCAGCACCTCGGGGTCGGCGATGCGGCTCTCGTTCGCGCAGTCGACGGCGACGAAGACGCGCTCGGCCACGTCTGCCGGCCACTCGCGAAGCACCTGCGAGAGATCCATGAACCCGTATTCGGCGGGGCGAGGCGCCGGGGTCGGCATCGCCATCACGACGTCCTTGCCGAGACTCTTCAGCGCGAGATCGAGCGCGAGCAACGAGCCGAGGGCATCGCCGTCGGGATTCTCGTGTGTGGTGAGCACGAAGCGGTCGTGCGCGCGAAGCGCCTCGGCGACCGCCTGCAGGTCACTCGTCGTGGTCTGAAGCGAGCTCATCGATCAATCGAGACATGTGGACACCACGCTCGACCGAGGGATCGTACTCGAAGGCCAGCTGCGGAGTCCGCTTCATCCGGAGCTCGCGCGAAAGCCGGGCCTGCAGG
>CAVQZA010000014.1:0-95145 GCA_963718355.1 uncultured Actinomycetes bacterium
TCGAACCCGAGCAGCTTCGAGGGACGCAGGATCTGACAGCCGTAGAACGGCGCGATCTTCAGGCCCTTCAGTCCCTTGTGCGCGGCGTGCTGGAGCAGCTCGTAGCCCGGGCCCTCGGAGATCTCCCAGAGAAGGTGGCGCACGTCGACGGTGCCGTTGTAGGCCGCGACGCCGACCGACTGGAGATTCTCGTTGACGCGCCCGCGCAGCTCGTCGTCGTTCTTCAGCTGCCAGTTCGCCTGGCGCAGATTCAGCGTGCAGACGTTGCAGATCGTGAGCAGCGTGTCGGCTCCGGTCGACTCCGCGTAGGAGAGGATCCGCGCGTTGAGGTGGAGGTAGTAGTCCGGCTCCGCCTCGTGGATGTCGCCGGCGCCGCAGCAGGTGACCGACTCCAGCTCCTCGAGCTCCAGCCCCACCTTCGGCGCGAGCGCCTGCGTCGCCGAGTCCAGCTCCTTTGCCGAAAGCGAGGCGAGGCAGCCCTTGTAGTACGCGACCTTCTTCACGAACCAGCCTCCTCGTTCGGCAGGTAGGGGCGCGGAAACGAATCGGGCCCGTACGGGTCGCGCTCTCCGCCATGGCTGCCGTGGTCGATCGCGGCGAGCGCCTTCTCGCCCTGCACGATCCCCGTGGCGCCGTCGCGGCCCTGCGCCTTGACGAGGTCGTAGAGAGCGCGCGACTCGTTCACGTCCTTGGCGACGTGCGGCGGGAACGGCAGCGGCACCTTGCCGACCTTCGCGAGGCCCATCGCGAACTTCGTGTCCTTGATCGAGCGGACGATGCCCTGCGTCTTGGGGACGAGCTCGGTCTCGCGCAGCCAACCCGTCGTCTTCGCCGAGGTGACGAACCACTTCGCGTGCTTCGCGCCCATGTCGCGGTCGATCCCGAGCCGGACGGCCTCGGCGCCGAGCTTCGCGATCGCGTCGCGCGGGTCGACGCCCTTCGGGCAGCGCTCGTTGCAGAAGTAGCAGCGCGTGCACTCCCAGATCCCGTGCTGGCCGCTGTACTCCTCGAGCCGCTCGACCGTCGCGTTGTCGCGCGGGTCGCCGACGAAGCGCATCCCCTTGGCGAGCGCCTGGGGGCCGAGGAACTCGGGGTCGGAATCCATCGCGTTGCACTCCGAGACGCAGCAGCCGCAGTTGATGCAGAGCGACTCCTTGTGGATCGGGTTCATCTCCTCCTGCGTGAGGCGAAACTCCTTGCCCTCCGGCGGCTCGGCGTAGCCGGGCTGGAGCCACGGCTTCATCGCCTTGAACTTCGCCCAGAACGGATCCATGTCGACGACGAGGTCCTTCACGACGGGCAGGTTCCCCATCGCGGAGATCACGGGCACGTGGCCGGCCTCGGCGATCTCGTACATCCGCGTGCAGCACGCGAGCACCGCCGCGCCGTCCATGCGCATCCCGCAGGAGCCGCAGATCATCATCCGGCAGCTCTTCCGGTAGGCCAGCGAGCCGTCCTGCTGGTCCTTGACGATGTCGAGACAGTCGAGCAGCGTCGCCTCGTCGGGCGCGTCGAACTCGTACTCCTTCAGCGCCTTCTGGCCGGTGGCCGACTCGTAGCGCCAGATCTTGAGTGCCATCTTCATCTAGTACTTCCGCTCCTCGGGAGTCCACTTCGTCATCCGGACCTCCTTGTAGCTGAGCTCCGGCCCGCTGCCGTTCCATCGCGTGATCGAGTGCTTGAGGAAGTTCTCGTCGTCCCGCCCAGGGTAGTCGTAGGGCCGGGAGTGGGCGCCGCGGCTCTCGGTGCGGGCGAGCCCGGCGTCGAGCATGCACGCGGCGAGGTCGAGGAGGTAGCCGAGCTCGATCATCTGCGTCAGGTCGCTGTTGAAGACCTCGCCCTTGTCCTCGACGTAGACGTTGTCGTAGCGCTCGCGGAGGCCCGCGATGATCCCGAGCTGCGCCTCCATCCTCTCGCCCTGGCGGAAGACGCCGAAGTTCTCGAGCATCGAGGCGCCGAGCTCGTCGCGCACCTGCCACGGGCGCTCGCCTCCGCTGCGCGCCAGCAGGCCCTCGAGCTCGCGCTCGGCGTCACGCTCCGCGGACTCGGGCACCGGTGCGGCCGGGCCTGCGGAAAGCGCATCCTCTGCGGCGGTGCGGCCGGCGCGGCGGCCGAAGGTGATCGTCTCCATCAGCGAGTTGCCGCCGAGCCGGTTCGAGCCGTGCACCGAGACGCAGGCGACCTCGCCGGCGGCGTACAGGCCGGGCAGCTCCGTCGCCCCGTCGTTGTCGGTCTCGACGCCGCCCATGTGGTAGTGGGCGCCGGGCCGGACGGGGATCGGGTCGTAGATCGGATCGACCGCCGCATAGGTCATCGCAAGCTCGCGCGAGCCGGGCAGGCGCTCGATGATCCGCTCGGCGCCGAGGTGGCGCAGGTCGAGAAAGACCGAGCCGTTGATCCCGCGGCCCGCGTCGATCTCGGTCTGTTCGGATCGAGAGACGACGTCGCGCGAAGCCAGCTCGAGCGCATTCGGCGCGTACTTCTGCATGAAGCGCTCGCCGTCCTTGTTGATCAGGAACCCGCCCTCGCCGCGGCAGCCCTCGGTGATCAGGATTCCGGACGGGTAGAGCGTCGTCGGGTGGAACTGCATGAACTCCATGTCCTTCAGCGGCAGGCCGGCGCGCAGCGCGAGCGCCATCCCGTCGCCGGTGCAGGCGTAGGCGTTCGTTGTGGCGCGGTAGAGCCTGCCGGCGCCACCTGTCGCCAGCACGATGCTCTTCGCGCCGACGGACTTCAGGCCGCCGTTGAGGAGGTCCCACGAGATCACGCCGGTGCAGCGGCCGCCGTCGACGACGAGCTTCCAGGCGAAGAACTCCTCGTAGACGGTGATGTCGCGCTTCACGAGCTGCTCGTAGAGCACCTGGATCAGGACGTGGCCGGTGATGTCGGCCGCGTAGATCGTGCGGGGCGAGCCGGCGGCGCCGAACGGGCGCTGCGCGAGCTTGCCGTCCTCGCGCCGCGAGAAGACCGCCCCCCAGTGCTCGAGCTGGTAGATGTCGCCGGGCGCCTCGCGCGCGAGGATCTCGATTGCGTCCTGGTCGCCGAGGTAGTCGGAGCCCTTGACCGTGTCGAACGCATGGGACTCGGGGCTGTCCTCCCCCGCGTTGCCGAGCGCCGCGTTGATCCCACCCTCCGCCGCCCCGGAGTGGCTGCGGGTCGGGTGCAGCTTCGAGACGATCGCGACGTCGGCGCCTGCATCGTGGGCCTCGATCGCGGCACGCATCCCGGCGCACCCGGCCCCGACCACGAGTACGTCGTGTGTCGCCTCCACGTCCAAGGAAGCTATACGAAACGCCCGCCGCCGCGCCGCGGAACGGTCGGGGTACGATCGGCCATGATCCGCCAGCCCGACCCACCTCTCACCGACGGCGTCGTCTCGCTGCGTCCGTGGCGCAAGGAGGACATCGCGGTCCTGCCGGGCCTGATCGACGGTGACTCCGAGATCGAGCGCTGGCTCGAGCTGATGCCGAGCCCGTACACGACGAAGGACGCGCGCGAGTGGATCTCACGGGCGAACGAGGCCTGGCGCACAGGGCTCTTCCTACCGTTCGCCCTACTCGACGCGGAGGCCGAGCAGGTGGTCGGCGGGCTCGGGTTCAATTCGATCGACATCGACGGCGCCACCGGCGAGATCGGCTACTGGCTGAGCGCCGGCGCGCGCGGTCGGGGCCTCACGACTCGCGCGCTGCGGCTCGTCACGCTCTGGGGCTTCGAGGAGCTCGGGCTCGAGCGTGTGCAGGTGCGCATCGAGCCGGAGAACCTGGTGTCGTGCAGAGTCGCCGAGCGGGCGGGCTACAGACGCGAGGGCGTGGTCCGCTCGGCGCGCTACAACGTGCGGCTCCGACGGCGGGTGGACTTCGTCCTCTACTCGGCTCTACCGGGGGAGATCTAGGCCCGACGGCGAACTCGGGCCGGATGGACACGCGCGCCCAGGTCGACCGCTTTCTCCGCAGTCCGTCGCTCGCCGAGGCGACCCGCCGCGCCTACCGCAGCGACCTCGCAGACTTCAGCGACTGGCTCGAGCTGCGCGGCACCTCCGTGGAGGAGATCGACGTCCGCGCGCTGACCGAGTACGCGGCCGAGCTCGGGCGAGGGCGGCCGAAGCGCTCGCCCGCGACGATTGCTCGGAAGCTCGCGGCAGTGCGCTCCTTCCTCCGCTTCACCCTCGGCGCGGCCAACGTCCCCGACGTCTCGCTCACACCGCGCCGTGCCCGCCGGCTGCCCGACGCGCCGAAGGCCGAGGAGATAGAGGAGCTGCTCGCCGCGCTCGAGCACGAGGGCCCACGCGGGCTCCGCGACCGCGCGCTCGTCGAGCTCGTCTACTCCGCGGGCCTGCGCAGCGCCGAGGCGGTCGGGCTCGACCTCGCCGACGTCGACTTCGAGCAGGAGCACGTTCACGTCCGCGGCAAGGGCGGCAAGGAGCGCATCGTTCCGCTGGGCGAGGAGGCCGCCTACTGGACCGCCCGCTACCTGCGCGAGGCACGGCCGGAGCTAGCGAAGGGCGCCTGCGACGCCTTCTTCGTCTCCGTGCGCGGCCGCCGGCTCGACACCTCGACCCTCCGCCGCACGCTTCGGCACCCGCATCGCCTGCGCCATTCGTTCGCCACGCACCTGCTCGAGGGCGGCGCCGACCTCCGCACGATCCAGGAGCTGCTCGGCCACAGCTCGCTCTCGACGACGCAGATCTACTCCCATGTCGACGCCCGCCGCCTGAGGAAGGTCTATGACAGCTCCCACCCGCGATCCTGACGTCGAGGGATTCCTCGCGCTGCTCGCTGCGCGTCGGGCTCCCCGCACGGTCGAGGCGTACCGCCGCGACCTGACCGCACTGGCCGCGTTCCTCTCGCACGAGCCCGGCTCGGCCACGACCGAGCAGATCGAGGCCTACATCGCCGAGCTGCGGGTCGAGGGCCTGGCCGCGACGACGATCGCCCGCCGGATCGCCGCCGCGCGCTCGTTCTACCGTCACCAGCAGCTGCTGGGCGCGCGCTCCGACAATCCCGCCGCCGAGCTCGACCTGCCGCGCCGCCGGCGGACGCTGCCGCGGACGCTCTCACCCGGCGAAGTCGAGCGGCTGATCGACGCGACGGCCGGCACGACGCCGCGCGCGATGCGGGACAGCGCCCTCGTCGAGATCCTCTACGGCGCCGGCCTGCGCGTGAGCGAGGCGGTCGGGCTCGAGCGCGGCGGCGTCGACCTCGACGGCCGGCTCGTGCGCGCCGTCGGCAAGGGCCAGAAGGAGCGCGTCGTACCAATCGGCCGCGAGGCGGCGGAGGCGCTGCGCCGCTACCTCGCCCACGGGCGCCCGTACCTCGACCGGCGCCACCGGCCGGAGCTGTTCTTGAACGCGCAGGGCGGCGCGCTCACCCGAGCGGGTGCGTTCTTCATCCTCCGCCGCCTCGCGGAAAAGGCCGGCCTCGAGCCCGGCCGGGTCCACCCGCACCTGCTGCGCCACTCCTTCGCCACGCATCTCCTCGAGGGCGGCGCCGACCTCCGCAGCGTGCAGGAGATGCTCGGCCATGCCGACCTCGCCACGACCGAGCTGTACACGCACGTCTCGGACACGCGCAGGCGCGACGTGTACTTCCAGGCGCACCCGCACGCGAAGCGCCGGCGCCCCGCGAGCTAGCGCGCGCGCGACTTGCGGTTCAGCTGCTCGGCGACCTTGCGCGCGCTCTGGCGCAGGTCGTTGTCCTGCTCGTCGTCGCCGGCGATTCCCTCGAGCAGCACGATCGTGTCGCGCTGCGGCGATCCGTTCTTCAGGCAGACGACGGCGAGGCGGCGAATCGCGTTGTTCGAGTCCGCGGCGACCATGTGGTGCAGCAGCGAACGGTCGTTGTTCACGACGCCCGGATGGTCGCGTGAGAGCAGCTCCAGCGAGATCAGCGCCGAGCCGCGGCAGGCCGGGCTCTCGTCCTCGAGCCCGCGCCGCAGCAGCTCGAGCTTCTGCTTGTAGCGGAACTGGCCGATCGCGCGATAAGCCTGGGCGCGGAGGCGATAGTCGGCGTCGCGCGCGGCCGACTCGACCTCCTCGTCCCACTCCTTGCGCAGGTCCGCCAGCTCGCGCTCGGCTCCCTGAGCCGCGAGCTCGTCCGCCTGGGCTGCTGCCTCGGCAAGCGTCATCGCGCGAACTCTACGTATGATCGCCGCGTGGCCCACCGAGTGACGCTGATCCCCGGTGACGGCACCGGTCCCGAGCTCACCGAGGCGACCCGGCGAGTGCTCGAGGCGACGGGCATCGCGTTCGACTGGGACGTCCGCGAGGCCGGCGTCGACGTGATGGAAGCAGAGGGCACGCCGTTGCCCGAATCGACGCTCCAGTCGATCCGCGACAACCGCGTCGCGCTCAAGGGCCCGATCACGACGCCGATCGGCACGGGCTTCCGCTCGGTCAATGTCGCGCTGCGACACGAGCTCGGCCTCTACGCGTGCCTGCGCCCGTGCAAGACCTATGCAGGCGTCCGCACCCGCTACGACCACGTCGACATCGTGATCGTGCGCGAGAACACCGAGGATCTCTACGCGGGAATCGAGTACGAGGCCGGCAGCGACGCAGCGCGCGAGGTGATCGAGACGCTGAACACGATGCAGCCGCGCCAGATCGACGCGAGCTCGGGAATCTCGGTGAAGCCGATCTCGCCGGAGGCCTCCGAGCGAATCGCCCGCTACGCGTTCGACTACGCGCGCGAGCACGGCCGCAAGCGCGTCTCGTGCGTGACGAAGGCCAACATCATGAAGTTCACCGACGGCCTCTTCCTCCAGATCTTCCGCGAGGTGGCGAAGGACTACCCGGACATCGAGCCGTGGGAGAACCTCGTCGACGCCGTCTGCATGGGACTCGTCCAGCGGCCGGAGGAGTTCGACGTGCTCGTGCTGCCGAACCTCTACGGCGACATCGTCTCCGACCTCACCGCGGGACTCGTCGGCGGGCTCGGCGTCGCGCCCGGGGCGAACATCGGCGTCGACGCCGCGGTGTTCGAGGCGACCCATGGCTCCGCGCCGAAGTACAAGGGACTGAACAGGGTCAACCCCACCGCGATGATCCTCTCCGGCAAGCTGATGCTCGACCACCTCGGGGAGGCCGACGCCGCGACGCGTCTCGAGGATGCCGTCGCCGCCGTGATCGGCGAGGGGAAGAGCGTGACCTACGACCTGAAACCGAATCGCGACGACCCGAGCGCAGTCGGCACTGCCGAGTACGCCGACGCGATCATCGAGAAACTGGAGACGCAATGAGACGCAAGGTCACAGTCGTGGGCGCCGGCAACGTGGGCGCCACCTGCGCGCTCGAGCTCGCACGCCGCGACTACGCGGACGTGGTGCTCGTCGACATCATCCCGAACTTCCCGCAGGGCAAGGCCCTCGACATGAACCAGGCCGGCGCGGTGCTCGGCTTCGAGCCGAACGTGGTCGGCGCGAACGACTACGAGGCGACCGCGGGCTCCGAGATCGTCGTGATCACCGCCGGCAAGCCGCGCTCGCCCGGAATGAGCCGCGACGACCTCGTGACCACGAACGAGGCGATCGTCGGCTCGGTCACGAAGGAGGTCGTGAAGCACTCACCGGGCTGCGTGATCGTCGTCGTCTCGAACCCGCTCGATGCGATGTGCCACGTCGCCAAGGCCGTCTCCAAGTTCCCGACGCGCCGCGTCGTCGGCATGGCCGGGATCCTCGACACTGCACGCTTCTCGGCGTTCATCGCCTGGGAGACGGGCACGTCGGTGAAGGACGTGACCGCGATGGTGCTTGGCGGCCACGGCGACCAGATGGTGCCCGTCGTCTCGGCGACCACGGTCGGCGGCGTCCCGCTCGACCAGCTCGTGCCGAAGGCGCGGATCGCGAAGATGGTCGAGCGCACCCGCAAGGGCGGCGGCGAGCTGGTGAACCTGCTCAACACCTCGGCCTGGTACGCGCCGGGCGCGGCGGCCGCGCAGATGGTCGACGCGATCATGCTCGACGAGAAGCGCGTCCTCCCGTGCACCGTCTACCTCACCGGCGAGTACGGGATCAAGGGGCTCTACATGGGCGTCCCGGCCAAGCTCGGCGCCGGTGGCGTCGAGGAGGTCGTCAAGCTCAAGCTCAGCGTCGACGAGAAGCGGATGCTCAGGGAATCGGCCGCCGCGGTGACCGACGTCGTCGGCGTTTTGAAGCGGAAGTAGCGGTGGAGCTCGGCCTCAAGGGACGCGTCGCGGTCGTCTGCGGCGCCTCGTCCGGGCTCGGGCTCGCCTGCGCGGAGTCGCTCGCGGCCGACGGCGCGCACGTGGCGATGGTGGCGAGAAGCCGCGACCGGCTCGTGCTCGAGGCGGAGCGCGTCGGCGGCCTTCCCGTCGTCGCGGATCTCACCGTGGCCGAGGCTCGCGAGCGAATCGTCACCGAGACGATCGAGCGCTTCGGCCAGATCGACATCCTCGTCAACAACGGGCCGAGCACGCCGCCCGGCTCGGCCACGGAGCTCACCGCCGACTCGCTCCGCGCCGCCGTCGAGGCGTTCCTGATCTCGACGGTCGACCTCACCAACCACTGCCTGCCGTGGCTCGAGCGCAGCGAGGCCGGCCGCATCATCAACCTCGAGTCGATCTCCGTCTCCGAGCCGATCCCGTGGCTCGCGACCTCGAACGCCGTTCGCCCCGGGGTGATCGGCTGGGCGAAGACCCTCGCCGACGAGCTCGGCCCGAAGGGGATCACCGTCAACTCGATTGCGACCGGCGGGATCCTCACCGAGCTGACCCGCTCACGCCTCGCGGGACGCGATCTGCCGACCGAATGGCCCGACATTCCGCTACGCCGCCTCGGCCGTCCCGAGGAGATCGGCGACGTCGTCTGCTTCCTCGCCTCGGATCGCGCGAGCTACGTGACCGGCGCCGTAGTGCGGGTAGACGGCGGCCGTACGCGCGGCCTTCTCTAAGCTTCCATAGTGAGACACCTCCGCCGCCCGGCTCAAGTTGCGGCCGCCCTCCTCTTCGTCCTCTTCATCGCCGCGGCGGTCATGTGGTTCGCGCCCTCGGGGAGCTACATCTTCCTGCCCGACCGCGCGCATCCCGTCTCTCCGCTCGTGGCGGTCCAGGGCGCGACGCGGACCTCTGCCGACGGCGGGATCTACTTCGTCGACATCTTCGTGCGCAAGGCGACCCTTGCCGAGAAGCTTTTCCCGTGGCTGCGCGAAGGCGCCGAGATCGTCCCCGCCTCCGCCCTGGTCTCGCCCGGCACCTCGGACGCCGCGCGCGCGCAGCAGGATCAGCGTGAGATGACGCGGTCACAGCAGATCGCGGCGGCTCTCGCGCTCAGGGCGGCCGGCTACAAGGTCTATGCGAAGCCGACCGGGGCGGTCGTCGAGGACGTGAGCCCGAACGTGCCCGCCGCCGGTCTCGTGCAGCCGACGGACGTCGTCGTCTCCGTGAACGGCAAGCCGGTGCGCGAGACGGGCGACCTGCGCCGGCTCCTGCATGCGCACAAGCCCGGCAGCACCGTCGCGCTGGGGCTCCAGCGTGGCGCACAGAGCAAGACGGTGAACGTCCGGCTCGTGGCCGACCCCCAGGACCCGTCGCGAAGCATGATCGGGATCATCGTCAGCCAGGCCGCCGATATCCGGCTGCCGCGCAAGGTGACGATCGACGCGAACGGCGTCGGCGGCCCGTCGGCCGGCCTCGCGTTCGCGCTCGACGTCCTCGAGAAACTCGGCCACAACGTCGACCACGGATGCCGGGTCGCGGCGACCGGCGAGGTGGATCTCGCGGGCGAGGTCCTGCCGATCGGCGGTGTCAAGCAGAAGGTGATCGGCGTCCGGCGCACCGGGATCAAGCTCTTCCTCGTCCCGGCTGGGGATAACGCCCGGGAGGCCAAGCGCTACGCGGGTGGCGTGCGCGTGATCCCTGTCAGCAGTTTTCAACAGGCGTTGCATGCGCTGGCAACACTGCCTGCGAAGTGCGCGTGACCCGGAAATAAAACTCCCGCAAAATGCACGGTTTGTCCGGTCGGTTGCCTTTGCATCCCGACCGGCTCTCCGTATGATCTGGACAGGTCTGGCGGGGGTCGAATTGCGGCAGAGCAAAGGGGAGCATGAGCAAAAGAGTTGATTTGAGCTGCAAAGATTGCTATTTCCGCTGCGCGGGACTCTGCGCGCTGCCCGGAGACGCTCCTTGCCCCACCTTCCGTGCGAACAGCATGGGCTCGCTCGTTCCGCCGCGTCAGCCGCGCCTCATTCCGCGGCCGCTCGGGACGCTCGCGCCGCCGCAGCCTGCCGCCGCCTAGAGCAGCGATGCGAGGGTCGCGATGCCCTCGCCGATCTCTTCGAGCGACGCGAAGCTGTAGGCCAGTCGCGCCGAGCTCTCGCCGCCGGCGCCCGGGTAGAAGTCGGCGCCCTTGACGAAGGTGACACCCGCCGCGGTCGAGCGCCGGAGTAGGTCCTCCGCGTCGGTGCCCTCGGGGAGATCGAGCCAGAGGAAGTAGCCGCCCTCGGGCCGGCTCCAACTCGCCTCGGCCGGAAAGTTGCGCTCGAGCGCCGCGAGCATCGCGTCACGGCGTGCGCCGAGCAGGCCGCACACGCGCGCGAGGTTCGGCTCGAAGCTGCCGCGGCGGATGAACTCGTAGACCGCGGCCTCGCTGATGAACGGCGGCGAGATGTAGGTCGAGACGGCGACCGCCTCGAGCTCCTTCGCGAGCGCGGCGGGGAGCACGAAGTAGCCGACGCGGACGCCGGGCGCGACGGTCTTCGAGAACGACGACGAGTACGCGACGTTCGTGCCGCCCTCGAGCTCGAACAGGCTCGGCGGCGCCTCGCCCTCGAAGCGGACGAGCCCGTACGGGTCGTCCTCGAGCACGAGCAGCTCGTGCCGGGCGACGAGCTCGGCGATGCGGTGGCGACGCTCGGTCGAGAGCGTGCGGCCGCTGGGATTCTGGAAGGTCGGGATCGTGTAGAGCAGCGCGGGCTTCTCGCCGCTCGCCAGGGCGCGCTCGAGCCCGTCGGGATCGAGGCCCTCGTCGTCCATCGGCAGCGGCTCGATCTCGGCGCCGAGGCGGGCGAGGATCAGGAGCGGCCGGTCGTAGGTCGGGCCCTCGACGAGCACCCGTGCTCCGCCGCCGCCGACGAGGTGCTGGGCAAGGAAGACGAAGCCCTGGAGCGAGCCGCTCGTGAGCAGCACGCGGCCCGGCTCGACGCCGTGGCGCTCCGCGATCCACTCGCGCAGCGGCCCGTAGCCGCCGCCGGCGCCGTACGACAGGATCGCGACGCCGTCCTGCTCGATCGCGCTCTTCGCGCAGTCGGCGAGCTCCTGCACGGGCAGGCACTCGGGCGCGGGCGCGCCCCGGGCGAAGGCGATCATCACGGCCTCAGTCTACGGGGCGAAATAGGTGTCCTCGTGGGAGTACGGGGGCGCGCAGCAGCAGAGGAAGCGGAGCGCCTCGCCGGTGACTCGGATCTGGTGCCAGGCGCCCGGAGGGATCAGGATCGCGTCGCCGGGACCGACCGCGGCGACCTCGCCGTCGATCTCCATCTCGCCCGCGCCCTCTTCGATGTAGTACAGCTCCTCGGAGACGCGGTGGTAGTGGCGCTCGGTCTCCTGACCGGGCTCGAGGGTCGCCTCGGCGAGACTCTGGTTCGGCGTGTGGAGGAACTCGCGGATGGTCGAGCCGTCGGCCGTCGTGAACGGCGGGCAGTCGCGGTCGCGGTTCGCGATCTTCATCCGAACGCGGCCCGGAGCGCGTCGTTCGAAACGCCGTGCGTCGAGTAGGTCGAGGTGCCGTGGTCGAGCAGCTCGCGCGCGCCCGCGACGAGCGCGCCGTACGCGGCGCGGGCGAGCGGGCTGCCGATCGAGACGCGGCGTACGCCGAGGGCGGCGAGCTCGGGGATCGACGGGGCGCCCGGCAACGCGATCACGTTGACCGGGATTCCGGCCTCGCGGACGACGGTCGCGATCTGTTCGCGGTCGGTGAGGCCCGGCGCGTAGACGACGTCTGCTCCTGCGTCGCGATACGCGAGCAGCCGCGCCAGCGTGTCGTCGAAGTCGTCGATCCCGTGAAGGTGGTTCTCGGCGCGGGCGGTGACGACGAGCGGGCTCGCCGCGGCGATGGCGACGCGCTCGACGGCGACCTCGACCGGGTCGATCTCGCCCGTCACGGGGTTCCAGTCCTCGACCGAGAACCCCGCCGCGCCCGCCACAGCCAGCAGCCGCGCCGTCTCCGCGACGCCGCCCGGCTCATCGGGGAAGCAGCGCTCGCTGTCGACGTTGAGCGGCAGGTCGGTCGCCGCGGCGATCGACGCCACATGCGCGACGAGCTCGTCTCGCGTCACCTGCGAATCCATCTTCCCGAGCGACCACGCGAACCCCGCGCTGGTCGTCGCCAGCGCCTCGAAGCCCATCGACGCGAGCAGCTTCGCCGAGCCGACGTCCCACGGGTTCGGCATCACGAACAGCTGCTCGCGCTCGTGCAGCTCCCTGAACGTCACTTCCGGTCGGCCACCATCTGCGCGACCTCGGTCGGCGTCGTCCCGACCTCCACCCCGCAGGCCTCGAGCGCCTCTTTCTTCGCCTGGGCCGTTCCGGACGAGCCCGAGATGATCGCGCCCGCGTGGCCCATGGTCTTGCCGGGCGGAGCCGAGAAGCCGGCGATGTAGGCGAGCACCGGCTTGCTCATCGACTCCTGGATGTAGCGCGCCGCCTTCTCCTCCTCGTCGCCGCCGATCTCACCGACCATCACCACGAGCTCTGTCTCGGGATCCGCCTCGAAGCGCTCGAGGATGTCGACGAAGGAGGAGCCGACGACCGGGTCGCCGCCGATCCCGACGATCGTCGAGTTGCCGAGCCCGAGCTGGGTCAGCTCGTGGCCGATCTGGTAGGTCAGCGTGCCCGAGCGCGAGACGAGCCCGACGCCGCCCTCGCGGAAGATCTCGGCCGGGATGATGCCGACGTTGGCCTTCCCCGGCGAGAGCGCACCCGGGCAGTTCGGGCCGATCATTGTGATCCCCTTGGGCCGGATGTAGGTGTAGACGCGCAGCATCTCGTGCGCCGGCAGGCCTTCTGCGATGCAGACGACCGTGGCGATTCCGGCGTCGACGCCCTCGTAGATCGCGTCGGCGGCGAACCGCGCGGGGACGAAGATCATCGACGTGTTCGCGCCGGTCTCGGCGACGGCCTCGGCCACAGTGTTGAAGATCGGGATCCCCTCGACGTCCTGGCCGCCCTTGCCCGGGGTTACGCCGGCGACGACCTGCGTGCCGTAGTCGCGGTTGCGAACGCCGTGGAAGCGGCCCTCCGAGCCGGTCAGGCCCTGGACGACGAGCTTCGTGTCCTTGTCGACGATGATCGCCATCAGCGCGGCACGCCTTTCAGCGCGATCCGGTCGAGTCGCATCATCCCGTTGTCGACGCGGCCGCCGAGCAGCGCCGTCGCGCGAACCGCGTCCTCTCCCTCGCAGCCGCAGCGGTCGAGCCAGGCCTGGAGCTCGAACTCCTTGTCGAAGAACTCGACCTCCTCGACCTCGAGCCCGGCCGCGTCGAAGAAGCCGCGCCATTCGGCCTCGTCGTAGTTGCGGACGTGACTCGGGTCGCGAATCGCCTCGGCCTCCTCGACGGCCTCGCCCATGAAGGTCGTATCGACGACGATCACGCGCTTGGCGGCGACCCGCGCCATCTCCCGCACCGCGAGACCGATGTCCTCGAAGTGGTGCGCGGCGACGCGGCAGGCGACGACGTCGAAGCTGCCGTCGTCGAAGGGCAGGTGCTCGGCGCGGCAGAGCACATCCGGCTGCATCCCCGGCGCCGGGTCGCACGAGACGACGGTGCAGCCGGCCTCGCGCAGCCGCCGCGCGACGTGACCGCCGCCGGTCGCGACGTCGAGCGCGGTGACTCCGGGCCCCGCCTCGGCCCACTCGACGAGCCGGTCGAGATCAGGCCCTTCGCGGTGCGCGTCGCTCGTGCGGTACTGCTCGGCTCTCTCGTCCCAGTGGCTCACTTCGCCAGCTCCACCGCACGCCGCGCTCCGTCGAGCATCGTCGCCTCGGGATGGACGTTCGGCCGCGCGGCCTCCGCGAGCAGCCTCCGCCCCTCCTCCGCGTTCGTCCCGTCGAGCCGGACGACAAGCGGATACGCGCTCATGTCCATCTCGTCGAGCGCCTGCAGGATCCCGCGCGCCACCTCGTCGCAGCGGGTGATCCCGCCGAAGATGTTGAAGAAGATCGAGCGCACCTGCTCGTCGCGGGTGATCACCGAGAGCGCATCGACGACACCCTGCGCATTGCCGCCGCCGCCGAGGTCGCAGAAGTTCGCGGGCCGTCCGCCGACGTGCGCGACGACGTCGACCGTCGACATCGAGAGCCCCGCGCCGTTGCCGAGGATGCCCACGTCGCCGTCGAGCTTCACGTAGGTGACGCCCTTCTCGCGCGCGAAGGTCTCGAGCGGGTCGGCCGCCGCGGTGTCGCGCATGGCGGCGATGTCGGGATGCTTGTAGAGCGCGTTGTCGTCGACCGTGAACTTGGAGTCGAGCGCCTTCACCTCGCCGTCGGGAGTGACGATCAGCGGGTTGATCTCGCAGAGCATTGCGTCGCAGCCGACGAAGGCGCTGTAGAGCCGGCCGATGATCTGGAGGATCTGCTTCTGCTCGTCGGGGTCGTCGATTCCGGCCGCGTAGATCAGGCGCCGCGCCTGGTAGGGGTGAAAGCCCTCGAGCGCGTCGACGTGGAGGCGCGAGAGCGCGTCGGGATCGGTCGCTGCGACCTCCTCGATGTCGACGCCGCCCTGCTTCGTGAGCATGAACAGCGGCTTCTTCACGCCGCGGTCGAACGCGATCGAGAGGTAGTACTCCTTGGCGATGTCGGATGCGCGCTCGATCCAGAGCTTGTGGACGACATGGCCGCTGATGTCGAGCCCGAGGATCGCGCGGGCCTTCTCCTCGGCGTCCTTCGCGTTCTCCGCGAGCTTGACGCCGCCCGCCTTGCCGCGGCCGCCGGTGAGCACCTGCGCCTTGACGACGACCGGCCCGCCGAGACCTTCGGCCGCGAGGCGCGCCTCGTCGGGAGTCACCGCGAGCCGCCCTTCCGAGACCGGAATCCCGAAGCGCTTGAAGAGCTCCTTGCCCTGATACTCGTAGAGATCCATCGGCCAAGGACTCTAACTAGACTCGCCCGCGTGGACGCGATCGTCGTCAGCGACCTGCGCAAGCGCTACGGAGAGGTTCAGGCTCTCGACGGCGTCAGCTTCGCGGTGCGCGAGGGCGAGGTATTCGGGCTGCTCGGGCCGAACGGCGCCGGCAAGTCGACGAGTGTGCGCGTCTGCACGACGTTGACGAAGCCGGACTCGGGCACGGCCGTGGTCGCTGGCAAGGACGCCGTCCGCGACGCGAACGCCGTACGGCGCGCGATCGGCTACGTGCCGCAGAACTCCGGGCTCGACCCTGACGGGACCGGCCGCGAGAACCTGATGCTTCAGGGACGGATCCAGCGGCTGCGCGGCGCGGATCTCAAGGCGCGCGTCGAGGAGCTGCTCGCACTCGTCGGGCTCAGTGACGCCGCCGACCGGCTCGCGCGCGGCTACTCCGGCGGGATGAAGCGGCGCCTCGACATCGCGCTCGGGCTCGTCCACCGGCCGAGCGTGCTCTTCCTCGACGAGCCGACGACCGGCCTCGATCCCGAGGCGCGCGCACTGATGTGGGACGAGCTCTCGAGGCTCGCTTCGAGTGAATCGCTCACGATCCTGCTCACCACGCACTACCTCGAGGAGGCCGACGAGCTCGCCGACCGGATCGCGATCGTGAGCCGCGGCAAGGTCGTCGTCGAGGGCACGCCCGACGAGCTCAAGGCGGGGCTGCGCGGCGAGGCCGTCTCGGTGCGGCTCGCCGACGAGCACCGCGAGCGCGCCCAGGCGGTGCTCGCCGTCCTCGAGGGCATCCACGAGACGACCGTCGACGGCGAGCTCCTGCGCATGCGCGTCGACAGCGGCGCCCGTGCGATCCCGTCGATCCTCTCCGTGCTCGAGTCGAGCGGGATCATGGTCGAGTCCGTCTCCTCGCACCGGCCCTCGCTCGACGACGTCTACCTCCACTACACGGGCTTCGACTTCGGCGAGGACGACCGGGCGGCATGAACGCCGTCCGCGACACGTGGTTCATGGTCGGCCGGCAGGCACGGAACCTGATGCGCGAGCCGATCTGGATCGCGATGATCCTGATCCAGCCGCTCGTCTGGCTGATCCTCTACGGGCAGCTGTTCAAGAATGTGACGCACCTCGGCGGATTCGGCACGAGCTCGTACATCACGTTCCTCGCGCCGGCGATCGTGGTGATGAACGCGTTCTTCGGGGCGACGTGGAGCGGGATGGCGATGATCCAGGATCTTCATCGCGACGTCGTCGAGCGGTTCCTGGCGACGCCGGTGCGCCGCTCGTCGATCGTCGTCTCACAGATCGTGCGCTCGGCGATCACCGCGGCGATTCAGGCGGTGATCATCATCGTCGTCGCGTGGGTGCTCGGGGCGACGATCAGCCAGGGCTTCGTCGGCGCGCTCGTGGTGGTCGCCGCGGGGATGCTCGTGAACAGCGCCTTCGCGGGGATGTCGCAGGGGATCGCGCTGCTGACGCGCAAGGAGGCGACGATGATCGCAGTCGCGAACTTCATCGGGCTGCCGCTGCTGTTCCTCTCCTCGACCCTGCTCGCGACGACGCAGATGCCGCAGTGGATGCAGACCGTGGCGAAGTTCAACCCGGTCAACTGGGGCGTCGTGATGGCGCGCGAGGTCGTGCTGCCGGATACCGACTGGACAGTGGTCGGGACGCGGGCAGCCGCGCTGCTGGCCCTGACGCTGGTGATGACCGCGTTCGCAACGCGGACGTTCCGCGCCTACCAGCGCACCCTCTAGCCACGTCCAACCCGCCAAATGCCAGGTCCCAACGTCACATGACCGGGGGTCAGGCACTGGGACCTGTCTCGCTGGGACGGGAGGCGGCTTCGGGACTGGGTTTCGGGGTCACCCGTATCCGGCGGTAGTCATGTCCCGACCGGCCAGGGTTGGACATGTCCCGGGGTCAGGCACCGGGACCTGGCTCTAGCCGACTACGCAGATCCGGTCACCGCTGCGGAGGGCCTGGCCTTCGATGACGCTGAGCTCTGACACGACGCCGTCGCGATGGGCGACGATCTCGTTCTCCATCTTCATCGCCTCGATCACGCAGAGCACCTGGCCCACTCGCACCTCGTCGCCGGCGGCGACCTTCACCGCGATCACCGTGCCCTGCATCGGCGTCACAACCTCCTCGTCATGGCCGGCGCCCCAGCCGCGTCGTCGCTCTGCGCGGCGGCGGGCGAGCTCGGCCCACGGTGGCTCCGGCTCGACAACCTTCACCTCGAAGCGGCGGCCGTCGACCTCGACCTGCGTGACCCGCACCTGGCCGTTTGCCGTCGCGGGCGCGTCGGTCGGCCGCTCTAGCTCGGCAGCCGCGGCGGCCAGCTCCTCCGACTCGACGAGCCCGTGGCACGTCTCCCCCGCGATGAACGACGGATGCCGCAACAGCGCGCGGTGGAAGCCGAGCAGCGAGCGCACGCCGCCGAGCTCGAACTCGTCGAGCGCGCGCAGCATCCGCCGGCGCGCGTGCTCGCGATCGACATCGTGGACGATCAGCTTCGCAACCATCGGGTCGTAGAGAGGCGAGATCTCGGAGCCCGCCGCGACGCCCGAATCGACGCGAACACCGGGCCCGGACGGCTCGCGGTACACGGTGATCGTCCCGGGCGAGGGCAGGAAGCCCGCCGCGACGTCCTCCGCGTTGATCCGGCACTCGATCGCGTGCCCGCTGAACCGCACCTCGTCCTGCGTCACCGACAGCGGCTCCCCCGCCGCGATCCGCAGCTGCTCCCGAATCAGGTCGATCCCGGTCACCTCCTCGGTGACCGTGTGCTCGACCTGAATGCGCGTGTTCATCTCGAGGAAGAAATAGTCGCCCACCGCGGTCAGCAGCCCCTCGATCGTCCCGGCCGACCGGTAGCCCGCCGCGCGCGCCGCCTCGACTGCGATCGCCCCGATCCGCGCGCGCAACTCGTCGTCCACGGCGGGCGACGGCGTCTCCTCGACGAGCTTCTGATGCCGACGCTGGATCGTGCAGTCCCGCTCGCCGAGGTGGATCACCGCGCCGTGCGAGTCGGCGAGGATCTGCACCTCGACGTGTCGCGGATCCTCGAGGTAGCGCTCGACGTAGACCTCCGCGCTCGCGAACGCCGCCTTCCCCTCGCGCGCCGCCGATTCGAACGCGCCCTCTGCATCTGCGGCGGAGCGGACGAGCTTCATCCCCTTGCCGCCGCCGCCCGCGACCGCCTTCACGATCAGCGGATACCCGAGCTCCTCGCCGAGCAGCACCACGTCCTCGGGCGAGCTCACCGGACCGGCGCTGCCCGGTATGACGGGGACTCCCGCGGCCCGCATCGCCTCACGCGCCGCCGTCTTAGAGCCCATCAGCACGATCGCCTCCGCCGGCGGCCCGACCCAGACGAGGCCCGCCGCCTCGCACGCGCGCGCGAAGCCGGCGTTCTCTGCGAGGAACCCGTAGCCCGGATGCACCGCCTCGGCGCCCGCCCGCAGCGCAACGCCGACGAGCTCGTCCGCATCGAGGTAGCCGCCAACCGCGTACGCCTCCGAGGCATACGCCGCGTGCCGTGCTCCGCGGTCGGCATCCGAGTAGACGGCGACCGAGCCGATCCCGAGCTCGTGGAGCGTCCGGAAGACGCGGATCGCGATCTCGCCCCTGTTCGCAACGAGCACTTTCGAGAAGAGGGCCATTGGCGCATATTCTCTATCGCCGTGGGCCTCGCGGATCAGCTGACGATCGTTCGCATCCTCGCGGTGCCGGTCGTGATCGTCCTCTTCATCTGGAACTTCCCGAATCACGACTACTGGGCGACGATCGTCTTCGGCGTCGCGATGGCGACCGACTGGTTCGACGGAAGGATCGCGCGGCGCAGCGGCAAGACCTCGGCACTGGGCTCGCTGCTCGACCCGATCGCCGACAAGATCCTCGTGATGTCGGTGCTGGTCGTGCTCGTCGGCGAGGGCGCTTTCCCCGGCTGGATGGTGGCGCTGATCATCGCGCGCGAGTTCTTCGTCTCGGGGCTGCGGCTCGCGGCGATGGAGCGCGGCGTCACGCTCGAGGTGCGCGAGCTCGGCAAGGTGAAGACCTGGGCGCAGGCGCTCGCCGCTGGGATCGGCGGTTTCGCGGTGGCCGGCGCGTGGAGCGTGAACGTCGCGTGGTGGGCGCTGCTCGTCGCCCTCGTGCTGACCTGGGTCTCAGGGCTCGACTACGCGCGCCTCGCGCCCGGGCTCCTGCGCGGCCGCACCGCCGTCTAGCGACGCCGGCCAGCCGCTCTCCTCGGGTGCCGTGAGCGCGAGCTCGATCGCGCGTCGCTCCTCGGGCGTCGGCTCCGGCGTGATCTCGAGCTCCATGCGGCAAGCCTAAAGACCCGGCCGGGCTCAGCCGATGGGGACCGAGATGCGCCGTCGCTTGCTGATCCTCTGTCTGTGCGCCCTCGCCGCCCCCGCCGCGCTCCAGGCGGCTGCGGCGCCGAAGTCGTGGGCGCAACCGCAGATCGCCGTCGTCGTGAAGCACGGGCTGCTCGCGCCGGACATCGCCTCGTTCCGGCCCGACGACCCGCTCACGGCGCAGGATCTCGACACGCTGGTCGGCGGGCTCACGAATCAGCCCGTGCTGGCGACCCAGAACACCTCGCCCGTGACCATCACCACGCTCGACGCGCGCCTCGTCAAGGCCGCGGGCCTGACCGACGTCGCCACGAGCTTCCAGACCGCTGCGCGCGCCGCCGGGCTCGCGCCGCCGAGCCGCCTCGGCACCGAGGCCGTCGCCCGGCTCCTCGGACTCCGCACCGACCACCCCGTCGCGCTCGACTACCTCGAGCCGCTGCCGAACAGCCCCGCCACGCGTGCCGAAGCGGCGTACTCCGCGGCACGGATGCTCGCCTGGACCGGCGCGCAGCAGACCTATGCCCGCACCGTCGCCGCCACCTTCTCGCTGCCGGAGCTGACCTCGACCCAGCGCGAGATCCTCCACACCGCGCTCTCGTTCGTCGGCTTCCCGTACGTCTGGGGCAGCACGAGCGAGCTGGCCGGCTTCGACTGCTCGGGCCTCGTCTGGCGGGTCTTCAAGCTCCAGGCGTATCCCGACCTGCCCGGCCTCACCGACACGATCATGGGCCGCAGCACCCAGCAGATGGCCGCGGAGACCGCCCCGGCCGACCGGATCGCGCTCGTCGACCTCCAGCCCGCCGATCTCGTGTTCTTCGGCGCCAAGGGGCTGAAGTCGAAACCGGCGCAGGTCGACCATGTCGGGATCTATCTCGGCAACGGCTGGTTCGTGCAGGCCGGGAGCACCGGAGTGGCCCTCGCGCCGCTCACGGACTGGTACCGGACGCACTTCGCCTGGGGCCGCAGACCCCTCGATTCGGCCATACCGTCGAACTGAGGCCAAATCCCCCCATCGGGGGATTGGAGTTGCCTAGCCGAAAGTTGAGAATCGTCTCGACCGGCGTCCAAGGAGGAATCGCATGTTGCAGTGGCATCCCAAGCTCGTGGCTCTCGTTGTTGTCCTCGGTCTGATCGCGGCGCTCGCGGCGTTCGGCGTCTTCAGCCTGGGCAGCTTCGACACCTCGGGTCTTAACTGGTAAGCCCGCGAGAGTGAGTCCGAGGGCGGGAACCCCGCCGCGACTGCTCGCAGTCATCGCCCCCGTGTCGATTGGGGGCGTCGCTGTGGTCCTGGCCGCCGTCCTCTCCTACGCGCGGACACCGCATAGCGCCACCGAGGTGCTCGGCCTGCTGGCGATGATCGTCGCCTCGGCGCTCGCGCAGCACTTCCCGGTTCCGATCGCAGGCGTCGACGCGGCCGGGGTTTCGCTCCTGTTCGTCTTCGGCGTGGCCTCGATCGACCTGTTCGGCTGGGCGGCCGGCGTGCTGACCGTCGTCGTCGCGACCATCGTCGCGAACCTGCTCGAGCACCGGCCGCTGATCCGGATCGTCTACAACAGCGCGACGTTCGCGCTCGCGGCCGGGGCGGGCGGCCTTGCGCTGTGGGCGGTCGAGGGCTCGGGCACGGGCATGCTCGTGCTCCAGGTGGGCGCATGCGCGCTCGGCTTCTACGCCGCCAACGTGCTGCTGACGACCGCGGCCACCAGCGCGAGCTCGGGCGGCTCGTTCGTTCAGGGCGTCGCAACGAGCGTCCACTCGTCGATCGTGCCGTTCGCGCTCATGGCCTCGGCCGCGGTGATCCTCGTCGTGCTGTGGCAGCGCGCGCCGCTGCTCTCGATCGCGCTCGTCGGCCCGCTGCTCGCGATCGCCCTCTACCAGCGCTCGACCTCGCACGCGCTCAAGGCAATGCGGCTCGCGCTCACCGATCCACTCACCGGGCTCGGCAACCACCGCCATTTCCACGAACGCCTCCAGCAGGCGCTACTGGAGGCAGAGGAGCGGGAACTGCCCGTGACGGTCTGCCTGGTCGACATCGACGACTTCAAGCGCATCAACGACCGTTTCGGTCATCCCGCCGGCGACCGCGTGCTCGCGCAGGTGTCGAGCCGGCTCCGGCAGGGCGGCGAGGCGTTCCGGCTCGGGGGCGACGAGTTCGCCGTGCTCCTGCCGGGGAACGACGAGGAGGCTGCGCTCGCGGCCGGCAACTCGATCGTCGACCGCATCGCCGGGATGAAGCTCGAGAACGTGGGCTCCGTGACGGTGAGCGCGGGAATCGCCACGTATCCGGCGCACGGCGTCGGCCGCGACGAGCTGATCCGCCTCGCCGACTCCGCCCTGTACTGGGCGAAGGAGCGCGGCAAGAACCGCGTCCGCCTCTACCGCCCGGACGTGGTCGAGCTTGCGGAATTGAAGCGCCTAGCTGCCGGGCCAGACCGTGCCGCCCGCTATCGCGCGGCCGCGAGCCTCGCCAAGGCCGTCGACGCACGCGACGCGTACACCGGCAGCCATTCGCAGCGGGTGAGCGAGCTCGCGGCACGAATCGCGCTCCAGCTCGGGGCCGACGCAGAGCTCGTCGAGCTCACGCGGCTCGCCGCGAGCCTCCACGACCTCGGCAAGCTCGCCGTGCCCGAGGAGATCCTCCGCAAGCCCGGCCCGCTCACCGATCCGGAGCGCATGGTGCTCGAGCGGCACCCCCAGATCGGCTTCAGGATGCTCGAGAGCCTCGGCGTCGACCCGGTCGCCGAGTGGGTGCTCCACCACCACGAGCGCTGGGACGGCACCGGCTATCCGGACGGCCTCCACGGCGATTCGATCCCGCTCGGCGCGCGAATCATCTTCGTCGCCGACGCCTACGACGCGATGACCTCCGAGCGCGTCTACCAGCGGCGCCTCTCCGACGAGGAAGCGCTCGCGGAGCTCACGCGCTGCGCGGGCACGCAGTTCGACCCGGAGGTGGTGGCGGCGTTCGCGGCCGACCTCGGCGTCGAGCTCGAAGTGCCTGTCTCAGTGGCCTAGCGCGAGTAGCGCGTCCACGTCGCCGCCGGCTTGAAGCCGAGGCTCTCGTTCAGCGCGCGCATCGGCGCGTTCGTCTCGTCGTTCGCGGTCGTGACGACGCGGACTCCGAGGTCGAAAAGTCGTCGCAGCGAATCTGTCTTCGCATACCTCGCGAGGCCGCGGCCTCGGTACGGGGCCAGCGTGCCGGTGAGATCCGTGTCGGCGCGTCCGCTCTCGCGGTCGGTGAAGACGAGGGAGAACGCGACCGGATCGGCACCGTCGAGCACGACGACACTCCCGTCGCAGTCGAGCAGGCCGCCGTCAATCTCCGCCACGAAGGCGTCGAACAGCACAGGCGCGATCGGATGGTCGAGCGGGATGTCGGCGCGGGCTGCGGCGTAGGTGCGGTGGACATCGGGGAGGCGGTCGAGGAGCGACGCGAGCGGCACCGCGTCGAAGCCGGACACGTCGGTGACGACCGGCGCGGCGGCGAGCTCGAGCGTCGCGAGGTGGAGCTCGCCGGCGGTCTCGTACCCGCGCGCCTCGAGGAAGCGGCAGCCCGCTTCGCCGTCCGCGTACGCGCGCGAGAACGAGCCCGCGAACTGCGCCTCGATCGCCGAGAAGAGCTCGCTCCCCAGCCCCCGGCGTCGGAACTCCGGCAAGACGCCGATCCAGAACGAGAAGACGTCCTCGGCGCGGCGGTGCACCGGCGCCCAGCCGACGATCTCTCCGTCCACCTCCGCCACGAAGCACTCACCGGGGAAGATGGCGAGATCGAGCGCGAGCGAGGCCGGCGTCGTCACGTACGTCGGGTCGATTGCGCGGACGACCGCGATCGCCGCCCCGAGGTCGGCGTCGCGAAAGGGCCGAACGGTCACAGCGGGATGTTGCCGTGCTTGCGCGCGGGCCTGGCCTCGCGCTTCGTGCGGGCGGTCTCGAGCGCGCCGATCAGCACCGGTCGCGTTCGGCGCGGCTCGATCACGTCGTCGACGTAGCCGCGCTCGGCCGCGGCGTACGGGTTCGCGAACTGCTCGGTGTACTCGGCGATCAGCTCGGCGCGGCGCGCCTCCGGGTCGGCGGCGGCCTCGAGCTCCTTGCGGAAGATGATGTTCACCGCGCCCTCCGCGCCCATCACCGCGATCTCCGCCGTCGGCCATGCGAAGTTGAAGTCGGCGCGAATGTGCTTCGAGCTCATCACGTCGTAGGCGCCGCCGTAGGCCTTGCGCGTGATCACCGTCAGCTTCGGCACGGTCGCCTCGGCGTAGGCGTAGAGGAGCTTCGCGCCGTGGCGGATGATCCCGCCCCACTCCTGCTCGGTGCCGGGCAGGAAGCCGGGCACGTCGACGAAGGTCACGAGCGGGATGTTGAACGCGTCGCACGTGCGGACGAAGCGCGCCGCCTTCACCGAGGAGTCGATGTCGAGCACGCCGGCGAGCGTGTTCGGCTGGTTGGCGACGACGCCGACGGAATGGCCGCCGAGCCGGGCGAAGCCGCAGAGGATGTTGCCCGCGAAGCGCTCGTGCACCTCGAGAAACGCGCCGTCGTCGAACACGCGGCGCAGCACCTCGTGCATGTCGTACGGCTCGCGCGGGCTGTCCGGGATGAGCGTGTCGAGCGCGGCATCCTCGCGATCGGCGGGGTCCGACGCGGGCGCGAAGAGCGGCGGATCGACGTTGTTCTGCGGCAGGAACGAGAGCAGGTAGCGCGCGTCCTCGAGACACGCCTCCTCGTCGGCGGAGACGAAGTGCGCGACTCCCGACTTCGAAGCGTGGGCCGCAGCGCCGCCGAGCTCCTCGAACGAGACCTCCTCGCCGGTGACCGTCTTCACCACGTCGGGCCCGGTGATGAACATGTACGACGAGTCCTCGACCATGAACACGAAGTCGGTCATCGCAGGCGAGTAGACGGCGCCGCCCGCCGTCGGCCCGACCACGAGCGAGAGCTGCGGGATCACGCCGGAGGCCTGGACGTTGCGCCAGAAGATCTCCGCGTAGCCGGCGAGCGAGACGACGCCCTCCTGGATCCGTGCACCGCCCGAGTCGTTGATCCCGATCAGCGGGCAGCCGTAGCGAACCGCCATGTCCATCACCTTGCAGATCTTCTCCGCGAAGACCTCCGAGAGGCTGCCGCCGAAGACCGTGAAGTCCTGCGAGAAGACGAAGACCTTGCGCCCGAACACGGTGCCGTGGCCCGTGACGACCGCGTCGCCGTAGGGACGGCGCGCCATCATCCCGAAGTTCGACTCGCGGTGGCGGACCCACCGGTCGAGCTCGACGAACGAGCCCGGATCGCAGAGCTTCTCGGCGCGCTCGCGGGCGAGGAGCTTGCCGCCGGCGCGGTGCTTCGCGACGGCCTCCTCGGTGCCCGCGTGAAGCGCTTGCTGGCGCAGCTCAGCGAGCTGCGCCAGCCTGGCTTCCGTGCTGTCGCCCTGTGCGGCCATAAGCCGCCAGAGCGTACTACCCCGGGTACTGACCCAGAGTGGCCGTCACCGTGAGGTGCGTCCCGTCCTGGCGGACGAGCTCGATCGACACCTTCTGCCCGGGCTTGAGGCCGGCCAGGACGTCGCCGAGGTCGGAGGTCGTCGCGGTCGGCTGACCGTCGACGCTGGTGATGGTCTCGCCGGCGACGATGCCGGCGCTCGCGGCGGGGCCACCCGCCGAGACCGAGCCCACGAGGGCGCCCTTCCCGCCGGTGGTGTCACCGACGCGGATGCCGAGGTAGGCGCGATGCGAGTTCGTGACCTTGCCGCTCGTCACGAGCTGCGTCGCGATGTCGCTGACGGTGGAGCTCGGGATCGCAAAGCCGATCCCGGTCGCCGCGCCGCCCATCTGCGGATCGCTGACGCCGAGGGTCGGGATCCCGATCACGGCGCCGTCGAGGTCGACGAGCGCGCCGCCGCTGTTGCCGGGGTTGATCGCGGCGCTGGTCTGAATCGCGTTCGGCAGCGTGGCGCCGCCGGGCTCGCCGACGGTGCGGCCGAGCGCGCTGACGATGCCGTCGGTGACGCTCGAGCGGAAGCCGAGCGGGTTGCCGACCGCAAGCGCGATCTGGCCGACGCGAAGCGTGGACGAGTCGGCGAACTTCGCCGGCTTGAGGCCGGTCGCATCGACGTGGATCACCGCGAGGTCGTCCGCGGCGAACGTGCCGACGAGCGTCCCGTTGACCTGCTTGCCGCTGGCGAGCGTGACCTTGAAGGTCTTCGCCGTGCCGACGACATGGTTGTTCGTGACGATGTCACCCTTCGCGTCGAAGACGATGCCGGAGCCGAGGCCCTCGGAGGTCTGGATCTGCACGACGGACGGCTCGACGGCATCGACGACGCCTTCGTACTCCTGCTGAAGCTGCTGGGCGACATTGGGTTGCGCCACCGGAGTCGCCTTGCGCTTGGTGGTTGCGTACGCGGCTCCGAGCACGGCGAGTGCCATGGCGGCCACGACGGCCAAACTGAGAATGCGGGCTGTTTTGTTCATGCCCAACTTGTATCCGGGCGGGATTAAGCGGACGTGGCGTCTGCGTTAAGACCGGCCGCGCCGTGTTAAATGGTCTTCATGTCTGTCGATCGCTCCGCGACCTGGCCCTACGAGAACGGCGAGCCCGGCGCGTTCTTCTACCAGCGCTACGACCACCCGACCGGCGTCGAGGCCGAGTGCGCCCTCGGCGAACTCGAGGGCGGAATGGCGCTGCTGTTCCCGTCCGGCGCGGGCGCGACGACGGCGCTCGCCCTCTCGCAGCTGCGGACGGGCGACACGATCGCGGTGGCCGAAGGTTGCTACTTCGGGACGAGCGTGCTGTTCGGCGCGCTCGAGCGCTGGGGGCTCCGGTTCGTCGAGTTCGACCAGACCGGGCCGCCACCCGACGGCGTCCAGCTCGTGTGGCTCGAGTCGCCGTCGAACCCGTTTCTGACGATGCCCGACTTCGAGGCGGCGGCAGCGCACCCCGCACCGGTCGTCGTCGACTCGACGGCGGCGACGCCGATCCACCTGCGGCCGCTCGAGCACGGCGCCGATTTCGTCCTCCACTCGGCGACGAAGTACCTCGGCGGCCACGACGACGTTCTGCTCGGTGCGGTGGTCTGCCGCGACCCGGAGACGGCCTCGCAGCTCAAGACCTTCCGCTCGACGACCGGGATCGTCGCCGCGCCGGACCACGCGTTCCTGCTCCTGCGCGGGCTGAAGACGCTGCGCGTGCGCGTCGAGCGTCAGACCGCGAGCGCACGCGAGCTCGTGCCGCGCCTCGAGGCGCATCCCGCGGTGTCGATCGTCCGCTACCCGGGCTTCGGCGGCCTGCTCTCGTTCGACGTCGCCGACGCGGCCGCAGCGCGTCGTGTCGAGACCGGCGTCCGGCTGATCACGAACGCGACGAGCCTCGGCGGCACGCATTCGCTACTCGAGGCGCGCGCCCGCTGGGAGGGCGACCGCGTCCCGGCCGGCCTGCTTCGTCTCAGCGTGGGTCTCGAGGACCCGGACGAGCTCTGGGCCGACCTCGAGCCCTGGCTCTAGCGCCGCCCGGCTCCCGCGTCGGACGTGAGCCGCTGCGCGATGAAGACCGGGATCACCGTGACAACGATCACCGCCAGCGCGATCGCGTTCACCACCGGTAGCCGCTGCCCCTCGCGGATGTAGCCGTAGATCAGCAGCGGCAGCGTGTTCTGCGCGCCCGCCGTGAAGTAGGTGACGACGACCTCGTCGAACGAGAGCGCGAATGCAAGCAGCCCGCCGGCGACGAGCGCCGTCCGCACCACCGGGAACGTCACGTAGCGAAACGTCTGCCAGCCGTCCGCGCCGAGATCCGCCGACGCCTCGAAGAAGGAGCCCGACGTCCGCCGCAGCCGCGCGAGCAGGTTGTTGAAGACGATGATCACGCAGAACGTCGCGTGCCCGATCACGATCGTCCAGATCGAGAGCCCGATTCCCCAGTAGAGGAAGAACGAGTTCAGGGCCATCCCGGTGATGATCCCCGGCAGCGCGATCGGCAGCACGAAGATGAACGAGACCGCGTTGCGCCCGAAGAACTTCGCGCGGGAAAGCCCGAACGCCGCCAGCGAGCCGAGCACGAGTGCGGTGAACGTCGCGATCAGCCCGCACTTGATCGACAGGCTGAGTGCGCTGCGCACATCAGGGTCGTGCCAGGCGACCGAGAACCACTTCGTCGAGAACCCGGCGATCGGCCAGCTCTGCACGTTCGACGAGTTGAAGGCGTACATGCCCATGATCACGATCGGGATCCAGAGGAACGCGAAGACGGCGATCGCCCAGACCCAGAGCCCGACCCTCGAGGCGCGCGTCTCGATCACAGGTTCTCGAACGCTCCGAGACGCTTGGCGACGAGCAGGAACACGCCCATGATCATCAGCGGCACTGTCGCGAAGGCCGCCGCGAACGGGATGTTGTTCGCGATGCCGACGTTCGCGAAGACGACGTTGCCGATCAGCTGCGAGTTCGGGCCGCCGATCAGCGACGGCGCGATGTAGTCGCCGAGCGTCAGCGAGAAGGTGAAGATCGCGCCCGCGGCGAGCCCGGGCACCGCGAGCGGCAGGATCACGCGTCGCAGCGTCATCGCGCCGCGCGCGCCGAGATCCGCGGAGGCCTCGTAGTACGAGTCCGGGATCCGCTCCAGGGCGGCGAACACCGGCAGCACCATGAACGGGAGCCAGATGTAGGTGTAGACGAGCCACATCGCCCAGTTCGTGAAGGCGATGTTCTGGTCGGGCAGGCCGAGCTTGTTGAGGAACCAGTTGAGCGCGCCGTCCTGGTTCAGGATCAGCCGCCACGAGTACACGCGCACGAGGTAGCTGACCCAGAGCGGCAGCACGGTCAGCACGAGCATCGCCACGCGCAGGCGCCGCCCGGCGACGCGCACGAGGAAGTACGCGTACGGAAATGCGAGCACCGCGCAACTCACGGTCACGGCCGAGGCGATCCCGACCGTCCGGAAAGCGATCCGCCGGTAGGTCGGGTCGTGGATGATCAGGCTGAAGTTCGAGAGCGTGAACTTGTGGACGATCTCGCTCGTGAACGGGTTCACCGACCAGAAAGCCGAGACGAAGAGCGCGACGAGCGCAGCGACGTAGACGAAGAGGAACGCCGCAAGCGGCAGCCCGAGCGAGCCGAGATCCTTCAGCCAAGGCCGCCGCCACGAGAGCCGTGAAAGCGCGCGAAGGGCCCCCCGCCGCGGGGAGCCCTTCGCAGGTGCTGCTTCAGCCGTCAAACGAGGTTAGCCCTTGATGTTCGTCCAGGCCTGAACCCATTTCGTGTAGTCCATGCAGTTGTTCTGGCCGTTGCCGCAGGCGGCGAGCGGCGTCTTCCAGAACTTGATCGAGCGGTAGTACGACTCCGGCGCGTTCGCGAAGTACTGCTTGCACGAGCCGGCGACGAGCTTGTTCATGTAGCCGCACGCGAGCGAGTTGACCGGCGTCTCGCCGTAGTTCGTGGCCTGCATCGCCTGAACCTTGGGCGTGGAGATGTACGCGAGCCACTTGTACGCGCAGTTCGGGTCCTTGGCCTTCTTCGACACCATCCAGGTGTCGAGCCAGCCCGTGGCGCCCTCCTTCGGGATCACCGAGGCGACCGGCTTGTGCGCGGCCTGCAGCGTGCTGAGCATCACCGGCCACGACGCGCCGAGCGTCGAGCCGCCGTTGCTGAACAGGTCGACCTGATCGGACACGGTCGCCCAGTACTTCTTCACGAGCGGCTTCTGCTTCTTGAGCAGGCTGACCGCCGCGTTGAACTGCGTCGAGTTCAGCTCGTACGGATCCTTGATCCCGAGCGACGGCTGGGCCGAGGCCAGGTACAGCGCCGCGTCCGCGATCTGGATCGGGTTGTCCGGGATCGTGATCTTGCCCTTGTTCGCCGGGTTGTAGATCACGCTCCAGCTCGTGGGCTTCTTCACGAGCTTCGGGTTGTACATCAGGATGTTCGGGCCGAACTGGAGCGAGACGCCGTAGTGCACGCCCTTGACCGTGTTGTTCGGCGGGGACTGGAAAGCCTTGAAGAACTGCTTCCAGGACGGAACCAGGCCGACATTCACCGGGGCCACATCGCCGCCGTAGATGAGGCGGAGGCTCGCGTCGCCGGACGCCGAGACCATGTCGTACTGGCCGCCGCCGCCGGAGCGCATGAGGGCCACCATCTCGTCGGAGCTGCCCGCGTACTTCGCCTGGACCTTGCAGCCCGTCTGCTTCTCGAACGGTGTGACCCACTGCGGCTGGGTGTAGCCCTGCCAGGCGATCATCGTGAGCTTGCCTTCGCCTGCGCCGATCTTCGTGGGCGGACCGGCGCTCGACCGTGAGCTACCTGCCGCCGGGATCGAGAGCGCGACGACGAGCGCGGCGAACACAACGTGCCGCTTGCGGATGCGTCCCTTCACTGTTCCTCCTTGATCTCGAACATGGCATCCGGGCTCCAGGTGAGCCGGACTCTCTGACCTTGCGCTGTCGCGACGTCCTGCGACGACGTCTCGAGGTTCTGGTGCATCACGGAAAGCTCGCCGCCCGCATCGAGCTCGACGATGTAGCGGGTCACCGGGCCCATGTAGACGGCGTCGCGGATCGTGCCCGGCTCGCCGTCGTCGCCGGTCGCGATCCGGATCTTCTCCGGGCGAACGGTGAACTGCTTGCCGTCGCGTTCGAGCAGGTTCGAGACGCCGACGAAGCCGGCGACGAATGCGGTCACCGGGTGCTCGTAGATCTCGGCAGGGCTGCCGACCTGCTCGATCCTGCCCTTGTTGAAGACGGCTACACGGTCGCTCATCGTCAGCGCCTCCTCCTGGTCGTGCGTCACGTAGATGAACGTGATCCCCACGTCCTGCTGGATGCGCTTGAGCTCGATCTGCATCTCCTGGCGGAGCTTGAGGTCGAGCGCGCCGAGCGGCTCGTCGAGGAGCAGCACCTCGGGCTCGTTGACGATCGCGCGGGCGAGCGCGACGCGCTGGCGCTGGCCGCCCGAGAGCTGTACAGGCTTGCGCTTCTCGAACTCGTGGAGGCGCACCATCTCGAGCGCCCCGACCGCGCGCGTGCGGCGCTCTTTCCGGCCGACGCCGCGGACCCTGAGCCCGTAGGCGACGTTCTCGCCCACGGTCATGTGCGGGAACAGTGCGTAGTCCTGGAACACGGTGTTGACCGGGCGCTCGTACGGCGGCTTCTGGGCGACGTCGACGCCGCGGAGCTCGATCCGGCCCGTGTCGGGCCGCTCGAAGCCGGCGATGAGGCGCAGCGTGGTCGTCTTGCCGGAGCCGGACGGGCCGAGCATCGTGAAGAACTCACCGCGGCCGACCTCGAGGTCGAGGTGGTCGACGGCCACGACCTCGCCGTAGGTCTTGCGGACGCCGATGACCCGGACGTCGAGCTCGGCGCCGGTCTCAGGCGGCGCCGGCGCCTGCGTGAGCAAGCGACTCCTCCAGGATCCCAAGGCCCTGCTCGAGCTCCTCGTCGGTGACGACGAGCGGCACGAGCGTCCGCAGCACGTTGCCGTAGGTCCCGCACGAGAGCAGCAGTAGGCCGCGCTCGAACGCCGCGTCGACGACGGCCTTCGCGAGCTCGGGCGCCGGCGTCTTCGACTCGCGGTCGGTGACGAGCTCGACGCCGAGCATCGGGCCGAGGCCGCGCACCTCGCCGATCTGCGGCGTGCGCTCCGCCAATGCCTCGAGCCGGGCGCGCATGCGCTCGCCGAGCTCGACAGCGTGGGCGCGGAACTCGGGCGCCGAGACCTCCTCGAGCACCGCGACCGCGGCGGCGCACGCGACGGGATTGCCGCCGAAGGTGCCGCCGAGCCCGCCCGGATCGACCGCGTCCACGATCTCCGCCCGACCGGTCACCGCGGTCAGCGGCATCCCGCCGCCGAGCGACTTGCCCGAGACGAGCAGATCCGGCTCGACGCCGTCGTAGTGCTCGATCGCCCAGACCGGCCCCGTCCGCGCGACGCCCGACTGCACCTCGTCGTCGACGTAGAGGATCCCGTGCTCCCGGCAGAGCTCGAGCAGCCGCGCGGGATAGTCCGGCGGCATCGGGATGAAGCCGCCCTCGCCCTGCACGGGCTCGAGAACGACGCACGCGACCGACTCCGGGTCGACGCCCGTCTTGAAGACCTGCTCGAGCCCGTGGATCGCCTCGTCCGAGCTGACGCCACGGTACGGGTACGGCGATGGCGCACGGTAGACCTCGGGGGCGAACGGGCCGAAGCCCTTCTTGTACGGGACGACCTTCGAGGTCATCGTCATCGTCAGCAGCGTGCGGCCGTGGTAGCCGTTGTCGAAGGTGATGACGCCGGGCCGGCCGGTCGCGACACGCGCGATCTTGACCGCGTTCTCGATCGCCTCGGCGCCGGAGTTGAGCAGGAGCGAGCGCTGTTCTCCGTCGCCGCAGGGCGAGAGCTCTGCGAGCAGGCGGCAGACCTCGATGTACGGCTCGTAGGTGCCGACCATGAAGCACTGGTGCAGGTAGAGGTCGACCTGCTCGTGGATCGCTGCGACCGCGGCCGGATTCCCGTGGCCGAGGTTGTGGCAGCCGATCCCGCCGGCGAAGTCGATGAAGCTGCGGCCGTCGACGTCCTCGATCCTCGCGCCGTGCGCCCGAGCGACGACGAGGCGAGGCGTCGAGACCCCACGTGCCACGTAGCGGGCGCGCTCCGCGAGCACGCGCGCGGCGGCGGTTTCCTCCTGCAAAGACACAGCGGCGATTATGGCCCAGGTCGTAGCATGCGCACAATGATCGAGGGCATCCCGACGCAGTTCGAGGTCCTGGACGATCGCTTCCGCGCGGTGCGCGGCGACCCTGTCGTCGAGAGGCTGTACACCGGCTGCCGCTGGGCCGAGGGCCCGGTCTACGTGCCGGCCGGCCGCTACGTCGTCTGGAGCGACATCCCGAACGACCGGATGCTGCGCTGGGACGAGGTGACCGGCACGGTCGGCGTCTTCCGACACCCGTGCGGCTACACGAATGGAAACACGCTCGACGGGCAGGGCCGGCTGGTCTCGTGCGAGCACGGAGGCAGGCGCGTCTCGCGGACCGAGCACGACGGCTCGATCACGACGATCGCCGACCGCTTCGACGGCAAGCGGCTCAACAGCCCGAACGACGTCGTGGTGCGCTCGGACGGCTCGATCTGGTTCACCGACCCGGCCTATGGCATCGACAGCGACTACGAGGGTCACCAGGCCGAGAGCGAGATCGGCGCGTGCCATGTCTACCGCGTCGAGGCTGGCGGCGAGATCAGGATCGTCGCCGACGACTTCGCCCGTCCGAACGGGCTCGCGTTCTCCCGAGACGAGACGGAGCTCTACGTGACCGACAGCGAGCGCGCGCACGTGCGGGTCTTCCCCGTCACGGCGGACGGACTCGCCGACGGCCGCGTCTTCGCCGAGTGCTCGGCCGGGGTGTTCGACGGAGTCCGGCTCGACACCGAGGGCCGGATCTGGGCGGCGGCGGGCGACGGCCTCCACTGCTTCGATCCGGACGGCACGCTGCTCGGCAAGCTCCGCCTGCCCGAGCCGACGGCGAACCTCGTGTTTGGCGGGCCGAAGCGGAACCGCCTCTTCATGACGGCCTCGACCTCGCTCTACTCGCTGCTCCTTAACGTGACCGGCGCGAGGTAAAGCCGGAGGCGGGACTCGAACCCACGACCTTCGCCTTACAAGGGCGCTGCTCTACCAGCTGAGCTACTCCGGCGTCTGACCGGAGGGTAGTCCTAGGCCAGGACTTCGCGGGACTTCTGGTGCATCAGCACCTTGCGCTTCACCCGCTGGAGCGCGTTGTCGATCGTCTTCGTGTCGCAGCCGAGCTCCTCGGCCATGTCCTCGTAGGACGAGCCTTCGAGGTACAGGCGGAGCGCGTCCGACTCGAGGTGCGAGAGACCGCTGCCGAGCGCGAAGACGAGGCTCTGAAGCTCCTCTGTCGAGATCACGCACACCGACGGCTCGTCGACGCCCGGGCCGGGCAGCGCGTCGCCGAGCGTGCACTCGCTCTCCGACTCCTGTCCCGCCGGGGTGTGGCTGAACGAGACGTACGTGTTGAGCGGGGAGTGCTTGTAGCGGGTCGCAGTCTTGATCGCGGTGATGATCTGGCGTGTGACGCAGAGCTCCGCGAAGCTGCGGAACGAGGTCTCCTTGTCAGTGCGGAAATCGCGCATCGCCTTGTAGAGACCGATCATCCCCTCCTGGATCAGGTCGTCGGAGTCGCCGCCGGCGAGGAAATAGCTGCTCGCCTTGAGGCGGACGAAGCCTGCGTAACGGCGCATCAGCGCGTCGAGCGCTGCGCCGTCGCCGTTGCGCGCACGGAGCACGAGCTGCAAATCCTCAAGTTCTCGTTGAGCCTTTTGAGCGGTTTGCGCTGCTGTGGCCGTGCGTGCAGACATCTGCATCTCCCGGGGTTTGCGGGTGATTTTCGCGGCGGACGTCTCGGTCGCCCGCCAAAGCCTCACCCTGTAGTTGAGGGAGAACATAGCAGTCGGTCCAACCGTTTACAAGCCCTTTGCAATGGACCCAACCTGATACGAACGTGTGTTCGCTACTGGCCGCGGCGCATGCGCTCGAGGCGCGCGAGCGTCTCGGGGTCGAGCCGGTCGCGGAGCTGCGTCGGCTGCTCGGCGGCGAGCTGCACCGGATCGAGGTCGTGCAGGAAGGTCTGCGAGGTCATCGTCTGCACCTGGCGGCCCGCAGTGCCGCGCACCGCCGAGTCGGTCGAGACGACGCAGACTGGGCGCGTGGCGCGGTTCTCGGCCGCGAGCTTCTCGAGCAGCTGGTCGGCGTGGTCGGCGTAGCGAACCTCGAGCGGTCCGATCGTCTCGTCCCGCCCCACGCCGTCGTAGACGAGCACGCCGTGGGCACCTTGCGTGGCGACGAAGCTCGCGAGGATGTCGCGCAGCTCGCGCGGGTCGGCGAACTGGCCCGCGTGGAGCAGGTTGTAGCCGTCGAACAGGTACAGGGTCGGCTCAGGCACGCTGGCGGCGCGCTTCGTAGAGCAAGAGGGCCGCGGCGACGCTGACGTTGAGCGACTCGACCTTCCCGAGGAGCGGAATCGAGATCGCGGCGTCGCAGGTGCGGCGGACGAGCGGGCGGATCCCCTTGCCCTCTGCGCCGAAGACGAGGATCGAGCCGCCGGTCAGGTCGGCGTCCCACATCGTGGTCTCGGCGTCGCCGGAGGCGGCATAGACCCAGAGGTCGCCGCGCTTCACCTCGCCCAGCCAGCGCGCGAGGTTCGTCACGACGGCGATGGGCAGATGCTCGACGGCGCCCGCGGAGGCCTTGCAGACCGCGGCGGTGACGGTCGCCGAGCCGTGCGCGGGCAGGACGATCCCCGTCGCACCGGCGCCCTCCGCGCTGCGGCAGACCGCTCCGAGGTTGCGCGGGTCGGAGACCTGGTCGAGGCACGCGATCAGCGGCCGCTCGACCGCGGCGAGCTCATATGCATCGGCGTACTTGTACGGCGCGCACCAGGCGACGACGCCCTGGTGGTCGCGAGTCTCGGCGGCTTCGGACAGGTCTCGATCGGGCTTCACCTGAAGGCGTACCGGCGCTTCGGCGAGCCAGGGCTCGCTTCGCTCCGCGCGTTCGGTCGCCCAGAGCTCGAGCACCTCGCGGGGCCCGCGCAGCGCCTCATGCACGGCGCGCCGCCCGTAGACGAGGTCACGGCTCACTTCGGCACGAGCTTGAACGCGCCGGCCTCGTCGCGCACTTCCCAGCCGGCAGCTTCGATCTCGGCCCGCAGCCGGTCCGACTCGGGGTAGTCACCGGCCGCACGCGCATCCTGGCGCCGACGAGCCAGCTCGACGAGCCCGGGCGGTGCCTCATCGACTTCGGCGAGCGACCCGAGCCCGAAGATCTCGAGGGCGTCACGAAGCAGGGCGAGGTTCCCGGCCCGGCGCCAGTCGTGGAGGACCGCGAGCGCAGCAGGCGTGTCGAAGTCGTCGTCGAGCGTCGCCGCGAGCGCCGACCACTCACCGCCGGGTCGCTCCTCGCCGCGAAGCGCATTGCGGAACGTCTCGACCTGCGCCGCCGCCTGGGCCATCGTCTCCTCGGAGAAGTCGATCGGCTTGCGCCAGTGCGCGGTCATGAAATAGAGCAGCACCGTCTCGCGGCCCCACCGCTCGACGACAGCCTGCAGCGTCTCGATGTTGCCGACCGACTTCGACATCTTCTCGCCGGTCAGCTCGAGCAAGCCGTTGTGCATCCAGATACGCGCGAACTCGCGCCCCGCGGCCCGCGACTGCGCGAACTCGTTCTCGTTGTGCGGGAAGACGAGATCGAGACCGGCGATGTGGATCTCGAACGGGTCGCCGAGGAACTTCTCGGCCATCGCCGAGCACTCGATGTGCCAGCCGGGCCGGCCACGGCCCCATGGCGAATCCCATGACGTGTCCTCGTCCGGCTTGTTCGCCTTCCAGAGCGCAAAATCGCGCGGGTCCTCTTTGAGCTGGTTGACCTCGTCCTCCTGCTCCTGCACCTGGTCCGGTCGCTGGCCGGACAGCTCGCCGTAGGGGCCGTAGCGCGCGACGCGGAAATAGACGTCGCCCCCGGCCGCATAGGCGTAGCCGTCGTGGATCAGCTCCTCGATCAGCGCAAGGATCTCCGGGATCGTCTCGGTCGCCTTCGGTTCGAAGTCGGGCCGGCCGAGGCCGAGCAGGTCGGTGTCCTCGCGGTGCCACTCCGTCGCGTTCGCCGCGAGCTCCGCGCTGTGACCGGGCGCGGCGAGGTAGATCTTGTCGTTGATGTCGGTGATGTTCTCGACGAGGGTCACGTCGTAGCCCTGGTGCGCGAGCCAGCGGCGCAGCCACATCGAGATCACGAACGGACGCGCGTTGCCGATGTGGATCCGCTGATAGACGGTCGGGCCGCAGGTGTAGATCCCGACCGGACCGGGCGCCTCGGGCAGGTCGACCTTCTCGCGCTGGAGGGTGCTATAGAGCCGCATCGACCCGCCGCAGAGCCTCGTCGCGGGGCAGCGCGGCGATCACGGTCGCGAGCTCGGGGCCGCGCTCGCGTCCTGTGAGCGCGAGGCGGAGCGCGCGCAGGTTGCCGCCGACCGCCTTGACCTCGCGCACGAGCTCGCGTGACTGCTCGGAGTCGAGCGAGCCGTTCGCGGCCTCGCGCAACTCACGGAAGCGGGCAAGCGTGGCCGCCGAGCCGCCGGGAAGCGGCGCCGGCTCGGGCGCGAGAATCGTGCCGGCCCAGTCGCGCGCCTCGACCAGGTCGCGCGCGCCGCGCAGCGCGGGCGCGAGCTCGACCGGCGCGCCGCCACGAACGGCCAGCTCCTCGTCGCTCATTGCCGCGATCGCCTCGATCGAGAGCCGTCCGATCCGCGCGCGATCGAGGTGGACGTCGTGCCGTGGCAGCCCGAGCTCCGCAAGGTAGGCGCGCACCGCCTCCGCCGGGATCCCCTCGTCACGCAGTTCGCCGACCGTGACCGCGCCGTGGCGCTTCGAGAGCTTGTGCCCGTCCGGGCCGAGCAGCAGGCCGTGGTGGATGAACTCCGGCGGCTCGGCGCCGAGTGCCCGGAAGAGCTCCGCCTGGAGCGGCGCGTTGTCGCGGTGGTCGGAGCCGCGGATCACCTCGGTGATCTCGAAGTCGAGATCGTCGACAACGCTTGCGAGCTGGTAGGTCGGCGAGCCGTCGACGCGGAGCAGCGTCGTCTGGCCGAAGCGGAGCGCACCCTCGTCGTCCTCCTTCGCCCCGGCGACCTGGCCCGCCGCCTCGCGATGCCGGTCGGCGCGCGAGCTCTGGCGCACCGGCCCCTCGTCCCAGCCGATCCCGAGCCACTCGAGGTCGGCCAGGATCGCCTCCTCCCCGCCCTCGACCGCGCGCGTCGGGTCCGTGTCATCGATCCGCAGCAGCAGCGTGCCGCCGTGCTCGTCGGCAAACGTCCGGTTCGCGACGGCCGACAGCGCATTGCCGAGGTGCAGGGTGCCCGTGGGGCTCGGTGCGAAACGGACGCGTACCATCGCCACGGAGTCTAGAAGGAGACGCAGCTAGGGCAGGCGCGGCGACCAGAGCGACGAGATGAGCCCCGCGGCGAGCAGGAGCAAGGCGGCGGCTCCGAGGAACTTGTACGTCACTTCGGTCCGACCCGACACGCGGTCGACCGTCGAGCCGAGCTTCGTGTACGCCGCCTTGAGCGACGACGCGCTCCTCGCCGCCAGGAACGATCCGCCCGTGGCGACGGCGATCGCCTTCAGCGTGGCGGGATCGGGCGGCACCGGGATCGTCCGCGCGAACGGCCCGAAGCCGCGCGTCAGCGTCCCGTTCGGTGTCCCGAGCGCGAAGGTGTAGACCGGGATGTTGGCCGCCTTCGCGCGGGCTGCGCCATCCATGGGCTGCAGGTTGCCGCGGGTCTGCGAGCCATCGGAGAGGAAGAGGATCGAGACGGGCGGGCCGCCAGACTTCGCGGCGGTCGGGATCACATACGCAATCGTCCCGGCCGGCGGCTTGGGCGGCGCCTGAATCGCCTGCTGACCGAGCTGCACCGCTGCCGCAAGCGCGTCTCCGATCGCCGTGCCGCCGAAGCCCGGAAACGCCCCGATGTCGTCGAGCGACTGGAGCACCAGCTTGTGGTCGGTCGTCGGCGGGGATGCGATCTCGGGCTCCCCGGCGAATGCGATCAGGCCGATCTTGAGGCCCTTCGGCGCATGCTGGATGAACGCGCGGGCCGCGGCCTGGGCGGCCTGCAGGCGCGTCGGCTTCACGTCCGTCGACTGCATGGAGCCAGAGACGTCGATGACGAGAATGACTGTGGCCTGGTCCTTGAGGATCAAGGTCTTCACGTGGGGGCGGGCGAGCGCGACGCAGAGCGAGGTGATCGCGAGCAGGAAGAGAATCGGCGCGACGTAGCGGCGCCATGCACGGCGCGGGACGATTCCGGCGAGCACGTCGAGGTTCGTGAACCTGACCGCGTACCGCATCCGGCGGCGCTCCGCGAGCATCCAGATCCCGATCGCGACGGGCACTGCGAGCAGCGAGATCAGCAGGTACGGGCTGTCGAAGCTCACTTGCCGCCTGCGCAGACGGCCTCGACCTGGACGATGGCCCGTACGCCGAGGAGCGCGGTGCCCGAGCGAACGCTGACGATGACACGACCGCCGCGAACGGCCTGCGTGGCCGTGACGCTGGCGATCAGCGTCGAGCTCGGTGGGGTCGCGGTATAGAACCCGATGGCGTGTGCGGCGCCGACGAGCCGCTCACCCGCGGCGCAGCTCTGCGTCACGCGCTGGACGCCGCCGGACCGGAGAGTCACGTTGTGGACGCGGCGGATCGTCGGCTTGCCCGGCGGGACGACGCGCGCCGCGGTCGGAATCCGTCCGCCGCCGCCCGACGACGGCATGCAGCCGATGTGAGGCCGGAAGGTCGGCGTGCCGCGGGAGGCGCCGACATACGAAGCGACGAAGACGACATCGCGCGAGGTCGTGATCCCCGGATTCACGGGCGCACCGATCGCGCCGAGGAAACCGAGGTCGATCGCGCGGTCGCTGAGCTCGGCGTCGAGCCCGCCGGCGATGAAGCCCTTCGGGCACGAGAGCTGGTACTGCACCTGGGGCCGTGGCACTCCGGCGCCCGTCGGCACGACGATCCACGGGCCCGCGACGGGCACGCAGACCTGAAGGCCGCGGCACTCCGTGGTCGCGCCTGCCGGAGCCACTCCGATCGCGAGCGCCGACGCAGCGAGCGCGACGAGCACGGCGGCGCGCCTCACGGGATCACCCGCTTGAACCAGAGCGCCGACATGCCGCCGCCGCACAGCAGCAGGAGCGCCGCGACTCCGCCGACGACGTCGGTCATCTCGCGGTTGATCGTGTGATGGCCGAGCCGGGAGCCGAGCCGCTTGTAGACATCCTTGACCTGCTGGTCGTTGACGGCGGTGAAGAACTGACCGCCGGTCGCCTTCGCGAGCTGCTGCAGATCCGCGGGGTTGGCCGGCACCTGGATCGTCGCCGTGTAGCCGCCGGTGAGCTTCTGCTGGATCCGGCCGTTCGGGGTGCCGATAGCGGCGGTGTAGACGGGGATGTGCGCCGCCGTCGCCTTCTGCGCCGCAGCCGCAGCCGTGGTGCGGCCGCCGTCCTGCTTGCCGTCGGAGATCAGGAGCACCGCGGCGGGCGGGACCGTGCCGTCGACCGCGCGCTGTTGTTGCACGAGCTTCGTCGAGAGCGCGACGGCGTCGCCGAGCGCCGTGCCGCCGCTACCGCGAAGCGACTGGAGCGCGGTGTGGACGAGCGAGCGATCGGTCGTGGGCGGGAGCGCCACGGTGGCGCGGCTCGCAAACGTGACGACTCCGACCTGGAACTTCTTCGGCACCCTCGCGACGAACGCCTCGGCGGCGGCCTGCGCGGCGGCGAGGCGCGACGGCTGCACGTCGTTCGCGCGCATCGAGTTCGAGACGTCGAGCGCGAGGATCACTGTCGCCTCCTCGCGCGGCACGCTGACGGACGCGTGCGGCCGCGCGACTCCGACGACGAGCAGTGAGAACGCGACGAGCAGGATCGCGACGGGTAGGTGACGGCGCGCCCCCGGCGCATGGTCGACGACGTTCGGGAGCAGGGCGAGGTTCGCGAAGCGAGCCGCATTCCTGGGTCGCCGGCGCTCGCGGACGATGTACCCGACGATGAGCACGGGCACGATGAGCAGGCCGAGCAGCCAGAGCGGAGAAGCGAAGCTCACCGGCGCGTCCTCTTGAGGAAGACGGCGAGCGAGCGGAGCCAGTCGCCCGAGGTGGAGAGGACGACGTGGCGGACGCCGAGCGAGCCGAGCGTTCGCGCGAGCCCGCTGCGCTCCTCGGCCGCTGCCGCGGCGAAACGCGAGCGGAGCTTCGCGTCACGCGTGTCGACGCGAAGCTGGCGGCCCGTCTCGGGGTCGACGAGCCAGAGCTCGCCCGCGTCCGGCAGCTCCTGCTCGCGCGGGTCGCGGATCTCGACGGCGAGGACATCGTGCCCGCCCGCGAGCTCGAGCATCGGCCGCCGCCAGTCGAACGGGCCGCGGAAGTCCGAGACGACGACCACGAGCGCGCGCTGACGGGCGGCCGAACCGGCCCGGCTGAGCGCTTCGCCGAGCGACGTCGCGCCGACGCCGCCGTCCTCGTCCTCCCCGCGCAGCGCGGCAAGCAGGCCGACGAGGCCAACGCGTCCCTGGCGAGGCGGCACCGTCCGCGGGCTCGCGTCCCCGAACGAGACGATGCCGAGGCGGTTCCCGCGGCGCGTCGCAACGTGACCGATCGCGATCGCAACGCCTTCCGCGACGTCGGCCTTGCGGCGGTCGGCCGTGCCGAACCGCATCGAGGCCGAGGTGTCGAGGACGAGCCAGGTCGCGAGCACCCGCTCCGCAACGTGCACGCGGACGTGCGGCTCGCCGGTGCGTGCGGTGACGTTCCAGTCGATCCGTCGGACGTCGTCGCCGTCGGTGTATGGCCGGATCTGCGCGAGCTCGGTGCCGTCGCCCTGCAGCGACGAGCGGTAGTCGCCGGTGAGCAGGCCCTGCATCTTGCGGCCGATATGGACGTCGAGCGCGCGCAGCAGCGCGGTCGGCATCGCGCCCGGGCCGGGCTGCTCGGGCGTCGGTGCCCGTGCGAGGGACCGAGCTGCGCTCATGCGGCGCTCGTCCGCGCGAGGTCGACCTGGGGAACGGGCACGGCCGCGAGGACCGCGTCGAGGATGCTGTCGGGGCTCACCTCCTCGGCGAGCGCCTGGTAGGTGAGGACGAGGCGGTGACGCATCGCGTCCTTCGCGAGCAGCTGGAGATCCTCCGCGAGGACGTAGTCGCGACCGCGGATGAGCGCGAGAGCGCGCGACGCCATGACGAGGCTGATCGGTCCGCGAGGGCTCGCCCCGTAGGAGATGTACTCGGCCACCTCGGGCACGCCGTGCGCGGCGGGCTCGCGCGTCGCGGACGCGAGCGTGACCGCGTAGCTGACGAGCGACGGATCGACGTAGATCCCGAACACCGCGGCCTGCAGCGCCTCGAGCTCGGCGAGCGTGAGCGCCTCGCGCAGCTCCGGCGCCGAGACGAGCTGGCGCTGGACGATCGTCAGCTCCTCGTCGTGCTCCGGGTAGCCGATCAGCACCTTGAGCATGAAGCGGTCGATCTGCGCCTCGGGCAGCGGGTAGGTGCCCTCGGACTCGATCGGGTTCTGCGTCGCCATCACGAGGAACGGCGCCGGCACCGGGAAGGTCGTGTGGCCGATCGTCACCTGGCGCTCCTGCATCACCTCGAGCAGAGCAGACTGCACCTTGGCCGGCGCGCGGTTGATCTCGTCGGCCAGCAGGAAGTTGCAGAAGACCGGCCCGAGTTCGGTGTCGAACGAGCCTTCGCCCGGCCGGTAGATGCGTGTCCCGACGAGGTCAGACGGGACGAGATCGGGCGTGAACTGGATCCGCGCGAACGAGCCGCCGAGCACGCCGGCGGTGGTCTTGATCGTCAGCGTCTTCGCGAGCCCCGGCACGCCCTCGATCAGCAGGTGCCCTTGCGAGAGCAGACACACGAGCACGCGCTCGAGCATTGCGTCCTGGCCTGCGATCACGCGCCTGATCTCGAACAGGGCCTGCTCGAGCCGTTCCTTCGCCTCCTCGGGCTGAATAGTCACGTTCACGCTGCTCCTCTCCACGGGTGGACACATAGAGAAGCAGGTCCACCTAAAAATCGGCTGAGAAGCGCGGTCCGGCTAGCCCATTTCGATGTCGACCGGCAAGCCCATGCGTCCCATCGTGCGCAAGTGCCTGAAGTGCGACCGCAGGGCGAACCAGAGCGACGGCTGAGTCGTGTAGCGCACACCGTGCTTCTCGGAGTTGCGCTTCACGATCTCGGCGATCCGCGCGTAGTGCGTATGCGGAACGCGCGGGAAGAGGTGATGCTCGATCTGGTAATTCAGGCCCCCGAGCACCCAGGTGAGCACCGGGTTGCTAGGGCAGAAGTCGACTGTCGTCTCGACCTCGTGGACGGCCCAGACGCGCTTCGGCCCGGAGAGCTCATCCACGGAGGCGAAGTCCGCCTCCTCGACGCAGTGCGCGAGCTGGAATGTGGTCGCTGTGATCAGGCCCATCGCCATCGTGAAGGCGATGTACGCGACGATCACCGCCCACCACGGGTAGACGAGCATCGGGATCACGAGCGCCCAGGTGATGAAGAAGGCCTTGCCGGCGACGAGCCCGAGGAGATCCCACCGCTTGGGCAAGCGCAACGGGCTGCGGCCGATGCTGCCGCGGAAGAACGCCGCCGCATCGCCGGCCGTCTGCCAGCGCAGCACCATCAGCGTGTACAGCGGCCAGATGTAGTAGTGCTGGAGCCGATACCAGGGCCGCGCCTTCTGCTGGGGCATGAACCGGGCGAACGGAACCTGGCTGATGTCGTCGTCATAATCGTCGACGTTCGTATAGGTGTGGTGGGCGACGTTGTGCTTCACGCGCCACGCGTAGCTCGAGAAGCCGAGCAGCGCGTCGGCGGTCCAGCCCATCATGTGGTTGTAGCGCCGCTTCGTGAAGTACGCCCCGTGGTTCGCGTCGTGCTGGACGCAGAACGCGGTGAGCGTCGTGCCGGCGGCGAGGCCCACGACGCAGAGCAGGGCGAGCCAGAGGCTCGGCGAGAAGAAGATCAGAGTCGTCCACGAGACGATCGTCAGCCCGAACGCGACGATCGTCTTCGCGTAGAGCTGGAGGTAGCCGCGCACGCGCGTCCACCGAGACTGGAGGTAGAGCTCGACGTCGCGGCGGGTCTCGCGGATGAACTCGCCGCCGTTGTCGAACGACACCTTCTGCGGGACACGAATCTCCATACCTGGATCCTTCCTACAGCAGGGCGCTCGAACGTCTTCGCTGATGGTACCCGCGACCAGTCGCAGATGCCGGACGGATATCGTTCTTGCCCTGCCCCATGCTCCAATGTACTTCTCCATCCCAGGTGTCCAAGCGAGGGCGCTGACGACCTGAGAGGCTCCCGGCAATGGCAGACCTCGCCGTCCGCGCATAGCGTCCGCGTCCGGAGCGATGTGGAGATCAGCCTCGTCGCAGCGATCGGTCGGCCCTCGGTCGGTGCCGCCTGCTTCGTTCCAGCCGGGCGTCTAGCTCAACTGAAAGACGCTCGACGGTCACCTGGGAGCAGCCAACGCCGTCGTCCGTCCGGGGTCCGGAGCGAGGACCTGCCCTTGCTGATGGTGGCCACCGACCACCGTGCTGCGGAGCTGTTCGTCGAAGCCGTTCGGCGCACACAGCGATGCACCCGAGTCCGAATCCCGTACCTTCGTCGCATGGTCGCGCCGAGGCTTGCCGCAGAATGGCAACCTTCGGCTAGTCCCTAAGCTGGACCAGTTGGACGACAAACAGCCGCCTGTCATCGCGCCACGAACCGGCCCTCGGGTACTGATCCCCCGATTGTCCGTTGCGTCGGTGATACTGACGGTGTGCGTATATCTCTCATCGGTTTGCTTGTGGCCGTATTGCTCGGAGGGTCAGCGCTTCTCTGGCACCGGGCGATGACCGTAGGACAGCGGACCGCTGAGGCGCGGGCCGCCGCCGGTCCCGCCGAGACCACGGTCGTGCGCGTGACACCCGGAGCATTGATTCGCAAGCGCAGGCGCCTGATCGTCGTCGCACGAAGCCCCTCAGCCGGAGGCGCCCAACTCGTGGGCGCGCCGCCGACATCGCCCTCGGCGGTTCAGAACGGCGCCCAAGGCTCTACTCCTTCGCCCGGAACGCCCATTTCGGCTCACAAGCCGAGGCCGGGCCTGAGCCCCCCGGCGGGGCCGGCACCAACTCCGGCGCCCGCCCCGCCACAGACCACCCCGACGAATCCCGAGCCCACCAACCCCACGCCGCCGCCGAGCCCAGGCCCCACCACCCCCACGACTCCGCCGGTCGTCCCTGCATCGACCGAGAACGGCGCGGATCAGCCTGCGCAGCTACCCAACAGCGGCCCGCCGGCTACGACACCGGGCGGCACACAGAACGGGGATGACCAGGGCCAGGGACATGGGCAAGGATCCGGCGGCGGAGGTCACGGGGGTTCAGGGGACGGGTCGGGTAACGACGGTTCGGGTCACGGGTCCGGCGGTGGTGATGGCCAGGATGGTTCCAGTCATGGGTCCGGCGGTGGTGACGGCCAGGATGGTTCCAGTCATGGGTCCGGCGGTGGCGGTCACGATGGTTCCGGTAGTGGTGGCTGCAGCCACCACTGAGGTGGGCATGACGCGCGTTGTCCGCACCGAGTAGCCCGTCTTTCGTCCAGGTGTCCTTGATCTCATCCCCCGTTCCAGGGGAGGGCTAGTCAAGGTTTTTCCGTAGGGGGTCGAAGCGGTTCGGCTTGGAGATAAACTCAAGCGATCGCGTGCGCAGCGTGGCGTCAGGTCCTACCGAGTCCCCCTCATCCGCTGCCTCGAAGGCGTCACGTCGGCGGTTTGGGGCCATCGGTGAGCCTTCGCGGGTCGTCGTCGTAGTGGTCGTCGCGCTTCTTGCTCTCGTGCCGTTGGGGCTCGCGACATGGACATACGGGAATGCGTTTCGCCAGGACGAGGCCGCCAGACAAGACACCCAGATCGCCCTCGCGCTCAGTCTGGTGGCGCAACGGCTCAACCAGGTAGAACGCGAGGCCCTCAGCTCAGCCCAGCGGCTCGCCCGTTCGAGGGTGGTCACCGCGGCGCTCGTCGCTCACGATCGGAAAGCGTTGCAGCGGCTCGCGCGACGCGACGGACGGATCTCGCTGTCGGTCCTCGAGCCCGGGCAGGCCGGACAGAAGGGCTCGCCCCAGAGCCTCCTGCAGCGCGTGAAGCTCGTCGGGCCACGCGGGCAGATCGGTCAGGTCGTAGCGCGCGTGCCGCTGACATCCGCGCTTTTGGCAGACATCGCGCGCGGAACCGGTGTGACTCTGGCGCCTCTACGTGCGGGTCACGTCGTCGGCGGACCGTTCGCCGGGCTGAGGGCCGTCGGTACCCTCGGGCGTAGCACCGAACTACGGTTCCGGAGCCAGGCATATCGCGCACGGAGCCTGGCGGCGCAGGGTCCGCTCGGAGTCCTGGCGCTCGACCGGCGCAACGCGACCGCAGGCGCTGCCGCCCGCAGGCGGCAGGAGCTGACATTCATCGCCGGAACGGTGACGGTGATCCTGTTGGCCCTGTTGGCACTTTTCGTCGGCCTCGGACGACAGCGTGCGCGGCCCCGGGAGCGGCGTTCTCTCGTTCTGGTGGGCGAGGCGTTCGCCGCAGCCCACGACGAGCGGGCGCTGCTGCCGGTCATCCTCGATACGTCTGTGACCGCCACCGGCGCCAGGGGTGGGTTACTGATCTGGAACGGCGAAGAGGTGGCCCGGCGCGGGTCAATCCGACGGCCGTCTCACGCGGTTGTCTTCGCACTCGACGACGTGCCCGGCAACTCGAGGCTGGTGCTCTTCCCGCCTCGGGGCGGCTTTGGCCCCGACGACTGGGAGGCGGCTCGCTCACTCGTCGCACAGGGCCGGATCGCGCTCGAAAAGGCCCGGCTCCACACCATCGTGCAGCAGCAAGCGGTCACCGACGATCTCACCGCGCTCCCGAACAGAAGGCGGTTCCTCGAAGAGTTGCGCAGAGAGCTGGCCCAGGCGACGAGGTCATCCGTCAAGTTGGCGCTCGTCCTCTTCGACATCGACGACTTCAAGCGCGTCAACGACCGCTGTGGCCATGCCGCCGGAGACGCCGTCTTGCGGTCGCTCGCGCAGGTCGTCAGCGATCGCCTTCGCGTCTCGGATGCCGCTGCGCGCCTCGGCGGCGAGGAGTTTGCGCTCTTGCTCCCGGCGACGGAAGAAGCAGGGGCAGTGTCTCTCGCCGAGAGCCTCCGGCTCGCGATCTCGAGCGAAGTGGGCGTCGCCGGCGTCACCTGGCCGATCACCGCGAGCTTCGGAGTCGCCGTGCACAGCCCTCGGGAGGTCGAGTCGGAGTTCATGCGCCGCGCAGACGAGGCCCTCTATCGCGCGAAAGCCGCCGGCAAGAACAGGGTCGTCGCCGCCGAGATGCCAAGCCCTACGCCCGCACGAGCCGTTCCGGAGCCTGAGTAGATCGCTGCGTCGATCTCGCCGGCGACGCTCAGCGTGCCGTGGCGAGGGGCGCGGCCTGGTGCTCAGACACTGGCCTTTGCGCGCTGACGTAGGGCGCAAGGGGCCTGCCTACGAGGAACAGTCTCGGCTGGGCCGGTTCACAATCCAAACAGGAGCCTGCCCCGAAGACCTTGGTAGTGCAGCCGTCGGAAGCGCACGTCTTTAGCATCGTCATGGGTTCGTTGTAGGCGCTGGGACGAGCGTGGTCGACTGGCGACAGCCCAGGCAGCCCTGAACAAGGGTCAAGGGTCAAGGGCGGTGACGACTGCACCTAGGCCGCAGACTAGGTCATGCCCATCCGATGACGAGCGATGTCCGGGTGCCCGTCTTCCACTATGTGCGGGTGGCTAGCTTTGCCGAACCTGAGCGACCTACCGACCCTCGACGCGTTCGGTCGGGCTTCGACGTGTCGTCGTTCCCGGATTCCCTCGTCGCCGCGCTCCGACGTCGTGCGGCTTCTTTGCGGCGATCCGGAACGGGCACGGATCCGGGAATCGACGCTCCGACTCAGGCTGCGCCGGCAGTCCGAGATCAGGACGGGTGAGCTCGACGCCATCAGCGGCTCGCTCCCTCGTCGCTGCCTAGCAGGACGGTTCGCGGGCACGCAACCTTTCGAAAGGCAGGCCTCCTCTGCGAGAGTTGCGGCAGATGAGTCGGGCGGGGATCGATACGCATCTGGTTGCAGTGCAGGTCGGCGACACGTCGCTCGTCCTCTCGCTGGTCATCGTCGGCGTGCTCCTGCTGGCGGCCGCAACCGGCGAGCGAACAGGCAGGTGGCGGACAGGCCTCGATGCGTCCATCTTCCTGGTGCTGACCGTGGGTGGGATCGCCTCCGTCGTCTTCGCGATCGTGCTGTTCGTATTGCGGCTTGCGTAGTCCGATCCTTAGCAGCGAATACCTCGATCGAGGGCCTCGACCAGGGCCTGACGGCCGATTAGACTCCTGTGCGGGAGAGCGGCGCGTTCGGGAGAGCGGCAAGGAGAAATTCTGCGGTGAAGCACCTAGTCCCGAAACATTCGGACGACATACGTCTTGCTGTTGCGGACCCTCATCCGCTGCTGCTGGCCGGGATCAAGGCCATCCTGGGCGGAGCCGACGGAATCGAGATCGTCGGCGAGACACACTCGGCGTCCGACGTTCTCGGGCTCGTGGGCCTCACCTCCCCCGACGTCGTGCTCCTCGACATCGGGTTCGGCGCGCTCGACGACTACTCGTGCCTCCGGGAACTGCGGGCCGAATTCCCGGAGACGAGAGTGGTAGTGCTCTCCTCGAACGCACAGGCGGCGGAGCTCCGGAAGGTGTTCAAGCGAGGTGTCTCAGCCTTCATCCTCAAGACGATCGATACGGCGGATCTGGCCGATGCGATCAGGCGGGCGGCGACGGCGACGGTCTTTGCGCCGTTCGGTCCGCTACCGACCCCGGCATCCGCGATCGGGCAGGCCGGACTCACGCGGCGGGAGACGGAGGTGCTTCGCGCCCTCTGCGACGGCGCCAGCAACCAGGAGATCGCACTAGATCTGACGATCAGCGACCGCACTGTCAAGTATCACCTGTCGAGCGTCTATCGCAAGCTCGGCGTGAGGGGGCGCGCGGCCGCGGTGCGTTGGATGTACGAACGCGGCATCCATGAGTTTCCCCAGACTCAGATCGAAGTGCCGGGGCCGAAGGAAAATCCTGACCTCCATGTGGCTCGGAGGCCCGAGGAAGATCCTGACCCCGGCCGGAGTATTTCGGCAGTTTCGTAGGTTATCTTTAGTCACGGCCTAGCTCCTTCCTTGGTCTCAGCCCAAAGAGCGACTCTTGGCCACTCTGGACTTTCGTCCAGGTTACGACGTAAGCGTCAAGAGATGTGGCGTTCGTGTCGATGAGTTCACCATGCTCGTTTGGTGCTCAGCTCTCGCGCGGCGCATCCTCCTTCCGCTCGCTGTCGGCATCCTCGGCGTCACTGCACTGTTAGTCGGTACATCGGCGGCCACAGCCGGGCCCGGCACGGTGGAACAGGCAAGTGGGATCGTCGTCAGCGGCCACGGCTTCGGACACGGCATCGGCCTTTCTCAGTGGGGCGCCGAGGAGCGCGCCGCCGCAGGCCAGGGGTATCAGGCGATCCTTGCTTTCTATTACCCCGGAACCTCTTTAGCGGGGACTCCCGGCCGGACGGTACGCGTTCTCCTCGCAGAGCGTCCCTCTGTACGAATCGGCTCGAAGGCGTCGTTCACGGTGACCGACGCTGCGGGTCGCGTTCTCCGTTTCCCGGCCGGCCGCTTCGCGCTCGGACCGGACGGGCGGCTGGACGGCCGTTCCGTTCGTCTGCCGGCCCGCGCTCGCCCCGGGTCGGCGCTGCTCAGCCTCGGCGGGACTCAGTATCGGGGAACTCTCGAGATCGAACCCGCGCAGGGTGGGCTCAGCGTCGTCAACGCGATCGCCCTCGAGGCCTACGTTGCGGACGTGGTTTCTTCGGAGTGCCCGGGTCACTGGCCTCAGCAAGCACTGCGCGCGCAGGCGGTCGCATCCCGCACTTACGCGCTGGCGAATCTGCACCCGGAGCGTGCTTTCGACCTCTATCCCGACGATCGGTCACAGAGCTATCACGGGCTTCACAAGGAGTTCCCCACGGCGACGGCGGCCACCGCTGCGACAAAGGGGCAGGTTCTCCGGTACCACGGCCGGCTTGTGGATGCTTTCTTCTCCGCCGCGAACGGGGGTCGGACAAGCGGGGTCGAAGGGATCTTCAGCGACAACCCTGTCCCGTACCTTGTCTCCAAGCTGGATGTCTTCGATGCCCGCAGTCCTGACCGCAACTGGGGGCCTGTAGACATCGACCTCGCGAAGCTGCACGCCGCGTTTCCTTCGCTCCCGAATTCCCTGACCCGCGTAGCCGTGACACGCTTCCCGAGTGGCCGGGCCTCGTCACTCACGTTCACCGGGCTCGACGGCTCTACCTTCACTGTCGGCGGGTACACATTTCAGCAGCGCTTGGGACTCCGCTCCAACTTGCTGACGGTGGGGATGCTCTTTCCAGGTGGACGCCTGGCCACGACCAGATAAGCAGCCGAGGCGACTAGGGCCAGTAGACCTGCCGGCTCGTCACGACGATCCGCCACGGTCCCCGCGGAACCTGCGAGGCCTCGACGAACTGCCAACTGACCCTGTTTTCGTCGTCGTTTAGCCCCGAGAAGTGTAGGCAATCGCGAATTGCGGGACTGACATCCATACCGGCGTTTTGCGCACGCCGACTGCTCGGTCGAGCGTTGTGCTTCCCGAATACGTACGCAGAGTCGTCGTAGACATACGGCCCGCTGTCCTCAATCTGGCCGTAGCAGGTGTACGTCTTGCCGCCGACGGATCGCCAGAGCTTGACCCAGCGGTTCTTCATGAGGGAGAAGGGCGTGCCGGTAGCTCGCGAGCGAGCGAGCGCTGCAGCGTAGTCCTTCGCCCACGGGACGACCGCCGTGCGGTCGGGGCGGGGATTCCCGTTGTCGTCGAAGTCGTTGTACGGGAGATCGAGATAGAACGGGTTCTCTCTTGGCCGAAAGCTCGGGAAGTACGGTGGCCTGCGCACCGAGGCGTACTGGTCGGGGCCTCCATAGTGCGCCAGCCAACGGTCGTCCCAGGCCGAGATCGCGTTGTTCTCGGTCGAGCCGCTCCCAACCGGCTCGCCGATCCAGAACACCGTCGCGGTAACGTTCGAGTGCTGCGGGTAACGCGGTAGCACGGCTCCCGCCGCAGCCGGGATGCACGCGCCGAGAGCAACGAGGCAGGTCAGCATCAGCGCCTGTGGTCGAGTCATCGTTTCGTCAGCGTGCTCGACACGCAGCACACGATCAAGCTCAAACGAGCGAGGCGTCCTGCAAACCGTGGTTCATGGCCCAGCGGGCTGCTTCGGTTCGGTTGGAGACTCTGAGCTTGCGGTAGATGTTGGTCAGGTGGAACTTCACCGTCTGCTCGGTGATCCAGAGCTCCTTGGCGATCGCCTTGTTGGCAAGACCGCGCGCGACCGCCTTCATGATCTCGAGTTCGCGCGAGGTGAGCCCAGCCGCGCGTGCGACGGTGTCCTCGTTGATTGCCGGGAGGCCGAGTGCGTGATACGCGGTGCCGTCGACAGCCTGTCGGATCGCCGAGCCGAGATCCCTCGGATTGATCGACTTGACGATGTAGCCGCATGCGCCGCGCTTGAAGGCGGACTGAATCTGCGCCGGGTCGGCGGACATCGAGCACATCACGACGCGCACCTCCGGGTGGCGGGCACGGAGACGGTCGAGGCAGACGAGCCCATCCAGTCCGGGCATGCGCATGTCCAGGAGCACGACCTCGGGCTGGGTCTGCCCGACCAACGGCACGACCTCGGTTCCGTGGTGCGCCTCGGCGACGACCTCGAAGCCGCCGTCGAGCTCAAGCACTTGACGCACACCGGCGAGCATCAGCTGATGGTCGTCGGCAATCAGGATCTTCATTCGTCACGCCTCCCCTCGAGAACGTTGCACACACACGGCGACAAGGACCACGCTAAGCGGATGGCGCGGCGCATCTCCTGGACCAACGTCCAGTACGGATGCGCGCGGCTAGCTAGTTCTCGGTGACTAGCGGCCGCGACGAGCCACGGACGTGGGAAGGCTCAGACGCACCGCCAGTGGGGCGCTCACCAACCCTTCGGCTAGGGGCGCGGGCGCCATGACGAGGCAGAGTAGGAGGGAGTCAATCGCTCTTGCGGCCGCGGTGGTTGGACGCTTTCTGTCGGGTCGGGAGGCCAAGGGGAAAGAGAGGAGGGGAAAGCATGAGTAATTCAGTAAAAGGCGCAAGCACCGGACTGCCCTTCACCGGATTCGCGAGCCTGCCGCTGGTTGTGGTCGGTCTGGCGATCACGGCGGGCGGCGCGCTGATGACCCTGATTCGGCCCAAGAGGGCCCGCGGCTAGCGCCATCGCCGTCGCGCGCTCTAATAGCTAATGGTGCGCAAACTGGGATTCGTGCTCGTCGGCCTGGGCGTCCTGATGGTCGCCTGGGTCGGCGTGACGATCTGGCGGGGCGATCCGATCACCTCGCTCTACACCGCGTACGAGCAGCGGGGGCTGTCGCGCAAGCTGGACGCGCTGAACCAGGAGTGGGCGTCAAGGCCGCCGGCGATGTCGAGCGTCGGATCCGGTAACAAGACCGCGGCCGACAAGACGGCAACACTGGCGGCGCTGATGCGCGCACGCGCGACAGCGTTCGAGCGCGGCCTGAAGGACGGCAGCCCAATTGGGCGCATCGTCGTCCCGCGGCTCCACCTGCGAATGGTCGTCCTGCAAGGGACGACCGAGAGTGACCTAGAAGAGGGACCTGGCCACTACGACGCGGTCTCGGGCCAGAACACGGCGCTCCCGGGAATGGGGAAGGTCATCGGCGTCGCAGGCCACCGGACGACGTTCCTGCACCCGTTCCGCCACATCGACGATCTCCGCTCCGGGGACAACGTGTACCTCGAGATGCCGTACGGCACTTTCCGCTACACCGTCTACTACCACAAGGTGGTCGCGTGGAACGACTGGTCGATCCTCAAAGCCCGTCCGTTCGAGAAGCTGATCCTGAGCGCGTGCCATCCCCTGTACTCGGCATCGCATCGGTGGGTCGTCTTCGCCCGACTCGCCGGCGAGTCGCTGCGCAGCACCGCAGTCTGAGGCGGTCTGGGTCTCAGCCCCGTCGCACGCCGAAGTCGCTCGTGACGATCGTCGTCGGTCCCCCTCCGAACGCGCCGGGAGCCGAATCGAAATGGGCCACAGAGATCCCGATCTCGCGCCACGCGGGATTCAGGATGTTCGCGCGGTGCTCGGGCGAGTTCATCCAGATCTTCATCGCCCCTCGTGGTCCGACGCTAGGCGAGCTCCAGAGGATGTTCTCGCCCACCGCCCAGTAGCCATGTTGCGGCGGATACCAGTGCTCGATGCGGACCCAGAACGGCGCGCCGTTCTTCGAGTCGTGATCGAAGTACCCGTATCGCCCCATCTCCAGGTTGTGCTCTCGAGCGGAGGCGCTCAGGAGGTGAGAGTCGTCAAGAGGCGCCAACCCATGTGCTGCCCTGACCTCGTTCATGGCGCCGAGCAACTGCAGGGCAAAGCTCGACCGAGTCTTTGTCGCGCTCGCCGTCGGAGCGAGAACGGCCGCCAGCAAGAGGAGGGCTCCAGCACGCGCGCCGAATGTCAGGACGCGTTGGAACCCGGGCGGCCGTCTCCGTCGAGTCGAGCTGGCGATGGGGAAAATGCTACAGACTCCGCGTCGATTGTGTCCTGGACATATTGGCTGCATCCCTCCCTCGTCGACCCCCGAGCCGTCCCAGCTGAAGGAGTTGACAACCTGGCGGCGTATCGAAGCCTCGGATGCTCTCGACGTATGGGCAGGTAAATGGACGAGGTAGCGGTCGTATTCTCTACGGCGTGGACGTCTCCTCGTTGCTGACTCGCGCGCTGCGGGATCTGCGCGCGCTGTTCGGCGCGCGTTCGAGAACACGCGATCCGGTCGAACGACGCGTGGCTGAACGACGGTCCGGTCGCGACAGGCGTGTCACGACGGCTTCCGAGCGACGGTGGGCCGCAGACCGCCGCTGGAGCATCGAGCGCCGCGGCAGCGGCGACCGGCGGGTCGGCTCAGACCGCCGCGTCCAAAACAGCTCGAGATAGCCCACCGGAGGTCAAAGCTTCCAGACCTTGTCGGAAGCGGTGCCCGCGGCGCCGGTCGCGTTGCGGAAGTCCACTACGACGCCGGCCCGCTCCACGATATCCGCATAGTCGATGCCCGAATGAGCGGTGACGATGACAACGCAGTCATAGGCGCCCGGGTCGAGCGCGACCGACCGTAGGCCGAGCCCGGCTAGCTCGGGCACGTACGGATCGTGGTACGAGATCTCGGCACCGCCCTTGCGGAGCAGGTCGATCACCTTGAGGGCGGGCGACTCGCGCATGTCGCCGAGGTCCGCCTTGTAGGCGACTCCCAGCACGAGCACCCGGGAGCCCTTGAGCGAGAGCGCAGCGCCGTGGTTCAGTGCTTGGGAAACGACTGAGCGGCAGTAGTACGGCATATTCTCGTTGACCTTGCCGGCGAGCTCGATGAACTCGGTGTAGAAGCCGAACTCGCGCGCCTTCCACGTCAGATAGAACGGGTCGATCGGGATGCAGTGGCCGCCGAGCCCAGGCCCGGGCTGGAAGCTCATGAACCCGAACGGCTTGCTCGCGGCGGCGTCGATCACCTCCCAGACGTCGATCCCCATCCGGTCGCAGAGCTGGGCGAGCTCGTTGACGAGCGCGATGTTCACGGAGCGGAAGATGTTCTCAAGCAGCTTCGTGAGCTCGGCCGCCTCCGGTGACGAGACGCGGTGGACCTTGTCCACGGCACTCTCGTACAGATCGGCGGCCCGCTCGGTGCAAGCTGGAGTAATCCCTCCGACGACCTTGGGGACGTTCTTCGTCGTCCAGTCTGTGCGCCCTGGATCGACGCGCTCGGGCGAGAACGCGAGGTGGAAGTCTTCGCCGAGCTTGAGGCCGCTTCCCTCGAGGATCGGCTGCACGATCTCGCGTGTCGTTCCTGGATACGTCGTCGACTCGAGCACGACGAGGTGCCCTGCGCGCAGCCGGGTCGCGATCTGCTCGACCGCACCGATCACGATCGAGAGGTCAGGCTCGCGCTGGCGCGAGAGCGGCGTCGGCAAGGCGACCAGGATCGCATCGGCGTCGCGTAGTTCGTCGTAGTCGGTCGTCGCGCGCAAGCCGCGCTTCTCCACGAGCTCGGCCAGGGTCTCGGAGGGGACGTCTTCGATGTAGCTCTCACCCCGGTTCAGCTGCGCAACCCGCTCTTCGCTGACATCGACGAGAAGCACGCTGCGACCCGCCTCTGCGAACACCTGAGCGAGGGGGACGCCGACATAGCCGGCGCCGACGATTGCGACGTCGGTCGTTCGACGCCTTGTCATGCGCCGTCTCGTGGACGTGCCGGTGATCGCGAGATCGCTCATCCGATGTTCTGGTACTCGCGGTCCTGCAGGCCGTGGCTGAACGCCCAGCGGGCTGCTTCGGTCCGGTTGGAGATTCCGAGCTTCCGGTAGATGTTGGTGAGATGGAACTTCACCGTCTGCTCGGTGACCCAGAGTTCCTTTGCGATCGCCTTGTTGGCGAGGCCACGGGCGACGGCCTTCATGATCTCGAGCTCGCGGGTGGTAAGCCCGGCCGCGAGTCCCGCAGTGTCCTCGTCTATTCCCGGGAGGCCCAGGGCGTGGTAGGCGGTGCCGTCGACGGCCTGGCGGATCGCCGAGCCGAGATCGCGAGGGTCGACGCTCTTGACGATGTAGCCGCACGCGCCGCGCTTGAACGCGGACTGAATCTGCTCCGGGTCGGCGCCCATCGAGCACATGACCACGTGCACCTCCGGAAAACGGCTGCGGAGACGGTCGAGGCAGGCGAGCCCGTCGAGTCCTGGCATGCGCATGTCCAGCAGCACGACCTCGGGCTGCGTCTGACCGACCAACGGCAGGATCTCGGTTCCGTGGTGGGCTTCGGCGACGATCTCGAAGCCACCGTCGAGCTCCAGCACTTGGCGAACACCGGCCAGCAATAGAGGGTGGTCGTCGGCAATCAGGATTCTCGTAAGGCTCATCGTGCTTGTTCCTCCCGTCCGCAGATGACATGTCTATCCGGCGAGAGGAACGCCCTCGTGTCGGACGCAAACCACATCGCGTCCTTGGCCCGAGCGTGAATCTCAACACCGCAGTTACCCACCGCCTCCCTCGTAGCGCCCGAGAGGAATGGCTAACGAACCGTAGGCAAGCCCTCACCAGACTTCTCCTGGCCGAAAGTCCAGGGTCACTCGACCTTCGGACTGGGACAAACGTCGGAACGCGCGGGCCCCTCTCCGGCGGCGGCGGTCAGGGCCTGGCCCTTGACGCCGTGGGGCCAGGCCCGAGCGGTATACAACCGTCCGTTGGCGGATCGGGATGCCGACATACGCTTGACTCGACCAGCCGGAGCCTGCGGTCCCGAAGGGGCGTATGGCGTCCCGTGGTCCGTCCGCTTGAGGACGGGACGTGTCTCGCTCCCCGTTTCGCCATATGAGGGCATGCGCTCTCCTCGCGCTCATCTTCCGGCGATCGTTATTACGGTCGTGGCCTCCCAACGTAGATCCTCGAGGCCGAGCGCCACTGGTTTCTTCCTGCAGTCCCAGGTCCGCGGGAAGGCCACTGCAACCCGGGGCCTCCGCGGGAGTCTGTAGCGTATTGGTCCAGGTTTCTGAATCGTGTCGGGAAGGAGCTAGTGCCGAAGCGGTCCCAGGACGCAGGCTCAGTGTTGTCGGAGCGGGAGCGGGGATTCGCACCTGGACGGAGCATGGACAAGGATGCCGACCCAATGGTCCCCGCCGATAACGTCTCTCCCGGCGAAGACCCGGCCGAACACGCGCGTCGGCTCGCATTCGAACTGCGAGGCGAGCCTGGTCTCGAAGCCGTCACCGAAGTGCTCGAGGCGCTGAGCTTGCAACTCGAGGCTGCGCGGCGCCGGCTCGTGCGTTTCGGGTTCGACCTCCACGACGGGGTGCTCCAGGACGTCGCCGCGCTCGGCACAGACCTCCACCTCTTCCACGACCAGCTCGAGGTGTCGCTCTCCGGCCACGAGCATGCGACTCGGTTGGCCGGCCGCGTCGAAGACGTGATCGCGAGGCTCGTGGTCATCGACAAGAGCCTGCGTGAGCTCGCGACCTCGGCGGAGTCCTCGTCGCTTCTCCGTGGGCCGCTAACGGCGACACTGGAAGCCGCGGCGGTCTCATACGAGGGGTCGCTGTCGATCAGCCTGAACCTCGATCGCGAGCTCGACGATGTGGCCTTGACGGACTCGCAACGCATCGCCCTGGTCCGGATCGTTCAGGGAGCGCTCGCCAATGTCGTACAACACAGCGGCGCGACAACGGCAACAGTAGCGGCTCGCTGCCTTTCGGAGGGCATCGAGGCCGAGATCAGAGACGACGGAACCGGCTTCGACATCCAGCCCACACTGCGTCAAGCGGCGGACAATGGTCGGATCGGCCTCGTTGCGATGCGCGAGCGCGCGCGCATGCTCGGCGGAGAGTTCGGAATCGAGTCCAGGCCGGGCGGCCCGACGCGCGTTCGGGTGCTGCTGCCATACTGGCGCCCGGACCGCGTCGCCGGACCCTGACGACCGGGACGCCCGACTAGCCGAATGAAGGGGAGACGTCCGAGCTCCGTGAGGCGAACGACAGCCCGTCGCCCCGACGCGTGATTTCTGGCGCGTGGTCTCGCGCGTACGACGTGTTTCGCGTCAAGACGGGGCACCGAGGGCGGGGGAATTCCAAGACGACCTCTACGTTGGTCGGGTGACTTCTGGCCGTGTGCAGGCTGGCCTGCCAACTGGCCTGGACGTACCGTCTTACTTATGGGCGGCACGACCTGTTGGATTGAGACGGAGGGCGCGGAGCCGTACGCGGCGCTGCCCGTCCCGCGCACCGATGTGCCGGCCCAACTCGAACTGAGGCAAAGGACGGCGGTGCTCGTCGCCTGCAAGAACGGTGAGGCGACGATCGGCAACGTCGTGCGCTCCGTCGGCGCTCAGGCCGACGTGTTCGTCGTGTCCGACGGCTCGGAAGACCAGACGGTCGCGGAGGCGACGCGGGCCGGAGCGCGTGTACTCGACCGCGAGATCAGCGGCGGGAAGCCGGACGCCCTGCGCGCGGGCAATCTCGCCTTTCGGCTAGGAGAGTCGTACGACTATGTCGCCGTGCTGGACGACGACACGACGATCGAGCCTGAGTACGTCGAGAAGATCGTCACGAAGATGGATGCCGATCCTAAAATCGCGGCGGCATCTGGTCGTATTGAGTCCGTATGGGATTATCGCCGGCGATGGAACGTCCTGATCGCCATGCGCGCGTTTATGTACTGGTCCTACCAGACGACCATCAAGCGGGGACAGAACGCCTTCAAGGTGGTCAACGTCATTTGCGGGGCGAATACCGTGTTCCGCGCAGAGGTGTTCGGCAAGCTGATCGTGGAAGACGCGCCGTATGCGATCGACGACATGTACTGGCTGGCAGAAATCATCCGTCAGCAGCTAGGCCGGGTCGCGTATGTCCACGAGGCGAGATCCTGGACGATGGATCCGCACCGGTTCAGCGACTGGTACCGCCAGACGGTTCGGTGGTCGTGGGGTCAGTTTCAGTCGATTCGAGGGCACCACCTCGGCTGGCCGATCTCTCGCGACCCCCACGCGCGCTTCCGTTTGCGGTTCTCGTGGTTCGACACGGCCTATCTCGCGCTGCTGCTCGACTGGGCGCCGTACATGCTCGAACCGCTTCTCATTCCGATCGTTGCGCTGCTCCTCAGCGGCTGGGTCGACCCGATCTGGTTCCTCGTCTACTACGTCGGAATGAGTTATCTGTGGATCGGGATTGCATCGATCGCGCTGAGGAAGCCGCGACTCATCGTGCTGGCGCCGGCGATCATGCTGCTCGACCTCGTGTATCGGGTCACGATGATGCACGCGCTGATCAAGACGATTGCTCGCCCCACCATCGCAACATGCAAGTGGGACTCTCCAACGCGATTCGAAGCCGAGGAGGTGCCGAGTGATTCCACCCGCGCAGCGTGATCAGGGTCATCCCTGCGCACATGTTCGATCGCACATGTTCTATGTCTCAAAACCCTCCGAGGACAGAGGAGTCTGACGTGAAAGTACTCATCACCGGCGGAGCGGGCTTCATCGGCTCGCACCTCACGGAATTACTGCTTGCCTCCGGCGACGAGGTCTACGCTCTCGACGATCTCTCAACCGGGTCGCTCGCAAACATCGCCCGGTTCACCGACGATCAGCGCTATCACCTCGTGATCGACAGCGTTCTCCATCCCGCGGTCGTCAATGAGCTCGTGAACAAGGTCGACGTCGTCTACCACCTGGCTGCGGCCGTGGGGGTGAAGACGATCGTGGAGCAGCCCGTGAGGACGCTCCGCGTGAACCTCGAGGGCACGGAGACCGTGCTCGCCGCGTGTTGCACGTTCAACAAGCCGGTGCTCGTGGCGTCGACGTCGGAGGTCTACGGCGACCACCGCACGGAGGAGCCGCTTCGCGAGACCGCCCGCAGGATCTATGGCGCCACGACTCAGAAGCGTTGGGCGTACGCCGACTCCAAGGCGATGGACGAGTTCCTGGCGCTTGCGTATCACGAGGAGTACGACCTGAAGGCCGTGATCGTGCGGCTCTTCAACACGGTCGGCCCCCGGCAGACCGGGATGTACGGCATGGTCGTGCCCCGATTCGTCGAGCGTGCCTTGGCGAACGACGAGATCGAGATCTACGGTGACGGTCACCAGACTCGATGCTTCTGCCACGTCGAGGACACAATCCGCGCGCTGCGCGACCTGATGACCGACATCGACCGCACTGCGGGTCAGATCTACAACGTCGGCGCCAACAACCAGATCTCGATTCTCGGGCTCGCAGAGCGGATCAAGGAGCTGACCGGATCGAACTCGGCGCTGGCGCACGTTCCGTTCAACGAGGTCTACGGCACCGGTATCGAAGACATGCTCCATCGCGTGCCGTGCACGGACAAGGTGCGCGAGGCGATCGGCTGGGTGCCTAAGCACTCCCTGGTGGACATTCTCGAAGACGTCATTGCAGACGTCGCTGTGAGAGAGAGGGTTGCCGCATGAGAAGGTTGCTCTTCCTGCTGGTCGCCGGGCTGGCCGCATTTGCGGCCGGTCCGGCCGCCGCTGCGATCCAAGTAACGATCACCAGTCCGGCGTCGTCGGCGCACGTCGGCGACATCGGCACCGTCTTGCCGGTCCAGATCAACGCGTCGGCGACCTCGGGCATCTACGGCGTCCAGCTGAACGTGGACGGTCAGCCGTATCCGGATGCCGCGACGTGGGACAGTACGCCGACCGGCCAGTACGTGTACGAGATCGATTGGAACACGACCGGGCTCACTGCCGGCACGCACCTGCTGTCGGTGACGGCGATGGACTGGTCCGTGGCGTTCCCTGACGGCTCGACGCAGGAATCGGACCCGGTCACCGTCGACGTCGGTCCCGCCTATCCGACAATCTCGCTGTCCGCTCCGACGTCGTTCACGTTCGTTCACGGCTCGAGCGTGCCCGTCGCGTCGTTGTTCACGAGCGCAGCGAATCCGCCGACCGTGCAGTTGTCAGCCGATGGCTCGTCGCTCGCGACGACCGTAGGCTCCGGCAGCGCGACGGCAACCTGGAATTCGACCTCCGTGCCGGACGGCTCGCACACGATCGGCGCCTCGATCGTCGATGCGCGTGGCAAGTCGGCCTCGGCGTCTGCGACCGTGACGGTGGACAACACTCCGCCGTCGACGTTCATCGCCTCCCCCGCCGCCAATAGCTTCTTCACGGGCTCATTGCCGACGACCGCGCATGCATCGGATGCGCACGGGATCGCGAGTGTGCAGTTCGCGATCGACGGCGTGCCGGCGGGAGGCGTGTTGACCTCTCCCGACGGCGGTAGCGGCTTCAACTACTCCTCGACGCTGAGCCTCGCTTCGCTCACGTCGGGGCCGCACCAGCTCACCGCGGTCGCAACCGACATGGCCGGCAACGCAAGTACGACTGCGGCCGTCGCGTTCTCGATCGGGGTCACTCCGCCCGCGGTTTCGATCGCGGCACCGCCGAACGGCAGCTTCGCGCACAGCAAGGTGACGGTGAACGCAAGTGTCACCGGCGGCGCATTGCCCGACTCAGCACAGCTCTATGTCGACGGCACCGCGAGCGGCGCTCCGATCACCTCGAGCCCATTTTCCTTCGCATGGAATACGACGGGGCTCACCGACGGCACGCACACGCTGATGGTGCGGGTCACCGACGCCCAGAGCCGGACGGCCTCGTCGGCCGTCGTCAACCAGACGGTGGACAACACTGCTCCTTCGACGTTCGTGATCGCTCCCGCTGCGGGCTCGTTCTTCCAGGGCTCGCTGCCCGCGACCGCGCACGCCTCCGATGCATTTGGCGTAAAGAGCGTGCAGTTCGCGATCGACGGGACGTTGGTCGGCTCGCCGGTCACCGGCCCCGACGGCGGGACCGGCTTCAACTATTCGGCCACCCTCAGTCTGACCGGGCTGGCCAACGGAGCGCACGCGTTGACGAGCGTCGTCACCGACAACGCGGGCAACACTGCAACGTCGGCGTCTGTCTCGTTCTCGATCGGCTCCGGCCCGGCGACGGTCGTGGTGACTGTCCCTCCGGACTGGATGTTCGCGAGCAAGACGATCCCGGTGACAGCCACCGTGACAGGCGGCACGCCGCCGTTCGGGGCAACGCTGCTGGTGGACGGTGTTGCGACGGCCGTCGTGCCGACTATCGCCGGTAACGCGTACACGTTCGCGTGGAACACCACCACCCTGGCCGACGGAACCCACACGATCCAGGTCTCGGCCAAGGACGCGGCCAATCTGACGTCGAGCTCGCCGGTGCTGCACGAGACCGTCGACAACACGTTGCCCACTGCGGTGATGTACCAGCCGACCGCGGCAAACTCGCGCAACAACGGGCCGACGACCCTCCAGGTCCACGCCTCCGACGGGTTCGGCATCAAGTCCGTCCAGTTCACGGCGGACGGAATTCCCGTTGGGCCGCTCCTGACCGCGCCCGACGCGGGGCAGTCGTACCTCTACACGATCACGTTCGACACCTCGACGCTGACCGCGGGCTCGCACGGGATCTCGGCGGCCGTGACCGATCAGGCGGGCAATGTCACGAACGCGCCTCCGGTGACGATCACGACGGGGACGATCAGCTACTTGCCCGTGCTCAACTACCACGAGATCAATCCACCCGGTGGCTACTCCATCTACGACCAGACACCCGCCGAGGCCGATGCACAGCTCTCGTACTTGAAGACGAACGGCTACCAATCGGTCACGCTTCAGCAGTACCAGCAGTGGCTCGGAGGCGCGAACATCGGCGTCGCCAAGCCCGTGCTGATCACAGTCGACGACGGGATCAAGGACGAGCAGGCCTGGGATCCGATCCTGCAGAAGTATGGCTTCACCGCAGTGCTATACGTGGTCACCGGCTTTGCCGACAACACCACCCCCGGCGACTCCGACCCCAACAACATGAGCTGGGCCAACATCCAGGCCCTCGTCGCGACCGGTCGCTGGCAGGTCGAATTCCACGCTGGCCAATATGGCCACGGCGACTCCTATGCCGATACCCCGCCAGCGACGATCAACCTCGGCGGCGGGGTCACCCTGTCGTTCCCGTCCACCTGCCCGTACTTCTACAGCTGCCTCGGGACGCGAACCACCACCACTGGCATCGGGCGGACGAGGAGAACTACGACGGCCACCGAGACGCCGGCACAGGCGGAGGCGAGGATCACCAGCGAGGTGGCTGCCGGCATGACCGAGCTCAAGACCAAGATGCCGACCGCGGCGATGATCAGCTGGGCGCTCCCGTTCAACGACGCCGGCCAGTGGACGAACCTCTACAACGATCCCTCCGGAACCGTGCAGTCGTGGCTCCCGGGCTTCATGGCCTCGAAGTTCCCGGTCATCTTCACTCAGACAGACCCCGTCACCTACGCGCTCGCGTCTGGGACGGTTGGAGCGCTGAATGGATTCAACCGGCGCTACCGCTTCGAGGTGCACACCGACACCACGATCGCGCAGTTCGGAGCAGCGCTTAGGGATCCCGGCTTCGCGCACTGATCCACTCAAGCTAAAGCTGATTCGCCCGGACCTTCGACTTGATCGTGGTCTAGGTGAGGCTAGACCACCGGCACAAGCGAATTTGATTTTGACCGACCCAGATTGCGCGAGGAGTCGGAACTCCTGAGGCCGGAAATTGCGACCGGACTTCCGGGGACGCTATTTAGAAAGCCCCTGAACTGGCGGAGGTACTAGATGAAGCGAAAGTCGTTTTCCCGGAGAGCATGGATCGCCCTCGGCGTCCCCAGCGTTGCTCTTGCGACGGCAGTGTGCGGCCATGCGTTCTTCTCGACGACCGGCAACGGCACCGGCTCCGGCTCCGGCACGGTCAACTCGAGCGACCTGACCCACAACACGCAGTACACGACGCAGGCAGCACAGACCGACGGTGAAGGAACCGCGAGCAACCAGCCGACCACCACCCTTACGGGGGCGTAGGAACACATGGCCGTCCGACGATACGCAGCGCTCGCCATAGCGGGCGCTGCGTTGCTCCTCGCTTCGCCGCTCATCGCGACTGCAGGGGCTCCGAAGCCGGCCACGGTCTCGATCGCGGTGACGAGCCTCAAGCTCCTAGACAACGACACGCGGGAAGTAACGTTCAAGGTGACATCGAAGCACCCGCTGAAGAGCTACTCCTGGAGCTTCGGCGACCCGTCGAGCGGAGCCCACAACCGGTCGACTTCGCCCCAGCCTCGGCACATCTTCGCCGCGCACAAGACCTACACGGTCACGCTCACAGCCACGACACGGACAGGTGCGCAAACAAACGCTACCGTCAAGCTCAAGCTCTAGCGCCTAGCAGCGGTAACCGACGCCGAACACGGTAGGCCCGTCGTGGTTCGAGCCGGCGAACTCCCGGTTTGTGTTCCCTGGGCCACGTCGAAACCGGTGCCGGCCAACGGTCCGAGTCGCACGAGGTGCAGAGTGCTCGTCAGGCGGCGGGCCGTCGAGCCCACGCAGCCGGGCAGCGGCTGCTCAGCGCCAGCCAGTTCACATACTCGCGAATCGGAGTCGGCACGGTGTCCGCGTCGCTGCTAGAGATCGGCTTGAACGTGACGATTGCCCAGGAGCCAAGGCCGGCGACGACAGCCAATGCGGCGAAACCGAAGATCCACTTCGCGCCGCAAGCCTAGGACACGGGTCGGAATGCACGTTTCCACTCTCCCGCGGCTTCGGCCCAGCCTTTCGACCAGCGCCGGTAGGGCGTTGATCTGCCAGCATTTTCTCACGTGAGTCAGCCGCTGAAACGAGTCGGAGGTTCAAAGCTGCAGCTGCGCGGTCTGCTCTCCGGTGCGGTTGGGCTCGTCCTCTTGCTGCCACTGCTGGCCAGTTGCGGCTCCGAACCAGCTTCGGAGGGCCCTGCCCAGTCCTACCGTCCGGCACCGCTCCTTATCAGCAAGCCGGCCAAGCAGCCGTCCTGCAAAGCAGCTCTCGACTCGCGAGCGGCTCGATCGTACGCCGCGGTCGTCCGGAAGCTCGCAGTGGTTCGCGCGCGGCCCGGCGGCGGGAAGGTCGTCGGCCGATTCGGCGCAACCGATCAGAACGGCTACCCGACCGTGTTCGGCATCGTGGGAAAGCAGGCCGACCGTCAGTGCAAGGCGACGTGGTACCACGTGCAACTTCCCGTCAAGCCGAACGGCAGTACCGGCTGGGTTCGAGCCGGCGCGGTACGCGCGTATGCGATCGCCTCGAAGATCATCGTGCACCTGTCGACTCGGCGTCTCGTCGCCTATCACGCAGGCAAGCCGGTCCTGCGGGCGCCGGTCGCGGTGGGCTCTCCGCAAAGCCCGACGCCGGTCGGCAGCTTCTACATCAATGAGCGGTTCATCCTCACGAATCCGAACGGCCCATTCGGAGTCGCCGCGCTCGGCATCTCCGCGCACTCGAACGTGCTGACCAACTGGGCGCAAGGAGGCCCAATCGCCCTCCACGGCACGGACGAGCCGTTGTCCATCGGCCACGCCGAGTCCCACGGCTGTGTCCGTCTCTCCAACGCCGACATGCGGCGACTTCTTCCCTTCACGCCCGCAGGGACACCGGTGCTGATCCGCCCGTAACTCGCCACTTGTCGCACGGAGTCCATTGGACCTCCTGCAAGCCGGATATCCCCTTAGAATCAAGTCGGTGGAGGAGCCACTTTCGGCCTGGTTCGGCGAAAACGGAAGGGATCTGCCTTGGCGGGGGACCACCGACCGATATGCCGTTCTCGTTAGCGAATTCATGCTGCAGCAAACACAGGTCGAGCGCGTGATTCCTCGCTGGCTCGCCTGGCTCGAGCGGTGGCCGACGGTGAATGCGCTCGCAGCGTCATCGCCCGGTGAAGCGATCCGGGCGTGGCAGGGGCTCGGATACAACCGGCGCGCGCTCTCGCTCCACCGGGCGGCCTGCGCGGTTGCGGAAGGCGGGTGGCCAGACGATCTCACACAGCTGCCCGGGGTGGGCCGCTACACCGCGGACGCGGTGCGGAACTTCGCGCTCGGCGAGCCGGTGTTGCCTGTGGATGTGAACGTGAGCCGGGTGCAGGAGCGCACCGGTCACCGGTTCGGGCCGGAACATGCGGCGGCGTTGATGGATCTCGGCGCGACGGTCTGCCTCGCGCGCGTGCCGCGCTGCGAGGTCTGCCCCCTAGCGGGCGAATGCCCTTCGCGGGGACGACGCTACGAGCCGTTGCGGAAGCAGTCGCGGTTCGAGGGCTCGTTCCGGCAGCGGCGAGCCGCCGTGCTGCGCCTCGTCGCAGAGGCGCCGCGACCCCTGACGGAGCTGGACGGAGAGGCGGTCGGCGCACTTTCGCGCGACGGTCTCGTCCGCGTCGAAGCCGGACTCGTGGCGCTGCCGACCTAGCGCTCTCGCACAAAGTTACCCGCGCGTACACCCCACCCAAAGGGTGGGGATTCGGTCCCACTGGGGACGATACCGTGACGCGACGCACGGGTCTGTGCCGGATCTGTGCCTATTTCGCGCGCTGCGGGCTCAGCGTTCGAGCAACGCCACGGCCTGCGCTGCGACGCCTTCGCTTCTGCCGGTGAAGCCGAGCTCGTCGGTCGTCGTCGCCTGCACCGACACTCGCTCGGGAGCGACGCCGAGCGCGCCCGCCAGCCGCGTCCGCATCACGTCGCGGTGCTCGCCGAGCCGCGGTTCCTGGCCGATCATCACGACCTGCGCATTGACCAGGTGCCAGCCGGCCTCCTCGACCTCCCCCCACGCCCTCGCCAGCAGGCCGAGCGAGTCGGCGCCGGCAAGCTCCGGGTCGCTGGACGGGAAGAATGAGCCGATATCTCCCAGCCCGGCGGCGCCGAGCACGGCGTCGATCAGCGCATGCGCGAGCACATCGCCGTCGGAGTGGCCCGCAAGACCCTGCGGATGGTCCATCCGCACGCCGCCGAGCACGAGCGGCACGCCCGCCGTGAAGGCATGCGCGTCGACCCCGATCCCGACGCGGAACTCGCTCACAGCCCCAGAGCCTCCGGCAGCTCGGCCAGCGAGTCAAGCCTGATGTCTGCGGCAGCCGCGTCCTGGAGGTACCCCCACGGGCCGCGACGGACGTGCACTGCCACCATTCCCGCTGCCTTCGCAGGGAGGACGTCGAGGTCGACGCGGTCGCCCACGTAGGCGATATCGGCGGGCGCGCAGCCCGCGACGTCGACGAGCGCGGAGAAGAACGCCAGATCCGGCTTTGCGACACCGAGCCGCTCCGACGATGCGACGTAGTCCACCTCCCAGCCCTCGCTCGCGAACCAGTCCTCGAGCTGGGTCGACTGATTTCCGACGACCCCGACGAAGACGCCGCGCGCCCGCAGCGCCGCGATGGACGACAACGCGTCCGCGTAGAGATCGTCCTTCTCGTAGTAGGCAGGCGCGGGCGGCGGAGCGTCGACACCGAGATAGCCGTAGACCTGGCGATGCTCCTCCCCTCGCGCAATCGTCGCGCCGAGCGCGGCCCAGAGCACATGCGGGCGCACGCCCACCGACTCCGCGATCCGGCGCCAGTAGCGTTCCTCGTCGACGAGCGTTTCGCCGACGTCGAAGAACACGGCTTTCAGAGCCATGACTCGACGAGCTCGAGGTCGGCCGCCGTCGTCACTTTGAGTAGCCGCGGGTCGCCGGGAACCCACGTGACGCGGCCGCCCGCCCGCTCGACGAGCGAAGCGCAGTCGGTCCCCTCACCGAGCTCGACGGCCCGTCGCAGCACCGGCGCAAGGAAGCCCTGCGGCGTCTGCACGGTCACGAGCCCGACTCGGTCGACAGTCTCGATCACCGAGTCACCTTCGACGCGCTTCACGGTGTCCGGAATCGCCAGGCCCGGAACCGCCCCGTCCCAGCCCTCGCCGAGCGCCGTCAGCACGCGCTCGAGCACTTCCTCCGGCAGGAACGGACGCGCCGCGTCGTGGACGAGCACGACCACTGCATCGTCACCGACCTCGGCCAGCGCCAGCCTCACCGACTCGGCGCGCGTCGCGCCGCCCGTGATGCACGCAGACACTTTCCCGCAGCCGAGCTCCTCGGCGAGCAGGATCGCCGGCTCCTCCCAGCCTGGAGGAGTCGCGACCACGATCGCGTCGACCCAGTCCGAGTCGTCGAGCCGCCGCATGCTCTCGGCGAGCATGGGCAACTCGCCGAGCCGAACGAATGCCTTGGGATGCTCCGCCCCGAGCCGATCGCCGCTTCCCGCGGCCGCAACGATCGCCCAGGTGGTCAGATCAGACCGAAGCGGTGGCTGCCGTCGCCTTGGCCTTCGAGGACTTCTTCTTGGCCGGGCCGACCTTGGCGAGCACTTCCTCGAGCCACTCGGCGGCCTGCTCCTCGTCCATGCCCTTGGCGTACATCAGCTCGCTGGCGAGGATCTTCTTCGCCTTCACGAACATCTGCTTCTCGCCCGTGGACAGACCCTTCTCGTGGTCGCGCAGCGAGAGGTTCCGCACCACCTCGGCCAGCTCGAGGATGTCGCCGGTCTTCATCTTGTCGCGGTTGTGCTTGAAGCGACGGTTCCAGTTCTTCGGCATTTCCGTACTCCCGCCGGAAAGCGCCTTGACCACCACCTCGACCATCTCCTCGTCGATCACCCAGCGAAGGCCCACACGCTCAGCGTTCTCCGTCGGCACATTCACGGTCATGTCGTTGTGGAGGATCTGAATCGTCAGGTACTCGCGCTTGTCACCGAGGACGTCGCGCATCTCCTTCTTCACAACGGTTCCTGCCCCGTGGTGCGGATACACCACCTTGTCGCCGACATCGAACAAAGCCCGACCTCCCCCTTCTCCGCTGCTATGGCCAAGAAAGGCCGACGGGGGGAACCCGTCGGCCAGGAACGCCGCTATTGTAGCGGAAATCGCTGGAAAACGCACTGTTTTAGGGCGATTTGGAAAAGCCCTGCTCAGCGGCAAGTCTCGGACTGGTTACAGCTGGAGGTAACGGTCGACGAGATTGTGCTCCTGGAGCCGTCGCAGGCCCTCACGGATCTCCCGCGCGCGCACCGAGCCGATGCCCTCCACCGCCTCGAGCTCGCGCTGGCTCGCCCGGAAGATCGACTCGAGTCCGTCCATGTCCGAGACGACCTGGGCGATCACAGCCTCGGGAAGGCGCGGAATGTGTGACAGGATCCGGTAGCCGAGCGGCGACACGCCATGGTCGAGCGCGTTGACGGTGCGCGGGTAGCCGAGCACCTCCTGGAGCACCTCCATGTCGACGAGGTCGGAGTACGGGAGCTGCGAGAGCGCGTCGAGCGCACGCTCCGGATCCTCGACGCAGTAGTCGCGCACGACCGCTGCCTTCTCGGCCGGCACCTCGCCGATCAGCTCCGAAAGCTGCATGCGGATCAGCCGCCCGTCCGACCCGAGCTCGAAGCAGTCGCGCTCGATCTCCTCGGCGACGCGAGTCGTCATCTCGGCACGCTGCAGGACCACGAGCACATCGTCGAGCACGACCGCGTTCTGGAACTCGAGCGCCGTCAGGCGCGTCAACACCTGCTCGAGCCGCTGGCGGTATGTCTCGAGCGTCGCCACGGCCTGGTTCGTCTTCGCGAGCACCGAGGCGATCGGATCGAGCTGGTAGCGCTGGTGCCCGACGAAGATCGTCACCGTCTCGCGCTGTTGGGAGATCGAGACAACGAGCGTCTCGGTCTGCTTCGCGACGCGTTCGGCGGTGCGGTGCCGCGTGCCGGTCTCGTTCGAGGGAATCGTCGGGTCCGGGGTCAGCTGCACATTGGCGTGCGAGAGGAGCCCGATGTCCTCGGTGACGATGATCGCGCCGTCCATCTTCGCCAGCTCGAACAGCAGCTGCGGTGTGAAGGGAAGCCCGATCCGGATCCCGCCCGAGAACATGAAGGCGAGATCGTCGGGCACGCCGACGACGATCAGCGCTCCCTCGTGCGAGCGGATGATGTCATCGATTCCCTGGCGCAGCTCGGTGCCGGGCGCGACGCGGGCAATCGACTCGAGCAGACGTGGATCGCGCCGCGGGTCGGGACCCGAGGGCATCCGCGTGAACCCGAGCGTCTGTGAGCTAGGCGCCGGCTGCTTCGGATCCCTGTGCGGTGAGCCCAACGGCGATCGCCTTCCGGAGCGTGTCGACTGCAATGACCTCCATCTTGCCATGCGCAGCGGTCCCCGCCGGGGAAATCACCGCTTCGAGGCCGAGCTTCCCGCACTCCTCGAGTCGCCGGTCGGACTGCGACGCGCCGCGAAGCCGGCCGGTGAGGCCGATCTCGCCGAACACCGCGGTCGCCTCCCGCACCGGCTTCCCGCGCGACGCCGAGGCAATGGCCAGCCCAATCGCGAGGTCGGCGCCCGGCTCGTCGATCCGCACGCCGCCGGCGACGTTGACGAACACGTCGGCAGAGCCGAGCGAGAGGCCCGCGTGGCGTGAGAGCACCGCGACGATCATCGCGAGCCGCTTCGGATCGACACCGGTGCCGACTCGGCGCGGCATCGCGAGGTCGGTCGGCGCGACGAGCGCCTGGATCTCGAGCAGGATCGGGCGGGAGCCCTCGAGCGCGCATGCCACCGCGGCGCCGATCTCGCCCGCAACCGTGCGGCCGAACAGCTCCGACGGGTCGGGGACGCCGACGAGCCCGGTGCCGGTCATCTCGAAGACGCCGATCTCGTTCGTCGAGCCGAAGCGGTTCTTCGTCGCGCGCAGGATGCGGTGCTCGTGGTAGCGGTCGCCCTCGAACTGGAGCACGCAGTCGACAAGGTGCTCGAGGACGCGCGGACCGGCCACCGAACCGTCCTTCGTCACATGGCCGACCAGGATCGTCGCGACGCCGCACTCCTTTGCGACGCGCAGCAGGCGCCCCGCGGCCTCGCGCACCTGCGCGACGGAGCCGGGCGCCGATCCGACGTCACGCGCGTAGAGGGTCTGCACGGAGTCAATCACGCAGACGTCGGGCAGCTCCGCCTCGAGCGTGGCGCAGATCGCATCGAGCTCGGTCTCGGCGAGGATCTCGACCCGCTCGGCGCCGCCGAGCCGCTGCGCGCGCAGCTTGACCTGTGCCGTCGACTCCTCGCCCGTGACGAGCAGCGCGCGCCGGTCCTGCGAGATCGCGGCGAGCGCGCTCAGGAGCAGCGTCGACTTGCCGACGCCCGGCTCGCCGCCCACCAACACGAGCGAGGCCGGGACAAGCCCGCCGCCGAGCACCCGGTCGAGCTCCGGCACGCCGGTCGGGATCCGCGCCGCCTCCTCGACCTCGACGTCGACGAGCCGGAGCAGGGGGCGCGGCTGCGCGTCGGAGCCGCGGCGCGGCTTCTCGACCGGCGCGGCGCGCTCCTCGTGGAGCGTCCCGAACGCCGAGCAGCCCGGGCACTTCCCGAACCAGCGCCCGGCGGTGTAACCGCACTCCGTACACGCATAGGTGACCGCAGCTTTCGCCATCCAGCCAGTCTAGGGTCGGGTCCCGACGTCTTTGTGACAAAACTGGATAGGGTCCGAAACATGACGCCGGACGAGCGACTCGAGCGCTACGCCGAGCTTGCGGTTCGCGTCGGTTCAAACGTCGCGCCCGGCCAGACGCTGAACGTCGGCTGTGCGGTGGAGCACGCCCCGCTCGCCCGCGCGATCGCACGCGCGGCCTACGCGGCAGGCGCGGGCTTCGTCGACGTCTTCTATGCCGACCAGCACGTGCGGCGCGAGATGATCCGCCACGTCGACGACGAGACGCTGACCTGGACGCCGCCGTGGCTGCTCGAGCGGACGAAGACGCTGGCCGACGGGCACGGCGCACTGATCCTGATCACCGGCGACCCCGAACCAGAGCTCCTCAGCGACCTCGACGGCGCCCGCGTCGGCAAGGCGCGGATGACCGCGCTCGCCGAGGAGAATCTGCGCCTGCTCAACGAGCGGCTCGTCAACTGGTCGATCATCGCCTACCCGAACGAGGGCTGGGCGCGCACGGTGTTCGGCGAGCCGGACGTCGAGCGGCTCTGGAATGCACTCGCGAAGGCCGTCCGGCTCGACGAGCCAGATCCCGTAGCCGCCTGGCACGAGCACATGGACCGGCTCGTCGCCCGCGCGGCCGCGCTCAACTCACGCCGCTTCGACGCCGTCCATTTCAGCGGGCCGGGCACCGACCTCACCGTCGGCCTCCTGCCCGAATCGATCTGGAAAGCCGCGTCCTTCGAGACGTCGTGGGGCCGCCGTCACATCCCGAACATGCCGACCGAAGAGGTCTACACGACGCCCGACTACCGGCGCACCGAGGGCGTCGTCCGCTCGACGAAGCCGCTCGGCCTTGCCGGGACGATCGTGCGCGACCTCGAGGTGCGCTTCGAGGCGGGCCGCGTCGTCGACGTGAGCGCGTCGAGCGGCGCCGAGGCGGTACGCGCGCAGCTCGACGCCGACGAGCAGGCGCCGTTCCTCGGCGAGGTCGCGCTCGTGGACGGCACGAGCCGCGTCGGCCAGACCGGACTCGTCTTCTTCGACACGCTCTTCGACGAGAACGCAACCTGCCACATCGCCTACGGCGCCGCGGTCGTCCAGAACGCCGAGGGCGCCGAGGGCTGGAGCATCGAGGAGCGGCTCGCCCGCGGCGTCAACCACGCGACGATCCACACCGACTTCATGATCGGCGGCCCCGAAGTTGACGTCGACGGCCTCGCCGCGGACGGCACCGTGACACCGCTGATGCGCGGCGACGTCTGGCAGCTGACGTAAGCGTTACTCGACGGCGTCGGGCGCGTCGTCGGGCTCGGCGGCCGGCTCGTCCGGCGGCACCGTGACCTGTTCGGGCTTGATGTCGGCCGGGAGGACGGTGATGTCCACCTCGTCCGAGTCGCCCGCGCGGCCGATCAGGATCGTCGAGCCCGCCTCGAGCGTGCGCCCGAGGACGAAGTCGGCGAGCGGGTCCTCGATCAGCTGCTGGATCGCGCGACGCAGTGGCCGGGCGCCCATCGCCGGGTCGTAGCCCTTGTCGACGAGCAGGTCGCGCGCCTCGTCGGTGAGCTCGATCGTCACCTCGTGGAGCGCCATCTGCTCGCGCAGCCGCTTCAGCATCAGCTCGACGATGATCTTGATCTCGTCCTTCTCGAGCTTGTGGAAGACGATGATCTCCTCGATGCGGTTCAGCAGCTCGGGGCGGAAGACCTTCTTGAGCTCGCTCATCACGCGGCTCTTCATGTCGTCGTAGGTCAGGCCCGACTCGTCGCCCATCGTGAAGCCGAGCGACTGGTTCTTCGAGATCTGGGCGGCGCCGATGTTCGACGTCATGATCACGATCGTGTTGCGGAAGTCGACGCGGCGGCCCTGGCTGTCGGTCAGCTTCCCCTCCTCCAGGATCTGGAGCAGGATGTTGAACACGTCGGGATGCGCCTTCTCGACCTCGTCGAGCAGGATCACGGAGTACGGCTTGCGGCGCACGGCCTCGGTGAGCTGGCCGCCCTCGTCGTAGCCGATGTAGCCCGGAGGCGAGCCGACGAGCCGCGACACGGAGTGCTTCTCCATGTACTCGGACATGTCGACCTGGATCATCATGTCCTCGTCGCCGAACAGGAACTCGGCGAGCGTGCGGGCGAGCTCGGTCTTGCCGACACCGGAGGGGCCGAGGAAGATGAACGAGCCGGTCGGGCGCTTCGGGTCCTTGATCCCGGCGCGCGCACGGCGGATCGCCTTCGAGACGGCGACAATGGCCTGGTTCTGGCCGACGACGCGCTTGTGGAGCTCGTCCTCCATGCGGATCAGCTTCTCGGACTCGGCCTCGGTGAGCTTGAAGACGGGGATCCCGGTCCACATCGAGACGATGTCTGCGATCTCCTCCTCGCCGACCTCGGGCTGCTCCTCGTCGCCCTCGGCGCTGCGCCAGTTCTCCTCGAGCTCCCGCTTCTTCTGCGTGAGCTTGCGCTCCTTGTCGCGGAGAGACGCGGCCTTCTCGAACTCCTGGGCCTCGATCGCGGCTTCCTTGTCCTTGCGCACCTTCTCGATCTCGTCCTCGAGCTCGCGGTAGCGCGGCGGAGCGGTCATCGACTTGATGCGGAGCCGCGAGGCGGCCTCGTCGATCAGGTCGATCGCCTTGTCGGGCAGCTGCCGGTCCTGGATGTAGCGGTCGGCCAGCGTCGCCGACGCGTACAGCGCGTCGTCGGAGATCTTGCAGCGATGGTGCGCCTCGTAGCGGTCGCGCAGGCCGCGCAGGATCTGCACGGTGTCGTCGACCGACGGCTCCTCGACGCGGATCTGCTGGAAGCGGCGCTCGAGCGCGGCGTCGCGCTCAAGGTACTTGCGGTACTCGTCGAGCGTCGTGGCGCCGATCGTCTGGAGCTCGCCGCGAGCAAGCGCCGGCTTGAGGATCGAGGCTGCGTCGATCGCGCCCTCTGCTGCGCCCGCGCCGACGAGGTTATGCAGCTCGTCGATGAAGAGGATGATGTCGCCGCGCTGGGTGATCTCCTTCATCACCTTCTTGAGCCGCTCCTCGAACTCGCCGCGGTACTTCGAGCCGGCGACCAGCGCTGCGAGGTCGAGCGTGTAGATCTGCTTGCCCTTGAGCAGCTCGGGCACCTGGTTGTTGCTGATGCGCGCGGCGAGGCCCTCGACGACGGCGGTCTTGCCGACGCCCGGCTCGCCGATCAGCACCGGGTTGTTCTTCGTGCGGCGCGACAGGATCTGCATCACGCGCTCGATCTCGGTCTGGCGGCCGACGACGGGGTCGAGCTTGCCCTCGGCGGCGAGCTTGGTGAGGTTGCGGCCGAACTGGTCGAGCAGCTTCGAGCTCTTGGCTTTCTCGCCGGGCTGGCCGCCCTGGCCCTGCTGCCGACGGCCGGGGCCGGAAAGCATGCGGATGATCTCGTTGCGGATCTTCTCGGCGTCGGCGTCGAAGTCGAGCAGGATCCGAGCGGCGACGCCCTCGTTCTCGCGCACGAGCCCGAGCAGGATGTGCTCGGTGCCGATGTAGTTGTGGCCGAGCGACAGCGCCTCGCGCAGCGCGAGCTCCAGCACCTTCTTCGCGCGCGGGGTGAACGGAATCTGGCCGGTGGTGACCTCGTCACCCTGGCCGACGATGCGGGCGACCTGCGCGCGCACCTCCTCGACCGTGATGTCGAGCGACTCGAGCACGCGCGCGGCAAGACCCTCCTCCTCGCGGAGCAGGCCGAGCAGCAGGTGCTCAGTGCCGATGTAGTTGTGCTTGAGGGCCCTCGCCTCGTCCTGTGCGAGGACGACGACCTGTCGCGCCCGTTCCGTGAATCGCTCGAACAAGCCCTTACACCCCTTTCCCTGGACCCGGTCAGCGCCAGCCGCTTCCGGGTCGAGGTAGTCCCATAGTAGCCCAGGGATCAGACCCTGCGTTAGGCGCCGCTTGGCGTTCGGTTAAGGCCGCGCAACCTTTCACAGAAGCTTTACCGGCTTGCCGGTAGGCTCAGCCCCGTGAAGGCGCTGATCACGGGCGGAGCCGGGTTCATCGGCTCGCACCTCGCAGAGGTGCTGCTGGCGGACGGGCAGGAGGTCTTCCTCCTCGACGACCTCTCGACCGGCTCGCGCCGGAACGTCGAGCACCTGATGGAGAACCGGGATTTCCACCTCACCGTGGACTCGGTGCTCTCGCGTTCGGTCGTCAACGAGCTCGTCCACAAGTGCGATGTTGTCTACCACCTCGCCGCCGCGGTCGGCGTACGGCTGATCGTCGAGGAGCCGGTGCGGACGCTCGTCACGAACGTGCAGGGCACGGAGAACGTGCTCGACGAGTGCAACCGCTTCGGCAAGCGCGTCCTGATCGCCTCGACCTCCGAGGTCTACGGCGACCATCAGGACGAGGCGCCGCTCGAGGAGGGCGCTCGTCGCATCTACGGCCCGACGACGCAGCGCCGCTGGGCCTATGCGGACTCGAAGGCTATGGATGAGTTCCTTGCGCTCGCCTATCACCAGGAGCGCGGGCTCGACTGCGTGATCGCGCGGCTCTTCAACACCGTCGGCCCGCGCCAGAGCGGCCAGTACGGGATGGTGATCCCGCGGTTCGTCGGGGCCGCGCTCGGCGGCCGGCGGCTCGAGATCTTCGGCGACGGTAACCAGACGCGCTGCTTCTGCCACGTCCAGGACACGATCCGCGCGCTCCATGGGCTGATGGCCGCGACGCAGCTCTCGGGCGAGATCTACAACGTCGGCTCGCAGGAGAGCATCTCGATCCTCGGGCTCGCCGAGCGCGTGCTCGCTGCGACCGGCTCGCGCTCCCAGCTCGTGAACATCCCGTTCGACGAGGCCTACGGGCAGGGGATCGAGGACATGCTCCACCGCAAGCCCGCGCTCGAGAAGATCGACGGCGCTATCGGCTGGGGCCCGACGATCGAGCTCGACGGGATCCTCGCCGACGTGATCGCCTACGAGCGCTCGAAGCCCGTACTCGTCGAGTCCTAGAGAAGCTCGGCGAAGACGTCCTCGACGAGGTAGTCGAACGACGACGGCAGGGCGCCGTCGACGTCTGCGTGCTCGCGAAGGAAGAAGAGATACGACGGCCATTCCACCGCACGGTCCGGGAACTCCTGGCCGCGGGCGGAGACGAGGCGCTCGAGGTCGATCAGGTTGAAGCCCGAGCCGGTGCGGAGCTGGACGACCTCCGCCACGGCCGCCGGCGGGAGCTCGGGCTGCGGCAACGGCGCGGGCGCCGGGCCCGGTCCGGGGCGCGGCGCGGGCGCCGGCACGGGAATCGGCGTCGGCGCAGGGACCGCCTCCGGTTCGGGCGCAAGCTCCGGGACTGACGCGAGCGGCTGCCGCGGCCCCGCTGCGAGCTCGCGCTCGCTGTGCTCGAGCTCGGCCTCACGCGCATCGAGATCCTCGATCGCGGCTTCGAGCTCTGCGGCGCGAGCCTCGAGCTCTTCGGTCTTCGCCTTGTGCTCGGCAGCCGTCTTCTCGAGCTCCCGCGACGTGCGTTCCAGGTCGCGGTCGCGTGCGCCGAGCTCGCCGGCGCGCCTCGCGAGCGCCGACTCGCGTTTCGTGACCGCCGAGACCCGCCGCTCCAGCTCACGTTCCCGCTCCGTTGACTTCCGCTCGCGCGCCTCGATGCCGCTCAGCTCCTCGCGGGCCTGAACAATCCGCTCCTGCTCGGCGAGCAGCTCGCCCATCCGCCCGTCGATGCTCTCGGCGAGCTGCCTCGCTTCGGCCTCGCGGCTGCTCGTCCTGCGGCGGCCGAGCAGGGCGAAGGCGAGCACAAAGAGCGCAACCAGCATCGCACCGCCGAAGGCGACGGGAATCCAGACGAGCGACCTCGTCCGTTCGGGAGAGGCCGGAGGCGTTGCGGCGCTGCCGACGTCGAGAGTCGGGTCGGAGGTGCCGACGAGGCCGTTCAGGGTGCCGAGGCGCTCCTGGAGGGCGCGCGAGGCGGGCAGCACGCGCTGCACGGGCGGGATCGCCGCCAGGCGCGCGCGCGCCCTCGCGATCGCCGTCTGCAACTCGCTCTGGAAGTGCGCCGTGCGGATCGCGATCGCCTGTGCAGCGAACGCGTTGGCGATGTCGGCCGCGCGCTGGCCGCTCCCAGCCGAAGCGGCCACGGTCACGAGGTTGCGACCGGGATTCGCGATCACGCGCACGTCGCGCAAAAGCGAGGCGGCGCTCTGGTCGAGCCCGAGCTGGACGCGCACGCCCTCGGCGACCTGCGGCGTCGCGATCAGGAGCGCCGCGGTGCGTGCGGCGCGACCCGGGTCCGCGGAGTCCCGCAGGACGCTGAACCCGTCGAAGGTGTGGTCGCCGGTCGCGATCGGCGTCAGGAGGATCTGGGCGCGGGCGACGTAGCGCGTCGGGGCGGTGAGCGCCCAGGCGGCGACGCCGCCGGTGACGAGTGCGACGAAGAGGATCGCCCCGAGCGCAAACCACAGGCCACGCCTCTTCACGGCATGCTCATTCGCGGTCGCGGAGCGCGGGAAAGAGGATCACGTCGCGGATCGTGTCGCCCCCGGTCAGAACCATCGCCAGGCGGTCGATTCCCAGCCCGAGCCCGCCGGTCGGAGGCATCCCGTAGGAGAGCGCCTCGACGTAGTCGGGATCGCCCTCCTCCGCCTCGGCGTCGCCGGCGGCGCGATCGACCTGCTGCTGGGCGAAGCGCTCTGCCTGCTCCTCGGAGTCGTTGATCTCGGTGAACGCGTTGCCGAGCTCCATCCCGCCGATGTAGTACTCGAAGCGCTCGACGATCGTCGGGTCCGCGTCGGTCGCGCGGGCAAACGGCGACAGCTCGACCGGATAGTCGTGCACGATCGTCGGCTGGATCAGGTTCGGCTCCACGAAACGGGTCAGGGCGTGGTCGACGAGCTTTGCCCAGGTTGGATCATTCGACGTGTCCACGTCTCTTGCCTGCAAGAGCCCGCGCAGCTCGTCGGCGTCGCGCGACCACACTCCCTGCTCCTTCAGCGCCTCGACGAAGCTCACCCGCGCCCAGGGCGCCTTCACGTCGACCTCGTGGCCGCGGAACGTGATGACGGTGCCGCCCGTCACCTCGCGGGTGACGCGCTCGACGAGATTCTCGATCCGCAGCATCGTGTCCTTGTAATCGGCATATGCCTCGTACCACTCCAGCATCGTGAACTCGGGGTTGTGCTTGAACGAGATGCTCTCGTTGCGGAAGTCCTTGCCGATCTCGTAGACACGCTCGAGCCCGCCGACGATCAGCCGCTTGAGGTACAGCTCCGACGCGATCCGCAGGTACATGTCCCGGTCGAGCTCGTTGCTGTGGGTCACGAAGGGGAGCGCGAAGGCGCCGCCGTAGCGCGGCTGGAGGGTCGGCGTCTCGACCTCGATGAAGCCGTCGTCGTCGAGCGCGCGGCGCACCGCGGAGACGATCTTCGCGCGGGTGAGGAAGAGGCGGCGCGTGTCCTCGTTCATCAGCAGGTCGAGGTAACGCTTGCGGTAGCGCTGCTCGACGTCCGTGAGACCGTGGAACGTGTCGGGAAGCGGGGCGCGGATCTTCGCGAGCACCTCGAGCTCGTCGACGGCCATGGAGGGCTCGCCGCGCCGCGACTGGGCGGGGGAGCCGGTTGCGCCGACGATGTCGCCGAGGTGGACGTCGACCTCGCCGGTGCGCTCGACCGGGCAGAGAAGCTGGATACGGCCGCTTCGGTCGACGAGGTCGAGAAAGACGAGCTTGCCCATCTCGCGGCGCGCCAGGACGCGGCCGGCGATGCGATGCTTGGTCTCGGCCTCGCCGCCTGCCTCGAGCTGCTCGGCCTCGGCGCGCACGACCGCGATCTCGGCCCGGTCGGGGAAGCGCTTCGCTGCCATCAGACCGCTGAGCGTATCCGCTGCATCGACCAGATCGTGGGGCCGTCGGGGACGCGGCCCTCGGCGATCACGGCGAAACCGAGCCGTTCGTACCAGGCCACGTTGCGCTCGTTGGCAGTCTCGAGGCAAAGAGGATCGCCCGCGCGGGCGCAGAGCTCGTCCATCAGCGCGGTGCCGATCCCCTCTCCCTGCCGCTCCGGGTCGACGCCGATCCCGCCGACGTACCAGAACGGGCCCGGGACGACGCCCGTCCGGAGGTCACGCGACGCGTTCGCGAACGTGGTGAGCCGGCTGAGCGGGGCCGCGCCGAGACGGAACGGCGCCGCGATCAGCCCGCTCCGCAGCAGCCGCGGGAACGACGCCACGTGCCCGCCCGGCGGGATCAGGATCGCGACACCGCCGCGGGTCGAGAGCAGCGTGCCGACGCCCGCGGTGTACCGCAGCACCGCCGAGAAGAACCACGGGCTCCGGCGCAGCCGTTCGCGTTCGTCCGGGAGGACGAAGACGAACTGCGGATCGTGCAGGTAGGCGCGCGCCAGCATCCTCCCTGCCGCGGCGATCTCGCCGCGGGGAAGGACGCTTACGCCGCTTTGATATCGAGGATCTTGAACTTGAGGGCACCGCGCGGGGCCGCCACCTCGACGGTCTCGCCCTTCTTCTTGCCCAGGATCGCCCGGCCGACCGGAGACTCGTTCGAGAGCTTCTGCTCGGCGGGATTCGCCTCGGCCGAGCCGACGATGTGGTACTCGACCGTCTCGTTGGCGTCGACGTCCTTGAGCCGGACGGTCGAGCCGATCGAGACGACGTCCTTGGCGATGTCCTTCTTCTGGATCACGCGGGCGCTGACGAGCCGCTCTTCGAGCATCGCGATGCGGGCCTCGACGTAGGCCTGCTCGTTCTTCGCGTCGTCATATTCGGCGTTCTCCGCGATGTCGCCGAACTCGCGGGCGACCTTGATTCTTTCGGCCACCTCGCGGCGCTTTTCGGTGGAGAGGAACTCGATCTCTTTCGCGAGCTTCTTGTACCCCTCCGGAGTGAGGATCACTTCCTTCAACGGACCTCCATGGCGAATTTTTGAGGCACCGAGCGGGCGGGTACGGTACCTGCGGCTCGCCGATTGGTCAAGCCGGTGCCGGTAGCATCCGCGGCGATGGAGATCGACCTCAGAGAATCCTGGGCGATCGGGCCTGTCGAGATCCCGACGCGGCTCGTGCTCGCGCCGATGGCCGGTGTCAGCGTGCAGGCGTTCCGCCGGCAGGGCCGCCGCTTCGGGGCGGGGCTCGTCTGCTCGGAGATGGTGAGCTGCGCGGGGATCGAGCATCGCAACGAGCGGACGCTGGGGTACCTGCGCGTCGCCTCCGACGAGCATCCGCTGGCGATCCAGATCTTCGGCTCCGAGCCGCGCGTTATGGCCGACGCGGCGCGAATGGTCGAGGCGGCGGGCGCGGACATCGTCGACATCAATTTCGGCTGCCCGGTGCGGAAGGTGACGAAGACGGGCGCGGGAGCGACGCTGCTCGACGATCCGGCGCGTGCCTGCGCGATCGTCGAGGCCGTCGCGGGCGCGGTCTCGGTGCCGGTCTCGGTGAAGATGCGGCGCGGGCTCGAGAACGGCTCGCGCTCGTGTCTCGAGGTCGGGCCGGCGCTGGTCGAGGCGGGCGCGTCGAGCCTGACGCTGCATCCGCGCTCGGCGAAGCAGATGTACACAGGCTTTGCCGATCACTCGCTCACCGCGGAGCTCGTCGCGCTCGTCGACGTCCCGATCATCGCCTCGGGCGACGTCACCTCGCGCGCTCGGGCCCAGGCGGTTCTGGCCACGACCGGTGCGGCCGCGGTGATGGTCGGCCGCGCCGCGCAGGGCAACCCGTGGGCGCTGCGGGAGCTGCTCGGCGTTGACGACGGCGAGCCGAGCCGCGAGGAGGTCGCCGCGGAGCTGATCCTCTTCATCCGCGAGACGGTGCGCGAGCTCGGCGAGGCGCGCGCGTCGCGGTTCCTGAAGAAGTTCTACGGCTGGTACCTCGGCCGAGGCCGCTTCCCGCGCCAGTTCAAGAGCGAGCTGACGCAGATCGACTCGACCGAGGAGGTCGAGCGGCGCCTGCTCGCGGCGGCTCCGGGCGCCGCAGCGGTGATCGAGGACCTGGAGGAGACGCTGCCGCAGGGCGACGACGTCCTGCTCGACCTGCCGATCTCGCTGTACGGTGGGGGCTAGTCCGTCCTTGCGCTCATGAGCATTAGCACTTCGAAGGGCGTCGGCAGGGCCGTCCTCGACCGGCAGATCCCGTTGCACGACAAGCAAACGACCTTGTGCTCATGAGCATTAGGGGTTGCGAGTCCAGACGATCCGCAGGCCCTCGAGCGTGAGCCACGGGTCGATCTTCTCGATCGTCTGCGAGTGCGGCGCGATCAGCTCCGCCAGGCCGCCCGTTGCGATGCAGCGCGCTTCGGCGCCGAGCTCGTCGCGGATCCGGCCGACGATGCTGTCGACCTGGCCCGCGAAGCCGTAGACGAGGCCTGACTGCAGCGCGGCCGCGGTCGTCTTGCCGATCACCGTCGCGGGTTCGACAAAGTCGACCTTCACGAGCCGTGCCGCGCGGGCGAACAGCGCGTCCATCGAGATCTCGATCCCGGGCGCGAGCACACCGCCCACGTACTCGCCCGCCGGCGAGACGACGTCGAAGTTCGTCGAGGTGCCGAAGTCGACGACGATGCACGGCGCGCCGTAGCGCTCGAGCGCGGCGACGGAGTTCGCGATCCGGTCGGGGCCGACCTCACGCGGGTCGTCGTAGCGGATCGGCAGTCCGGTCTTCGTGCCCGGCCCGAGCACGAGCAGCCGCGCGCTGGTCCAGCGCTCCGCCCACTCCTCGTAGGCGCGCACGAGCGCCGGCACCGTCGAGGAGATGCAGACCCCGGTCACCGTCTTCACGTCCAGAAGTCGGCCGAGCATGATCCCAAGCTCGTCGCCCGTGCGATTCTCCTCGGTCGCGACGCGCCAGTGCTCGGCGAGGGTCTCGCCGTCGTAGAGCCCGAACACCGTCTGGGTGTTCCCGACGTCGACCGCGAGGAGCACCGGCGCGCTAGACCGCGTCGTCGTCGGTGCCGAGCGACTCGCCGATCCGCTCGGCGAGCGCCTCGGCTGTGAGCTTGGGCTCGTCGCCCTCGCCGCGCAACTCCTCGACGGTGACGTCGCTCGAGCTGTAGACCTCGGCGCGCGGGATCATCCGCGTCGGGCGGTTCTTGTCCCACACCCAGACGTCCTCCATCTTGAGCTGGAAGAACGGATAGCTCGGCTGCGGGACGTACTTCAGGTCGAGCTTGTTGCAGAGGTAGGTCGCATCCTGCGTGAGCACGCAGTAGCGGAAGAGGCCGAAGACGGCGGTGTACTCCTTCTTCAGCCGGAGCTCGAGCTCGGCCTCGAACTCGTCCAGTTCATCGATGTGAGACATGCGCTCATAGTAGCCGCGCGAGCAGGTCCGTCACCCTCCCCAGGCCGGGTACGACGAGGTCCGGGTCGAGCTCGGAGAGCGGCTCCAGCACGAAGCGCCGCTCGGCCAGGCGCGGGTGCGGGACGACGAGGCCCGGCTCGTCGATCACGCGATCCGCGTAGACGAGCAGGTCGAGATCGACGGTGCGCGGGCCGAAGCGCGGGCCGTCGCGCGTGCGGCCGAGCTCGCGCTCCACGACGAGCAGGCGATCGAGCAGGGCGCGTGGCTCGAGCTCGGTCTCGAGCCTCGCGGCGCCGTTGAGAAAGCGCGGCTGGTCGAGGTAGCCGACCGGGTCGGTCTCGCGGAAGCTGGAGACCGCGACGACGTCCTCGCCCAGCAACTCGAGCGCCGCGCGGAGGGCCGCCTCCCGGTCGCCGAGGTTCGAGCCGAGTCCGATCCAGGCACGGGCCACGGCCTGGGAGGCTACCCTGCCCCGATGCGCCTGCTCGCCGTCCTCGCGGCTCTGTTCGCAGTCCTGGCGGCCCCCGCGCACGGGGCCGTCCTCGTCCAGCTGAACGGCCAGATCGGCGCGTTCGCGCTCCAGGCCGCCGGTGGGACGCTCGTCTCTTCGGAGTTGCGACTCTGGAAGGTGCCCCGCTCCGCCGCAGCTCTGCCCCGCCTCCGCGCCGCCGGAGCCCTGAGCGCCGTCGAGCCCGACCGGCTCCTCGTGCGCCCGAGCGCGCTTGCCGACGCGACCGATCCGCTCGTTCCGCAGGAGTGGTGGCGCCCGGTCGTCGGTGCCGACTCCGTCGTGCCTCCCGGGCCGGGCGTGCCGGTGACGGTGATCGACGCGGGGCTTGACCTGAGCCATCCCGAGTTCGCCGGGCGCCCGAACACGACCGCCCTCAACCCGCAGACGCTGCTCGGCGAGGATGACGAGCACGCCACTGCGGTGGGCTCCGTCGTGGCCGCGCCGCTCAACGGGGTCGGGGTCGTCGGGGTGTATCCGCAGGCCGTCCTGCGGGCCTACGACGCGAGCCCCGCCGCGGACATCGACGAGGCCGCGCTGATCCACGGCGTCGTGCTTGCGGCCCAGGCCGGCCGCGGCGTCGTCAATATCAGTCTCTTCAGCGCGGACAAGAGCGACTTTCTCGCGCAGGCGATCGTGTACGCGTTCGGGCGCGGCACGATCGTGGTCGTCGCTGCGGGCAACCAGTTCGAGAACGGCAATCCGCCGTCGTACCCGGCGGACGACCCGCATGTGCTCACCGTCGCCGCGACGACACAGACCGGCGCACCGGCGCCGTTCTCGGGCTCGTCGGCCGCGGTCGACCTGGCCGCGCCGGGCGTCGGCATCCCCGCCGCGGTTCCGTTCACGGTCGACGCGAGCGGCTACTCGACACTCGCCGGCACGAGTTTCTCGTCACCGCAGGTCGCCGGCGCGACGGCGTGGGTGTGGACGGCGCGACCGACCCTCGAGACGACGCAGGTCTTCGACCTGATGCGCCTCTCCGCGAAGGACATCTGGACGCCCGGCTGGGACAAGGACAGCGGCTTCGGCCTGCTCGACATCCCGAACGCGCTGACGCAGGCGCCGCCGCCGGTCGATCCGCTCGAGCCGAACGACGACGTCGCTCAGATACGCGCGCACGGCATCTTCCCCGCCGCGAAGCCGCTCGTAACAGGCTCGTTACGGGGCCGCGTCGCCGCCGTCGACGACCCGGACGACCTCTACCGCGTCAACGTGCCCGCTCGCAGCACGCTCACCGTGACGATGAAGCCCGAGGCGAACGTGGACCTCAGGCTCTGGGCGCCGGGGACACGGAGCGTGAGCGAGAACGGGGTCGACCGGCTGCACGACCTGCTCGTGACGAGCGTCCGCCCCGGCACCCAGTCGGAGGCGGTCCGCTGGACGAATCGTGCGAAGCGAGCCGTCGTGGTCTACGCGGACGTGTTCTTCCCGCCGCGCAGCACCGAGCCGCTCGTGAACTACGCGTTGACGGTCAGGACCGCGCGCGCTCGGCCGTAGCGGCCGTGTGCTCGACCGGCGCGCCGAGCTGCACGTCCGGCTTGCGGACCCGCACCTTCACGCGCTCGACCGGGAACCGCGCGAGCAGCGCTTCGGCGAGCGCGGCCGAGAGCGCCTCGAGCAGCCGGAACTTGTGCCCGTCGGAGAGCTCGCGCACGAGCGCCACGACCTCGCGGTAGTCGACCGCGTCCTCGATCCGGTCGCTCGCGACATCGGCCACGTCGAGCCAGAGGTCGAACAGGAAGCGCTGGCCGTCGCGCCGCTCGTTCTCGTTCACGCCGTGGTAGCCGTGCAGCTCGAGCCCGATCACCTCGACAGTGATCACGCCTCCACCGCCGCCGCGACCGTGAGCGCCTCCACGTGCTCGCGCACGTCGTGAACGCGGAAGATCGTCGCGCCGTGGTGGAACGCGGCAACGGCGGCGCCGAGACTCGCGGCGAGCGTGCCGCGCGTGGCCTGCGCGTCACCGAGCAGCCGTCCGAGCGAGCTCTTGCGCGAGACGCCGACGAGCAGCGGGCGGCCGAGCCGCGCGACGACGTCGAGCCGCCGCAGCAGCTCGAGGTTGTGCTCCACCGTCTTTCCGAAGCCGATGCCCGGGTCGAGGCAGATCCGCTCCTCCGGCACGCCCGCGGCGACGGCCGCGGCGAGGCGCTCCTCGAGGAACGAGGTGACCTCTCCGGCCACGTCCTCGTAGACCGGGTTGCGCTGCATCGTGCCCGGCTCGCCGAGCATGTGCATCAGGCAGAGATACGCGCCCGAGTCTGCGACAACACCCGCGAGCTCCGGATCCCGGCGCAGCGCGGTGACGTCGTTGACCATCTCCACCCCCAGGGCGAGGGCGCGGCGCGCGACCTCGGCCTTCGCGGTGTCGATCGAGACCGGAACGCCCTCGAGCCGCTCCAGCACCGGCACGACGCGGCGCAGTTCCTCGTCGAGCGAGACGCCCTCCGCGCCGGGCCGCGTCGACTCGCCGCCCACGTCGACGATCGCCGCGCCCGCCTCGATCATCGCCCGCGCCGAAGCCGCAGCCGCCTCCGCATTGTCGAAGTGGACGCCGCCGTCAGAGAACGAATCGGGCGTCACGTTGAGGATCCCCATCACCGAGGGGCGGGGAAACCGCAGCTCGATCGGCGGGCGCCTGGTCAGGCGGAAGGCTCGGGGTCCGGCCCCTGCATCGTCGCGCCCGGGAGCGGGAACGGACGGGTCTTCGGAGCCGGCGCGCGCTTCTTCTCCTCGACGGGCGCCTCCGGCGGCGGCGTCTCCTCCGGCGCGTCCGGGAACACGACGGTCTCGGACTCGCCTGCGAGCAGCCGCTCGAACTGATCGGCGTCGATCGTCTCGTGCTCGATCAGCACGGCCGAGAGGAGATGCAGCTGATCGATGTGCTCCTGCAGCACGCGATGGGCGGCTTCGTGCGACTCCTCGATCACGCGGCGGATCTCGTCGTCGATCTCGCGTGCGATCTCGTCGGAGTAGTCGGGCTCGTTGCCCATCTCGCGGCCGAGGAACGGCATGTCGTGGTTGCGGCCGAGCACGCGCGGGCCGAGCTTCTCGCTCATCCCGTAGCGCATGATCATCGCCTTCGCCGTCGCGGTGACCTTCTCGAGGTCGTTCGCGGCGCCGGTCGTGATCTCGTGGAAGACGATCTCCTCCGCCGCGCGGCCGCCGAGCGTCATCGCCATCTCGTCCATCAGCGCCGACTTGGTGGTCAGGTAGCGATCCTCGAGCGGCAGCGAGACCGTGAGCCCGAGCGCCTGGCCGCGGCTGACGATCGTGATCTTGTGAATCGGGTTCGTGCCCTCGAGGAAGTGGCCGACGATCGCGTGGCCCATCTCGTGGTAGGCGGTGATCTTGCGCTCCTTCTCGGAGAGCAGGCGCGCCTTCTTCTCGGGGCCGGCGATCACGCGCATGATCCCCTCCTCGAGCTCCGACTGCTCGATCACCTTCTTGCCCCAGCGCGCGGCGAGCAGCGCGGCCTCGTTAACGAGGTTCGCGAGGTCGGCACCTGTGAAGCCGGGCGTGCCGGCGGCGAGCGAGTCGAGGTCGATCTCCGGTGAGAGCGGCTTGCCGCGCGAGTGCACCTCGAGGATCTTGCGGCGGCCGACGCGGTCGGGCCGGTCGACGACGATCTGGCGATCGAAGCGGCCCGGGCGGAGCAGGGCCGGATCGAGGATGTCGGGGCGGTTCGTGGCGGCGATCAGGATGATGTTGTCCTTCATCTCGAAGCCGTCCATCTCGACGAGCAGCTGGTTCAGCGTCTGCTCGCGCTCGTCGTGCCCGCCGCCCAGGCCGGCGCCGCGGTGGCGGCCGACGGCGTCGATCTCATCCATGAAGATGATGCAGGGGCTCGACTGCTTGGCCTGCTCGAACAGGTCGCGCACACGGCTCGCGCCGACGCCGACGAACATCTCGACGAAGTCGGAGCCGGAGATCGAGAAGAACGGCACGCCCGCCTCACCGGCGACCGCGCGCGCGAGCAGCGTCTTGCCGGTGCCAGGAGGCCCGTAGAGCAGTACGCCCTTCGGGATCCGCGCGCCGAGCGCCTGGAACTTCTTCGGGTTCTCGAGGAACTCCTTGATCTCCTGGAGCTCCTCCACCGCCTCGTCCGCGCCGGCCACGTCCTTGAACGTCGTCTTGGGCGAGTCGGGCGCCATCCGCTTCGCGCGGCTCTTGCCGAAGCTCATCACCTTCGAGCCGCCGCCCTGCACCTGGTTCATCAGGAAGAACCAGAAGCCGAGGATCAGCACGAAGGGCAGGAGCGAGGTCAGGATCGACCACCACGGCGACGAGCCGGTGCCCTTCGAGTCGAACGCGATGTGGTTCGCCTGCAGCGTGTTCTGGAACTGCACCTGCGACTGGTCGCTCGGGTAGTGGACGACCTGCTTCTTGCCGTCGGCGCCGTAGACCGTGATCTCGAGCTTCGAGGGGTTGAAGACGACCTCGCGCATCGAGGCCGGGTCGTTCTTGGCCTGGTTGATCACCGCCGAGTAGGTGGTCTTCTCGGCCTTCTTGCCCGTCGTGACGAGCGTCTGCGTGGCAAGCCACACGATCGCTGCAATCACGATCAGCGGGAACAGCGCGCTGCGGAAGAAACGGCTCACGGGATTCCTGGTTCGGAGGGTAGCAGCCGAATCCTGGGCTGCCGTCCCCCCAACCGGCAGGTCAGGCGCCCTCGGGGATCAGGTCGGGGTGCAAGACCGCTACGTACGGGAGGTTCCGGTAGCGCTCGGCGAAGTCGAGGCCGTAGCCGATCACGAAGCGGTTGGGGATCTCGAAGCCCACGTAGCGCACCGGCACGGCGATCTCGCGGCGGTCCGGCTTGGTGAGGAGCGCGCACACCTCGAGGCTCGACGGCTCGCGCGCCTCGAGGTTGCGAATCAGGTACGAGAGCGTCAGTCCCGAGTCGATGATGTCCTCGACGACGAGCACGTCGCGTCCCTCGATGTTGATGTCGAGATCCTTGAGGATCCGCACGACGCCCGACGAGTCGGTCGAGGCGCCGTAGCTCGAGATTGCCATGAAGTCGACCTCACACGCGACGGTGAGCCGGCGCATCAGGTCTGCCATGAAGAAGACGGCGCCCTTCAGGACGCCGATCAGCAACAGGTCGCGCCCTGCGTAGTCGGCCGAGATCTCCTCGCCTAGCTCGCGGATCCTGTTTCGGAGCGCATCCTCCTCGATCAGGATCTCGCCGACGCCGTGGGTCAGCTCGGCGCTAGACACGCACGGCCCTCACGCCGGGCGCCTCGACGATTCCGGGCACCGCGACGACAGCGGCGCCGCGGACGACGAGCGGCCAGGTCTCGCGCTCGGAACGGGGGATCTTCGCGTCGACGAATACATCCTGAATCTTCTTCGTGCGTCCGGCAAGACGGTCGCCGGGTCGCCAGGACCGTACCCGAAGCCCGGGCAGCTCGGAGGCGATCCGCCACGGGCCCCACTCCACCTCGCCGTCGAGCGCGACGGGACTGCGCTCGAGCCAGAGCCGGTCGTATTCGCGCACGACCTGGACGCCGCCGCCGAGGTCGAGACGCTTCGAGCCGACCGGCGAGTCGAGCAGCTCGGCGAGCTCCGGCGGCAGCGTGCGCCGGTCGTCGGCGGCGCGCAGGATGTTGGCGTCGGCGGCCGGATGGAGGCGCCGCAGTAGCGGCAGGAGCTCGGAGCGGATGAGACCGCGCACGGTGTCGCCGTTCGTCGAGTCGGTGCGCCAGGGCAGGCCGGCGGCCCGGCAGTAAGCCTCGGTCTCCTCGCGCCAGAGCGGCAGCAGCGGGCGGACGACGCCGTCCTCGCGCCTGCTCTTGATGCCACGGGTCGTGCCGCTCGTCGCGAGGCGGTAGAGGACGGTCTCGACCTGATCGGAGGCGGTATGGCCGGTCGCCCGCAGGCGATCGGTCGCGACGGAGTAGCGCAGGTCGCGGAGCTCGGCCTCCGTCTGCGCCGACGGGAGGTCGACGATCGCGGCGCCCATCAGCTCTCGGCAGAAGCGCGCGTCCCCGTCCGACTCTGCACCGCGCAGGCCGTGGTTCACGTGCAGCGCCGCGACCCGGTACCCGAGCGCGCGAAGCGCGTGCCAGAGACAGGTCGAGTCGGCGCCGCCCGAGACCAGGCAGGTGACCTCGCCGCCGGGCTGGATCAGCTCGTTGCGGCGGACGTGCTCCTCGATCAGGGCGAGCGTCTCCACCGGCTCATTCTGACAGCAGCGCGAGCAACTCCCGGTCGTGCTCCTGGGTCAGGAGGGCCGCCGCCTCGTCGATCGGAACCCAGCGGATCTCGTCGACCTCGTCGTTCGGCTCGAAGGTGCCGCCGAAGCGCTGCATCAGCCAGTAGCGCACCGTCTTCGGCCCGTCGAGCACCTCGTAGCGCGTCTCGCCGAGCTCGCGCAACGGCTCGCAGCGGTAGCCCGTCTCCTCCTCGACCTCGCGGAGCGCCGCGGCGAGGAAGCTCTCGTCCGGCTTCGCCTTGCCCTTGGGCAGGCTCCAGTCGTCGTAGCGCGGCCGGTGCACGATCAGGACACGTCCGTCCTCGACGAGCACCCCTCCGCCGGCTCGAACCTCCATCTGCCTGAGCTTAGAGCAGCGGAGAGACGTCGCAGCCGCGAGCCTTGAGGCCCGGCTCGGCCTGTACGAGTACGTTGTGCGCGAAGTTCGCGAGCCCGTAGGAGCGCTGGATGTGCGGGCCCGCGTCCTTGTGCTTGGCCTCCGCGGTCATCGCCTTCGCGTACTCGCTGAACATCCCGCCCATCAGCGTCTGGATCTGGCGCAGCGAGTAGTCGCTCGGCTCGGTGGCCTTGACGTTGCTGGCCGCGACCGTCGCCGCCGAGGCGACGTCCTTCGGCGATCCCATGCCCTGCTGGAACTGGTCGGACATGAGCCCAAGCCCCGTCATCGACGTCTGTGCGGTGTCGATGAATTGGCGGTCGGTCGCCGAGCACGTATGTGCCAGTCGGGTTTTGCCGGAACACGCCGACCCCAGCAGGACGAATCCGCAGAGGAGGACGCAGCCCGCCGCAGGAAGGCCACGCAACCGCATCTCGCGCCCTCTATCGGCGCTGCGAGCCGCGACCCTGGATCACTCGTTCGAGGCTCACCAGGTCGGTGCCTGAATCCAGTCCTCGAGCCGCGCGAGCAGCCGCTCCACCTCGGCGCTCCCGAGGATGTGCGGCTCGGCGAGCGGGATCGACTCGACGAACGCGGACGGGCCCGAGAGCAGGTAGCGGATCGCGAGCGCGTGGGTGACGACGAGGACCGTCGACTCGTCGCGCGCGAGCAGCTCCCGGAAGCCGCGGGCGAAGCGACGCGCGGCGCCGGCCCGGCTCTCGGCGCCGCCGGGCCCGTCCTCCGCAGAACTGTGCGCGTCTGCCCAGACGCGGTACTCGGCGAGCGGGGCGCCCTCGAACGCGCCGAAGCCGATCTCGTTCAGGTCGGGGAGCACGAGACGAGGCACCTCGCGGCCTGCTAGCGCGAGATCGGCCGTCTCGACGGTGCGCGGGAACTCGCTCGTCGCACAGAGCTCGACCGGCTCGTCGACCAGCGCCGCTCCGAGCGCCCGCGCCTGCTCGCGTCCGGTCGCGGTGAGCGCTACCCGCTCGGCCAGCGTCCCGTTGACCCGTCGAGTGACGTTCGACTCGCTCTCGCCGTGGCGAGAGAGGATGAGGCGCTCCATCAGACGAGCCGGCGCGGCTCGAGCGCCGTCTCGCCGTCCGGGTCGACGCGGTAGGCCCTTGCGCCCGGTCGCCACGCGACGACCTCCTCGAGCTCCGTGCCGACGAAGTGGAGAGCGACGCCGTCGTCCGCGGCCAGGCCGGACGGAAAGCCGTCGGCGACCAGGCGCGCGTAGGTCGGACGCCGCTCCTGTTCTCCGTCGTAGTGCGGGCACGCGCTGCCGGCGAGGAAGCCGAGCCCGTCGTGCAGCGGCGCGAGAGCGCCGTAGGAGTCGGTGACGCTGCACTCGAACCAGCAGATCATCCCTGCGCTCGGGCCCGTGAGCACGATCCCCGCTTCCCACGCCTCGCGCAGGATCGCGTCGACGCCGTGGACGCGCCAGATCGCGAGCGCATTCGCGGTGTTGCCGCCGGAGACGTGGATCGCGTCTTGCGCGAGCAGGAAGCCGCGCAGGTCGGCGACCTCGCGATGGAAGAGATCGAGGTGGCTCGTCTCCGCGCGACCGCCGAGGCTCGCATAGAAGTCGAGTTTCGCCCCCTCGGCATCGCCGGTCGCCGTCGGCAGGCAGCAGATGCGCGGCCGCTCCTTGCCCGTCAGCGCCGCGATCAGCTCGTCGAGGGCTCGCCGCCCCGGATCGAACCAGCCTCCTCCCGCCGCCAGGATGTGCCGTTCCGCCACGCGATGAACGCTACTTGACGACGTACGCCGGGCCGGGACACTGGACGGCGCCCTGGGCAACGTTCGAGATGGCCTGCTTGAAGGCCGCATACGCGGGCTTGGGCGTCCCGTCGGCCCAGAGGACTCCCGACTGCCACCCGCCGAGATCGCGCTCGTCGGCGAGCTCGAAGTTGAAGAAGGCGCCGACCGCGGGCTGGCAGTACGCGAGCTGGACCGCCGCCGCGAGTTGGGCGCCCTGGTCGGTCGAGAGGTGGTGGTCGGTCTCGACGCCGCGGTAACCGCCCGCGTGGCCCGGATCAACCGCAGTCTGGAAGCCGTCCTCCATGTACCAGATCGAGACGCCCTTCTTGCCGGGAAGAGGCTGCGCGGTGCCGGCGAACGCGCTCTGCAGCGTCTGCATCAGGCGCGCGTAGTCGCCCTCGTCGAGCGAGTTGCCCTTGTGCACCACGTCCGGCGATTCGTCCGAGCGGTCCGGATAGACGTTGTGGCCCACCGTGTCGAAGATCGGTTGGGTCCGGCCGCTCGCGCGGTACGCAGCGCCGAGGCCCTGGTACCAGGCCGCCGGCTTCTGATGGGGCGCGCTCGCCGCGATCACGTTCACGCCGGGCCGGAACGCGTGCAGCTCGTCCCAGCACTGCGCAAGCAGCGCCTCGTAGTCCCAGGGCCCGCCCCGCCAGAACGTCCTCGAGTTCGGCTCCGTCCAGATCACCACGTCGCCGATCGTCGGATAGCGCCGGAGGATCGCGGCGGTGTAGCCACAGAACCGGGCGCGCGAGGCAGTATCGAGCGGCGTGTCGGCCGGCCCGCCGCTGACCGCGATGACGACGCGGATCCCGAACGAGGCCGGGACGATGCGGTCGAGCGCGTTCAGATCGCTCGGGCTCGGCTCGTATGCGCCGGGGATCCACGGCACCGTGATCCGCAGCGCCTTCAGCCCGAGGTCGCGGTACACCGAGAAGTACGCGGCGTTGTGGACCGTCCACTTCGCGTTGTCGTCGTCCACGCCCACGAGCAGACCCCTCCCCGCCGCAGCCGGATGGGCGGTGGCGAGGAGGATGAGGAAGGCTGCCGCAAGCGCCCGCATGCAATACCCCATCGGCGCGGCGCGTAAAGCGCTTGAGAACGTGGCGTAAACACTGTGTCAGAAAACGAGGCTGCGGAACGAGCCGTCACGGCGCATCCCGATCGCCTCGTAGAGCCTGATCGCCGGCTCGTTCTCGGGCCGGACGAAGAGGCAGACCTCCGGCGTGTCGCGCAGGAGCAGCCGGCAGAGGTCGCGCAGGCCACGCCGCGCGTAGCCGTGGCCGCGCGTCTCGACGTCGGCCCACACCTGTTGGAGCTGCACGGCGGAGGGTGTCCAGGCCGACGCCTCGGCCTTGAACAGGATCCGGCCGCCCTCCTCCCAGAGCCAGGAGCGGCCCTCATCGATCTGCACGCGGGTGCGCCAGCGGAAGCCCTCCGGATCGCGGGCCAGCGGGTCGATCCCGAGCTCCTCGAGATGCGCAGCGGCACAGGCGGGGACGAGCTGGGCGAGATCGGCCGTCACAGCCGCGCGGAGCCCCGTCTCGCCAGGCTCGGGCGCCTCGCTCAGCACGTACACCGGCTGGCCGGGGCGATCGTCGCGAGGCGCCGGGAAGAGGTCGCGCGCCGTCTCCCACAGCTCGCCGACGGCGCGCTCGTCGCCGATGATCATCCGCGCCTTGGCACGCGCCGCGGCAGGCCCGAAGGCGCCGCAGCCCTCGCCCGAGGGGACGACGTTCGCGCCGGTGTGGCAGAGCGATGCGAGCGAGCCGTCGTCACGCTCGACCGCCACGAACCGGCCCAGCCCGCGCCGGGCCACATCCTCGAGGAAGACCCGTTCGACGGGGTCCTCCGCGCAGAACGCGAGGACCTGCTCGATCCGCGGCACGGCGAGCACCCGCGTCACGCTAACGGTTAGGGTTGCCGGATGCCCATCCACCTGCGCGCAGAGCCCGGCGACTACGCCGATGCGGTCCTTCTCCCCGGCGATCCGCTCCGGGCCAAATACATCGCGGACACGTATTTCACGGACGTCACACAGGTCAACGAGGAGCGCGGGCTGCTCGGCTACACGGGCACCTACGAGGGCAAGCGCGTCTCGGTGCAGGGCACCGGCATGGGCTGTCCCGGCGCCACGATCGTCTTCGAGGAGCTGACGCAGCTCGGCGTGAAGAAGCTGCTGAGGGTGGGCACCTGCGGCGGGCTCCAGCCCGATCACGCGCTCGGCGACCTGATCGTCGCGCTCTCCGCAGTGCCGGCCGACTCGACCGCGATGCACCTTGTCGCCAACGAGCCTCATTGCCCGACCGCGAGCTGGGAGCTGATCCATGGCGCCGTGCACGAGGCGAAGGAGATGGGCCAGCCGATGCACGTCGGCCCGATCGTCTCGAGCGACCTCTTCTACAATCCTGATGAAGGGCAGTACGAGAGGTGGTCCAAGCGAGGCGTTCTCGCCGTCGAGATGGAGGCTGCCGCGCTCTTCACGGTCGGCGCGATCCGCGGCGTCCAGGTCGGCTGCCTGCTGACCGTGAGCGACATCGTCGTCGACGGCGAGTTCAAGCGGATCTCCGACGAAGAGCTGCGCGCGGCGGTCGACCGCATGACGCGCGTCGCGCTCGCCGTCGCAAGTCATTAGCGACCGCGTCGTCTTCCTGGTCAATCCGGCCTCGGATAACGGGGCGACGGGCAGGCGCTGGCCCGAGCTGGCGCACGAGCTCGCGCAGGCGGGGCTGACCGGCGATGCGCTCTTCTCGGAGCGGCGCGGGCATCTGACGGAGCTCGCGCGAAGCGCGGCGGACGGCGGCGCGACGCTGCTCGTGGTCGTCGGCGGCGACGGCTCGGTCAACGAGGTCGTGCAGGGGATCGCGGGTCGCGACGGCGTCGAGCTGGCGGTCCTCCCGCGCGGGACCGGCGTCGACTTCGTGCGCGAGTTCGGGATCCCGGGCAAGCCGGCGGCGGCTGCGGCAGTCGCGCTCGGCGGCAAGGTGCGCACGCTCGACCTCGGCCGCGTCACCTACCGCGCGTGGGCCGGCGGCGAGGGCGTGAGCTGGTTCGCGAACGTGGCAAGCGCGGGGATGAGCGGCGCCGTCGCCAAGCGCACGAACGAGTCGTCGAAGGCGCTCGGCGGCAAGGTCTCCTACGCCTGGGCGACGCTTGCCGTGTTCGCGGGGTGGCGGCCCGGCCGAGTGACCGTCGACGTCGACGGCGAACGGCGCGAGGCGACGATGCACGACGTGATCGTCGCCAACTGCCGCTACTTCGGCGGCGGGATGAAGATCTGCCCCGAGGCGGAGCCAGACGACGGCCTCTTCGACGTGCTGCTGCTCGGCGACCTGACCAAGAGCGACCTGGTGCGCACGCTGCCGAAGGCCTACAGCGGCAAGCATCTGCCGCATCCGAAGGCCGAGCTCCTGCGCGGCTCGATCATCACCGTAGACGCCGAGGAGCCGCTCCCTGTGGAGCTGGACGGCGAGCAGCCCGGGACGACGCCGGCGCGCTTCGAGCTCGTGCCGGGCGTGCTGCGGCTGCGGGTTCCCTAGCTTTTCGGCGCTGCGGGCTTGCGGGCGGCGGGCTTGCGGGCGGCGGGCTTGCGCGCCGCGGGCTTCTTCTTCTGCGCGGCGAGCTGCTTCTCGAGGGCGGCGACGCGCTTCTCGAGCGCCTCGACGCCGCGGACGCGCTTGCCCAGCTCGTCGACGCGGCTCCGCGTCTGCGCTGCTGCTTCGACGAGCGCCTTGCCCGCTGCGGTCTTGGTCAGTTGCACGATCGCGTCCTCGCCCGCGTCGGCGAGCCGCGCCAGAATGTCCTTGTCCTTCTTGGTGGTGGCCATGATGCTCCTTGGGTCGCGGTTCGAATTGGGACCTTAGCGCGGCTGCGTCGCCGCCCGCTTCAGGGCGTCGTTGACGCGGGTGACGACGTAGGTCACGGCGAAGTCCCTGGCCCGGTCCTGGTGCAGGCCGAGCGCGGCGACCGGCGAGGCGAAGCGCCGGATGATCGTCCCGTCCGTGGTATAGACCGCGAGCCGCCACGGCGTGGCACGGGGGAGGTAGACGTCGAGCGGGCGCGCGGCGGAGCACGGGCCCCAGGCTCCAGCCGCGTCGCACGTCGCATCCGCAAGCGCGCTCCGAAACACGATGTGCAGGTGCTGCGGCAGCTCCGTCGCGGGCGTCTTCGTCCAGCCGACGAACACCTGCTTCGCGACCACGAGCGGCACGCCCGGCGCCGAGGCGAGCGTGATCGTCACGACCGCAGCGCCGTTTCGCAGCACGACGGACGCACCGCGCGCGTAGAGCTTCCCGGCACCCGGCGGCCTCGGCGGCGCGGGCAGGACGAAGCTGTACGTGCCGCTGACGTCCTGCCACTGCGACTGCGTCGTCAGGCACGCGGCGAAGTCGGGCTGGAGCGCGCAGTCCGCGACGACGCCGGCCTGGGTCGAGTCCGTCGACACGAAGAGATCCCCTTCGGTCTCGCCCCACGGGCTCCGCGCGGCAACGGCGCGCTGCACCCAGAGCGAGCGAAACGGCCTCAGCTCGGTCCGCTCCCCCGCGGGCTTCCACTTCGTGCAGTTCCAGACCCAGGAGCCGGAGAGCTGGACCCGGTCGCCTTGCTCGGGCCACGAGAAGGCGGGGAACGTGGTCGCGTCGCGCGCGGCGACGAGCGTCTGGCCGCCCGCGGCGAGCAGGAACGAGGACCCGGAGTCGGGCGTGACCCCGAGGTCGACGTCGGCCGCGGGCGCGACCGCCGCTACGACCCCGCTCAGCGTCTGCGGCAACGGCGAGCGGTTCACGTAGACGAACGCCGGCGCAGAGCCCAGGGCGAGCGCGGCGGGATCACGCGCGCAGCCGTCGAGCGGCGGCTGCGTGACCGGATTCGGCCCGGTCGCTGCCGCGGCGCCCACCGCCGCCACGACCAACACGAGCGCGAGCCCTAGCACCGGGATCCGCGCGCCGGTCACGCCATGATTCTAGAGTTGCCCCGGATGGAGGGCTTCCACTTCTCGACCGACGTGC
>CAVQZA010000015.1:0-81278 GCA_963718355.1 uncultured Actinomycetes bacterium
GGCGCTCTCCCAGCTGAGCTAACGCCCCAGGAGGCTCCTCAGTGTAGAGGAGCCTCACACGGGCGTTCCCTTCTTACGCGGCTGCTGCTGTGCCGGTGCCGAGAGGCTGGCCCAGGCGTTGTGCCCACCAGGACGACTCCCAGTTGTCCGACGGCTGCTCTGCGCGACCCGACAGGGGCGGCGAGAGCGGCGGCTCCAGCAGCGGCTCCGGCTCGGGCGCTCTTGCGAGCGTGCGTGCGGCAAGCGAAGCCTCCCGCATGTCGAGCTGCGCCGCCACGCGCAGCATCTCCACACGGAGCGCCTCGAGCCGGGCCACCTCTTGTTCCACCCGGCGTAGCTCCGCCTCGCGGCGGTTCAACTCTTCCTCGCGCTCGGCGAGGACGACATTGAGATCTGTTCCCCCGTACTGCATAGCGGCACCCCTCCTCCATAAACGAACTGTGCCGCAGTGCACGCTTGGTATCGGCGTCGGGGCGCCAACCGCCGATCCCTCGTTCGAGGCACCGGCGGCGGGTAGATCGAGAAAGGTCTGTTCTAGGCGGCGCGCTCGAGCCGCTCTTCCTGGCGGGCTCGAACGATGATCGCGTCGCGGGCGCCGAACCGCATGGTGGCGCGGGTCTGGCGGTGCTCGTGCCAGAGCTCGTCGAGCCGTGCGTTGACGGCCTTCAGCTCGACCGAGACGGCGGGATTGTGGGCCTGCGAGAGGGCCTGCCAGAGCTCTGCGCGGCGGGCGCTCTCGATATCGATCTCAGCGTGGATCTCCTGTAGCGGTCTCATGCCCCATAGAACGCACTGCAGGTGCGGGTCATTCCCGGGGCCAGCGGCCCAGGAAGAAGTAGGCGATCACGCCGAGCCCTACGAGTCCCGCAACCGCCGCGACGACGTTCATGCGTAGCCGAGCTCATCGAGGCGATCCTCGTCGATCCCGAAATAGTGGGCGAGCTCGTGGAGGACGGTGATCCGGATCTCGTCCTCGAGCTCGGCCGGATCCGGGAACTCCTCCTCGAGCGGGCGCCGGAAGATGGTGATCCGGTCCGGCATCAGCGCGACCCAGTCGCCGCGCTCGGGCAGCGGCACCCCCTCGTAGAGGCCGAAGAGGTCTGGGTCGTCGGGATGCTCATCCTCGATCACGATCTCGATGTTGCGGACGGCCGCGGCGAGGTCGGGCGGCAGCGAGGCGAGCGCACTCTGCACCTGGCGTTCGAAGGCATCCACCGGCCCGTAGAATAGAGGGATGCCGATGACTCTTTTCGAGCGGATCTGGGAGGCGCACGTCGTGCGCGAGGAGCCAGGCGAGCCTGCGCTGATCTTCGCCGACCTCCATCTCGTGCACGAGGTGACCTCGCCGCAGGCCTTCGAGGGGCTGCGGCTGGCGGGTCGGCGCGTGCGGCGGCCCGACCTGACGGTCGCGACGATGGATCACTCGGTGCCGACGGTGCTTGGGCCGATCGAGGACGACCTTGCGCGCGCCCAGCTCGACGCGCTCCGCGCGAACTGCGAGGAGTTCGGGATCCCGCTCTTCGCCACCGGCTCCGGGCGCGAGGGGATCGTCCACGTGATCGGGCCCGAGCTCGGCGTGACGCAGCCCGGGATGACCGTCGTGTGCGGCGACAGCCACACCTCGACGCATGGCGCGTTCGGGGCGCTCGCGATCGGGATCGGCACCTCGGAGGTCGAGCACGTGCTCGCGACGCAGACGCTCTCGCAGCGCCGGCCGAAGACCCTGCGCGTCCACTTCGACGGCGCGCTGCCGCTCGGCCTGACCGCGAAGGACATGATCCTCGGCGCGATCGGCCAGCTCGGCGTCGCCGGCGGCGTCGGCCACGCGATCGAGTACACCGGCGAGGCGATCGAGGCGCTCTCGATGGAGGGCCGCATGACCGTCTGCAACATGTCGATCGAGGCCGGCGCACGTGCGGGGATGATCGCGCCGGACGAGACGACCTTCGCCTACCTCGAGGGCCGCCGCGGCGCGCCGAAGGGCGCCGCGTGGGAGGCTGCGCTCGATCGCTGGCGCGCGCTTCCGTCCGATCCCGACGCGTTCTACGACGACACGTTCGACGTCGACGTCTCCGCGCTGAAGCCGCAGGTCACCTGGGGCACGAATCCCGGGATGGTCGCGCCGGTGGACGGAGCGGTTCCGGACCCGTCCGGCTACGACGATCCCGACGAGCGCGCCGCGGTCGAGCGCGCGCTCGAGTACATGGCGCTCGAGCCGGGCACCGCCATCGCGGACATCCACGTCGACCGCGTCTTCATCGGCTCGTGCACGAACTCGCGGCTCGAGGACCTGCGCGCGGTCGCCGAGGTCGTGCGCGGCAAGCGCGTCGCCTCGTCGGTGCGCGCGATGGTCGTCCCGGGCTCGGCGGTGATCAAGGCGCAGGCCGAGAAGGAGGGCCTCGACCGGATCTTCGTCGACGCGGGCTTCGAATGGCGCCAGGCCGGCTGCTCGATGTGCCTCGGCATGAACCCCGACATTCTCGCGCCGGGCGAGCGCTGCGCCTCGACCTCGAACCGCAACTTCGAGGGGCGCCAGGGCAGCGGCGGGCGCACGCATCTCGTCAGCCCGGTCACTGCGGCCGCGACCGCGCTTGCCGGCCACTTCGTCGACATCCGCGACCTGGTGCCGGCGTGAAGGCGCTGCGCAAGGTCACCGGAAACACGGCCGTGATCGACAGGCCCGATGTCGACACCGACCAGATCATCCCGAAGCAGTTCCTGAAGCGGATCGAGAGAACGGGCTACGGCGAGTTCCTGTTCTTCGACTGGGCGAAGGATCCCGCGTTCGAGCTGCACAAGCCGGAGTACGCGGGCGCGAAGATCCTCGTCGCCGGGCGTAACTTCGGCTGCGGCTCGTCGCGCGAGCACGCGGCGTGGGCACTCCAGCAGGCGGGCTTCGACGTCGTGATCGCGCCGTCGTTCGGCGACATCTTCCGCCAGAACAGCCTCAATATCGGCCTCGTGCCGGTGCGGATCGAGGAGGCGCGAGAGCTCGTCGCCTTCGGCGGCCAGGAGCTGACCGTCGACCTCGAGACGATGGAGATCACCACGCCCGACGGCCGCACGATTGCCTTCACGCTCGGCGAGCACGAGCGCCACTGCATCATGGAGGGCCTCGACGAGATCGCCCTCACACAGCGCCACGACGCGGAGATCGCCGCCTACGAAGCGCGCACAGAAGCGCCGATCGACACGCTTGCGCTTCAGGCCGGGTAGGAGCCGAACACCCGCAGTCGCTGGGTTGCTCGGCCCATCTCGCCTAGCGCGTCGTTGATGTCCGGGTCGAGCGGATGGCCCGAGAAGACCGCGTCGAAGCGGTAGCGGAACGGCGCATTCGGGATCGGGCGCGAGACGAGCTGGACGAGATCGATCCCGTGGCGGCCGAACGGGCCGAGCGCCGTGTGGAGCGCGCCTGGCGCGTGATTGGTGACGAACGAGAACGCGGTGCGGAACTCGCCGTCGCCGCCGTTTCGGTCGAGCCGCGTCCAGGTCGCGAGCAGCGCGAAGCGGGTGTACGCCTCGGGATGGTCGCCCACGTCGTCGGCGAGCACGTCGAGGCCGTAGGTCGCCGCGGCGCGCTCGCTCGCGATCGCGGCCTGAAGCGGGTCGCCGCTGTCCGCGACGTGCTTCGCGGCGTCCGCGGTGGTCGCCGCGGCGACCGCGCTCGCGTTCGGCAGCGAGGCGAGGAGTACACGGCACTGGTCGAGCGCGACCGGGTGCGAGTGAACCACGCGGATCTCCTCGAGCGGCGTTCCCGCGCGGCCGACGAGCTGGTGACGGATCGGCAGAACCGTCTGGCCGATGATCGACAACGGCGAGTCATAGAGGAGGTCGTGCGTCTCGGCGACCGGTCCTGAGAGCGAGCTCTCGATCGGCAGCACGCCGTACTCGACCTCGCGCTCGGCAACCGCCTCCGCGACTGCGCGGAAGCTCGGCAGTGCGACCGCCTCGGCGCCGTCGGGCAGGAACCGCTCGCAGGCAGCCGCGCTGTGGGCGCCTTCACGGCCGGGGTATGCGACCTTGATCTCGTTCATCACGCCTTTCTGGATCGTTGCTGGGCTCCCGCCTCGGGTGCGTATCTGTCTAGCCGGCGAAGGCGGGAGGTGCGGTACGCCGGCTAGCGCGTAAAGGAGAGCGCGCCGAAAAACTCGAACGAGAAGAAGGAGCTTGTCTCGTGCGGGCGCGTCATCAGGCCCTCAGGGTAGGCGGCACGCACGGCTAGGTCAAATGGGAGATGACCGCGTCGCCGAGTCCCGAAGTGGTGGCCGTGCCGCCGAGGTCCGGCGTCGGCGCCTCGGCGAGTGCCGCGGCGACGGCTTCGCGTAGCCGGGCCGCGTCGCCGGGCCGATCGAGGCCATGCTCGAGCAGGAGCGCGGTCGAGAGCAGCATCGCCGCGGGGTTCGCGATTCCCTGGCCGGTGATGTCGGGCGCCGAGCCGTGCACCGGCTCGAACAGGCCCGGCGGATGTGCGCCGAGACTCGCGGACGGCGCGAGCCCGAGCCCGCCGGTCACCGCCGCGGCGAGGTCGGAGAGGATGTCGCCGAACATGTTCTCGGTCACGAGCACGTCGAAGCGCGTCGGGTGCGAGTGCAGCTGCATCGCCGCGTTGTCGACGAGCATGTGCTCGACCTCGACGCCGGGATAGTCGGCGGCGACCTCGTTCACGACCCGCCGCCACATCCGCGAGGTCTCGAGCACGTTGGCCTTGTCCACGGAGGTCAGGTGTTCGCGCCGCGCGGCCGCGAGCTCGAACGCGCGCCGCGCGACCCGTTCGACCTGGCTCGGGTGGTACTCGAGCGTGTCGAACACCGTCCCGTCGTCACGTGTCCCGCGGGCGCCGTAGTAGAGCCCGCCGACGAGCTCCCGGACGATCAGGATGTCGATCTCGCCCTGCTGGGCAGGCCGCAGGTTCGCGAAGACGTCGAGCTCGGAGCGCAGCTTCATCAACCCCTGCTCGGGGCGGACATCGGCCGCGTCGAACTCCGGATCGCCGATCGGCGCCTTCAGCACCGCCTCCGCGCTCTTGCACGCCGCGAGCGTCTCGTCGGGGAGCGGCGACCCGGTCGCCCGGATCGCCGCTCCGCCGAAGACATGCTCCTCCCAGTCGAGCCCGAAGTAGTCGAGCACCCGGGTCGCCTCGCGGGCGACCTCGGGCCCGATCCCGTCGCCGGGGAGGACGGCGATCATGTCTCGCGCTTGGAGAGGTCGAGCAGCTCCTGGAGGATGTGCGCGAGCCCGGTGTCCGAGAGAGGGCCACGGTTGGTGCGCCGCAGGTCGTCGAGCAGCGCCGCCTCGCGGCCGGGGTCGAGGAATGCGATCCCGTTCTCCTCCTTGTAGCGCTTGATCTGAGCCACGAGCTCGAGCCGCTTGTTGATCGCGTCGACGATCTCTCGATCGTTGTCGGTGACCTGGTCGCGCAGCTCGTCCAGGCTCACGCAGCGACTCCCAGCCGCTCGAGGACGGCATCGGCGTCGGCCTCGATGTGGATCGGCTGGAGCGCGTCCGCGACCGGGCCGGGCGTCTTCAGGCCGTCGCCGGTGACGAGCAGGACGACGCGGTCCGACGCGCCGACCTCGCCGAGGGCCACAGCCTCGCGCAGTGCGCCGAGCGTGACACCTGCGGCGGTCTCGCCGAACACGCCGGCTGTCTCGGCCAGGAGCAGCATGTTCGCGCCGATCTCCTGCTCGAGCGTGACGTGGATCGAGCCGCCCGACTCGCGCGCGGCGGTGATCGCCTCGTTGCCGTCGGCCGGATTGCCGATCGCGAGCGAGCGGGCCACCGTGTCTGGGCGGAGCGGCGTCACCTTGCGCTCCTCGTGGAACGCGGCCGCGACGGGCGAGCAGCCCTCGGCCTGGCCGCCGTAGAGCCGCGGCGCGGGCCCGTCGACGATCCCGAGCGAGCGCAGCTCGCCGAAGCCCTGGTGCACCTTGGAGAAGAGCGCGCCCGAGGCGATCGGGCAGAACACCGCGTCGGGCTGCTCCCAGCCGAGCTGCTCGGCGACCTCGAAGGCCAGCGTCTTCGACCCCTCCGCGTAGTACGAGCGCAGGTTGACGTTGACGAAGCCCCACGGCAGCTCCCACGAGAGCTCGACCGAGAGGCGCGAGCAGTCGTCGTAGGTGCCGTTCACGGCGTAGATCGTGGCGCCGTAGACGTTCGTCGCGAGCAGCTTCTCCGGCTCGAGGTCGGCCGGGCAGAACACGGCCGCTTCGAGCCCCTCCGCGGCGGCGCGTGCGGCGACCGCATTGGCGAGGTTGCCCGTCGAGGAGCACGCGAGCGTGGTGAAGCCGAGCTCCTGGGCCTTTCTGGCCGCGACCGCGACGACCCGGTCCTTGAACGAGTGAGTCGGATTGGCCGTGTCCAGCTTGAGCCAGAGCTCGCCGACTCCGAGCTGGTCCGCGAGGCGCGGCGCAGCGACGAGCGGCGTGAAGCCGGGAGCCAGGCGCGGCTCGGCCGGCGCGGTTACCGGGAGCAGCTCGACGTAGCGCCAGATCGACGGCGGGCCGGCCTCGATCGACGCGCGGGTCGGCCGCTTGCCCCAGTCGTAGACCGGGTCGAGTGGGCCGAAGCAGCGCGTGCAGGGACCGAGCTGGTCGGCCGTGTGGGCTGTGCCGCATGCGCGGCAGCTAAGCGATGAAGCGGGCATTCTCGAAACCTCCTTGTCGACGCTCGACATCCGTCCGGGTTTGGCACCTTGCTCGGGTGAGCAGGTTGCCGAGGCTTCATAGGGCCGGTCCCTCTGCCTCTCTTGATGCGGAGCGGACACGAGCCCGCTTCCGTTTCTGTAGCGCACATCCTAGCCGATCGGACGCGTGATCGCACCCTCCGATGCGGACGAGACCTGTGAGGCGTATTTCGCGAAGACGCCGGTGGTGTAGCGCGGGGCCGGCGCCTTCCAGTCTGCGAGGCGCGCGGCGATCTCGTCGTCGGAGAGCTCCACGCGCAGCTCCTTCGACTCGACGTCGAGCACGACGATGTCGCCCTCGCGCAGCGCGGCGATCGGGCCGCCGCGGAACGCCTCGGGCGCGACGTGGCCGACCATGAAACCGTGCGTGGCGCCCGAGAAGCGCCCGTCGGTGACGAGCGCGACCGAGTCCGAGAGGCCCTCGCCGACGATCGCGGCGGTCACGTGCAGCATCTCGCGCATCCCGGGGCCGCCGGCGGGGCCTTCGTAGCGGATCACGACGACGTCGCCTGCGTTGATCGAGCGCGCCTTGACCGCGGCGAAGCAGTCCTCCTCCGACTCGAACACGCGCGCGGGGCCGCGGTGCAGCAGGCGGTCGTGGCCGGCGAGCTTGACGACGCAGCCCTCCGGCGCGAGGTTGCCGCGGAGGATGCGGAGGCCGCCCGACGGCTTGATCGGGGTGTCGATCGAAACGACGACCTCCTGGCCGGGCGTCTCGACGACCGCGGTCGCGATCTGGCCGAGCGTGCGCCCGTCGACGTTCGGCGTGTCCGAGTTGATCAGGCCCTTCTTGGCAAGCTCCCGCGCGACGAGGCCGACGCCGCCGGCGCGGTAGATGTCCGTGGCGACGTACTGGCCGCCCGGCTTGAGGCTCGCGAGGATCGGCGTACGGGCCGAGACCTCGTCGAAGTCCTCGAGCTCGTACGGGATCCCGAGCTCGCGCGCGATCGCGAGCAGGTGGAGGACGCCGTTCGTCGAGCCGCCGGTCGCGGCGATCGAGGCGGCCGCGTTGTCGAGCGACTCGCGCGTGATGACCTGGCTCGGGAGCAGGTTCTTTCGCAGCACCTCCATCGCGAGCCGTCCTGCTTCGTAGGCGGCCTCGTCCTTGGTCTGCTCGAGCGCGGGTATCCCGTTCAGGCCTCCGGGCGAGATGCCGAGGAAGTCGAGCGCCGTGGACATCGTGTTCGCGGTGTACTGGCCGCCGCAGGCGCCGGCGGCCGGGCAGGCGACGTCCTCGAGCGCATGGACGTCCTCGGCGCTCATCGTCCCGGCCGCATACGCGCCGACCGCTTCGAACACATCCTGGACCGTCACGTCCTTGCCGCGGAACCGCCCCGGCGCGATCGTGCCGTTGTAGAGCACGATCGAGGGGAGATCGAGCCGTGCGACCGCCATCACCGCGGCGGGGATCGTCTTGTCGCAGCCGACCAGGCAGACGAGGCCGTCGAAGAGGTGCCCACGCGCGACGAGCTCGATCGAGTCGGCGATCACCTCGCGCGAGACGAGCGAGGCGCGCATTCCGACGGTGCCCATCGAGACGCCGTCCGAGACCGAGATCGTGTTGAACTCCATCGGCGTGCCGCCCGCGTCGCGGATCCCGCGTTTCACGTGCTGCGCGAGCGCGCGCTGATTCAGGTTGCACGGCATCGTCTCGATCCACGTGGTCGCGACGCCGATGATCGGGCGCGCGAGATCCTCGTCGGTGAAGCCGGTGCCCTTCAGCATCGCGCGCGCGGGCGCGCGGTCGGGGCCGTCGGTGAGCGCGGCGGAATGGCGCTTGTCGGGATCGGACGGGCGATCGTAGGGGTTCGGCATCGCTATCCCTTCTCGGTGGGCAGGTCGTGGGTGATCCAGTCGCTCCAGGAGCCGGCGTATAGCCGCATCGGCCGGTCGGCGGCGAGCACGAGCTCGCACGCGCTGACGCCGGAACCACAGTAGGCGACTAGCTCGCCCTCGGGGAGCGGCGGCTGCTCGGTGCCGGCGGGCCAGTTGAGGGCGCCGGGGATGTGGCCGGCGATCGGGTCGATCGGTTCGCGCTCGCCGCGGTAGCGGTCGGGCTGGCGCGCGTCGACGACGACGAGGTCGGGCAGGCGCGCCTCGAGCTCCGTGACGCCGATCAGATCGTCGGTGCGCTCGTTCGGGACGAAGGCCTGAGGCTCGGGCTGCTCATCGCCGGCGACGCGCGGTCCGCGCCAGTCTCCGATCACCGCGGCGTCGTCGTGGCCGAAATGGCGCAGGAGCCACCACAGGCGCGCCGCGCCGTTGCCGTAGGCGACCACGAGGACGCCGGGGCCGATGCCGGCGCGCGAGGCGGTCGCCGCGAACTCGTCGGCGGTCGGCAACGGGTGGCGGCCGCCACTTCCGCTCGAGCCGGAGAGATCCGTCTCGAGGTCGAGGAACACCGCGCCCGGGATGTGCGACTCGAGGTAGAGCCGGCGCGCGGCGCCGTGGTCGGCGAGGTCGAAGCGGCAGTCGACGAACCGGTACTTCATCCCGCGCCCTGCTGCGCGACTGCGAGTGGGAGCACCTCGACATCGGGATGGAGCGCTGCGAGCGCCGTCGCGCAGCTCTCGGCCTCGTCCTTCCGGGCCCAGACCATCACGGTCGGGCCGGAGCCGGAGAGCGTGGCTCCGAGCGCGCTCGCGGGCAGGCTCGCGCGCACCTCCGCGAGGAACGGCGAGCGGTATGGCTCGTGCAGGCGGTCGTGGAGCGCGGAGGCGAACAGCCTGGCGTCGCCGGACGTGAGCGCCGACCCGAGGAGCGCCGCACGGCCCGCGGTGAACGCGGCGTTGGCGTGGGGGACGGTCTCCGGCAGCGAGGCGCGCGAGGCGGCGGTGTTCGTCTGCGTCGAAGGAACGAGCGCGATCGGAGCGGCCGGAACGTCGTCTGCGATCCGCGCGATGTGCGTGTCCCAGGTCAGGCACACGCCTCCCATCAGCGCGGCCGCGAGATTGTCGCCGTGCCCTTCGAGCGGGAGCCCCAGCGAGAGCAGCTGCTCGGGGTCCGGGTCGAGCCCGGCGGCGCGCGCGCCCGCGACGAGCCCGAGCGCGATCACCGAGGCGCTCGAGCCCAGGCCGCGCTCGCGCGGGATGCGGCTCGTGAACGTGAACGTGTGAGCCTCCGGCGAGGCGAGCAGCGAGAAGGCCTGGACGCCGAGGTGCTCCGGGTCGGGGTCGCCGCCCTCGTCCACCTCGAGCTCGTTCCAGAGCTCGAACGCAACTGCGGCACAGTCGAAACCGGGCCCGAGGTTGGCGGTGGTCGCCGGGGCCCGGACGTGGATCGTCACCGCGCGGCCTCGGCGATCGCGTCCGGGTCGGCATCGACGGTGACCGGCTGGGGCGCGGTGCGGTCGACCGCCTCGGTGTCCTTCAGGCCATGGCCCGTCACGACGCAGACGACCTGTGTGCCGGGCGCCAGTCCCGCAGTGAGCAGGCCCGCGAGCGGTGCTGCGGAGGCCGGCTCGCAGAAGATTCCCTCCTCGTGCGCGAGCTGGTGCCACGCCTCGACGATCTGGGCGTCGGTGACGGTCAGGATCGTCCCGTCGGATGCGGCGATGGCCTCCGCGACCTCCAGGGCGTGCGCGGGCTCGGAGATGCGGATTGCGGATGCGAGGGTCGTCGCTCGTTCGGCCGACTGGCACGGCAGGAGCTGGGGCAGGGTGCCGAGCTCCGAAAAGCCCTTGAAGAAGGCGCGCGTGTTGCCGCCGCCACCGTACGGGAGGGCGAGTACGTCCGGCACCCGGCCGAGCTCCTCGGCGATCTCGAACGCGGCGGTCTTCTGGCCCTCGATCCGGAACGGATTGACCGAGTTGACGAGGACGTGGGTGCCGCGCTTGCCGAGCTCGCGCGCCGCGGCGAGCGCGTCGTCGAAGCTGCCGCGCACCGCGAGCACCGTCGCGCCGGCGGCGCGCGCCTGGGCGAGCTTGCCGAGCGCGACTGCGCCCTCGGGCTCGAGCACGATCGCCCTGAGGCCGGCCCGCGCCGCATAGGCCGCGGCCGAGGCAGCCGTGTTCCCCGTGGACGCGCAGATCACCGCGTCGGCGCCCTCCGCGAGCGCCTGCGTGACCGCGACGCACATCCCGCGATCCTTGAAGCTGCCGGTCGGGTTCGCGCCCTCCCACTTGACCCAGAGCTCGATCCCGAGCCGCGCGGAGATGCGCGGCAGGTGCAGGAGCGGCGTCGAGCCCTCGCCGAGCGAGACGGCGGGCGTCCCGGGCGCGAGCGCGAGCCGGTCGCGATAGCGCTCGATCAGGCCTAGGCCCATCCGAGCTCCGTGACGCCGCGGTCGGAGATCACGGGGATCGCGACGGGTGTCGCGCGCGTCTCGGGCAGCGCGGCGATCTCTGCGAGCGCCGCCTCGATCGTCCCCACGGGCGCCTCGTGCAGCACGATGTGGAGCGAGGCGCCGTCGGCATGCGGCTGCTGCACGAGTCGCGCGATCGAGACCTGCTGGCCCGCAAGCCGCTGCGCGACGAGCGCGAGCACGCCGGGCCGGTCGGCGACCTCGATGTGGACGTAGAACGGCGAGCGCAGCTCCCCGGGCGGCAGCCGCTCGAGCGTGCGCCAGCACGGATCGTTCTGGAGGAAGCCGGTGCCGGTGGTGCCGATCACGCTGACCATGTCGGCCACGACCGCTGATGCCGTCTCCATGCCGCCGGCGCCGGGGCCCTCGAGCGTCAGCTCGCGGATCGCGTCGCCCTGCAGCATCACGGCGTTGAAGGCGCCTTCGACCGCAGCGAGCGGGTGATGGCGGTCGACGAAGACGGGCTGGACTCGCACGTCGTAGCGGTCGTCGATCAGCGTCGCCGCGCCGACGAGCCGGATCACCATCTCGAGCTCGCGCGCCGCGGTGACCTGAAGCGGCGTGATCGTCTCGATCCCGGAGTGGGGGACATCGCCGATCGGGACACGCGCGCCGAAGGCGACCGTCGCGAGGATCGCCATCTTCGCGGCCGCGTCGGCGCCGCTCACGTCGTCGGTCGGATCGGCCTCCGCGTAACCGAGCCGCTGGGCCTCGGCGAGCGCCTCGCCGTAGTCCGCGCCGGCCTCCATCCTGGTCAGGATGAAGTTCGTCGTGCCGTTCACGATCCCGAGGATCCGGTGCACGTTCGCGCCGACGAGCGCCTCGCGCAGCAGCTTGATCACCGGGATCGCCGCGCACACCGACGCCTCGAACCGGAGCTGGATGCCGTTGGCCGAGGCCGCCGCGAAGAGCTCGTCGCCGTGTCGCGCGACCAGCTGCTTGTTCGACGAGACGACCGGCTTCCCGGCGCCGAGCAGGTCGAGCACGTAGTCGCGCGCCGGCTCGATCCCGCCCATCACCTCGGCGACGAGCGCGATCGACGGGTCGTCGCGGATCACCGCCGGATCGGTCGTCAGCACGCCCGGCTCGGGCGCGAACGCGCGCTCCTTGCCCTCATCGCGCACGAGCGCGCGCACGACGCGGAGCCGGTGCCCCGTCGCTCGCTCGATGTCGCCGGCACGCTCGCGCAGCAGCCGGTCGACCGCCGCGCCGACAGTCCCGTAACCCAGAAGCGCTACGGGAACGTCAACTGACGCCACTGGCCTCCTCGCGTTCCATCAGCCCGCGCAGCCGAGCGCCGACCTCTTCGACCCGCTCCTCCGACGCCTTCTCGCGCAGCTCGTCGAGATGCTTCTCGCCCGTGTCCATCTCCTTGATCCACTCCCGGGCGAATGTGCCCTCGCGGATCTCGGAGAGAACCTGGCGCATGTTGTCGCGGACGTGCGCGTCGATCACGCGCGGGCCACGGGTCAGGTCGCCGAACTCGGCCGTGTCCGAGATCGAGTAGCGCATCCCGGCGAAGCCCTTCTCGTAGATCAGGTCGACGATCAGCTTCAGCTCGTGCAGGCACTCGTAGTAGGCGATCTCCGGCTGGTAGCCGGCCTCGACGAGAGTCTCGAAGCCGAGGCGCATCAGCTCGGTGACGCCGCCGCAGAGCACGGCCTGCTCGCCGAAGAGGTCGGTCTCGGTCTCCTCGATGAAGGTCGTCTCGAGCATCCCGGCGCGGCCGGCGCCGATGCCCTGCCCGTACGCGAGCGCCAGGTCGCGCGCGCCTCCGCTCGCGTCCTGCTGGACGGCGAACAGCGCGGGACACCCATAGCCCTCGGTGAAGATCCGGCGGACGACGTGGCCCGGGCCCTTCGGCGCGACCATGATCACGTCATGGCCTGCGGGCGCGACGATCCGGCCGTAGTGGATGTTGAAGCCGTGCGCGAAGAGGAGCGCGGCGCCCGGCTCGAGGTTCGCCTCGACCTCCTCGGTGTAGACCGTCGGCTGGATCTGATCCGGCAGCAGCATCGCGACGAGCTGCGCGCCGCGGGTTACCTCCGCGGAAGTGCCGACCTCGAGCCCCGCCGCCTCGGCAGCTGCACGCGAAGGGCTGCCTTCGCGCAGGCCGACCGCGACCTTCACGCCGGAGTCGTGCAGGTTCAGCGCGTGGGCGTGGCCCTGGCTGCCGTAGCCGATCACGGCCACCTTGCCGTTGAGCAGGTCGAGGTTGCCGTGCTTGTAGATCTCAGCCATGCGGTTGGGCTCCTCTCAGGAAAGGACGTGTTGTCGGCGCGGTGAGCGGCCGGCGGAGGCCCGTTGCAGGCCGATCCGGCCCGTGCGGGCGAGCTCCTTGATCCCGTGCGGGCGCACGAGCTCTTCGAATGCCTCGAGCTCCTCGGCGGGGCCGACGATCTCGAACACGAGTGCGTCGGGGCCGAGGTCGACCACGCGCGCGTTGAACACTTCGGCGAGCGCCATCAGCTCGGTGCGCTTCTCCGGCGGCGCGGCGACCTTGATCAGCGCGAGCTCGCGCTCGAGCGAGGTGTCCGGCTCGAGCTCATTGACGCGCAGGACGTTGACGAGCTTGTGCATCTGCTTCTCGATCTGCTCCAGCGTGTTCTGGGAGCAGTCCACGCGCAGGACGATCCGCGAGACGTCCGGGCGCTCGGTCGGGCCGACGGCGAGGCTCTCGATGTTGTAGCCGCGCCGCGCGAACATGCTCGAGATCCGCATCAGCGCGCCGGGCTTGTTCTCGACGAGGACGGACACGGTGTGGATCATCGCGACTCCACCGTCTCCTCGTCGGGGAACTCGACGAGATCGAGCGCCGCGGCGCCGGCGGGGATCATCGGGAAGACGTGCTCGCGCGGGTCGACGCGGCAGTCGACGACGGCGGTGCGGCCGCAGGCGATCGCCTCGGCGAGAGCCGATTCGAGCTCGTCCTCCGACTCGACCGTGAAGCCGACCGCGCCGTACGCAGTCGCGAGGCCCGCGTAATCCGGCACCTGGTGCGTGAGGTGGATCTGGGAGAAGCGCTCCTCGAAGAACATGTCCTGCCACTGTCGCACCATGCCGAGGTAGCCGTTGTTGACGATCACGACGACTATCGGCAGACCCTCCAGGACGGAGGTCGCGAGCTCCTGCTGGGTCATCTGGAAGCAGCCGTCGCCGTCGACGCAGATCACCGTCTTCTCGGGACACGCCGCTTTCGCGCCGACCGCCGCGGGGAGCCCGTAGCCCATCGTCCCAAGCCCGCCCGAGGTGATGAACGTGCGCGGCGTCTCGCAGAGGAGGTACTGCATCGCCCACATCTGATGCTGGCCGACACCGGTCGTCCAGATCACGTCGTCGCGGTCGACGGTGAGTGCCTGCAGCATCTCAAGCACCGGCTGCGGCTTCATCATCGCGCCGGGCTTCGTGTCGCCGTACTTGAGCGGGAACTGTTCGCGCCACTCGGCGATCTGGGTGAGCCACGGCTCGGTGCGCCCCTCGACATAGAGCTCCCGCATCTCGTTCGCGAGGTCGTGGAGCACCTGATTGAGCGGACCGACGACGGGGATGTCCGCGTGGCGGAGCTTCGAGATCTCGGCCGAGTCGATGTCGAGGTGGATCACCTGCGCGCCCGCCGCGAAGGCCGAGAGCTTGCCGGTGACGCGGTCGTCGAAGCGCGAGCCGACGGCGACGAGCAGGTCGCATTTGTTCATCGCCCAGTTCGACCACTTCGGGCCGTGCATCCCGGGCCAGCCGAAGAAGAGCTCGTGGCTCTCCGGGAAGGCGCTCTTGCCCATCAGGGTCGTGATCACGGGGAAGCGGCCGGTCTCGGCGAGGTCGCGCAGCTCCTCGCAGGCGTCGGCGTTGAGCGTGCCGCCGCCGACGTAGAGCACGGGCTGCTTCGCGGCCGCGAGCGCCTTTGCCGCCTCCTTGATCTGCTTCGGATGGCCGCGCTTGGGCGGCTTCCAGCCCGGCAGGTCGACGGTGTCCGGATAGCTGAACTCGATCTCGGCCTCCTGGATGTCGCGCGGCACGTCGACGAGGACGGGCCCGCAGCGGCCGGTCGAGGCGACGTGGAACGCGGCCTTCATCACGGCCGGGATGTCCTTCACGTCCTGGACGAGCCACGAGTGCTTGACGATCGGAATCGTGATCCCGGTGATGTCGCATTCCTGGAAGGCGTCGGTGCCGATCAGGTGCGAGCGCACCTGACCCGTGACGCAGACGAGCGGGGTGGAGTCCATCCAAGCGTCGGCGATCGGCGTGACGAGGTTCGTGGCGCCGGGGCCGGAGGTCGCGATCGCGACGCCCACTCGACCCGACGCGCGTGCGTAGCCCTCGGCCATGTGGCCTGCGCCCTGCTCGTGGCGAGCGAGTACGTGGCGCACGGTCGTCCCCTTCGCCATCGCGTCGTACAACGGCAGGATCGCTCCGCCGGGAAGCCCGAACATGACCTCGACGCCCTCGGCCTCGAGGCAGCGCAGGATCGCGTCGGCCCCGGTCATCCGTGTACCGCTCATGCCACCACCTCCCGTCCGAACTCCGTATCGCTGCGCGTGCGCGGCAGGCGCGCGAGCACCGCATCCATGAACCCGCGCGTGTCGTGCTCGCCCGTCCCGACCATGTCGGGCGTGCGGGCGCCGTCGCGCAGCGCGCTCGCGACGCTCTCCGAAAGGGTACGTCCTGCGGCCCGCTCGCCGAGACCCTCCTCGAGCAGAAGCGAGGCGGCGAGCAGCATCCCGCTCGGGTTCGCGACGCCGAAGCCGGCAATCGCGGCGGCGGGACCGTAAATCGAGCGAAAGATGCCCGGCCCGCGCTCCGCGATCTCTCCGACCGCGACCGCGCGCGTGTCGTCCTGCTCGAAGGTCGCCATCGCCTGCACGGCCTCCGCGAAGATCTGCTCGGTCAGCACCACGTCGAACCCGCCGGTGCCCGCAGTGAGATGCGGCAGCGCCTCGGCGAGCGTCAGGTGCGAGACCACCATGCCCGGATGGCGCTCGGCGATCTCGTCGACCAGAAAATCCCAGGCATGGCCGGAGCCGATCGAGGTGACATGCGCGCGCCTGCTTCGAGCGAGCGCGAAGCCGCGCTCCACCGTCCAGCGCGAGAACTGCTCGTCGAGCGGGCTCACGACGGCGAGGTCGCCACGCTGCGAGCGGATCCGCGTCACGGTGGCCGACAGCTCGAGCTCGGCCCGCACGCCCTGGAGCGCCGGTTCCTTGCCGCCCGCGACGAGCACGGCATCGGCGGTGCGGCATGCCTCGCGCGTGGCCGGCGGGAGCGGATGCCCGGAGGCCGAGAGCGCCTGGCTGCCGAAGGGCACGTGCACCTCGTCGATCCGGACGTTGTGGAGGCGCGACACCTCGGCGAGCGCACGGCTCGTTTCGGCCATCAGCTCAGGGCCGACCCCTCCGCCTGCAAGACAGGCGACCGTGTGCTCGTGACCGGTCATTGGTTCCTCGCGTTCGTGGTTCCCACAGTGTGACTCCTGTTCGTATGCCTTCGGTACGGAGACGCACTGCTCCTGCGTCTCGGTCGGCGTGTGTGCCCTCAAGGCACGTGGTCGCATGCTCCCCCTAGTGGGGGAGAATGACGACAATCAGGAGCCCAATTACCGCAGCTGTCAGTGCGCCGGGAAGCGAAAGGGCGCGAACAGCAGGTGCAGTGGCAGCGGTCATCGGGAGACTGAGAGTGCCTGCGGAGCCGCTTTCTGTCAAGCGCCGAGCGGCTCTCGGGCCCGCGCCTCGACCGAGCTCATCTCGAGCGTCGCGCCGGTGACGTCCTTCAGCAGCTCCTCCGCGGTGACGCTCTGGCCGAGCGACCACAGCTCGCGCAGGAGCGAGCCCGCCTCGCGCTTGCTGAACCATTCGTCGCCGTAGCGCTCGCGCAGGTAGTCGCGGAGCTGCGCCTCGAAGGCCCACGAGCGCAGGTAGCACGAGACGTAGAAGCCCGAGTCGATGTCCGCGAGGTAGTCGGTGGGGCTCGGGGCGACCTTGAGCGCGTCGCCGAGGATCTCGACGTAGCGCGAGCGCATCTCGGTGACGTCGGTCGCTGCGTGGAACTCGATCTCGTACAGGAGCTTGGCCGCGTAACGGCGCGCGATCCAGAGCAGCTGGACAGCCGCGTCCGCGGCGAGCCCCGTCGGATCCGCGAAGTCGAGGCGCCGGGTCAGCCAGGTCGGCTCGGAGGTCAGGTGCTCGAAGAGTGCCGCCCAGCCCTCGGTGACAGCGTTGTCGCCGAGTCGGCGCTGCTCGACGCTGAGGGTCGCGGAGGTGTGGGCGAAGTGCTCGGTATGGCCCGCCTCGTGGAAGAGCGCGCGCCAGTCGTCGAAGCCGCCCATCGGCTTGATCACGAGCATCACCTTCCCGGGCACCTCGATCGGCGAGCAGAACGCGCGCGGCGACTTCAGCTTCCGGTCCTCGAGGTCGAGGTGGACGTTCTGCTGCGAGCCGAGGTCGATGCCGAGCCCGGAGAGCGTCGCCTCGAGCGCGGGCAGCATCCGGTCGCCGGGGAAGCCCGCGTCCCAGACCGTCGCGCGGAGCACGCGCGAGACGTCCCAGCGCTCCGCCTCGGCGAGCCCGACGCCGGCGGCCCTGCGGAAGACCTTGTCCGCCTCGGTCTCGAAGATCTCCTCGGTGTCGGCGAGCAGCGTGCGGCACTGGACGGCGAGCGCGTCGAGCTGAAGGCCGAAGCGCCGGTAGAGGTCGAGCGAGTTCTCGGCGCCGAGCGCGCTGACGCCGGCCTGGGCGCGGGTGACCCCCTCGAGGTAGAGCGGCGTGAGCGTCTCCTCGGTGATCTCGTTGCGTGCGAGCTCGAGCCGCTCCCGCTTGCCCCGGTCGGGCTCGTTCGAGATGCGCGGCCGGAGGTCTCTGAAGCCGATCGTCTCCCCGTCGACCTTGACCTCGAGCGTCGCCTCGAGCCCGCCGATCTGCTCCTCCTGGATCTTGGTGATGTTCCCGAGGTAGCCCTCGCAGGCGAAGCGCCAGAGTTCGCGGACGCCAGGATCGCCGTTGAGGGAGCCGCCGATCGCCTGCGCCTGCTCGAGCGTGGTGAGGTCGGCGAACTCCTCGTAGATCACCGCGAGGTCGAGCGATTCCTTCAGCCCCGCGTAGTGGTCGTAGAACTCCTGGTCGAGCGTCGCGATGAAGCGATCTGCGCGCTCGCGAAAGGCGTCGAGCTTTTGCTGGCTGAGCACGGTGGTCGGCACCAGCCTAGGATAGTCGCCCATGCGTGACTTCGAAGTCACCACCGAGCGGCGCACGCAGCTCATCGACGTCACCGCGGACGTGAGAAAGGCGCTCGACGGCGAGCTCGACGGCGCCGTGGCCGTGCTCGTGTATGTGCCACACACGACGGCCGGCGTGACGATCAACGAGCATGCCGACCCTGCGGTCGCCCGCGACTTCGAGGCGGCGCTGGAGCGGCTCGTCGAGGACGACTGGGGCTGGCTGCACATCGAGGAGGGCGAGGAGAACGCGCCGTCGCACATCCGCGCCGCGCTGCTGGGCTCGCAGGTGGTCATCCCCGTGCGCGACGGCGAGCTCGCGCTCGGCACCTGGCAGGGCATCTTCTTCTGCGAGTTCGACGGCCCGCGGACGCGCAGCGTGCTGCTGGCGCCCTTGTCGTAGCTAGGGTGGCCTGATGGCCGCGCCTGTCACCCGAGATCAGGAGCTCGACCTCCGCATCGACTCGCTCGCCTTCGGCGGGAACGGCGTCGCGCGGCTCGACGGCTACGTCGTCTTCGTCCGGAAGGGCCTGCCCGGCGACCGCGTCCGCGCTGTCGTCACGAAGGTGAAGAAGAGTCACGCCGAGGCACTCGCGGTCGAGGTGCTCGAGGCCGGCCCGCAGCGGGTCGAGGCGCCGTGCCCGCACTTCGGCGCCTGCGGCGGCTGCCGTTTCCAGGATTTCGCCTACGAGGCGCAGCTCGAGGCCAAGCAGGCGCAGATCGTCGACTCGCTGCGCCGCCTCGGCGGGATCGCGGAGCCTCCCGTCGGTGAGATCGTCCCGTCCAAGTCGATCTACGGCTACCGCAACAAGCTCGAGTACTCGTTCACGCAGACCGAGGACGGCCCGGCGCTCGGCTTTCATGCCGCCGGCCGCTGGGATCAGGTGCTGCCGATCGAGGTCTGCCTGCTCACCTCCGACACGGGCAACCTGATCCGCGACACCGTCCAGGCCTGGGCGCGCGAGGAGGGGCTCATGGCCTACGACCAGAAGGACGAGAAGGGCTACCTGCGCCACCTCGTCGTGCGCGAGGGCCGCAACACGGGCCAGGCGCTCGTCCAGCTCGTCACCGCCGAGGGCGAGCACTTCGATCGCGACTACCTGATCGAGACGCTGCGCAAGATCCCCGAGGTCAAGTCGATCCACTGGGCGGTCAACGACACGCCCGCCGAGATCACGAACCTGCCCTCGCTCCTGCTCTGGGGCGAGGAGGCGATCGAGGAGGAGCTGCTCGGGCTCCGCTTCCGCGTCCGCCCGAACGCGTTCCTGCAGACGAACACCGAGATGGCGGAGGTGCTGTACCGGCTCGCGATCGAGGCGGCCGGGCTGACCGGCACCGAGACGGTCTACGACCTGTATTGCGGCACGGGCACGATGGGCCTCGCGATGGCGCCGCATGCGCTCTCGGTGTGGGGCGTCGAGATCTCCGAGGAGTCGGTCGCCTGCGCGATTGAGAACGCAGACCTGAACGGGATCTCGAACGCGGCGTTCTTCGCCGGCAACGTCGGCCAGTCGCTCGAAGAACTGCGCAGCCGCGCGGGCGAGCCCGATGTCGTCGTCGTCGACCCACCGCGTGCGGGGCTCGCCGGCAAGGCGCTGAAGCGCGTGGGCGAGACGGGCGCGCCGCGGCTCGTTTACGTCTCCTGCAACCCGACGACGCTCGCGAGCGACCTCAAAGTCCTGATCGGCGAGTACGTCTACACACTCCAGCAGGTGACGCCGGTGGACATGTTCCCGCATACGCCGCACGTCGAGAGCGTCTCGCTCCTGACTCGTTGAAGATCCTCGACGGCCACAACGACGCGTTGCTCGCGCTCTGGCGCGCCGGCGCCGGGCCCGAGGGGTTCCTCGGCGGCGGCGTCACGAAGCACCTCGACCTGCCGCGGGCGCGCGCGGGCGGCTTCGCCGGCGGCTTCTTCGCCGTCTACGTCCCGGGCGAGGGCGAGCTGGCCGATCTCGTCGTCGAGACCGCGGACGGTTGGGAGATCCCGCCGATCGAGGCGCTCGACCCGATCTACGCCGCGCTCGTCGCAGCGGACCTGATCGACCTGCTGTTCGCGATCGAGGCCGAATCCGGCGGCGCCGTGAGGATCGTCCGCACGGCGGCCGAGCTCGCCGCGTGCGTCGAGGGCGACGACGTGGGTGCGATCCTCCACCTCGAGGGCGCCGAGCCGCTCGACCCGGCGCTGCGGCGGCTCGAGCCGCTCTACGAGCGCGGCCTGCGCTCGGTCGGGCCGGTCTGGAGCCGCCCGAACGCTTTCGGCGAGGGCGTCCCGTTCCGGATTCCGTCCTCGCCGGATACCGGTCCCGGCCTCACCGACGCGGGCCGCGCGCTCGTCCGCGAGTGCAACCGCCTGCGAATCGTCCTCGACCTCTCGCACCTGAACGAGCGCGGTTTCCGCGGTGTGGCCGAGCTCACCGATGCGCCGCTGATCGTCACCCACGCGGGCGCGCACGCCGTGTGCCCGCACTCGCGCAACCTCGTCGACGCACAGCTCGATCTCGTTCGCGAGTCGAACGGCGTCGTCGGCATCGTCTTCGACGTTCCGATGACCGATCCGCAGGGCCGTGTCGATCCCGCGAGCCCGCTCGAGGTGCTCGTCCGCCACGCCGACCATCTCGCCGAGCGGATGGGAGTCGAGCACGTCGCGCTCGGCTCCGACTTCGACGGAGCGCTGATGCCCGACGCGCTCGGCGACGCGGCCGGCCTCCCGGGGCTCCTCGACGCATTCCGCGCGGCGGGCTGGACCGAGGCCGATCTCACGGCGCTCGCGCACGGAAACTGGCTCAGGGTGCTGCGCGAGACCTGGGGCGCGTGAGAAGATCACCTGAGATGGCAACCGTCGCGAAGAAGGGGTGGGGGACAGCGCCGTTCGCGGTCGCGCTCGTTGCGGTGATCGCGCTCTGCAAGGCGGCCTTCGTTCTCTTCATGGGAATCATCGGCCTGCTCGCGCCGACCGGCATCAGCAACCCGTTCGGCGAGGGGATGATCGCGTTCGCAGTGGTCTACGGCGCCGTTGCGCTGCTGCTCGTTCGCGGGCACCAGATCGCGCGCTACATCATCGGGGCGCTCTCGGTGCTCACGGCGGTCGTGGCGATCGTATGGGCGTTCAATGCGCCGAAAGCCTCGGTGATCGAGGCGATGGTCGCGCTCGGCTTCGCGGTGCTCGTGGTCGTCCTGCTCTTCGTGCCCGAGCGCGTCAAGGCGTACTACCGCTAGGCCTGACCGAGCGCCAGAGCCGGTCGGCGTTCGGCGCCACGAATCCCAGCGCGAGCAGCGGCAGCGCCGGCAGGCCGCGGAGCTCCCACCACTCCGCGAGCGCGATCGTCGCACCGAACGAGAGCGTCATCGTCAGCCAGGTCAGCCGCGTGCGGAGGCCGAAGCGGGGGCAGGCGCTGAGGAAGAACGCGAAGAAGAACAGGTCGGGGAGCCCGAGCCTCGCGACGCCGACGCGCCCCGTCACCGGGAACGCGAACGACAGGGCCGTGAACACCTGCGGCTTGTGGTTCACGATCGCGTGCGTCGGCCCGCGCCACACCGAATAGGCGTCCACGAGGGAGATCGCCGCGGCGAGCACGACGAGCCACGACACCTCCTCGATGAACGTGGCTCCGAAGAACCCGAGCGCCGTCATCGCCGCGAGCTTGGCGAAGTTCCCCTCGAGCCCGCCGCCGACCCAGTTGAGCAGGAACGCGAGGACGAGGAAGCCGACCCCGGCGCCCAGCAGCTGCCACCACGGCCGGTTCCAGAACGGGAGCGCGAAGTAGACGAGGCCGAAGACGGCGGGGAAGACAACGAACGTGAGCCAGCTGACGTCGCCCCAGAGCGAGAAGGCCGGCAGCGACTCGTGCCAGGTGTAGTAGACGACGAGGACGGCGAGCAGCGCCGCAGGCGCCGCGAGCCGCCTCAGTACGGGGGAAGCTCCGCCCACCACCGGCCGAGCTCCTTGAACGCGTTCCAGAACGCAGTCTTCGCGGGCGCCTCGTCGAGGGACGCGTCGATATCGGGCGTGGCCAGGGCGGAGATCGTCGGCGTGAAGCGCTGGAGCTCACCCGGCGTCCACGCGATCGGATCGGAGAGCGGAAACTCGAGCTCGTTGAGGAACGTCAGTGCGGGCTCGCCCATCACGACGATCAGCTTCGGCCCGACGACGTGCAGCTCCTGGGTCAGGAACGGCCGCGCCTCATCGGGGTCCTCGCCCGCGAACTTGAGGCAGTTCGTGCCGTAGATCGCCATCGGATCGACGTGCAGGCGCTGGAGCGACTTCAGCACTGCCTGGCCGGAGCGGCCGAAGAATGCGACCCCTTCCTGGATCTCCTGCGGCTGCGGCTCGTGCTTCAGCAGCATCACGTCGGCGAGCGGATGACCCGATCCGAGCACGGGCACGCGAGTGCCTCCAGAGGCCTGCGCGATCTCATCTCCGAGCGAGTTGATCTCGGCGATCGCCTTCTGGAGGTACTTGTCGTAGATCTCGTCGGTCGGCACGGTGCTCACGGGGCGGGACCTGAGTTCTCGCCTAGCGCACCTTTTCCTTGACCTGAGCCACCCACTTCAGCGACTGGAGGTAGGCGAGCGACTTCGGGCGGCGCAGCACCTCGGCGGTGCGCAGGCTCAGCATGAACTCCTCGGGACCCTGGAACGCGCGCATCCGCAGCGCGCCGGTGCCGACGCCCTGCAGGACGTGTGCGTCCGAGCCGGCGCCCGGGGTGAGGTTGTACTTGCGTGCGAAGCGCACCGCCTCGTCGTTGTAGGCCTCGAAGAGCAGGCGCGCGTTGTACACCTCGAACACGTCGATCTCGGCCAGGTGGCGGTGGAGCGTCGCCGGCTCGGGAATCGCGTGCATCCGGTCGAAGGGGTGCGGCACGTAGACGAGCCCGCCCTGCTCGCGGATCGCGGCGATCGTGTCCCCGAAGGACATGCCCCGTGGGATCTCCTCGCTGAGGAAGAGGCCGATCACCTCGCCCTGGCCGTCGGTCTTGACCTCCTCGCCGGGGATCACCGTGAGCTTGCGCCGCCGGGCGAGCTCAACCGCCTCGCGCGCGCCCCCGAAGACGTTGTGGTCGGTGACGGCGATCGCGCCGAGCCCGATCTCCTCGGCGTGGTCGAGCAGGTCGGGCACCGCGATCGAGCAGTCGTGCGAGTAGTGCGTGTGCATGTGCAGGTCGCAGGCGATCCACTCGCGGTCGGAGAGCGGATCCTCGGGCGCCGACCGGCGGCGGCGACGGGGGGCGAGCCCGGCGTAGAGCTCGTCGAGGGTCGCGGCGACCTCGGCGAAGCTCTGCGGCGGGCGGGTGTCGGCGACAGGCTCCAGTCGCGCATCGGCGATCGCCGCTCCCGACGCGGCCGCCTCGAGACGGAGCCGTGGCGCGCTCTCGAGCGCCGGCACGAAGAGCGACGCCTCGCTGAGCACGGCTGCGCGCGAGACGGGATCGCGCGCTGTCCGAACGGTGACCCGCTCGCGCAGGCGCCGCGGCACGACCGGTCGCGCGCCCGGGCCGGCGCGCAGCAGCACGAGCTCCCAGCCGGGACGCTCGGCGATCGCGCGCTCGACCGCGCGGACGTGCGGCCGATCGCCCGGTCGCCACTCCAGCACCGCGAGCTGCCGCTTTCGTCCGGGTGCGAAGAGGTCGGTGTCGACGCCCTCGGCGACGACGCGGTAGCTGCCCGGAAAGCGCTCGCGCGCGGCTGCGGCGACCTCGTCCGTGGTGGCGAGGAGCGCATCGACCCGGGCCAGGAGCTTCTCGCGCTGCGCGCGGCGCGGCGGGTAGGCGAGCCGGTCTGCGGAGAGGAACGTGGCGACGGACAGCGACTCCTCGGCGTGGAGCAGCGCGAGATAGGAGAGGCTCGGCAGTCCCGGCTCGAAGCCGTGGACAATGTCGTAGCGGCCGTTCACGAGCGCGTGGGTCAGGCTTGCGCGCACGCCGACGGGAACGCCCATGTGCGTGTGCCGCGCGACGGGGAGCGAGGGGCACAGCGCGATCACGTCCGGCTGCGCGCCCTGCTGGAGAGCGCGACGGCCGGCCGCGAGATCCGCGGCGCGGGTCGAAGGCGCGAGCACGGTGACCTCGTGCCCGAGCGCCCGCAGGCCGGCCGCGACGCCCGCGACGTGCTCGTTCACATCGTGCGGCAGCGACCAGGCGAACGGCGAGACGAGACACACGCGGAGGGACACATGCGCAATCGTACGGGTAGGGTTGCCCCGTGAGCGAAGTCGAGATCAAGGTCAGGGAGAACGGCCCGCTGCTCGTCACGGGGCCGATCACGATCGTCGACGTCGAGGGCAACGAATACGCCCTGCCCGAGGGCACCGCCTATGCGCTGTGCCGGTGCGGTGGCTCCGAGAACAAGCCGTTCTGCGACGGCACGCACAAGCGGAACGGCTTCGAGGCGCCGTCAGCGGCGACGGGCTAGGCCCGCCGCCGCCTCAGACAGCAGCTAGCTCTTGGCGGCAGGAGCCTTGACGGGCTTCCGCGTGTACTGCTTGATGAACTTCTCGGTGGCCTCGTAGGCCTCGTCGTCGACGATCTGCTTCGGCGGCGACTTCATCAGGTACGAGCTCGGCGCCTCGAGCGCGCCGGCGACGCCGTTGTTCAGCGCCAGCTTCGCGAGCCGCACCGCGTCGATCACAATCCCGGCCGAGTTCGGCGAGTCCCACACCTCGAGCTTCAGCTCCAGGTTCAGCGGCACGTCGCCGAAGGCCGAGCCCTCCATGCGGATGTAGGCCCACTTGCGGTCGGTCAGCCACGGCACGTGATCCGACGGGCCGACGTGGACGTTGCCGGCGCCGAGGTCGTAGTCGAGCATCGAGGTGACGGCGTTCGTCTTCGAGATCTTCTTCGACTCGAGGCGCTCGCGCTCCAGCATGTTGAGGAAGTCGGAGTTGCCGCCGACGTTCAGCTGCATCGTCCGGTCGAGGTGGATGCCGCGCTCGCGGAAGAGGCTCGTGAGCACGCGATGCGTGATCGTCGCGCCGACCTGCGACTTGATGTCGTCGCCGATGATCGGCACGCCGGCGTCCTCGAAGCGCTTCTGCCAGTACCCCTCGCGCGCGGTGAAGACGGGCATGCAGTTCACCATCGCGCAGCCGGCGTTAAGGATCTGCTCGGTGTACCACTTGGTCGCCTCCTCGGAGCCGACCGGGAGGTAGTTGACGACCACGTCCGTGCCCGTTTCTTTCAGGATCCCGACGACGTCGTCGGTCGGGCCGTCGGCCTTCTCGACGATCTCGGAGAGGTACTTGCCGAGCCCGTCGTGCGTCATCCCGCGCGAGACCTTGATCCCGGTCTTCGGCACGTCGGCGAACTTGATCGTGTCGTTCGGGTGCGCCCACATCGCCTCGGAGAGGTCGGCGCCGACCTTGCCCTTGACGACGTCGAAGGCGGCGGTGAACTCGATGTCGGAGATGTGATACCCGCCGAGGTTCACGTGCATCAGGCCCGGGACGAACTTGTCGTCGGGCGCGTCCTTGTAGTACTCGACCCCCTGGAGCAGAGAGTTGGCGCAGTTGCCCACGCCGATGATCGCGACGCGGACCTTGTCCTCGCTGCGGGGCCTGTGGCCGTTCGTGGAAGCCATTGGTTCCTTTCTGCGGCCGCCCCCGAACGGGACCGACCGTCGACGGTTCGATGTATGGGCGACCCCGAGCTGCTCGCTGAGCACGCGCAGGATCACGTCGTTCGTGTTGCTCTCCGTCTCGAACGCGGCGAGCTGGATCTTCCGCTTCAGCTCCGGGGGGACACGGAGCAGGACGACACCGCTCGCGCCGGCGGCCGGACTGCGGCGGCCGGTCGGCTCGAACGGGATCTGGAAGCGGTTCGCGAGGATCCCGACGGCGACGTCGTTGACGTTCTCGCCGCGGGCCTCGGTCTCGGCGACGAGGCGTCGCTTGAGCTGGGCGGGCATCCTGACGAGGACGCTCGTGCGATCGGACTTGGCAGCCAAACTGCTATCAGTATAGCATTGGCTCCATGAGCGATCTCGACAGACTGGCCGCAGAGGAGCAGGCGCTCCAGTTCAGCACGTTCACGAACGATGACGCCTGGGAGCTCGGGAACCGCCTCGTCACCGCCGCTCGCGCGGCCGCGCTGCCGATCACGATCGACATCCGCCGCGGCGACCAGCAGCTCTTCCACGTCGCGCTGCCGGCGACCTCGCCCGACAACGATGCGTGGATCGAGCGGAAGATCCGGCTCGTCCGCCGCGTCGGCCGCAGCTCGTTCGCGGTCGGCTCACAGCTGCGCCTCGAGGGTCGGACGATCGAGGAGGCCTACGTCCTGAGCGAGTCCGAGTACGCGCCGCACGGCGGAGCGTTCCCGGTCCGCGTCAAGGGCGTCGGCGTCGTCGGCACGGTTGCGGTCTCAGGGCTTCCGCAGGAAGAGGACCACGCCTTCGTGGTCAAGATCATCGCGCAGTATCTGAACGCGACGGAGGACTAGCCTCCCGGAGCTGCCGGCGCACGCTCCAGATGCGCTGGCCCACCGTGACCCACGCGGTGACGCAGAGGAGAGCCAGGGCGTAAGGCAGCGCGCCCCACGGTGCCAGCACGAGGCCGGCTGTGATCACGACCACCCGCTCTGCCCTCGAGCCGATCCCGACCGCGCCCTTCAGCCCGAGCGCTTCGGCCCTGGCGCGCGTGTAACTGACGAGCAGCGAGCCGAGCAGAGCGAGGAACGCGAGCCCGACCGAGAGCAGGCGCGAGTCGCGGGCCGCGAGCAGCGCGATCGCCCCGAGCATCAGCCCCTCGCCGATCCGGTCGGTGGTCGAGTCGAGGAACGCGCCGAACGGCGTCCCCTTGCCACTCGTCCGCGCGAGCGCGCCGTCGAGGATGTCGAGCAGCGAGCCGATGACGAAGAGGAGCGCGCCGGCCCAGTAGAGAGCGTCGCTCCGGTAGGCGAAGTAGACGAGGACGGCCGCAACGGCGCAGAGCGTCACGCCCGTCGCCGTGAGCGCGTTCGGCGTCACGCGCGTCCGCCCGAGCGAGACCACCGAGCGAGAGGCGAGCCGGCGGGCGCCGTCCGTGTACCCCTGTTTGATCGCCTCGCCGCGGCTCACGCGCGGGCGAGGACGCGGCGGCGCAGCGGCTCGCGGTAGATCACGATGCCGGCGAGGATCGCGACGAGGTTGCCGGCGAGCACGTCAAGCCAGAAATGGTTCCCCGTCGCCATCACCGAGAACCAGACCCAGACCGGCCAGAGCGCCCAGAACAGCTTGAAGATCGGCCGCCGGCAGATCATCGCGAGCGTGATCCCGACGATCAGCGCGTCCGCGGCGTGCAGGCTCGGCATCGCGGCATACGGATTCGCCGCGAGCTGAACGACACCGTCGCGGTGCGAGTCGATGAAGCCGAACGACGGGAACATCCGCGGCGGCGCGGTCGGCATGAAGATGTAGCCGACGAGCCCGAACACGTTCGCCAGCAGGATCCAGTTGCGGAACTTGTAGAAGCGGTCGTGCCGGCGCACGTAGACCCAGAGCAGCGCGAGCCCGACGACCGTGAACTCCGAGTTCCAGTACGTCCAGCTCACCGCAGCCGAGAGCCAGTGCGACTGCTGTGCGATGCGCTGGAACGTCAGCTCGTAGAGCGCGTTTGCGCTGCTCTCGAAGTCGATCACCCGCAGGCCGTTGTGGAACGCGGCGGCCGGCGAGCGGTCCGCGAGGCCGCGCACGAGCTGGTAGACGATCAGGAACCCGAACCAGATCGCGACCTGGCGCCCTAGGTCCGCCCACCCACGAGGCAGGTAGCGCTTACCTACGCGTACGACGGCGTCCGTCATTGCTGCTCTCCCGGGGCCCGCATAACCCGCTCATTCTACTGTTCGGGCCGACGTGCCCGGAAATTGCGGCTCCTCAGCCGCCGATGAACGACATCTCGACCTTGGGCAGGTCGACGGTCGCGGCCGAGCGGAGCTCCGAATAACGGTCGCCGCGCGCGAGCCAGACCGAGCCGATCGCGGCCTCGAGCTCCGCATCGGAGGCCCCGGCCCGGAGCAGCGCGCGCAGGTCGTGGCCGCGCGTCGCGAAAAGGCAGGTGTAGAGCGAGCCGTCGGCGGAAAGGCGCGCCCGCGTGCAGTCGCCGCAGAACGGCTGGGTGACCGACGCGATCACGCCGATCTCGCCGCTGCCGTCGCGGTAGCGATATCGCCGCGCGACCTCGCCGCGGTAGTTCGCCTCGGCGGGCTCGAGCGGGAGCTCTGCGCTGATCATCGCCACGAGCTCGGCCGCCGGGACGACGTCGTCGAGCCGCCAGCCGTTCGTGTGGCCGACGTCCATGTACTCGATCATCCTGAGGATGCAGCCGCGATCGCGGAACGCGTGCGCCATCGGCAGGACGCTGTGCTCGTTGAGTCCGCGGCGCACGACCATGTTCACCTTCACGGGCAGCCCCACGGCCAGCGCCGCGTCGATGCCCTCGAGCACGCGGGCGACCGGGAAGTCGATGTCGTTCATCGCGCTGAACACGTCGTCGTCGAGCGAGTCGAGGCTGACCGTGATCCGCCGGAGCCCCGCGTCCTTCAGCGCCTGCGCCTTCGCGGCGAGGAGCGCGCCGTTCGTGGTCAGCGTGAGGTCGAGCCCGGGGATCGCCGCGAGCATCGCCACGAGGTTCTCGAGCTCGCGCCGCAGCAGCGGCTCGCCTCCGGTGAGGCGCACCTTCTCGGCGCCCGCCGCGACGAACGCGCGGGTCACGCGCTCGATCTCCTCGAAAGTGAGCAGCTTCTCGCGCGCGAGAAACTCGAAGTCGCGGCCGAAGACCTCCTTCGGCATGCAGTAGACGCACCGGAAGTTGCATCGGTCGGTGACGGAGATCCGCACGTCGCGGAGCGGCCGGCCAAGCGTGTCGGCGACGGTGCCCATACGGAAAGGCTACTCGGCCCAGATCTGGGCGAGGTGGACGATCGTCGCGCACGCCGCGCCCATGTCCTGGACGCAGATCCATTCGCGCTCGGAGTGATACTCGTGGCCGCCGTCGAAGAGGTTCGGAGTGGGGAGGCCGAGCTCGGTGAGGCGCGAGCCGTCGGTGCCGCCGCGGATCCAGGTCAGGTGCGGGTCGAGACCGGCGCGGCGGATCGCCTCCTCGGCCGCCGCGACCAGCGCGGGATGCTCGTCGAGCACGCGCTTCATGTTCGTGTACTGGCGCCGAACCGTTACCTCGACGCGCGCCCGCTCGTCCTGCTCTGCGGTCTCCGCCGCGAGCTGTCGCACCAGCGCCTCGTGCTCCGCGAGCCGTTCCTCGTCGAAGTCGCGGATGATCATCACGATCGACACCTCGGCTCCGTGCCCTTCGATCGTGTACGGATGGACGAAGCCCTCGCGCTCCTCGGTCGTCTCGGGCGAGAGCCCGTAGCGCGGGAGCGAGGCGATGAAGTCGGCCGCGAGCTTGATCGCGTTGACGAGGTGCCCCTTCGCGAAGCCGGGGTGCATGCTCACGCCCGTGAAGGTCACGACTGCTTCGAGCGCGGAGAAGGTCTCGTCCTGCAGCTCGCCGGCGGTCGAGCCGTCGATGGTGAACGCGGCCGCTGCACCGAACGCCTCGAGGTCGAAAAACGCCGTGCCGGCGCCGACCTCCTCGTCTGGCGTGAAGGCGATCCGGAGCGGACCATGTGCGAGCTCCGGGTGCGTGACGAGGTACTCGGCCGCCGCCATGATCTCCGCGACGCCGGCCTTGTCGTCAGCGCCGAGCAGCGTCGTCCCGTCGGTCGTGACGAGGTCGTGGCCGATGTGGCGGGCGAGCTCCGGCAGCTCGGCCGGATCGAGCTCGAGGTGCGGGTTCGCGGGCAGCGCGATCCGGCCGCCGTCGTAGCCCGTGACGAGCTGTGGCTTCACGTTCGCTCCGGACGACCTGCGGGCTCGTGTCGACGTGCGCGATCAGCCCGAGCGCCGGCACCTCGCGGTCGACCGTCGCGGGCACCGTCGCCGTCACGTAGCCGTGCTGGTCGAGGTGCGCGTCGGCGAGCCCGATCTCCTTCAGCTCCTCGACGAGGAGCCGCGAGAGGTCGAGCTGCTTCGCCGTCGAGGGGTAGGTGTCGGAGCCTTCGGCCGACTGCGTGTCGATCACCACGTAGCGCAGGAACCGGGCGAGCGCCGGCTCACCGAGCTCGGCCGCGAGCGGCGAGGAGTACCTGGAATCGGTCGCCACAGTACGGCGAGTTCTACCGCTTCCTAGAATCCCGCGATGCCTGCGCGGACCGCCCCGTTCCTGTCGCTCGTCCTGGTCACGGCGATCTGGGGCGTCACCTTCGTGCAGGTCAAGGACGCGGTGGCGATCTACCCGCTGTTCGCGTTCCTCGCGGTGCGGTTCATGATCGCGACGGCGACGCTGTCGGTTCCCGCGGCCCGGCGCCTGCGTGGGCTCGGCCGGCGCGGCTGGATCTCGGGCGCCGCGGTCGGAGGGCTGCTCGCGAGCGGCTATGCCCTGCAGACGGCTGGGCTCGAGCGGACGACGGTGTCGAGCACGGGCTTCATCACGGGGATGTACGTCGTGCTGACGCCGCTCCTCGGGCTTGCGCTTTTCCGGAGCCCGGTGGCGCGGGTCACGTGGCTCGGCGTCGGGCTCGCGATGGCCGGGCTCGCGCTGCTCTCCGGCGTTCACACCGGCGGTTCGACGCTCGGCGACCTGCTCGTGCTCGGCGGAGCGGCGGTGTACGCGCTCCAGATCGTCGTGATGGAGCGGTTCGCGCCGCGGTACGACCCGCTCGCGCTGACCTTCGTCGAGATGGCCGCCGCGGCGGTCGGGCTCACGGTGGTCGCCGTCGCGCTTGGGCAGCTGACGATGCCGCACGGGCGGACGGTGTGGGCGGCGCTGCTCGTGACGGGGATCTTCGCGAGCGCCCTCGCCTTCCTGTTCCAGACCTGGGCACAGCGTCGGCTCGACGCGACCCGGACGGCGCTCGCCTTCGCGCTCGAGCCGGTGTTCACGGGGATCTTCGGCTTCGCGCTCGCGGGCGACCGGCTCGGGGCCGTCGGCTGGGCCGGGTGCGCGGTGATCCTCTCGGGGATCGTGATCGCGGAGCCGGCCGCCGCCGACCTGCTGAGCCGGCTCGTCCGGCCGAGGCCCGCGTAGTGGCCGTCGCGCTCGCGTTCTGCTCGGCGTTCCTGTTCGGCGCGATGACGGTCGTCCTGCGTTTTGCGCTGCGGCGCTCGCCGGCCGCGGAAATCGGGGCGTTCGCGACGACGGTGACCGCGCTCGTCGTCGCACTCGTCGCGCTCGCGATCGAGCCGCACGGCGCGGGCGACACGGGCGGGCTCGCGCTGTTCGCGCTCGTCGGGCTGCTCGCGCCGGGCGGCTCGCAGCTCCTGTTCACGATGGCGGTGCGTGACGCCGGGCCGTCGCGAACCTCCGTCGTGGTCGGCGCCGCGCCGCTGATCTCGGTCGTGATCGCGATCCTGGTCCTGGGCGAGCCCGCGCAGGCGGCGCTGATCGTCGGTGCGCTGCTCGTCGTCGCCGGCGGGATCCTGCTCGTCTGCGAGCGCTCGCGCCCGGCTCACTACCGCGTGCTCGGCCTCGTCTTCGCGCTCGGCGGCGCGACGCTCTTCGCGATCCGCGACAACGTCGTCCGCTGGGCCTCGCACGGAACGGCCGTGCAGCCGATCCCCGCCGCGGTCGCCACGCTCGTTGGCGGCTCGGTCGTGATCCTCGGCTACCTCGTCCTCACCGGTCGGCGGCCGACCGCCAGGCTTGCAGCGCCGTTCGTACCGGCCGGTCTCCTGTTCGGGATCTCGTACCTCTCGCTGTTCGAGGCGTACTACCACGGCAAGGTGACCGTCGTCTCGCCGATCGTCGCGACCGAGTCGCTCTGGGGAGTCCTGCTCGCCGCGATCTTCATCGGACGCAGCGAGAAGATCGGCCCGCGCCTGATCGGCGGAGCGCTCTGCATCGTCGCCGGCGGGGCGCTGATCGCCCTGGTTCGCTAGATTGCGCCACGCAGGCAAAGATTGATACCGTTCGACTTAGATTTTCTTAGCAACGGAGTAAAGGAGCAGTTTCGAGATGGCAAAAACGATTGGAATCGATCTCGGCACGACCAACAGCTGTATGGCCGTGCTCGAGGGCGGCGAGCCCACAGTGATCCCGAACGCGGAAGGCGGGCGCACGACCCCGTCCGTGGTCGCGTTCGCGAAGGACGGCCAGCGGCTCGTCGGGGCGCCCGCGCGGCGCCAGCAGGTGACGAACCCCGAGAACACGATCTTCTCGATCAAGCGCTTCATGGGGCGCAAGTGGGACGAGGTCTCCGAGGAGATGACGATCGTCCCGTACTCGGTCGAGAAGGGACCGAACGGCGACGCGGTCGTCAAGGTCGACGACAAGGACTACTCGCCGCCGGAGATCAGCGCGATGATCCTCCAGAAGCTGAAGGCCGATGCCGAGGCGTATCTCGGCGAGACGGTCAGCGACGCGGTGGTCACCGTGCCCGCTTACTTCAACAACGCGCAGCGCGAGGCGACGAAGGACGCCGGCAAGATCGCCGGCCTCAACGTCGTCCGGATCATCAACGAGCCGACCGCCGCCTCGCTCGCGTACGGGCTCGACAAGGAGGCCGACCAGGTGATCCTCGTCTTCGACCTCGGCGGCGGCACGTTCGACGTGTCGGTGCTCGAGCTCGGCGACGGCGTCTTCGAGGTCAAGTCCACGAACGGGGACAACCACCTCGGCGGCGACAACTTCGACAAGGCGGTCGTCGACTGGATGGTCGCCGAGTTCAAGAAGGATCAGGGCCTCGACCTCGGCGTCGACAAGATGGCGCTGCAGCGGCTGTACGAGGCGGCCGAGAAGGCGAAGATCGAGCTCTCCTCGACGATGACGACGCAGATCAACCTGCCGTTCGTCACCGCGACGCCCGAGGGCCCGAAGCACCTCGACCTCACTCTCACCCGCGCGAAGCTCGACGAGCTGAGCCACGACCTGATCGAGCGCACCGTCGCTCCGACCAAGGCCGCGCTCAAGGACGCGGGGCTCGAGGCGGCCGGGATCGACCACGTCGTGCTCGTCGGCGGGATGACCCGCATGCCGGCGGTGCAGGACAAGGTCAAGGAGCTGATCGGCAAGGATCCGCACAAGGGCGTCAACCCGGACGAGGTCGTCGCAGTCGGCGCCGCGATCCAGGGCGGCGTGCTGAGCGGCGAGGTGAAGGACATCCTGCTGCTCGACGTGACCCCGCTCTCGCTCGGGATCGAGACGAAGGGCGGCGTCTTCACGCGGCTGATCGAGCGGAACACGACGATCCCGACGAAGAAGTCGGAGACGTTCTCGACCGCCGAGGACAACCAGCCGTCCGTGGAGGTGCACGTCCTCCAGGGCGAGTCCGAGATGGCCGCGTACAACAAGACGCTCGGCAAGTTCCAGCTCGTCGGGATTCCGCCGGCGCCGCGGGGGATGCCGCAGGTCGAGGTCGGCTTCGACATCGACGCGAACGGCATCATTCACGTCCAGGCCAAGGATCTCGGCACCGGGAACCAGCAGCAGATCCGGATCGAGGGTGGCTCTGGGTTGTCCGAGGAGGACGTGTCCCGGATGGTCAAGGAGGCGGAGGCGCATGCCGACGAGGCACATCGCCTGCGCGAGCTCGCCGACGCCAAGAACCACGCCGAGTCGCTCGCCTATCAGACCGAGAAGAGCCTGAAGGAGCATCGCGAGGCGCTCGACGAGGCCACGGCCTCGACGATCGAGGGTCGCGTGATGGAGCTCCGCGGTGCGCTCGACGGCTCCGATCTCGCCGAGATCAAGGCGAAGACCGACGCGCTGCAGGAGGCCTCGCACAAGCTCGCCGAGGCGGTCTACTCCGCCGCGAGCACGCCGAGCTCGGCGCCTGCCGGTGACGGCGAGGCGGTCCACGACGACGAGGTCGTCGAGGAGGCCGACTACGAGGTGATCGACGAGGACGAGGCGGCGAAGAAGGCGTGACCGACGAGACGCTGAACGAACCGTCCGTCGAGGAGCGGCTGATCGAGGCGGAGGCCAAGCGGGACGAGTATCTCGCCGACCTCCAGCGCGTCGCAGCCGACTTCGACAACTACCGCAAGCGTGCCGCGCGCGACCAGGCCTCCCTGGTCGCGCGGGCCGCCGAGCGGCTCGTGGCCGGGCTGCTGCCCGTGCTCGACGACCTCGAGCGCGCGCTCCAGGCGGCCGACCAGCACGAGGAGGCGAAGCTCGAGGAGGGCGTCGCGCTCGTGCATCGCGAGCTGACCGACCTGCTCCGCAAGGAGGGCCTCGTCGAGGTCGAGACCGACGGCCCGTTCGACCCGCACGTCCACGAGGCGCTGCTCGCGCAGCCGGCCGGGGACGCACCGCAGGGCCAGGTGATCCAGGTGCTGCAGAAGGGCTACCGCCTCGGCGACAGGGTGTTGCGGCCGGCGCGGGTGATCATCGCCGAGTGAAGACTCCGTACGAGATCCTCGGCGTCCCGAAGACCGCTTCGCAGGACGAGATCAAGAAGGCGTACCGCAAGCTGGCGCGCGAGTTCCACCCGGACAGAAACCCGGGCGACGCGGGCGCCGAGGAGCGCTTCAAGGAGATCCAGGGCGCCTACGACACCGTCGGCGACGACGAGAAGCGGAAGGCCTACGACGCGGGCGGGAACGGCTTCGCGGGCTTCGGCCAGGGCGGCTTCAATCCGGCCGATGTCGACCTCGGCGACTTCGGCGACCTGCTCGGCGGGCTCTTCGGCGGCCGCCGCGCGGCGCAGCAGCCGCGCCAGCGGCCCCAGCGCGGCGCCGATTTCGAGGTGCCGGTGCGGCTCTCGTTCGAGGACGCGCTGCACGGGATCGAGACGAAGGTCGCGGTCGAGGTCGACGCGACGTGCCGCACCTGTCACGGCTCGGGCGCCGAGCCCGGCACCGCCCCGACGCTCTGCCCGGTCTGCCACGGCCGCGGCGTGCTCGCCGAGAGCCAGGGCCTGTTCGCGATCTCGCAGCCGTGCCCGCGCTGCCGCGGCAACGGCACCGTGATCGAGCAGCCGTGTCACACGTGTCACGGCTCCGGGATGGAGCGGCGCACCCGCCGCTACTCGGTGAAGATCCCGGCCGGCGCGAAGACCGGCACGAAGATCCGGCTCAAGGGCAAGGGCGCGCCCGGCGAGTTCGGCGGACAGCCCGGCGATCTGTACGTCGTCACGGAGGTGGAGCCGTCGAAGCGCTTCCGCCGTCGCGGCAACGACCTCGTGGTGGATGTCCCTGTCACGTACCCCGAGGCTGCGCTCGGCGCGACGGTCGAGGTGCCGACGCCCGAGGGCGGTCGCGTCTCGCTGAAGGTTCCCGCCGGTGCGCACGACGGCAAGCTTCTGCGCCTACGCGGCCAGGGCGCGCCGAAGCTGACGGGCAGCGGCAAGGGCGACCTGCTTGCGCGCGTCAAGGTCGCCGTGCCGGCGAAGCTGAGCAAGAAGGAGCGCGAGGCGCTGGAGGAGCTGCAGAAGGCTCCGCACGCCGACCCGCGCGAGGAGTTGTTCGACTGATGGACGACCGGCCCCGCTACATGATCTCCGTCGCCGCCGACATCGTCGGCATGCACCCGCAGACGCTGCGGATGTACGAGGCGCGCGGGCTCGTCCGGCCGAAGCGGACCGCCGGGAACACGCGCCTATATTCGGAGGGCGATCTCCAGCGGCTCCAGCTGATCCAGCGGCTCACGTCCGAGCTCGGGCTGAACCTCGCCGGCGTCGAGCACGTGCTGCGGCTCCAGGACGACCTTCAGCGAATGCAGGCGCACATCGAGCGGCTCGAGCGCGAGGCGCGCGCCGAGGTGGATCAGGTGCATCGGCAATACCGGCGCGAGCTCGTGGTCTACAAGCCCGCGCAGCATCCAGAACGAAGGAGTGTCTGATGGATTTCAACAAGCTGACGATCAAGTCCCAGGAGGCCGTCGCCGCAGCGCAGGAGCTGGCGCGCCGCAACGGCAACCCGGAGCTCTATCCCGAGCACCTGCTGCTCGCGCTGCTCGACCAGGAGTTGCCGCGCCAGCTCGTGCCGGATGCCGATGCGCTGCTCGCGCAGGCAGAGGCAGAGCTCGCGCAGCGGCCACGGATCCAGGGCGCCGCGCAGCAGCCGCAGGTCTCCGCCGCGGTCGCGCGCGCTCTCGATCAGGCCGAAGACGAGGCGAAGCGGATGGACGACGACTACGTCTCGGTCGACCACCTACTGCTCGCGCTGGACGCCGTCCCGCGCGACGAGCTGCTCGCGCGAATCGCGGAGGTGCGCGGCGGCCAGCGCGTCACCTCGCAGGATCCGGAGGGAACCTTCGACGCTTTGAACAAGTACGGACGCGACCTGACCGAGGCGGCCGAGTCCGGTTCGCTCGATCCCGTGATCGGGCGCGACGAGGAGATCCGGCGCGTGATCCAGGTGCTCTCGCGGCGCACGAAGAACAACCCGGTGCTGATCGGCGAGCCGGGGGTCGGCAAGACCGCGATCGTCGAGGGGCTCGCGCAGCGGATCGTCGCCGGCGACGTCCCCGAGGGGTTGAAGGGCCGCCGCGTCTGGGCGCTCGATATCGGCTCGCTGCTCGCCGGCTCGAAGTATCGCGGCGAGTTCGAGGAGCGGCTCAAGGCGGTGCTCGGCGAGATCCAGAGCGCCGAGGGCCGGATCATTCTCTTCATCGACGAGCTGCACACGATCGTCGGCGCCGGCGCGGCGGAAGGGGCCGTGTCCGCGGGGAACCTCTTGAAGCCGATGCTCGCGCGGGGCGAGCTGCGCTGCGTCGGCGCGACGACGCTCGACGAATATCGCAAGCACATCGAGAAGGACGCGGCGCTCGAGCGGCGCTTCCAGCCGATCACGGTCGGCGAGCCGAGCGTCGCCGACACGATCGCGATCCTGCGCGGGCTCAAGGAGCGCTACGAGGCGCACCACGGCGTCCGTATCCGCGACGCGGCGCTCGTGGCGGCAGCGGTGCTCTCGGACAGGTACATCGCGGACAGGTTCCTTCCCGACAAGGCGATCGACCTCGTCGACGAGGCGGGCTCGCGCCTGCGGATGGAGATCGACTCCTCGCCGCTCGAGCTCGACGAGGCGAACCGCCGCGTCACGCAGCTCGAGATCGAGCTCGTCTCGATGGCGAAGGAGTCGCACGAGGCGCGCGAGCCGCTCGAACGCGACCTGGCCGACGCGCGCGAGGCGCGCGACGAGCTCGCCGCGCGCTGGGCCGAGGAGAAGGGGCAGCTCGACCGCGTCTCCGAGGTCACGCGCAGCATCGACGAGCTCCGGATGGAGGCCGAGCGCGCCGAGCGCGCGGGCGACCTCCAGCGCGTCGCCGAGATCCGCTACGGCGAGCTGCCGGCACTCGAGCGCGAGCTCGAGGAGCGCAGCGAGCCCGTCTCCGGCGAGCCGATGGTGAAGGAAGAGGTCGACGAGGACGATGTCGCCTCGGTGGTCGCCCGCTGGACCGGGATCCCGGTCGACCGGCTGCTCGAGGGCGAGACGCGCAAGCTCGTCCACATGGAGGACAGGCTCCACCAGCGCGTGGTCGGCCAGGACGAGGCGATCGAAGCCGTGTCCAATGCGCTGCGGCGCGCGCGCTCGGGCCTCCAGGATCCGAACCGGCCGATCGGCTCCTTTGTCTTCCTCGGCCCGACCGGAGTCGGCAAGACTGAGCTCGCGAAGGCGCTCGCCGAGTTCATGTTCGACGACGAGCGCGCTCTGATCAGGATCGACATGTCCGAGTACATGGAGCGCCACGCCGTCTCGCGGCTCGTCGGCGCGCCGCCCGGCTACGTCGGCTACGAGGAGGGCGGCCAGCTCACCGAGGCGGTGCGACGGCGCCCGTACTCCGTGATCCTGCTCGACGAGATCGAGAAGGCGCACCCCGACGTGTTCAACCTGCTGCTGCAGATCCTCGACGACGGACGGCTGACCGACGGCCAGGGCCGCACGGTCGACTTCCGTAACTCGGTGCTGATCATGACCTCGAACGTCCGCAGCGCCGACGCGATGCGTGAGCACTTCCGGCCCGAGTTCCTGAACCGCCTAGACGAGATCGTCGAGTTCAAGCCGCTCAGCCGCGAGCAGATCGGCGAGATCGTCGACCTCCAGCTCGAGCGCCTGCGCCAGCGGCTCGCCGAGCGAGAGCTCACGCTCGAGCTCACCGACGAGGCGAAGGAGTTGCTCGCCGAGCAGGGCTGGGACCCGACCTACGGGGCGCGCCCACTCAAGCGCGCGATCCAGCGCTCGCTCGAGAACCCGCTCGCGTTGCGGTTGCTGGAGGGCGAGTTCGCCGACGGAGACACGATCCGGGTGGACGTGTCCGACGGCGAGCTCGCGTTCGCCAAGGCGCCGGAAACCGTTTCCGCGTCCTAGGCGAACTAGGTGCGTCCGCGCATCTAGCTCCAGGAGGGAAACAGTGAAGAAGCTTCTGTTCGCCGTCGTGCTCGGCTCGGTGGCCGCGCTCGTCGTCGCCGCGTTTGCGCTCGGTGCCGCCCGCGGCACGCACATGGCGGGTGCCGCGCTCGCCGCCAAGGCCGAGGTGCCCGCTCCCGCAGGCGTGCCTGCGGCCGCGAAGGGCGCGTTCACGGGCACGTACGTCGAGAACTCGAAGGGCGCAGTGCTCAAGTGGCGGCTGACCTTCTCGGGTCTTACCGGCCCGGCTTCGGCCGCGCACATCCACATGGCCAAGGTCGGCGTCGCCGGCCCGGTGATCGTGCCGCTGTGCGGCCCGTGCAAGAGCGGGGCGAGCGGCAAGGCGCAGATCACGAAGGCCGTGATCACGGCACTCAAATCCGGCAAGGCCTACGTGAACGTCCACACGGCGAAGAACGCCGCGGGGGAGATCCGGGGTCAGATCAAGACTTCGGGCTAGGACACGCGCGAGAGGGGCGGGCCCTTCGGGGCTCGTCCCTTCTAGACGGCGGAGTCGGCGAACTCGCCCTGCCCGGTCACGGCCGGAGCGCCGTAGATGTAGAGCCGCAGCTCCTCGTCGCCGTGGTTTGCGAGCTGGAGGAACGTGCCCGACTCGACGTGGACGAGCCCGCCGGCCTCGACCTCGTGCTGCACGGGCGGCTCGCCGAGGTAGATCGAGAGCGTGCCCGCGAGGACGATGAACGTCTCCTCCTGAGCCAGATCCTTGTGGCGGCGGCCGACGGCGCCAGGCGGATAGCGGAACATGTTCGCGCGCGAGTGCTCGAAGCCGGCGAGGTCGGTCAACGCGGCAACCTCGCGGTCGGGACGAGCCGGATCGGTGGACTCACGGATCGTCCACTCGAGGTCGGCGGGATTGATCACCTTGAAGCCCACGGCTCAAGTGTCGCATAGGATCGCGCCGTGACGCTCCTCGTGGCCGCCACCGAGCGCGAGCTCTGCGGGCTCGAGGGCCTCGTCTGTGGGATCGGCCCTGTCGAGGCCGCGGCCGCGACCGCGCGTGCCCTCGCGCAGGTGCGGCCGAATGCCGTTGTGCACGTGGGCATCGCGGGAGCGCGCGGGATCACGCCCGGGACGATCGTGCTCGGCGCCGAGGCGGTCTACTGCGACGCGACGTGGGACGCGATCCCGCGGCGCGTGCTTCCGGACGCCGGCCTGCTCGAGGCGGCGCGCGCGGTCTTGCCCGAAGCGCCGGTGCTGGCGATCGGGACCAGCGCGCGGGTGGGTGGCACCCCGCCGGAGCTCGAGGTCGAGGCGATGGAAGGCTTCGCGGTACTCCGCGCCGCGACCCTGGCCGGTGTCCCCGCGATCGAGGTTCGCGCCGTCTCGAACGAGGTCGCCGAGCCCGATCGCGCGCTCTGGCGGTTCGACGAGGCACTCGAGGCGCTCGCTGCGGCAATCCCGCGGCTCCTGTCGGCACTCGCGTGAGCGGCAAACCGCTGCCGCCGTCGCTCCCGCCCGAGACGCGGACGGTCGGCCAGCTCGTCGCAGAGGCGATCCGCCTCTACGGGAATCACTTCTGGCGCGTCTTGCCGCTCGGGCTGGCTCTGGCGCTGTACGACCAGGTTGCGCTTGGCCAGAACGTCGCGACGAGAGCGCTGATCCTCGCCGTCTTTGCCCCGCTGCTGACGGCCGCGTACGCGGGCGCGTGCTTGATCAGCCACAAAACGCCGCTCGAAGGCGGCCGCCTGGCCCGAGCGTTCCTGGCAGGGACGCTCGCTTTTCTGCCGGCCGCGTTTCTCATGCGCTTCTTCATCCTGCCCGCGGTCGCCTGGCTCGCTCTGGTCGGTCTCGTCGTGCCCGTGATCCTCTACGAGAACCTGGCGGTGGGGGCGGGGTTCGCGCGGGCGATCAAGCTCGCGCGGGCCGACTACGTGCATGCGCTCGGCTCGCTTGCCACGCTCGTGATCGTGTACGCACTCACAGGCCTCGTCCTGGTTGAGCTTCTGCACAGCACGGCGGACTCGGCTGTTCGGATCGCTGCCTTTCTCGCCGACGTTGTGATCTCGCCGGTGATCCTCGTCGGCGCCGCCCTGCTGTACTTCGACCAGGCGGCGCGATCGTCTAGCATCGCCTAGCGGTGCCGGTTTACATCCTCCTCTCGACGCTCACCCAGCAGGGGATGCAAACGCTGGTCTCGCACCCGGACCGGCTCAGGGAAGTGAACAAGGACATGGAGGAGCTCGGAGCCAAGGTGCTGCACCAGTGGTTCACGCTCGGGCCGTTCGACTTCCTCAACATCGTCGAGGCCCCGGATGCGGCGACGATCGCCCGCGTCTCGGTCGCGCTCAGCGCGCGCGGCAGCGTCAAGGTCGAGACGCTGACAGCGCTGGAGGTAGACGAGTTCTTGCGCTCGCTCGCCTAGGCGCGACCCAGGGTCTCGTTGCGATCGTCCTCGCGGGCATCGTCTCGGCGATCGTCTTCTGGCACGCCGACAAGCGGGGGTCGAAACACGCTACGGCGTGGGGGATCTGCACGTTCCTGTTCGCGGGCGTGACCGTCCCGGTGTACGTCGTGCACTACTTCGCGACGCGCCGCGCCGTCTAGATCGCTGCGTAGGCGACCGCGACCTCGGCCGCGAGGCCTGCGTTCGCTGCGACGAGCTCCTTGTTCGCCGCGGCGGTGCGGCCGTCGGAGTGCTCGTGCAGGTACCCGAGGATGAACGGCGTGACGGCCTGGCCGGAGACGTGCTCGCGGTCGGCGGCGGCCAGCGCCTCCTGGATCAGCGGCTCGACCTCGAGGCTCTCGTCCGGGGGCCTGCCGAGCACGAGCGCGGTATGGCGGCCGAGCCGCCAGTGCGCGTCGGCGATCCGTGCCGCCTCGTCGGCCGTCTCGACCCGCGCCGAGACGGGCGGCCCGCCGTCGGCGGCATAGAAGAGCGGCATCGTGTCGCTGCGCCAGCCGAGGACGGGCACGCCGAGGGTCTCGAGCAGCTCGGCCGTCGCGGGCACGTCCAGCAGCGACTTGACTCCCGCCGAGACGACGAGTGCCTCCGCGCGGGCCAGCTCGCCGAGGTCGGCCGAGACGTCGGGCGGCGCCGGGAAGCCACGATGCACGCCGCCGAGGCCGCCGGTGCCCATGAAGCCGATCCCGGCCACGCGCATCGCGGCGAGCGTGCCGCCGACGGTGGTCGCGCCGAGCGCGCCCTGCGCGATGCAGGCGCCGAGATCGCGCGGCCCGACCTTGCGCGCCGTCGCTCCCGCTTCGTCGAAGAGCTGGAGATCGTCGTCGGTGAGGCCGATTCGCAGGCGGCCTTCGATGATGCCGATGGTGGCGGGGATCGCGCCGGCGGCCCGGACGCGGCGCTCCGACTCGCGCCCGACCGCGGCGCCCTCACCGGCGGGGAAGCCGTGCGAGATGAGCGTCGTCTCGAGCGCGACGACGGCGTGGCGGGCGCGCAGCGCGTCCTCGACCTCGGGGTGGAAGGTGGTGAGATTCTTCACGGAGTTGCTCCCATCCTGCCGATGCAGCGGGCCGCCGCGTCGAGGGCAGCCTCGGGCCCCGCGACGAGGTACCCCGCTGCGAGAGCGTCGCCGGCGCCTGTCGTGTCGACAACCTCCGCGGGATGCGCGGCCAGTTCCTCGCCCGAGGAGAGCAGGATCCCGCGCTCGCCGAGCTTCAGCACCCATTCCGGCGCGGGCAGCCCGCCGAGGACCACGCGCTCGTCGTCGTTCGCGAACACGATGTCGGGGGCGAGCTCCTCGACGAGCTCGCGAAAGCGCTTCGGACCGTAGGCGGCGATGTCGGGCGCCGAGGAGAGGTCGAGGCTCACCCGGCCGCGGACGAGCTCCCGCGCGCGGAGCGCCGCCCGGGCCATGGGCTCACGCAGCAGCGCGTACCCCGAGATGTGGAGGACGTCGCAGCCCTCGAGCCACGCGGGGTCGAGCTCCTCAGGCGCGAGGTCGGGAGCGACGCCACGGTCGGAGGCCATCGTCCGCGTCGGCCCAGGCCCGACGAGCGAGACGACGACGCCGGTGCGCCCGTTGGCGACCGGGCCGAGCACCTCGACTCCGCGTTCCTGCGCGTCGGCTCGCACGAGCCCCGCCGCAGCGTCGTCGCCGAGCTTGCAGAGCACCCGGGCCTCCGCACCGAGCATCACGGCCCAGGCGGCGACGTTCGCGGCCTGGCCTCCGGCGCCGGTGCGCGTGGTCGTCGGCACGTCGCCGTCAGGCACGAGCGGCGTCTCGAGCCGCACGATCACGTCGAGGAGCAGGTCACCGAGCGTGCAGAGCAGCATCCGCGCATCTTCCCAGGCCCGGGAATACACTCGCTGGATGGACGCCATGGGACGTCGCGCCAAGCTCCGCTCGTTCGCGCTCGGAGGCCTCGTCGGCGCCTCGGCCGCGATCGCCGCCGCCCGCCGGCTCCGCGGGCAGTCGGCCCAGAGGCGCACGACTCCCGCCGGCCTCGCGGCGTTCGAAGAGGCGCCGTGTTACCGCGAGCTGGTCGACCGCGAGGAACGCGGCGGCGTGTAGTCGAGCCGGCCCAGCGCGACGAGAGCCGTGTGGAGGTTCACGTCGGCGGCGCCGAGGTCGAGCTCCTTGCCGAGCCGCTCGACTGCGCTGGTCTGTTTCAGGAACTGGATCTCCGTCCTCGTCGGCGCGCGGCTGCGGATCACGAGGAAGGGCCCGAAGACGCGCGCCTCGAACACGCTACTCGGCACGCGGAGTGGGATCGTCGTGCGGCGGACGGCGTTGTTCGTGTCGCTCGCGTCCAGCACCCAGACGCCGCGCCCGAGCGGTAGCCGCTTCGTCTCCAGTGCGACGAGCGCGAGGCTCGGATCGGCCCGCGGGACGACGGTGCGCGTGATCGCGCCGCCGTTCTCCCACGCGCCGAGGTAGAGCGGGTCGTAGCCGAAGAGCACGTCGCTGCTGCGCCCGCTCTGCGCGAGCCACGTCGAGGCCGCGTGGCGGGCTGCGACGCGGGCGCTCGACTCGCCGCGGAAGAGGAGCGGGGTCTTGTGCCAGGCCCAACCGACCTCCGTTGAGAGGAGGGCGACGACGGCCAGCGCGGCGACCGGGACGAGCGCCCGGCGCGTGCGAGCCAGGGCGACGAAGGGCACGGCGACGAGGGTGCTGAAGAACGGCAGCGCGAAGATCAGGTGGCGCGTCTGCGGTGAGGTCGCGCTCCCGAGGTGCGCGACGATCAGCGCGAGCGTCGGCGTCCCGAGCGCACAGGCCACGAGCAGCGCGCTCCGGCGGCGATCGCGCACGAGCAGGAAGAGACCGACCGCCGCGAGCGCAAGCGTCACCCAGAGCGTCCCCGTCCAGCCGGCGGAAAAGTCGCCTGCGGCCGCGCGGAGGTAGCGCAGCACTCCGAGCGGCCCTGACAGTGGGCCGCCGCCGCCGACGCCGACATCGAACCGGTCGGCGAGAACCACGCTCGCGCGCCAGAACGGGATCCCGAGCACCAGGATCGCCCCGAACGCCCAGGCCGCCTCCCGCACGCGTTCGCGCCGGATCAGGACGTAGAGCCCCTGCGAGGCGAGCACGAGCACGCCGTACGGGTGCGATGCGACGACAAGGAGGCCCGCGAGCGTCCAGATCGTCCAGGCGCGCCGGCCGCCGCGCTCGAGTGCATGCAGCAGCGCGAGATACGAGAGGGCGCTCGTGAACAAGAACATGCTGTACATCCGGCCGTAGATCCCGTGGAAGAGGAGGATCCACGAGCCGGACGCGAGCACGGTCGCGACGAGCGCGGTCGTCCGGTCGGTGAGACGGGCGGAGAGCGCCGCCAGGGCCGGCAGGCTCGCGACGGCGAAGAACGCGGAGATGAGCCGGAGCCCGGTGAGGCCGCCACCGGTGTGGGCGACCGCCCAGGCGAGGACGTAGTGAAGCGGTGCGCCGCCGCGCTGGTGCAGGACGATGTGGAAGAGGTTGCCCAAGGAGCTGCGGCCGACGAAGAGCGCGAGCGTCTCGTCCTCGTGGGGCGGCCAGGCGTGCAGGCGCAGCAGCAGGAATGCTCCGACAGCGACGGCACAGACTCCGACGCCGATCCGGAAGGCCCGCACCGAGATGTCCTTTGGAGGCGTGTCTGTCTCGGGGGCGGGGCGGAGCACGGTCACGGCGTTCTACCATCACCGGCTGCGCTGGTACGGTTTGCCGCCCCATGCCCATCTACGAGTACAAGTGTCCGAACGGGCATCTCTTCGAGATCTTTCAGCGGATGAGCGATGAGCCGGCGAGTGTGTGCGAGGTCTGCGGCGAGGGGCCGGTCGAGCGCGTGCTGCATCCCGTCGCGGTGCACTACAAGGGCTCGGGGTTCTACTCGACCGACTACGGCAAGGGGTCGGGCAAGCGGCCCGCGGCCTCGCGGGAATCGTCCGATTCATCCTCGTCCTCGGGGTCCGACTCGTCGTCGTCCTCCACGTCCTCGTCGTCGGACGGCTCGGGCTCGGGCGGCGATACGAAGCCGAAGGCCGCCGAGAAGTGACAGTTCCGGCGCACGTTGCGCGCAACGCGTCACACATCTCGGATTAGGGTCGAGCCAGGGCGGGGGCTCGGGGCTTTGCCCCTTTGGGTGAAGTCGTTTCTACGCGCGGGCGCGCCCGTCTAACGGAATGTCTGGCTGCCGACCACGCAGCCCGGCCCGTACAGGCCAGAGCCCGGCGCCGGCGGCTGCGGCGCGGAGTCGCCGGTGACCATGTGGATCACGGCGAAGTTCTCCTCGGTCGACACGATCACCGATTCTCCGCCGATGCTCGACGCGCTCCCGCCGAGCCGGCAGTGCAGCACCCGGCCGCTCGGTGCCCGGAACTTGACCCAGCCGAGCTGGAGGAACTGCCCCGCGGACATGTCCGTCGCCAGTGGCTTCAGCAGATCGGCGCCGATGAACGGCAGCTGAACCGCCGTCCCGACGCTCGCCAGCTTGCTTTCCACCGCCTGCAGCACGGCCTGCTGGCGTCCGCCGCGGCTGATGTCCGAATCGGCCGGGTTCAGCTGGTTCTCGCGCACCCGTGAGTAGATGAGAGCGCGCTCGCCGTTCATGTGCTGCGGCCCCTTCGCGAACGCCCAGCCGCGCCACTGGTCGCAGCGCGCCTGTGTCTTGAACGGACAGTCGAAGCGGTTCGACAGGATCGGCGCGGGCACGTTCACCGTGACGCCCCCGAGCGCATTGATCAGATCCTTGAAGGAGGCGAGATCGACGACGGCTACGTGGTTGATCGGCAGGCCCGTGAACGCCGACACGGTCCTCACCGCGAGCGCGGGCCCCCCGAGCTGCATCGCCGTGTTGATCTTCCCGTTCCCGTAACCGGGGATCTCAACCCGCAGATCGCGCGGGATCGAGAGGTACGCGATGCGGTGCTTCCCTGGATCGGTGCGGACGAGCATGATCGAGTCGGAATGGCGATCGTCGGCGCGCGCCGCGCTGCCGTTGTGGTCGGTTCCGAGCAACAGGATCGTCGTCGGCTGCGACACGAGCAGGCCGCCTTGCTTCGTGAGGGCGGCCTTGGCCGACTTCGGTAGCCGCCGGTTCGCAGCCGCAATGCCGCTGCGGAACGAGAGGTAGCTGGCGGCGCCCCAGACGACGATCAGGATCAGGAGAACCCCCAGCGTGAGCAGGACGATGCGCTTCCGACCGCGGCGTCGCCGCGTCGGCGCGCCTCGCTCGGGCCGGTCCTTCCCGCCCCTCGACGGCGGCGCCTCATCGACCCCCGGCCGCGACGTCAGAGGCACCTTCCCTCTGGCTCGGCCGCCCTTGTAGACGCGATAGGGCTTGTCTCCGGCGGCCATCCGGCGGGCTATGGTACCCGCGACCATGGCGGGCGAGCGCGTGATAGGCGTCGACCTCGGCGGCACCAAGATCCTCAGCGGGCTGATGCGCCGTGACGGCGGGATCGAGCGGCGCTACGAGATTCCGACCCCACTCGAGTCACAGGAAGCTGTGCTCGGCGGCCTGGACGCGGCGGTCGAGGAGCTGCTCGATGACGATGTGGCGGCGATCGGCTTCGGCATCCCCTCGACGATCGACCAGCAGCGCGGCGTCGCGATCGGCTCGGTCAACCTCCCGCTTCACGACCTCCCGTTTCGCGATCGGATGCGGGAGCGCTTCGGCGTCCCGGTCGGCATCGAGAACGACGCCAACGCCGCCGCGATCGCCGAGTGGAAGGCCGGCGCCGGCAAGGGCGCGAGCGACATGGTGATGCTCACGCTCGGCACCGGAGTGGGCGGCGGCGTGATCTCCGGCGGCCGGCCGCTGCGGGGCTCCGTCGGCGCAGCAGCCGAGCTGGGGCACATGGTGATCGAGTTCGACGGGGTGCCCTGCCAGGGTGTCTGCACCGGCCGCGGCCACCTCGAAGGACTCGCATCCGGCTCCGCCGCGACCCTCAAGGCGCAGGCTGCGTTCGGGCCTGCTGTCGATGCCCACCGGCTCGTCCGGCTGGCCAACGACGGCGATCCCACTGCGCTCTCGATCCTCGACGAGATCGGGCGCAAGCTCGGCGCCGCGATCGGCACCCTCGTCAACATCTTCGACCCGCAGCTGGTCGTGATCGGCGGCGGCTTCGGTACGGCGGCGAAGGACTACCTGCTCCCGCCCGCGCGCGAGATCACGGTGCGCGAAGCGCTCGAGCCCGGCCGTCACACGGTTCGCGTCGTCCCGGCCGAGCTCGGCTCGAGCGCCGGCCTGATCGGCGCCGGCTTCGTGGCGTTCGAAGCGCTCGATTCCTAGTGCCGCTCGCCGTCTGCGCCACGCCGATCGGCAACCTCGACGACGTCACGTTGAGGCTGCTCGAGGAGCTTGCAGCGGCCGACGTCGTTCTCTGCGAGGACACGCGGCACACGCGGGTGCTGCTCCAGCGCCACGGGATCGAGGCGCGGCTGCTCAGCTACCACCAGCACAACGAGGCGGCGCGGACTGCGGAGCTCTTGCCGCGGCTGCGCGCAGGCGAGCGGATCGCGCTGGTCAGCGACGCGGGCCTGCCCGGGATCAACGACCCGGGTGCGAGGATCGTCGCCGCGGCGCTCGAAGCGGGGGTCGCGGTGACCGTTCTCCCCGGGCCCTCTGCGGTCGAGACAGCCCTCGTGGCGAGCGGCCTCGTCGGTGAGCGGTACCAGTTCGTCGGGTACCTGCCGCGTGCCGAGAAGGCACTGGCCGACCTCTGGGCGGAGCTAGCATCCTGGCCGCACCCGGTGGTCGCCTTCGAGTCGCCGAAGCGGCTGCCGAAGAGCCTCGAAAGCCTTGCGCAGGCCCAGCCCGAGCGGGCCGTCGCCGTCTGTCGCGAGTTGACGAAACGCTTCGAGGAGGTCGTCCGCGGCAGCGCCGTCGAGGTCGCCGCACGGTTCCGCGAGGCGCCGAAGGGCGAGATCACGCTTGTCCTCGGCGGTGCTGTGCCGGCCGGCGTTGGGGACGGGGAAGCCGCGACGGCCGTCTCGGAGCTCGTCGCTGCAGGCTTGCCGCGGCGGCAGGCGGCCGATCTGGTTGCTCGGCTCACGGGCCGGCCGCGCAACCGCCTCTACCGCGACTCTCTGTAGTCTAATTTGACAACGACAGGGTCGGCTGCTACCGTGCGCAATACGTTGGCAATCTTGACAACACGGAGGTAAGCCCGTGCGCCGCATCGCCCTGCTCGCAGCCTCGTTCCTGCTCCTCGCCGTGCCCGGAGCTCGGGCGTGGACGTGGCCCGCCGGCGGGGCGGTGCTGCAACCGTTCGTGTTCGATCGCGCCCATCCATACGCCGGCGGCCAGCATCGCGGCATCGACGTCGCGGCCGCGCCCGGCGAGCCGATCCTCGCGCCCGCCGCGGGAACCGTCTCGTTCGCGGGAACTGTCCCGAGCGGCGGTCCGACCATCACCATCCTCACGCCGGACGGGTACGCGGTCACGCTGCTCCACCTCGGCTCGCTTGCCGTTGTGCGAGGCACGGCGGTGGCTGAGGGGCAGGGCGTTGGCGCGGCCGGAGCCGGCGGCTTCGTCTATCTCGGCGTTCGGCTGGCCACCGACCCTCAGGGCTACGTCGATCCGCTTGGGTTCCTGCCGCCGAGGGCCGCCCCGCCGACCTCGGCGCCAGTTCCGGCACCCGCGCCTGTCGTCGTTGCCCCGGTTCCGGCTGTCACGCCGGCGCTCGCGCCGGCCGTCGATTCGACGCCCGCGGTGACGCCGGTGCCGGAGCCCGCGCCGATCACAGTCTCGGCGCCGAACTCCGATGCGCCGTCACCGGAGCCGTCACCCGCGCCCGTCGACGCGCCGCCTGCCACGCCGTCGACTCCGAGCCCCGCCGCCGATCCGACGCCGGTCGTAGAAGCTCTTCCGGCAGCGCCCGTCGACCCTGATCCGGCTCCGACTGACGCCGCTCCCGCGCCCGTGGAGGCGCCTCCGGCCGATCCTGCGCCGGCGAACCCACCTGCCCCACCGTCGCCCGCCGCTGACGTCCCGAGTGTCGACCCGCTGCCCCTCGACCCAGATCCGTTGGTCTCTTTGCCGGGCGATCCTCCGGCCGGCCCGGCACCTCAGCCCCTTCCGTCGACGCCGGCGCCGGGGCCGACGCCCGAGGCGACTATTCAGCCTGCGCCCGCGCCGGCTATCAGTGCTCCTGCGCTGGTGACCGCCCTTGCAGCCGGCCCCGCTCCGGTCGAGCCACGATTGGGCCCGCTCCCTCGCCCCGAGAAGACCCCGCGCCCTGTGGGCCCTCGTCGATGGGTGGCTCCGTCGGCTCCTTCGGTCGCTGCCGTGCAGCCACCGCCTCCCGCGCGGTCACCTATGAGTGCGCCCCGAGTGCGCATCGGACGCCCACGCGTGGCGGTCCGTCCTGCTCACGGCCTCCCGGCGCTAGCGCATCGACGCGGCATGCCGTGGGCGCTCGGCGCGGCACTCGGGCTCCTGTCTCTCGTGTGCCTGACCCCTCTCGGCCTGAAGGTCGCGATGGGTCGGCCTCGTATCATCCAGGTAGATGAGCGAACCGAGGAAGATCCTGGTCGCGGTGGCGTGGCCGTATGCGAGCGGGCCTCGCCACATCGGCCATGTGGCGGGGTTCGGGGTGCCGTCGGACACGTTCGCCCGCTACCACCGGCTCAAGGGCAACGCCGTCCTGATGGTCAGCGGGACCGACGAGCACGGCACGCCGGTGATGGTGGCGGCCGACGACGCGGGCGAGTCTCCGCGTGAAACCGCCGACCGCTTCAACCAGGTCATCCGCGACGACCTGCGGAACCTCGGGCTCTCGTACGACCTGTTCACCCGGACCACGACCCAGAACCACTACCGCGTCGTTCAGGACATGTTCCGGACGCTGTACGAGAAGGGGTACGTCATCGAGGAGATCACCCTCGGCGCGTTCTCGGCCACCACCGGCCACACCCTTCCCGATCGCTACATCGAGGGGACGTGCCCGCACTGCGGCTACAACGGCGCGCGCGGCGACCAGTGCGACAACTGCGGCCGCCAGCTCGATCCTGTCGACCTGATCGACCCGCGCTCGCGGATCGACGGGACGACGCCGGAGTTCCGCAAGACGAAGCATCTGTTCCTGGATCTGCCGGCGTTCAAGGACGAGCTCACCGCCTGGATCGAGACGCAGGAGCACTGGCGCCCCAACGTCCGCGCCTTCTCGCTCAATTTCGTCAAGGAACTGAAACCGCGTGCGATCACACGTGACCTCGACTGGGGTGTGCCGATTCCCGTGGCGGGCTACGACGATCTCACCGACAAGCGCATCTACGTCTGGTTCGATGCGGTGATCGGCTACCTCTCCGCCGCGGTCGAGTGGGCCGCCAACACCGTCTCGCCCGATGCGTGGCGCACGTGGTGGCAGAACCCGGACTCCGAGCACTTCTACTTCATGGGGAAGGACAACATCGTCTTCCACACCGTGATCTGGCCGAGCATCCTCCTCGGCTACGGCGAAGGTGGAGAGGTCGGCGCGGGCCAGGGCGAGCTCGAGCTGCCGTACAACATCGTGTCGAGCGAGTTCCTCACGCAGGAGGGAAAGAAGTTCGCCGCGAGTCGTGGCATCGGCATCTACGTGAGCGACTTCCTGAGCCGCTACGACGCCGACGCGCTCCGTTACTTCCTCTCGATCGCTGGCCCCGAGACCCAGGACACCGACTTCACCTGGGCCGAGTTCGTGCGCCGCAACAACGACGAGCTCGTCGCAACATGGGGAAACCTTGTCAACCGCACCCTCACGAGCGCGCACCGCACCTTCGGCGCCGTCCCCGAGCCAGGCCCGCTCACCGCCGAGGACGAGGCGCTCCTCGCGGCGGTCGACGGCGGCTTCGAGACCGTGGGCGGGCTGATCGAGCAGGCCCGCTTCAAGGCCGGCCTCACCGAGGCGATGCGCCTCGCCGCGCTCGCGAACCAGTACACGAGCGAGCAGGAGCCCTGGGCGCTCCTCAAGACCGACCGTGACCGCGCGGCCACCGTCCTCTACGTCGCGCTCTGCGCCGTCGACAGCCTCAAGACCTTGCTCACGCCGTTTCTCCCGTTCAGTGCGCAGTCGCTCCACGAGCTGCTCGGGTACGACGGCTACCTCGCAGGCCCGCTCGAGTTCCGCGAGATCGAGGAGGCCGGAGGCGATCGCCACCTCGTGCTCACCGGCGACTATTCGAGCTGGGTCGGCCGCTGGGAGCCGAGCACGCTCGCGCCCGGCCAGGCGCTCCGCGAGCCGCGACCGCTCTTCAAGAAGCTCGATCCGGCACAGGTGGTCGCCGACGAGCTCGCCCGCATGGAAGCCGCAGCCGGCGGGTGATCGACACACATGCGCACCTCGACATGTGCGCCGACCCGCCCGAGACGCTCGTCGAGCGCGCACGCGAGGCAGGTGTGACCCGCATCGTCACCGTCGGCACCACGGTCGCAGGCAGTCGCACGGCACTCGAGCTCGCCGACGCCCACGACGGCGTCTTCGCCGCAGTCGGCATCCACCCGCACGAGGCGGGCGCCGCCACCGAGGCCGACGTAGCCGAGCTCGAGGCGCTGCTCGCCAACCCGAAGGCCGTAGCCGTCGGCGAGACCGGGCTCGACCACTACCGCGACTACGCGCCGCACGACGCCCAGCTCCGGCTCTTCGAACAGCTCCTCGGCCTCGCGGAGACGCACCGCAAGCCGGTCGTGATCCACACCCGCGCCGCCGACGACGACACCGCCGCCGTCCTCACCGGCTTCACCGGCGAGGTGATCCTGCACTGCTTCTCGTCGCCGGCGCTGCTGCCGCTCGCGCTGGAACGCCGCTGGTACGTCTCGTTCGCCGGCAACGTCACCTACCCGAAGGCGCCGGAGCTCCGCGCGGCCGCCGCGCAGGTGCCCGCCGACCGGATCCTCGCCGAGACCGACTGCCCGTACCTCGCGCCCCAGCCGCGCCGTGGCCGCCCGAACGAGCCCGCCAACGTCGTCAACACGCTCGCCACTCTCGCCGAGGTGCGAGGCGAGGATCCGGCCGAGCTCGAGCGCCAGATCGACGCGAACGCGGCCGCAGTCTTCTCGCTGCCGTGACCGTGCGGCCGAAGAAGAAGCTCGGCCAGCACTTCCTCGCCGACGAGAACATCCTCGGCGTGATCGGTCGCCTCGCCGGGCTCGAGCCGGCCGATCGCGTCCTCGAGATCGGGCCGGGGCTCGGCGTCCTCACCACGTACCTCGCCGACCGCGTCGCGCACGTCGATGCCGTCGAGCTCGACCACTCGCTCGAGGCGCCGCTGCGCGAGCGGCTCGGCGATCGGACGAACGTCGACCTGCATTTCGGCGACGCGCTCGCCCTCGACCTCGCGCTCCTGGCGCCCGCGAAGCTCGTTTCGAACCTCCCGTACAACGTCGCCACGCCCGTCATCGTCGAGAGCCTCGACGGCCTGCCGACGGTCGAGCTCTGGTGCGTGATGGTGCAGCGCGAGGTGGCCGAGCGGCTGTTCGCCTCGCCCTCGACCAAGGCCTACGGCGCCGTCTCGGTGCTCATGCAGCTCGCCACCGAGAAGACAGGCTTCCATCCCGTCTCGCGCGAGGTCTTTCGCCCGCGCCCGAATGTCGAATCGGCACTCGTCGCGTTCCGCCGTGTCACGCTTCCCGACCGCTACCGCGAGCTGAAGACGGTCGTCGAGGCCGCCTTCTCGCACCGCCGCAAGACGCTCCCGAACTCGCTCCAGCTCGCCGGCCTCGCGCCACGCGTCCGCGCGGAGGAGGCCCTTGCCGCGCTCGGCCGCCCGCCGACGGCCCGCGCCGAAGAGCTCACCCCGGCCGAGTTCGTCACGCTCGCCGAGGCGCTCCGGTGAACCGGGCTTCCGCCACCGCGAAGCTCAACCTCGCGCTCGTCGTCGGCCCGACGCGCCCCGACGGGAAGCACGAGGTCGTCACCGTGCTCCAGCGGCTCGCGCTCTGCGACCGCGTCCGCGTCGAGCCCGCCGCCGGCTTCTCGGTGCGCGGCTTCGCAGAGGACACGCTGGTCGGCGACGCGCTGCGCAGGCTCGCCGCCGAGGCGGGCGTCGAGGCGAGCTGGGAGGCGACGATCGACAAGAAGCTCCCGCTCGCTGCGGGACTCGGGGGCGGCAGCTCCGACGCGGCGACGGCGCTTCGCCTCGCGAACGAGACACTCGCGGAGCCGCTCGCACCCGCGCGCCTCCTGGCGCTCGCCGCGGAGCTCGGCGCCGACGTCCCGTTTTTCCTCACCCAGGGCCCGCAGCTCGGTACCGGCGACGGCAGCGTGCTTGCCCCGCTCGAGCTTCCGCAGGACTACTGGGTCGTCCTCGTCCTCCCGGACGGCGCCGAGAAGGCCTCGACCCGCGCGGTCTACGACGCATTCGATGCCCGCCGCGGGGAGGAGGCCTTCGCCGAGCGCCGCGCCGGCCTTCTCACAGCACTCGCGGAGACGCACCGCCAGCGCGACCTCGCCGCGCTTCCCCGCAACGACTTGGCCACCTCGCCCGTCGCCGTGGAGCTCGAGGAGCGAGGCGCATTTCGCGCCGACGTCACCGGCGCCGGCCCGGTCGTCTACGGCCTCTTCCTCCACCGCGCCGCGGCAGCCGAGGCCCGCCGCGCGCTCCGCGGCCGTGGACGCACCTGGCTGACCGTTCCGGCTTGGTACGGTTGAGGCGATGAGCGACTATCCGCCGCTCCCCGTGATCGAGCACGGCACGACGCAGCAGGGCCGCTGGCTCCGGAGCCACCGTGTCCGGATAGCGATCTGGATCGCTGTGGTCGAGGGGATCCTCGTCGTCGTCCATGCGATCCCCTGGTGGCTCGCCGTGGTCGTCGGCGCGATCGCGGTCGTCCTGTACTACGAATTGGGGCGCAAGTCGCGCTCGGACACGGTTCGGCAGTCGAGCTGGATCGTCGCGGCCTCGCAGGTGATGGTCGCGCTCGTGCCGATTCTCGTCCTGATCCTCGGGACGCTCGCGATCATCGCAGTCGCGTTCCTCGCCGTACTGGCGCTGATCGCCCTCTTCGCGGAGCGCCGCTAATCAGTTCAGGGGGCCGTAGCCAAGCGGTAAGGCAGCGGGTTTTCAGCGTGGAGGAACCCATGGTTCCCCCACGAGCCCCCTCCTTCGACGTAGTCCGAACAAGTTCGGTGGGCCGTAGCCAAGCGGTAAGGCAGCGGGTTTTGGTCCCGCGATCCCAGGTTCGAATCCTGGCGGCCCAGCCATTTTGAGCAGGAACCTCACAGCAGTGGTCATGGCCGGCGGTCGCGGCACGCGCATGAAGTCGGCGACGCCGAAGCATCTGCACCCGCTGCTCGGCCGCCGCATGGTCGACTGGGTGATCGAGGCGGCGCGTCCGCTCGGCCCCGACCCGCTGGTGGTGATCGCCTCGCCCGACAACGCGGACGCGTTCGACGGCCTCGCGGTCGCGGTGCAGGAGCACGCGCGCGGCACGGGCGACGCGGTTGCCTCCGCGCGCGGCGCGCTCGAGGGTCACGACGGCGACGTACTCGTCCTCTCGGGTGACACGCCGCTCCTCACGACCGCGCTGCTCGAAGGGCTGCTCGAGGCGCACCGCGACGCGAACGCGGCGGCGACGGTGCTCTCGTTCTCGCCGGCCGACGTTCGCAGCTACGGGCGCATCGTGCGGGATGGCGACGGGCGCCTGCGCGCGATCGTCGAGGCGGTCGACGCGTCGCCTGAGGAGCTTGCGATCGGCGAGGTCAACTCCTCGATCTATGTCTTCCGCGCCGAGAAGCTCTGGCCCGCGCTCGAGCGCCTCGAGCCGCACAACGCCCAGGGCGAGCTGTACCTGACCGACGCCGTCCGCTTCCTCGTCGACGACGGCGACCACGTCGCCGTGCACGAGGCGGCCGACCCGGACGAGACCGAAGGCGTCAACACGCGAGTCGAGCTGGCCGCGGCCGCCGCCCAACTGCGCGACCGGATCAACGAAGCGCACCTGCTCGCGGGCGCCGGGATCGTCGACCCCGCGTCGACCTGGATCGACCCGACCGTCACCCTCGAGGCCGACGCCGTGATCCATCCCTTCACGGTGCTGCGCGGTGCGACGAAGGTCGCCGCAGGCGCCGAGGTCGGCCCGCACGTCGTCGCCGTCGACGCCGAGATCGGCCCGCGCGCCACGGTCGGCCCGTTCTGTTACCTGCGCCCCGGGACGGTGCTCGAGGAGGGCGCGAAGGCGGGCACGTTCGTCGAGTTGAAGCAGGCGCGAATCGGCAAGCGCACGAAGGTTCCGCACCTCTCGTACCTCGGGGATGCGGAGATCGGCGACGACACGAACATTGCAGCGGGTAACGTCACGGTGAACTTCGCGCATGTGCCCGGCACGCCGAAAGGCAAGACGAAGATCGGCAGCAACGTCAGGACCGGTGTCGACAATGCATTCGTGGCACCGGTCGAGATAGGGGACGACGCCTGGATTGCGGCAGGCTCCGTGATTACGGATGATGTGCCTGCCGGAGCGCTCGCGATCGCCCGATCCCGACAGGTCAACAAAGAGGGTCATGTCGACAAGAAGCGGAACGACTGAGCTGGCCCGCCTGCCCGGACTCGAGGTGAAGGAGGTCGGACCCGCAGTGGAGCCGTCGCACTGGATCGAGCGCGCGCCGCAGAAGCGGCTGATGGTCGTGTCCGGCCGTTCGCACCCCGAGCTCGCGCACAAGATCGCCGGCCTGCTCGGCGTCGAGCTCGGCGGCGTCGTGCTGAAGAGCTTCGCCGACGGCGAGACCTACTGCCGCTTCGAGGAGTCGGTGCGCGGCGCCGACATGTTCATCGTCCAGACCGCCGCCAAGCCCGTCGACCAGAACCTCTGGGAGCTCCTGATCATGGTCAACGCGGCCAAGCTCGCCTCGGCGAAGCGGATCACCGCTGTCATGCCGTGGTTCTTCTACGCGCGCCAGGACAAGAAGTCGCGGCCCCGCGAGCCGATCACCGCCAAGCTCGTCGCCGACGTGCTCCAGACTGCGGGCGTCGACCGGGTGCTGACGATGGATCTCCACGCCGGCCAGGTGCAGGGCTTCTTCAACGTTCCTGTCGACCACATGACCGCGGTGCCGATGTTCGCGCAGCACATCCGCGACCTCGGCCTCGGCGACGAGCTCGTCGCGGTCGCGCCGGACACCGGCCGCACGAAGCTCGCGGGCAAGTTCGCCGAGATGATCGGCGGCGGGCTCGTCGTCCTCAACAAGGAGCGCCCCGAGCACAACGTCGCCAAGGTCACGAGCGTGATCGGCGAGGTCGAGGGCAAGGTCGCCGTGATGACCGACGACATCATCGACACCGCCGGCACCCTGTGCGCCGGCGCCGACGCCCTGAAGGAAGCAGGCGCGACGCGCGTGATCGCCTGCGCCACGCACGCCTTGTTCAACGGCCCGGCGCTGGAGCGGATCGGCGACAGCGTCTTCGACCGCGTGATCGTGACGGACACGGTGCCGGTCGACCTCCTCTCCAAGCCGGACAACGTCGAGGTGCTGACCACCTCGGAGATCCTGGCCGAGACGATCCAGAACGTCTTCTCGGACGACTCGGTGTCGGCGATCTTCGCCGGCGAGAACCAGCTCTTCTAGCCATGGAGAAGCGGCTCGTCACCCGCTACGCGATGGTCTCGCCCGAGGCGGCGGACGAGAACCAGCGGCGGATCGAAGGCGTCTTTGCAGAGCTTGCCGCGACGGGCCCCGACAACGTGAGCTACATCGTGCTGCGCCTCGCCGACGGCTCCTTCGTCCATGTCTCGTTCCACAACCACGGTGACGACGAGCGAAACCCGATCGCGTCGACCGCTGCGTTCGCGCATTTCCAGGACGGCCACGCCGAACGGCGCGAGGGCGGCGTCGACCAGCAGAAAGCCGAGCTGGTCGGTGCCTACATCACGGTCATCGAGTAACGACGCATCGGCACTAGGACTTTCCGCGTAGCCAGTTCGACAGCCGCGTCGTGAGCGGCGGCTTCCCCGGAAGCCACGTCGTCTCGGGCGGCGGCGTCTGAAACGGCTCGAGCGAGCCGACGTCCGCGGAAGCGATCCTCAGGGTCACCTCGCCCGGGTTGATCGACTCGACCTGTTCAGCAGGCACGTAGCGAATCTGTTGCGGTTGCTGCGATTCGACGGCCAGGCCGTCGAAGATGTCGCTCTGCTTGTCGCCTTCGACCTGGGCGACCGCGCCGATGCGGGCGCCGTCGGAGGTGACGACGTTCCACCCCTGCTCGATCTGCAACCAGGACACCGGGTCGGACATCTCGCTCACGCTAGCACTGCCGGTTCGTGACAGCATCCTGGCCATGTGGATTCGAGGAATCGCCGGTGTCCTTCTCTGCCTTACGGGCGCGGTGTGGATCGCGCAGGGCACGAATGCGCTGGGTGGCTCGAGCATGAGCGGCCACGGGCAGTGGACCGTGATCGGCGTCGTGCTCGTCCTGCTCGGCCTGGCTCTGCTCGTCCTGGCCTGGCGGAAGCGCGCGGCTACCCGGCCGAGATAGAGCCGAACAGGCCGTGCGTGGCGAGCTCCGTCGGGCCTCGCCAGAGATGCGGGCCTGACGCGAAGAACAGCTCGTCCTTCTCGCCCGCCAGGCCGCCGTTGCCGAAGGCGATTCCCCACACGCCGTTCAGGACGAGCGGCTTGCCGCCGCGTCCGGCCAGAGCGCCGTCGAACGACCAGCGACCACGAGACTTGCGGAACGCGTTCACATGGCCGTCGCCGAAGTTCGCGACGAGCAGGTCGCCCGAGTAGCGGCCGAAGGTCGCCGGCGCCATCGCGAGGCCCCACGGCTCGTTCAGCACGCCCATCCGCGCAACGTGGGCCACGAGCCGGCCCTCGAGGTCGTACTCGTCGACGTAACCGCCGGTCGGATCGTCGTTGCCGTTCACCGGCGCCCGCCCGACGTACGTGACGAAGAGATGGCCGCCGAGCGCCTGGATGTTGTCTGGCGCGTACCAGGCCGGAACGGCCGGGTCGCTGAATGAGCCGGCGACGCGCGTCCGCCGCCACTTCGAGTCGAAGACCTTGACCTGCGCATTGTGGAAATCGGTCGCGTAGAGCCGCCCGCCCGCGACGGCGACGCCGCGGAAGATCGTGCCGAGGCCTGCGTCGTCGACGACGATCTCCGACTCGGTCGACCAGCCGGTCGGCACCGTCGGCGTCCAGGCGCGGATCCGCCCGTCCTCACACGCGTAGATGAACCGCGCCGGGTCGGACTTGCCGCCGGCCGACACGAGGAAGCCGTGGAACCCGCCGTAGGTCGTGATCCCCGTCGGCCCACCGGGCACCTTCACCGTGAGCGCCTGCTTGCGGCCGTCGCCCGAGTAGAGGGCGCTCGTGCCGCTGGCCTCGTTGGTCGTCCACCACGGGCCCGTCGCCGTTGCGGCGAGACCCCAGCCGTTCACCAGCACGGCGTCGCGCACCGGCGCGGCGACACCGCCGTCCGAGACGAGGCTGTGAACGACGTAGCCCGAAGAGGCCCGCGACGCGCCGACATAGACGCCGACAGCCACCGCTACGACGGCGATCGCGACCGCTGCACCGACCCGGCTTCGCGTCAGCTGCATGCGCACGAGCTTACTTACGAAAGAGGGGCGCGGTCTCCCGCGCCCCTCGGCAAAGCTCAGGTCGGCCTGCGGTCAGCAGACGCCCGTGATGATGTCGCCCGACGGGCCGCCCTTGTGGTAGGTCGAGGTGCCCGGGACGGTGTTCTGGATGCAGTAGCTGGTGCTGGTGGCGCGGACGATCTTGATGTTCTTGATGCCCGCGTCGTAGCTCTGCTGGAGCTTGGTGAGCGTGACGCCGGTGTAGCCGGTGGAGTGGTCGGCGTTGAAGCCTTCCATGCCCGGCACGGCGGCGCGCACGTTGGCTTTCGCAGCCGAGACGTTTGCCCGGGTGCGGAAGCTGAGGTAGGACGGCACTGCGATCGCCAGCAGGATGCCGAGGATGATGATCACGACGAGCAGCTCGATCAACGTGAAACCGCTCTCTTCGCGTGCGAGGCGGCGCCTCAGCATGGAAGTCATTTTTTTGCTCCTTCTAGGTGGTCGAAACGGTGGCACCACTCGTATCGGGTGTGACACACCGCAGCGTGAGACTCGATGGAGGGATAGAGCGTTGCCGTCCGTCCACCCGAGTACGGTGAACAGACCTGGCGTTCTCCGGAAGGGCAACCATGAACGGCATCACCTGGATCATTTACATCGCCGTCTACGTCCTGGTCGTCGCCGGCTGGTGGATGATGTTCACCAAGGCGGGTGAGGAGGGCTGGAAGGCGATCATTCCGATCTGGAACTTCCTGATCGTGCTCAAGATCGTCGGGCGCGACTGGTGGTGGATCATCCTCGCGATCATCCCGATCGTCGGCATCGTGATCTGGTTCATCATCTCGCTCGACCTCGCGAAGAGCTTCGGCCGGGGCACCGGTTTCGGCGTCGGCCTGTTCTTCCTGTCGTTCATCTTCGCCCCGATCCTCGGATTCGGAAGCGACACGTACAAGGGGCCGGCGGCCGCCTCTAGCTAGTCTTCGCCGGGGACGACCTTGCCGTTCTGCGCGGCGCGGGCCCGGAGGTCACGCTCGGTTTCGAGCGCCTCCGCGGCCCGCTCCAGCAGTTCGCAGACGACGGTCAGGCGCTCGGCCTCCGAGCGCAGCTCGAGCAGCCGCTGCTTCGGCTCGGCGCCGAAGTCGACCCGGGCGCCGATCTCGAACGAGAGCAGTGCCGCGTCGGGGTCGGGATCGTCGGGAGGCGCCGGTACGAGCGCCGCCAGGCGCCGGTAGAGCGCGAACGCCTTCGCGGCCAGCTCGTCGTCGCGGTCCTCGCCCTCGTCCTCGAACGGCTCGATCTCGGCGGTCTGGAACGAGCGGCCTTCGGTGAGCGCGACGAGACGGAAGCGGTGGCCGCCTTCGACCGCGATGTTCAGGCGGCCGTCCGGGAGCCGTTCGAGCACCTCGACCACCGAGACGCGGGTGCCCACCTCGCGTAGCCCGCTCTCGTCGTCGGCCAGCAGGATCCCGAACTCGCTCTCCTCGTCGAGGCATTCGGCGATCAGCTCCAGATAGCGCGGCTCGAAGATGTGCAAGGGCGCCTGCTCGGTCGGGAGCAGCACCAGGCCGAGCGGAAAGAGGCCGATCTCGGGCACGACTCGACAGGGTACGCGGTCGCCGCCGGCGCGCGACCGCTACAATCCGCCGCCGTGGCTGGTGAGAGAGTCAAACTCGAGGTGCTCGCGCGCGAGACGCGTGGTGACGGCCCTGCCCGCAGGCTGCGGGCCGAGGGCATGATCCCGGGCGTTCTCTACGGCCGCTCTGCGCCCCACGCGATCGCCGTCGAGGAACGCGAGCTGCGCCGAGCGCTACACGGGCCGGGCGGCATGCACACCATTCTCGACGTCGTCGTCGGCGACACGGCCACCGCGCACCCGTCGGTGCTCAAGGATTTCCAGCTTCATCCCGTCAGCGGCAGGATCCTCCACATCGACCTGCAGGAGGTGCGGCTCGACCAGCCGATCACCGCCGCGGTGTCGGTCCACCTGATCGGCGAGTCGCCGGGCGCCAAGGTCGGCGGCATCCTCTCCCAGCAGATCCGCGAGATCAGCGTCGAGGCGCTGCCGATGGAGGTGCCCGAGCACGTCGAGCTCGACATCAGCAGCCTCGAGATGGGCGACTCGCTCCGGCTCGCCGACGTCGCCACGATCGCCGGCGTGACCTACCTCGACGATCCCGACACGGTGCTCGTCAGCGTCACCGCACCGCGCGCGATCGAGGAGATCGAGGTCGTCGAGGGCGAAGAGGGCGAAGAGGCCGCTGCCGAGGGCGAGGCTGCTGCCGACGGCGAGGCCGAGTCCTCCGACTCGTCGGAGTAATGCGGCTCCTCCGTCGGGGCGAGCAGGCCTCGACGCTCGATCTCCTCGTCGCAGGCCTCGGCAATCCCGGCCGCGAGTACGAGCGCACGCGCCACAACGCGGGTTGGCTGGTGGTCGACGAGCTCGCGCGGCGCCACGGCGTTTCGTTTCGCGGAAAGTTCTCGGGCCGGCTCGCCGAGGCGCGGCTCGGCGAGGGCCGGATCGCGCTGCTCAAGCCGGAGACGTTCATGAACGAGTCGGGCCGCTCGATCGCGCCCGCGGCTCGGTTCTTCAAGCTCGAGGCCGGGTCGGTGCTCGTCGTCCATGACGATGTCGACCTCGAGTTCGGCCGCGTCCAGGTTCGCCTCGGCGGCGGGCTCGCGGGGCACAACGGCCTGCGCTCGGTCGCGCAGTCGCTCGGCACGCCGGAGTTCCTACGCGTGCGGCTCGGCGTCGGCCGGCCCGGACGCGGCGACCGGCGGCCCGTGGCCGACTACGTTCTCTCGCCGTTCGCCCCGGATGAGGACGCCGAAGCGCTGATCGCGCTCGGCGCCGACGCCGTCGAGGCGCTGCTCGCCGACGGTCTCGACGCCGCGCAGTCGCGCTTCAACTAGGGGCTACACTCGACCCGGGCGAGACGCGTGTCTCGTCCCTTCGTCATGGACCGCCCGACTCTTCACGCCTTCGTCCGCGAGCTTGTCGCGCACGAGCGCCTGCAGGCTTTCGCCGAGGCGCTGCCTGCCCGCGCGCGCGTGTCCGAGCCCGCGCTGCCGCTCGTGCTCGCATCGCTGTGGGAGACGCTTCAGCGCCCGCTCGTCTGCCTGCTCGCCGACGACGCCGACGCCCGAGACGTGGCCGAGGCCGCGGGCTGGTTCCTCGGCGAGGAGAACGTCGCGCTGCTACCCGGGCGAGGCGTGCGCTGGGAGACCGGGCTCGAGCCGCCGCCGCATCTCGTCGGCGAGCGTTCGCGAGCGCTCGACGTGCTCGCTGGGGGTGGGCTCATCTGCGCCTCCGCAGCCGCGCTTGCGGAGCCCGCGCCTCCGGTCGCGTCGCGTCCGGCACCGCTGCGGCTCACAATCGGCGACGAGCCGGGGATCGACGAGATCGCCGAGCAGCTCGCGCTCGCCGGCTACGAGCGGGCCGAGCGGGCCGACGAGCGCGGCCAGTTTGCCGTCCGCGGTGGAATCCTCGACATCTTTCCGACCACCGGCCGCGAGCCGCTGCGCGTCGAGCTCTTCGGCGACGAGATCGAGGCGATCCGCGCCTTCTCGCCGTTCACCCAGCGCGCGCTGCGCCCGGTCGCCGAAGCCGTGATCTATCCGGCGGCCGAGCGGCGCCTCGACCTGCTCGAGGACTGGCACGGGGAGGAGGGCGAGGTCAGGCCGGTGCCGAACGATCTCGTCGCGCTACTGCCCGACGGCCCCGATTTCGTCTGGCAGGCCGACGAGGTGCGCGCGATCTGGGAGGAGGAGGGCCACCGGCCCGTGTCGCTGAAGGGCGCTTCCGAGCTCGACCCGCTGCCGATGAACCAGCCCTTCGCCTTCGAGGCGCAACGGCCCGCGATCGCCGCTCGCGGGCTCGCCGAGGCCGAGAACGAGCTCGCCGCATTCGTCCGCGCCGGCCTCCGGGTTGTCGTCGCGTTCCCGCACAAGGGCGAGGCCGCGCGCACCGAACGGCTGCTGCGGAAGGTCGAGGCGGGGACGCTCGAGGGCGATCTGCCCGCCGAGGCCGAGCTGCTCTTCGCCGTCGCCCCGGCCCGACGCGGCTTCGTCTGGCGCGAGCTCGGCTTCGTCCTCCTGCCCGATGCCCAGGTCTTCCGGCGCCGCGCCCGCCGCGTCGACACTCGCCTCGGGCGCGCGCTGCAGTCGTTCGCCGACCTGCGCACCGGTGACTACGTCGTCCACGAGGACCACGGCATCGGGCAGCTGATCGGCTTCGAGACCAAGGAGGTCGCGGGCGTCACGCGCGACTACCTCCACATCGCCTTCAGGGGCGAGGACCGGCTCTACGTCCCGCACGAGCAGCTCGGGAAGGTCTCGCGCTACATCGGCGCCGATGCGAAGGCGCCCGCGCTCTCCAAGCTCGGCGGCAAGGCCTGGCAGAACCTCAGGAGCCGCGCCCGCGAGTCGGTGCAGGAGCTCGCCGGCGAGCTGATCGCGCTCTACGCACAGCGCCAGCAGGCCCAGGGCATGCCGTTCGACCTCGCAAACGAGTGGCTCCGGCAGGTCGAAGCGGCCTTCCCGTACCAGGAGACCGACGACCAGCAGCGCGCGATCGAAGCGGTGATGGAGGATCTCGAGGCGCCGCGCCCGATGGACAGGCTCGTCTGCGGCGACGTCGGCTTCGGCAAGACCGAGGTCGCGCTGCGGGCCGCATTCGCCGTCGCGGTGAACGGGAAGCAGGTGCTGTTCCTCGTGCCGACGACGATCCTCGCCGAGCAGCATTGGCACACGCTCCGTGACCGCTTCCGCGACTTCCCGGTCCGCGTCGAGATGGTCTCGCGCTTCCGGCCGGCCAAGGAGGTCAAGCAGGTGCTCGCCGACTACACGGCGGGCAAGGTCGAGATCCTCGTCGGCACGCACCGGCTGCTCTCGCGCGACGTGATCGCGAAGGATCTCGGTCTCGTGATCCTCGACGAGGAGCAGCGCTTCGGCGTCGCGCAGAAGGAGCTGCTCCGTTCGCTGCGGCTCGAGGTCGACGTGCTCGCGCTCTCGGCGACGCCGATCCCGCGCACGCTGCACATGTCGCTCTCCGGCCTGCGCGACATCTCGATCATCGAGACGCCGCCGGAAGGGCGCCGCCCGATTCGCACCGTCGTCTCCGAGTACGACGAGGACATGGTGAAGGCCGCGCTCGAGCGAGAGCACGAGCGCGGTGGCCAGAGCTTCTACCTGCACAACCGCGTCGAGTCGATCGAGGCCGCGGCCGAGAAGCTGCAGCAACTCGCGCCGGGGCTCCGGTTCATCGTCGCCCACGGGAAGATGCCGGAGCGCCAGCTCGAGGAGCAGATGCACTCGTTCCTGGCCGGCGACGCGGACGTCCTCGTCTCGACGACGATCATCGAGTCGGGTCTCGACATCCCGCAGGCGAACACGCTCATCGTCGAGCGCGCGGACATGCTCGGCCTCTCGCAGCTCTACCAGATCCGTGGGCGCGTGGGCCGCTCCGACCGGGCCGCCCACGCCTACCTCTTCTACCCCGAATCGTCGGAGCTGACGCCCGAGGCGCGGGCGCGGCTCTCGACGCTGGCCGACCACACCGAGCTCGGCGCCGGCTTCGCGATCGCGATGCGCGACCTCGAGATCCGCGGCGCGGGGGACCTGCTCGGCGCCGAGCAGTCGGGCCATGTCGCCGCAGTCGGCTTCGAGCTCTACGTCGAACTCCTCAACGAGGCGGTCGCCGAGCTCTCGGGCCAGCGCCGTGTAGCCGTGCGGCCGGTGCGCGTCGACGCCCGGGTCGACGCCTACGTGCCGGCCGACTACATCGCCGCCGAGGCGCTCAAGATCGATCTCCACCGGCGGCTCGCGCTCGCCGAGTCGGAGGACGAGCTACGCGAGCTCCATGCAGCGACCGAGGATCGCTACGGCCCGCTGCCCGAGCCGGTCGAGAACCTCTTCGCAATCCAGGAGGCAAAGCACAAGCTCGCCCAGATCGGAGCCGACTACCTCGTCTATCGCGGCGGCAAGACCACGATCGGGCAACTCGTGCTCGGCTCGGGAGAGTTGCGCGAACTTAGAGGATTGCTGGACACGGCGGTGTATTCAACGTCCAGCAAGGAGGTCTCATTGCGGACCGAACGGTTCTCCCAGGCGGGCGAGCTCGCCACTGCTATATTGGCCCTGCGCCGGGCCACATAAGTCCCCGTTCGGCCTGGACATCCCCCCCAACATGAGACACCTACGCCCACTTCTGATCGTTGCCGCTGCGCTTGCGCTCGTTGCCGCAGGCTGCGGTGGCACCTCCGGCAAGGTTCCCGCCGACGCGGTTGCGACCGTCAACGGCCAGCCGATCTCGAAGAGTTCGCTGAACGCGCTGCTCACGCAGGCGCAGGTCACCTACAAGAACCAGAAGCGCACGTTCCCCAAGGCCGGCTCGGCCGAGTACGCGGCGCTCCAGACGCAGGCGATCACCTTCCTCGTCCAGCGCGCACAGTTCGCGCAGGAGGCGGACAAGATGGGGATCAAGGTCACCGATGCCCAGGTCGACGCGCGCCTTGCCCAGATCAAGAAGCAGTACTTCAAAAACAGCGACAAGGCCTACAAGGCCCAGCTCGCGCAGCAGGGCCTCAGCGACTCGCAGGTGCGCGACGATCTCCGTGCCCAGCTCATCTCCGAGGCGATCTTCAACAAGGTTGCCTCCGGCGTGAAGATCAGCGACGCCGCGATCGCCGCCTACTACCTCAAGAACAAGAGCCAGTACAGCCAGCCGCAGTCGCGTGACGTGCGCCACATCCTGGTCAAGGACAAGGCGACCGCCGAGAAGCTCTACAAGCAGCTTCGCGCGAACGGCGGCGCAGACTTCGCCACGCTCGCCAAGAAGTACTCGCTCGATCCCGGCTCGAAGAACGTCGGCGGGAAGCTCACCGTCTCGAAGGGCCAGACCGTGCCGGCCTTCGACCAGGCCGCGTTCACGCTGCCGACGAAGTCCATCTCGACGCCGATCCACACCCAGTACGGCTGGCACATCATCCAGCCGCTCTCCGACGTCCGCCCGGCGAAGACCACGCCGCTCGCGTCGGTGAAGGAGTCGATTCGCCAGCAGCTGCTGCAGACGCAGAAGAACGCGGCGATGACAGCGTGGGTCGCGAAGTCGAAGAAGACCTACGACAAGAAGACGCACTACCAGGTCGGCTTCGGGCCGACGACGACGGCGACCACGACTACGTGACCCTCGCTCAGGCGCTCGTCGACCTCCAGCAGCTGACCGAGCGGCTGCGTCGGGAGTGCCCGTGGGACCGCGAGCAGACGGCCCGGACGATCGTGCCGCACACCGTCGAGGAGGCCTACGAGGTCGCCGACGCTGCGCTGGCCGGCGACGACGAGAAGCTGCTCGACGAGCTCGGCGACCTCCTCTTCCAGGTCTACTTCCTCTCGCTTCTTCTCGAAGAACGGGGCGCGGGGGATCTCGAGCAGGTCGCGCAGACCGTCCACGCGAAGCTCGTGCGCCGCCATCCGCACGTGTTCGGCGAGGTCGAGGCAGCCACCGCGGGGCGCGTGCGGGAGAACTGGGAGAAGATCAAGACCACGCAGGAGGGTCGCGAGGGCGTGTTCCACGACGTGCCGGAGACTCTGCCCTCGACGCTGTTCGCACGGAAGGTGCAGCGGCGCGCGGCGGCCGTCGGCTTCGACTACCCGGATCTCGCCGGGCCGCTCGCGCACGTGCGCGAGGAGCTGGCCGAGCTGGAGCGCGAGCTCGAGCGCAGCGGCGAGCCGGCGCCCGAGAGCGAGCCGGATGTGCACGTCGCGGACGAGCTCGGCGATCTGCTCTTCACCGCTGTGAACCTCGCGCGGAAGGCAAACGTCGACCCGGAGCTCGCGTTGCGGCAGACGACGTCAAAGTTCGTCGCCCGCGTCGAGCGCGCCGAGGAGCTGGCCGCCGAGGCCGGAGAAGACTGGAGCGAGCTCGAGCTCGCCGATCAGGATCGTTACTACGACCAGGCAAAGGAGGCGCTTCGGTGAGCAGCACGATCACAAAGGTGCACGCCCGTCAGATTCTCGATTCGCGCGGCAATCCGACCGTCGAGGTCGAGGTGACGCTCGGGTCGGGAGCCTCGGGCCGCGCCGCAGTGCCCTCCGGCGCCTCGACGGGACAGTTCGAGGCGGTCGAGCTCCGCGACGGCGGTCCGGCCTATGGCGGCAAGGCCGTGGCGCGCGCCGTGGCCAACGTCGACGGCGAGATCGGCTCGTCCGTGCGCGGGTTGGACGCCCTCGACCAGCGCTCACTCGACGCGAAGCTGATCGCGCTCGACGGCACGGCGAACAAGGGTCGCCTCGGCGCGAACGCGATCCTCGGCGTCTCGCTAGCCGCCGCCAAGGCCGCCGCCGCGCACGAGGGCTTCTCGCTGCACCGCCACCTCGGCGGCGAGGAGGGCCGGACGCTGCCCGTCCCGATGCTGAACGTGATCAACGGCGGCGTGCACGCGGCGAACTCGATCGACTTTCAGGAGTTCATGCTCGTCCCCGCGGGCGCATCGTCGTTCGCCGAGGCGCTGCAGATCGGCGCCGAGACCTACCACGCGCTCAAGTCGCTCCTCACCAAGCGCGGCCTCGCGACCGCGGTCGGCGACGAGGGCGGCTTCGCGCCCGACCTGCCATCGGCCGAGGTCGCCATCGAGGCGATCCTCGAGGCGGCCGAGAATGCGGGTCATCGGGACCGCGTCGCGATCGCGCTCGACCCGGCCTCCAGCGAGTTCTTCCGCGACGGCGCCTACCACGTCGAGGGCCAGGCGCTCGACACCGACGCTCTGATCGACCTCTACGTCTCGTTGGCCGAGCGCTTCCCGCTCGTGTCGCTCGAGGACGGGCTCGCCGAGGACGAGTGGGACGGCTGGAAGACGCTCACCGAGAAGACGGGCGACCGGCTCCAGCTCGTCGGCGACGACATCTTCGTCACCAACATCGAGCGCCTGCGCCGCGGCATCGGCGACGGCGTCGGCAACTCGATCCTGATCAAGGTGAATCAGATCGGCACCCTCACCGAGACCCTCGACGCGATTGAGCTCGCGCGCGTGAACGGGTACTCCGCGGTGATCTCGCACCGCTCCGGCGAGACCGAGGACACGACGATCGCCGACCTGGCGGTCGCGACGAACGCCGGCCAGATCAAGACCGGCGCGCCGGCTCGTACCGATCGCGTCGCCAAGTACAACCAGCTTCTGCGCATCGAAGAGGAACTCGGCGACGATGCCGTCTATCCTGGCTGGGACGCCTTCCCGCGCTTCCGCCGATGACCCACGTCCCCCGCCGCACCAAGATCGTCGCCACGATCGGGCCCGCCACCTCGTCGCCCGAGAGCCTGGCAGCACTCGTCGAGGCGGGAATGGACGGCGCGCGCCTGAACTTCTCGCACGGGACGCACGACACGCACGTCGAGCGCGCGCGCCTGGTCCGCCAGGTGCAAGAGGAGGTGGGCCGTCCGCTCGCGCTGATCGCCGACCTGCAGGGGCCGAAGCTCCGCGTCTGCGACCTGCCCGAGGCGGTCATGCTCATGAAGGGCGACGAGATCGTCGTCGCTCCCGAGGAGAAGGCACGCCCCGGCGACCTGCCGGTTAGTCCGGCGGTGATCGGCGAGGTGCTCCAGCCCGGGAACGACGTGCTGATCGACGACGGGCTCGTCCGCCTGAAGGTCGAGCGGATGGACTCCAGTCGCGCGATCTGCCGCGTCATCGTCGGCGGCCCGGTCACCTCGCACAAGGGCGTCAACCTGCCCGGCGTGCCGCTGCCGATTCCCGCGCTGACCCGCAAGGATCTCGCCGACCTCGACGTCGCGCTAGAGCTCGGAGCCGACTTCGTCGCGCTTTCGTTCGTCCGCTCGGCATCCGATGTCCGCGACCTTCGCTACCGGATCGAGGAGGCGGGCTCGACCGCTCAGGTGATCGCGAAGATCGAGAAGGCGGATGCCGTCGTCGCGCTCGACGAGATCCTCGCCGAGTCGCACGCGGTGATGGTCGCGCGCGGCGATCTCGGCGTCGAGATCGGCCCGACGTCGGTGCCGCTCCTCCAGAAGCGGATCATCGCGAAGGCGCTCGAGCGCGGGAAGCCCGTGATCACCGCCACGCAGATGCTCGAGTCGATGATCGTTCACGCCGAGCCGACCCGCGCCGAGGCGAGCGATGTCGCCAACGCGATTCTTGACGGCACCTCGGCGGTGATGCTCTCGGGCGAGACCGCGATGGGCGAGTACCCGATCGAGGCGGTCGCGTTCATGGATCGGATCGCGCGCGAGGTGGAACCGCATCTCGGCTACCGGCACGAGACGCCCGAGGCGCACGACAACCCGTCGATCGGCCACGCGATGTCGAATGTGGCTTGCGACCTGGCGGAGGCGCTCTCGGCGAAGGCGATCCTGGTGCCGACGTTCAGCGGCAGCACCGCCTCGGCGGTCGCGCGCCTGCGGCCACGTCGCCCGATCCTGGGCCTGACGCATCTGCCGCACTCGCGCCAGAAGATGGCGCTCGAGTGGGGCGTGACCCCGCTTGCGATCACGGAGGCGGCGGATGTCGACGAGCTCTGGAAGGCGTCGATCGCGGCCGCGCTCGCCTCCGGTCTCGTCGAGAAGGGCGATACCGTCGTGATCACCGCCGGCACCGCGGTGAACATGCCCGGCACCACGAATGTGATCAAGGTCGAGGTCGCTTAGCAGGAACGTAGTACCTGCGCCTCGAAAGGAGGCGCGCCATGGGGAAGAGGAAGAAGAGTCGCAGAGCCGCGCGGCGGAGCATCATGCTGCGCTGGCTCGCCGTGGGCGCGCTGGCGCTGATGGCGTTCCTCTACTACCGGCCGCTGCGCACGTACATCGCGACACGGCACCAGCTCACCGAGCAGCGCCACCAGGTGCAGGTCCTCGCCGCGCAGAAGACAGCGCTCGAGACGCGGCTCGCCGCCTCGACGAGCACCCAGGCGCTCGCCCGCGAGGCGCGCCGCCTCGGGCTGACGCTGCCCGGCGAGCACCTCTTCATCATCAAGGGGATTCCAGCCTGGCGGAAGGCGCAGCGGGCTACGATCGGAGGCCATGGAGGATGACCGCACTCTGGTCGAGCAACAGCTCGGGCGCCCCCCGCGGGCGTTTCTCCGCGTGGCTTGTCGCTGCCCGTACGACCGTCCGGCGGTCACTGAGCAGGCGCCGTACGACCTCGTAGGCGAGCCCTTCCCGACCACCTACTACCTGACCTGCCCGCACCTCGTCGCCGCGGTCGCGCGGCTCGAGGCGGCCGGAGGGGTCGAGCGCTGGAGCGCGGCGGTCGCCGCTGATCCCGACCTGCGCGCGAGCCTCGACCGCGCGACCGCGGAGCAGCGCACGGTGCGGCGGGAGCTCGCCGGCGGCGTGGTGGGCAGTGACGACGGCGCCTCGCTCGAGCTCGGGATCGGCGGCTCACGCAACCCCGTGCAGCTCAAGTGCCTGCACGCGCACGTCGCCTACGCGCTCGCGCGTCCTGGGTACGAGCTCGGCGAGCGGATCCTGGCCGAGGTCGAGTCGCCGTGGCCCGCTGGGCGCTGCTGCAGCTAGGCGCGGTAGGTGAGCTGAACGAGCCCGCCGCTCGACTCGCGGACGGCCTCGAGCTCGAGCCGGTGTCGCTGCGCTCCGGCGAAGAGCGGCGCGCCGGAGCCGAGCACCACCGGCACGATGGTGACGACGATGCTGTCGACGAGGCCCGCGTCGAGGAACTGGCGGATCAGGTTCCCGCCGTCGAGGTAGACGTCGCCGTCTGTGACCTCGCGCACCGCGGCGAGGAGGTCGGCCGGAGTCCCCGACACTGCGTGCACCGTGGGCCGCGCCTGCTCCAGCGGCCGGGTCGTCGCGACGAACACTGGGCGCTCGCCGAAGGGCCACTCGCCGGTGAAGCTCTCGAGCACGCGGTAGGTCGCGCGGCCCATCAGCAGTGCCGAGATCCCGTCGAGGAACCTTGCGAACCCGTGATCGTCACCCTGCGGCTCCGGAAGCCAGCTCAGGTCGTCGTCGGGCCCGGCGATGAAGCCGTCGAGCGAGCAGGCGATGAATACGCGGACGGCTCCCGGCATCGTCGCGACGCTAGCATCGGCGCGATGCAGACGTCCGTCGAAAGCGCGCGCCACGAGTGGGAGCAGGGCTACCGGCGCCTCGAGGCGAGCCGTAGCGACGGCGAGGCCTACACGCGCCTGCTCATCCAGGTCGAGACGATCACCGACGAGCTGCGCCGGCGGCTCGGCGCCGTGTTCACCCTCGCCGAGCTCGTCGAGACGTACGGCAGCGCAGAGCGCTGGGTGCGCGAGGTCGTCTCGGAGCGCGCGCCCGTGAAGAACTGGCCGCGCACCCTCGCGACCGCCGAGGACGCGGCCTTCCACCTCTACCAGCGCGGCGCGGTCGACTACGAGCCGTGAGCGCTACCGCCCGCCCTCGCACGCCCCGCCGCCGCTGGCCCAAGCGGCTGGCCGTGATCGGCTTCGTCGTGCTGGCGTTCGCCGTCGGCGTGGCGCTCGGCGAATCGTTGAGTGAAGGCCCGGCGCCGGCCGGCACGCAGAGCCTCGTCCGCACGCTCGAGCCGCTGCCGCTCGCACCCGCCGCGCGGACGACCGTCACCGTGACCGTCACCCATCCGTGAGCACGAGTGAGTGGCTCACGCTCGGCGCCGCGGCCGGCTACCTCGGTGTCGCCAAGAGCACGCTGCGCGGCTGGGCCGACCAGGGCCGGGTGCCCGCCTTCTACACGCCCGGCGGTCACCGGCGCTTCCGGCGGCCCGATCTCGACGCGTTTCTCGCCCGCTTCGGCCCGGCGGGCCGGCCACGGAGCGGCGCCTCGGTGCTCGTCGTCTCGGCGGACGCCGACGCGCGCGCCCGGCTTCGCGCTGCGCTCCAGGCCGAGGGCTATTGGGTGCGGGACGCTGCCGACACCGATGAGGGGCTCGCACTGCTCGAGGTCGACGCGCCCGATCTGATCCTGCTCGACGAGCAGATCCCGACCGACGACGCCGAGGCGCTGCTGCGCTCCGCCTCGGTGATCACCTTCAGTGCGGCGACGGCGGCGCTAGAGCTCGTCGGCGGCCTGCAGCAGGCCCGCGCCGATCACGGCGATCGCGGCGAGTAACGCTATCCAGATCCCGATCCCGCGCCCGTTGGCGGGAAGGAACGTGTCCGGGATCGAGATCAGCCGGATCAGCACGAACACGGTCGCGAGCGAGCCGAGCGCGACCACGATCAGGCTCTCGGGCACGGACGGCGGCGGCTCGATCCCCGCGCGGCGCAGCCAGAACAGCGCGAGCACGAGGAGCCCGATGAAGAACACGAGCTTGCCGAGGATCCCGGTGTTCCAGCCCGTCACCGCGATCGTCAGCCCGTCGCCAGAGCCGCTGTACCAGCCCATGAACGCCGAGAGCAGCAGCACCATGGCGGAAATCCACTGGACGCGCTCGCCGAGGAGCCAGTAGCCGCCGCCGGTGCGAGGCAGCGGGCCCAGTTGACGCTCCTGCGTGGGCTCGATCTCCTGGAAGTCCTCGAATTCCGGTTCCATCGGCGGGAGTATGACGCGGTTAGATCCCGAATGCCTTGCGGACCTGGCTCCAGATCGTGACCGCGATCACGAGCGTCCCGATCAGAAGCAGCAGTAATACGACGTAGTAGCGGAGGCCTGCCTTGCGGCGTTCCTGGCGATGGCGGACGTGGGCGCGGCGCCGGGCACGGTGGAAGCGATATGCCTCGCCGACTGCGTTCGGGTCGGTCGGCGGGTCTTCCTGGAGTGGCTGGCGCCTCGGCGCGGTGTCGGCCATCCGCGAAGTGTAAGTCGTTTCGGCACGTTTTGCCTGCATAAGAACTCGTTTCAGAATGACGACATAGCGCTTCGTTCTGAAACGAGTTCAATCAGCGAGTATCCGCATCGTGATCTCGCTGGATCGTGTCGACGGTCGTGTGCTGCGGATCGGCCACCGTGGGGCGCCCCTGCTTGCGCCCGAGAACACGTTGCGCTCGTTCGCCGCGGCGCTCGACCACGGCATGGACATGGTCGAGCTGGACGTGCTCGAGCTGCGCGACGGCAGGATCGCAGTCGCGCACGATCCGCCGGCTGCGGGTGTCGAGCCACTGCTTCTCGACGAGACGCTCGAGTTCCTGGCGGCGCGTGGGGCGCGCGTCCAGATCGACCTCAAGCTCCGCGACCCTGCGGGCGTCGTCGAGGCGGTGCGCCGCCACGCGCTCGTCGGGCACGCCTTCGTCAGCGGCGCCGGCTTCTCGGCGCTGCGGCGCGTGCGCGAGCTCGAGCCGGAGCTAAGGACCTCGCTGACCTATCCCGAGGACCGGTTCGGGATGACCAAGCGCGGCGGGCTCAACGCGCTCACCACGCCGGGCCTCTTCCTGATGCAGAGCATGCTGCCCACCCGGATCGGCGGAATGATCGAGCGATCCGGCGCGACGGCGGTGACCCTGAACCACGCGGTCGTCACCGGCGCCGTCATCGACCGCTGCACTGCGCTCGGCGTGCCGGTGCTCGTCTGGACGGTGGACGATCCGGCCACCCGCAGGCGTCTGGAATCGCTCGGCGTCGCCGGTATCATCACCAACGACCCGAGGGTCTTCGAATCCCAGCCGTGAAGCGCACAGCCCTCATATCCGTTGCCGTCGCGATCGCGGTGCTGCTGGCCACTGCTGCGCAGGGCCCGGCCGCCACGGGCGCCCCGAAGACGCTTCCGTCGGGTGTCACGATCGCCGGCGTCCCGGTCGGCGGGCTCCCGGTCTCGAGCGCGTACGCGGCGGTGCGGGCGGCGTTCGAGACGCAGTTCTCGCTCGTCGTCGGCAGCAAGCTCGAGCTCGTCGATCCCGCAGATCTCGGTGCCGTCGCCTACGCGAAGCGCGCCGTATGGGCCGCGCAGTCTGCGCGGCCGGGCACCAAGGTCCAGCTCCAGGTCGACGTGCGCCAGGGCCCCTTGCGCCGGTACCTCGCCGGGATCGCGAAGACGGTCGACGAGCCGGCCGTCGACGCGCAGCTCTCGCTCCGGACCCTCAAGCCACTGATCCGGCCGAGCCGCGCCGGGCTGAAGCTCGACCGCACTGCGACCGCGCGGGCCATCACGGCCGCGCTCGTCTCGGGGAGCCGCGACCCGCTCTTCGTGCCGACGAAGGTCGTCACGCCGACCGTGACGACGGCCAGCCTCGAGGCCCCGGTGATCGTGATCCACCGCGGCGCGAATCGCCTCAAGCTCTACGACGGCGAGCGCCTCGTCCGCACCTTCCCCGTCGCCACCGGGCAGGCGATCTACCCGACGCCGCTCGGTGACTTCAAGATCGTTGTGCGCTGGAAGAACCCATGGTGGTACCCGCCGAACGACGCGTGGGCGGCGGGCGAGAAGCCGACGCCGCCGGGCCCGGGCAACCCGCTCGGGACGCGCTGGATGGGCCTCTCGGCCCCGGGGGTCGGAATCCACGGCACGAACAACGAGAGCTCGATCGGCTACTCGCTCTCGCACGGCTGCATCCGCATGCACGTGGTCGACTCGGAATGGCTGTTCGACCACGTCGAGGTGGGCACACCTGTGTTCATCGTCGCGGCCTGATGGCCCGCTGGGGGAAGCTCGCGGCCCAGGCGCTCGCTGTCGCTGCGGTCGTCGGCCTGTTCGCGCTGCTCGTCTGGAAGGTGACGCACCAGCCGGGGAGCGGCGTCGAGAAGGCACTCGCGTCCGGCAAGCATCCGCCCGCGCCGCTGTTCACGCTCTCGCGGCTCGACGGGCCCGGCAAGCTCGAGCTTGCCTCGCTGCGCGGCAAAGTGGTCGTCCTCAACTTCTGGGCCTCCTGGTGTGCGCCGTGCAAGTCGGAGCTGCCGGCGCTCGAAAAGACATGGCAGCAGTACAGGAAGCAAGGTCTCGTCGTGCTCGGCGTCGACGCCTGGGACGGCGCGAGTGACGCGAAGCACTTCGCGCACAAATACGGGATCACCTATCCGATCGTCCATGACGCGCCCGGCGCCGTGGTCGACCGCTACGGCGTGACCGGCTTCCCGGAGACGTTCTTCGTCGATCGCACGGGCCGGCTCGTCGGCGCCCACATCTCCGGCTCGATTCTCTCGTCGCGTGAGTTCAAGGCGCAGTACGACGCATCGATCCGTCGAGCGCTTCGGTCGTGAGGCCGATCCTCGTCGTGCTCGTCTTCCTCGCGCTCGCGCCGGCGGCGTTCGCGAGCGAGCAGCATCCGACCCTCGGCGAGCTCGAGGGCGAGGTGATGTGCCCGGTCTGCCACACGACCCTCGACCAGTCGAGCTCGCCCGTCGCCCGGCAGATCGAGGCATTCATCTCGGCGCGCATCGCGGCCGGAGACACGCGCGGCGAGATCAAGAACGAGCTCGTCGTGCAGTACGGGCCGGCGATCCTCGCGGCGCCGCCGCACAAGGGCTTCGGCCTCCTCGCCTGGTGGCTCCCGATCGCGGGGCTCCTCATCGGCGTCGGCGTCGTGACCGTCGCCGTCTGGCACTGGAGCCGCTCGCGCGAGCCGACCGAGCCCGCACCGCCGTCCGCCGCGCTCGAGCCCGACCTGGAGCGGCGCGTGGACGAGGAGCTCGCCCGCCTCGACGCATGACCGGCCGGCTCCCGATCGCGTTCGCCGCCGGGTTCGTCTCGTTTCTCGCGCCCTGCGTGCTGCCGCTCGTACCGGGCTACCTCTCCGCCGTCTCCTCCGTCGATCCCGCGCAACTCGGCAAGCGCGGCACGGCTCGGCGCGTCACGGTCGCGAGCCTGCCCTTCATCGCCGGCTTCACGCTCCTCTTCGTGCTGCTCGGCGCGGGGGCGGGCGCCGCCGGCGGGTCGCTCGTCCATAACCAGCGCGTGCTGCAGGAGATCGCCGGTTTCGTCGTGATCGTGCTCGGCCTCGCGTTGCTCGGGCTGCTGCCGGTGCCGGAGCGGCTGATCGCGCCGGGTCTCGTCGGCGGCGCGCAGCGGCGCGGCTCGGGGCTGCTCCTCGGCGCCGCGTTCGCGGTGTGCGCCGCGCCGTGCGTCGGCCCTGTACTCGCCTCGATCCTGATCCTCGCCGGAGGTTCGAACACCGCGTGGGAAGGGTCGCTGCTCCTCTTCGCCTACTCGCTTGGCCTCGCGGTGCCATTCCTGCTCGCCGGAATCGCGTTCACCCGTGCGATGGGCGCGTTCCGCTGGCTGCGCGACCACTACACGGTGATCCGCGTCGTCAGCGGCGCGATCCTCGTCGCGCTGGGCCTGCTGCTCTTCTTCGACCGGTACTGGTGGCTGCGCGTCGGCATCAACCGGGCGCTGAACGTGTTCGGGCTCGGCGTCTGACGACCGCCCCAGGTGCTAGCCTCGCCGCATGGCCACGATCCTGTTGGCGGGGGTCGACCTCTTCTTCCGCTCGAAGCTCGAGGTGCTCCTGCCGGGCCATCGACTGATCACGGTCGACAGCGTCGAGCCGCCCGAGCTCGTGATCTGCGACATCTCGCGGATCGACGCGCAGGAGGTCGCCGACACATATCCGGACATCCCGATCCTCGGCTTCACGAACCACACCGACACGGCCGGGCTGCGCGGTGCGCACGAGGCAGGATTCGACCAGGTGATCGTGAAATCGGCCCTCGTGGAGCGTGCACCTGAACTGGTCGACGAACTGGTCGCATCGGTAGAGTAGGACTCAGATATGACCTACATCATCGCCGAGCCGTGCATTGACGTTAAGGACCGCTCCTGCGTCGACGTCTGCCCCGTGGATTGCATCCACGAGGCCGACCGGATTCTCGTGATCAACGCCGACGAGTGCATCGACTGCGGCGCCTGCGAGCCCGAGTGCCCGGTCGAGGCGATCTTTCCGGAGGACGCGCTTCCGGACAAATGGGAAGCCTTCGTCCCGATCAACTACGCGCATCCCGACCTGGACGTGGTCAACAACCTCACCGCGGCCTACGCGACCGAGTTCAACGTCCAGAACGAACCGATCGAGTAGTCGTTAGACGGTGTAGGCGGGAAGGTCGACGCGCACGGTCGTGCCGCCGTCCTCGCCCTGCTCGACGCTGAAGCGGCCGTCGATCGCTCGGGCCCGCTCGGCGATCGCATCGAAGCTCGTGCGCCGCCGCTCGCCGGGCGCGTCGTCTGCGATCACGGTCGCGATCCCGCCGTCCTCCCCGAGCTCGACCCTGACCGTGACCTGGGACGGCGGGCCGCGGCGGATTGCGCCGTTCAGCGCCTCGCGGATGATCTGGTAGAGCGCGGCCTGCGTGTTCTCGCCGAGCTCCTCCGCCGGCTCGACGTCGACGTCGATCTGGATCTCGTTCGCCATCCCGAGCATCTCGGCCAGCGCGCGCACCGCCGTGCCGAAGCCCTGGTCGCGCAGCACCACCGGCTCGAGGTTGAACGAGAGGTCGCGCAGCTCGCGGATCGTCTGCCGGTGCCGGTCGAGCGCCGAGGCGATCACGGTCTTCGCCTGCTCGAGCTGGTCGGTGTCGATCGCGTGCTGGGCCCCGTCGAGCATCAGCGCAATCCCGGCCATCGACTGCACCGGGCCGTCGTGGAGGAAGAGCGCGAGGCGTCTGCGCTCGTCCTGCTCGGCGGTGATCAGCTGGTCGGAGAGCAGCGCGCGCGCGGCCTCGCGCACCTTCGCCTCCTCGAGCAGGCGCGCGTTCTCGACCGCGCGGCCCGCGACGTCGGTGAGCACTGCGGCCCGGGCGAGGTCGCCGCGCGAGAGCGTGCGGTCGGTCTGGATGCGGAGCGCCGCGACCTCGGTGTCGCGAACCCGGATCGGCAGGGTGATCCCACCGCGCTCGCCCGCCGGCAGCAGGCTCGCGCGCGCGTCGAAGAGTCGCTCCGCCTCGAGGACCGTCTGCTCGAGGACATGCGTCTCCTCGAGGCTCGACGCGATCGCGGCGGTCGACTCGACGAGCTGCTCGAGGTGACTCGCTTGCGCCGAGAGCTCCTCTTCGATCTCGGTGTGCCGGCGCCGCTCGCTGAACACGAGGTAGAGCGCGACGGCCGCCGCCGCCAGCGCGAGCGCGGCGAGCACCGCGATCAGTGCAACGGTCACTAGTCGATGATCGCCTCACGCAGCGCGATCGCGACCGCGTGCGTGCGGGTGTCCGCCTCGAGCTTCGAGAGGATGTGGCGGACGTGGCTCTTGACCGTCTCCTGGCTGATGAAGAGGCGCGCCGCGACGTCCGCGTTCGACATCCCGTCGGCGAGCAGCTGCAGGATCTCGCGCTCGCGGCCGGTCAGCATGTCCGTCTGGTCCTTGCCGGGCAGGAACGACGGCATCAGGGCCGGGTCGACGTACCCCTCGCCCGCTGCGACCTTCTCGATCGCGCGCAGCAGCGTCGGGTGCGGAGCCTCCTTGAGGATGTAGCCCTTCGCGCCCGACTCGAGCCCGCGGCTGAGCAAGGAGCGCTCGCTGTAGGCCGTGAAGATGAGAACGGCGGTGTCGGGCAGGCGCTCGCTGAGGATCTTCGTCGCCTCGAGCCCGTCCATTCCCGGCATCCGCACGTCCATGATCACGACGTCCGGCCGCCGGCGCTCGGCGAGTGCGACCGCGCTCTCGCCGTCGGCCGCCTCGCCCACGACGCGGATGTGCGGCGCCCGCGACAGCGACAGTCGCAGGCCCTCGCGGACGACTTCGTGGTCATCGACGATCAGGCAGGTGATCTCGTTGCCCTCAGCCACAGTCTGCGCAGTCTAGTCCCCGCTGCGGCAGTCTCCGCGATACTCGTCCCATGGCGCCCGTTGCCGAGCGGATCGAAGACGGAATCCTGCGTGTGACGCTCCCCCTGCCGAGCCGGCCGGGGCATGTTCACACCTACCTCCTCGAGGGCGACGACGGCTGGACGCTCGTCGACACCGGGCTCGGGCTTCCGGATGCGAAAGAGCGCTGGGCCGAGGAGTTGGCGGGCTTCGAGGTGCGCCGGATCGTGATCACCCACATGCACCCAGACCACGTTGGCGCGGCCGCCGATGTCCGCGACCTGACGGGCGCCGAGGTGCTCGAGGGAGAGCTCGACTACGAGCAGTGCCTGCTCGTGTGGGGCAATCCCGAATGGCCGGGCCGGATCGCCTCGTGGTTCCTCGCGAACGGAGTGCCGACCGCAGTCGCGAACGAGCTGCTCGAGGTCGGCTTCATCTACGGCTCGTTCATCCGCTACGCCGAGGCCCCGACTCGTCTCGAGCCGGGCGCGCTCGTCGACGGCTGGGAGGTCGTGCCGATGCCCGGCCACGCCGACGGTCAGCTCTGTCTGTTCAAGGATGGAGTCCTGATCGCGGCCGATCACCTGCTGACCCCGATCTCACCCGCCGTCGGGCTCTACCCGGACAGTCGCCCGGATCCGCTCGGCGACTTCATCGCCTCGCTGGAGCGCACGATCGAGCTTGATGCGCGGCTGGCGCTCGGCGGCCACGGCGCAAGGATCGACGATCCGACCGGGCGCGCGCGCGAGCTCCTCGAGCACCATCGTGTGCGGCTCGCCCGGACGGCGGCGTCGCTCTCCGGCGCCCCGCGCTCCGGCTACGAGGTCTCGCTGAATCTCTTTGGCCGCGAGCTGAAGCCGGCGGCCCGTCGCTTCGCAGTCGCGGAGACGCTTTCGCATCTCGAACGGCTCGTCTTCGAGGGTGGGGCCGCGCGAGCCGATGCCGACGGCCTCGTTACCTATACTGCCGCGTAGATCTTCTTGGCAGACGATCTTCCCAGTACAGACGCCCCACTAGGCGGGGCATGACCCTAACGCTCGAGCTGGTCGCCGTTGCGGCGATCATCCTTCTGAACGCATTCTTCGTCGCCGCCGAGTACGGCCTCGTGACGGTGCGGCGCACGCGGCTCGCCGAGCTCGAGCAGCAGGGGAACCGTCGCGCGCGCGCCGTGATGCGGATCACGGCCAACCCGCCTCGCTTCATTGCGGCCATGCAGCTCGGCGTCACGCTCACGAGCCTGGCGATCGGAGCGCTCGGCGAGCACGCGCTCGTGAAGGTCTTCGACCCGTTCGTGGCGACGGTCATCGCCGTGATTCTTGCGTTCCTCATCATCACGTTCTTCCATGTCGTGATCGGCGAGCTCGTGCCGAAGGGCGTCGCGCTCAATTATCCGGAGCGGACGGCGCTCGCGGTGTCGAACCCGGTGCGTGGCTTCTTCGTGCTGATGAAGCCGGTGATCTGGGTGCTCCAGCGGTCGACGGAGCTCGTCCTCCAGGCGCTTGGTCTCCAGTCCGACATGGAGGGCGGGGTGCACTCGGAGGCCGAGCTGCGGATGCTGCTCGGTGACGCGACCCGGCGCGGTGAGATCGAGCCGCAGGAGCAGGAGATGCTCTACAAGGTCTTCGACTTCGCCGACAAGGAGGCCTCCGACGTGATGGTGCCGCGGCCCGAGGTGGTCGCGCTCTCGATCGACCTGCCGCCCGAGGAGATGCTCGCGGCGGTGATCGACTCGCCGTACACGCGCTACCCCGTCTACCGCGGCTCGCTCGACGAGATCGTCGGCGTTCTCCACGTTCGCGACCTCTTCTCGGCGATGCACGACGTCGGCCTCGCGAACGCACGTGTCGAGGACATCCTCCGGCCCGTCTACATCGTCCCCGAGACGAAGGACCTCGCCGCCCTGCTCGCCGAGTTCCGGCGCACAAAGCAGCACATGGCGATCGTCGTCGACGAGTACGGCGCGATGGAGGGGATCGTCACCCTCGAGGATCTACTCGAGGAGATCGTGGGCGAGATCGCCGACGAGTACGACCTTCCCGACGAGACGGTCGAGCAGGTCGACGAGCACACGATCCGCATCGACGGCACCTTCACGATCGACGACTTCAACGAGCAGTTCGGGACGGCGCTGCCGGACGAGGACTACCACACGATTGCGGGCTTCGTCTTCGGCGAGCTCGGCCGCGCCGCCGAGCCGCGCGACGAGGTGGCCTGGGACGGCGTGTGCTTCACCGTGATCGACGTCGAAGGCTCACGGATCGAGCGGCTCGAGGTGCGGTTCGAGAAGCGACAGAAAGAGGACTCTGGCTACGATCACGAAGACCCGCAGATCGAGCAAGGAGAATCGCTTTGAACCGCATTCGCATCATGCTGCTCGCCTCGGTTGCCGCTCTCGCGGCACTCGTCGTTGTCGTCGCCGCCCAGGCTGCAACACCGACGCTCAACGGGACGGTCGGCCCTGGCTTCACGATCACGCTCACGCAGGGCGGGAAGAAGGTCACGGCGCTGAAGGCCGGCACCTACACGTTCAAGATCGCTGACAAGTCGGCCCAGCACAACTTCCATCTGACCGGGCCCGGCGTGAACAAGAAGACCAGCGTCCCGGGCACCGGCAACCAGACCTGGACGGTCAAGCTGGCGAAGGGCACCTACAAGTTCGTGTGCGACCCGCACGCGTCGTTCATGAAGGGCAGCTTCAAGGTCAGCTGAGCGGTAGCGCGACGATCGCACGGCCCTCGATCCTGAACGCCGCCAGCTCGTCTCGCGCGACCGAGTAGATCACGTACGGTTTCCCGTTCCAGAGACCGATGTTCTCGACATCGGTCCTGGACGGGTGAGCCGGCGACGAGAGGTGCGAGTGGAACACGGCGAGCTCGTAGCCCTCGTCCTCCAGGAACCACACGTCGGGGTCGTCGAAGGCGAGCTCGAAGCGGTACGGCGAGGCTGCGACGTTGCGGCCCGGCAGGTAGCGCTCGGCGGTGCCGTCGCGGAGCAGCAGCAGTCCGCAGGCTTCGTTCGGCGCTTCGGCTTGGGAGTGCTCGCGGAGGGCCTCTCGGACCTCCGCAGGGATCACCACCAGAGCGTGCGCTCCATCGACTCGGCGACGTCGTCGGCTTCCCAGAAGTCTGCGGAGAGGTACTTCCAGCCGGCGTCGGCGAGGATGCAGACGACGACGCCCTCGTCGAGCTCCTCGGCGAGCTTCCGTGCCACGTGCACTGTGGCGCCGGACGAGACGCCGGCGAAGATTCCC
>CAVQZA010000016.1:0-300745 GCA_963718355.1 uncultured Actinomycetes bacterium
TCTTCGTAGTCGCGTTCGTCGCGTACGCGGTCTACGACCTGATCAAGCGCTACCGGCGAGGGCTTGTCCCCGGGTGCATCTGTTCGTCTGGCTCGTGGTGATCTGCGTTCTCCCGGTCCTCGGCAGCCTGATCTACGCCTTCGTCAGGCCCGCGCCGCCGCTGGAGGAGTCGACCTAGCTACCAGGCAGTAGTACGGAGTTTCTTGGCGAACGCTCGCCGGGCCTTTCGGGCTTCGGCGAGCGCTCGCCCGCCCTGTTTCAGCTCGAGGTGCGCCAGCTCGCGCTGGAGCTTGACCCAGCTTTCGTAGCGCTCGGGCGCGAGGGTCCCCGCCGTGAGCGCCGCCTGGATCGCGCAGCCCGGCTCGACCCCGTGCGAGCAGTCCGCGAAGCGGCACTCGTCGACCAGATCCTCGACGTCGTCGAAGGCCTCTTGCATCCCCTCGGTCGACTCCCAGAGCTGGAGCTCGCGCATTCCGGGCGTGTCGAGCACGAGCCCGCCGCCCGGCAGCGGGACGAGCTCCCGGTGCGAGGTCGTGTGCCGGCCGCGGCCGTCGCTCTCGCGGATCTCCTGCGTGGCGAGCACCTCGCGTCCGGCGAGGTGGTTCACGAGCGTCGACTTGCCGACGCCCGACGAGCCGATCAGCGCGACCGTCTTGCCCTCGGCGAGATAGACGTCGAGCTCGGCGATCCCCTCGCCGGTGACCGTCGCGATCGCGTGGACGGGCACGCCGTAGGCGATCGACTGGACCTCGGCGGTCGCCGCGTCGGCGTCGTCGGAGAGGTCGGCCTTGGTCAGCAGGATCGCAGGCTGCGCGCCGCTCTCCCACGCGGTTGCGAGGTAGCGCTCGAGGCGGCGCAGGTTGAGATCGTCGTTCAGCGAGGTGACGAGGAAAACGGTGTCGATGTTGGCGCCGACGACCTGCGCCTCGGTGGGATTGCCGGCCGCCTTGCGGATGACTGCGCTGCGGCGCGGGAGGACGGCGTGGATCGTGCCGGTGCCCTCTTCGGGGCGGGTTGCGACCGCGACCCAGTCCCCGGCGGCGGGCAGTTCGCCGGGAGCCGCCTCGTGGCGGAGCTTTCCTGAGATCTCGGCGGTCAGCTCACCGTCGTCGGTGAGGACGAGGTAGCTGCCGCGGTTGGGCACGGCGATCCGGCCGGCGACGAGGCCGGCGGCGGCGTGCTCCTGGAAGTGTTCGGCGAGGTCAGGGCCCCATCCGAGCTCGATCAGTGACAAGCGATTCTCCTTCGAACGTGATGGCAGGACGGACGCGCCGTCCCGGCCCCGTTCAGAAGGGCTAGGTGGCGCGAAGCGAGAGGTGCGTATCGACAGTCATCGGTGCAGTCTCCTCTCGCTCGGCTTCCCTGCGCGGAATCGCGCCCACAGGGAGGGTAGGGTGCGCAACCGTGGACGTCAAGGAAATGCACGTCGTCGTCACCGGCGCGGGGACGGGAATCGGCCGCGCGATCGCCTCGCGCCTGGTCGCGGAAGGCGCGCGGGTGAGCGCGCTCGCGCGAGACGCTTCGAGGCTCGAAGTGGGAGAGGGCCACGCCTGCGACATCCGCGATCGCGCCCAGGTCGACGCAGTGTTCGAGCGGATCGGGCGGATCGACGCGCTCGTCGCGAACGCCGGGATCGGTGGGCCGAACGAGCCCGGCGAGGACGACCGGTTCGAGGATCTCGTCGCCACCAACCTGACGGGTACCTACTGGTGCGCGCGCGCCGCGCAGCGCCAGGGCGCACGGCATCTCGTCGTGGTCGCCTCGATCCTCGCGCGGATCGGCGTGCCGGGCTACACGGGCTACTGCGCCTCGAAGGCGGGGCTGCTCGGCCTCGTGCGCGCCTTCGCGGCGGAGCTCGGCGGCGACGGCGTGCAGGTCAACGCGATCTGCCCGGGCTGGGTCAACACCGACATGGCGTGGGAGGGGATCGACGGCTTCGCAGAGGCGATCGGAGGCACTCGTGAGGAGGCCTACGCCGAGGCGATGAAGGCGGTGCCGCTCGGCCGGATGAGCGAGCCGGAGGACATCGCGGGAACGGTGCTCTGGCTACTCTCGCCCGACGCCCGCGGCGTCACCGGCCAGGCGATCGACCAGAACGGCGGCGCGTTCATGCTGTAGCCGGCGCACCCAGACCAGGGTCACCGCGCAGACAGCGGCGCCCAGGACATAGGGGAGAGCATCGCCCACCGCATCCGCGAGCGCCCCGCCGGCGAGCGGCCCAACCGAGTTTCCGACCGCCCACGCGAGATTCATCAGTCCGAACACGAGCCCCTGCGCGAGGCCGATGTGCTCGGCCCTGTGCGACAGCACCGAAAGTCCAGGCGTATAGAAGGCGCCGTAGGCCACGCCTGCGATCAGCGTCAGCGTGACGAGCGCGACAGGGCCTGAGAGCACGGCGAGCAGCAGCGAGACGACGATGCAGCCGACGAGCGCGACCTGCACCGGCACGAACGGCCCGCGCCGGTCGGTGATCCGGCCGAGCACCGGGTTGATCACTGCCTCGGCCGCGGCGGCCACGAGCCAGACCGCGCCGATCGCGACGGCGCCGAAGCCGACGTCGTTCAGCGACAGGGGCATCAGCACGGAGAGGACGCCGAAGAGCAGCGCGGGCAGCGTCGTCAGCCAGAGCCCGGTGAGGATCCCGCGATCGCGCAGGGCTCTGAACGCGAGCATGAGCGGCTGCGGGTCGGCGGGAGCGGGGGGAAGCCGGATTGCCCAGAGGGCGAGCGCCGCGGCGAAGACCGCGACGGTGGTGAAGACGGCGCGCGTGCCGACGACGCTCGCGACCGCGCCCAACGCGGGGCCCAGCAGCGCACCGACGACCGCCGCCGCCATTGCCGTCCCCATCACGGCGCCGCGTCGCGCGCTCGGCGTTGTCGTCCCGAGCCACGAGAGTGCGCCCGTCCAGGTGAGCGCGCTACCGACGCCCTGGAGGAAGCGGGCGACCCACAGCGCCTCGATCACGCCCGCCCAGGCGAAGACGAGGCTTGCGATCGCCATCAGCGCGAGCCCGCCGAGCACCGCGGCACGCGGCCCGAGCCGGGACGCCGCAGAACCCGCGGGAAGCCCGCCGACGAGGGCGCCGATCGCGTACATCGCCGCGAGCAGCCCCGCACCAGCCTTCGAGAGCCCGTAGACCTCGGTGTAGTGCGGCAGCAGCGGGACGAGCGCCGTGTAGAGGATCGTGTCGACCGCGACGACGATGCAGACGAGCGGGAGCAGCCGGCGCATGCCGACCACGCTAGCGCGCGGCGAAGGCGGAAACGGCCTCGACGATCTTGCCGAGCCGCTCGCCGGCCGGCGTGAGCCGGTACTCGACCCGCGGCGGACGCGCGTCGATCACGCGCCGCTCCACGAAGCCTGCGTCCTCCAGCTCGACGAGCCGGAGGGCCAGCGTGCGTGGAGGCACACCCTCGAGCGCCTGCTTGAACTCGCCGAAGCGGACGAGCCCCGAATGGAGCGCCCAGAGCAGCGAGAGCAGCCAGCGCCGCTCGAGGAGATCCGCCGCGCGGCGGATCTCCTCGGGCATCGGCGCGCAACTACGACAGCGCATGTGCCTGCGTCGGCTTGGGCTCTAGCGCCAGCTCGAGCACCTCGCCGAGGCTCATCACCGGGTGGAAGGCCATCTCGTTGCGGACATCCTCGGGGATGTCGTCGAGGTCGGCCCTGTTCCGCTCGGGGACGATCACGTCGGTGAGGCCGGCAGCGTGGGCGGCGAGCGCCTTCTGCTTGAGGCCGCCGATCGGCAGCACGCGTCCCTGCAGCGTCACCTCGCCGGTCATCCCGACGGTGTGCTTGACGGGGCGGCCAGTCAGGAGCGACGCGAGTGCGGTCGTCATCGTGATTCCTGCGCTCGGGCCGTCCTTCGGGATCGCGCCCGCCGGGACGTGCACGTGGAACGTGGCGTTCTCGAACAGGCTCTCGTCGATCCCGAGCTCCGACGCATGGCTGCGGACGTAGGAGAGCGCGATCTGCGCAGACTCCTTCATCACGTCGCCGAGCTGTCCGGTGAGGACGAGCCCCTCGGATGCGCTCGGCATCCGGGTCGCCTCGACGAACAGCACGTCGCCGCCGGCGCCGGTCACGGCGAGACCGGTCGCGACGCCGGGCACCGCGGTGCGCTCGGCTGCCTCCTGGTAGAACCGCTGCCGCTTCAGAGCGTCGCGCACTGCGGGCTCGTCGATCGTCACCGGCGGCTCGGTCTTGCCCGAGGCGATGCCGGTCGCGGTCTTCCGGAGCAGCGTCCCGAGCTCACGCTCGAGCTGGCGGACGCCTGCCTCGCGCGTGTACTGGGAGACGATCAGCTCGAGCATGTCGTCCGAGATCTCGACCTCGTTCTCGAGCAGCCCGTTGCGCTCGCTCTGGCGAGGCCACAGGTACCCGCGCGCGATGGCGACCTTCTCGTCAGTGGTGTACCCGTCGAAACGGATCACCTCCATGCGGTCGAGCAGCGGTCCCGGGATCGTGTCGGCCACGTTGCCCGTGGCGATGAACACGACCTCCGAGAGGTCGAGTTCGACGTCGAGGTAGTGGTCGCGGAACGAGTGGTTCTGCGCCGGGTCGAGCACCTCGAGCAGTGCCGCGGACGGATCGCCGCGCCAGTCTGCGCCGACCTTGTCGACCTCGTCGAGCAGGATCACCGGGTTCATCGTGCCCGCATCGCGCAGGGCGCGGACGAGCCGCCCCGGCAGCGCGCCGATGTAGGTGCGCCGGTGCCCGCGGATCTCGGCCTCGTCGCGGATGCCGCCGAGCGACATGCGGACGAACTCGCGATTCAGGGCGCGGGCGATCGACTCGCCGATCGAGGTCTTGCCGGTGCCGGGAGGGCCGATCAGGGTCAGGATCGCGCCGGAGCGCTTGTCCTCCTTGATGCCGCGCTCCTCGCGCAGCTTGCGCACGGCGAGGTACTCGACGATGCGTGACTTGACGTCGTCGAGACCTGCGTGGTCGGCGTCCAGCACCTCACGCGCGTGGTTCGGGTCGAGCCGCTCCTCGGAGCGCTTCCCCCACGGCACCGCGAGCAGCCAGTCGAGGTAGGTGCGGATCATCGAGGACTCGCCGGTCTGGTCGCCCATCCGCTCGAGCCGCGAGAGCTCGCGCTCGGCCTGCTCGCGGACGGTTTCCGGCATCCCGGACTCCTCGATCTTCGTGCGGTAGTCGTCGGCGGCGGAGCCGTCGTCCTCGCCGAGCTCCTTGCGGATCGACTCCATCTGCTTGCGCAGGATGTACTCGCGCTGCTGCTTGTTGGCGCCCTCTTCGACGTCGTCGCGGATGCGCTTGCGCACCTGCATCTCGGCGAGGCGCTCGCGCTGCAGCTCGACGGCCAGGGTCAGCCGCTCGACGACGTCGACGGCCTCGAGCACCTTCGTCTTCTGCGCGAAGCTGAAGTCGGGCGAGTAGCCGACGGTGTCGGCCAGCGTGCCGGGCTCGACGATCGCGCGGAGGAAGGCCGCGACGCGGCCGTCGTCGCCGCGCAGCTCGAGGATCTCCTCGGCGACGGCGCGGTACTCGCGCTCGAGATCGCGCGTCTTGATCCCGGGCAGCTCCTCGTCGGGGCGCTCCTCGACCTCGACGCGCAGGCGCCCGGAGGCGTCGCTGTGGGCCGCGCCGGCGAGGCCGCGATGGAGGCCGGTGAGCTGTGCCGCGCGGGCACCGCCGGGCAGGCGGACGGTGTCGCTCACCTCGGCAACGGTGCCGACCTTGGCGTACTCACCGTCGTGCATGGGCACGAGCAGCACGCGCTCCTCGTCGCCGACATCGACGGGCAAGGTCACGGTCATGTTGGGGAAGACGACGACGTCTTCGAGTGGGACGAGCAGCAATGAAGTCACGATCGGGCTCTCCTCGTTCATAGGTTGGTACTAACTATACTTATTGAACTACGGTGGCCGTCGAGGTATTCCCGATGGAAGAAATCAGCGCCGCCGACGCGGCAGACCCGGGCGTCTTCGGGATCAGCAACGCCTTCACCGTCCGCTAGGAGCCGAGCGGGGCCATCGTCAGGCCTCTGGCCTCGAGCTGCTGCCAGTAGAGCTCGGCCTGCTCCTGGTGGCCCGACCAGACCACGGCCCGGCCGGAGTTGTGGATCTTCGTCGCGAGGCGCATCCCGCCGTCGTAGTCGACTCCCGGGATCACGCTCGCGAGCGCGAACGCCACGCCCTCGAAGGTGTTGTGGTTGTCGTTCAGGACGATCACCTTCCACGCATCGCCCTGGCCGGTGCCGCGGCCGGTCCGCTCGCGCTCGCGCGGCGGGGTGAGGGTCTCGGAGCTCATTTCGGAATGATGACGCGTTGATGGGGCGCGTTGGGCGAGTGCGAGGCTAGGACGCAGGGAGCCCCGATAGCGGCGCGATCGGGGCGACTGAGGACGACGCATCGCGCCGCCCAACGCGGCCCGGCAGCCCGTGATCATTCCGAAATGAGCTCGTGTTAGCCACCGGCGATCGCTGCGATCAGGCGGATCGTCGCGCCTGCCGCGAGTGGCGCGTCGAGCCCGTCCCGCGCGTCCTCGCCGTCGACATAGACCCGGACGAGCGGGCGCAGCACGTCGCGCTCGTCGAAGAGGAGATCAGCGACGGGCAAAGCGTGCAGCGCCTCACCGGCCGTCCCGGCCTCGACCTCGAACCGTCGCTGCCCGCCCGCCTCGTTCTCCAGCTGGCTCGGCAGCAGGACTACGACCACGCGCCGGCCTCGACCGAGAGGATCTGCGGGAGCTGGCTCGTCGCCTCCTCCCAGCCGCCGGCGTCGTGGCGGCGGGCGAACACGGAGCCGCTCTGGGTGCCGAAGTAGACGCCGTCAGCGTCGAACGCGGCGCCCTCGCGCAGCACGCCCGTCCACGCGCGCTCGGGCAGGCCGTGCGCGTCGAGCTCCCAGGTCTCGCCGCCGTCGCGCGTCCGGTAGACGCCCATGCGCCCGCCGACCGTGACGCGGTTCGCGGCGCCCTCCTCGGGGATCACCCAGGCGGCGTCGGGATCGGCGGGGTCGAGCGCGATCCCGAAGCCGAAGTCGCTCGGCAGGCCGTTGCCGTCGAGCCGGTGCCAGTTGTCGCCCCGGTCGTCGGAGCGGTAGACGCCGCAATGGTTCTGCTGCCAGAGCCGCTCCGGCCGCGCGGGGTGGACGAGCAGCTTGTGGACGCACTGGCCGACCTCGGGGTACTTGTCGTCGGGCATGAAGTCTGCGGCGACGTCCTTGTTGATCGGCGTGAACGTCTCGCCGCCGTCGTCGGAGCGGAACGCGCCCGCCGCGGAGATCGCGATGTACAGCGTCCCGTCGGGCGCGACCTGGATCGAGTGCAGGCACAACCCGCCGGCGCCCGGCTCCCAGCGCTCGCGCGTCGGATGCTCGAGCAGCGCCGCGTTCGGTATCCAGTTGACGCCGCCGTCCTCGGATGAGAAGAGCGCGCCCGGGTCGCAGCCGAGCCAGAGGCGCGAGCCGGCCGGCTCGACGTGCCAGGCGGCGTTGAGCGTCAGACCGCTCTCCTCGGGCAGTCCGAGCCCTTCGGCGCGCTCCCACGTCTCGCCGCCGTCGGCCGAGCGCTGCACGGTGGCTCCGAAGAACGGGCTGTTCGCCGCCGCGTAGACGACGCCCTCGTGCGACACGGCGTGGTAGACGGCCCAGCCCTCGAGGAACGGGCCACGGAGCTCGCCGCCGTCGTCGAGCGCGAACAGGCCCTTCCGTGTTCCGATCAGGAGACCCACGCGGAAGACGCTACAGCGTCGAGGCGTTAAGGTCGAGAGGTACGCAAGCGACGAAAGGGTGGACGACGAACATGGCTCTGACCGAACAGCAGCTGGCATTCATCGATGACAACCCGTACGTCGGCGTGGTGACGGACACCCGCCCCGACGGATCGCTTCACTCCACCGTCGTCTGGGTCGACGTCACCGACGGCAAGGTCGGCTTCAACACCGCCGTCGGCCGCGCGAAGGACCGCTATCTCCGCGCGAACCCGAGCATCTCGCTGATCGTCGTCGACCCCGCCAACACGTACAAGTGGGTCGCCGTCTCCGGCACTGCCCAGTTCACCGAGGACGGCGCCGACGCGCAGATCGACAAGCTTGCGAAGAAGTACCTCGACGCCGACTCGTACCCGTTCCGCAAGGACACGGAAGTGCGCGTGCGGGTCGAGATCGACGCGTCGCACGTCGACTCCGCCGGATTCGAGGGCTGACCGCTAGCGCACGGCGTCCAGCACCTCGTTCGCGGCGCGGATGCCCTCCGACGCGCCGCCCTCCATGTAGCCCTGGAAATCCGTCGAGCAGTGCTCGCCGGCGAAATGGATATTGCCCTGCGGAGCGCCTTCGTAGCCCGAGAAGCCGGTGTACTGGCCGACCTTCCAGTACGAGTAGGAGCAGAGCAGGTTCGGGTCGCGGAACGGCGTCGAGAGCGTCGCCTTGCCGTTCCAGTGCCGCGTGACCCCGGGGAACACCGTCTCGAGCTGTGAGAGGTACGCCGTCGCGTAGGCGGCGACCTGCGGGCTCTGGGCCGCGCTCGAGTACGGCGTCGACGGGTTGTAAGCCGCGGCGACGCTGCCGCCCGAGTAGTCGTTCAGGATCCCCGACGCACCGTTCTGGCCGCGCGTCGACTCCCAGGTGTTCTGGATCCCGATGTCGGTGAACAGGTTCCCCGTCGAGCGGCCCCAGGGCCCGCGGGTGTTCCAGTACCGGTCCCTGAACTGGAGCTGGAGCTTCGTATTGCGCCCCGCGCCGAGCTGGGTGATCGCCGTCTTCTTGAGGTTGTCGAACCCGGCCAGCGAGTAGTCGAGCGTCCGCAGCACGCTGAACGGCAGCGCCAGGATCACCTGGTCGGCGGTCACCGTCGTCGTGCCGGAGTCCGTCGAGAAGCGCAGGCTGACCGTGCCGTCGTGGTTCGTCGCGACCGACGTCATCCGCCAGCCTGTGCGGACGTCGGCGAGCGTGTCGGCGATCGCCCCGGGCAGCTGGTCGTTGCCGCCGGCGATGTGGAAACGCTCGTCCGAGGCGCCGAACATCGCGAAATCGGTGAGCCCGTTCGGCTGGAACCCGATCAGGTAGAGCAGGTTCAGCGACGCCTGCTGCGAGGTGTCCGCGCCGTACTCCTCGGTGTAGGCCGCGTCGAGCAGCCGGCCGAAGCGCGACGAGTGACCGCCCGGCACGCGGGTCTCGATCCAATCGTAGACGCTGAGTTGGTCGAGCGCCTTGCCCGCCGTCGTGTAGTTGTTGTAGAGCGTCGGATAGTCGGCCGCATCGGTGTCGGCGGCCAGCGCGTCGGCGATCGACGCGAAGTCGTCGTCGGCCTGGCTCTGTGTGTAGTAGCCGCCGTGGAACCAGTAGGTGTCGTCGGTCCCGTTCGGCTGGGCCGCGATCAGGTCGGTCAGCGGGAGGTGGAACCGCTTCGCGAGGTGGCGAATCGTCGTGTGCCCGGTGTCGATCAGCTCACCGCAGAACTCGGCGACCTGGCCGTCCGAGAAGTAGCCGCTGTGGTCGGAGTGCATGCGCCCGCCGATCCGGTCGGAGGCCTCGTAGACGGTCGAGCCGATGCCCTTGTCCTGGAGCCGAAGTGCCGCCGAGAGCCCGGCGATGCCGCCGCCGACGATCGCGATCCGCGACCGGTTCCAGCCGATCCCGGCTCGCGCCGGCCGGGCGAGTGCCGCCGGCCCGCCGATCATCACCGCGGCGCCGAGCAGGCCGCCGCGCTTCACGAGCTCGCGCCGCGTGAGCGTCCGCTCGCGCTGCTCGGCAGGGCTGATCCCGAGCGCCCGGGCCTCGTGGTGCTCCCGCGCGAGTCGCTGCAACGCACGCATCAGCGGTGTCCGTGCCATCGCTGTCTCCTCTCCCCCTACAGCAGAAGAAGTCAGGATCTGCCATCTTCGTCGGAGTGTCAATCTTCGGGAAATCCCCGCAAACATCGGATAGGGTGGCCCGTGTCGTCGGAACGGAGGTCGAGATGAGCGTCACGGTTTCCCAGTACAGGAACTTCGTCGGCGGCAAGTCTGTCGACGCGGTCGAGGGCGGCACGATGCCGGTGCTGAACCCGTCCACGGGAGAGACGATCGCCGAGGTGCCGAGCGGTACTGCGGCGGACGTCGAGCGCGCGGTCGAGGCGGCGCGGGCGGCGCAGCCGGAATGGGCCGAGGCGACGCCGAAGGAGCGCTCCGAGGTGCTGTTGAAGCTGGGCGACCTGCTCGACGAGCACGCAGAGGAGCTGGCGCAGCTCGAGACGCTGAACGTCGGCAAGCCGCTGATGGCCTCGCGCGACGAGATGCCGTTCGCGGCCGACAATCTTCGCTACTACGCCGGCGCCGCCCGGAACCTCGAGGGCAAGGCGACCGGCGAGTACATCAAGGGCTACACCTCGATGGTGCGGCGCGAGCCGATCGGGATCGTGGCCGGGATCATGCCGTGGAACTACCCGCTGATGATGGCGGTCTGGAAGCTCGGCCCCGCGCTCGCAGCCGGCAACGTGCAGATCCTCAAGCCCGCCGAGTCGACGCCGCTCTCGATCATCCGGCTGCTCGAGCTCGCGAAGGACATCATCCCGGCCGGCGTGCTGAACGTGATCACCGGCGACGGGGTGCCGGTGGGCTCGGGTCTCGTCGAGCATCGCGCGATCGGGCTCGTCTCGCTCACCGGCGACGTCGCGACGGGCAAGACGATCGCGCGCAACGCCGCCGACACGCTGAAGCGAGTCCACCTCGAGCTCGGCGGCAAGGCGCCGATGGTGATCTTCGACGACGCCGACCCCGAGCAGGTCGCCCAGGCGATCCGGCTCGCCGCCTTCTGGAACTCCGGTCAGGACTGCACCGCCGGATCGCGGGTGATCGTCGGCGCCAAGCTGTACGACCGGCTGCTCGAGGAGCTCGTGCCGGCGGTCGAGTCGCTCAAGGTCGGCGATCCCGCCGACGGCGACGACGTCGAGATGGGCCCGGTCATCTCGCAGGACCAGCAGGAGCGCGTGCTCGGCTTCCTCGACCGCGCCACTGCGGCCAAGGCGACCATCCTCACCGGCGGCGGCACGGTCGGCGAGCGCGGCTTCTTCGTCCGGCCGACGGTCGTCACCGACGTCGCCCAGGACGCCGACATCGTCCAGAACGAGGTGTTCGGCCCGGTCGTCACGGTGCAGAAGTTCTCGAGCGACGACGAGGCGATCGCGATGGCGAACGACGTCCGCTACGGGCTCGCCGCCTCGGTCTTCACGCGCGACATCGCCCGCGCGATGAACGCGGCGCGGCGCCTCCAGTTCGGCACCGTGTGGGTCAACGACCACCTCCTGCCGATCACCTCCGAGATGCCGCACGGCGGCTACAAGGAGTCGGGCTATGGCAAGGACATGTCCATGTACTCGGTCGAGGAGTACACGCAGGTGAAGCACGTGGCGGTGAGCCTCAGCTAATGGCGGCCACGGAGAAAGCCAAGCTAGACCTCCAGAAGGCCGCGAACGACCACCTCTGGATGCACTTCACCCGCATGGGCGGGGGCGGCGAGGTGCCGATCATCGTCCGCGGCGACGGCTGCTATCTCGAGGACTCGAACGGCAAGCGCTACCTCGACGCGCTGGCCGGGCTGTTCTCGGTCAACCTCGGCTACGGCTTCGGCGAGGAGATCGGCCAGGCCGCGCTCGACCAGATGCGCGAGCTGCCGTTCTACACCAACTGGTCGTACGCCCACCCGCGCGCGATCGAGCTCGCGCACGAGGTCGCCTCACTCGCGCCCGGTGACCTGAACCGAGTCTTCTTCGTCTCGGGAGGCTCGGAGGCGGTCGAGTCGTCCTGGAAGCTGGCGCGCCAGTTCTACCAGGCGCGCGACGGCAAGAAGGGCCGCACCAAGGCGATCGCGCGCAAGATCGCCTACCACGGCACCACCATGGGAGCGCTCTCGCTGAACGGAATCGACGCGATCCGCGAGCCGTTTCTCCCGCTCGTGCCCGAGGTGCGCCATGTCGAGAATACGAACCGCTACCACCGGCCCGCGGGCGAGACCGAGGCCGAGTTCACGGCGTTCCTGCTCGCGGACCTCGAGCAGGCGATCGTCGAGATGGGCCCGGAGACGGTGTGCCTGATCCACATGGAGCCGCTCCAGAACGCGGGCGGCTCGTTCACGCCGCCCGAGGGCTACTGGCGCGGCGTCCGCGCGCTCTGCGACGAGTACGACATCTTGCTGTCGGCCGACGAGGTGATCACCGGCTTCTGCCGCCTCGGCGAATGGTTCGGCTCCGAGCGCTACGACATCCGGCCCGACATCATCTGCTGCGCGAAGGGGCTCTCGTCGTCGTACGCGGCGATCGGCGCCGTGATCGCGACCGATCGCGTCGCTGAGCCGTTCCTCGAGTCGACCGGCATGTACTCGCACGGGATCACCTTCGGCGGCCATCCCGTGATGAGCGCGATCGCCCTGAAGAACATCGAGATCATGAAGCGCGAGCGGATCCCGGAGCGCGTGCGCGAACAGGAGCCTGCCTTCCGGGCCACGCTCGCGCAGCTGCTCGAGCTGCCGATCGTCGGCGACCTCCGCGGCGCGGGTTATCTCTATGCGATCGAGCTCGTCAAGGACAAGGAGACGCGCGAGACGTTCTCCGACGAGGAATGCGAGACGCTCCTGCGCGGCTTCCTCTCACCTGCGATGTTCGACCGGGGGCTGATCTGCCGGGCTGACGACCGTGGCGATCCGGTGATCCAGATCTCGCCGCCGCTCGTTGCCGGACAGGAGGAGTTCGACCGGATCGTGGGAATCCTCGGTGACGTGCTCGCCGAGGCGTGGCAAAGGATCACGTAACCGACAACCTGGGGAGGATTCAGTGGAAGCAGGCGGCGCACCGTCCGAATTCGTCGATGTCACGACCGAGGCTGCCCTCGAGGAGAAGGCAAAGCTCAAGAAGCACTTCGGCCGGTTCGACATCCTGTTCTTCCTGATCTGCACGATCGTCGGGCTCGACACGCTCGGCACCGTCTCCTCGAACGGCGCTCAGGCCTTCACCTGGCTCATCTTCCTGAGCGTCCTCTTCTTCATCCCGTATGCCATGCTGGTCGCCGAGCTCGGCGCGGCTTTCCCGGAGGAGGGCGGCTGCTACGAGTGGATGAAGCTGGCATTCGGGCGCTTCCCCGCCGGTGTCAACTCGGTGATCTACTGGCTCTCGAATCCGATCTGGCTCGGCGGCGTGCTGGCGATCACGGCGCTGACAACGTTCTCGACCTTCTTCACCGACATCTCCGGCACGGGCAGCGTCTGGCGCTACGTCTTCCTGCTTGGCTTCATCTGGTTCGCGGTCTGGGGCGCGATCCTCTCGTTCAACGTCGGCAAGTGGATCCCGTCGATCGGCGCGTTCGCCCGGGTGGGCCTGCTTGCGTTCTTCTCGCTCTCGGTCCTGATCTACGCGGTCAAGCATGGTGTGCACGGCTTCGGCGCCGGCTCGTTCAAGCCGACCTACGCGATCTTCATCGCCGCCGTACCGGTGCTCTTCTTCAACTTCGTCGGTTTCGAGCTGCCGAACGCGGCCGGCGAGGAGATGACGAACGCGAAACGGGACGTCCCGTTCACCATCCTGCGCGCGGCCGCCGCCTCGATTCTCCTCTACGGCATTCCTGTGCTGATGATCGTCCTCGTGCTGCCGACCGGCCAGATCACGAACCTCGGCGGCTTCATCGACGCGATGAAGACGGTCTTCACGGTGTACGGCGGCTCCGTCGCGACCGATGGCACTCCGACGCTCACCGGAGCGGGGCATGTCCTCGGTGACATCGCCGCCATCGGCTTCATCTGGGTCCTGGTGTCGAGTGGCACGACCTGGATCATGGGCGCCGACCGCACCCAGGCGGTCGCCGGCTACGACGGCGCGGCGCCTCGCTCCTTCGGCATCTTCTCGAAGCGCTGGGGCACGCCCATCGTCGTCAACCTCACCTCGGGCATCGTTGCGACGCTCGTGATGATCTTCGCTTCGGTGCTCACGTCGGGGAGCTCGCAGAAGTACTTCAGCGTGGTGCTCGGACTCGCGATCTCGACGACGACGATCTCGTACCTCCTGATCTTCCCCACGGTCGTGAAGCTCCGCTACAGCCACGCCCATGTGCCGCGGCCGTTCAAGATCCCTGGCGGGATCGCGATGGTGTGGATCGTCGGCATCCTCTGCACCGGCTGGGCGGTGCTCGCCACGATCGTGCTGCTCTGGCCCGGCCTCGGCACCTCGGACCCGAACGCGGCGCTCGACGGTCTCGGGTTCTCGAACCAGCGCTGGCAGTACGAGGCGGCGCAGTTCATCCCGCTCGCCGTCATCATCGCGCTCGGCGTGATCTTCTACGCACTCGGCGCGCCCACGCGGCGCAAGACCGCGAAGGTGAGCCTCATCGAAGAGCCGGCGCCGGCTCCGGCGTAGCCGACCGCTCGCCCATCGGGACGTAATCGCGCTCGCCCGCTCCCAGGTACACCTGGAGCGGGCGGGCGATCTTCTGCTCCGGATCGGTCAGCAGCTCGAGCCACTGCGCAAGCCAGCCGGCGGTGCGCGGGATCGCGAACATCACCGGGAACATCGCCACGGGCAGCCCGAGCGCCTGGTAGATCAGCCCGGAGTAGAAGTCGACGTTCGGGTAGAGCTTGCGCGAGACGAAGTAGTCGTCTTCGAGCGCGATCTTCTCGAGCTCGAGCGCGATGTCGAGCAGCGGGTTGCGGCCGGTGACCTCGAAGACCTCGTCGGCGGTGCGCTTGATGATCGTCGCGCGCGGGTCGTAGTTCTTGTAGACGCGGTGGCCGAAGCCCATGAGGCGGAACTCGCCGTCCTTGACCCGCTTGATCATCCCCGGCACGTTCTTGACGTTTCCGATCTCGTTCAGCATCTTCAGCACGGCCTCGTTGGCGCCGCCGTGCAGCGGCCCGTAGAGCGCGGCTGCGGCACCGGCGAGCGAGCAGTACGGATCGACGAGGCTCGAGCCGATCGAGCGCATCGCGTTCGCCGAGCAGTTCTGCTCGTGGTCGGCGTGGAGGATGAACAGCACCTCGAGCGCGCGCTCCAACACCGGGTCGACCGCGTAGCGCGGCTCGGCCATCCGGAACATCATCGAGAGGAAGTTCGCCGTGAAGCCGAGGTCGTTCTCCGGGTAGACGTAGGGCTGGCCGAGGTTGTGGCGGAACGAGAACGCCGCGATCGTCGGCACTTTGGCGATCAGCCGGTGGATCTGCTCGAGCCTGTTGCCCGCGTCGGTGACGCGGTTCGCCTCGGGGTAGAACGTGGAGAGCGCGGCGACGACGCTGATGAACATCCCCATCGGATGCGCGTCGTAGCGGAACCCCTCCATCAGCCGCTTCACGTTCTCGTGCAGGAAGGTGTGGACGGTGATCTCGTGCGTCCACTCGGCGAGCTGGGTCTCGGTCGGCAGCTCACCGAAGAGCAGGAGGTACGCAGTCTCGAGGTAGGTGCTCTGCTCGGCGAGCTGCTCGATCGGGTAGCCGCGGTAACGGAGAATCCCGACGTCACCGTCGATGTAGGTGATCCTGCTCTTGGTCGACGCGGTGTTGAGGAACGCCGGGTCGTAGCTCATCAGCCCGAACTCGCGCAGGGCGGTCGCGTGGATCGCGCCGTCTTCGATGGGAACCTCGACCGACTTGCCGGTCCGGTTGTCGGTGACGGTGAGCGTCTCGTCCGGCATTGCTCCTCCTACTGGGCGGCCGCGGGGGCCGGTCGCTTGCGTGCGACGCCGCTGTCCTCGGCCGCCTTGGCCACAGCGGCGGCAACGGCGGGGGCGACATCACGATTGAAGACGCTCGGAATGATGTACTCGGCCTCGAGCTCGTCGTCGGGGATCACGGCCGCGATCGCGCGCCCTGCGGCGACCTTCATCTCCTCGGTGATCTGCGTCGCGCGAACGTCGAGCGCGCCGCGGAAGATGCCCGGGAACGCGAGCACGTTGTTGATCTGGTTCGGATAGTCGGACCGGCCGGTCGCGATCACGGCCGCCAGCCCCTCGATCTCTTCCGGCAGGACCTCCGGCGTCGGGTTCGCCATCGCGAAGACGATCGCGCCGGGCGCCATGTTGCGGATGCCGTCGACCGAGACGGCGCCCGGCGAGGAGAGGCCGATGAACACGTCGGCGTCGATCAGCGCCTCGTCGGCGGTGCCTGTCACGCCGTCGGGATTCGTGAGCTGGGCGAACTCGCGCTTCACCTCGTCGAGGTCGTCGCGGCCGAGGTGGATCGCGCCGACGCGGTCGCAGCCGATCACGTTTCGGGCTCCCGCGGCGAGCAGGATCTTCGTGGTCGCGACGCCCGCCGCGCCCACGCCGGTCAGGACGATCTTCACGTCCTCCGGCCGCTTGCCGACGAGCTTGAGCGCGTTCTCGAATGCGGCGAGGACCACGACGGCCGTGCCGTGCTGGTCGTCGTGAAAGACGGGAATGTCGAGCGTCTCGCGGAGGCGCCGCTCGATCTCGAAGCAGCGCGGCGAGGCGATGTCCTCGAGGTTGATCCCGCCGAACACCGGCGCGATCAGCTGCACCGCGCGCACGATCTCGTCTGTGTCCTTCGTGTCGAGCGCGATCGGGAAGGCATCGACGCCGGCGAACTCCTTGAAGAGGACGGCCTTCCCCTCCATCACCGGCAGCGAGGCCTCGGCACCGATGTCGCCGAGCCCGAGCACTGCGCTGCCGTCGGTCACGACCGCGACCATGTTCTGCTTGACGGTCAGGTTCCAGACCGCGGCCGGGTTCTCGTGGATCGCGGTGCAGATGCGCGCGACGCCCGGTGTGTACGCCATCGAGAGGTCGTCGCGCGTCTTGATCGGATTCTTCGCCGTGACCTCGATCTTGCCGCCGAGGTGCATCAGGAACGTGCGGTCGGAGACGTGCTCGACCTCGATCCCCGGCACTGCGCGAACCGCGTCGACGATTCTCTGGATGTGCTCGGTGTCGGCGGCGAGGATGGTCACGTCGCGCACCTTCTCGCCCTTGCCGACGCGCACGAGGTCGATCGCGTCGAGTGAGCCGCCCGCGTCGCCGATCGCCTCGGCGAGCTTCGCGAACGCGCCGGGGCGGTCCTCGATGTGAACCCGGATGATCGCGCTGAACGAGGCCGAAGGATGCGACATCGCTATGGACCTTAGCGCGAGACGATCCCCGCGCTTCGGAGAGCGGCGATCTCTTCGTCCGAGTAGCCCGCCTCGCCCAGGATCTCGGCGCTGTGCTCGCCGAGGAGCGGCGGCGGCGCGGCGAAGGCGAGCCGCTCGCCGTCGATCGAGAGCGGCGGTGCAACGGCCTCGCGCCCGTCGAGCTCCTGCAGGATCCCGAGTGCCCTGGTCTGCGGGTGCTCGGCGACTGCGCGCAGGTCGTTGACCGGGGCGACGGGGATCTCCGCGAGCGCCTCGAGCCAGTGCGCCGAAGGTCGCTGAGCGAGCGGGGCGCGCAGCAGTGGAAGCAGCGCTTCGCGGTTTGAGACCCGGGCCGGGTTCGTGGCGAAGCGCGGGTCTGCGACGAGCTCCGGCACGCCCACGGCATCGCAGAGGAGTGCGAACAGCCGGTCGTTGGCGGCGGCGATCATCAGCTCGCCGTCGGCGGTCTCGAACACCTCGTACGGCGCGATCAGCGGGAAGGCGGTGCCGTGGCGGCCGGGCGCGACGCCGGTCGCGATCGTCTCGGCGAGCTGGTACGGGAGCAGCGCGAGCGTGGTCTCGAAGAGCGAGACGTCGACGACGCGGCCTGTTCCGGTCGAGGCGCGCTCGTAGAGGGCGGCGAGGATCCCGAGCGCGGCCCACGTGCCGGTGCCCTGGTCGATCGCGGAGACGCCGACGCGCACCCCGGGCCGGTCGGCCTCGCCGGTGACGCTGATGATCCCGCCGAAGGCCTGCATCAGCGGGTCGTAGCCGGGCCGGTCTGCAAGCGGCCCTTCGCGCCCGAACGAGCCGATCGAGCAGTAGACGAGCCGCTCGTTGCGGGCGCGCAGGTCGTCCGGGCCGAAGCCGAGGCGCGTCGCGGTGCCGGGCCGGAGGCTCTGGATGAAGACGTCGGCGCCGTCGACGAGCCGGTGCAGCACGGCGAGGCCGCGCTTCACGTCGAGCCCGAGTGAGCGCTTGCCGGCGTTCGCCGCGAAGAACATCACGCTGCCGCCGGGGAAGAACTCGGCGCCCCAGGCGCGAGCCTCGTCGCCGCGTTCCGGGTGCTCGACCTTGACGATGTCTGCGCCGAGCGCACCGAGCATCGCGGTGCAGTACGGGCCTGCGAGCGACGAGGTGAGGTCGACGACTTTCGTTCCCGTGAGAGGCCGGAACTCCATCGTGGCGAGCCTACCGTTGTACGCTCGCAGCGTGATTGCGGCGTCGATCCACGAGCTGATCACCGGGCCGTGGGCCTATGCCGTGGTGTTCGGGCTGGCGGCGCTCGACGCGGTGTTTCCCGTGGTGCCGAGCGAGTCGACGGCGATCGCGGCCGGCGTGCTCGCGGGCTCGGGCGACCTCGTGCTCGGCTACGTGATCCTCGCCGCGGGCGTCGGCGCGTTCATCGGCGACTCGACCGCGTACTGGATCGGCCGCTCGCTCGGGCGCACGATCCTCGGGCACCGGCTCTTCCGCGGCGACCGCGGCAAGAAGGCGGTCGGCTGGGCCGAGAGCACCCTCGAGAAGCGCGGCGGCTACCTGATCATCGTCGCGCGGTTCATCCCGGGCGGCCGTACGGCGACGACCTTCACGGCGGGCAGCGTCAAGTACGACGTGCTCAAGTTCTCGCTCTTCGCCGGGCTTGCCGCCGCGATCTGGGCGACGTACGCGGCGCTCCTCGGCTACCTCGGCGGCCGCATCTTCACCGACAAGCCGTGGCTCGGGCTAGTCGTCGCGATCGGGCTCGCGACAGGAATCACGGCGTTGATCGAGCTCGGCCGCAAGCTGACGAGCCGCGGCAAATGAACAGGCTCGGCGGGGAGACCAGCCCGTACCTCCTCCAGCACGCGGAGAACCCGGTCGACTGGTTCCCGTGGGGCGACGAGGCCTTCGCGCTGGCGCGGGCCGAGGATCGCCCGGTGCTGCTCTCGATCGGTTACTCGGCCTGTCACTGGTGCCACGTGATGGCGCACGAGTCGTTCGAGAGTCCGGCGACCGCGGCGCTGATGAACGAGCTCTTCGTCAACATCAAGGTCGACCGCGAGGAGCGCCCCGACGTCGACGCCGTCTACATGGACGCGGTCGTCGCGCTGACCGGGCAGGGCGGCTGGCCGATGACGGTCTTCCTGACGCCGGACCGGAAGCCGTTCTTCGGCGGCACCTACTACCCGCCCGAGCCGCGGCACTCGCTGCCGAGCTTCAGTCAGGTGCTGATCGCGATCTCCGATGCGTGGCGCGAACGGCGCGAGGACGTCATCGCGCAGAGCGCGACGCTCGTCGAGGCGCTCGGCCGGTCGGGACGCAGCCAGCCGTCCGCGGAGCCCTTCGCCCCGGCGCTGCTCGACGAGGCGGTCGAGGGCCTGCGCCGCGGCTACGACCAGCAGTGGGGCGGCTTCGGGTACGCGCCGAAGTTCCCGCCCGCCTCGTCGATCGAGTTCCTCCTGCGCCGTGGCGCGCTCGACATGGCGACCGGGACGCTCGACGGGATGGCGCTCGGAGGCATGTATGACCTGCTCGGCGGCGGCTTCCACCGCTACTCCGTCGACCAGCGCTGGCTCGTGCCGCACTTCGAGAAGATGCTCTACGACAACGCGCTGCTGGCGGCGGCGTACGTCCACGGCTGGGTCGTCACGGGCAACGCGCGCTACCGCGAGATCACCGAGGAGACGATCGACTACATGCTGCGGGAGCTCTTGCTCGACGGCGGCGGCCTCGCCTCGGCTCAGGACGCCGATACCGACGGCGTCGAGGGGCTCACGTTCACCTGGACCGAGGAGGAGGGTGCGCCGGCCGAGCTGCTCCAGCCGTTCGAGCACGGGCGCTCGATCATCCGGGGCGAGCTCGACGCCGAGACGAAGGCGCGGCTGTTCGCGGCGCGCGAGCTGCGGCCGAAGCCGTTTCGCGACGACAAGGCGATCGCCTCGTGGAACGGGCTCGCGCTTGCCGCGCTCGCCGATGCTGGGCGGCGGCTCGACCGGCAGGACTGGCTCGAGGCGGCGACCGCGCTCGGCGAGTTCCTGCTCGGGCCGCTGTCGAGCGCCGACGGCCGGCTACACCGCACCTGGCGCGCGGGCCGGGCGAAGGGCACCGGCTACCTCGACGACTACGCCGACGTCGCCCACGGGCTGCTCGAGCTCCACATCGCCACCGGTGAGCTGCGCTGGCTCGAGGAGGCGCGCCGGCTCGCGCAGGTCTCGATCGAGCTCTTCGGGGACGACGAGCTCGGCGGCTTCTTCCTCACTCCGGTCGACGGCGAGCGGCTGATCGCGCGCCAGAAGAGCTTCGACGACAACCCGACGCCGTCGGGGAACTCGATGTTCGCGCATGTGCTGCTGCGCCTCGCGCGGCTCTACGGCGACGACGAGCTGGAGCGGCAGGCCGTCTCCGTGCTGCGCCTCGTCGACGGCTCGGCGATGCGCGTGCCGTCCGCCTTCGGCTGGGCGCTCTGCGCGTTCGACCTCTACTTCTCGCCGCCGCGCGAGCTTGCGGTGATCGGCCCGCCCGACTCGCCCGTCGCGCGTCGCTTCCTCGACGCCTGGGACCCGAACGCAGTCGTCGCGGTCGGCCCGGGGTCGGGGGTGCCGCTGCTCGAGGGCAAGGGCCTCGTCGAGGGAAAGCCCGCGGTCTACGTGTGCGAGCACTTCACCTGTGCCGCGCCCGTGACCGAGTAAGCTCTCGCCGTGAGCCGCTTCAGCGACGCACTCAACGGCCAGATCGCGTACGAGTTCGGCGCGTCGCAGCAGTACGTCGCGATCGCCGTGTACTACGACGCCGAGACGTTGCCCGGCCTCGCCGCTCACTTCTATCGCCAGGCGGTCGAGGAGCGGAACCACGCGATGATCATGGTGCAGTACCTCCTCGACGCGGGCGAGCAGGTCGTGACGCCGGGGATCGACGCGCCGCAGACGGCGTTCACCGACCCGGTGACACCGGTTGCGCTCGCGCTCGACCAGGAGCGGCGCGTCACCGACCAGATCTCGGCGCTCGTCGCACTCGCGCGCGAGGACCAGGACTTCATCGCAGAGCAGTTCCTCGGCTGGTTCCTCAAAGAGCAGCTCGAGGAGGTCTCGAGCATGTCGTCGCTGCTGGCCGTGGTCGAGCGCGCCGCGGTGACGAACATCCAGTTCGCCGAGGAGCACCTCGCTCGCGCCGCGGGCGGCACTCCGGCCCCCGAGCTCGACGCTCCACCCGCCGCCGGCGGCGCTCTCTAGCACCGGACTGCGCCTGCCGATATCGGGTGGATGCGGTTTGCGCTCGTCCTCTTCCTCCTGCTCGCGCTGGCGCCCGCGGCGGCTGCCGTCACTCCCGCACGGCCCGAGGACGCTCCGTTGCTGAGGCGAGCCGCGACGCCCAACGAGCTGCTCGCCCAGTCGGTCGCTGCGAGGCTGACCAAGCTGAAGCCCGTCGTCCGGTGCGCGTCGGTGCCGCTGGGGAGCGGCGAGCTCGGCGTGACCCCGTTCATCAACGGCCGCTCAGTCGGCTATTTCATCCTCGACCCGCAGGTCTGCGCCGAGCTCGCCTCGTTCCGGGCGCACCCGTCGGCCTATGACCCCTACAGCTGCACGACCAACGCGTGCCTGAACAAGGACGCCGACACGGTCGAGGCGATCCAGACGATCTCGCACGAGTCGTACCACGTGCTCGGCTGGCAGTCGGAGGCCACCGCAGAGTGCTACGGGATGCAGTCGATCTGGTACACGGCGAACCGACTCGGCGCGTCGGTGGCGCTGGCGCAGCGGCTCGCGCAGTTCTACTGGAAGCAGCTGTACCCGTTGCGGCGCACGAGCGCGCACCCCGAGTACTGGTCGGCCGACTGCCGCGACGGCGGCAAGCTCGACCTCAGGCCGGCCTCGCACGGCTGGCCGAGCTAGCGTCCGGGCTTAGAGCGGGCCGGTCGGCGGCGGGTCGACTTTGAACGGATCCTCGGGGAGCCGGTCTTAAACCCGCGTTGCTCTGCCACTTTGTGCGGCGCGGCTCCGCCTCCCGCCTTATACAGTTCGCGCTCGATCGTGTACTGGCGCCTGCCTTCGCGCTACTTCCTCCACGCGCCACGCAACCTCAGCGGCATGACGACCTCGAGCTGGCTAGACGGAGGGCCCCGTCGGCGGCGGGGCCTTCTTGAACGGGGATTGGTCGTCGGACACTGGCTTGTACGGCTCGACCGGGGACTCTGCCTGAATAACCCCCGCGCCCATCACCTCGTGAGGCGCGACTCCGCCTCTCGCCTTATACAGCGCAGCCTCGATGGCGTATCGGCGCCTGCTCTCGCGCCACTTCTCCCACGCGTCACGCAACCTCTGCGACATGAGGCGCTAGAGATTAGTACGACGACAATGTCCTGCCAACACTCCTGGACTGTTCGCTTCCCACAGCCAGAAAGGCACTAGACGACGAAGCGCTCCTGGCGCTCGGCGCCCGCTGCGAAGCGCTCCAGCGAGAACGGGGCGAGATCGAGCGTCGGCGTCATGCCGGCGACCAGCTCGGCCAGGTGCTCGCCGACTGCCGGCGCCTGCTGGAAGCCGTGGCCCGAGAAGCCCGTGGCGACGAGGAAGCGGCCCGGCCCCTCGATCTCGCCGACGATCGCGTTGTGGTCGGGGCTCACCTCGTAGTAGCCCCACCACGAAGCCTGTACCGGCAGCTCGGCGAGGAGCGGCAGCCGCCGTTCGATCGCAGGCGCGAGCGCCTCGAGGCTCGACTCCCGGCCGCCGAACACGACGCCCGGTCCTTCGCGATGGGCGTAGAGGCCGGTCGAGAAGTCGATCGTCATCGGCATTCCGTCGGCCAGACCGCCCGCCTCGGGTGAGAACCACATCCAGCGCGGCTCGCCGCGCACCGGGATCTCGACGCCGGCGAGCGCACCGACCTCGGCCGCCCACGCGCCCGCGCAATTGATCACCGTGCCGGTCGAGATCGGGCCATGGCTTGTCTCGACCCGCCCCGCTCGAAGGTCGATCGCGGTCACCTCGCAGCTCTGGAGCACCGTCAGGCCGCGCGCGTACCACTGCACGACCGCCTCGGGTGTGCAGTGGCCGTCGAGCGGACAGAACGTCGCGGCGAGCAACCCCTCGGGCCTGAGTTGCGGCACGAGCTCGAGCGCCTCTGCCGCCGACAGCTCGCGCGACGGCACGCCGAGGCGCTGCTGTAGCGAGAGCGCCGAGCGAAACTCGGCGAGATCCGCCTCGTTGTCGACGAGGAACAGGTAGCCGACCCGGTGCCAGTCGATCCCGTCCATCCGCTCGAGCTCGGCGAACGAGCGCTTCGCGATCTCGATGTTCAGCTCGTCGGCGAACTGCATCCGCACGCCGCCGGCCGACTTCGAGGTCGAGCCCGAGCCGAGCGAGTCGCGCTCGACGAGCACGACGTCCTCGATGCCCAGCTCGCGCAGGTGCCACGCGGCGCTCGCCCCGACGGCACCGCCGCCGATCACCACGACCTCAGCTGAGGTCGGCAAGCTCTGCCTCCGGTAGCGCGCCGAGCAGGTCGTCCGTCCGCACCGTGAAGACGGCGTGGGGAGTTCCGGCGGCGCACCACACGGTCTCGAACCGGCGCAGCGAGACGTCGACGAGCGTCGGCAGCTCGCGGTCGTGGCCGAGTGGCGGAATGCCGCCGATCGCGAAGCCGGTCGCCGCGCGAACACGGTCGGCGTCGGCGCGCTCGAGGCCGAGCCGGGCAGCGTCGACCTGGCGGTCGCCGGCGCACAGACACATCACGACGTCGCCGTCGCGCTCGAATACGAGCGACTTCACGATCTGGCCCACCTCGCAGCCGACCGCCGCCGCTGCCTCCGCCGCAGTCCGCGTCGAGTCGGCCAGAACCTGCACCGCGACGTCGAGGCCACGCTCGCGGAGGCGCTCCTGAACCTTCAGCGCAGTGGGATGTAGCTCCAAGGTGGTTTACGGTAGCGCAGCGATGGCATTGCTCTCGGTCGAGAATGTCACCCTCCGCTTCGGCGGGATCGTCGCGGTGGACGGTGTGTCGCTCGACGTCGACGAGGGCGCGATCGTCGGGCTGATCGGGCCGAACGGCGCCGGCAAGACGACGGTCTTCAACATCATCACCGGGCTGTACCGGCCAAACGAGGGCGACCTGCGCTTCGCGGGCGAGAGCCTCCTGCGGACGCCGCCGTTCAAGATCGTCGGGCGCGGGATCGCGCGCACCTTCCAGAACGTCGAGCTGTTCAAGACGATGACCGTGCTCGAGAACGTGCTCGTCGGCTCGCACAGCCGCTTCGGCTCGCGCTCCGAGCGCGCCGCCCGCGCCCGCGCGCTCGAGGTGATCGAGTACGTCGGCGTCGCGGACGTCGCCGGCCGCCCGGCCTCGGGGCTCCCCTTCGGAACCTTGAAACGGGTCGAGCTCGCCCGCGCGCTCGTCGCTGCGCCGCGCCTGCTCCTGCTCGATGAGCCGGCAGGGGGGCTGAACCACGAGGAGGTCGCCGCGCTCGGCGAGATGATCCGCAAGCTCCGCGTCGACTTCGGGCTCACTGTGCTGCTCGTCGAGCATCACATGAACCTCGTGATGTCGGTCTCCGACCATGTCCACGTCCTCAACTTCGGCGAGAAGATCGCCTCGGGGACGCCGGACGAAGTGCAACGCGACCCGGCCGTGATCGAGGCCTACCTCGGAGCCTGATGGCGCTGCTCGAGCTCAACGACATCGAGGCCCGCTACGGGCCCATCGTCGCGCTCCACGGCGTCTCGCTCTCGGTGGACGAGGGCCAGGTCGTGGCCGTGCTCGGCGCGAACGGGGCGGGGAAGACGACCACGCTGCGCTCGGTCTCGGGGACGGTGCGCAGCTCCGGCCGGGTCGTATTCGCCGGGCAGGAGCTGGGGCGCCGCACGCCGGAGGGCGTCGCTCGCCTCGGGATCGCGCACGTGCCGGAGGGTCGCGGCACCTTCGTCGACCTCACCGTCTGGGAGAACCTCCGTCTCGGCGCCTACACGCGCAGTCGCGGGTCCGACCTGAAGGCCGACCTCGCGCGGATGGTCGCGTACTTTCCGTGGATCGAGCGGCGCCGCGACCAGCAGGCGGCGACGCTCTCGGGCGGCGAGCAGCAGATGCTCGCACTCGCGCGGGCGCTGATGTCGCGGCCGCGCCTGCTCCTGCTCGACGAGCCTTCTCTCGGGCTCGCGCCGCTCGTGACGCGCGAGATCTTTGCGATCGTCCGCGAGCTGAACGAGCAGGAGGGGCTCGCGGTGCTCGTCGTCGAGCAGAACGCGAATCTCGCGCTCGACGCTGCTGCGCACGCCTACGTGCTCGAGGTCGGTCGCGTCGCCCTCGACGGGCCGAGCGAGGAGCTCCGCAGCCACCCGTCCATCCGCAAGTCGTATCTGGGCTATTGACGTGACCCAGTTCCTGCAACAGGTCGTGAGCGGGCTCGCCTCGGGCGGGGTCTACGCCTCGCTCGCCCTCGCTCTCGTGCTGATCTACCGCTCGACCGAGGTGATCAACTTCGCGCAGGGCGAGATGGCGACGTTCACGACCTACGTTGCGTGGCAGCTTCTCCACTGGGGCGTTCCGTACTGGGCGACGTTCGTGCTCACGCTCGCCTTTGCGTTCGTGTTCGGGGTCACGATCGAGCGCGTCGTGATCCGGCCGTTCGAGCATGGGCCGGTGCTCACGATCGTGATCGTGACGATCGGGCTCCTCGTGTTACTGAACGGGCTCGACGGCTGGATCTGGGGTGCGGAGATCAAGTCGTTCCAGAGCGCGTTCCCGACCAACCCGATCTCGATCGGCGGCGTCGCGTTTTCGTGGCAGGACATCGGCGTGATCGTCGTCTCGCTGGTCGCCGTGTTCCTGTTATGGCTCTTCTTCCGCTATACGAAGGTCGGGCTCGCGATGCGCGCGGCTGCGGTCAATCCGGACTCTGCGCGGCTCACGGGCGTCCGCGTCGGCTGGATGCTCGCGCTCGGCTGGGGGCTCGCCTCGATGCTCGGCGCGCTCTCGGGGCTGATGATCGCGCCGGTCGTCTTCCTCGACCCGGGGATGATGCAGACCGTCCTGATCTACGCCTTCGCCGCAGCGGTGCTCGGCGGTCTCCAGAGCCCGGTCGGTGCGGTCGTCGGCGGCCTGCTTCTCGGCGTGATGCTCAACCTGCTCGGCACGTACGTCCATGTGATCACGCCGGAGCTGCGCCTGCCCGTGGCGCTGGCCGTGCTCCTCGCCGTGCTCCTCGTCAAGCCGTCGGGCCTGTTCGGGCGCATGGTGGTGAGGAAGGTTTGACCCGCGCGCTGGTGATCAGGCTCGCGGCGATCGGCGGAGCGGCCGCGCTCGTCGTGGTGCTCGGCTTCACGATGACCGACTACCACCAGTACCAGGGCGGGATCGTCGGCTACTACCTGATCGCAATCCTCGGCCTCAACATCCTGACCGGCTACACGGGGCAGATCTCGCTCGGCAACGGCGCCTTCATGGCGGTGGGCGGCTACACGACCGCGATTCTCTGCGGCCATCACGGCTGGGGGGAGCTCTCGACGATCCCGGTCGCCGCTGTCGTGGCGGGCACGGTGGGTTTCCTGTTTGGAATCCCGGCGCTGCGCCTCGCCGGCCCGTACCTCGCGCTCGCGACCTTCGCGATCGCGGTCGCAGTCCCGTCGCTCGCGAAGCGGTTCGACCACTTCACCGGCGGCTCGAGCGGGATCATTCTGCCGATCCGCACCGGCCACTTCCTCTACTGGGCGAGCTGGATCTGCGTGGCGATCGCGTACGGCGTCGCGTGCCTTCTGCTGCACGGCCGCGTCGGGCGTGCATTCCGTGCGGTGCGGGACAGCGAGGTCGCGGCCGTCTCCTCTGGGGTCGACCTCGCGCGTTACAAGACCCTTGCGTTCGGCGTCTCCGCGGCCTACGCGGGCGTCGCCGGGGCGCTGCTCGCGATCGGCGCCGGGTACACGAACCCCGACACGTTCCCCGTCACGCTCTCGCTCTACCTCCTGATCGGCGCCGTCGTGGGCGGGCTCGGCTCGCTCTGGGGTGTGATCTTCGGAGCGCTTTTCATCGAGTTCCTGCCGCTGTACGCGCAGAACGTCTCGAAGCAGGCACCCTCGGTGATCTACGGGCTGCTGCTGATCGCGATCATGCTCGTGATCCCGACCGGCGTCGTGGGCCTTGTGCGGCGCGTCATGGCTCTATCTAATCGCGTTACCACTCGTCCATAAATCGTGCGCCCCGATGAGGGGGCACACATCGAGGAGGTAACTCAGATGGGCAAGAGGATCTACGCACTGGCAGCGGCGGTGCTGGTCGCACTTGCCGTACTTGTCGGCGTCAGCGCCGGCGCGGGCGGTACGCCGGGCGTGACGAGCAAGTTGATCTCGATCGGCGGCACGTTCCCGCTCAGCGGCCCGGCTTCGTCCTACGGCACGATCCCGCAGGCCGAGGCGGCGTACTTCTCATACTTCAACTCCCTGAAGCAGCCGGGAGGCAAGCGCGGCGTCTTCGGGCGCCAGATCAAGTTCACGTTCCTCGACGACGGCTACAACCCCGCGCAGACGGTGCAGCTCACGCGCCAGCTCGTCGAGCAGTCCAAGGTCTTCGCGATCTTCAACAGCCTCGGCACCGAGCCGAACGAGGCGGTTCGCGCGTACCTCAACCAGGCCAAGGTTCCACAGGCACTCGTGGCAACCGGCGCGTCGGAGTGGGGCACGCTCGCCAAGCAGTACCCGTGGACGATCGGCTACCAGCCGACCTACGTCAGCGAGGCGTACGCCTACGGCCAGTTCATAGCCAAGAAGGTCTCCCAGGCGAAGATCGGCGTCCTCTACCAGAACGACAGCTATGGCAAGGACTACATCGCGGGCCTGAAGCTCGGGCTCGGCGCGAAGCAGTCTCAGATCGTGGACACGGAGGGCTACGAGGTGACGGCGGCCGACGTCGGCTCCCAGATCGCGAAGCTGAAGGCGTCCGGCGCGAACACGCTCTGCATCTTCGCGACGCCGAAGTTCTCGATTCAGGCGTTCGCGATCGCGGCGAAGTTCGGCTGGAACCCGATCATCTTCAACAACTCGGTCTCGGCCACGGCGACGCTGATGGGCATCGCGACGGGAGCCTCCAGCGCGTCGACGACGAACGGGACGATCACGGCCACCTACACGAAGGATCCCGCCGACGCGAAGTGGGCGAACGACGCGGGAATGAAGCTCTACAAGAAGATCATGGCCGCGTACTACCCCAAGGGGAACGTCAACGACCAGTTCAACATCTACGGCATGTCTGCCGCGTGGACGATGGTCAGGGCGCTCCAGGGTGCGGGGCCGAAACCGACCCGCGCATCGCTGATGGCGTCGCTCCGGAGCATGAACTACAGCGACAACCCGTTCCTGCTCCCGGGGATCAAGGTTCAGACGAGCGCGAAGAACCCGTTCCCGATCCAGCAGCAGCAGCTGACCCGCTGGACGGACGGGAAGTTCGTCAACTTCGGGCCGCTGATCAAGGGCATCGGCTAACGCCGGCGGTACTGCGCCCAGAGCACTTCCATCGTCGTCTCCCGTCCGGCCCGGTGTACCGGGTCGGACGGGGCGACGTTGACCGCCCTGACGATCCAGCCAGAGGGGCCGAGGTCGAGGACGTTGATGCAGCCGGGCGCCTGCTCGAAGCCGCCGAGGAGGACGCGCTCGCCGATGAGGGCGCGCGAGAGGATCGCTCGGTTGACTCCGCCGTGTAGGACGACCAGCAGCGTGTTCCAGGCTTCGTCGGCGACGATTGCGTCGAAGGCGGGCGTGATGCGGTCCAGGAACTCGCCGACCGTTTCGCCGCCGAGGAAGCGCCGGGTCTCGGGGATCGCGCCCTCGAAGAAGCCGACGAAGGCCTGTTCCGCCTCGTCGCCGGGGAGGTCTTCGAGCCGGCCGCCGCGCATCTCCTGTAGCTCGGGCACGATGTCGCGCTCGAGGCCGGGCGCGACGAGCTCGGCGGTCTCCTCGGTGCGGCGCAGCCCGCTCGTGACGACACGGTCGAGCGGCTCGCCGTTCAGCGCCGCCCCCGCTGCCAGCGCCTGCGCGCGGCCAAGCTCGGTCAAAGGCACGTCGTCGGGCGGCACCGGCCGGCCGTCCGCGTCGAAGTAGGCCACGTCGCCGTGGCGCATCAGGTAGACCCGCCTCCGCACGACGGTCATTATCACGGTGTGGAGCGAGCCGAGCAGGTGCGCGCCTTCCTGGAGGCGCACGTGATCCCGAACGAGCCTGTGTTCGAGCGTGAGGACGACTCTTCGGAGACGTTGATCCGCGAGCTCCAGGGCAAGGTGAAGGCGGCCGGGCTGTGGGCGCCGTTCATCGGGCCCGAGGCGGGCGGCACCGGCACCGGCTTCATGGACTACGTCTTCCTGAACGAGATCATCGGGCGCAGCGCTTGGGCGCCGCTCGTGTTCGGCTGCCAGGCTCCCGACTCTGGCAACGCCGAGATCCTGCACCTCTTCGGGACGCCAGAGCAGCAGGAGCGCTGGATGGTGCCGCTGATCGCGGGTGAGATCCGTTCGTTCTTCGCGATGACCGAGCCGGAGGTGTCCGGCTCCGACCCGACCGGGCTCCAGGGGCGCGCGGTGCGCGACGGCGACGAGTGGGTGATCGACGCGCACAAGTGGTTCTCGAGCGGCGCCGACGGAGCTGCGTTCGGGATCGCGATGGTCGTCACCGACCCCGAGGCAGAGCCGCACCGGCGGCTGTCGCAGATCATCGTCCCCGCCGACGCGCCGGGGTTCGAGGTGGTGCGGGCGATCCCGGTGCTGGGGCACGCGGGCCGCGGCTGGATGACGCATTGCGAGGTGCGCTACACCGGCGTGCGCGTGCCGGTGACGAACACTCTGGGTGAGCCGGGCGACGGCTTCCGCATCGCGCAGAAGCGGCTCGGGCCGGGGCGGATCCACCACGTGATGCGCTGGCTCGGCCAGATGCAGCGCGCGTTCGAGCTGATGTGCGAGCGTGCGCTCGAGCGGGAGGCGTTCGGCGGGCCGCTCGCCGAGAAGCAGACGGTGCAGAACTGGATCGCGGACTCCGCCGCCGAGATCCAGGCGTGTCGCCTGCTGACCCTCGACGCCGCGCGCAAGATCGACGCGGGCGACGAGGCGCGCGTCGAGATCTCACTCGTGAAGTTCTACGCGGCCCGGGTGCTGAACGACGTGATCGACCGCGCGGTGCAGGTGCACGGCGCGGCCGGCCTCACCGACGACCTGCCGCTCTCGACGATGCTGCGCCATGCGCGCGCGGGCCGGATCTACGACGGCCCGGACGAAGTGCATCGCATGGTCGTGAGCCGGCGGATCCTGAAAGCGTTCGCCGCCGGCGACGGCTGGACGTTCGACTAGCGCGGGCCGGGCACGCCGCGGAACTCGTACACGAGCGGCTCGCGGCCGAGTTGCACGATCCACGCCTGGCCGGTCTCGCCGGAGCGAAGCGCCTGCAGCGCCGCCTCGGCAACCTTTTCCGGTGCGACGAGCGCCTTGCCCGCGAGGTAGCCGTCGCGGAGCTCCTGCGTGACGAGCGGCGTGTCGGCGAAGGCGGGACAGATCGCGTTGATCCTCACGCCGTGCTCGGTGAGCAGCCCGGGCGCCGCGCTGCGCACGAGCCCGATCAGCGCGTGCTTGGTCAGCCCATAGATCGGGTCCTCCTCGATCGGCGTCAGCCCCGCGAGCGAGACCGTGACCGCGATCGAGCCGCCGCGCATCACCGGGGTGAGCGCCCGCACGCCGTAAACGACGGCGTCGACGTTGACGCGCATGATCCGCCGGTACTCCTCGTCGCTCAGCCCGGTGAGGTCGGCGCGCGCGAGCATGATCCCGGCGTTGAGACAGGCCACGTCGAACTCGCCCTCGAGCCGCTCCCAGGTCGCGGGCTCGCCGACGTCGTAGCCGTTCGCGAGATCCCAGACGACGACCTCGTAGCCCTCCGACTCGAGCCGCGCGACGAGCGCAGCCCCGATCCCCGACGCGCCGCCGGTGACCAGCGCTCTCACGACACGAACATCTCGCGCAGCGCGGTCTTGCGGAACTTGCCGACGCCGGTCTTCGGGATCGCCTCCACGAACTCGAACCGGTCGGGCAGCCACCACTTCGCGAATCCCGGCTCGAGGAAGTCGTGCAGCTCCTCCGCGCTCGCGGTCTTCCCCTCGCGCAGGACGACCACTGCGAGCGGCCGCTCCTGCCACTTCTCGTCAGGGATGCCGATCACCGCGGCTTCGGCGACCGACGGGTGGCCCATCAACGCGTTCTCGAGCGCGACCGACGAGATCCACTCGCCGCCGGACTTGATCACGTCCTTCGTCCGGTCCTGAATCTGGATGTAGCCGCGCGGGTCGAGCGAGACGATGTCGCCCGTCCTGAACCAGCCGTCACCGGTCCAGCGGTCGGCCTGCTCGGGAGTGTCGTAATAGCCGGCCGCGACCCAGGGCCCACGGATCTCGAGCTCGCCCATCGTCACGCCGTCGCGCGGCACCTCGTTCCCGTCGGCATCCCGCGCGCGCAGCTCGACGAACGGTAGCGGCAGCCCCTGCATCGCGATGTAGTCGAACCGTGTCTCCTCGTCGGCGTCGTCGAGGTCGGTGTGGAGGTCGGACTCGCTCGCGACCGGCGAGGTCTCGGTCATGCCCCAGCCGTGGATCACCGTCAGCCCGTGGCGCTGCTTGAAGCCGGCGATCATCGAGCGCGGTGCCGCCGAGCCGCCGACGAGCATCGCCTTCAACGCGGAGAGGTCCCAGCGCTCGGGCTCGGCGTCGAGCATCGCGAGGATCCCGAGCCAGATCGTCGGCACGCCCGCCGTGGCGCTCACGCGCTCCTGGGCGAAGTCGTCGAGGAGGCTCTCCGGGTCGAGGTGCGGCCCCGGGTAGACCTGCTTCGCGCCGAGCATCGTCGCGATGTATGGATAGCCCCACGCGTTCGCGTGGAACATCGGCACGACCGGGAGGATCACGTCTCGCTGCGAGAGATGGAAGCCGAGCGGCGCGGTGACGGCGACGCCGAAGGTGTGCAGCAGCGTCGAGCGGTGCGAGTAGACGACGCCCTTCGGCCGCCCGGTCGTGCCGCTCGTGTAACACATCGCCGCGGCCTCGTTCTCGTCGAGGCCGGGGTCGACCCACGCGTCGGGGTCGGCGCCTGCGAGCAGCTCCTCGTAGGTGTCCTCGACGACGAGTACGTGCTCGATCGGCGTGCGCTCGACGAACTGCTCGAGTAGCGGCAGGAGGGAGCGGTCGACGATCACGGCACGGTCGCCCGCGTGCGTCGCGATGTACGCGAGATCGTCCGGGTGGAGGCGGAGGTTCAGCGTGTGGAGGACGAGCCCACCCGAGGGGATCCCGAGGTAGGCCTCGAGATGCTGGTAGTGGTTCCAGGCGAGCGTCGCGACACGGTCGCCGCGCTCGAGCCCGAGCCCCGCGAGCCCGACGGCGAGCGCCCGCGAGCGTCGCGTCATGTCTGCGTACGTGTAGCGATGGAAGCTCTTGTCCGGCAGCCGCGAGACGATTTCCGAGCGCCCGAAGTACGTCTCCGCTCGCCGCAGCAGCGCCGGCAGCGTCAACTGGAAGTCCATCATCAGGCCGTCCATCGCGTTCCATCTTGGGCCGCGAGAGAACCCCTGTAAAGTAACCCGGATGCGGAAGCTCTCGCTTTCAGTCCTCGTGCTCGCCATCGCGCTGGCCGTTGGTCTCACCAGCGCCTGGGGTCGCGAGTCCGCCGACCCCGGCGTGACGAGCAACTCGATCCTGCTCGGCGGCACGACGCCGCTCACCGGGCTCGCGTCCGGCTACGCCTCGGTCGCCCGCGGCGCCGAGGCCTACTTCAAGTACGTCAACGCGAAGGGCGGCGTCAACGGCCGCCAGATCACCTTCACGTACCTCGACGACGCCTACAACCCCGCGCAGACCGTGCAGGCGACGCGGCAGCTCGTCGAGCAGGACAAGATCTTCGCCGACTACGACAGCCTCGGCACCGAGCAGAACCTGGCGATCCGCGACTATCTCGCCCAGCGCGGCGTGCCGCAGGTGTTCGTCGCCACGGGCGCGCGAACCTTCGGCGCCGACTACAAGAAGTACCCGGGCACGATCGGCTACCAGCCGACCTACGCGGCCGAGGGCTTCATCTACGGCCGGTACGTCCGCGGCACGAGCCCGAAGGCGAAGATCGCCGTGCTCTACCAGAACGACGACTACGGCAAGGAGCTGCTCACCGGGCTCAAGGCCGGGCTCGCGCCGCTCGGCAAGGCGATCGTCGCGACGCAGGGCTTCGAGGCGACCGCGACGGACGTCAGCTCGCAGATCTCGGCGCTGAAGGGCTCGGCCGCGACGACGCTGATGATCTTCGGGACGCCGACGCCCACGATCCAGGCTTACGTCTCGGTGAACAAGCTCGGCTGGAAGCCGCAGATCTTCGTCAACGCCGTCTCGTCGGCCTCGCAGCTGATGAAGATCTCGGTCGCGAGCTCCAGCAAGGCGACCGTTGAAGGCTCGCTCTCGATCGTCTTCCTCAAGGACCCGACGAACCCCAAGTGGAAGAACGATCCGGCGATGAAGCTCTACCGCACGATCATGGCGAAGTACGGCACGGGCGATCCGAACGACGTCTTCAACGTCTACGCGATGGCGTCGGCCTGGACGATGGTCGACGCTCTCAAGCGCGCCGGGCCCAACCTCACCCGGGCCGGGCTGATGAAGGCGGTCACCTCGCTGAACGAGCCGGCCAATCCGTTCCTCCTGCCGGGAATCAAGATCAAGACGACGCCGTCGAATCGGTTCCCGATCGCGCAGGCGCAGATGCAGCGCTGGCACAACGGCGCCTGGCAGAGCTTCGGGCCGCTCCTCAGCGCACGGAGCTAGTGCGCGGGCCGCCGAGCCGGTGGCCTCGGGCGAGCATGAACGCGACGATCCAGAGCGTGACGGCGGCGACCACCGAGGCGACCGCGAACACGGGGTCGTCGTAGATCACCGTGTAGACGACGCTGAGCGACAGCAAGAGGGCGAACAGCGCGACGCAGAACGCGGTGAAGAAATTGAACCAGCGAGGGACGGGCGCGCGGTCCTGCTCGATCAGCGCCTTGAGACGGTTCGTCGCGTCGTCGACGTACCAGCGCATCGCGGTGGGGAAGAACGGGAAGCGGTTCGGCTTCTCGGCGTCGAGGGTGAGCGTGAGCGCCGTGCCCGCGCCGCGTTCCTCGAGCGTCCAGCCGAGCTCGACCGCGATCGGCCCCTGCACGGATCGCAGCGTCAACGCACTCGGCGACTCGAGCTCCTCGACGTCGTAGATCGTCGTGTACTTGTTGCCGAGGAACGTCGACGTCTCGACAGCGGTGCCGCCCGTCTCGAATGCGTCGCCCTCGAGGGGCCCGAACGTCACGGCGAGCGGTCGCCAGACGAGATGCTCCTCGGGATTGGCGATCACCGCGAACACCGTTTCCGGCGACGCGTCGATCAGGATCTCCCGCTCGGTACGCACGAGGCCTCAGGATAGAGTCAGGCGGATGGACGCGCGCGAGCTGGTGCACCTCCCGACCGACCAGCTGTGCGCCGAGGCGCGTGCGTTGCGCCCCGGCCGCCTCGTCACGTTTTCGCCGAAGGTCTTCATCCCGCTGACCACGCTCTGCCGCGACGTGTGCGGCTACTGCACGTTCGCGCGGCCGCCGCGGCGGGGCGAGCGCGCTTTCATGAGCATCGACGAGGTGCTCGAGATCGCGCGCGCCGGCGCCGCGGCCGGGTGCCACGAGGCGCTGTTCACCCTCGGCGACAAGCCGGAGCTGCGCTACCGCGTCGCGCGCGAGGAGCTGGCGGCGCTCGGCTGCGAGACGACGCTCGAATACCTCGCCCGAGCCGCGCGGGCGGTGCTTGAGGAGACGGGTCTCCTGCCGCACCTCAACCCCGGCGTGATGAGCCGCGAGGAGCTCGTCGCGCTCCGCGAGGTGAGCGCCTCGATGGGGATCATGCTCGAGACCGCCTCCGAGCGGCTCTCGGGCAAGGGCATGCCGCACTACGGCTCGCCCGACAAGCTGCCGGCGCGGCGGCTCGAGACGATCGCCCTCGCCGGCGAGCTCGAGATCCCGTTCACGACCGGAATCCTGATCGGGATCGGCGAGACGCGTGAGGAGCGGATCGAGGCGCTGCTCGCGATCCGCGAGCTGGACGAGCGCTACGGCCACATCCAGGAGGTGATCGTCCAGAACTTCCGCGCGAAGCCTGGCACGCGGATGGCGGAGCACTCGGAGCCGGATCTCGAAGAGCACCTCTGGACGATCGCAGCCGCCCGCGTCGTGCTGGGCGCCGACCGTCACCTCCAGGCGCCGCCGAATCTCTCGTACTCCGAGTTCCCGCGACTGCTCGACGCCGGGATCGACGACTGGGGCGGGGTCTCGCCCGTGACGATCGACCACGTGAACCCGGAGGCGCCGTGGCCCGAGCTCGACACGCTCGGGGAAGCGACACGTTCGCGCGGGCTCGAGCTCGCGCCGCGCCTTCCCGTGTATCCGGAGTACCTGAGCGCGCGCTGGCTCGACCCCGCGTTGCTGACGCCCACGCTGCGCAGCGCGGACGCGCTCGGGCTCGCGCGCGAGGACGGCTGGTCGCCCGGCGAGAACATCGGCGTGCCGTTCGTCGTCTCTCGTGACGCGTTGCCGCTCGAGCTGACGGGCGACGAGCTCGGTGAGGACGAGCTGGTGCGCCTGTTCGAGGCGCGCGGCGACGAGCGCCAGCGCGTCTTCGCGGCGGCGAACCGGTTGCGCCGGGAGGTCAACGGCGACGATGTGAGCTACGTCGTCACGCGCAACATCCAGTACACGAACGTCTGTTACTTCAAGTGCGGCTTCTGCGCGTTCTCGAAGGGCAAGCTCGCCGAGAACCTGCGCGGGCCTGCGTACCTCGTGCCGCACGAGGAGATCGTGCGCCGCGTCGAGGAGGCGTGGGAGCGGGGCGCGACGGAGGTCTGTCTGCAGGGCGGGATCCATCCGGCGTTCACCGGCGACTACTACATCTCGGTAGTGCGCGCGATCAAGGACGCGGTGCCCGGAATCCACGTGCACGCGTTCTCGGCCCTCGAGGTTTGGCAGGGCGCTGCGACGCTCGATCTCTCGCTCGACGAGTACCTGCCGCTGCTGCGGGACGAAGGTCTCGCGTCGTTGCCCGGGACAGCCGCCGAGATCCTCGACGACGAGGTGCGGCGCGTGATCTGCCCCGACAAGGTCACGACCGACCAGTGGCTCGAGGTGCACGACGCCGCGCACCGGGCGGGGCTGCGCTCCAACGTCACGATCATGTTCGGCCATGTCGAGTCGTCGCGCAGCTGGGCGCGCCACCTCGTCCGCGCGCGGGAGCAGCAGCAGCGCTCCGGCGGCTTCACCGAGTTCGTGCCGCTGCCGTTCGTGGCGATGGAGGCGCCGATCTACCTTCAGGGGCGCGCCCGCCGTGGCCCGACCTTCGGCGAGACGCTGCTGATGCACGCGGTCGGGCGGCTCGCGCTGCATCCGGCGATCACGAACATCCAGGCCTCTTGGGTGAAGCTCGGCCCCGACGGCGTTCGCGCGGCGCTCGACGCGGGGGTGAACGACCTCGGCGGGACGCTGATGAACGAATCGATCTCACGCTCGGCCGGCGCCGAGTTCGGGCAGGAGCTCCCGCCCGCTGCGATGGAGGCTCTGATCCGCTCGGCCGGCCGGGTGCCGCGCCAGCGCACGACGCTCTACGGCGACGCCTCCGAGGAGCGCCGCCTCACCTCGTTCGCGGCCGAGCCGCTCGGCGAGCCGCTGAACCCACCGGTCAAGGATGCTGGGCTCGTGGCGCCGCCGCGACTCGTTCGGCCCGGCTTCGCCGCCGCCGCGGACTAGCTAGCGCTTCTTCTTGGGTTTCGGTTTCGGCTTCGGCTTCGGCTTCGGCCCGAACACCGCGGTCGCCGCCGTCGCCGCGGTCATTGCGACTTTGCATGGGGCGGTTCCCGTGCACGCTCCGTGCCACCCGCGGAACTCCGCGCCTGTGCCGGGGCGCGGCACGAGGCGAACGAAGAGCCCGTTGTCGAGCGTGGCGACACAGCGCGACGCGCACAGCACCGTCCCCGGGATGCCCGCGACCGCACCGTGCCCGGTCACCGACACGGTGAGCGGGAACTGCGGCAGGTGCACGAGCCACGGCGAGTTGCGCACGTCCCACCATGCTCCGGTGTGCCCGTAGTAGTCGTCATGGTTCACGTCGAGGATGGCGTTGTCGAGCGTGTCGCCGTCGGAAGTGTACGGGTACATGACGTCGCTCGAGGAGTCGCAGACATGCCCGTCGTTCGGCGGCGGGCAGTTGTTCGGAGCGGGGTCCGGGACGGCGCCGAGGTTGTGGATCAACTCGTGCGCCGCGACCCATGCGAGGCCGCCGCCCTGGCCGAGGTCGGAGAAGCACTGCGCCTGGAGGTAGACGAACGAGAAGCCGTCCGCGGACGAGTTCAGCGCATCCGTAAAGCTCGTGCCGCAGATGTCCGGGTCGCCGACGGGGCCGTCGTAGTAGACGAGCGTCTTCTCCGCTAACGAGCTCTGTCCGAGCTCGAAGGCGAGGTGATCGATCACGACGTTCGACCCGCTGACGTAGGCCGCACCGGGAAGCGAGAGCCGGACGAAGCCGAGATCGAGGTCGCCGAACGGCGTGGTGCAGCCCGGGAACGGGTACAGGTCGAACCGCGGCGTCCGCGTCGGGTCCTGTCTCTGCCACCACGCGTCGATCGCACCGATATCCGTGGCGATCGCCGACGCGTACCGGCTGAAGTAGTCGGTACCGTCGGCAGGAATCACGTAAATGACGCGGATCTGCCGCGTCGAGGAGATCTGCAGGTTGGGCACGCGGTTCGCGCTCACCTCGTCCGTGCCGCACCAGGTGACCGGGGTGGCGGTTGCGCCGGCCGGCCGGGCAAAGCCGAGCGCGGCGACGATCAAGATGGCGAGTGCCAGGGGACGAAGGACACGCACTGCGCCGAGTGTAGCCTTTTGTCGTGCGCCTCTACTCCGTTCCGGTCTCGACCAATGTCGAGCGAGTCACGCTCGCGCTCGCCCACAAGGGCCTCGCAGTCGAGCACGTCGAGGTGCCCTATGACGACCGCTCCGAGATCGTGCGCGTGAGCGGCCAGGAGCTCGTGCCGGTCCTCGACACCGACGGCGAGATCGTGGCGGACTCGGCCGCGATCCTCGAGTGGCTCGAGGCGCGCTTCCCGGAGCCGTCGCTCTACCCCCGCGACGACCCGGCCCGTCGCGCCGAGGTCGGGATCTTCGTCGACTGGTTCAACCGGGTCTGGAAGCGCGCGCCGAACATCGCCGCCGCGGAGCTCGAGAGCGGCTCGCCCGACCGGGAGCTCGTCGAGTGGAGCAACGCCGAGCTTCGCTCCTCGCTCGACGTGTTCGAGGCGCTGCTCGACGGCCGCGACTATCTGTTCGGCGAGTTCTCGGTCGCCGACTGCGTCGCGTTTCCGTTCCTCAAGTTCGGGCTCCTCTGGGAAGAGGGCGACCCCTACGTGTTCCACGCGGTGCTCCGCGACCAGCTGCGCCTGGACGCGCACCCGCGGCTCGCGGCCTGGATCGGCCGCGTCGACGAGAGGCCGCGCGCCTAAGGACTCCTAACCCGGATACTGGTCGCCCATGGATGAGGTCGAAGTTGTCGTCGCCCATTCCGAGCGCGCGACCCTGCGCGTCGGCGATGTGTTCCTGAAGGTGGACGCCGACCAGGCGCGCATCGACGTCGAGGTCGAGGCGATGGCCCTGGCGCCGGTCCCGACCCCGGAGGTCCTGTGGCGCAAGCCGCACGTGCTCGCGATCGCCGCGGTCCCGGGGACGGCACTCGGCCGCCTCGGCGAGCCGTCGACCGCGTCTCCGGCGGCGTGGGCCGCGGCGGGCGCCGCCATCCGGAAGTTGCACGACGCGCCGTTGCCGCCCTGGCCCGGCCGGGGAAGGGGCCTCGACGAGTTGGCGGCGGATCTCGACGGCGAGTGCGAGCGACTCGTGAAGAACGGCGTCCTGCCCGCCGACCTGGTCACCCGCAACCGCCAGGTCGCCGAGGCCGCGCTCCGGTCGTGGACTCCGGTGTTCACGCACGGCGACCTGCAGATCACCCACGTGTTCGTCGACGGTGACGAGATCACCGGCATCATCGACTGGTCCGAGGCGGGCCAGGGTGATGCCCTGTTCGACCTCGCCATCTTGACGCTCGGACACGAGGAGCACCTCGGTGACGTCGTCGCCGGCTATGGCACCGACGTCGACCTCGACGTGATCCGCGCGTGGTGGTCGTTACGAAGCCTGCTGGTCGTTCGCTGGCTGCTCGAGCACGGTTTCGACCCGTTCATGGCAGGCTGTGAGGTCGACGTGCTGAGATCCCGGATGTGAGGCTGCGCGGCCCGCTGCTATGAGCGGATTCAGTACCCACTTCGCCGGCAAGCAGGTCGTCGAGCGTCTCGCGCTTTCGGACCAGCCGGGCGTTTCCGGCGTTGACGAGCACGACCGCCGGGCGCGGCACGCCGTTGTAGTTCGAGCTCATCGCGAGCGTGTAGGCCCCGGTCGCCGGGACGGCCAGCAGGTCGCCGTGCCGAGGCGAGGCGAGCGGGACATCGCGGGCGAGCACGTCGCCCGACTCACAGTGCTTGCCGCTGACGGCATACAGCCCGTCGGGTGGCGCATCCGCACGGCCGGCGACAAGAGCCGTCAGCTTGGCGTCGTAGAGCTGGGGGCGCGGATTGTCGGACATCCCGCCGTCGACAGCCGCGTACCGCACTCCGCCGCCTGCCTCCTTGACCGCACCGACGCGGTAGAGCGTGACGCCGGCGCGGCCGACCAGTGAGCGCCCGGGCTCGAGCACGAGCTGCTCGGGCTGTTCGAGCGTCCAGCCGGAGAGCTGCGCCGCGACGTACTCCGCGACGCTCGGGATCTCGTCCTCCGGCAGGTAGCGGACGCCGAGGCCGCCGCCCAGATCGAGGATGCGGGGCCGCCAGTCGCCGCAGGACTCGACGAACGCGGCCAGCGCCTCCACCGCCGCGCGCGCCTGGGGGAGGCTGCGCAGCTGCGAGCCGACGTGGAGGTGCACGCCGAGGATCTCGGGGTCGCGGGCGATCAGCTCCCGGGCCTGGTCGGGGGTGAGGCCGAACTTGGAGCCCTCGTGCGCGGTTCGGATCGCCGCGTGCGTGTCGGCGTCGACTCCCGGGGTGACGCGGACGAGCAGGCGGGTCGCGCCGGCCGCCCGCGCGCGCTCGAGCTCGTCCGGCGCGTCGAGGACAACGAGGGTCCCGGCGGCCGCGGCGAGCTCGTCGTCACTCTTGTTGTTCCCGTGCAGCACGAGGCGCTCGTCGGGAATCCCGGCCGCGCGGGCGAAGGCGATCTCGCCGAGCGTGGAGACGTCGGCGCCGATCCCTTCCTCCGCGAGCAGCTGCAGCAGCGCCACGTTCGTGAAGGCCTTCGTGCCGTAGGCGATCAGCGCGTCGGGCGCCGCGGCCCGGTACGCGCGAGCCTGGCCGCGAACGGTCTCCTCGCAATAGACGACGAGCGGCGTGCCGAACTCCGCCGCGAGAGCCGACGACGTGACGCCGCCGAGGGTGAGCTCACCGCTCTCGATGCGGGCACTTTGAGGGAAGAGATCGAGCACCGCTCGACCGTAGCAGGTGGTACTGTTTCGGCTCTATGCAGCACCTTCTCGCATAGCGCAGGAAGCGACCGCGGCGACCCCGTGGCAAGCTTCCCTGGCCTCTCTCACGAGAGGCTTTTTCGTCTCTGGAGGAGAAAACGTGGAGCGGTACGAGCCGGCAGCGATCGAGGCGAAGTGGCAGCAGGCCTGGGACGACGCGCGCGCCTTCAACGTGCCCAACCCGGAGCCGGGCGCGGACCGCTCGCGCAAGTCATACGTGCTCGAGATGCTCCCGTATCCGTCCGGGACGCTGCACATGGGCCACGTGCTCGTCTACACGATCGGTGACGTGCTCACGCACTTCCGGCGCCGCAACGGCCTCGAGGTCCTGCGCCCGATGGGGTTCGACTCGTTCGGGCTGCCCGCGGAGAACGCGGCGATCAAGGAGGGCGGCGACCCGCGGTCGATCATCGAGCGGAACATCGAGCACATCCGCTGGGAGTTCAAGCGGTTCGGCTACGCGTTCGACTGGGACCGCGAGCTCTCGACCCACGAGCCCGAGTACTACCGCTGGACGCAGTGGCTGTTCCTCCAGCTCCTCGAGGCCGGGCTCGCATACCGCAAGGAGGCGCCGGTCAACTGGTGCCCGCACGACCAGACCGTCCTGGCGAACGAGCAGGTGAAGGACGGGCACTGCGAGCGCTGCGGCGCCGAGGTCGTGCTGCGCAACCTCACGCAGTGGTTCTTCCGGATTACCGATTATGCGGAGGCTCTGCTCGACGAGATGAAGGATCTCGACTGGCCCGAGCGCATCCTCGCGATGCAGCGGCACTGGATCGGGCGCTCGGAGGGAGCGGAGGTCATCTTCCGGATCGAGGAGCTCGACCTCGACGTGCCTGTCTTCACGACGCGGCCCGACACGCTGTTCGGCGCCACGTTCTTCGTGCTCGCGCCGGAGCACCCGCTCGTGGAACGGCTGGCTGAGGCTGCGGCGAACGGGGACGAGATCCGGCAGTACGTGGCGAAGGCGGGGGCCAAGCGCGCCGAGGAGCGGGCCGCGGCGACCGAGAAGACGGGCGTCTTCACCGGTTCGTACGTCGTGAACCCGGTCAATGGCGATCGGTTGCCGATCTGGATCTCCGACTACGTGCTGATGGACTACGGGACCGGCGCGATCATGGCCGTCCCCGCACACGACGATCGAGACCTCGAGTTCGCGGAGCGCTTCGACCTGCCGGTGCGCATCGTCGTCCCGGCGGACGAGCCGCTTGTGAACTCGGGCGAGTTCTCCGGGCTCTCGAGTGCGGAGGCGAAGACGGCGATCGTCGCCTGGCTCTCTGCGCACGAGCGCGGTCAGGCCACGGTGAGCTTCCGGCTGCGCGACTGGGGCTTCTCGCGGCAGCGTTACTGGGGCTGCCCGATCCCGGTCATCTACTGCGACGCCTGCGGGATCGTGCCGGTGCCCGACGAGGATCTGCCCGTCGTCCTGCCGGAGCTCGACGACTACGTGCCGCGCGGCAAGGCGCCGCTCGCCGCGAACGAGGAGTGGATGAACGTGCCGTGCCCGCGCTGCGGCGGCCCTGGCGTACGCGAGCCGGACACCATGGACACGTTCGTCGACTCGTCGTGGTACTTCCTGCGCTACTGCGACGCGGGAAACGACGCGGCGCCGTTCGATCGCGAGATCGTCGACTACTGGTGCCCGATCGACAACTACACGGGCGGCGTCGACCACGCGACGATGCACATGATCTACGCGCGGTTCTTCACCAAGGCGCTGAACGATCTCGGTCTCGTCGGCTTCCGTGAGCCGTTCAAGCGCTTCTTCGGCAACGGCTGGGTCAAGTCCGGCGGCTCGAAGATGTCGAAGTCGAAGGGCAACGTGATCGGGCCGGACGAGCTCGTGGCGCGCTACGGCGCCGACGCGATGCGGCTGTACATGCTGTTCCTCGGGCCTGCCGACCAGGACATGGAGTGGAGCGAGGAGGGGATCGAGGGAATGTCCCGCTTCGTTCGGCGGCTGTGGCGGGTGATCGGCGAGGCGGCCGAGGCCGCGCCGGGCGATGCCGTGAGCGACGGCACCCTGCTCCGGAAGGCGCATGAGACGATCGCGCGGGTGAGCGACGATCTGGGCCGCCGGTACTCGTTCAATACCGCGATCGCGGCTGTGATGGAACTCGTCAACGAGCTCGCGCGTCAGCCTGACGATTCGTCCGCGCGGTTCGCCGCGGAGACTGCGGTCTCGATGATCCAGCCGTACGCGCCGCACGTCGCCGAGGAGCTCTGGCAGCAACTCGGACATGAGCGGCTGTGGGAGGAGCCGTGGCCCGAGGCAGATCCGGCGCTGCTCGAGCGGGACACGTTCGAGCTGGTCGTGCAGGTGAACGGCAAGGTTCGCGACCGCTTCGAGGTCGCCACGGACACCTCCGAGGCGGAGCTGGTCGAGCGCGCGAAGTCCTCCGACAAGGTCAGCGTGCACTTGGACGGCAAGGAGATCCGCAAGACGATCGTCGTCCCGCGCAAGCTCGTGAACCTCGTCGTCGCGTAAGCGCCTGAGTCCCTACTAGGTAGACGCGGGAACCGGGTGTCCCAAACCCGCCCCGCCAGCCATCAGGCTAGGCCAGGCCGGCGCACGTGTCTGTGCCTAAACCGTGCCGAGAGACGCACCCGCGTGGTTCGCCGTCACGCCGCCGCTCCTTGCGCCAAGATTCCGGGGTGAGCCGCCGGATCTCATACGTCCTCTTCCTCGTCCGGGCGCGCCTCGCCCGGCGCGTGGGTCGCGTCCTGCTCGTGGTCGCAGGCATCGCCGCGGGGGCCGCGGTGCTTGCAACGGTGCTGGCCGGCGCCCAGGTGATGCAAGATCGCAGCCTCGCCCGGGCCGTCGCCGCACTACCGCCCGCCGACCGTGCCGTGCAGGCCGTCTGGTTCGGCACGAACGAGTCATCCTGGCGGTCGCTCGACCGCGTTGCACGCCCCGCGCTTGAGGCGCTCGGCGGGAAGCCGGTGCCCGTGATGCTCTACCGCGAGGCGAACGTCGGAGGCCGCCTCGTCGACCTTCGCGCGGTTGACGGGCTCAGCCGCTGGGTGCGCGTCACCTCGGGCCGGCTGCCGCACCGGTGTACGGCGACACGCTGCGAGGTGCTCGAGATCGGCGGCTCGCTCGCGGTGCCGCACACCGCTGGGCTCCCGCTCGTTGTCGTCGGCCATGGTGTCGTCTCGCCGGCCGCCCCCTTCGCGCAGTACATCAGCCGGCCCGTCAATCCGGGCACCTCGCTCCAGTACCACACTCCTCAGACTCCGCCGCTCGTGATCGCAGACGGCGTCGACGCACTCTCGCACGCGCCCGAGCTCGAGACCTTCTACCGGAGCTACGCCTGGATGCTGCCCCTCGCGCCCGGCAGCGTGCATCCGTGGACGGTCGCGCGGCTGACTCGCGAGATCGAGCGGACGAGCTCGCAGATCGACGCGAACTCGACGCTCTTCCAGGTGACCGCGCCCATCCAGCAGCTGCAGGCCGCCTCGGCGACCGCCCGCGCATCGGAGCGACGCCTGCTCCTGCTCGGCGGTCAGGCGGTCGCGCTCCTGCTCGCGTTCACCTTGCTCGCAGCGGCGAGCCTCCGTCGCGACGTCGAAGCTTCGCGCCGCCGGCTCGCCTGGCTCGGCGCGCCCGCCTGGCAGCTCGAGCTCGGAACCCTTGCCGAAGCCGCAGCCGTCGCGGTCGCCGGGACGGTGATCGGCGGCGTCGTCGGCATCGCGTTTTCAGCGGCGCTCGCGGGACGCGCCGGCTCCGCGGTCGGGCCGGTGCTGACCCACTCCGCTGTCTCTGCGACCGGGCTCCTCGTCGGGCTCGGGCTCGCGCTCGTCGCGACGTTCCTGATCGTTGCGGTGCTCCGAGCCCCGTCCGCGCGGATCGGCGGCGTCCGCGTGACGATCGCCGACGTCACGGCGATAGGCGCGCTCGTCGCGATTGCGATCGGGATCACGCGTGGGCCGGCGAGCACGACGTCGCTCGCGGCAGGCAGCGGCACCGGCCTCTTCCTGCTGCTGTTGCCGGGCCTCGTCGCGCTCGTTGCGGCAGTCGTCGGTGCGCGCCTACTCGCGCCTGTGCTGCGCGGGGTGGAGCGAAGAGGCCGTCGCGCGCCGATCTCGGCGCGTCTCGCAGCGCTCTCACTCGCGCGGAATCCGGGTCGGGCGACGGTCGCCGCGGTATTCCTCGTCGTCAGCCTCGGGCTCGCGCTCTTCGCCGGGCTCTACCGCTCGACGCTGCTCCGCGGCGAGCACGACACGGTCGCTTTCGCCGTGCCCGCCGACTACGTGCTGAACGAGGACCCACAGCTCCTCGTTCCGGTCACCGCGGTGCGGCGACCCGCCGGCGCGACGCCCGTGGTCCGCGCACAGGCGGAGCACGCGACGGTGCTCGGCATCCCGGCCCAGGCACTTCGGAGCATCGACGGCTGGCGGAGCGACTTCTCGACGACCTCGCTTACCGAGCTCGCACGCAGGCTCACTCCCACGACCAGCATGGCGATGCGCGGCAAGCCTCTACGGCGCGTCCTCCGCGTGACGGTTTCGACCGACGGCGCGGACGTGAATGTGAACGGCCTCGTGCGAGCCCGATCGGGAACCTTCACCGTCGTCCCCCTCGGCGCAACGCAAGGCCGTGCACCGACCGTCCTCAGCGCCGCCGTGCCGACCGGCGCGCGCCTCGTCAGCCTGACATTCGGCCTCGAGAATCGAGGGCGCCTCTCCAGCAACGGGGGCACGGGTCTCCAGCCCGTGGCGCGCGGCGTACTGACCATCGCCGGCAACTGGACCGGCTGGCGCGGCGTGGGCAACGTGCGCGCCACCGTCCAGCCGGGCCGAGCGCGACTCCGCTATCTGCTCACGACCCAGGGCACGTCGGGGTTTCGCGCGACGCAGCCGACCGACAACGCGCCGATTCCCGCGGTTGTGACCGCGGCGCTCGCAAACTCTGCAGGGCCCGGCGGGCTCCTTCCCATCGAGATTCAGGACCAGCGCCTCACGGTCCACGTCGTCGGCGTGGTCGACCGCTTCCCGTCGACCGACGGCGACCTCGTGCTCCTCGACGGGCCGACCGCGACGAACGCGCTCGACACGCTTTCGCCAGGGCTTGGCGCGCCGAGCGAGTTGTGGGTGAACGGGCCGCGACCCTCGCCCGGCCCGCTCGACATCACCTCGCAGGCAGAGCTCTCGCAACTCGTCCGCTCCGACCCGCTGGCACGCGGCGCGCTGATCGCGCTGACCGGTGCGGCGCTCATTGCACTTGCGCTCGCGCTGCTCGGCCTGACGCTCGTCGTCGTCTCAGATCTGAGCGACGAGTCGGGCGAGCTGTTCGATCTCGAGACCCAGGGTGCCGAGCCGGTCACGCTGCGTCGTCATCTGCGCCTCCGCGCGCTCTTCGTGACCGCTTTCGGCCTGATCGGCGGAGTGATCACCGGGGTCGCGCTCGGGGCGCTCGTGCTCGACCTCGTCAAGCTGACGGCCGGCACGCTGCCGGCCCAGCCGCCGCTCGTACTCTCGATCGACTGGACGCTCCTGCTGCTCGCCGTCGGTGCGTTCGCGCTGCTCGCCGTCGGCATCGTCGTCCTGGTCACCTGGGCCGGGTTCCGCTCGGCGTCGGCGGGCCGCTTCCGCGAGGTGGGAGCGTGACCGTCGCAGTCGAGCTCCGAGACGTCTTCCGCGTCCACTCGACGCCCGAGGGCGATGCCGCTGCGCTGCAGGGCCTCTCGCTGGAAGTGCAGGAGCGCGAGGCGCTCGTCGTGCTCGGGCCGAGCGGGTCGGGCAAGTCGACGCTCCTGCGGATTCTCGCCGGGCTCGACCGGCCGTCCGCCGGGAGCGTGCGCGTGTTCGGTGCCGAGCTCTCCAGGGTTTCGTCACGCCGCCTCGCCGACTATCGCGCCGACACGATCGGCTACGTCGAGCAGCAGTACACCCGTGCGCTCGCCTCGGAGCTGACCGCCCGGGAGCTCGTCGGCGTGCGGCTCGGGCTCCAGGGCGTCGCACGCCGGCAGCGCGTCTTGCGGGCCGACGAGTTGCTCGAGCGAGTCGGTCTGGGAGGGTCGGGAGGCGCGCGGCCGGGCGAGCTCTCGGGAGGAGAGCGGCAGCGGATCGCCGTCTGTGCCGCGCTCGCCCACCGGCCGCGGCTGCTGCTCGCCGACGAGCCGACCGGCGAGCTCGATGCCGGGAACGCGCGTGTCCTCTACGACCTGTTGGCCGAGCTGACCCGTGCGGAGGGGTGCACGACGGTCGTCGTCAGCCACGACCCGCAGTCGGCGTCGCTCGCCGATCGCATAGTCCGGATCCGTGATGGCCGCGTCAGCGAGGAGACCGTTCGCGAGGGCGCCGGCTCGGACGGCTCGATCGTCGTCGGGCGCGGCGGCTGGCTGAGGCTCCCCGAGGAGTACCTGCGCCGGGCCGGGATCCAGACGCGGGCCACGGCCCGGATGGAGGGCGAGCGGATTCTGGTCTCTTCTGCCGACGCCGCAACCCTCGCCGTGGCGAGCGCGGCGCCGGTCGAGCCGCTCGCCGCCGCCGTCGAAGGCGATGTCCTCGTCCGGGCGCGAGGGCTCACGAGGACGTTCGCCCACGGCCCGGGGCGAATCGATGCGGTCGGCGACCTCGATGCGTCCTTCTCGGCAGGCAGGCTCTACGCGGTCACGGGGCCGTCGGGCTCCGGCAAGACGACGCTGCTCCATCTTCTCGCAGGCCTCGACAAGCCCGACGCGGGGGAAGTGGAGGTTCTCGGGACCGCGCTCAACGGTCTCGACCGCGCGGGCCGGGCCGCCTTCCGCCGCAAACACGTCGGCTTCGTCGGACAGCAGCCGGGGCTCGTCGAGACACTCAGCGCGCGAGAGAACGTCGAGCTCGGCCTCGCCCTCCGCGGGGTTGCCTCGGAGGATGCCGGGGCGCTCGCCGTCGAGGCGCTCGCGGCTGTCGGCCTCGCCGAGCGCGTCGAACAGCGGGTCGGCCGTCTGTCGACGGGTGAGCAGGTGCGAGTCGCGATCGCTCGTGCGCTCGCGTCCCGCCCGGAAGTGCTGCTCGCAGATGAGCCGACGGCACGCCTCGATCAGGCGAATGCGCTCGCGGTCGCGCTGCTCTTCGCGCGACTCGCGCGCGAGCGGGGCGCGACGATCGTGTGCGCGACGCACGACCCGGTCGTGATCGAGCAGGCCGACGGCGAGCTCGTGCTTCACGGCGACGGGCCCGAGGCCCGTGGGTTGGCCGAGCTGACCTCGGACTGAGCGCGTCTTTCGGCACGTTTTCGACACAGACACGTGACGGTTGTCGCGGCAGGATCGAGGCATGCCTCCGCTCGAGCTTTCACGCCGCCGCGCACTCGTAGTCGCCGGTCTGCTACTCGTCGTCCTGCTACTCGCGGGGCGACTGTTGCTCCACGCAGGGACACCACATGCCGCTCCTCCGGTGCTCCTCCCGACTGCCGCGCCGCCGCGGCCACAGCTACTCGTCGTCGACGTCGTCGGCGCCGTACGACGGCCAGGGCTCCTTCGTCTCTCGAAGGGCTCACGCGTCGCCGACGCGGTCGCGCACGCGGGCGGGGCGACCCACCGTGCCGATCTCGCGCAGGTCAACCTCGCCGCACCGCTCGCCGACGGCGAGCAGGTAGTAGTCCCGGCGCACGGTGCCGCGGCCGGCGCCGGCGCCGCTTCGGGCTCGAGCGCCGCCGGGCCCGTCCAGCTGTCGACTGCGACCGCGGCTCAGCTCGATGCGTTGCCGGGGGTCGGGCCGGTCACGGCGCAGAAGATCATCGACTACCGGACGCAACACGGGGCGTTCTCGTCGGTCGACGAGCTGGATGCGATCCCCGGAATCGGGCCGTCGAAGCTCGACCAGCTCCGCGGCCTGGTGGTGCCATGAGCGAGCTTCGCGCCCGCTTTCCGCGGCACCTTCAGCTCGGTGCCTTGTGCGGCGGAATAGCTGTCGCCAACGGCATGCGCGCCCCGCTTGTCTGGGTCGCGGCGGCCGCCGTGGCGTTGGTGCTCGTCACGGGCGTTTCGCCACCTGAGCGGCAGTTCGGGATCCTCGCGCTCGCTCTTGCTTTGATCGGCTGGGGGTGGGGCAGTGCGCGTCTCGACGCGCTCGACCACAGCGTGCTTCTCGCGGATGTCGGTCGCGCGGAACAGGCACGCGTCGTCGTCACCGGCCCTCCACGGCCTAGTCGCTTTGCGGTCCGCGCGCCCGGGCGCGTCGATCGTTTCGGCCGGCTGCGCCCGCACGAGTCCGTTCTGCTCGAGCTTCCGCTCGGCCGCTCGCCACCCCAGGGCGCAGAGCTGGAGGCGCTCGGCGTTCTGGCGCTGCCGCGGCCTGCAGCCAACGGCTTCGACGAACGCACCTGGCTCCGCCGTCACGGGGTGCACGTGGTGCTGCGCGTCGACCGGTGGCGTGTGGTCGGGCAGCGTGGCGGGCTCGGCGGGATCGCCGACCGGCTCCGGGCGAGGCTCGCAGCGTCCGTCGCGATCGGTCTTCACGGAGATCGCCGCGCGGTGGTCGAAGGCGTCGTCCTCGGGGACGATCAGGACATCCCAGACGAGCTCCGGCAGCGGTTCCGCGCGTCCGGTCTCTATCACCTGCTCGCCGTGTCCGGCCAAAACGTGGCACTCGTCGCGGCGTCGGCGCTCGGGCTCGCCTGGCTCGCCAGGGCGCCCAGGCTCCTCGGCGAGATGGCAGCACTCGCCGGGATGGCCGGCTATGTGCTCGCGGTCGGTCCGCAACCGTCCGTGATCCGCGCGGGCGTTGCCGGTGCGCTGGCGTCGCTCGCCTGGCTGTCCGCACGCGAAGGAGACCGCTGGTACGCGCTCCTGCTCGGCGCTCTGGTACTGCTCGGCTGGAATCCGTACACCATCTACGACCCGGGCTTCCAGCTCTCGTTTGCCGCCGTGCTCTCGATCTTCCTGTTCGCGCCGCGGCTGATGCGGGCACTCGAGGGCTACCCGGTGCCACGACCGCTGGCGGGGGTGATCGCCATCTCGACGGCGTGCGGACTGGCGACCGCGCCGGTGTCATGGCTGCAGTTCCACGCAGTGCCGCTCCTCACCGTGCCGGCGAACGCGCTCGCCGCTCCCGTGGTCGCGCCGCTCCTCGGGCTCGCGCTTGCGGCCGCCGGGCTGGCGCCCGTGGCGCCGTCGGCCGCGGCCGCGCTGGCCTGGCTGAACGGCTGGTGCGCCGCGTACCTTGCGGCATGCGCGCGAGTCGTCGGCGGGCTGCCCGGAGCCCAGATTCGCTCCGGCCGCGCGGCTGCCGCGCTCGCCGCCGCCTGCCTCCTGGTCGCGGCTTATGCTTGGCGGCGATGGCTCCGGCGCTGAAACCTGCGTATCTGCTCGCCGGCTCCGACCGGCCGAAGATCCGCACCGCGCTCAACCGCCTGCGCGGCCACTTCGAGGACGGCGATGTCGAGACGCTCTCGGTGCTCGACGGCGCGACGGGAGCCGACGCCGCGGCGGCGTGCAATGCCCTGGGACTGTTCGGCAGCGGTCGCCGCCTCGTCGTGGTCGAGGGCGTCGACGGCCGGCGAAACGCGGACGGTCGGCTCACGGGAGGCTGGAAGGCCGCCGACGTCAAGGCTCTGGCCCAGCACCTCGAGCAGCCTCCGCCCGATACCGTGCTTGCGCTCGTGGGCGAGGAAGGCCGGAAGGACTCGCCGCTCGCGAAGGCAGTCGTCGCCGCGAAGGGCGACTTGCTGTTCTACGAGATCCGTCGAACCGCGTGGCCCAAGTGGGCACAGGAGAAGTTCGCGGAGCGCGGCGCCCAGGTCTCAATCGACGCCTGCCGGATACTCGTCGAGATCGTCGGGGAGTCCGCCCATGGCCTCGACTCGGAGATCCACAAGATCGTCACCTGGGCGGCGGGCGAGAAGATCGGCGAGCGCGAGATCGAAGAGCTCGCCGCCACCACGGCCGACGCACCGGTCTTCTCCGTCACTGACGCATGGGGTCGCCGCGACGTCGGCGGCGCGCTCGCCGCCTGCGAGGGCGTGTTCGAGCGCTCCGGCAACCCCGACGCGACCGATGCGATCCGGATCCAGGCCGCGCTGGCCGCTCAGGTCGACCGCGTCCGCACCGTCCAGCGACTCTCGGCGGACGGCCTGCCCGTCCGCGAGATCGCCACGGCCCTGAAGCTCCGCCACCCGATCATGGTCGAGACCGCGCTCGCCCAGGGCCGGAACTACGACGAGACCGAGCTTCGCGCCGCGCTCGTCCGCCTCGCAGAGCTCGACCGCGCGCTCAAGGGCGGCAGCAGGCTGTCAGGCAAGCTCGAGGTTCAGCGCGCTCTGACCGACGTGACACGCTAGCGACCGCGCTAGGACTTCTTGCGCGCAGCGGCCTTCTTGGCCTTCGGCGCGTCTGCCGGAGCGGCTTTGCCCGCGGCGAGGGTTGCAGCCTGCGACTTGCGCCGGGCAGTCGTGTTCTTGTGGAGAGCGCCACGCGAGGCAGCCTTGTCGAGCCAGCTCACGACTTCGCGATGCTGGGCCGAGATCGTCTCCGCGTTGCCCTCTTCGACCGCCGTCTCGAGCCGCCGCATGAGGGTCTTCACGGTCGAGCGGTAGCGAAGGTTCTCCTCCCGCTCACGCAAGGCGATTCGGACGCGCTTCTTCTGCTGCTGGATATTGGCCATGGCGTTGAAATGCCCGCGACCTGCGGGCGGCTCGATGGTACCAGAGAACGACAGGAGCGCTCCCTATACTCGCGGCGTGGAGGAGCACCCCCCGCGTCGCCGTCTTGCCTGGTCGACGGCGATGTTCTCGCTCGCCACCGGCCTCTCGCGCATCCTCGGCCTGATCCGGGAGATGGTCGCCGCGTACTACTTCGGTGCGAGCGGCAAGATCAACGCGTTCACCGTCGCGTTCCAGATCCCGAACCTGTTGCGCTCGCTCGTGGCCGACCAGGCGCTCGGGTCCGCTTTCGTCCCGGTCTTCAGCGAGTTGCTGGTCAAGGGAGACCGGAAGCGCGCGTGGCGGGTCGCCTCGAGCGTGTTCTTCCTGATGATGCTCGGGCTCGGCGCGGTGACGGCTTTCGGGATCATCTTCGCGCCGCTGATCATCAAGCCGTTCGGCGACCCGGGCGGCGACGTGCAGCTCGCGATCGGCCTCACCCGGGTCCTCTTCCCGGTGGTGTTCCTGCTCGGGCTCTCGGGGATCGTGGTCGGGATCCTCAACAGCTACGACGAGTTCACGGTCCCGGCGCTCACCCCGGTGTTCTGGAACCTCGCGATCATCGTCGGGCTCGTCCTCGGCGTCCCGAACGCACACACGATGAACGCGAAGCTCTACGTCTACGCGTTCTCGATCCTGATCGGCACCGTGATCCAGGTGCTGATCCCGCTGCCGTGGCTGTTCAAGCTCGACGGCCGGCTCCACGTCGCTCTCGACTGGCGCGACCCGACTGTCCGCAGGGTCTTCGCGCTGATGATCCCCGTGACTCTCGGCCTCGGCCTGATCAACTTCAACGCCGTCGTGGACACGCTGTTCGCCTCGCGACTGCTCGATCCCGAGCTCGCGCCGGCGGCGATAGACAAGGCGTTCCGCATCTACATGCTTCCGCAGGGGATCTTCTCCGTCGCGATCGCCACCGTGCTCTTCCCGACGATGTCCCGGCTCGCCGTCCGCGCCGACTGGGAGGGATTTCGCGGCACCGTCGGGCTCGGGCTGCGCCAGATGGCCTTCCTGTTGATCCCCGCGAGCGTGACCGTCGCGGTGCTGGCCACGCCGATCGTCCGGCTGCTCTACCAGCGCGGCGCGTTCACGCCGGAGCAGACGACGGTCGTGGCCGGCGCGCTCGCGGCGTTCTCGCTCGGCCTCACCTTCAACGGCGCGATGCTGATGCTGAACCGCGCCTTCTTCAGTCTGCAGGAGAACTGGATCCCGACGGCGGTCGCACTCGGGAACCTCGGGCTCAACGCCCTCCTCGACTGGGCGTTCTACCGGGTCGGCGTGTGGGGGATCCCGCTCTCCACCGCCGTGGTCAACATCGCCGGCACCGCGGTGCTCTTCTGGCTCCTGCGCGAGCGGCTCGACGGGCTGCCGGCCATGCCGATCCTCGCCGCCGTCGGCCGGATCCTCATCGCCTCGGCCTTCCTCGGCGCAGTGGCGTATGGCGTCTGGCGCGGAATCGACTCCCTCGTCGGCCAGCGGTTCATCGCTCAGGCCGTGGCCCTCCTCGGCGGGATCGCGGCAGGCGTCGTCGCCTACGCGATTTCAGCTCGTTTGCTCGGGATTCGCGAGCTCGACCCGTTGCTAGGGTTGAGAGCCCGCTTCCGGCGGAGCTGACCATGCGCCAGGACCAGATACGCAACTTCTCGATCATCGCCCACATCGACCATGGGAAGTCGACGCTGGCCGACCGCATTCTCCAACTCACGGACTCGGTCGCGGCCCGCGACATGCGCGACCAGCTGCTCGACTCGATGGAGCTCGAGCGCGAGCGTGGGATCACGATCAAAGCCCAGGCGGTGCGCGTGCGCTGGAAGGGTCACGAGCTCAACCTGATCGACACGCCCGGCCACGTCGACTTCACCTACGAGGTCTCGCGCTCGCTGCAGGCCTGCGAGGGCGCGCTGCTCGTCGTCGATGCGGCGCAGGGGATCGAGGCGCAGACGCTCGCCAACGCCTACCTCGCGATCGAGAACAACCTCGAGATCATCCCGATCGTGAACAAGATCGACTTGCCGTCGGCCGACCCCGACGCGGTCGCCCGCGAGGTCGCGGACCTGCTCGGCGGCGACCCGAGCGACGTGATCCGCATCTCGGCGAAGACCGGGTTCGGCGTCGAGGAGGTGCTAGACGCGATCGTCGCGCGCATCCCGGCGCCGAGCGGCGATCCCGAGGCGCCGTCGCGCGCGCTGATCTTCGACTCGTCCTACGACCAGTACCGCGGCGTCGTCGCGTTCGTCCGCGTCGTCGACGGCTCGTTCTCGACGCGCAACAGGGTGCGGACGATGGCGACCGGCACCGAGTTCGAGGCCGAAGAGCTCGGCTTCATGGCGCCGTCGCGGTCGGCGACGGGCCGGCTCGAGGCGGGCGAGGTCGGCTACGTGATCACCGGGCTGAAGGACGTCTCGCGCCTCCGCGTCGGCGACACGCTGACCTCGCAGGAAAGGCCAGCGGCCCAGCCGGTCCCGGGCTACAAGGACGTCAAGCCGATGGTCTTCGCCGGGCTCTTCCCGACCGACTCCGACGAGTACCCCGAGCTGCGCGACGCGCTCGAGAAGCTGAAGCTCAACGACGGCGCGCTCTTCTACGAGCCGGAGACCTCGCAGGCGCTCGGGTTCGGCTTCCGGTGCGGATTCCTCGGCCTCCTCCACATGGAGATCGTGCGCGAGCGCCTCGAGCGCGAGTTCGACCTCGACCTGCTCGTGACCGCGCCGAACGTCGCCTATCGCGTCAAGCCGCCGCACGGCGACTGGGTCGAGGTGCACACGCCGTCCGACATGCCGAACGAGTACGACGAGGTCGAGGAGCCGTACATCCGCGCTTCGATCATCGTCCCGAAGGAGTTCGTCGGCACCGTGATGGAGCTGAACAACGACCGGCGCGGCACCTTCGACCACATGGAGTACCTCTCGGAGGAGCGCGTCCATCTCATCTACGAGCTGCCGCTCGCCGAGGTCGTGCTCGACTACTACGACCAGCTCAAGTCGCGCACGAAGGGCTACGCGAGCTTCGACTACGACCTCGCGGGGTTCCAGCCGGGGACGCTCGTGCGGGTCGACGTGCTGGTCGGCGGCGAGCCGGTCGACGCGCTCTCGCTCGTGATCCACCGCGGCAACGCCTACGACCGGGGCAAGCTGCTCGTCGAGAAGCTCAAGGAAGAGATTCCGCGGCAGATGTTCGACGTGGCGATCCAGGCGGCGATCGGCTCGCGGATCATCGCCCGCGAGACCGTGAAGGCGCGGCGCAAGGACGTGCTCGCGAAGTGCTACGGCGGCGACATCACGCGCAAGCGGAAGCTGCTCGAGAAGCAGAAGAAGGGCAAGAAGCGGATGAAGCAGGTCGGCGGCGTCGAGGTTCCGCAGGAGGCGTTCCTCGCGGTGCTGAACCTCAACGAGAACGGCAAGAAGTGAGCGTCCGCCACCTCTACGTGCACCTCCCGTTCTGCGCCACCCGCTGCGGCTACTGCGACTTCGTCACGGTGCTCGGGCGCGCGGACGAGCACGGGCCGTACGTCTCGGCGCTGCTTCGTGAGCTCGAGCTGCAGCGCGACGTGCTCGCGCCCGAGCTCGAGACGATCTTCCTCGGCGGCGGCACGCCGACGCTCACCGAGCCGTCGGCGCTCGTGCGGCTGCTCGAGGCGCTGCCGCGCGCGGCGGAGGTCACGGTGGAGGCGAACCCCGAGACCGTGACGCCGGCGCTCGCCGCGGCGCTGCGCGAGGCGGGCGTCACGCGCGTCTCGCTCGGCGCGCAGAGCTTCCAGCCCGAGCTGCTCGCGACTCTCGACCGCCGCGCGACGCCCGATGATGTCCGCGGCGCCTTCCACACGCTGCGCGACGCGGGCTTCGACAACCTCTCGCTCGACCTGATCTACGGCATTCCCGGCCAGAGCCAGGCCGACCTCGAGGCCGATCTCACGGAAGCGCTCGCGCTCGGGCCGGAGCATCTGTCCTGCTACGAGCTCGAGGCCAAACCGGGCACTCGCTTCACGCACGCCCACGGGGAGGAGCTCGAGCGCCAGGCCGACGCGATGGAGGACTACTTCGAGCGAGTCGTCGAGCGGCTCACAGGCGCCGGCTACCGCTGGTACGAGACGGCGAACTTCTGCCGCGACGACGAGCGCTCGCGGCACAACCTCGCGTACTGGCACGGTCGCGACTACCTGGGGCTCGGCATCGGCGCAGTGTCGACCGTCGCCGGGCTGCGCTGGCAGACGACCAAGCGGCTCGCCGTGTACCTCGATGCGCTTCGCCGCGGTGAGCTGCCGCCGCGCGAGCTCGAGCCGCTCGACGACGAGGTTCGCCGTCGCGAGCGCCTGATGCTCGGCCTGCGGCTCGACGAGCCGCTCGCCCTCGGCGGCGTCGCCGAGGCGATCGACCCGGCCGCGCTCGAACGGCTCGAGCGGCTCGGGCTCATCGCCGGCGACGGCGCGACGCTCGCGCTCACGGATCGAGGCCGGTTCCTCGGCGGCGCGGTCACGGCCGAGCTCCTGGCCTGACGCTACAGTCAGCGCAAGGCAGTGAACGTGCAACTCACACAGCGACAGCGCGAGATCCTGCGCCGCGTCGTCGAGGAGTACGTCGCCACCGGCCAGCCCGTCGGCTCGAAAGGTCTCGTCGAGCGGGCCGAGCTCGACGTCTCGCCGTCGACCGTCCGCAACGAGCTCGCCGAGCTCGAAGGCCTAGGCCTGCTCACGCATCCGCATACCTCTGCCGGGAGAGTCCCGACCGACGGCGGCTACCGCCTTTATGCGGACGATCTGCTCGACCGGCTCGAGCCCCGGCCGCCCGGGGCGCCGTTCGAACCACCAGCGGCGAACACCGAGCTCGAGGGCGTGATGCAGCAGGCGACCGAGATGCTCGCCGACGCGACGCGCCTGCTCGCGCTCGTCTCCGCGCCGAGGCTTGCGACGAGCGTCGTGCGTCACGTCGAGGTGCTGCTGCTCCAGCCCCAGATCGCCCTCGTGGTGCTGATCACCTCGACCGGTGGTGTCTCGAAGCGGACCGTCGCGTTCGATGCGCCCGTGGACACGGGCGTCGCCGCCTGGGCGCGTGCCTATCTCAACGAGACCGTCGCCGGGCTTCAGCTCGGCTCCGGCCTCCTGCGCCGTCGGCTCGACGATCCGAGCCTCTCACCACGCGAGCGCGCGTTTCTCGCGGAGCTCGCGCCGGTGTTCACCGACGCCTCGGCGGCCGACGACCAGCGCGTCTTCGTCGGCGGCGCGGCCGGTCTCCTCGGCGACGTCAGGGCCGACGAGCGAGAGGCCTGCCGGCACCTGCTCGAGATGCTCGAACGCCGCGCCGCGCTGCTCGAGCTGCTCGGCGAGACGCTCGACCTGCGTCGTCCCGTCGTCCGCGTCGGCGACGAGCTCGACTCCTCCGGGCTCTACGACGTCGCGATCGTCGGCTCCGGCTATGGCCTCACTACGCGAACCCTGGGCTCGGTCAGCCTGCTCGGCCCCGTGCGCATGGACTACGAGAAGGCGATCCGCGCAGTGCGAGCCGCGGCTGCCGAGCTCTCGCGCTACGTCGAGTCCGTCTACGAGGAGAACTGACCCGCTCGCTAACCTAGAGCGCGATGGCGACCACCGAGCGCGACTACTACGAGTTGCTCGGCGTCCAGCGCAACGCGACGGACACCGAGATCAAGCGGGCCTTTCGCAGCCTCGCGCGTGAGCTCCATCCCGACGTCTCGTCGGCACCCGATGCCGAGGAGCGCTTCCGCGAGGTCGCCGAGGCCTACGAGGTGCTCTCGAACACGGAGCGGCGCCAGCTGTACGACCGGTATGGACACGAGGGGCTGCGCAGCGGCGGCTTCGATCCGAGCCGGTTCGACATGGGCAACCTCTCCGACATCTTCTCGGCGTTCTTCGGCGACGACCTCTTCGCCGGTGCTCGGCGAGGCGGGCCGGCGCACGGCGCCGATGTCGCCGTCGAGGTCGAGATCGAGCTCGTCGAGGCGGCGCAGGGCGTCGTCCGGGCGGTGCCGTTTCAGGCGGCCGTCGAATGCCGGCACTGCGGTGGCGACGGCGCGGAGCCGGGCACGGAGACCGTCCGCTGCGAGACCTGCGGCGGCGCCGGCCAGCTCCAGCAGGTCTCGCGCAGCGTGTTCGGCGAGTTCGTGCGCATGCAGACCTGCCCGCGCTGCGGCGGCAGCGGTCGCACGATCGAGCATCCGTGCACCGAGTGCGCAGGCGCCGGGCGCGTGCTCGAGGAGCGCTCGGTCGAGGTGAAGATCCCCGCGGGAATCCACGATGGCCAGCGCATCCGCGTCTCCGGCGAAGGGCACTCCGGCCGGCTCGGCGGGCAGACCGGCGACGTCTATGTGCTCGTGCATGTCGCGGCCGACGAGCGGTTCGTCCGCAACGGCGACGACATCATCTCGACCGTGTCGCTGACGATGACCCAGGCCGCGCTCGGCGGCACGGTGAGCATCCCGACACTTGACGGCGACGTCGAGCTGGAGCTCAACGCGGGGACGCAGCCGGGTGAGGTCAAGACATTGAAGGGGAAGGGCATGCCGGTGCTCCAGGGGTTCGGGCACGGCGACCATCGCGTGCTCGTGAACGTGCTCGTGCCGCGCCATCTCAGCGACGAGCAGCGGCACGCGCTCGAGGAATTCGAGCGCGGCACGACCGAGCGCACCTACGAGGCCGACGAAGGGTTCTTCGCGAAGCTGAAGAGCGCATTCCGCTGAATCCGCTCCGCCGCGTCTCGATCACCGTCTCGTCCGTGCGCGCCGAGGAGGCCCGCGCGACCATGATCGAGCTCTTTCCGGCAGGCTTTGAGGAGGTCGACCATCCCGGCGGCGAGGTCGAGCTCGCGGCGTACACGGACGCGGGGGGCGAGGAGCGGCTGTGGCACGCCTTCGGCGGCACCGGCAGCGCCGCGGATGTCGAGGACGGCTGGGAGGAACGCTGGCGGACGTTTCACCGCCCCGTTCGCGTCGGCCTGCTCTGGATCGGCCCGCCGTGGGAGAAGCCGCCGGCCGACGCGCTTGCGGTGGTGATCGATCCGGGCCGCGCGTTCGGCACCGGGGCGCACGGGACGACGAGGCTTTGCCTCGAGCTGTTGCTGCTCGATCCGGGCGGGTCGCTGCTCGACGTCGGCTGCGGCTCGGGCGTGCTCTCGATCGCAGCGGCGAAGCTCGGTTATGGCCCCGTCACCGCGGTCGACATCGAGGCCGAGGCGGTCGAGGCTACGATGGCGAACGCGGCGGGGAACGACGTTGAGGTCGGGGCCTGGCTGGCGGACGCGGCCGTCGACTCGCTGCCGGCCGTCCGCACCGCGGTCGCCAACGTCACGCTCGAATCGGTCTCGGCGATCGCGCCGCGCCTCGAGTGCGACCGGCTCGTTACCTCTGGCTATCTCGCGTCGGAGCAACCTGAGCCCGAAGGCTTCCGGCACGTCGATCGCCGCGAGGCCGACGGCTGGGCAGCCGACCTCTTCGAGCGCCCGACGGTTTAGGGTCCTGGTCGTGGCGACGTTCACCACGAGCTTCCTGGGTTGCAAGGTCTCGCAGACCGACGCGCGTGCGCTGCGCGAGCGCCTGCTCGCCGACGGGCACATCGAGGCGGAAGGTGCGGTGGACGTCGCCGTGGTGAACACCTGCTGCGTCACGCATGAGGCGGTGGCGAAGTCACGCAAGGCCGCGGCGCGTGCGGCTCGCCGGCACGGGCGCGTGTACGTGACGGGGTGCGCGGCGAACCTCTCGGCCGACGCGTTTGCAGGGTTGCCCGAGAACGTCGTCGTCGTTGCGCGGCGGAGCGAAGAGACCCCGGATGCGGTTGCGGAGGACGTCGGCGCCATCGGCTGCGTCCAGGCGGACGCGCGGCCCGATCGGGTCCGTGCCTTCGTCAAGATCCAGGACGGCTGCAGCTTCTCGTGCGCGTTCTGCGTGATCCCGCTCGTGCGCGGCGCCACCCGGTCGCGGCGCGCCGACGCCGTGCTCGCCGAGATCCGCAGGCGCGTCGCGCACGGCCACCGTGAAGTCGTGCTCACCGGCGTGAACCTCGGCTGCTTCCGCGACCGGGAGGCAGGCTACGACCTGCCGCGCCTGATTCGCGAGGCGGGGGAGGTCCCCGCTCTCGCGCGCCTGCGCCTCTCGTCGATCGAGCTCAATCACCTCACGCCCGCGCTGATCGCAGCGCTGCGCGAGACGCGGGTCGTCTCGCCGCATCTCCACGTCCCGCTGCAGTCCGGCGACGACGGCGTGCTGCGGGCGATGGGCCGCCGCTATGGCGCGGCGCAGTACCTCGCGAAGATCGAGCCGCTCGGCGATTTCAACCTCACGACGGATGTGATCGTCGGCTTCCCGGGCGAGGACGAGGCCGCGTTCGAGCGAACGCTCGACGTCGTCCGCCGCGCGGCGATCACGAAGGTGCACGTATTTCGCTATTCGCCCAGGCCCGGCACCGTGACCGCAGCCGCCGACTCGGTTGCGCCCGCGGTGAAGCGCGAGCGCACGGCGCGGCTGCGCGACGCGTCACTCGATGCCTGCCTCGCGCGCTGGCGGAGGAAGCTCGGGCAGGAGGACGTCGTCCTCGTCGACCGGCCGGGTCGAGGCTACGGCGACGACTACACGCCGTGGCTCGTCGACGGCCCGATCGGCGAGCTCGTGCGCGTCCGGGCGGCCGCCGTCACGGAGGAGGGGATCGTCGCTGCCTGACGACTGCCTCTTCTGCCGGCTCGTGGCCGAGGGCGACCACGTCTACGCGACGGACGGCTTCGTCGCGATCCGTGACATCGCGCCGAAAGCGGAGACGCACCTCCTCGTGCTGCCGGCACGGCACATCGACACCTTCCGCGACATCGCCGAGTTCCCACCCGAGGAGGCGAAGCGAATGCTCGACTTCGTCGCCGAGACGGCACGGCGGGCCGGGCTCGAGGACTACCGCGTGCTGGTCAACGTCGGCCCGGGCGGCGGCCAGACGATCTACCATCTGCACTGGCACGTACTGGGAGGCAGGATCGAGGGGATGCCCGAATGACCGTAGTGGCACAGATCGAGGAGGACTTGAAGGCAGCGCGCCTGGCGCACGACGACGCGCGCCGCGACGCGCTCTCGCTCCTCCTGTCCAGCCTGCGCGGCGCCGAGAAGGATCTTCAGCGGCCGCTCAAGGAGGATGAGGCGCTGCAGGTGCTCCAGCGTGAGCGCAAGCGCCGCGTCGAGGCCGCGGAGGCATTCCGCGCCGGCGGGCGCGACGAGCAGGCGGAGAAAGAGGACTACGAGCTCGAAGTGATCGAGGAGTTCACGCCGCCGCAGCTCTCCGAGGAAGACCTCGAGGAGATCATCGACGACGTGATCGCCGAGGTCGGTGCCACGAGCCTGAATCAGCTCGGCCGGGTGATGGCCGACGTGATGCCGCAGGTCTCAGGCCGCGCCGACGGCTCGGTCGTCAGCCAGCTCGTTCGCGAGAAGCTGGCCTAGATCCGCCGCGCGCCGACGTAGCTCGAGGCGTAGCTGCCCGAGCTCAGCGTCGAGACCCTGACCACGTCGCCGGTGTGCGGCGCGTGGATGAACTGGCCGGCGCCGATGTAGATCCCCACGTGGTCGAGCGCGTCGAAGAAGACGAGATCGCCGGGCTGGAGCTGATCGCGCGGAACCGGCACGCCGAGCACGTAGAGCGCCCCCGTGAAGTGCGGCAGTGTGATCCCGAGCTGGGCGTAGACCCAGACCACGAGCCCCGAGCAGTCGAAGCCTGCAGGGGTGGCGCCGCCCCACACATACGGCACGCCCAGATAGCGAGCCGCGACTGACGCGGCATCCGGGTGGCCGGCCGGGAGCGGGGCCGCGGGGGTGTCCGGGATCGTGGGCGCGGCACCTGTCGTCGTGGTCGTGGTGGCGGTGGTGGTGGTGGTGGTGGTGGTGGTGGGAACAGACGTCGTCGTCGGCGCGACCGTGGCGGGTGGCTGCGCCGCTTGCGCCTTCGCCCGCGCCTCGGCCTGCGCCTGCTCGCGTGCGAGGCGGGCCCGAGCCTGTGCAGCCAGCCGGGCCTCCTGGGCGCGCTCGGCCGCCTGGATCTGCGCGATCTGGCCGCGAATCGAGGACAGGAGCCGCTGTCGCCGGGCGAGCGAGCTCTGAATCTGCGCGCGCTGTGCGGTGAGCTGTGCGAGCGTCGCGCGCTGTGCCGAGCGCATGCGGACGAGCCGGCGCTGACGCGAGTCGAGCTGCTGCTTGAGCGCGGTCGCCTGCACGGCGATCCGCCGGTCCTGCGCCGTCACCTTCGAGACCGCATCGAGCCCGTCGATCAGATCGGAGACGGTGGAGGAGCCGAGAACGACATCGACGGCGGACGGCTCGCCCGCGACGTAGATCGCCACGAGACGGGCGGCGATCCGGCGCTGCGCGCGACGGTATTCGGCCCGTGCCACTACCAGCTGCGCCGTGTTCGTGTTCAGCTCGCGCTCGACCGTCGCGAGATGGAGGCGAGCGCCGTTCCAGGCCTCGACGGTGTGGCCGAGCCGTGCGTCGATGCCGTTGATCTCCGCAAGCACGCGCGTAGCCTGCGCCTGCTTCGTCCGCACGTCCGGCGGCGCGGCGGTGCCCGAGGCCGCGGCGCTGAGGACAGCCGCAACCGCCAGGAAGATCAGGGCGCGCATTCGCATCCTTGACGAATTCGCCGCCGCCGCCCCTCCCCCTACACTTGCAGCACCATGCAGGAGGTTCTCACTGTCACGAACGACGTCGCAGCCGAGCTTGCCGGCGTGGGTGACGCCGTGCTCGACGAGCTTCGCGACCGGCTCGCCTGCACGATCCTCCTCCGCGGCAACCGGCTCACGATCGAGGGCGACGAGGTGCAGGTCGCCGAGGCGCGCGCGGTCGTCGACGAGCTCGTCGAGCTGGTCGGCTCCGGCCATGACATCGGCCCGACGACCGTCGACGCCGTGATCGGGGCGCTCGACCAGGCGGGCGCGATCCGCGACGCGCTCGACGACGTCGTCTGGCGCCACCGTGGCAAGCGCATCGCGCCGAAGACCGTGACGCAGAAGACGTACGTCGATGCGATCCGCAGCCACACCGTGACCTTCGGAATCGGCCCGGCCGGCACCGGCAAGACGTACCTTGCAATGGCGCTCGCCGTCGCCGCGCTGCAGGAGCGCCAGGTCGGCCGCATCATCCTCACCCGGCCTGCGGTCGAGGCCGGCGAGCGGCTCGGCTTCCTGCCGGGCGACATGCTCGCGAAGGTCGATCCGTACCTGCGCCCGCTCTTCGACGCGCTCTACGACATGCTCGACGCCGACCGGCTCGCCGCGTTCATGGAACGCGGAACGATCGAGGTCGCGCCGCTCGCGTTCATGCGAGGCCGCACCCTCAACGACTCGTTCATCATCCTCGACGAGGCTCAAAACACGAGCCCCGAGCAGATGCAGATGTTCCTGACCAGGCTCGGCTTCGGCTCCAAGGTCGTGATCACCGGCGACGTCACCCAGATCGACCTCCCGCGCGAGCAGGCCTCGGGGCTGATCCAGGTGCAGGAGATCCTCGGCTCGATCGAGGGCATCGCGTTCGTCCGCTTCACGCACGAGGATGTGGTGCGACACAAGCTCGTGCAGCGGATCGTCGAGGCCTATCGGCTGCACACGGAGGAGACGGGGACGCAACGACAGCGGTGATCGAGGTCGAGGTCGTCAACAGGAGCGGCCAGAAGGTCGATGCGGCGGCGGCGGTCGCGCTCGCGCGGGTCGTGCTCGCGGGCGAGGGGGTCGAGTCGGGCGAGCTGGGTCTGTCCTACGTCGGCCCCGCCGAGATCAGGGCGTTGAAGAGCGAGCACCTAGGCATCGACGAGGAGACCGACGCGCTCGCGTTTCCGATCGACGGGCTCGACGCTTTGCCGGAAGGCGTACCGCGGCAACTCGGGGACGTCGTGGTGTGCCCCCAGGTCGTCGGCGACGAGTGGCGCGCGCCGCTCGTGCACGCCGTGCTCCATCTCCTCGGCTATGACCACGGAGCGGCGATGCAGGCTCGCGAGGCGGCGTACCGGTGAACGCGCCGCGCAAAGCGCCGTCGATCTTCGAGAGCTTCAACTTCGCATTCGAGGGGATCATCCATGTGCTCCGCACGCAGCGGAACATGCGGATCCATCTCGTCGTCGCGGCGGTCGTGCTCGTGCTCGCATTCGCGGTGGGCGTGACGAAGTTCGAGCTCGTCGCGCTCCTGCTCGCGATCGCCTTCGTGCTGATTGCCGAGATGGTCAACACTGCGCTCGAGCACGCGATCGACGTCGCGACCACGTCGTTCGACCCGATGGCGAAGCTCGCGAAGGACATCGCGGCCGGCGCCGTGCTGATCGCCACCGCCACCGCCGTCGCAATCGGCTACGTCGTCTTCGCGACGAGGCTCGCGGATCCGAGCGGGCGCCTGCTCGACCGGCTCCGCGACGCGCCCGTCGACTTGACGCTGATCGCGCTACTGCTGACGATCATCGTCGTGATCGGGACGAAAGCGCTCACTGGGCGCGGCACGCCGTTGCGGGGTGGGCTGCCGTCCGGCCACGCGGCGGTCGCGTTCGCCGCGTGGATGGCGGTCACGTACATCGTCGTCGACACGCGCCACCGCTTCCTCATCTCGTCCCTGGCCCTGCTGATGGCGCTGCTCGTCGCGCACAGCCGCGTCGAGTCGGGTGTCCATTCGACGCTCGAGGTCGCCTACGGCGGCATCCTCGGGGCGATCGTCACACTTGTCCTGTTCCAGGTGCTCCGGTGAGCGACGCCGAGCTGTACGAGCGCGCGGTCGCCGTCTCGGAGCGGGCTTATGCGCCGTACTCCAAGTACAACGTCGGTGCCGTTGCGCTGCTGCGGGACGGGACGGTGCTCGAGGGCGTGAACGTCGAGAACGCCGCGTACCCGCTCGGTGTCTGCGCAGAGCGAACGCTGCTCGCAGGCGCCGTCGTCGCCGGCTTCGGCCCCGGCGATGTCGAGGCCGTGGCAATCACCGCATCGCCGTGCGGCGGCTGCCGGCAGTGGCTCTACGAGTTCAAGGTCGACCGCGTCGTCTTCCCGAGCGGCGGCGAGCTCGTGCGGCGGACGACCGCGGAGCTGCTGCCCGACGCCTGGGACGACCTGTGAAATCCGGGTTCGTCGCCGTCGCGGGTCGTCCCAACGTCGGCAAGTCGACGCTCGTGAACGCGCTCTGCGGGGGGAAGGTTGCGATCACCTCGCGTGTGCCGCACACGACGAGACGGCGGATCTTCGGGATCGCGAACGCCGAGGACTACCAGCTCGTGCTGGTCGATCTGCCAGGGTTCCAGCGGCCGTTCGATCCGCTCACCGAGCGGATGCAGAAGACCGTCGACTCGGCATTCGAGGACATCGACGTCGTCCTGTTCGTGCTCTCCGCTCGCGAGCGGATCGGAGCCGGCGACAACTTCATCGCCAAGCGCGTATTCGCGCTCGACGTGCCGGTGATCATCGCCCTGAACAAGATCGACCGTCTCAAGGCAGGGCACATCGCGTCCCAGATGCAGACCGCGGCGAAGCTCGGCGACTTCCACGCGCTCCATCCGGTCAGCGCGAAGACGCGTGACGGGATCGACGAGCTCCGCTCCGATCTCGTGTTCCTGCTACCCGAAGGGCCGCCGTATTTCGCTCGCGACTCGAACACCGACCTCACACACGAGCAGCAGATCGCGGAGCTGATTCGCGAGAAGGCGCTTCAACTCACCAAGGAGGAGGTGCCACACGCGATCAACGCCGAGGTCGAGGAGATCACCGAGAAGGTCGTGCGCGCCTTCGTGATCGTCGAGACCGAGTCGCAGAAGCAGATCCTCGTCGGCAAGCGCGGCGCCATGGTGAAGGAGATCGGTGTACGCGCGCGGCCGGAGATCGAGCTTCTCCTCGGCCGGCATGTCTTCCTGGAGCTGAAGGTCAAGGTGCGCCCGAAGTGGCGTCGCGACGCGGCCACGCTCGAGCGGTTGGGGCTCTAGGTCGAGGTCACACTTTCGGCGCAGTCTCGTGACCCATGCGTGCGCATTTTGCGGTTAGTCTCAACGCCAACGGGGCGGGAGGTGGGTCTCCCAGAGTGACGCGTCAACCTAGTAGGGGACGTGCCGCGTCCCGGGCGCAAAGCCGTACACTCAGTGCATGGCTCAGGCTCCGGTTCTTCCGCGCGGGTTCGAGCTGCCGCTCGAGCCGCGGCTCCCGCGAATCGGCGCCGTTGATGCCGTCGCGCTGGAGGAGCGCGCCGCTTCGCTCGCGAAGCGCTCGATCAAGCGGGACACGAAGCTGCTGGCGCTCGACCTTGCCGTTCGCTGCATCGACCTGACCACACTCGAGGGTGCCGACACTCCGGGGAAGGTCGCTGCGCTCTCGTCGAAGGCCGTCCACCCCGATCCCGCCGATCCGAGCGTGCCCTCGTGCGCTGCGGTGTGCGTCTACCCGAATCTCGTTCCGGTCGCCGTCGAGCGCACGCGCGGCACAGGCGTGCACGTCGCTGCCGTGGCAACTGCGTTTCCATCAGGGCAGAGCCCGCTCGACGTGAAGTTGCGAGAGGTCGAGGAGGTCGTCGCGGCGGGCGCCGACGAGGTGGACATGGTGATCGACCGCGGCGCGTTCCTCTCCGGCCGCTACGCGAAGGTCTACGACGAGATCGTGCGCGTGAAGGAGGCCTGCGGGGCCGCGCATCTCAAGGTGATCCTCGAGACGGGCGAGCTCGGCACCTACGACAACGTGCGGCGCGCGTCGATCCTGGCGATGGCAGCAGGTGCCGACTTCATCAAGACGTCGACCGGCAAGCTCACCGCCTCGGCGACGCTGCCCGTGCTCGTGTGCATGCTCGAGGCGATCCGCGACGTTCACGATGAGACGGGCCGGGCGGTCGGGATGAAGGCCGCCGGCGGGATCAGGGTCGCCAAGCAGGCGATCCAGAATCTCGTGATCGTGAACGAGACGCTCGGCCCCGAGTGGCTGACCCCGGATCGCTTTCGCCTCGGCGCTTCGACGCTCCTCAACGACGTGCTGATGCAGATCCGCAAGCAGAAGACCGGCCGTTACCAGTCGCCGGAGTACTTCACTCGTGACTGAGCTCGAGCACGTCGGCGAGCGCTGGGACTACGCGCCCGCCCCCGAGTCGCGCGAGATCGTGCAGCTCCAGGGGCGCTACGGCTACTACATCGGCGGCGCGTGGCGGGAGGCCACCGAGACCTACGCGACGATCTCGCCCGCGACGGAGGAGGTGCTCGCAGAGGTCGGCCAGGGCACGGCGGCCGACGTCGACGCAGCGGTCGGCGCGGCGCGCGAGGCGTTCCCGGTGTGGGCTGCCCTCCGCCCGGCCGAGCGCGCCAAGTACCTGTTCCGGATCGCGCGCATCCTTCAGGAGCGCGCGCGCGAGCTCGCGGTGCTCGAGTCGCTCAACGGCGGCAAGCCGATCAAGGAGTCGCGCGACGTCGATCTCCCGCTCGCAGCGGCCCACTTTTTCTACTACGCGGGCTGGGCCGACAAGCTCGAGTACGCGTTCCCGAACGCGAGCCCGCGCCCGCTCGGCGTCGCCGGGCAGATCATCCCGTGGAACTTCCCGCTGCTGATGCTGTCCTGGAAGATCGCGCCGGCACTCGCCGCGGGAAACACGGTGGTGCTGAAGCCGGCCGAGACGACACCGTTGACTGCGCTCTTCTTCTGCGACGTGCTGCGCCAGGCCGAGCTGCCGCCGGGTGTTGTCAACATCGTCACGGGCGACGGCCGCACCGGCGCCGCGCTCGTCGAGCATCCCGGTATCGACAAGGTCGCCTTCACCGGCTCGACGGAGGTGGGCAAGGCGATCCAGCGGCAGCTCGCCGGCACCGGCAAACGGCTCACGCTCGAACTCGGCGGGAAGGCCGCGAACATCGTGTTCGACGACTGCGCGCTCGACCAGGCCGTCGAGGGGATCGTCAACGGGATCTACTTCAACCAGGGTCACGTCTGTTGCGCCGGGTCGCGTCTGCTGCTGCAGGAGTCGATCGCGGACCAGGCGATCGACAAGCTCAAGCGCCGCCTCGGCACGCTTCGCGTCGGCGATCCGCTCGACAAGAACACCGACGTCGGCGCGATCAACTCGGCCGTGCAGCTGGCGAAGATCACGGAGCTCGTTGCCGCGGGTGAGGCAGAAGGCGCCGAGATCTTCCAGCCGGAGTGCCGCCTCCCCGAGAAGGGCTACTGGTTCGTGCCGACGGTCTTCACGAACGTCGCGCAGAGCTATCGCATCGCGCAGGAGGAGATCTTCGGCCCTGTGCTGTCGGTGCTCACCTTCCGCACGCCGGAGGAAGCGGTGGAGAAGGCGAACAACACCGCCTACGGACTGTCCGCCGGTGTCTGGACCGAGAAGGGCTCGCGGATCCTCTGGATGGCCGAGCGGCTACGCGCCGGCGTCGTCTGGGCAAACACCTTCAACCGTTTCGACCCGGCCTCGCCGTTCGGCGGCTACAAGGAGTCGGGGTTCGGACGGGAGGGCGGCATCCACGGGCTCGCGCCGTATCTGGAGCTCGGCGAATGACTTCGCGGCTGCCGGTCAAGAAGACCTACAAGCTCTTCATCGGCGGCGCCTTCCCGCGCTCCGAGTCGGGTCGCACCTACGAGACCGAGGGTCAGAACGTCGCGCTCGCCTCGCGCAAGGATCTCCGCGACGCCGTCGTCGCCGCACGCGCTGCGTTCCCGAAGTGGGCGGGCGCGACGGCCTACAACCGCGGCCAGGTGCTCTACCGCGTCGCCGAGATGATGGAGGCGCGGCTCGACGAGTTCGCCCAGCTCTGCACCGGCGAGGAGGAGGCCGCGCGCGCCGTCGATCGTCTCGTCTGGTACGCCGGCTGGGCCGACAAGCTCGCCCAGGCGACCGGCGCTGCGAATCCCGTTGCCGGGCCGTACTTCAACTTCACGATTCCGGAGCCGGCCGGAGTGGTCGGCATCCTCGCGCCCGCGGAGCCGCCGCTCGCCGGTCTCATCTCGCGGCTCGCACCCGCGCTCGTCGGCGGGAACACGGTCGTCCTCGTCGCCTCCGAGCCGCACCCGCTGCCTGCCGTCGAGCTCGCCGAGGTGCTCGCCACAGCGGATGTCCCGGGCGGCGTCGTCAACATCCTCACCGGCTCACGCGAGGAGCTCGCTCCGCATCTCGCCGGCCATCTCGACGTGAACGCGATCGATCTCTCCGGCTCGGAGGACGGAACGGAGCTCGAGCGCCTCGCCGCCGACAACGTGAAACGGGTCGTGCGGGGGCGCGCGGACGGCCAGAGCCTGCGCGAGATCACCGGCTTCCTCGAGTTCAAGACCGTGTGGCATCCGATTGGGCAGTAGCAAGTCGGTTACGATCCCGGGCAGTTGACCGGCGCCCGTCGATTCAGCCAGGCCATCTCCGAGGGGGACGGCATCTCAGTGATCGTGGACGTGCGCGACGCCGACGGCGCCCGCATGGCCGAGGAGCAGGGGGCAGAGGCGCTCGTGGTCAGCTCCGCGCCGCGGGGCGTGCACGCGGCGACGGAGCTCCCGATGCTCTGGTACTCGGCCGGCGAGCTCGACGAAGCGGCGTCGGCGGGAGCAGATGCGGTCGTCATCGTCTGGGACGACGACGAGAAGGCGCGCCTCCTCGAGTTACGCGATGAGGCACAGGCGCTCGGGCTCGAGTGCGTGATCGAGGTGCGCACCGAGGACGAGCTCGAGGCGGCGCTCGAGCTGCTCGACCCCGAGGTCTTCCTGCTCTCGGCTCGGGGCTCGGACGACGAGGACGGCTTCGAGCGTGCGCTCGAGCTCCTGCCCGATGTCCCGGCCGGCAAGCTCGCGATCGCCGAGGCGCACGCGGCGGGCCGCGACCAGGTGCTCGAGCTCGAGCGTGCCGGGGTCGACGCGGTCATCGTCGGCGCGCGCGATGTCGCCGAGCTCGTCGGCGCCGCGCCGCCACAGGTCTAGACAGCCGTGCGAAGACGGGGGCCCCTGTGGCTCGCGCTCGCCGCGATCCTCGTTCTCGCGACCGTGCTGCGGCTGGTTGGGATCCGCTACGGCCTGCCGTTTCCGCTCCTCGATCCGGACGAGGCCTCGATCGTGCCTCGGTCTTGGCGGATGGTGCATGGCGGCGGCCTCGACCCGCACTGGTTCGACTACCCGAGCGGGTTGATGTACGCGCTCGCGCCGTTTCAGGCGTGGCAGCACGAGCCGTCGTACCTCGCGGCGCGGATCGTCGTCGCAGCGTTCGGCGTCGGCGCGGTCGCGAGCTCGTGGTGGCTCGGGTCGGTCGCCTACGGACGGCGGGCGGCGCTCGTCGCTGCGGCGGCGGTCGCGGTCTGCTCGACCCACGTCGCCTACTCGCACGTTGCCGTGACGGACGTGCCGCTGACCGCGGCGATCGCCGTCTCGCTTGCGCTCGCGGTGACCGGGAGGCTCGAGTGGGCGGGGCTCGTGGCCGGGGTCGCCACGGGGTTCAAGTATCCAGGCGTCCTGCTGGTCGTGCCGCTCGCGGTCGTCGGCTACCACCAGCTCAAGCGGTTGGCCGTCTCGCTCGCCCTGGTCGTCGTCGGCTTCGCGGTCACGACCCCGTTCGTCCTCGTCCATCCGCACCAGGCGTGGGCCGACGCGTCGCGGGTGAACAGGCTCGCGCGGACGGGCTGGCTCGGGTTCGAGCACGACGGCTCGTCGCCGGTGGCGTTCGCGCACCGGCTCTGGGGCGGGCTCGGCCCGGTGCTCGCGATCGCCGTCGCCGGGCTCGCGCTCGCACTCTGGCGCCGGCGCCGCGCCGACCTCGTGCTCGCGTCATTCACGCTTGTCTACAGCCTCACGCTGCTGCCCCTGCACGCGCACTTCGGCCGCTACGTGCTGCCGCTCGTGCCGCCGCTCGGCGCGCTCGCCGGCCGCCTCCGCGCGCTCGTGCCGCTGACGCTCGCGCTGCTCGTGGTCCCGCTCGTCTGGTCGATCCGGTCCGACAGGATCCTGACGAAACACGACACCCGCGTGGCAGCGCACGCGTGGATCGAGCGGAACCTTCCGCAGGGCGCAGCGCTGGCTGCCGACTCGTCGACGCCGCCGCTCGCCGGCCTCCGCGTGCTGCCGCTGGCGCTACCGGGGCCGGGCCGGCCGTCCGATCCGAACCGCGATGTCGCGCGCCTCCGGCGTCGGGGCGTCCGCTACGTCGTCGTCACCGGCGCCGTCGAGGATCGCGTCCGGGCCGCCGCGTCCGACTATCCGAACGAGACGCGGTTCCTGCGGGCGCTAGGAAGCCAGCGGCTCCTCTACGACGTCGGGCCAGGACGCGGGTTGGTTGGCCCATGGGTTCGCGTCTATCGGCTGTACCCTTCACGGCCATGAGACGGCTCGTTCTCCCTGTCCTGGCCGTCGCCTGTGCGCTCGCGGCGGGCGGCGCATCGTCGGCCGCACTGCCGAAGGGCCTGCTCTGTCCGAACAAGGCGAGCTGGCAGAAACTGGCGAACCGGGTCAACGCGCCGGTCTACTGCCCGGCCTGGCTGCCCGATCCGCTCGTCGGCACGATCGGCAATCGCTGGAACAACATCAACTCCGTCAGTCCCGACCGCAGCTACCTCGAGTCGTTCGTGTGGCAGGAGACCGGAGGCGGCGCTGCCGGCGGCGAGCTGCACGTCAACCTCCGCGGGTATCCGGGCCGGACGGCGATCCCGATCTGCACCGAGACGAACACGGTGAACGGCAAGAATCACAACGTCAAGCTCCCGTGCTTCGGCGACCCGCGCGGGACCGTGCGCGCCCCGGGGATTGCGGCGACGCTCTACACGGTGAACCAGGACGCCGACCAGTGGCACCTGCTGCTCGCCTGGCGCCACGCGGGCGGGCTCTACACGATCAGCGAGCACGTCGCCCCGCCGCTCGACTACACGAAGGTCGTCGCGTACCTGAAGCAGGAGCTGAGCGAACTAGTCCTGGTCAACCCCGCGACGTGAAGTTCACGCGGAAGCAGGTCGTCGTCGGTGGCGTCGCCGCGGCGGGGGTACTCGGCGCCGCCGGTATCTACGAGGCCGTCGACCAGCTCGGCTCGGCGCCAAAGCGGCCGCCTGCCGAGGCGCTCGGGCCCGAGCAGCACCTGCTCGGCGGCCAGCGGATCGTGCGCGACAACGGCGCCGAGGTGATCGTGCCGCCGCTCCACCACGAGATCGTCACCGCCACCGTCGAGACCGGCGACCTGCGCGATGCCAAGCGAAAGCTCGAAGAGGCGCTTCTCGACCTCGATCAGCGCTATCCGGCGACTCCCGCGGGGCTCGGCGTCACCGTCGCGTGGGGGCTGCCGTACTTCCGCCGCTACGTCGAGGCGCCCGCCCTGCAATACCTACCGAGCGATCGCCGGGCGCAGAAGCCGGCGCTGCTCGACGCGGTGCGCTTCCCGAGCGATCCGCACGACACCGTGCTCGAGCAGAACGACGTCGCCGTGCTGCTGCGCAGCGACCGCCTCGACCACATCGCCGACGCCGAGCACAAGCTCTTCCACGAGACAGGCGTCTTCCGCCTGACCAGCATCCGCAAGGGCTTCGCCGGCGGCGGCTTCGACGGCGAGACCAGCCTCCCGAAGCAGATGGCCGTCGCGGCCGGCGTGAACGGGGCGGATCTGATTCCCGACACTGCCGAGCTCTTCATGGGCTTCACCTCGACGCTCGTCGCCAACCTCGGACCGCCGCGGATCGCGAACTTCGAGACGCTCGGCCTGGCGATCGTGCCGGAGGGCTATTTCCGCGGCGGCACCCACATGCACCTCTCGCACATCTCGGAGGACCTCGAAGCGTGGTACCTCAACTTCGCCTTCGACGAGCGGGTCGACACGACCTTCCATCCGCGGCTCAAGGTGAAGGAGGGGACGCAGACCGTGCCGCAAGGCCCGAACCAGGTCGCGACCACCGCCGACGTCGTGCGCGACTACCGGAACCTCGGCACGATCGGGCACAGCCAGGCGATCCAGCCCTCTTCCCGCGTCCAGATGGACCATCTCGGCGAGGACGGCACGCTCTACAAGAAGGGCACGGCGATTCCACAGCGGGCCGACTTCAACACCCTCGACAACCCGTACTTCTGGAGCGTCGACCCGAAGCGCGACAAGCTGAGCGCGACCCCCTCGGCGGGCGTGCACTTCGTCGTCTTCAACCCGACGAGCGACGACTTCCACCGCAACCGCATGGCGATGGACGGCGTGCTCCCCGACGGGACGAAGCTGGCCTTCGAGCCGCACTCGCGGGGACAGGGGTTCAATGCAGTCCTCACGACCACGCATCGCCAGAACTTCCTCGTGCCGCCACGGCGGCACCGCTCGTTCCCGCTCGTCGAGCGCCTCTAACGGGCGCCGCGCACGAGCGGGAGCCGCCGTGCGCCGTCGTACGAGCCCCAGCGCACGCTGAGCTTCATCGTGCTGACCACCTGGCCGGTCTGCGGCGCGTGCACGAAGAGGCCGTGCCCGACGTAGATGCCGACGTGGCCGAGATGGTCGAAGAAGACGAGGTCGCCGGGCCTCAGCGCGCGTGTCGGCACCTTCCGCCCGTAGGAGAACTGCTGCCCGGACTGGTGCGGAAGGTCGATGCCGACGTGGGCGAACACCCAGCGCGTGAAGCCCGAGCAGTCGAAGCCCGTGCTGGGCGAGGTGCCGCCCCACCGGTAGTGGACGCCGCGTTGCGAGAGCGCGATCCGCACGATCCTCTGCGCGCGGAGCGTCGTCAGCCGCCGCAGGTGCGCCTGCCGGACGGCGAGCCTGTGCGCCCGGGTCACGACTGCCTTGCGCGCCTTGTGGCTCGAGGCGCGCGCGACGTCACGTGCCGTGTGCGCCTTGCCAGGCAGAAGCCCGGCGAGTGCGAGCGCAAGCAGAAGGGGGAATGTGGGGAGGCGATGACGCATGGGGGACGCAGCGGCTGTTCTGGGGACATGCCGGCACGGAAGTCGCGCGCGGCACCGCTGCTGGTTTGATGCGGGGGGTCGGAGAGTAGCAGATTGTTAGCGATTTGTGACGAAAGAGGTCACAAGTCGTTAGCAAGCAGCCGTTCGAGCACCACTGCGACGCCGTCTGCGTCGTTCGAGGCGGTCACCGAGTCGGAGACGGCGAGCGCCGCCGGATGTGCGTTTGCGACCGCGACGCCGTGGCCCGCCCAGGCCAGCATCTCCGCGTCGTTCGGCATGTCGCCGAACGCGACGACCTCGGTCGCGTCGACTCCGAGCTCCTCGCAGAGCCGCCGCAGCGCGAACCCCTTCGTCACCCCGAGGGCCGAGACCTCGACCAGTCGCTCGCCCGAGAACGTCACGGTCGCCTCGTCGCCACACGCCTCGATCGTGAGGTCGAGCAGCTCGTCCTGCTGAATGATCGGATGCTGGACGACGAGCTTCGACACTGCCGTCTGGACGAAGAGGAGCGCATCGGCGCGCGGCTGCATGTCGGGTGTAGGCCACAGCGGGTCGTAGGCGGGCTCGCGGATCGCGGTCCCCTCTCGCTCGCACGCGAACGCAACACCGGGAGCGATCGCCCGCAGCGCACGCACCACGCGCTCGGCCACCGCGGGCGGCAGCGCGAAGTGCTGGAGCGTGAGCCCCGAGCTCAGGTCATGGACGACCGCGCCGTTGCAGCAGATCGCAACATCCCCGGCGCCCACGTCGTCGGCGATGTCGGACAGCCAGTGCGGCGGCCGCGCCGAGGCGAGCACGACTTCGACTCCCGCCGCTCGCGCCGCCGCGAATGCCGCACGGGTCCGGCCGGAGACGCTGCCGTCCGAACGCAGGAGCGTGCCGTCGAGGTCGGACGCGACTAGCCGAAGAATGCCTGGGCCACCGCGTACCACTCGGGCGGGACGCGCTTCAGTTCCTTCGTCGCCTCCTCGAGTGAGACGTCCACGATCTCGTCGCCCTGGAGCGCCGCCATGCGGCCGAACTTCCCCGCATCGATGAGCTCTGCGGCCTTCAACCCGAACTGCGTCGCGAGCACACGGTCGCGGGCGGTCGGCGTGCCGCCGCGCTGCACATGCCCGAGCACGGTCACACGCGTCTCGTAACCGGTCCGAGCTTCGATCTCGTTTGCGAGCGCATCGCCGATCCCGCCGAGCGCGAGCCGCTTGTGGCCGAATGCGTCCACCTCGCCGCCGGTGTCGGCCGCGCGCTGCTCGCCCGAGTCGTAGCTCAGCTCGTAGCCCTCGCTGACGACCACGATCGAGAAGTCGCTGCCGGCGCTGTGGCGCTTCTGGATCTGCGCGCACGTCTGCTCGACGGTGATCGGATGCTCGGGAATGAGCACGACGTCGGCGCCGCCGGCGATTCCCGACATCACCGCGATCCAGCCGGTGTGGCGGCCCATCACCTCGACCACCATCACGCGGTTGTGCGACTCCGCGGTGGTGTGGAGCCGGTCGATCGCCTCGGTGCAGATCGAGACTGCGGTGTCGAAGCCGAAGGTGTAGTCGGTCGCCGAGAGGTCGTTGTCGATCGTCTTCGGGACACCGACGACCGGGAGGCCGTGATCGGCGAAGAGCTTCTGCGCGACGCCGAGCGTGTCCTCGCCGCCGATCGCGACGAGCGCGTCGAGGCCCTGCTTCTCGAAGTTGGCGAGCACCTTCTCGACGCCGCCCTCCGACTTGTAGGGGTTTGTGCGCGAGGTGCCGATGATCGTGCCGCCGCGCGGGAGCAAGCCCGTGACCTCGCGCCTGCCGAGTGCCTGAAAGCGGCCCTCGACCAGGCCTCGCCAGCCCTCGCGCACCGCAACCACCTCCCAGCCGGTCGCGAGTGAGCGCCGAGTCACCGCGCGGATCACCGCGTTCAGACCCGGGCAGTCACCGCCGCCCGTGAGGATGCCGACCTGCTTCGCCACTGCCTCCAGTTTTGCACAGCGCCGCGTTGGTCAGCCGGCGAACGAATGGAAGGCGCCGAGCGGCGAGGGCAGGGTCGGCGTGAACGGCTTGAACGTGTACGGCTTCGAGGTGTCGAAGCCCGCCTTGGCGGCGGCGGTCATGTCCGCGAACGGCGTCAGCGCGTCGACGGCCTGGCTGATCTTCGTCCACTTGAGCGTCCGCTCGTAGCCGTTGTTGTTGGGCGGGTCGACGCTCTCGGCCTTGCCCAGGACGCCGGTGACCTTCTCGACCCCGGCGCTCGGCGCGAGGACGCGCGCGAGCGTGCGGTGGTCGCTCTCGATCCCCATGATCCGCGCCGCGGTGACTCGCAGGTCGGCGGAGCTGAAATTGCGGACGCCGACGAGGTAGGCGGCGATGAACGCATCCTCGAGCGTGACGAGGACGTTCAGCGTCGTCTGCGCGTCGGCGAACATGTTCTTCGGGTAGTAGAAGGTCGTGAGCGGCGACGGCTTCTTCGTCGCGCCCGCCTCGAGCAGGTAGTGCGACATCTCCTCCTGGCGGGCCGCGCGGAGGTAGCCCTGGTCGTCCGCCTCGAGCTTCTTGAAGAAAGGCGCCGTCTCGATGATGTTCGTGTATGTCGTGACGGCGAGCGCCTCGGCGATCTCCGCGGCGACGAGGATGTCGACGTCACCCGCGGTGAGCGCGCGGCTCGGCCGGGCGGCGCGTGCGAAGGCCGCACCCGGCATTCCCGCGAGGACGGCGAGCCCAACACCCGCCGCCGCGCCCTGCTTCAAGAAGTTCCTGCGATCCGAGCTGGTGGTCGCGCGTACGTCCGTCATTTCCCTCAGCCTCCCGTGTCGGTGAATCGGTCGGCGTGATTCGCCGAGCCCGCCCGAACGGTTCGACGGCCCCCAAGGTGCCGAAGGTGGGAATCGAACCCACACTCCCCGAAGGGAACCGGATTTTGAGTCCGGCGCGTCTGCCAGTTCCGCCACTTCGGCGCTCGGCCGAAACTATAGGTCGGATAGTCCGTAGTCCCTTGCAATCTCCTTCCCACCCTCCGATACTTGCCCCTTCGCGATCGTGCGGCTGCGCTGCCGCCTTGCGTGAAGTTCCCTGACCGTTCTTTCGTCCAAGGAGGAAGCGTGAGCAGAGGTATGAAGGTAGGGGCCCTCGTCGGATTGGCGATGCTCCTCGCTGTCGTCGCCGCCGGGTGCGGCGGCAAGAGCGCGAAGAAGGCGACGGCACTTCCCGCCTCTGCGTGCTCCGACATCTATTACCAGGGAAGCGGTTCGCCGCAGTTCCTGATCGCCTCCGACCTGCCGCTGCAGGGCTCGGGCCGGACGCAGACCGTCCAGATGACGCAGGCGATCCAGTACATCCTGAAGCAGGCGAACTTCAAGGCCGGTAAGTACACGATCGGCTACCAGTCCTGTGACGACTCGACCGCGCAGGCCGGCAAATGGGACTCGGCCAAGTGCGCTTCGAACGCGAGCGACTACGCCAACAACAGCAGCGTGATCGGCGTGATCGGCACGTTCAACTCCGGGTGCGCCGAGATCATCATCCCGACGCTCAACCGTGCGCCGAACGGCCCGGTCGGCATGATCAGCCCGGCGAACACGTACGTCGGCCTCACGCACAAGGGCCCAGGAACCGCGCCGGGCGAGCCGGAGAAGTACTACCCGACCGGCAAGCGCAACTACGTCCGCATCGTCGCCGCCGATGACTTCCAGGGGGCCGCGGATGCGTTGAACGCTCAGAACCTCGGTCTCAAGAAGATCTGGATTCTGAACGACAAGGAGGCCTACGGGCAGGGCGTCGCGACGAACTTCTCGAACGCCGCGAAGCAGCTCGGGCTCGGCGTCGCCGGCTTCACCTCGTGGGACGGCAAGGCCTCGAGCTATCAGGGCATCGCCACCTCGATCAAGCAGTCCGGGGCCGACGCCGTGTTCCTCGGCGGCCTCATCTGCGAGAACGGCGGCAAGCTGATCAAGGACCTCCGCGCCACGCTAGGCACGGGCGTCACGCTCCTGGCTCCTGACGGCTTCACGCCGGTCTCGGCGGTCGTCCAGGGTTCGGGCACCGCTGCTGACGGCATGTACATCAGCGTCGCAGGCGTTCCGAACGAGCAGCTCGGCCCGGCGGGCCAGACGTTCGTGAAGGACTTCGGCGCGACGCAGTCGAGCGGCACGGTTGACCCGTACTCCACGTACGCGGCGCAGGCCGCCTCGTTGCTCCTCGCCTCGATCGCCAGCTCGGATGGCACGCGCGCCGGTGTCGCATCGCAGCTGCTCACGGCGAAGGTGATCAACGGGCTCCTGGGCACGTTCTCGATCAACAAGAACGGCGACACGACCTCGAACCCGGTCACGCAGTACAAGGTCGTGAACGGCAAGTCGACCACCTTCAAGGTGATCACGCCGCCGCTCAGCCTCGTGCACGTCGCGTAGCGGGAGACGACGAATCAGGCTCCGGGGGGAGGGCGAGAGCCCTCCCCCCGAGCTAACTGCCTCCAACTGAATGAGCGCCCAAACCGTCACCTCGTTCAAGAGCCGCTCGAGGCTCACCCTGATCGATTCGATCGGGCTCTTTCTGGTGGCGCTGGTCGGCGTCTGGCTTCTCGTGAACCTGTGGAAGGAGCCGGCGGCGTTCGCGACGACCTTTCTCAACGGGCTCACCCTCGGCCTCGTCTATGCCCTGGTCGCGCTCGGCTACTCGCTCGTCTACGGCATCCTCGAGCTGATCAACTTCGCGAACGGCGACGTGTTCATGCTCGGCTCGTGGGTCACGCTCTCGGTGGCCGTCGGCTGGTTCGGGCTCGGCAACGTGAACTCGTGGTCGGTGATGATCCCGGCGCTGCTCGTCACGCTCCTCTGCGCGATGGCGTTCTGCGCGGCACTGAACACCGGGATCGAGCGGGTCGCGTACCGGCCGCTGCGCCACGCGCCGCGACTCGCGCCGTTGATCACGGCGATCGGCATGTCGTTCATCCTCCAGAACGTGGGGCTGAACCGGCTCGGCCCGGCTCCGGTCTCGCTCCCGAACATCCTCTCCCAGAACGCGGTCTTCAGCTGGCACGGCGTCACCTACGCGTGGTACCAGCTGATCGTCGGCGTGGCGACGATCCCCGTGCTCCTGATGCTGATGTGGCTCGTCCAGCGCACGAAGCAGGGCAAGGCGATGCGCGCGACCGCGCAGGACCAGGACGCCGCCGCGATGATGGGGATCAACGTCAACCGCACGATCTCGTTCACGTTCCTGATTGCCGGTGCGCTGGCCGGCGTCGCCGGGATGTTCTATGCGCTCTACACCACGAACATCCAGTTCGACCAGGGCTTCCGCCTCGGCCTGATCGCCTTCACGGCGGCGGTGCTCGGGGGGATCGGCAACCTACCGGGCGCCGTGCTCGGCGCGATCATCATCGGCCTGATCCAGCAGTTCAACGAGGCGCTCACGTGGATGACGCCGGGCCCCGACTGGACGCAGTCGATCGTCTTCTCGATCCTGATCCTGATCCTGGTCTTCCGGCCGGAGGGCCTGCTCGGCGAGCGGACGCCGGAGGGCGGATAGGTGCGCCGGCCGCATCTCGACACGGGCAAGCTCCCGGGGATGAAGCGTTGGCGGTCGCTGACGCTCGGCCGCCGCTCGCGCATCCTGATCACGTTCTTCGCGCTCGTCGCGATCACCTGGCCGTTCTGGCGGCCGGGCTCGAGCTCGATTCCGATCATCACGCAGTTTCCGACGATCGGTACGGGCGTGATCATGGTGATCTACGCGATGATGGCCGTCGGCCTGAACATCGTGGTCGGCTACGCGGGGCTGCTCGATCTCGGCTACGTCGCGTTCTACGCAGTCGGCGCTTACGCCGCGGGCTGGCTCGCCTCTGAGCAGTTCGCAGGTGTCAACCTCCACATCTGGTCGACGGCGGACAAGACCGTGGCCGGCTTCCACATCTCGATCTGGATCATCATCGCGATCGCCGGTCTGGGGACCGCTTTGATCGGCATCCTGATCGGCTTACCGACGCTGCGACTGCGCGGGGACTACCTCGCGATCGTGACGCTCGGCTTCGGGGAGATCCTGCCGCAGATCGCGCGCAACGGCGACAACCTCGGCGGCTTCAACCTCACGAACGGCCCGAACGGGATCACGCCGATCGACGCGCCGGGCTTCCCCGGCCTCTCGGGGATCACCGGCGGCCTGCTCCCGGACAACTTCCTCAACGTCACGAACCGCGACTACGTCTACTACTGGGCGGCGCTCTGCCTGCTCGCGGTCACGATCTTCACGTCGCTGCGCCTGCGCGACTCGCGCCTCGGCCGTGCCTGGATCGCGATCCGCGAGGACGAGACCGCCGCCGCAGCCATGGGCGTGCCGCTGATGCGCACCAAGACCTGGGCCTATGCGACGGGCGCGTTCTTCGGCGGCGTCGCGGGTGCGTACTTCGCGAGCTACAAGAGCTCGACGTTCCCCGGCGACTTCTCGTTCAACATCTCGGCGTTCATCCTCGCGATGGTGATCCTCGGCGGCATGGGCAACGTGTGGGGCGTGATCTTCGGCGCGTTCTTCCTCGCCTGGCTGAACTTCGAGGGTCTCGCGAACATCAGCGCCTCGATCAACAACACCTTCGGCACGCACATCGACGGGCCGAAGTACTCCGCCGGGATCTTCGGCGCGATCCTCGTCGTCACGATGCTCGTCCGGCCGGAGGGCCTGATCCCGAGTGCGAGGCGCAAGGCCGAGTTCCATGAGGGCGTGCACGAGGAGTCGCTCTACGACGTCGAGCACGGCGCGCGGATCTACGAGGAGCGGGGGCCGGACGATGAGTGACGACCTGCTCTCCACCGAACAGCTCCGCAAGGAGTTCGGCGGCCTCGTCGCGTCGAACAACGTCGACTTCACGGTGCCGCGCGGCTCGATCGTCTCGCTGATCGGCCCAAACGGCGCCGGCAAGACGACGTTCTTCAACATGCTCACCGGCGTCTACAAGCCGACCGCGGGGATCATCATGCTCGACGGCGAGGACGTGACCGGCAAGCCGCCGCACGCGATTACCGAGCGCGGGATCGGCCGCACCTTCCAGAACATCCGCCTCTTCCAGAACATGACCGCGCTCGAGAACGTGCTCGTCGGGATGAACTCGCGGCTCAACTCCAGGATCCTGAACAGCATCTTCCGCACGAGAGGCGTCAAGAAGGAGGAGCGCGAGGCGGCCGAGCGCGCGCGCGAGTTGCTCGCCTTCGCCGGACTGCCCGGGAAGGAAGATGAGACCGCGCGGAATCTGTCGTACGGCGACCAGCGCCGGCTCGAGGTCGCGCGCGCCCTAGCGACGCAGCCGAAGCTGGTGCTGCTCGACGAGCCGACCGCCGGGATGAACCCTCAGGAGACCGCCGACTTCACGACGTTCGTGCACCGGCTCCGCGACGAGGAGGGGCTTTCGGTGCTGCTGATCGAGCACGACATGCGAGTCGTGATGGGCGTCTCCGACCGAGTCACCGTGTTCGACTACGGCGAGAAGATCGCCGAGGGGACGCCGTCCGAGGTGCAGAAGAACCCGCGCGTCGTCGAGGCCTACCTCGGCAAGGCCGCCGCCGAAGAGTTCATCAAGGAGGGCGGCGACCAGTGAGCACGACGCGCGAAGTCGTCCTCGAGCTGCGGGACATCCACACCTTCTACGGCGCGATCGAGGCGCTCAAGGGGATCTCGCTGGAGGTGCGCGAGGGCGAGGTCGTGACGCTGATCGGGGCCAACGGCGCCGGCAAGTCGACCACGCTGCGCTCGATCAATGGGCTGAACCGGCCCCGCACCGGGTCGATCCACTTCCGCGGCAAGGACATCACGCACGCGTCCGCGCACGAGATCGTCGAGGCCGGGATCGCGCAGTCGCCCGAAGGACGGCGGCTCTTCCCGCGCATGACGGTGCTCGAGAACCTCGAGATGGGCGCCTTCCAGCGCAAGGACAAGGAGAACTTCAAGGAGGACCTCGACCGCGTCTACGGCCTCTTCCCCCGTCTCGCCGAGCGGAAGAGCCAGAAAGCCGGGACGCTCTCGGGCGGCGAGCAGCAGATGGTGGCGATGGGCCGCGCGCTTATGGCGAGGCCGAAGCTGCTCCTCCTCGACGAGCCCTCGATGGGGCTCGCACCGATCTTCGTCGACCGGATCTTCGAGATCGTGCAGGAGATCCACGATCAGGGCACGCCGATCCTGCTCGTCGAGCAGAACGCGCTGATGGCTCTCGACGTCGCCGACCGCGGCTACGTGCTCGAGACCGGACACGTCGCGCTCCACGACGACGCCAAGGCACTGCGCACGAACGAGAAGGTGCGCCAGACCTATCTCGGCGAAGGCTAGGACCTGACCCGCAGCGGGAAGTAGGGCGGGGAGAGCAGGAAGCCGACCTGCGGCGGGCGGTCGTCCCAGCCCTGCGTCATCGAGAGCGCGACGCCGACGTTGTGGGCGGGGACGAAGCCGAGCTGGCGCGCGCTCACCGCGTCACGGCAGCCGGCCACGAGCACCTGGCCGAGCCGCCGCAGCGCCGGCTGGCAGGCGGCCCAGTCGGCGAACGGGAGCAGCGGGTGGCAGGCCTGGCCGGCGCGGTAGGCCTCGAGGGCACGCTCGTCGGTCGCGGCGACCTGCTCCGCGCCCGCGAGCTCCTCCGGCTCGCGCCCGAAGCGTGTCGCGTTGAAGAACGCGCGGTAGGGCACCTGGCCGGGATGGGCGAAATGGCGGGTGAAACGGCTGACGAGGATCGCGGTGCCGCCCTCGACCACCGGGAAGTCGTCTCGCCAGAGTCTCAACGCCAGCGCGAGGCCGAGGAACGCGGCGAGCAGCGGGTTCGGGCGCTCGCGTGGGAGGTACGGCGTCGACCGCGGAACGCCGATCACGATCGCATCGAGCTGCTGCGCGAGGTCGGCGGAGCGAAGCTCGATCCCGCGCAGCAGCGCCTCTGCATGGGCCACCGCCGGCGGGCCGGCGAACGCCGTCGCGGCTGACAGCTCCACGGGCAACGAGCGCAGCACTTCCTGGCGCAGGCGCGCGGGGAGGAGGCTGAACAGCGGCCGCAGGGGCGAGCCGGAGATCCGCTCGAGCGCCTCCGGCTCGTACGGGTAGCCACGCAGCGTGCCGCCGAGCTTCGGGTGGTTGAGGACGAGCGAGACGCCGATCACCGGCACCCGCCGCGTGAGCGCGCGCTCTAGCGCAACGGCGAGAGCCCAGCCGGTCGAGCCGGCGGTCTCCAGCAGCGACGCGGCGCCCGACTCTCGCAGCGCTTCCGGGTTTGCGGCTCCGAGTAGCGCGGCCGGGCCGCCGTGCAGCACGGTCTCGGCCGCGGTGACCGAGACGACGAGGTCCGTTTCGACGAGGCGGGGATGCACGCGCAGCGGTGTCGCGCCGGCAAGGCCGAGGTCGATCAGGTCGGACGCGCTCGTGTCGTGCACCTCGACGTGGCCGTGGAACCGTCGCGCGAACTCCGGTGAGACGAGCGTCTGGAGGTCCCGCTGCGACAGCCGCCGTTGGAGCCCGCCCGCGACGAGCAGCGTCTGGTAGCCGGACGGGATCCCGTGGCGCTCGAGCTCGTCGACGGTCGCCGCGATCGCCGCGCGCCGCGGGTCCGACGGAGCACCGGGGATCGGGAGCGTCGGCGGCTCGACCACGATCGTCGCGCGGCCGCCCCGCTTTGCCAGCGCCTCAAGCGGCTCCCCGGAGAGCGGGAAGCGGAACGCGTCGCGCACCGCGGCGGCGACATCGGCGATCGCCTGTCCCGGCGCCGGGGGCCGCAGGATCTCCGCGCCGTCGGGAGCGCTCGCAATCGTCAGGCGCGATCCGGTCAGCAGCGGGATGCGATGCACGCCCCAAGTCAACCACTAGACTCGGTGGGCGATGTCGCCGAAGACGCTGACCGGGGCCGAACTGGAGCTCGACGACGCGCCGGCCCGGGGCGCAGAGCTCTTCCTCGTTGACGGCAACAACCTCGCCTACCGCGGCTTCTTCGCCCTCCCGGAAGAGCTCGCCACCTCCGACGGCTTCCCCACGAACGCGCTCCTCGGCTTCACGAACATGCTGTTCAAGCTTCTCGCCGACTACCGGCCGAAGGGCGTCGCGGTCGCCTGGGACACGCGGCCCGTGCACCGCGCCGAGCTGCACGAGGGCTACAAGGAGGGCCGCCGGCCGATGCCCGACCTGCTGCGCGAGCAGTTCCCGCACTTCCGCCCGATCGTCGAGGCGTTCGGCTACACGAACCTCGAGTTCGAGGGGTGGGAGGCCGACGACGTGATCGCGACGCTCGCCACGCGCGCGGACGAGGCCGGGATCAAGACCTGCGTCGTCTCGACCGACCGCGACGCCTTTCAGCTCTGCTCCGAGAACGTCGCGCTGATGATGACGCCGCGCGGGGTCTCGGATGTCCAGGTCTACACGCCGGAGCGCGTCGAGGCGCGTTACGGTGTCCGCCCCGACCAGGTGCCCGACTTCATCGGGCTCAAGGGGGACACCTCAGACAACATTCCCGGCGTCCCCGGGATCGGCGACAAGACCGCCGGCCAGCTGATCGCGCAGTACGGCTCGCTGGAGGGCGTGCTGGAGCACGTCGACGAGCTCTCGCCCGCGCGCGCGAAGGCGCTGCGCGAGCACGGCGAGCAGGCGCGCACCTCGAAGGTGCTCGCGACGATGCGCCGGGACCTCGAGCTCGGCGTCGACCCGGCCGCGCTCGTGCTGTCACCGCCCGACCGCTCCGAGCTCCGCGAGCTGTTCCGCCGCTTCGAGTTCCGCGGCTTGCTGAATCGCATCGACGACCTCGACGTCGCCGTGCCCGCTGCCGAGCCCGTGCGCGTCGCCGGCACTGAGGTCACCTGGCGGGAGGGCGCGTTGCCCGATGCGCGCGGCAGGGTCGGGCTCGCGGTCGCCGACGGCCGGTTCGCGCTCGCCGACGAGTCCGGTGTCACCGTCGGCCCGTGGGAGAGGTCGTTCGCAGCGAAACTCGCCAACGCCGAGGTGGTCGCCCACGACGCGAAGGCGCTGCGGCTGACCGTCCCGCCGGCCGACGACACGATGATCGCCGCGTATCTGATCGAGCCGGGGCGCGCCTCGTACGAGCTCGGCGACCTCGCTGCGGAGTACGGCGTCGAGGCGGTGCCGACGCCGGCCGCGGAAGAGGAGACGGACGCACTCGTCCGGGCCGCCGAGGTGCCACGGCGCATGGCAGCGGCGATGCGCGAGCGGCTCGCCGAGCGCGGCTCGATCGAGCTGTACGAGAGCATCGAGCTCCCGCTCGTCACCGTGCTCGGCGCGATGGAGGACGCCGGGGTCAAGATCGACACCTACCGCATGGGCGAGATCACCGCGCGCCTCGCCGAGAACGTCGAGGAGCTCGAGTCCCGCGCCTACGAGTTCGCGGACGAGGAGTTCATGCTCGGCTCGACGCCGCAGGTCGCAAGGATCCTGTTCGAGAAGCTCCAGCTCACGCCCGGTCGCAAGGGCAAGACGGGTTACTCGACCGACACGCGCGTCCTGCGGACGATCCGGCACGAGCACCCGATCGTCGCCGTGATCGAGGAGTGGCGCGAGTACTCGAAGCTCCTCAACACCTACCTCGGCCCGCTGCCCTCGCTGATCTCGGAGGAGGACGGCCGCCTGCACACCACGTTCAACCAGGCCGTCGCCGCGACCGGGCGCCTCTCGACCTCGAACCCGAACCTCCAGGCGATCCCGATCCGCACCGAGCTCGGCCGGGAGATCCGCTCCGCGTTCGTCGCCGAGACCGGGTCGCGGCTGCTCTCGGCCGACTACTCGCAGGTCGAGCTGCGGATCCTCGCGCACGTCTCCGGCGAGCCGGTGCTGCGTGAGGCGTTCGCGCGAGGAGAGGACATCCATACCGCCACCGCGGCCGAGGTGCTCGGCAAGGATCCCGCGACGCTGACCAAGAGCGAGCGCAACGTCGCGAAGATGGTCAACTTCGGGATCATCTACGGCATCTCCGCGTTCGGCCTCTCGGAGAACCTCGAGATTCCGCGCGAGCAGGCTCAGACCTACATCGACACCTACCTCGCGCGCTTCCCGCACGTGCAGGAGTTCATCCGCCGCACCGTCGAACAGGCCGAGCGCGACGGCTACGTGACGACGCTGCTCGGCCGCCGCCGGCCCGTGCCCGAGATCCGCGCCTCGAACCGCCAGACGCGCTCGCTCGGCGAGCGGCTCGCCGTCAACTCGGTGATGCAGGGCACCGCTGCCGACGTGATCAAGGTCGCGATGGTGCGCATCCACGAGCGCCTGCGTGCCGAAGGGCGAGGCGCGCGGCTCGTGCTCCAGGTGCACGACGAGCTGCTCCTCGAGCTGCCCGAGCCGGAGACGAGCGCGGTCCGCGAGCTCGTCCGCGAGGAGATGGTCGGCGCCTATCCGCTCGATCCGCCGCTCGCGGTGGACGTCGGCACCGGCGAGAACTGGGCGGAGGCAAAAGCCTGAACCCGCCTCTTCGTTCAAGTCTCGGAACCGTCGCTATACTGAGCGGCCGCTATGTCCAGCACAGCTGATATGACCGACCCCCGCCTCGAAGAAGGCGTCTGGACGATCGGCCCCGACGGGGAGCTCGTCCCCGACTACGAGTCGACCTTCCCGACGATCAACGAGGGCGAGGTCGTCCACGGCACCGTCGTCCGCGTCGACAAGGACGAGGTCCTCGTCGACATCGGCTACAAGTCCGAGGGCGTCATCCCGGTCTCCGAGCTTTCGATTCGCCGCTCGATCAACCCCGCTGACGAGGTAAACGTCGGCGACGAGATCGACGCGCTCGTGATGACCAAGGAGGACGCCGAGGGCCGGCTCATCCTCTCCAAGAAGCGCGCCCGTTTCGAGCTCGCCTGGAAGGCGATCGAGGTAGCGGCCGAGTCGGGCGATCCCGTCGTCGGCAAGGTGATCGAGGTCGTCAAGGGCGGCCTGATCCTCGACCTCGGCGTGCGCGGTTTCCTGCCCGCGTCGCTGGTCGACATCCGCCGTGTCCAGGATCTCGACGAGTTCCTCGGCAAGGAGCTGCGCTGCAAGGTGATCGAGTTGAATCGGTCGCGTAACAATGTCGTTCTCTCCCGTCGCGCCGTCCTCGAGGACGAGCGCAAGGAGATGCGCCAGGCGATCCTCGACCGGCTCAACCCGGGCGACGTCGTCGAGGGCCAGATCTCCAACATCGTCGACTTCGGCGCGTTCGTCGACCTCGACGGGATGGACGGCCTGATCCACATCTCCGAGCTCTCGTGGAGCCACGTCAACCATCCTTCTGAGGTGCTCGAGATCGGCCAGACCGTCAAGGTCAAGGTGCTCGACATCGACCGCGACCGGCAGCGCATCTCGCTCGGCCTCAAGCAGACGCAGACCGACCCGTGGCAGCAGGTGCTCGAGAGCTACCGCGAGAACGACGTCGTCGAGGGTCGCGTCACCAAGGTCGTCACGTTCGGCGCCTTCGTCGAGATCCTGCCCGGCGTCGAGGGCCTGGTTCACATCTCCGAGCTCGCCGCGCATCACGTCGAGAACCCGCGCGAGGTCGTCTCCCAGGGAGACGCCGTCAACGTGCTGATCCTCGAGGTCGACGCGGAGCGCCGTCGCCTGTCGCTTTCTCTGAAGCGCGTCGAGGAGGGAACGGCGCCGCTGCCGCGGCCCGACGGCGCCGAGTCGGTGCACCGCACGCCGAAGCTCAATCTCTCCGAAGAGGTCTTCGCCGAGGATTCGGCACCGCCGCTGCTCGACCCGGTCGAGTCGGCGGAGATCGTCGCGGCTGCGTTCGAGGCCGAGGCTGAGGCCGAAGGCGAGCCGCTGGCCGAGGTCGAGGTGATCGTCGAGCCGGCGGACGAGCCCGAGGTCGAGCCGGTCGCCGAGAGCGCCGAGCACGCTGAGCCCGACGACGACACCGCCGCGTAGACCGGTCTCGGTCGCGATCACCGGCGGCATCGGCGCCGGCAAGAGCGAGGCGCTGAAAGCCTTCGCGCTGCACGGGGCCGCGGTCGTCTCGAGCGACGACATCGTGCATGCGCTGCTGCGCGAGGACGAAGGGGTTCGGGCGGCGCTCGTCGAGCGGTTCGGGTCGCAGGTGATCCAGGCAAGCGGTGAGGTCGACCGCGCCGCGATCGCCGACATCGTGTTCAAGGATCGCGCCGCGCTCGAGTGGCTCGAGGCGCTGCTCCATCCACGTGTGATCCACGAGTACCTCACGTGGCGCGAGCGGCTCGCCGAGCAGCCGCATCCGCCGGCGCTGTCGGTCACCGAGGTGCCGCTCCTGTACGAGTCGGCCGGCGAGACGAGGTTCGACTACGTGATCGCGATCACGGCGCCCGCCGACGTGCGCTCCGACCGGACGCAGGTGCGGGACGACAGCCGCGCCGAGCGGCTGATCCCGGACGAGGAGAAGGTGGAGCGGGCCGACTTCGCCTACGTGAACGACGGGACGCTCGAGGAGCTCGACGCCTTCGTCGCCGATGTGGTTGCGACACTGAGCCGGTGAAGAAGCTCGTAGCCGTGCTCGTCCTGGCCGGCGTGGTCGCGGTCGGCGCCGTCGTCGTCCTCCGCAGCGAGCCGCCCTGGTTCGAGCGTCTGCGCTACCCGCTCCGCTACGAGGCGATCGTGCGCGGTCACGCCCACAACTACCGGATCGATCCCGCGCTGCTCGCCGCCGTGATCTACCAGGAGAGCAAGTTCGACGCACACGCGCGCTCGAGCTCGGGCGCGATCGGGCTGATGCAGCTCCTGCCCTCGACGGCGGAGGGGATCGCGCTCCACACCGGCGGCTCGAAGTTCCGGGTCAGCGACCTCGACAACCCGGAGATCAACGTCCGCTACGGGTCGTGGTACCTCCGCCACCTCCTCGACAAGTACGGCAACGAGCAGCTCGCCCTCGCCGCCTACAACGCGGGCCAGGCCAACGTCGACCGCTGGCGCGCGGCGGGCGAGGGGATCCAGTTCGGCGAGACGCGCCACTACGTGAGCCGGGTCGAGCACCTGAAACGGGTCTACAGAAAGGCCTACGCAAGCGCGCTCGGCTACTGACATCGCTCTGGCACTTGACAGACATCGAAGTGATGTCATAATGATGTCACGATGCGAATTCAGATCTATGTCGAAGCGCTGAAGGACGACCTTTCGGCTGCCGCGGCGGCGGGCGACGAGCAGGTGGCTGACGCCGCCGCGCGACTCGTCGCAGTCCTCGATCCCGCCCTCCGGCTCCGCCTCCTCGACCTGCTCGGCGAGGCGGCACGGGAGATCGGCGACCTGCTTCCCGAGGGGCGCGTCGAGGTTCGCCTCGCCGGGTCCGACGCCGAGCTGGTCTACGTCGAGGACGCAGCGTCCGTCGCCACGCCTGCGGCCGAGGATGCAGTCAGCGCCAGGATCACCCTTCGCCTGCCCGACGGTCTCAAGATCGGGATCGAGGCCGCAGCCGCCCGGGAGGGCGTCTCGGTCAACTCCTGGATCGTGAGCGCCCTCGGGCGGGCTGTCGAGCCGCGGCGCGGGAGGGCGGGGAACCGCCTCACCGGCTACGGCCAGAGCTGAGAGGAGCACGAGATGATCGCTCGCTTCCCGTACATCGCCATCGAACTGCACGACGAGCACCATTCGCCGACGCGCCCGAGCAAGAACGAGACGCGCAAGGTGCGCCGCCTGCGGAAGGAGAAGTCATGACGAGCTTCCAGACTCCCGGCCCGCTTTCGCTCGACCTGAGCGTGCCGTCGGGCAAGGTCGAGATCGTCGCTTCGGAGACCGGCACGACCGAGGTCGAGCTCGATCCGATCCACGACAGCGACGCGACACGCGCCCTCATCGAGCGAAGCACGGTCGAGCTGCGGCCGCGCGGCGACGGGCACGAGCTCGTCGTCGACGTGCCGGCCGAGCGCGGCTTCGGCATTCGCTTCATCCATGCGTCGGACGTGCTGCTGCGCGTGCGCTGCCCGCTGGGCGCCAGGGTGAAGGTGCGCTCGCGCTCGGCAGACGTCGAGGCGCGCGGCACGTTCGGCCGCACCGATGTCCGAACCTTCTCCGGCGATGTCGATTGGGATTCCGTCGACGGCGACGGCTCGCTGCACTCGACGAGCGGCGACCTCCGCATCGGCTCGGTCAGCGGCGGGCTCGACGTGAAGACGGTCTCCGGAGACGCCGAGATCGGCACCGTCGGCGGCGACCTCAAGTTCGACGCGGTCTCCGGCGACGTCCGGGTAGAGGCCATCGAGGGCTCGGTGACCGCAAAGACCGTCTCGGGCGACCAGCGCCTGACAGTCGCCGAGGGCAAGGTCGCGCTCGTCTCGGTCTCGGGCGATCTCGAGGCGCGGGTGCGACCCGGCTCGCGTGTTTTCGTCGATGCGAACGCCGTCTCGGGCCACGTCTCGTCCGAGCTCGACCTCTCCGGCGCGAAGGGTGAGGGCGAAGGGCCGCTCGTCGAGATCCGGGCCCGCTCGGTCAGCGGCGACATCCGAATCAACCGCGGGTAGCGCCGCTACGCTAGGGCGCATGCCCGAGTTCCGCACCTCGGCCGCCTACAAGCCGACCGGCGACCAGCCGGCTGCGCTCGCGACGCTCGCCCCTGCGATCCTCGGGGGCGAGCGCTACTCGACGCTGCTCGGCGCGACCGGCACCGGCAAGACGGCGACGATGGCGTGGCTGATCGAGAAGGTGCAGCGGCCGACGCTGATCATCGCGCACAACAAGACGCTGGCCGCCCAGCTCTGCAACGAGTTTCGCGAGTTCTTCCCGGACAACGCGGTCGAGTACTTCGTCTCGTACTACGACTACTACCAGCCCGAGGCGTACGTCCCGCAGGCCGATCTCTACATCGAGAAGGACTCGTCCCGGAACGACGACATCGACCGGCTCCGCCATGCCGCTACCGCCGCGCTGCTCTCGCGCCGCGACGTCGTGATCATCGCGTCGGTCTCCGCGATCTACGGCCTCGGCTCGCCCGACGAGTACCGCGACCGCGTGCTCCAGCTCGCCGTCGGCGAGGAGCACGACCGCGACGAGGTGCTGCGGACGCTCGTCGACAGCCAGTACGCGCGCAACGACACCGTGCTCGGCCGCGGGCGCTTTCGCGTCAAGGGAGACCAGCTCGAGGTGCAGCCGGCGAACGGCGAGACGGCGTACCGCATCTCGTTCTTCGGCGACGAGGTCGAGCAGATCACACACTTCGACCCGCTCACCGGCGAGGTGCTCTCGAAGCTCGACAACCTGACCATCTTCCCGGCGACGCAGTACGTGACCTCGAAGCCGACGATCGAGCGCGCCGTCGCGACGGTGCAGGCCGAGCTCGAGGCGCAGGTGAAGAAGTTCGAGGCCGAGGACAAGCTGCTCGAGGCCCACCGCATCCGCCAGCGCACCGAGTACGACGTCGAGATGATGCGCGAGCTCGGCTTCTGCAACGGGATCGAGAACTACTCGCGGATCCTCGAGGGCCGCGCGCCCGGCTCGCATCCGTTCACGCTGCTCGACTACTTCCCGTCCGACTTCGTCTGCTTCATCGACGAGTCGCACCAGACCGTGCCGCAGATCGGCGGGATGTACGAGGGCGACCGCTCCCGCAAGCAGACGCTCGTCGACTTCGGCTTCCGGCTCCCGTCGGCGCTCGACAATCGCCCGCTGCGCTTCGACGAGTTTCTCTCGAAAGTGCCGCAGCTCGTGTTCGTGTCCGCGACGCCTGGCGCGTACGAGCTCCGCCACTCGACGGTGATCGCCGAGCAGCTGATTCGTCCGACCGGGATCATCGATCCCGAGGTCGAGCTCCGCGCAACGGAGAATCAGATCGACGACCTGCTCAACGAGATCCGCCGGCGCGAAGAGGTCAACGAGCGCGTGCTCGTGACGACGCTGACCAAGAAGATGTCCGAGGACCTCACCGACTACCTGCTCGAGTCGGGCGTCAAGGCGCGCTACCTGCACTCCGAGGTCGACACGCTCGAGCGGATCCAGATCATCCGCGAGCTGCGGCTCGGCGAGTACGACGTGCTCGTCGGCGTGAACCTCCTGCGCGAGGGGCTCGACTTGCCCGAGGTCTCGCTCGTCGCCGTGCTCGACGCGGACAAGGAGGGCTTCCTCCGTGGCAAGACCGCGCTGATCCAGACGATCGGCCGTGCGGCGCGGAACATCAACGGCAAGGTGCTGCTGTACGCCGACAAGATGACCGAGGCGCTGACGGGCGCGATCGGGGAGACGAACCGCCGCCGCGCGATCCAGCTCGCCTACAACGAGGAGCACGGGATCACGCCCGAGACGATCATCAAGGGCGTCTCCGACATCGCGGAGTTCCTGACACTCGAATCGCCCACGGTGCCCGGCCGCCGCCGCCGGGGCCAGTCGAAGGTCGAGGGGATGGGCCGCGAGGAGCTCGAGAAGCTCGCAGTCACGCTCGAGGAGGAGATGTTCACCGCCGCCACGGAGCTCCGGTTCGAGTACGCCGCCAAGCTCCGGGACGAGATCAAGGAACTGCGGCGCGAGCTCCAGGCCCTTGCGCAGAGCGCCGCCTAGTTCAGGTCGAGAGCAATCCTGAGCGCCGAGGCGAGTTGTAAGAGCTCCTCCGGGCCGAGCGAGCCGCGCAGTCGCCCGAGGGAGGCCTTCGGAACCGGAGCGAGGTTGTCGCAGTTGGCGACGCAGGCACGGTTGAGGCCTTGAGCAGGCCCGAGGGGAACCTCGGTGGGGAGGTCGCGCACAGTGCTCGTCACCTGGACGACGCAGACGTTTCCGAGCGATGGGATCGCCCGGTCACGCGTCACGATCACGGCGGGATGCACGCCGCCGGGGAACGCGATGTCGTAGATGTCACCGCGGTTCACAGTGGGTCGGCGCCCGACTCCTCGGCATTGACCATGGCTGCGAAGAGCGCGAGGCCGTCCTTGCCGACCCGGTCCTCTTGTGGGTGCTTCCCGTAGCCGCGGCGGTACGCATCGTCGATAGCGCGCTCGCGCTCCTCGCGCAGGAGCAGATCGAGGCCGGCCCTCAGAGCCGCGCTTCGGTTCCGGAAGCTCCCGCGGGCGATCGCGGCGTCGAGCTCTGCAAGGTCATCGTCTGGGATACGAATTGGGATTTGAACCGTCATACGATCAGCATACCAGCGAATCCAGGGAGAATGCCTCAATGAGCGCCGACACCGCCCTCCGCGGGGACGTCCGCCTGCTCGGCAACCTGCTCGGGCGGGTGCTCGTCGAGCAGGAGGGCGAGCGGCTGCTCGAGCTCGAGGAGCGGATTCGGAGCCTTGCGCGGGCCGGGCGCCAGGGTGACGCGGGCGCCTCCGCCGAGCTCGCCGCGACGGTGCGGGCGCTGCCGCCCGACGAGCAGGCGACCGTGCTGCGCGCGTTCGCGCTCTACTTCCAGCTCGCGAACATCGCCGAGCAGCACCACCGCATCCGCCGCCGTCGCGCCTCGGAGCGGGAGGGTCGGCTGCAGCGCGAATCGCTTGCGGAGGCACTGGCCCGGCTCGGTGACGCGGGCATCTCGGAGGACGAGCTCCGCCGGGCGGCAGCGCGCGTCTCGGTCGAGCTCGTGCTCACCGCGCATCCGACCGAGGCCTCGCGACGGACGATCCTCGCGTCGCACCAGCGGGTCGCAGGCCTCCTGCGGGCGCTCGACGACCCGGAGCTGACGCCGTCGGGGCGCGCCGAGGTCGAAGCCTCGCTTGCTGAGGAGATCACGATCATGTGGCAGACCGACGAGGTGCGCTCGCGCCGCCCGCGTGTCGTCGACGAGATCCGGCAGGGCCTGTGGTTCGTGGAGCGTGGGCTGTGGGAGGCCGCACCCCGGCTGCTCGCCGCGTGGCGGTCCCGGCTGCCCGGCAGCCCGCTTCGCTTCGGCACGTGGATCGGCGCCGACCTCGACGGCAATCCGTCCGTCGGGCCCGACACGGTCGAGGAGGCGCTCGAGCGAGCGCGCTCGCTGTCGCTGACGCTGTACCGGCGCGAGGTGCGCAAGCTCGCGGTGGCGTGGGGGATGGCCTCCAGCGTGACCGGCGCGGATCCGGCGATCGGCGACGTGCCCCTCGACGAGGATCTGAACGAGGACGAGCCGTACCGGCGGCGGCTCACGGCGATCTACGAGCGCCTCGGCGCGGACGGCTTCGCCTCGGCGGCCGAGCTCGACGCTGAGCTCGAGCTCGTCGACGCCAGCCTTCGCTCGCACGGCGGCGCGCGCATCGCCGACGGAGGGCTCGCGGAGCTGCGGCGGCGGCTCGACATCTTCGGCTTCCAGCTCGCGACGCTCGAGCTGCGCGTCCATGCGCGGTCGATCCGCGAGCCGGACGACCGCCTCCGCGCCACGCTCGCGACCGGCGCGCGGATGCAGGCGCGCCACGGGCGCGAGGCCCTCGACACGCTGATCGTCTCGATGACGCACTCGGTCGACGACGTCGAGGCGGCCGAGCGGCTCGCGGCGGAGGCCGGGCTCGAGGTGCGCGTCGTGCCGTTGCTCGAGACGATCGACGACCTCCGCGGCGCCGGCGCGCTGATCGGCGAGCTGCTCGACCGTCGCCCGCGTCCGCACCTCGAGGTGATGGTCGGCTATTCCGATTCGGGCAAGGACGGCGGGTATCTGACCGCCAACTGGGAGATCTTTCGCGCGCAGGAGGATCTCGCGCGGGTCGCCGTGGCGCACGGCAGCGAGCTCACGGTCTTCCACGGGCGCGGCGGCAGCGCGGGGCGCGGCGGCGGGCCGACGCACGCGGCGATCCTCTCCCAGCCGCCCCATGCGGTCGACGGGCGACTCAAGCTGACCGAGCAGGGCGAGACGATCTCGTTCAAGTACGGGCTCCCGGGCCTGGCCTACCGGAACCTCGAGGCGGCCGTCGCGGCGACGCTCCTCACCGCGTTCCCCGACGAGACCGGCAGCCTGGCGCCTGAAGGCGGGCGGGAGACGATGGCGGCTCTCTCCGAGCGGGCGTACAGCGCCTACCGCGAGCTCGTGTGGGAGGACGAGGCGTTCCCGCCGTTCTTCCGCAGCTTCACGCCGGTCGACGAGCTCGCGCTGCTGGAGATCGGCTCGCGACCCGCGTCGCGCCCCGAGGCCGCCGCCGCCGTCGAGCTCGAAGCGCTACGTGCTATCCCGTGGGTCTTCTCGTGGACGCAGACCCGGCTCATGCTGCCGGCCTGGTACGGCGCCGGCTCGGCGCTCGGCTCGGCGGACGTCGGGGAGCTCCGCAGTCTCTACCGCAGCTGGGCGTTCTTCCGCGCGCTGGTCGAGAACCTCGAGATGACGCTCGCCAAGTCGAGCCTCAGGATCGCGACGCAGTACCTTGCACTCGTTCCCGACCACGCCGAGGGAGACCGGCTCTTCGGCCTGCTCGCCGCAGAGCAAGAGCGGACGGTCGCGTCGGTGCTGGAGATCGTCGAGGCCGACCAGCTGCTCGACCGGCACCCGGCGCTTCAGCAGTCGATCCGGCTCCGGAATCCATACGTCGACCCGATGAACGCGATCCAGGTCGAGCTGATCCGGCGCCACCGCGCCGGCGACGAGTCAGCGCTGAGGCCGCTGCTGCGCTCGATCACCGGAATCGCCGCGGCGCTGCGCAACACCGGCTAGCCAAGCGGGAACGAGCGCGCGGCCGTCTCGGCCCAGTGTTCGTGCCGCCAGATGTACGTGCGCACGGTGAGCGTCGAGCCGTCCGTTTCGTGGACGTGGAGGCCGCGCGCCTCGCCGTCTCGATGCGGGCGCGGCTGGCCCAGCCCGGGCGCGGTCGCGAGGACGAGCGCCGGCTCGCCGGAGGCCGCGGCCAGGAAGTCCCGCCGCTCGCCGACCTCGGCCTGATGCGTGTGCCCGCCGAGGATCAGCTGTGAACCGAGCCCCGCGAGCACCTCGTTGCGCCGGGCGAGGGGCCGCTTGCGGGTCCGCCAGGGCGCGCCGAGCAGATGGTGGTGGAGAACCGCGACCCGCAGCGCACCAGCGGGCGCTTCTCGCAGCCGCGTGGCCGCCTGCTCGAGCGCGGACGCGCTCAGCCCGCCCGACTGGTGGCGCCAGGGCCGCACCGAATTGAGCCCGACGACGTGGAACGCCGGTGAGCTCCACACCGGCTCGGTGGTTCCCCAGAGCCGCTCGAACCCGGCCCACGGGCTCGTGAAGCGCGCCGGAAAGGTGTAGGGGATGTCGTGGTTTCCCGGCACCGCCAGCACCGGCGGGCCGAGCGCCGCGAGAAAGGCGTGCGCCCGCTCGTGTTGGTCAGGGCGGCCACGGTGCGTGAGGTCGCCGCTCGCGACGACGAGCTCGGGCTCGAGCTCGGAGACGAGCGCGGCGAGCGCAGGCCCGAGCTCGGGCTCTTCACGCTTGCCGATGTGCAGGTCGGAGAGGTGGAGGATCCGTGCGGGCGCCATGGTCGCGGCGCACTCTACGTCCCCGCGCGTCTCTATAGTTCGCGCGATGGACGAGTCCGCCGAGATCTTCGACGACCTCTACCTCGGCATTCGAGCGGGCGGCGCGATGCGCAAGCAGCGCCGCGGCGAGCCGCTCACGGCGGAGGAGCAGGAGGCGCTCGGCCGCTGGCAGCGGCTTTCCGCATGGCGGAAGTCGATTGCGATCGGCAGCTTCGCCGTCGGCACGTTCGGCCTCGGCTTCACCCTCGGCGGCCTCGTGTTCGGCCGCTGGCGCAAGGCCTGAGACTCAGTCGCAGGCGGGCGCGTTGGAGGAGCTGATCGGCAGGTTCTCCAGGAGCCGTTGCAGCGTATCCAGCTCCTCTTCGTCGAAACGCTCCGTGAACTGCTCGCCGACACCCTGCAGATACGTTGGGTTCGTCGCGGCTAGCTTCGCGGCCCCGCGCTCGGTCAGCGTCGCGTAGATCACGCGCCGGTCGTCCGCGCAGCTCTCGCGGCTCACGAGCCCGGCCGCCTCGAGCCCGGCAAGCAGGCGGGTCACACCGGATCGGGTCAGGATCACCATGTCCGTGAGGTCGGAGGGTCGCATGCGCGTGTCCGGGGCTCGCGACAGGTAGATCAGCACCTCGAGGTCACGGAGCGTCAACCCGTGCGCGGCGATCAGGTCGGCGTCGAGCTTGCGCGTGATCGCCGAGAAGCTGCGCGCGAACAGGCGCCAGGCTTCGAGCCTGTCGGTCTGGATCTCAGTCGCCATCGCTGTGGGCCTCGAGGAAGGCGAGCACGCGGCTCCAGGCGTTGGCCGAGGCGTCGGCGTGCTCCTCGTACCGGCGGTCGAAGAAGCTGTGCGGGGCACCGTCGTAGGTGACGATCTCGTGCTCGACGCCGGCTGCGTTGAGCGCCTCCTCGAATTCGGCGTTGAGCTCGCGCGTGATCGACTCGTCGTCTCCTGCCTGGAGCGCGAGGATCGGCGACTCGATCATTCCGGCCAGCTGTGTCGGGCCGGGCTGGTCGTTACGGATGCCCGGATTTCCGTAGAAGCCGACCGCGCCGGCGAGGCCGTGGCCCCCGGCGGCCGAGAGCCACGAGTGGCGGCCGCCGAAGCAGAAACCGACGGTGAAGACCGAGGTGCACGAGCCGCCGGCCGGCGAGCGGAGATATGCGGCGGCCGCGGCGACGTCCGACTGCACGCCTTCGGGCGTCGTCTGCGCGACGTGCTCCGGGTACGGAAAGTCGTCGTCGCGCTTCGCGATGCCGGCGGTACGGCCGAAATAGTCGATCGCGACCGCAGTCGAACCGCGCTCGGCGAACCGGAGCGCGAGCTCCTCGTAGAAGCGGTACAGGCCGCGCACGTCTGGAAGCACGATGACGCCGACCCCGGACGGCTCATCTGGTGTCGCTGCAAACGCTGCGAATTGCGCGCCGTCGCGCGCTTGGAGCGTGAGGTCGTCGTGTGAGACCGCAGCGCCCCTGATCGCCGGTATCGGCGGCAGGGAGTCGAACTCAAAACACATCGGTGTCCTCACCATAGCGGCCAGCGAGTTCTTAGTCTCCCCTTACCTCAGAGTGTTTGGCTACGAGTGCCGGCCGGTTGCGCGGCCCTCCTGGGAGGTCGAGCCAGAGGTCTCTCCTTCGCCCGCGCACCGGCCGGCCCATGTTGCGCGAACATACGTTCGGTCGCTACAATGGCCTGGCGCATGGCTGCCGACGAGCTGATTGTCCACGGGGCCCGCGAGCACAACCTCAAGGACATCACCGTCCGGCTGCCGCGGAACTCCCTCATCTGCATCACGGGTCTCTCGGGGTCCGGGAAATCCTCGCTTGCCTTCGACACGATCTACGCGGAGGGGCAGCGCCGCTACGTCGAGTCGCTCTCGGCTTACGCGCGCCAGTTCCTGCAGATGATGGAGAAGCCCGATGTCGACTCGATCGACGGCCTCTCACCGGCGATCTCGATCGACCAGAAGACGACCTCCAGGAACCCACGCTCGACGGTCGGCACGGTCACCGAGATCTACGACTACCTGCGCCTGCTCTACGCGCGCGTCGGCCATCCGCACTGCCCGATCTGCGGCAAGCCGATCGCCGGCCAGAGCCTCGAGAACATCGTCGACCAGGTGCTGCGGCTCCCGGAGGGAACGAAGTTCACGGTGAACGCGCCGGTCGTGCGCGACCGCAAGGGCGAGTTCCGCGACGTGCTCGAGGAAGTCCGCACCGAAGGCTTCTCGCGCGTGAAGGTCGACGGCGAGCCGCGGCTGCTCGAGGAGGAGATCGTCCTCGACAAGAAGTTCAAGCACACGATCGAGGTCGTGGTCGACAGGCTTGTGATGAAGGACGACCTCCGCACGCGTCTCGCGCAGTCCGTCGAGACCGCGGCGGCGCTCGCCGACGGGCTCGTCGCGATCGACGTGGTCGACGGCGAGCCGATGCTCTTCTCCGAGAAGTTCGCCTGCCCCGACCACGGCGTCTCGCTGGCCGAGCTGCAGCCGCGGATCTTCTCGTTCAACTCGCCGCACGGCGCGTGCCCGCGCTGCACCGGGCTCGGCTCGCAGCAGGAGATCGACCCGGACCTGCTCGTTCCCGACGGCTCGGTCTCGCTGAACGGCGGTGCGCTCGTGCCGTGGTCGGTCGGCGGGACGAGCTTCTACGAGTCGGTGATCCAGGCGATCGCCGAGCGCTACGAGATCGACATGGACACGCCGTGGGACGAGCTTCCGGAGGAGCAGCAGAACCTGTTCCTGTTCGGCACCGACGGCGACAAGATCTACGTCCAGTACAGAAACAGGATGGGGCGGCGGCGCTCGTACATGCTCGCCTTCGAGGGGATCGTGACGAGCCTCCAGCGCCGCTACCGCGAGACCGACTCGTCGCAGCAGCGCGAGCGGATCGAGGAGTACATGTCGTTCCGGCCCTGCCCGGCCTGCAACGGCGCGCGGCTCAAGCCCGAGGTGCTCGCGGTCACCGTCGGCGGCAAGCCGATCAACGAGTTCACCGCGCTGTCGGTGACGCGCTCGCTCGAGTTCCTCGACCAGCTCGGGCTGACCGAGACCGAGGAGCTGATCGGCCATCGGATCGTGAAAGAGATCCGCGAGCGGCTCACGTTCCTCGACAACGTCGGCGTGGGCTATCTCGCGCTCGATCGCGCCGCCGCGACGCTCTCGGGCGGCGAGGCGCAGCGGCTGCGGCTCGCGACCCAGATCGGCTCGCAGCTCGTCGGCGTGCTCTACATCCTCGACGAGCCGTCGATCGGCCTCCACCAGCGCGACAACAACCGCCTGATCGGCACCCTCGAGCGGCTCAAGGATCTGGGCAACACCGTGCTCGTGGTCGAGCACGACGAGCAGATGATGCGCGCCGCCGACTGGCTCGTCGACATGGGGCCGGGCGCGGGCGTCCACGGCGGCTACGTCGTCGCGGAGGGCAAGGCGAAGGACGTGATGCTCAACAAGGGCTCGGTTACCGGCAAGTTCCTCTCGGGCGAGCGCGAGATCGCGGTGCCGGAGCGGCGTGAGGAAGACCGCGGCTCGTTCTTCGTCAAGGGCGCGACGCAGCACAACCTGAAGGGGATCGACGTCGAGTTCCCGGTCGGCAAGTTCGTCTGCGTGACCGGCGTCTCGGGCTCGGGCAAGTCCACGCTCGTGAACGAGATCGTCTACAAGGCACTCGCGAACCGCCTCAGCCATGTGCGGGTCAAGCCGGGGGCGCACGATTCGGTCGAGGGGATCGAGGTCTTCGACAAGGTGATCGAGATCGACCAGAGGCCGATCGGCCGCACGCCGCGCTCGAACCCGGCGACCTACACCGACCTCTTCACGCACATCCGCGAGCTCTACTCGCTCACACCCGAGTCGAAGGTGCGCGGCTACAAGCCGGGGCGGTTCTCGTTCAACGTCAAGGGCGGTCGCTGCGAGACCTGCAAGGGCGACGGCACGATCAAGATCGAGATGCACTTCCTGCCCGACGTCTATGTCACGTGCGAGACGTGCAAGGGGCACCGGTACAACCGCGAGACGCTCGAGGTGCGCTTCAAGGGCAAGTCGATCTCGGAGGTGCTCGAGATGTCGGTCGAGGAGGCGCTGCGGTTCTTCGCGAAGATCCCGAAGATCCGCCGCCGGCTGCAGACACTCCACGACGTGGGGCTCGACTACATCAAGCTCGGTCAGCCGGCGACGACGCTCTCGGGCGGCGAGGCGCAACGCGTCAAACTCGCCGCGGAGCTGTCGAAGGTGGCGACGGGGCGGACCCTCTACATCCTCGACGAGCCGACGACCGGGCTCCATTTCGCCGACATCGAGAAGCTGCTCGAGGTGCTGCAGCGGCTCGTCGACGCGGGCAACTCGATGCTCGTGATCGAGCACAACCTCGACGTGATCAAGCAGGCCGACTGGCTCGTCGACCTCGGGCCGGAAGGCGGCGAGGCGGGCGGCGAGATCGTCGCGGTCGGGCCGCCGGAGCTCGTCGCGCAGGTCGAGGGCTCGTTCACGGGCCAGTTCCTGCGGCCGCTGCTCGAGCGGCCCGCAGTCGCCGCCTGAGCGGCGTTCACTCGGACGAGGGAGGGCCCTGGGCCTTGCGGGCGTCGATTATGGCCGCATGCGGCGGGTTTTGGCACTCCTGCTGGTCCTGGCGGCGGCGGTCGTCGTCGCAGGCTGCGCCGGACCGGACGGCCAGAAGGCGCTCGCACTCCTCTCGCAGGCCGACACGGCCCAGAAGGCGCTCAGCTCCCAGCAGTTCTCGATGCGCGAGGCCATCGTGGCCGGCGGCCAGACCGTCGCACTCCAGGTCGCAGGCGGCGGGTATCTCAAGGGGCCGCAGGCCGGTGACGTCTACGTGACGACGAGCGGGCAGACGCCGGACGGGAAGGCGCTCGACGCGACGATCGTCAAACACGGCGACACGGTCACGCTGAACGCGAACGGACAGACGACGGTGCTGTCGGCCGCGCAGGCCCAGCAGCAACTCGGCGCCCAGCTCCAGTCGATGGCCACGACCGGCGGCTTCAACTTCGCCGAGTACGTGAAGAGCGTGAAGGTCACCGACACGACCGATCCGGACGGTGGGCCTGCGGATCAGATCACCGGCGTGCTCGACACCCAGGGCGCCGCGAACCAGCTCACCTCGGGACTCGGCCTCGGCGGGCTCGGCAAGCTCGGCGACACGCGCGCGGTGCTGACGATCTCACGCAAGACCCACCTCGTGACCTCCGCGCTGATCGACATGAGCATGGAGATCCTCGGCAAGAAGATGACGATCAGCCTCACGTACGGCCTCACCGGCGTGAACGTGCCGATCAACTTCCCGCGAGTCTGAAGCGTCGCCGCTCGGCCCAGCGGCCGTCGGCTCCTTCTTCGAGCCAGGTGACCTCCTCGGCGCGGGCGCCGATCGGCAGCGCCGCGTCGACCTTGCTCACGTCGTCGTCCGGTACCGCGTGGCCGACCGTGACGTGCGGCACGATCGTGCCGTGGGCGCCGCTGTAGGGCGGGAACTCCGGGTAGCGCGCCATGAGCGTCTTGATCAGCGCGACGAACGGCGCCGCCGGCTCGGGCACGAGGTAGTAAGTCGGCGGGTTCAGGAACCACGCGGTGCCGGCGAGCGTGAAGTCGAAGGGAGCAGTCGCGGCGAACACGTCTTCGAGCCCATCCTCGTCGTCGCCGAAGGGGAACAGCAACGTCACGTGCGCTGGGACGCCCATTGCGCCGGCGGCGTCGTGGCGGACTCGCAGATGTGCGATCAGCGGCTCGGCCTCCGGGACCGCGATCACGAGCGCGGTACGCATACCTCGGACGGTAACGTTGACTGCATGACGTTGCGACTCGAAGGGCTCCACCACATCACGGCGATCACGGGCGACGCACCCGGAAACGTCGACTTCTACGCGCGGGTGCTCGGCCTGCGGATGGTCAAGAAGACCGTCAACCAGGACGACCCGACCGTCTACCACCTCTTCTACGCGGACGAGCTCGGCAGTGCCGGCAGCGACATCACCTTCTTCGAGTATCCGGGTGCGCGCCGCGGCCGGCCGGGCGACGGGATGGTGCACCGCGTCGTGTGGCGCGTCGCGTCCGAGGATGCGCTTGCGTTCTGGGAGGAACGGCTGCGCGGCGAGGGAGTCTCGACACAGCGTCGCCCCGGCTCGCTGCGGTTCTCGGATCCGGAGGGTCTCGCGCACGAGCTCGTCGTGGACGAGAGCGGGGATGCGCCGCTCGCGGCTCATCATCCCGAGGTGCCGGAGGGCTTCGCGCTCCAGGGCTTCGCGGGCGTCCGCGCGTTCAGCTCCGATCCCGAGCGCAGCCGCGCGCTCCTCGAGGAGACCCTGGGCTTCCAGCCCGACGGTGAGGAGTGGGAGATTCGCGGCGAGGAGCGCGGCTCGACCTACGTCTACGATGCGCCGCCGGCGGAGCGCGGAGTTCCGGGCGCCGGCACGATCCACCACGTCGCGTGGTCGACGACCATGGACGAGCACGAAGCCTGGCACGATCGGGTCGCCGCGGCCCGCGCGATGCCCTCGCCGATCATCGACCGCTTCTGGTTCCGCTCGATCTACTTCCGCGAGCCGAGCGGCGTCCTCTTCGAGCTCGCCACGCTGGGGCCGGGCTTCACGACCGACGAGCCGCTCGAGTCACTCGGCCAGGCCCTGACGCTGCCGCCGAACTTCGAGCACCTGCGGGCGCAGCTCGAGCAGGTGCTGACACCTCTGCCCGAGGTGACCCGAGTAGGCTGAACGCATGTCCGCGGGCGCGAACCTGGCCGAGACGCACGAACTCGAGCGGCTCTGGTGGAAGCGGGCGCTCGCGGTCTTGATCTCGCCGGTGCCCGTGTTCGCGGCGCTGCGCGGGGACTCCGATCAGGACGGCGCTGCGCTGCAGGAGCCGGTGCTCGCGCTGATCCTGCTGGGCGGCGCCGCGGCCGTTCTCGATACGCACGCGACGGGCCATCTCCTCGACGACCCCGCGATCGACGCGTTGCTCGTCGCGGTGCTGGCGTTCATCGGCGGCGGCTTCTACGGCGTCGCGCTCTACTGGCTCGGCGGCGGGATGCTCGCGGTCGCCTCGGACCTGTTGGGCGCCGTCGGCAGTTATCGGCGCGCCCGCCACGTGATCGCGTTGTCGCTCGCGCCGCTCGCGCTCTCGCTCGTCGCCGTCTGGCCGCTGCGGATCGCGGTGCTCGGCTCCGATGTCTTTCGCTCCGGCGGGCGAGACTCGGGTGCCGCGGGCGCGTTCTTTGCGTGGCTCTCGCTCGCGTTCGTGGTCTGGGCGCTCGCGCTGGTCGTGATCGGCGTGCGCACCGTGAACGAATGGGGCTGGGTACGCGCGATAGGGACGACCGCGCTAGCGGCGGCGATCCCCGCGCTGCTGGTCGTGTTGCTTCGCGGGCTCTAGGTGCCGGCGACCGACGACACGTAGGCCGCGACTGCCTGGATCTGCGCCGGGGTCAGCGTGCCCTTGAACGACGGCATGATCTTGCCGCCGTTCGTCACCTGGCGGGCAACGCGCGCGAGGTTCGGCTTCAGCTGGTCGAGGTTCGGCCCGACGGCGCCCGAGGTGCCGGCGTCCTTGAGCGTGTGGCAGGTGCCGCAGCTCGACACGAAGAGCGCCTTGCCGGCTTCGGCCGCGCTGGTCGTGGTCGCGGCGGTCGTGGCCGGCGCAGTCACCGTCGGCGCCGCCGTCGCCGAGGTGCTCGTGTGTTTCGGCGCCGTGTCGCGGCCGAGGAAGAACCCGATCACGCCGAGCGCGATCGCAAGCGTGAGTGCCGCGAGAATGAACAGCGCCTCCGCCGTCGCCTTCGCGCGCTTCTTCTTCGACCCCGCCATCGTGTGGACGATGTTGCAGGCGCGGGGGAGCTACGTCAAGCGGGGTTCGGCGGCGAACGCCGCGAGCTCGTCGTCCGGCATCGCGTAGGTGTGCTGCTCCTCCGGGAAGGCGCCGCTTCGCACGTCGGCGACGTACGCCTCGAGTGCGCGGCGGATCTCCCCCGCGAGATTCGCGTACTGCTTCACGAACCGCGGTGCTTGACCCTCGTACAGCCCGAGTAGGTCGTGCCACACGAGCACTTGCCCGTCGCAGTCGCCACCGGCGCCGATCCCGATCGTCGGGACGTCGAGCGCCGCGGTGATCCGTGCGGCGACCGGCGCCGGGACGGCTTCGAGCACGAGCGCGAAACAGCCGGCGTCCTGGAGCGCGAGCGCTTCGTCGACGAGTCGTTGCGCCGCGTCGGCGGTGCGGCCCTGCGCCTTGAAGCCGCCGAGCTTCGTCGCCGACTGCGGCGTCAGGCCGATGTGCGCCATCACGCCGATGTTCGACTCCGCGATCGCGCGCACGCGCGAGATCATCCGCCCGGCACCCTCGAGCTTGACGACGTCGGCGCCTCCCTCTTTCACGAGCCGGATCGCGCTTGTAACCGCTTGCTCGTCGGAGACCTCGTAGGTCCCGAACGGCAGGTCGCCGATCACGAGCGGCCGCACCGCTGACCGGGTCACCGCGCGCGTCAGGAAGATCATCTCGTCGAGCGTCACCGGGACGGTCGAGGCGTGGCCGAGCATCACCATCGCCGCGGTGTCGCCGACGAGCACGAGCTCGATCCCCGCCTCGTCCGCGAGCCTCGCGGCCGAAGCGTCGTAGGCCGTGACCATCGTGATCCTGTCGCCGCGCCGCTTCATCTGTGCGAGCTCGGGGAGCGGCAGCTTGCCGGGCGCCGGTGTCGTCGCGGCGGGCTTGCGGGGGCGCGTGCTCATGCCGTGTCTCCTTCCAGCTGGACGTTGTCGATCAGTCGGGTCGAGCCGACGAGGACGGCGACCGCGAGGGTCGGCCCGTCGAGGTCGGCGACCTCCACGTAGTCGGGGTCGAGACCCGCCTCGGCGAGCACGGCGCGGGCGCGCGCGGCGTCTCGCGTCTCGAGCGCGCGCGGGATCGCGAGTGCGCGGCGGCGCTCGTCATCGGCGAGGCGCACGTTGCGGGACGAGAGCGCGAGCCCGTCCTCGTCACGCACCGTCGGGATGACGCGGATCTCGAGGTCGAGGTCGAGGTCGCGGACGAGTTGCTTGATCACCGCGACCTGCTGCGCGTCCTTGCGGCCGAAGTAGGCGCGCGTGGGGCGGACCAGGTTGAAGAGCTTCAAGCAGACGGTCGCGACGCCGCGGAAGTGGCCGGGTCGGAAATCGTCTTCGAGCCCCTCGGCGGCGCCGGCGGGCTCGACCCAGGTCGCGAATCCGGGCGGGTAGATCTCTTCGACGCCGGGTGCGAAGAGGACGTCGACCCCGGCGCCTGCGGCGACCGACGCATCCGCATCCGGGTCGCGCGGATACCCGTCGAGGTCGGCCTGCGCGCCGAACTGCGCCGGGTTCACGAAGCTGCTCGCGACGACGAGCTCGCTCTCCTCGCGCGCCGCCCGGATCAGCGCGAGGTGGCCCTCGTGCAGCGCGCCCATCGTCGGCACGAGCCCGACGTCGCGCGCGCCGGCCAGCGCGGCGCGAAGGTCGGCTCTGGTGCGGACGGTGATCACGGCGCCGTCACCGCCGCGAGGGCGCGGTACATCTCCTCGAGCTCCGGGCGCTGCGACTGGAGCGCGTCGAGATGCGCGTCCACCGTCGCCCAGTCGCCGCGCGCGATCGGGCCGGTCAGCTCGAAGCCGTTCTCGATCGTCCGCCGCATCAGCGGCACGAGCGCCTCGGGCGGCGCGCCTGCCTCCTCGAAGAGGCTCGACGCGGCGCGGTACAGCGTGACGAGATAGTTGGACGCGACCGCGGCGCCCGCGTGGTAAAGCGTGCGCGCCGAGTCGGCGAGCTCGAACGGCTCGAGCCCGAGCGTCCGCGCGAGCCAGAGGCCCCGCGACAGCGCTTCGTCCGTCTCGCCGCTCACGGCTGCCCAGGCACCGTCGAGCTGCTCGGCGCCTCGCGCGCGCGCGAAGGTCTGAAGCGGATGGACGGAGAAGCGCAACTCGTGCGGGGCGAGCGCCGCGAGCGGGGTCGCGCCGCTGACGTGCGCGATCCAGGGCCCGGGCTCGAGCGAGCGCGCGACCTCCGCGATCGCCGCATCCGGAACACAGAGAACGATCAGCTCCGCGCCGTCCGAGGACACGGCAATGCTCCGCTCCCGAAGGCGGGCGGCGACCGTCGAACCGACACGGCCGGAACCGATGACCTGAACGCTGTCGAACACATGAGCTCCAGTTCCGTATCGGATACCGGGCAACGCGCAGTGTAACGCTCAGCCGTCGAGCCGCGCCTCGAGCGAGGCGCGCACCGCCGGCCACTCGTCGACGATCACGCTGTACCACGCCGAGTCCCGCCGCTCGCCGCCGCGCACGACCATGTGGCGCCGGTGGATCCCCTCGAACTCCGCGGGGATGCCGGCCAGGGCGGCGCGGGCACGGCCGTTCATTGCGTCGGTCTTGAACTCGACGCGGAGGCAGCCCAGCTCCTCGAAGGCGTGCCGGAGCAGGAGGTACTTCGCCTCGGTATTCGCGCCCATCCCCCAGGCGGCCGGCGAGAGCCAGGTGTGGCCGATCTCGAGCCGCTCGTGCTCGGGCGCGAATGACATGTAGCTCGTGCTGCCGACTGTTGTCCCGTTGAGCAACGTGGCGAACGGAAAGCGGGTTCCCGCCGCCGCCTCGGCGAAGGCCTGCTCGACCCACGCGTCGATGTCACGGGTGGTCATCCACTCCCAGGCGGCGGGGTCGGCGGCGGCGGCGCGGATGCCTGCTTCGTGACCGCGCGAGAGAGGCTCTAGCACGACGTTCCGGCCGACGAGCCGCGTGGAGATCTGCTCCTGCACCGCCGGCATGTGTATCCGAATCGACCCGGGGGTCACCAAACCGTTTTCCGCAATTAGCGAACTTTCGCGGCAAAGGACCCGAGAAGTGCCACCGCGGACCGTGCAGTCGCAGGAACGGTTAGCCTTCCGGCGTGCTTCGGGGGAAGGGTCTGCTCGTGACGGTGGTCGCGCTGTGCTCTCTCGCGATCGCCCCAGCCGCGTCCGCGGACGCGTGGCTGCCGCATCCCGCAGACGCGACGTGGACGTATCAGTGGACGGACAGTCTCTATGCGCCAACGTCGACGAGCGAGCAGGTCACGGTCAAGAGCCAGAAGGGCACCTCGTTCAGCCTCGCCTGGACGACCGACGGGCTGAGCAACCCCACGGACGCGGTCACCTCGAGCGGTAGCGTCGACTTCCAGGAAACCGATGCCGGGCTCATCAACACCAACTGGACGAGCACGCCCCCGCCGCCGCAGTTCCCGGTGCTCTGCGCCTCCGCGGCGAGCTGCCCGAACGCCCTGTCGAGCGTCTACTACAACGTGATCTGGGGAAGCCGCCAGCCTGTGCTGGCCGAGCCGCTGCTGAAGGGCCTCGTGTGGGCGGGCGCAGGCGGTGCCGCGAACGACGTCGCCGGCGTCTCGACCTACGTCGGCACCGAGTCGATCACCGTGCCTGCGTTCCCCATGCCCGTCACGGCCGCCAAGGTGCAGACGCAGATCACGCAGGCGGGCGCGCTCGGCGACCCGTACGGGAGCGGCCTGCGCACGACCTGGTGGGTCTACGGCGTCGGCCCGGTGAAGGTCGAGTTCCTGCACTCGGGCGGCGCGGTCACAGACGCGATGCTCCAGAGCACGAACCAGACGGTGCAGCCCTCGCCGGGTGACGTCGACTACTTCCCGCTCAAGAAGGGGCTCAGCCTCACGTATCGCTGGACGAACCCGAAGCACCTGCCGAAACCCGAGGTCGAGAACTTCGTGATCGACGCCGTTGCCAACGGCTCGGGCCGCTTCACCGCCAAGAGCGTCTCGGGCCCGCTCAAGATGGCCGGAACCTATGGCTTCTCGCTGCGGAACAACGGCGTCACCAACCTCTGGGGGCGGACGCAGTCGGTCACGCTGCTGAAGTTCCCGCCGCTCGGCCCCGCCGGTGCCTCCGCCGCCAAGCGCAACCACTTCTTCACGCCGTTCGACCTGATGACCCACGGCTTCAACCCGGTGATGCCGGCGTATCCGACGACCGGCGCCACATGGGGCTCGACGAGGCCGAGCCTCGACTTCAACACCTACGGCGTCACGGGCCAATCGAAGGTGCTGGGCGTCCAGACGGTGACCGTGCCCGCCGGGACGTTTCAGGCGGTCGTTGTGCGCTCGACGCTCCAGCAGCCCGGGTTCCCGTACGGCAGCGGCACGCGCACCTCGTGGTTCGCGCCGAGCAAGGGGCTCGTCAAGCTCGTCTTCGCCCACGGCGATCACAGCGTCTCGACCGTCGTCCTCGTCAAGTAGCGCGCAATGAGGCTGGCTCGGATCGGCGCCGTTGCCGTCGTCGTCGCCGTGCTGGCGGGCTGCGGGGGCGGTGGCGGACATCCGCGCCGCGACGCGGTCAACGCCTACTTCGCCAAGGTCGACAAGGCCGAGCTGCCGCTGCTGACGCGGAGGATCGCCGTCAACTCGGCGTTCCAGCACTTCTCGATGAGCGGGAACCCTCCCGTGGAGGTGAAGGCGCTGAAGCAGGCTCAGACGGAGATTCATTCTGCGGAGGGCCGCGTCGCCGCGATCACGGCGCCCGCGGACGCGCGCAAGATCCATGCCGACCTGCTCGCGCTGTTGAAGCTCGAGGAGTCGTTGACGGGCGATCTGATCCTCACCTCGAGCTACGCGCCGACGTTCAGGCATGTCATCGCACCGCTCGCGCCCGCCGGGACCGCGCTCGCGAAGGAGCTGCGCGGCGCCAAGGGCTGGACTGCTCAGGCCGACGCGTTCGCGCGCTATCAGGCGGCGCTCGCGCCCGTCGTCGCACAGCTCGGCAGGCTCACCGCGCCGCCGGTGCTCGAGCCGACGCTCACCGGAGAGCTCGCCGCCCTGAAGCGCCGCATGACGCTCAGCGCCGAGGTCGAGGCCGCGCTGAGGAAGAAGGACGCGAAGGCGGCGAACGTGGCGATCCGCTCCCTGTTCGCGATCGGCTCGGACGCGGTACGCACGCGTAACGCGGAGATCGTCGCGGCTCGCGCCTACAACGCGCGGATCACGAGGATCTCCGTACTGACTGCGGCCATCGCACAGGAGCGGCAGCGGCTGATCAAGTCCATCGGCTGACGTCCGGTGCCGGGTCGAGAATCACGACTCACGTTGCTAAGGTCTGGAGCGAAGATGCCTATCTACGAGTACGTCTGCATGGAGTGCGAATCGCACTTCGAGGAGCTCGTCCGGTCGTCGGGCCAAAAGGTCGCGTGCCCGGACTGCGAGTCCGCGAAGGTCATGAAGCAGTTCTCCGTGTTCGCCGCTCACGGCACCGCTACCCAGCCGAGCTTCGGCGGTGGCGGCGGCTGTTGTGGCGGAAGCTGTGGCTGCGGGCACTGAGCTCCATTCCTACGGCGAGCTGACCGCCGCCTGCACGCGCTGTCGGCTGGCCGAGGGCCGGACCCAGGTCGTCTTTGGCTCCGGCGACCCGGACGCGGAGCTGATGTTCGTAGGGGAGGCGCCGGGGTTCCACGAGGACAAGCAGGGCGTCCCGTTCGTGGGCCAGGCCGGGAAGCTGCTCGAGCGGCTGCTCGAGGGGATCGGCCTCAGCCGCAGCGACGTCTACATCGCCAACGTCCTCAAGTGCCGCCCGCCGGGGAACCGCGACCCGCAACAGGACGAGGTCGAGGCCTGTGAGCCGCACCTCTTCCGCCAGATCGAGCTGATCGAGCCGCGGGTCGTCGCGACGCTCGGCAACTTCGCCACGAAGCTCCTCTCAGGCCGCCCGCTCGGGATCACGCGCGTCCACGGTCAGGAGCAGGAGGTCACGCTCGGCGCACGCAGCGTGCTGCTCTATCCGATCTACCATCCGGCCGCCGCGCTCTACACGCCCGCGATGCTGAAGGTGCTCGAGACCGACTTCGCCCGCATCCCGGCGCTGCTCAGCGGCGTGACAGAGGCCCCGGCGGTGGCGCCGCCGCCGGCGTTCGAGCCGGAGCCGGTGCTCTCCGAGCCCGAGCCGACCGTTCAGCTGGGCCTTTTCTAGACTCCCTGAGATGATCGAGCTCGGGGAGCTGCTGGAGCTCATGTACGGCGCTCGCGGGCGTTGGAAGACGGCCCGCTTCGTCGTCCGGGACTGGACGGACATGGCCGTGTCGCAAGAGGCCCACGAGCGCGTGATGCAGCGCCAGAGCGGAGGCGGCGGAGGGTGGAGCGCCAGCCTGAGGGTGATCGGCTTCGGCCCGCCCGAGCCGGCGCTGCCCGACGAGATCGTCATGACGTCGCGGGTCTCGATGGAGGGCGCCCGCTACCGCGTGGAGACGGAGCAGCAGGGCCACGCCTCGGTGACCGTCTCCGACGGCGAGCAGCTGTGGCACTGGAGCCCGGGCATGGGCGCCGTCGTCCACGACGTGGGCAACTCGACGAGTGGCTGGGAGACGATCCTCGACCCTCGCGAGCTCCTCGCCGCAGGCGAGCTCGAGCCGGCCGGTCGGCGGGAGGCAATCGGCCGCGAGGCGATCGTGGTGGAGGGGCGCGTTCCCTCCGGCCCCTTCCGGCCCTTCCACGCGATCCAGCTCGGCACGACCGACTTCGGTTGGTGGTCGACGCCGAGCTGGGTGTCGTCCTGCGGAGCGAGGAGCGCCTCGACGCCCGGCCGTTCCACGTCCGCGAGCTGCTCGAGTTCGCCTTCGACGAGCCGCTGCCGGACGGGACGTTCGTCTTCGAGCCGCCGCCCGGTGAGACGGTCCGCACGTCGGAGGAGGCCTTCGCGGTGGAGCACCTCTCGATCGACGAGGCTGCGCGCCGCGCGTCCTTCCAGGTCTGGGTGGCTCCCGAGCTGGCCGACGGCTGGCGCGTCCTCGTGACGTATGTCCGCGCGCGCGAGCGGCCGCAGACGCCGGAGGCCGTGAACGTCGTGTACATGCAGGAGCGCGGCACGCACCAGTTCCAGCTCAACGAGAGCGCGGCTCGAGGCGCCCTCGATCTCGAGGGGCTCGAGCGGCGCGAGCGCGACGGGATCGAGATCGGGGTCTACGTTCCGCCCGAGGGCCGCGGCCCACCGGCTCCGACCGTCGCCCGGCTCCTGAGGAACGGCACGCAGGTTCAGATCAGCTCTGCGGAGCTCGACCTCGACGCGCTGCTCGATATCGCCCTCTCGCTCGTCCCGGCGCCGGATGAGCCGCCCCGAGTGCTCGGGTGATCGAGATCGAGACGTCCTCGCCCGAGGAGACCGAGGCGATCGCCGCGAAGCTCGCTGCGGTGCTCGTGGTCGGCGACGTCCTCACGGTCTCGGGCGAGCTCGGCGCCGGGAAGACGACGTTCGTCCGGGGCGCGTGCCGTGCGCTCGGCGTCACCGTCCCGGTCACGAGCCCGACCTTCACGATCGGGCACCGCTACGAAGGGCGGGTGCCGATCTCGCATCTCGACCTCTACCGCTTCGCCTCGGTCTCGCCGGCGGAGTGGGGCGACCTCGAGCCGTACTTCGACGACGCGATCTGCTTCGTCGAGTGGCCCGAGGCCGCGGGCGCCGGGCTGCCGCCGGTGAGCATCGCGGTCCGGTTGCGGCACGTCGACCCCGCGCATAGACTTGTCGAGCTCGAAAGCCAGGGAAAAGCCCTGCTAGAAGGGGTATTTTAGAGATGCTGATCCTCGCCATCGACACGGCTACGGAGGTTGCGACTAGCGCGCTCGTCGAGGACGGCGAGGTGCTCGGAGAGCGCAGTTCGCGTGCTTCGACCGTGCTCGAGGACGTCGACGCGCTCCTTCGTCAGGGCGGCCGCCATGCCGGTGACATCGGCGCAATCGCCGTCGGCGTCGGCCCGGGCAGCTTCACCGGCGTGCGAATCGGGCTCGCGACCGTGCGCGGCCTCGCGCTCGCGCTCGACATCCACGCGGCCGGCGTCTCGACACTCGCTGCGCTCGCTGCGGGTGTCCCGGGTGCGCTGCCGGTCGTTGACGCCAAGCGGCGCGAGGTGTTCACGCTCGTCGACGGCGAGCCGCGCTGCCTTGCTCCGGCCGATCTGACGGTGGAGCCAGGGACGACCTGCGTCGGCGACGGCGCGCGGCGCTACCGCGAGCTCCTCGAGGCCGCCGGTGCCGTGGTGCCGCCGGACGAGAGTGAGCTCCACCTTCCGCGCGCGCGGTTCCACGCTTCGCTCGCGCATGATTTCGGGCCGGCCGAGCTCGTCGAGCCGCTTTACCTCCGGCTCCCCGACGCCGAGCAGGCCGCATGATCGAGCTCCGCCGACTCTCTGCCCGTGACCTGACCGCGATCGAGGAGATCGAAAAACGGTCGTACCCGACGCCCTGGTCGCGCGCGATGTTCGCGGGCGAGCTCGCGAAGCCGTCCTCGATCTGCCTCGGCGCTTTCGATACCGAGACGAACGCGCTGGTGGCCTATCTCATCATCTCGCGCTATGTCGACGCCTGGCACGTGATGAACGTCGCCGTCGCGCCCGAGTACCGTGGGCGCGGGATCGCGCGGACGCTGCTCGAACAGCTCTTCGACCTGACCGCCGGCGACGAGCGCCGCGGCTACACCCTCGAGGTGCGCGTCTCGAACGACGCGGCGATCCGGCTCTACGAGCGCCTCGGCTTCGTCGCGCGCGGAGTTCGGCGCGGTTACTACACCGACAATCGTGAGGACGCGCTGATCATGTGGAAGGATCCCGTCGAGGAAGCTGCCGAGCCCGCGGCCGGCGCTTCGTGATCCTCGGGATCGAGACCTCCTGCGACGAGACCGCCGCCGCGCTCGTCGAGGAGGACGGGACGATCCGTTCCAGCGTCGTCGCATCGCAGGCAGAGCTCCACGCTCGTTTCGGCGGTGTCGTGCCGGAGATCGCATCGCGGCGGCACCTCGAGCTGATCGGGCCCGTGGTGCTCGAGGCACTCGACGAGGCAGGGGCGACGCTCGACGACGTCGACCGCGTCGCGGTCACGCAGGGGCCCGGCCTGATCGGAGCGCTGCTGGTAGGGCTCGCGGCCGCGAAGGCAATCGCCTGGGCGCGCCGGCTGCCGCTCGTCCCCGTCGACCACCTGCGCGGCCACGTCGCGTCCCTGTACCTCGGCCCGGACGCGCTCGAGCCACCCTTCCTCTGCCTGCTCGCGAGCGGCGGCCACACGATGCTCGTCGACGTCCCCGAGCGGGGCGCGTTCCAGGTGCTCGGGACGACGCTCGACGACGCGGCCGGTGAGGCGTTCGACAAGGGCGCGCGGCTGCTCGGGCTCGGCTATCCGGGCGGCGCGGCGATCGACCGGCTTGCGCAGGAGGGCGATCCCGGCACGTACGAGTTCCCGGTCTCGCGGGTGCCTGGGCTCGACTTCTCGTTCTCAGGGGTGAAGACGGCGCTGCTCTACGCGGTGCGGGATCTCTCGGAGACCGAGCTCGAGGTGCGCCGTGCGGATCTCGCCGCGAGCTACCAGCGCGCGATCGTCAGGGCGCTCGTCGAGCGCGTCGAGGCCGCCGGCGTCGAGCGGATCGCGGTGGTCGGCGGAGTCGCTGCGAACTCGGAGCTGCGGGCCGCGTTGCCCGACGCGGGCTTTGCGCCGCTTGCGCTCTGCACCGACAACGCCGCAATGATCGCCTCGGCAGCGCGCTACGTGAAACCCGTCTCCTACCCCGGGTACCTTGGGCTCGATGCGTACGCCTCGTCGCGTTGAGCCCCGCGCCGCGGCCCCGCTCGGGCTCCTCGCGATCGGCGCTGCGCTCGCGCTCGTCATGGCGAACGGCGGTGGCGCCGGTGGAGGGACCGTCGCGGGTCAGGCTCCGGCGGCGGCAGCGTGGGCGGGCCTTGTCGGCGGGCCGCGGCCTCGCGTCTCGGTCGGCCAGCGCGTCATCGTCGTGCTCAAGGCACCGTCGCTCGCCGATCGCGTGAGCCCGGCGGCCACGGCGGCAGACGAGCAGCGCTGGAGCGCCGAGGCGCTGGCGGCCCAGAAGTCGCTGCTGGCGCGGCTCGCGCTCGACGGGGAGGTGATCAGGCCGCAGTACAGCTTCACGCGCGTGCTCGACGGCTTCTCCGCCGCGATCGATCCGCGCGGGATCGCCTTGCTCGACTCCGCGCCCGAGGTGGCGGGCGTCTACCCGGTGCGAGTTGCCTATCCGGCGACCGTGGCCGCGCCGCAAGCGGGCGCCGCCGCCGGGCTCGGCCGGGGGCTCGTGCTGCCCGGAGCCGACGGCAGCGGCGTCACGATCGCGCTCCTCGACACCGGCGTTGACCGCTCCCAGCCCTATCTCCGCGGCCGCGTGGCGCGTGGCTACGACGTCCTCCGAGGGACCGCCGGAGCTCTGCCGAGGGCCAATCCCGGCGACCCGGCGAGCGTCGAGGAGCACGGCACCGAGCTCGCGGGCGTGCTCGTCGGGGCCGGCGGGCCCGGGGGAATCGCGGGTGTCGCAACCGGCGCCACGGTGCTGCCGGTGCGCGTCGCGGGCTGGCAGCCCGACGCGTCGGGCCACTGGTCGATCTACGCGCGTACCGACCAGCTCGTCGCCGGGCTCGAGCGGGCGGTCGATCCGAACGGGAACGGCGACGCGCGCGACGCCGCGCGAATCGCGCTGATCGGGCTCGCCGCGCCTTTCGCAGCCTTCGCCGACGATCCCGTCGCCCAGGCGGCGGCCGGCTCGGCACGCCTGGGGACGCTCGTCGTCGCCCCGGCCGGGAACGACGGCTCCGCCGGGCCTTCGTTCGGGAGCATCGCGGGCCCGGGGGCGCGCCTGAGGCGCTCACGGTCGGCGCTGCGGACCTGCGCGTCCGCGGCGATCGCGTGCGGCTCGTCGTACGCGCAGGTCTGCGCGTGATCGTGAACGCGGTGGTGCCGCTTGCGGGCGCGGCGGCGCCCGGCCGCTCGCTCGAGCTGCGGGTGGCCGGGCCACGACCCGGAGCCGCGTCGGGGATCGGCGCGTTCTTCGACCGGCGCGGCTTCAGTCTCGTTGCCGGACGAGCCGCGCTCGTGGCCGCCGGCACCGCTCCCCGTGACGAGGCGGAGGCAGCTGCGGCGGCGGGAGCCGCGGCGGTGCTTCTCGAGGGGATGCGCCTGCCGTCTGGCAGCCTCGGCGTCGACGGAGCCGTCCCCGTGCCCGTGGTCGGGATCGACGCTGCCGACGGCCGGGCGTTACGAGCCGCACTGGCGAGCGGCGCGAACGTCGGCGTCTCGATCGGGCCGCTCCGCTCGAGCGCGAATCCGGCCTACGGGCGCGTCGCCGCCTTCTCCTCGCAGGGTCTCGCGTTCGACGGCGCGATCAAGCCCGAGCTGGTCGGGCCGGGAGTCGGCGTCGTGACCTCGGCGCCGGGCACGAACCCGGACGGCTCGCCGCGCTTCGAGACGGTGAGCGGGACGAGCATCGCCGCCGCCGCGGTTGCCGGCGCGGCCGCGCTCCTCGTTCAGGCGCGTCCCGCACTCGACGCTGCAGATCTGAAGAGCCTGCTCGTCGGCACGGCGAGGCCGCTCGCGAGCGCTTCGCTCGCAGCGCAGGGCGCCGGGCTCGTCGAGTTGAGGGCCGCCGACTCCGCCTCGATCGCCGCCGAGCCTGCGACGCTCTCGTTGAGTCCCGCGACCCCCCGCACGGCGGTCACCGTCCGCAACCTCTCACCACGCATGAGCACGATTCAGGTGTCGACCAAGGGAACGGCGACGGCTCGGCCCGCGCAGCTCGAGCTCGCACCCGGCGGCTCGGGAACGGTGACCGTGACCGGCTCGCCGGGCGAGGGCGCAGTCGTGCTCGCGGTCGAGCATGGGCGGCGCACGCGCGTTCCGCTCTTTGTCTCCGCACCGATCCCGTCGCGTGGCCTGATCTCGAACCTGAGCCTCTCGAGCTCGACGCTGAATGCGGCGACGCTCACGCCCGCGCTGCTGACGGTTCGCCTGGGTGCCCTCGGGCAAGGCCCGGCGGTGGTTCCCGTGTCACGGTTCGATGCGAACCTCGTCGCGGCGAACGGTCAGGCGCTCGGGCTGCTGATCCGCCTGCGCGATGCCCTGCCGGGCAACTACGCCTTCGCGCTGACAGGAACCGCGCCGTCGGGAGCGCGTCTCGCACCGGGGAGGTACTCGCTGCGCCTGGTCGCCTATCCGACCGACGGCGGCCCGCCCACGCGCCGGGCCGTCCCGATCACGGTCAGGTAGCGCCATATACTCGGGCGAGCAACCGTGAGTACCGTCTCACACCTGCGCGAGAACCCTCTCGAGATCGCGCGCGAGCAGCTTCGCCGCGTCGCCGACGTCTTCGGCATCCCGCAGAACCTCGTCAACGTCCTCCAGGAGTGCAAGAAGTCGGTCGAGGTCTCGATTCCGGTCTCGATGGACAACGGCGAGACCCGCGCGTTCACCGGTTACCGGGTCACGCACAACGTCGCCCGCGGGCCGTCGAAGGGCGGCATCCGCTACCACCCGGACGTGACCCTCGACGAGGTGAAGGCGCTCGCGATGTGGATGACGTGGAAGTGCGCGCTGATGGGGATCCCGTTCGGGGGCGCAAAGGGCGGCGTGGTCTGCGATCCGAAGGAGATGTCGCGCGCTGAGCTCGAGCGCATGACGCGCCGCTACACGAGCGAGATCATCAACGAGATCGGGCCGGAGAAGGACATCCCGGCTCCCGACGTCGGCACCGACGCCAGCGTGATGGCCTGGATCTTCGACACGTTCTCGATGAACAAGGGCTACTCCGTGCTCGGCGTAGTCACCGGCAAGCCGCTTGCGATCGGCGGTTCGCTCGGCCGTGAAGAGGCAACCGCTCGTGGCGCGCTCTATTGCGTCGAGGACTTCGCGGAGAAGCGGGGGCTCTCGGTCGAGGGGATGCGCATCGTCGTGGAGGGCTTCGGGAACGTAGGCGGCTTCCTCGCGAAGCTGATCGCCGAGGAGGGCGCGTCGGTGATCGGGATCTGCGACTCGCGCACCGCCCTGCACAATCCGAAGGGTCTCGACATCCCCGCGGCGTTCGAGCACAAGCGCGCGACCGGCGGGCTGATCGGGCTCGGGGGCGCCGACGAGATCTCCCATGACGAGCTGCTCACGCTCGAGTGCGACGTGCTCGCGCCGTGCGCGCTCGAGCAGACGGTGAACGCGGAGAACGCCGACCGGATCCGGGCCAAGGCGATCGTCGAGGGCGCCAACGGCCCCGTCACGCCGACCGCGGACGAGATCCTCGAGGAGAACGGCATCGCCGTGATCCCTGATGTGCTCGCGAACGCTGGCGGTGTCGTCGTCTCGTACTTCGAGTGGGTGCAGGGCCTCCAGGAGTACTTCTGGAAGGAGGCCGAGGTCAACGCGAAGCTGAACGAGATCGTCTCGAAGGCGTTCGAGGAGACCTGGCGAACGGCCGAGACGCGCGGCGTGAGCCTGCGGCTCGCGGCGTACGGGCTCGCTGTCGAGCGCGTCGCGGAGGCGACCGTGACGCGGGGGATCTACCCGTAGTCACGCTGTACCACGCCGCCGGCTGCCATCTCTGCGACCGGGCGCGCGTCCAGCTCGAGGAGCTGCGCGCCGAGCTCGGCTTCGCGCTCGAGGAGGTCGACATCACCGGTGACCCCGAGCTCGAGGCCCGGTACCGGGAGTGGCTGCCGGTCATCGAGGTCGACGGCGAACGGCTCTTCACCTACCACGTTCACCCGGACGCGCTGCGCCGCCGCCTCGCCGCACAAACTCCGGGCTGAGCGGTAGCGTCAGCGGCGATTTTGTGCCGCTGGCAGAATGCGGGCTGTGTCACAAACTTCGACCTAAGGAGCGGGTGTGGCGGATCGTTTGACGGTTGGTGTGGCGGCGCGCCTTTCCCGGTACCTCCAGGTGCTGACGCAGTCGAAGAAAATGGGCAAGGAGCGCATCTCCTCGCAGGAGATCTCCGACTACACGAACATCAATGCGACGCAGATCCGCCGTGATCTCTCCGGTTTCGGCAAGTTCGGCAAGCGAGGCGTGGGCTACAACATCGACTCGCTGCTCGCCGAGATCCGGTCGATCCTCCGGACGCAGGGACAGCACAACATCGCGCTCGTCGGCGCTGGTCGCCTGGGTCAGGCAATCGCGAGCTCGCCGATCTACGCCGAGCACGGGATCAACATCGCGGCCGTGTTCGACTCGGATCCCGACAAGGTCGGACGCACGATCGGCGGTGTTGCGGTGACCGAGATCGCGAAGCTGCCCGACGTCGTGCGCGACAAGAACATCATCGTCGGCGTGCTCGCCGTTCCGGCCGCCGGCGCGCAGGGAGCAGCGGACGATCTGGTCGGGGCGGGCGTGAAGATCGTTTTCAATTACTCGGAGGCGCTGCTGGACGTGCCCTCCGATGTCGCCGTTCACACGTCGAATCCGGCGATCGACCTGCTCTACGCGCTCTACTTCCACCTCGCCTAGCGCTGCTCGGCGACGAACCGGGCGTGGGCCTCGGGGTCGACCGGCTTGTGCCTGACCTCGGTGCTCGCCGGGTCCCTGGCGAGGAGGCGCGCGGGTCGGATCGGCCTCGGCTCGAAGCCGCCGCCGCAGTTCGGACAGACGTTCAGGAGAACCTCCTCGACGCACGTCGCGCAGAACGTGCACTCGTAACTGCAGATACGCGCCTCGAGCGACGCAGGCGGCAGCGCCTTGTTGCAGTTCTCGCAGGTGGGCCGGAGCTCGAGCATGTTCGCCTCTGGGACGTAAATGGTTGACGCGCGCGGGAGACGGGACGCCCGACCCCGCCCTCCTACGGCTCAGCCTAGCGGCGGCCGGCGCACGGATGTGAAACGTGAATGCGCCGGGATCGTGACGCTTCGTCCACACTTAGCACGCGATGCGCATCCTCCTCTGGCACGGGTATCTCCTGGGCGGCACGGGCTCGAACGTCTACTCGCGCGCGCTCGCACGTGAATGGAGCCGCGCCGGGCACGACGTCACCGTCCTCTGCCAGGAACCGCACCCCGAGCTCTACGACACCGGCGCCGCCACCGTCGTACGCCCCGAGCTCGGCACGCGGCTCCCCGTCTTCGTGCTCGACGACTATGAGGGGCTCGAGGCGGTCCTGCTCCAGGAGATGCCGTGGGACGAGCGCCGCCGCTACGTCGAGGCGAACGCGCGCGCGATCCGCGAGCTCGCGCCGGCCGACCTTCTCTTCACGAACCACATCCTGCTCGGCGGCCCCGTCGGCGCCGCGGCCGGCCTGCCGTTTCGCGTCAAGGCTCACGGCTCCGAGCTCGAGTACTCGATGCGCGGCAGGCCGGAGCTGATCGACTGGGCCCTCGAGTCCCTCACCGAGGCCGAGGCGCTGTACGTCGGCTCCGAGCACATCCGCGCAGTCGTCGACGACGTGATGGGCCTGATCGAGCGCGTCGTCGAGGTGCCACCCGGGGTCGACATCGACGAGTTCCGTCCGCAGCCGCGCGACGAGGCGCTCGCGGCCCTGCTCGAGGAGGCCCGCCGCGACCCGCCCAACCCCGGCAACGCCAACGACCGGATCCCGGACGAGGGCAACGCCGCCCGGCTCGAGGCCTTCCTCGCCGGCGACCGTCCCACGATCGTCTTTGTCGGGAAGCTGATCTACAACAAGGGCGTACAGGTGCTGTTCGAAGCGCTCCGTGACATCGACGCGCGCGCACTGATCGTCGGCTTCGGCGACTACCGCGCGGAGCTCGAGGCGCTCGCTCCGCCGGACACGTTGTTCACCGGCGCGCTCGAGCATCGCCACCTTCGCCACCTGCTACCGCTCGCCGACATCTCGGTCGTTCCCTCGATCTTCCCCGAGGCGTTCGGGATGGTCGCGGCCGAAGCCGCCGCGGCCGGCGTTCCTCCCATAGTCGCGCGGCATTCGGGACTCGCCGAGGTGGCGGCGGGAATCGAGGACGAGTACCCGCCCGAGCATCGCAATCTCGCCGGCTTCGAGAACGGCGATGCGGCGGACCTCCAGGCCAAGCTGCGTCGCATGCTCGCGCTCCCACCGGCCGAGCGCCGGGCTCTGGGCACGGCCGCGCGCCGCGCCGTCGTCGAGCACTGGAGCTGGACGGCCGTCGCACGACGCCTCCTCCAGCCCGTCGAGGGATAACCTTCCCGCACCATGGGCGACGCTCAGCGCCTCAGCCCGGACGAGCAGCTCCGCTTCGCGCGGGAGCAGTTCGAGTCCGCGCGTGACTTCACGGTCGCCATCGAGGAGGAGTTCGCCCTGCTCGATCCCGGCACGCTCGCGCTCGTCAATCGCTTCGAGGACGTCCACGCCGCGGCGCAGGGCACCGAGCTCGAGCCCAATCTCGTGGGCGAGCTGATCGCCTCCGAGGTCGAGGTCAAGACAGGCCTCTGCGAGAACTTCGGCGAAGCTGCCCAAGCTCTCGGTGAGCGCCGCACCCAGCTCACTGCGCTCACCGACGGGCTCGGGCTCGCGCTCGGGGCCACCGGCAGCCATCCGTGGAGCGCCTGGCAGGAGCAGCGGATCATCGACACGCCGCACTACCGCCGCAACGACGAGCTGCTGCGCTACGTCGTCTGGCAGAACAACACCTTCGGCCTCCACGTGCACGTCGCGATCAACGGCGCCGACCGTGCGGTGCAGGTCTGTAGTGCGCTCCGTGCGTTTCTGCCCGACCTGCTCGCGCTCTCGGCGAGCTCACCGTTCCTCGAGGGCCGCGACACGGGTCTCCACTCCGTCAGGACGCAGGTCTTCACGCGGATGTTCCCGCGTTGCGGCGTCCCCGACAGCTTCGCCGGCTGGGACGAGTGGGAGACCTACGTCCGCTTCCTCTACGAAACGGGCTCGATCGACGAGTACACCCAGATCTGGTGGAGCGTCCGCCCGCACCTCGCGTTCCCGACTGTCGAGGTTCGGATCTGCGACGCGCAGCCCGACCTCGGGGAGTCGCGTGCGCTCACCGCGCTGATCCATTCGCTGATCGTGCGCGTTGCACATGCGATCGACGAGGGGGAGCCGCTGGCGGAGCATCCGCACCGGCTGATCGAGGAGAACATGTGGCGCGCGATCCGCTACGGCCTCTCCGGCGAGCTGATCGACCTGGACCGCGGCGTCGCGGTGCCCGCGCGCGCCCGGATCGAGCAGCTGCTCGACTGGGTGGCGCCGGCCGCCGAGGAGATCGGCGCCGCGCCGTTCCTCGCGATACCCGCGGCGAATGCCACGGAGCGGCAGCTCGCGCGGCTCGCCGAGGGCGCGTCGCTCGAAGAGATCTACGCCGAGCAGGTCCTGCGTCCGGAGCGCGTCGGTGGCTGAGGGGCCTTCGGCCGACGAGCTCGTCGAGGAGCTGCGGCGGGCCAAGGTCTCCGATCTGCTCGTCCACACGCTCTCGATGGTCGCCTCCATGGGCTTCGCGAAGCTCGCGCCGGAGGGGCGTGACCTCGAGCAGGCGAAGATCGCGATCGAGGCGCTGCGCGCGCTCACGCCGGTGCTCGAGGGCGAGGTCGATGAGTCGGTCATCCGTGACTTCGGCCAGGTGCTCGCGAACCTCCAGCTCGCATACGCCGACGCGGCGAAGACCGACGCAGCGACCTGACCGTCGCTTGTGATACAAAACGGCCCGCGCCGAGGCAGGCTCGGCACTGACTTTGTGAGGAGAGCCGAGCGATGAACTTCTTCAACGATCATGCGGTCGCATTCGCGCTGGTCTGCGCGGTGCTCGCGATTGCCTGGGGCGTGGGCCTCATCGTCTGGCTGCTCAAGCAGCCCCAGGGCAACGAGCGGATGCAGGAGATCTCGCGCGCCGTGCAGGAGGGAGCCGCGGCCTACCTGAAAAAGCAGTACACGACGATCGCGTTCGTCGCGATCGCCCCGTTCCTGCTGATCGGCTTCTACAACCAGCTCGGCTGGGGCACCGCGGTGGGCTTCCTGATCGGCGCGTTGCTCTCCGCCGCCGCCGGCTTCATCGGGATGAACGTCGCCGTGCGCTCGAACGCCCGCACTGCCGAGGCCGCACGCTCGGGCCTCAAGCCCGCGCTCAACGTCGCCTTCCGCGCCGGCTCGGTCACCGGCCTCCTCGTCGTCGGCCTCGCGCTGCTCGGCGTCGCCGGCTACTACGCGATCCTCACGAACTGGTTCGACGTCTCGCAGGATCGCGCGATCAACGACCTCGTCGGGCTCGCCTTCGGCGGTTCGCTGATCTCGGTGTTCGCACGTCTCGGCGGCGGCATCTTCACCAAGGCGGCCGACGTCGGCGCCGACCTCGTCGGCAAGATCGAGGCCGGGATCCCCGAGGACGACCCGCGCAACCCGGCAGTGATCGCCGACAACGTGGGCGACAACGTCGGCGACTGCGCCGGCATGGCGGCAGACCTCTTCGAGACCTATGCCGTCACCGCGGTCGCGGTGATGCTGCTCGGCACTTCGTTCCCGACCTCCGACCTCGCGCTCTATCCGCTCGCGATCGGCGGCATCTCGATCATCGCCTCGATCATCGGCACCTTCTTCGCACGCATCGGCCGCGGCGGCTCGATCATGAACGCGCTCTACAAGAGCGTGCTCGTCGCCACCGTCCTGTCGGCGATCGGCTTCATCCCGGTGACGAGGGCCTTCGACCACGGCGCCTTCAGCTTCAACGATCTCTACTTCTCGGCGCTCACGGGCCTCGTCGTCACCTTCCTGCTCGTCGCGATCACCGAGTACTACACGGGCTCGCGCTGGAATCCCGTCAAGGAGATTGCCAGGGCCTCGCAGACCGGCCATGCGACGAACATCATCGAAGGCCTCGCGATCGGGATGCGCGCCACCGCGCTCCCCGTGATCGTGATCGCCGGCGGCATCCTCGTCGCGCACCACTTCGCCGGCCTCTACGGCATCGGCGTCGCGGTGATGGCGCAGCTGTCGATGACCGGCCTGATCGTCGCGCTCGACGCCTACGGCCCGGTCACCGACAACGCGGGCGGGATCGCCGAGATGGCGCACCTGCCCGAGTCGGTGCGCACGATCACCGACGCGCTCGACTCGGTCGGCAACACGACGAAAGCCGTCACGAAGGGCTACGCGATCGGCTCGGCGGCGCTCGCCGCGCTCGTCCTCTTCGACAGCTACACCAAGGGGCTCGCGGACCAGGGTCACGCGACGGTGTTCAGCCTCAGCGACGCCTGGGTGATCGCAGGTCTCTTCATCGGCGGCCTGATGCCGTTCCTGTTCGCCTCGCTCGCGATGACCGCGGTCGGGCGCGTCGGCGGCGAGGTCGTTACCGAGGTGCGCCGCCAGTTCCGCGAGCACCCGGGGATCATGGAGGGCACCGAGCTGCCCGACTATGCGACCACCGTCAGCATCGTCACGGGCCGCGCGATCCAGAACATGATGCTGCCCGCGGCGATCCCGATCCTCTTCCCGATCGTGATCGGGATCATCAGCGTCAAGATGCTCGGCGGGCTCCTGATCGGGACGATCGTGACCGGCCTCTTCCTCGCGATCGCGATGACCTCGGGCGGCGGCGCCTGGGACAACGCGAAGAAGCTGATCGAGGACGGCGCCTACGGCGGCAAGGGCTCCGAGGCCCACGCGGCCGCGGTCACCGGCGACACGGTCGGCGATCCCTACAAGGACACGGCCGGGCCCGCGATCAACCCGATGATCAAGATCACGAACATCGTCGCGATCCTGATCATTCCGCTGCTCGTCTCGATTCACTGGTCATAACGTGACGGTGTCCGCAGTCGCGGACCGGGAGTAGATTCCAGCAATGGGTCGTAGGGGGCGGGAGCAGCACGGGCTCGAGCGGGTCCTCGGGACTCCGGCGCTCTTCGCCACGGCCTACGGAAACGTCGGCTCGTCGATCTACTACGCGCTCGGCGTCACCGCGGTCTACGCGCTCGGCCTGACGCCGGCCGTCTTCATCATCGCGGGCCTGATCTTCGCGGCGACGGCGGCGACCTACGCGGAGGGAACTGTCCGCTACCCGGAGGCCGGCGGCTCGTCGAGCTTCGCGCGCCACGCCTTCAACGAGTTCGTCAGCTTCCTCGCCGCATGGGCGCAGATGCTCAACTACGTCGCGACGATCGCAATCTCCGCCTTCTTCGTGCCGCACTACCTCTCGATCTTCTGGCCGCCGCTGCGTCAGAACCCGTGGGACATCGTCGGCGGGATCGTCGTCGTCGCGGTGCTCGCGGCCCTCAACATCGTCGGCATCCAGGAGTCGGCCAAGCTCAACGTGCTTCTCGCCGTCGTCGACTTCATCACCCAGATCCTGCTCGTCGGGCTCGGGTTCGTGCTCGTCTTCAGCCCGGCCATCCTGCGCGCGAACATCCACTGGGGGATCGCGCCGACCTGGAGTCAGTTCTTCCTCGCGATCCCGGTGGCGATGCTGGCCTACACGGGAATCGAGACGGTCTCGAACTTAGCCGAGGAGGCACGCGATCCGGTCCGCACGATCCCGAACTCGATCAAGCTCGTCGCCGGCGCCGTCTTCACGATCTACTTCACGCTGCCGTGGGTCGCGCTCTCGGCGATGCCCGTCACCTACGTGAACGGCAAGTACCAGACGCTGCTCGGCGAGCCGCCGCCGACGGGATTCGCGAACGACCCGGTGCTCGGAGTCGTCGAGAACCTCGGCCTGCACGGGATGGTGCTCAGCGCGGCGAAGGTCTACGTCGGCATCCTCGCCGCGACGATCCTCTTCATCGCCACGAACGCGGGCGTGATCGGCGCGTCGCGAATCACCTACGCGATGGCGAGCTACCGGCAGCTGCCGAGCGTGTTCCGCCTGCTCCATCCGCGCTTCAAGACGCCGTGGCTCTCGATTCTCTTCTTCGCGGGAATCGTGCCGGCGCTCGTGATCCTGCCCGGCAAGACCGCGTTTCTCGGCACGATCTACGCCTTCGGCGCGACCTTCTCGTTCACCGTCGCGCACGCGTCGATCATCGCGCTGCGGGTTCGCCACGGTGAGGACGAGCTCGCCTATCGCGCGCGCCCGAACTTCATGTGGCGCGGGATCAACTGGCCGCTGTTCGCGATCCTCGGCGGCCTCGGCACCGGCCTCTCCTGGCTCGTGATCGTCGTCCAGTCGCCGGCTGCGCGCTGGGCGGGGATCGGCTGGCTCGCGCTCGGAGCGCTCTTCTTCATCTTCTACCGCCGCCGCGTCGTGCATGCGTCGCTCACCGAGACGGTGCGCGCGCCGATCGTGATCGGTCCCGGCGTCGCGCTCGAGTACCGCAACATCCTCGTGCCGATGGGGCCTGACCGCGAGTCGGAGGAGGCAGTCGACCTGGCCTGCCGCCTCGCCGCCGAGCGTCGCGCGACCGTCGTTGCGATCACGGTGATCGAGGTGCCGCTGCACAAGCCGCTCGACATCGAGTTGCCGGAGGAGGAGTTCGGCGCCGACATGTTGCTCGACGAGGCGAAGCGGATCGGCGACACGTTCGGCGTGAAGGTGATCGGCCGCGTCGTGCGCGCTCGCAGCTTCGGCCGCGCCGTCGTGGAGGAGGCCGAGCGCCGCGGCTCCGAGATCGTCGTCGTCGGCGCCGACCGCCGCGACCGCGGGCTCAGCAAGAAGGAGCTCTTCAGCGAGACCGTCGACTACATCCTCAAACATGCACCGTGCCGCGTGCTCGTCGCGGCCGCGAGGAGAGCCGCCGCGTGAGGGCCTACCGCACCTCGATCGCCGTTCTCTCCTCGGTGTTCATCGCACTCGGCTTCGTGCTCCTGATCCGGACGGCTTTCGCCGGCGGTGGCATCGGCTTCCTCTTCGGCGCGCTCTTCATCGCGCTCGGTACAGGCCGCCTCTGGCTGCTGAGGAACAAGAAGTAATGGCCCGCAAGCTGCCTCGCCTCCAGCGCGTGCTCGACGTCCCGGCGCTCGCCTCGATCGCCTACAGCGAGATCGCCTCGTCGATCTACTTCGCCCTCGGCATCATCGCCGAGCAGGCGCTCGGGCTGACACCGGCGATCCTGTTCATCACCGGCGTGCTCTTCCTGCTCGTCGCGCTCTCCTACGCGGAAGGCACCACGGCGATCCCGGAGACGGGCGGTGCGGCGACGTTCACCCGTATCGCCTTCAACGACTTCGCCGGCTTCGCCACGGGCTGGGTGTTGTTCCTCGACTACCTGATCGTGATCGCGCTCTCGGCGCTGTTTCTGCCGCACTACCTCGGCTACTCGCTGCACATGCACGGTCTCGAGGACGAGCCATGGGATGTCGTCGTGGCAGTCGGCGTCGTGACCGGGATCACGGCGGTCCGGCTCGTGCGCCGGCCGAGCCTGCACCGGATCGGGCTCGTCGTAGCGCTCGTCGATCTCGTCACACAGGTGCTACTCGTGGTGCTCGGCTTCGCGCTCCTGTTCTCCACCGACCTGCTGACCCACGGGATCTCGATCGGCGCCGCGCCGTCGTGGCACCAGTTCGCGTTCGCCCTGCCGCTTGCGATGCTCGCGTTCACCGGCCTGGAGACCGTCGCGAACCTGGCCGAGGAGGCGCGCGAGCCCGGCCGCGACCTCCCGCGCAGCCTCTTCGGCGCGCTCAGCGCGGTGGTCGTGATCTACGTCCTGATCGCGATCGTCGGTCTGTCCGCGTTCCCCGTGGAGAACGGCTCGACGGCGCTCGGCACGACATGGGGTGGGGCGCCGCTGATGGGGATCGTCTCAGCGCTGCGTGAGCAGCTGCCGGTGTGGATCGGCGACATGCTGAACGTCTACGTCGGCGTCACGGGCGCGCTGATCCTGTTGATGGCCGCCACGACCTCGGTCTCCGGGATCGGCCGGCTCGCCTACTCGCTCGGCGAGCACGGGCAGCTGCCCAGGCGCTTCGGCCTTCTCAACAGGCGCACGCTCACCTCGCCCGACGCGCTCATCTCAGCCGCCGTGATCTCGATCGGGCTGATCGTCGCGACGTCGTGGCTCGCCCATCCCGAGACGTTCCTCGCCAGCCTGTACAGCTTCGGCGTTCTCCTCGCCTTCACCGCCGCCCAGCTCGCGGTGATCAAGCTCCGAATCAGCAAGCCGGGCCTCGCAAGGCCGTTCCGCGTCGGGCTCTCGGTGCGGATTCGCGGCGCAGAGATTCCCGTGCCGTCCGTCGTCGGCGGCGTGCTCACATTCGCGGTGTGGATCATCGCGATGGTCACGCACCCGGCGGCGCGCTACGCAGGCCCGGCCTGGCTCGTGCTCGGGATCGTCGTCTACCTCCTCGTGCGTCGCAGCCGCGGCGAGGGCCTGATGGAGCACGTCGCCTCGGCCGACGAGCAGGTGCTTCCAGAGACGCAGTTCTCTCGGGTCCTCGTGCCGATGAAGCTCGGCGAGATCGGCGAGGAGATGGTCGCGACGGCGGTCAAGCTCGCGCAGGAACGAGGCGCTGCAGTCGATGCGCTGCACGTGATCCGCGTGCCGCTCGACATGCCGCTCGATGCGCCGCTGGCCGAGCGCGAGGAGCAGGGCAACGAGTCGCTGGAAGAGGCGAGGCTGCTCGGCGAAGACCACGGCGTCGAGGTGATCGGCCACACCGTCCGCGCCCGCGCGATCGGCGAGGCGATCGTCGAGGCCGCATCGGAGCTCGGCACCGACCTGATCGTGCTCGGCTCGTCGCCCCGTTGGCGCCGCCAGTCGCGCTTCTTCTCGCCGACGGTCGAGTACGTCCTTCGCAAAGCGCCCTGCGAGGTGCTGATCGTCGCCTTCCCGCAGGGAGTGCTCGAAGAGGCATAAGCCGCTACGCTGCGTACATGAACGCGATCGTGATCGGCAGCGGCCGCGTCGGTTCGACGATCGCCCTGCGGCTGGCTCGTGAGGGGTGGGATGTCACCGTCGTGGACGAGAAAGAGGAAGTCCTCGGGCGCCTGGGCGAGAACTGGCGCGGCGGCTTCGTCGTCGGCCACGGCATGGACACCGAGGTGCTCCGCCAGGCCGGAATCGAGTCCGCCGACGCCGTCGTCGTCTGCACGAGCGGCGACAACACGAACATCGTGATCGGCCAGGTGGCCCAGAAGCGCTTCGACGTCGGCTGTGTCGTCGTCCGCCTGCTCGATCCCGCGCGCGCCGAGTTCTACGCGCAGCGCGGGATGCGCACCGTCTGCCCGACCTCGACCGCGATCGACGTCCTCACCGACGCCGTGCGCGCCTGTGACGTAGCGGGAGCCGTGAAAGCCTGATGTACGCCATCGTCGCGGGCGGCGGCAAGGTCGGAGCCAACGTCGCGAGAACGCTCCTTCGGCTCGGTCACGAGGTGACGCTGCTCGAGCAGCGGCGCAGCACGTTCGAGCGGCTCGAGTCGGAGTTCGAGCACCAGGTGCAGCTCGGCGACTCGACCGAGGTCTTCGTGCTCGAGCGCGCCGGCATCACGCGGCCGCCCGACCTCGTGCTCGCGCTCACTGGCGACGACGAGGACAACATGGTGATCTGCCAGCTCGCGCGCGAGAAGTACGGCGTCGACAAGGTAATCGCCCGCGTCAACGACCCGCGCAACCAGCCGCACTTCGACCTGCTCGGGATCACGCAGACGGTCTGCGCCACCTCGAGCATCCTCGCCCTCGTCGAGCACGAGGTGCCCGAGCACGAGCTGATCCACCTGCTCGAGCTGCGCAAGGAGAACCTCGAGATCGTCGAGGTGCAGATCGACGAGGGCTCGCCGAGCGCCGGCAAGCGGATCGAGACGCTCTCGCTGCCCGAAGGCTCGCGCCTCATCTCGGTGATGCGCGACGGGGCCGCCGAGATCGCCGTCGGCTCGACCCAGCTCCTGCCTGGAGACCAGGTGCTCGCGATCCTCCAGCCGGGCAAGGAAGACGAGCTCCGGAGGGTGCTCCTCCGGGCTTAACCTCGTCCTGCCGAAGGTCGATGTACCCTCTGTTGTGGTGATCAGGCACCGTTTCTCAGCTCCTGCCGTGTTGGCGTTCGGCGCCTTTCTCGCAGGCGCGATCGGCATCGCCTCCGCTCTGACCCCGGAATTCGCAGACCGCTCGCGCCTCGTGCGCGGCGTGTTGCCGCCGGGTATCCCGGACGCGGCGCGCGTGCTTGCCCTCGCGTTCGGGATCCTGCTGATCTGGCTCTCGCTCGGCCTCGCCCGTCGCAAATACCGTGCGTGGAAGCTCGCGGTCGCACTGGTGATCGGCTCGGCCGTGCTGCACATCGTCAAGGGCCTCGACTTCGAGGAGACCACGGTGTCGCTGATCCTCCTCGCCGCACTTCTCTACTGGCGCGACGAGTTCGTTGCCCGCGGCGACCCGAAGACGCGCTGGCCGTTCGCGCAGGCGGCGTTCGGCCTCGTAGCGCTCGGAGTCCTCTTCTGGCTCCGCTCGACAGACCACGTCGGCTACTCCGACCGGCTCGAGGACGCGCTGATCCTGATCGCCGCGCTCCTTGCGGCACGCGCTCTCTACTTCTGGCTCCGCCCGTTCGCCCAGCGCGGGCGCTCCTCGCCGGAGGAACGCGTTGCGGCCGAGGAGCTGATCCGCGCCGAAGGCCACGACTCGCTCTGCTACTTCGCGCTCCGCCGCGACAAGAGCTACTTCTTCTCGCCGAGCGGCCGCTCGTTCCTCGCCTACGCGGTGATCAGCGGCAGCGCGATCGTCAGCGGCGACCCGATCGGCGAGCGCGCCGAGTTCGCGGAGCTGCTCCTCGAGTTCAAGCGCGTCGCGCTCGCCCGCGCCTGGCGCGTCGGGATCATCAATGCGAGCGAGGAGCTACTGCCGATCTATCGCCAGGTCGGGCTCAAAGCCTGGTACATCGGCGACGAGGCGATCGTCCGGCCGGCGTCGTTCTCGCTCGAGGGCCGCGCGATCCGCAAGGTGCGCCAGTCTGTGTCCCGGATCGAGAAGTCCTACACCGAGCGCATCGTCGACGTCGCCGACACCACCGCGGCACAGCGGGCCGAGATCGAGGAGGTCTCAGTGGAGTGGCGCGGCCGGGCGCCGGAGCGGGGCTTCTCGATGGCGATGGACACGCTCTTCGCGTGCCCGGGCAGCGTCGTCGCCTTCGCCGAGGACTCGGCGGGGCGGATCGGCGGCTTCATCCACCTCGTGCCGTCGCCGGCGAGCGGCGGGTACTCGCTCTCGACGATGCGGCGGCGCGACGACGTGCAGAACGGCCTGATGGAGTTCCTGATCGTCAAGGTGCTCGAGTGGGCGAAGGAGCACGAGGTTCCGGAGGTTTCGCTCAATTTCGCGATGTTCGGCCGGATCCTCAGGGCCGACGACGAGAGCCCGCGGCACAAGCGCGCGCTTCGATTCGCGCTGATCAAGCTCGACCGTTTCTTCCAGGTCGAGCGCCTGCACAGCTTCAATCGCAAGTTCTTCCCCGAGTGGCGGCCTCGATACTTCTGCTTCGAGCGGTATTCCGACCTGCCCCTGCTCGCGGTTGCGTACGGTCACGTCGAGGGCTTCGTCGTACTGCCGGCGCCCTGGGCGAAGACCACCGACCTCACGCACGCTTGAGATTCGGCCTCGGGATCGCAGCCTCCGCCGTGCTGATCGCGGCTCTGGCAGGCTCCGGTGCGCAGGCCCGGTCGTCCGCCGTTCGCGCGGGAGGCGACTGGCTGCGCTTCGGCTACGACGCCGCGCGCCATGACTCCGGGCCCGCTACCACGGGCATCACGAGAGCGAACGTCGGCTCGCTGAAAGCGCAGCAGGTCACGCTCGACGGCACCGTCGACTCCTCGGCCGTCTACGTGCGCGGCGTCAAGGGCCGCGACTTCGTGATTGTCACGACGACCTACGGCAAGACCGAGGCGATCGACGCCGATACCGGACTCCGCGTCTGGCGCTTTACGCCGGCCGGCTACGGCAGCTGGGCCGGGAGCTACCGGATCACGAACGCGACGCCGATCGTCGACCGCGCGCTCGGCGCGGTGTTCGCGGCGGCTCCGGACGGCCGAGTGCGGCGACTCGATCTGGCGACCGGCCGGCTCCGGTGGACAGCGACGGTCACGAAGCTGCCGGCCCGCGAGAAGCTGACCTCACCGCTCAATCTCTCCGCCGGCCGGGTACTCGTCACGACCGGCGGCTACATCGGCGACCAGCCGCCGTATCAGGGCCACGTCGTCACCCTCGACGAGCGCACCGGCCGGATCCTCTCGGTGTGGAATTCGCTCTGCGCCGAGCGCACCGAGCTCCAGGAGCCGAGCACGTGCCCGGAGTCGGACTCGGCGATCTGGGCGCGCTCGGGCGCGGTCGTCGAGCCGTCGACCGGTCGCCTCCTGGTCGCGACCGGCAACGCGCGCTTCGACGGCAGCCACTACTTCGGTGACAGCGTCCTCGTGCTCTCGCCCGACGGCTCGAAGTTGGTCTCCTCATACACCCCGGCGGAGTTCCAGAGGCTCGAGGACACGGACGGCGATCTCGGATCGACCGCGCCGGCGCTGCTGGCCGGCGGCTACGCGGTGCAGGGCGGCAAGGACGGCAAGCTGCGACTGCTCGGGCCTGCGCAGCTGACTCGGGCTCCCGGTTCGACAGGCGGAGAGCTCCAGATCGTCCCGACTCCCGGCGGCGGTGCGCTCTTCTCGGCCCCCGCGGTCTGGCAGGGGACGTGGCTGTTCGTCGCCGACGGCTCGGGCACGACGGCGTGGAAACTGGCCGGGGACCGTCTGACGAAGGTGTGGGAGAACGGCACCAGTGGGACGAGCCCCGTGGTCGCCGGCGGGCTCCTCTACGTGCTCTCGCTCGGCGGCGGGGTCAACGTCTACCGGCCCGCTCTCGGCAAGCTCGTGACGACGCTTCCGACCGGCGGCGCGCACTGGCAGAGCCCGATCGTCACCGACGGCCGTGTGATCGTCGGCGAGGGCAATGCGAATGACCACGCCACCCGCGGCGTGGTCGACATCTTCCGGTTGCGCTAGGCGCGGCGACGGCGGACGGTCGGCGCCTGCGTCCCGAGCGCCGCGTAGGCGAGCGCCTGGAGCGACTCGTTCAACGTCGAGAGCTCGCGCGCGATTCGGGTCAGGCCCTCGGCGCTGTCGAGGCGCCGGTTCAGGTCGTGCACCTCGTCGCAGAGGCGGTCGAGGCGCTGGAGCAGGGCGTCGAGCTGGCGGTCGGCGACGTCTGGGCTCTCCATGGCTCAGATGCTACTGAGGAGCTCCGCCCTCGTGCGCAGGACGACGGTGTCGGGGCCGAGGGTCGCTACGAGGCGCTCGAGCGCGCCGGCACCGGCCTCCCACGCGTCGAGGCGCCGCCCGGCACCGAGGTGCTCGAGCGCGATTCGGGCGAGCGGCTCGGGCGCGTCGGTGAAGGCGCCGAGCCGTACCCCGGCTGCACCGAGCCGGCGCAGCGCGGCACTCACGTCGGCATTCGGCCGGAAGTAGACCGGCGCCCGGTCGTCGGCGAAGCGCTCGAGCAGCACCTGCCAGTTGCCCACGCGCTCGTCGAGCTGGGCCGCCGCGGCGACCCGATCCTCCGGTAGTTCGAGCTCGTCGAGGCGCAGCCGGCGCGATGCGTCCTCGAGCCATTCGTCCCACAGCGGACGCGTGTCTCCGACCACTGTGTCGAGGTCGAGGGCGAGGGGAGAGGCCATCGCAGGATGATAGGCTGCTGCCTGCTAAGGGCGAGCGGAAAGGGAACCCGGTGCGATTCCGGGACGGTCCCGCCGCTGTGAGGGGAGTTGCTTCAGCGCCGAAGTGCCACTGGCCGCAGGGCCGGGAAGGCGGCGCCGGAGGGAGCCCCGAGTCAGAAAACCTGCCTCTCGCCTCCATGTTCGAAACCCCTCGTGGAGAAGGAGGCTTCGTGCTTCGACGACCCATCGTTCTCGCCCTCGTCGGGGCGGCTGCGCTCGTGCTCGCAGTCGGTCCTGCACTCGGCGCACTCGTCACGGTGCGCGTGGAGGGCAAGACACAGACGATCTTCGGGGCCACCCAGCCCAAGGCCGTGGCGACCAATGCGCTCGACGCCCTGGAGGCGGCGAGTTTCGCAGGCGAGTTCTACTACCACGTGAACCAGTCCTCGTTCGGGCAGTACGTGGACCAGATCGGGCGCTATCCCGGCGCCGGCTCGACGGGCTGGGTGTTCAAGGTGGACAACGTCTCGCCTCCGGTCGGCGCCGACAAGGTGGTGCTGAAGGACGGCGACAGCGTCCTTTGGTACTACGCGGACTTCTCGTCCGGCTCGGGGCCGAAGACGCTCGGGCTCTACTCCAAGGGTGGGTGCTACCGCGTCGCCGCCTGGGACGACGCGGGCAAGGAATCGCCCGCGCCGGGCGCGGTGCTCCACGTCGACGGTCGCTCGCTGAAGGGCTCGTACACGGGTACGTGCATCGGCCCGCACAAGGGCCTCGTCCGTGCGACGGCGCCCGGGATGGTCCGCTCGAACGCGCTGCGGTGAGACACGCGGCCGCCATGCTCGTCCTGTTCGCCGTCGCCCTCACCGGCTGCGGCGAGCAGGCCACGCACGGCACCGCGACGCTGTGGGTCACGCGCGACCGCGGCGCGCACGTCCTGCTCGCCCGCTCGGTGCCGGCGGGCGAGACCGCGATGCAGGCGCTCACGCGCTCGGCGAAGCTGAAGACGCGCTACGGCGGCCGCTTCGTGCAGGCGATCGACGGGATCGACGGCTCGCTCTCGTCGCGCCGTGACTGGTTCTACTTCGTGAACGGCATCGCGCCGATCCGTGGCGCGACCGAGGTGAAGCTCCATCCGGGCGACGTCGAGTGGTGGGACTACCGGTCGTGGGGCGACGGGAAGGAGGTGCCGGTCGTGGTCGGCTCGTTCCCGGAGCCGTTCTTGCACGGCGGGCGCGCTGCGGTGGTCGTCGGCTCCGGCGCCGTTGCAAAGAAGCTCGCACGGATCGTCCACGGGCGCGTCGCCGGGATCGCCCCGAAGGATGCGAACGTGCTCCGAATCGTCCCCGGCACAGGCTTCACGGCTCGCATGGACGGCGACCGCGTCGTCTTCACGCTGGGCGCCGTCGACGCATCTCGCCTCGTCGCCGACCCCGCGCTGGCGCGCTACCGCTACGAGGGCCTGCCGTGAGCCCCGGACCTGCCGCACTGCTCCTCGCCGCGCTCGCCGCAGCCGCGCTGCTCGCGCATCATCCGGCGACCGTCGCGGTGATCGCCGCCGGCCTGCTCGTCGTGGCGTTCCGCGCGCCGCGGGCGAGACGGCGGCTGTACCTGCTCAGCATCCTCGTCTCGTGTCTCTCGCTGCTCGTGATCACGCCGTTCGTCGAGTCGATCGGGATCCACGTGCTGTGGAGCGGCCCGACGATTCCGGTGCTCGGCACACTCGACATCACCACCGAGGAGCTGCGCGGCGCGGTCGTGCAGGCGCTGCGGCTCGGCTCCGTGATGCTCGCGTTCGCCGTCTATGCGCTGATGCTCGACCACGACCGCCTCGTGCAGAGCGCCGGCTTCGCGCGCCGCTCCGTGTTGGCCGTCGCGCTCGCGACGCGCCTGATCCCGACGCTCGAGCGCGACGGCCGCGGGCTGATCGAGGCGCTGCGTGGGCGCGGGATCGCACCGCAGGGCGCGCGCGGCCACGCGGCGTTGCTCTCCCCGCTCCTCGCCGGCTCGCTCGAGCGCGGGCTTGGCCTTGCCGAGGCCATGGAGGCGCGGGGGTTCGGACGCCCGGGCCGCACGCGCGTGCCGCGGCCGCCGTGGAGCGCGCTCGACTACGCCGCGGTCGTCGCCTCGGTCCCGATCGTGCTGGCGGGTGCGCTGTGGCTCTAGCCCGCGTCGAAGGACTGACGTTCACCTATCCGCGGGCAGAGCGGCCGGCGCTCGACGGCGTCGACTTCGAGCTCGAGCCGGGCGAGGTCGTGCTGCTGCTCGGCCGCTCGGGAGCGGGGAAGTCGACGCTTGTGCGCGCGCTCGCCGGGCTCGTGCCGCACTTCCACGGCGGCCGGTTCGAAGGGCGGGTCGTCGTCGCCGGCCTCGACACACGGCGCACGCATCCCGCCGATCTCGCGGGGACGGTCGCGACGGTCTTCCAGGATCCCGAGGACCAGGTCGTGATGACGCGCGTCGCGGCTGAGGTCGCCTTCGGGCTCGAGAACATCGGGACGGCGGCCGACGAGATCGTCCCGCGCGCGCAGGCGGCACTCGAAGCTGTCGGGGCCGGGCATCTCTCCGAGCGCTACGTGGCCGAGCTCTCGGGCGGCGAGCTGCAGCGGATCTGCCTCGCGTCCGCGCTCGCACTGGAGCCGGAGCTGCTCTTGCTCGACGAGCCGACCTCGCAGCTCGATCCCGAGGCTGCAGAAGCGTTCCTCGATCTCGCGCAGAGCCTCGCGCGCGAGCGCGGCACCGCGGTGCTCGTCTCCGAGCAGCGCCCCGCGGCGGCGCTCGAACGCTGCGACCGCGTCGTCACGCTCGGCGCGTTCGATCCCGAGGGACCGCCGCCGGTGGCCGAGCCGCGCGCGGGCGGCGAGCAGATCTGCGCCGCCGAAGGCGTCTCGTTCTCGTACGGCGACCGGCAGGTTCTCGCGGGCGCCTCGCTCGAGCTGCGCCGCGGCGAGATCGTCGCGCTGACCGGGCCGAACGGCTCCGGCAAGACGACGCTCGCGAAGATCGCGGCCGGACTACTCGAGCCCGCCTCGGGAAGCGTCCTGCGCCAGGGTCGTGCCGCGTTTCTCGTCCAGGATCCGGGCCGCTACCTCGTGCGCGAGCGTGCCGACGAGGAGGTCACCCTCGGCGCCGATCCGGAGCGCGCGAAGGCCGCCCTCGCGCAGGTCGGGCTCGCGGGCTTCGAGGCACGCCACCCGCGCGACCTCTCGAGCGGCGAGCGCGAGCGGCTCGCGCTCGCGACGGTGCTCGTCACCGAGCCAGACCTGCTCGTCCTCGACGAGCCGACCCGCGGCATCGACCCGGAGCGCAAGGCCGAGCTCGCGGCGCTGCTCCGCGACGAGGCGGCGGGTCGGGCGACGCTCGTCGTCACGCACGACCGATCCTTCGCCGCCGCGGTGGCTGATCGCGAGGTCTCGCTCGCGCCCGAGCGGGCGGCAGTCCTTGCCTAGGCTCGTGATCCTCGGAGCGGCCGCGGTCGCGTTCCTCGCCGCGACCTTGACCGCGCTCGAGCCGCGCGACTCCGGCCTCACGCTCCTGCTCGCGGCCGGAGCGCTTGTCGTCGGCGGCGCAGCCTGGCTCGAGAGCGGCCCCGGCTCGGCGAAGGAGATCGCGATCATCGGCACGCTCGGCGGTGTCGCGGCCGCCGGGCGTGTGCTGTTCGCGGCGGTGCCCGGAGTGCAGCCGGTGACCGTGATCGTCGTCGCCGCCGGAGTGGCGCTCGGGGCGCGCGCAGGCTTTGCCGTTGGCGCCGTCGCTGCGCTCGCCTCGAACTTCTTCCTCGGGCAGGGCCCGTGGACGCCGTGGCAGATGCTCGCGTGGGGTGGCTGCGGGGTGATCGGCTCTCTCGCCGCGCCGCTCGTCCGCCGTCGCATCCCGTTCGCGGTGCTGTGCTTCGTGCTCGGCTTCGCGTTCAGCGTGCTGATGGATCTCTGGGAGTGGTACTCGTTCTACCCGCACACCTGGGCCGCGCTCACCGTCCAGCTCGGCCGCGGTCTCGCATTCGACCTCGCCCACGCGGGCGGCAACTTCGTGATCGCGGTCATCGCCGGGCCCGAACTGAGACGGCTGCTCGAGCGCACCGGTCGCCACCTGCGAACCGAGGTGATCTGGACGTGAAGCTGTTCGCGGTCGCCGCCGCGGCGCTCGCGCTTGCGACACCGGCCTCGTTCCTCCAGAGCCGCCAGGGCGCGGACGGCGGCTTCGCCGAGCCGGGCGGGACAGCGACGCCGGGGCTGACGGCATGGGCCGCGATCGGCCTCGTTTCGACCGGCGCAGCGACCGGGAAAGCGCGCGACTACCTCGTCGCCCACGAATCGCAGCTCACCGCTGCGACGGACGTGGAGCTCGCGGTCGTCGGCGAGACGGTGACCGGCGGCGCCTCGGCGGCGCTGCTCGAGCGGCTGCGCGTGCTGGTCCAGCCGTCCGGTCGCATCGGGCCGGCGCTGAACTCGACGATCTGGGGGATCCTGGCGCTCCGCCAGGCGTTGAAGCCGGTGCCTGCCAACAGCATGCGCTACCTCAGGGCGCACCAGGCGCGCTCGGGCGGCTTTGCATGGATCGAGGGTGGCGCACCCGACTCGAACACGACCGCGGCTGCGGTCGAGGCGCTCGGCCCGGGCCCGGCGGCGACACGCGCGCTTCGCTACCTCCGCAGCCTCCAGGGCCGTGACGGAGGCTTCGCGCTCTCGTCGGGGCGGGGCTCCGACTCGCAGTCGACAGCCTGGGCGATCCAGGGGTTCTTCGCCGCCGGGCAGAAGGCGCCGGCGACCGCGTTCGCCTATCTCGCGCGGATGCGGCGGCCCGACGGGAGCTACAGCTACTCGTCCCGGTATGCGACGACGGCGGTCTGGGTGACCGCGCAGGTGCTGCCAGCCTTGGCGCGGAAGCCGCTGCCGCTCAGGATCGGCTGAGCGATACTCCTCGGGTGAGCTCCGCCGCGATCCTGACGATCGGGAACGAAATCGTGTCGGGCGACGTCCCGAACACGAACGCCTCGTGGCTCGCAAAGCGACTCGAGCAGCTCGGCTACCCGGTGCGCCTGCTGCTCGCGGTGCCCGACGAGATCGAGCTGATCGCGGAGGTCGTCCGCCGCGCCGCGTCCACGCATGAGTTGATGGTCGTCACCGGCGGTCTAGGCGGCACCCCGGACGACCTCACGCGCGAGGCCCTCGCAACGGCGTTCGGCGTCGGCCAGGCGGAGGTGCCCGAGCTCGCCGCCGAGCTCCGCGCCCGTTTCGCCCGAAACCCGGACTACGCCGCCCGCTGGGCGGAGCTCCCCGCCGGCTCGACGCCGCTCGTGAACCCGCTCGGAGGCGCGCCCGGCTTCCGGATTTCGAACGTCTACGTCCTCCCGGGCCTGCCAGCCGAGATGGAGGCGATGTGGCTCGCGCTCGAAGACGGCCTCGAGCCGCGAGCGCCGATCGTCGCCTGGCGCCACACCGTTGATACGGGGGAGAGCCAGATCGTCCATCTGCTCGTGGAGGTGGGGGAGCGCTATCCAGCGGTGCTCGTCGGCTCGTACCCGAGCTTCCATGCCACGGGGCCAGAGGTCGAGATCGTGCTCAAGTCCGCCGACGCCGAGGCGCTCGCCGCAGCTGCCGCGTTCCTCAGCGCCGCGTTCGCGTGATCGACGCGGGCAGCGCGTAGAAGGCCGGCACCGCGAGGAACAGGAACGTCCCGGCGATCGGGCTGAAGTACGCGACCGCGGTGGCGATGCCGTAGACGAGGATCCCCGGGCCGAAGCTGCGCGTGATGTCGTCGACGTCCTCCTGCGGCACGTCGTCGCGCACCAGCCGCCGGTCGCGCGCGATCGTGAACCAGGTCACGTCGAAGGCGAGCGCGACGACGATGAACGTGAGCCCGTAGAAGACCGCTGCCGTCCGTGCTCCGGCGGGGTCGCGGATGTATTCCGCGAGCAGACGCGTGGGAAACGGGATGAACGCGACCACGAGCAGGAACACCGTGTTGACGAACACGAAGGACCGGTCGATGCGCCCGACCTTGGAGAACATCGCGTGGTGGTTGATCCAGATCACGCCGATCGTGAGGAAGCTCGTCACGTAGGCGAGGTACGCCGGCCACTCCGCCACGAGCGCGTGCGCGAGGTGCGCGCCCGACCCGTGCGGCACCGTCACGTCGAGGATCAGCAGCGTGATCGCGATCGCGAAGACGCCGTCGCTGAAAGCCTCGAGCCGGCCCCTCGACATCGCCTCTTCCACGGCGGTCATCTTGACCGTCGCTGCGGCTAGCATCGACAGAGTGCCTATCGCCTCGCCCGAGACCTATCTCGCCGACCTGAACCCGGCCCAGCGCGAGGCCGTTCTCACCACCGAAGGCCCGCTGCTCGTGATCGCCGGCGCCGGCTCCGGCAAGACGCGCGTGCTCACCTATCGCATCGCGCACCTGATCGGCGCGTGCGGCGTGAAGCCGAACGAGATCCTCGCGATCACGTTCACGAACAAGGCCGCGAACGAGATGCGCGAGCGGCTCGAGAAGCTGATCGGTAATCAGGCACGCGCAGTCTGGGCGCTCACCTTCCACTCCGCGTGCGGCCGGATCCTGCGCCGCGAGGCCGAGCGGCTCGGCTATCGCTCGAACTTCACGATCTACGACTCGGCCGACCAGGTGCGGCTCGCGAAGCTCTGCCTCGAGGAGCTGGAGAAGGACCCGAAGCGGTTCGTCGCGCGCGGGATCCACTCGCAGATCTCGACGCTGAAGAACCAGCTCGTCACGCCGGCCGAGGCGATGGACCGCGTTGCCTCGTTCTACGACCAGACCGTCGCCGAGACCTACGACCTGTACCAGCGGCGGATGCACGCCTCGAACGCGATGGACTTCGACGACATGCTGATGCTCACGGTGCAGGTGCTCGAGCGTTTCCCCGACGCGCTGAAGAAGTGGCAGAACGCGTTTCGGTACGTGCTCGTCGACGAGTACCAGGACACGAACCGCGCGCAGTACCGGCTGCTCCAGCTGCTGGCCGCGGAGCATCGAAACGTTTGCGCAGTTGGCGATCCGGATCAGTGCGTGGTCGCCGGCACGACGATTTCGATGGCTGATGGCACGAGCAAGCCGATCGAGCAGGTCAGGGTCGGCGACGAGGTGCTCTCATGCTTCGGGAGCGGCGTGTTTCGCGGCGCCCGTGTCGCGCGCACTCACCGCTCCGCACGTTCGGTCGGGATCGCGATCACGACGGAATCCGGTCGCTGCCTGACCTCGACGCCGGAGCACATTCACTTCGCAGGTTTCAAGGCCGGTCGCACGCCGCAGCTCTACATGACCTATCTGATGTGGAAAGCGGGTTGGGGCTTCCGCGTCGGGACCTCGCGGACATACACGAACGGCCAGCGTCAATCGATCGCAGGACCGGCAATGCGCCTCAATGGTGAGCACGCCGACGCGGCGTGGGTTGTTTCGGTCCACGATCGAGAGGCGGAGGCACGAGTGGCCGAGGCGATTCTTTCGCTGCGCTACCAGCTTCCCACCGTTCCGTTCGTCGCCCGTCCGAACGGGCGAGATAACGGCTTGGTCGGCGACCAGGCTCTGCTCGATCAGATCTTTGCGGGGCTCGATACCGAGGCGACCGGGAAGCGACTGCTCGGGGATGAGGGGCTCAGCTTCGAGCATCCGCACTTCAGCACCGCGACGACCACCAGTGGCAAGCGGATCCGCCGCAGGCTTTCGGTCTCGCTTTGCGGCGACCCATGCGGAGCCGGTCCTCAGCACCGTCTCGCGCTCATGGGGTACGACGCCGAAGGGCGCGAGGCACTGGAGCGCGCCGGATTCTCTCTTCGACCGGCTCGAAAGGGATCGGACGGATGGCGCTTTGAGACTTCTCACGCCGAGTTCGCTCGGGTCGCAGAGGTTGTCGACGAGGTCCGGTCGGTCCTCCCGGTCTCCGTTCGCTACTCGGCCCGGCTCGCGGTGAACGCCGGCCCGGCCGGCAAGGAGCGCAACTCCCTGCCGTTCATGCCTGCGTCAGCGGTGCGGCCGGGGATGGTGATGGTCGCGGAGGACGGGACATTCGATGTCGTCGAGCGGGTCGAACGGGTCGAACTCGATGAGCCCGTCTACGACATCGACGTCGAGCGAACGCACAACTTCGTCGCGAACGGGCTCGTCACCCACAACTCGATCTACGCGTTCCGCGGCGCGGACATCCGCAACATCCTCGAGTTCGAGCGCGACTTCGGCGAGACGCGCACCGTGGCGCTCGAGCAGAACTACCGCTCCACGAACTCGATCCTCGAGGCCGCCAACACGGTGATCGCGAACAACCGCGAGCGCAAGCCGAAGGAGCTCTGGTCCGAGCTCGGCGACGGCGACCCGGTGCGCGTGATCGAGGTCGAGGACGAGCAGGCCGAGTCGCGGTTCGTCGCGACCGAGATCGCGCGCTTCGTCGAGGACGGCTTCTCCGGCCGCGAGATCGCGATCTTCTACCGGATGAACGCGCAGTCGCGGGTGCTCGAGCAGACGCTCCGCCTCGCGCAGATCTCCTACCAGGTGATCGGCGGGCCGAGGTTCTACGAGCGGGCCGAGGTCAAGGACGCGATCGCCTACCTGCAGGTGATCGACAATCCGGCCGATGCGATCTCGCTGCTGCGGATCGCGAACCGGCCGAGGCGCGGGATCGGCGACGCGTCGATGGCGCGGCTCCAGGCGCATGCCGACGCGATGGGCATCTCGCTGTTCGCGGCGCTGGCGCGGCCCGAGGATGCGGGGATCGGCGGCGCGCCGCTCCGCGCGCTCCAGCATCTGCACACGCTGCTGCTCTCGTTCCAGGCCTCGGCGCAGGAGCTCGAGGTGTCGGAGCTGCTCAGCTCGGTGATCGAGCGCAGCGGGATGATCGAGTCCTACGAGGCGGAGCGGACGGTCGAGGCGCGCGGGCGGATCGAGAACCTCGAGGCTTTCGTCGACGGAGCGAGCGAGTACGAGACGACCGCGGCCGACGCGTCGCTCTCCGGCTTCCTCCAGGAGATCTCCCTGTACTCCGACCAGGACGCGATCGCCGAGGAGACCGGCGCCGTGACGCTGATGACGTTGCACAACGCGAAGGGCCTCGAGTTCCGCGCCGTCTTCCTCGTCGGCTGCGAGGAGGAGATCTTCCCGTCGGCGCGCTCGGTCGAGGAGCAGGGCATCGAGGAGGAGCGGCGCCTGTTCTACGTCGGGATGACGCGGGCGCGGGAGAGGCTGACGCTGACTCATGCGTCGTCACGGATGCTCTGGGGCCGGCAGACGCACAACCTCCCGTCGCGCTTCCTGGACGAGCTGCCCGAGGGCCGGATCGAGCGCGAGCGGCTGCGGCCGGCGTCGTGGTCGAGCTACAACGCGCCCGGCGCCGCTGCGGTGACGCCGCGCACGGACGTGCCGCAGCTCTCGACGGGCGACTCGGTGCGCCACGCGACGATGGGGGAGGGCGTGGTGACGAGGATCGAGCCAGGCGGCGTCGTGACCGTGCGCTTCGCCCAGGACAGCAGCGAGCGGCGCCTGATGCTCGAATACGCCCCGCTCGAACGCATCTAGCCGCTAGTATCCGCGCTCCGGGGCGGTTAGCTCAGTTGGGAGAGCACCAGCTCGACAAGCTGGGGGTCACTGGTTCGAGCCCAGTACCGCCCATCTCGCCGGAAAGTCCGCTCGAGCTCCGCGCGAGCATGACGACTTTCCGGCGGCCCGACGAGTCTATGGTCGGTCTCCGCGAGCGGCCGTGAGCCGCGCCCGCCATGTCGGTCGCGGCGAGCATCGCTTGAGCGTTGGCCCGACGCCGTCATCCCGGAAGACGCTGACGGCTATCGGAGGCGCACGGTTAGACGTCGCATTCTGGCGGACATCTCGTGGCCTGGAACGTCCGGCTCGCGCATGTGCTCTGCAACCGAGAGGACTATGGCTGGCGGACGAGGATCAGCCGGATGCTGGAAGAAGGGATGTCACTCGAGGAGATCGCCGAGAACCTGAACGGCAAGGGGATACCAACACCGCATGGCAGCGCCGCGTGGTCAGCTACCAGTGTGCAGAAGGCGTTCGTCTCTTAGTTGCATTTCGTGTCAGGCGGCCGCGAGGAACTCTGCGAGCTTGTCCAGCTGGCTTCCCCAACCCTCCTCGGCGCCGGCTCTCACTTCGTCGGTGAAGTCCGCGACGATGTGCACTCGGAGCGTAGTCGTTCGCTCGTCGACCGCGGTGAAGGTGACGGTCGCGGTGCCCTTCCCGGTGCCGTCCGGGAAGCCGTCGTCGGACCACACGATTCTGGACGGTGGGTCGAGTTCGACGATCGTGCCGCTGTTCGGATAGCGCGCGCCGGTCGCGTCGTCGACCATGTCGAAGCGGATCCGGCCGCCCGGGCGCAGGTCGAGCTCGATTGACTCGCGCGGCGTGCTGATGCCCCGCGGGCCCCACCACTGCGCCATCTGGTCGGGATCGGTCCACGCGTTCCAGACGAGCTGCCGGGGCGCGGCATAGGTGCGGACGAACTCCAGCTCCATCATCGGGTGGGCCTTTCTTGCAGGCGCGCGAGATGCTCGCCCAGCTTGTCCAGCGACTCCTCGTAGAAGCGCTGATAGTAGGCGAGCCAGGCGGTGGCCTCGGCAATGGGCTCGGCGCGGAGGTGGGCCGGCCGTTGCCGAGCCGAGCGCCCGCGCGTCACGAGCCCGGCCCGCTCGAGCACCTGCAGGTGCTTGCTGACGGCCTGCAGCGAGATCGTGGGAAACAGCGCCGCAAGCTCGTTGACGGCGGCATCGCCGTTCGTGAGTCGGGTAAGGATGGCCCGGCGGGTCGGGTCTGAGAGCGCCCCGAACGTGACGCTGAGGGCGTCGGCTGTCATCGGGCCACGATCCGTTTCATCTCGCCTCCCTTGGCTTTACTCAACCAGTTGGTTGAATCAAAATCGCGAGTGTTTGTCAACCATCGAGTTGCAGTAGCGTTCCGGCGAGCGATGAGCGACCACGACCACGAGCTCGATCCCGGAACGGCGGCCTGGCACATCCGGCTGCACCACACGCGGCACGACGAGCTGAGCGAGGACACCGCTCAGACGCCCGGGATGCGCCGGTACGAGGCGATCTCCGGCAAGCGCAACGGCTCTCGCAAGATCTGGATGGGCAAGAACCACGTCGGGCCCGGGCTCGTCTCGGCCGACCACCACCACGGCGAGGCCGAGACCGGCATCTACGTGGTTTCGGGGCACCCCGTCTTCGTGTTCCTCGAGAACGACGAGGAGCGGCGGATCCAGACCGAGCCGGGCGACTACATCTACGTCCCGCCGTTCGTCCCGCATCGCGAGGAGAACCCGTCGCCCGACGAGGAAGCGGTCGTGGTTCTCGCGCGGAGCACGCAGGAGGGCATCGTCGTCAACCTCTCGAGCCTCCGCGAGCATGTGCCGGAGCTCGATGAGCTGATCGCCGAGCTCTAGACTCGCGGCATGGCTGAGAAGAGATTCACGCCCGAGGAACGAGCCGCGATGAAGGAGCGCGCCCGGGAGCTCAAGGGGAGCAAGAAGAGGGCGGACGGGGAAGCCGACCTGCTCGCGAAGATCGCCGAGATGCCGAAAGCGGATCGCGTCATCGCCGAGCGGGTTCATGCGATCGTCACAGCCGGCGCGCCGGGCCTCTCGCCGAGAACCTGGTACGGGATGCCCGCGTACGCCAGGGACGGCAAGGTCGTCTGCTTCTTCCAGAGCGCGGCGAAGTTCAAGACGCGGTACGCGACGCTCGGCTTCAGCGACGCGGCGAACCTCGACGCAGGCGCTATGTGGCCGACCGTCTTCGCCCTGAAGACGGTGACCGCCGATGAAGAGAAGAAGATCGTCGCGCTAGTGAAGAAGGCGGTGAGCTGAGTGAATCCGTCCGAGTTGATCGACCAGAGGATCCGCGACCTCGACGACTGGCGCGGCGAGATGCTCGCCCGGATCCGGGCTCTCATCAAGCAGGCTGACCCCGACGTGGTCGAGACGTGGAAGTGGCGAGGCGTTCCCGTGTGGGAGCACGACGGGATCATCTGTACCGGCGAGGCCTACAAGAGCGTGGTGAAGACGACCTTCGCCAAGGGCGCTTCGCTCGAAGACCCCTCGGGCCTATTCAACTCGAGCCTCGAGGGCAACGTCCGTCGCGCGATCGATTTCCGCGAAGGCGAGGAGATCGACGAGAAGGCCTTCACGGCGCTCATTCTCTCCGCCGTCGCCCTGAATGCGTCACGCACTGCCGTCTGAAAGAATCGAATTCCCGGCTCCCAGGAGGTTGACCATGGCAGTGCCGTCAGCGGTTGGTTCGTTCCCGAGCCCGTACGAGATCGAGACCCCACCCGGCTGCGAGGGCTGGGAGGACATGTATCCGTACTACGCGCGCTTCGACGAGGAGCGCCGCGAGGTGGACGAGCAGCGGTTCTGGTTCTGGAACTCGATGCACTTCCCGGTTCCGATGCCGGCCTTCGACGCGATCTGCGCGGACAGCCCGTACCAGGCGATCGGCAACTGGCAGAACCGCGTCTTCGCCGTCCCGCCGGCGATGGGGATCGACTGGCGGTGCATCAACGGCTACATCTACATCTCCGGCAACCCCGTCTTGGAACCGGCGAAGATCGCCGAGCGCGCAGGCTACTTCCAGGCGCGCGCCGGCTACTACTACGCGAACTGGGACGAGCTCTACGGGAAGTGGCGCGTGAAGATGGACGCGCTGATCGCGGAGCTCGGCGAGCTCGAGGTTCCGGAGCTCGGCGAGTACGAGCCCGACGCGGTCGCGTTCGACGACGACGAGACGGGCTTCTGCGCGGTGATCCAGGCGTACCGGCATGCGCTGCGTCTGCTCGACCTGATGTGGCAGCACCACTTCGAGTTCCTGCTGCTCGGCTACGGGGCGTACATGACCTTCGCGGAGCTCTGCAAGGCGAATCTGCCGGACATCCCCGACCAGCACATCGCGCAGATGGTCGCGGGACTCGACGTGCTCCTGTTCCGGCCGGACCAGGAGCTGCGCCGCTTGGCACGCCTCGCGATCGATACCGGGGTCGACGACGCGTTCGTCGAGGGGCGCTCGCCCGCCGAGATCGACGCCGTGCTCGCCGAGAGCGATGCAGGACGCGCGTGGCTCGCCGAGCTCGAGGAGATCAAGGAGCCCTGGTTCCACATGGCGACGGGCGACGGCCTCTACCACATGTACACGAGCTGGCTCGACGACCCGCGCATCCCGTACGCGTCGCTGATCGGGCACATCGGCGCGCTGAACGCCGGCACGGACATAGAGCGGCCCACCGAGCACATCGCCGAGACGCGGGAGAAGCTCGCGACGGAGTACGCCGCGCTGCTGAACGACGACGCGCGGAAGGGGTTCGACGAGCTGCTCGCGCTGTCGCGCACGGTCTTCCCGTACGTCGAGGAGCACAAGTTCATCTGCGACTACTGGTTCCTCACGGAGTGGTGGAACAAGATCCGCGAGTTCGGCGACCTGTTCGTCGCGCACGGGTTCTTCGAGCACCGCGACGACATCTTCCAGCTGACGCGGCTCGAGGTGTACGAGGCGCTGGACGAGCTCGCGCTGACGTGGGCGACCGGCGGGCCGGCGCGCGGGCCGAAGTACTGGCCGCCGATCATCGCGCGGCGGAAGGAGATCCTCGAGCGGCTCGGCGAGTGGACGCCGCCGCCCGCGGTCGGCGCGGTGCCGGAGGAGATGCTCGACCCGGCGCTGATCATGCTCTGGGGCGTCACGACGAAGCGCGTCCACGCGTGGGCGCGCGAGCAGGAGGGCGGCCCGGAGCTAACCGGAACCGCCGCTTCGCCCGGCGTCGTCGAAGGCCTTGCGCGCGTCGTCAGGACCGTGGCCGAGATCGGCGACGTCCGCAACGGCGAGATCCTTGTCTGCAGCATCACCTCGCCGGCGTGGGCGCCGATCTTCTCCAAGATCCAGGCGGCGGTGACCGACATCGGCGGTGTGATGTCGCACGCGGCGATCGTCTGCCGCGAATACGCGCTGCCCGCCGTCGTCGGGACCGGCCGCGCCACCTCGTCGATCAAGACGGGCCAGCGGATCCGCGTCGACGGGACCGCGGGCACGGTGTCGATCCTCGAGTGAGCGGCGCGCTCCACACGCTCGCACTGGCCGAGCTCCGTCATGCGGACAGCGGGTCGTTCGGCGGCAAGAGCTCGACCCTCGGGGAGCTGATCGCCGCAGGGATCCCGGTGCCGCCCGGCTTCGCCGTGTCGACGTCCGCGTTCCGCCTGTTCGTGGAGGAGGCCGGCCTCGACGGGAAGATCGCCGGCGAGATGACGCGGATGTCACCCGGCGACGTCGATTCGATCGGCGCCGCCTCGCACGCGATCAGCGAGGCGATGCGGTTCGCGCCGGTCCCCGAAGCGGTGCGTGACGAGATCGCGCGACGGTATGGCGAGCTCGGGGAGCCGCCCGTCGCCGTCCGCTCGAGCGCGCTCGGCGAGGACAGCCAGGACGCGACATTCGCGGGCCAGCAGGAGACCTACCTCTGGGTGCGGGGCGCCGACCACGTCTGCGACGCCGTTCGCGACTGCTGGGTCAGCCTCTACAGCGTGCCGGCGATCAGCTACCGGGCGCGGATCGGCGCCGACGAGCCGGCCATGGGCGTCGCGGTGCAGACGATGGTCGACGCCGAAGTCTCGGGCGTCCTCTTCACCTGCAACCCCGTGAGCGGCGACCCGAGCATGGTCGCGGTAAACGCGAGCTGGGGCCTCGGCCTGGCCGTGGTCGGCGGCGAGGTGACGCCGGACGACTACCTCGTCAGCAAGATCACGAAGGAGGTCGTGCGCGAGCACGTCCACAGCAAGGACATCCAGTACGTGCCGGACGCCGGAGGGCGCGGCGCGATCCGGGTCGAGGTTCCCGAGGCGCGGCGGGAGGTCGCCTGCCTCGACGCCGCGGCTCTGAACGCGCTCGTCGAGGTCGCCGGCCACATCGAGCGCTACTTCGGCTCGCACCAGGACGTCGAGTGGGCGATCGCTCGCGACGGCGAGCTCCACGTCGTCCAGTCCCGCCCGGTCACCGCGGTGCAGAAGCCGACCGGCACGCCGGCTGCGACCTCGGCGATGGCGCTCGTCCTGGGCGCGTTCGGCGTCGTCGAGAAGAAGGACTGACGTGGCGCTCAACGACGACGACGTCCGCGAGATCCTGCGGATCATCGACGAGTCCGACCTCGACGAGCTTCGCATCGAGACCGGGGAGCTGTCGCTCCACGTCGTGCGCGGCGGGGTTCCGGCCGTCAGCGCGCCCGTGCCGGAGGCGACGGCGGACGTGATCGCCTCGCCGATGCTCGGCACCTTCTACCGCGCCCCCGCGCCGGGCGAGGCGCCGTTCGTGGACGTGGGCGCGAGGGTGGAGCCGGACACGATCGTCGGCATCATCGAGGTGATGAAGATGATGAACTCGGTGCACGCGGGCCTCGCCGGCACGATCGCAGAGGTCCTGACCGAGAACGCACAGCCCGTGGAGTACGGCGCGCCGCTCTTCCGGGTCGAGCCGTGAGCCGCTCGGTCGAGATCGTCGACACGACGACGCGCGACGGCAACCAGAGCCTCTGGGGCGCGACGGGCCTCACCGCCGGCGACATCCTCGCGATCGCGCCGACGATGGAGCGCGTCGGCTTCCACGCGCTGGACTTCACGTCGAGCACGCACATGGCGGTGTCCGTGCGCTTCCATCACGAGGACCCGTGGGAGCTGATCCGGCTGATGCGCGCCGCGATGCCGGAGACGAAGCTCAACTTCATCACCACCGGGATGCGCTTCATCGCGTGGCAGCCGTGCGACGAGGACGTGATGCGCCTCGCGTTCAGATGCGTCGTGCGCAACGGCATCCGCCGCTTCCAGTTTGCAGAGCCGGCCAACGACCCCGCGGCCCTTCGCCGTGTCGCGCGGATGGCGCGCGAGGAGGGCGTCGAGGAGATCGTCGTCGGCCTGACCTACTCGATCAGCCCCGTGCACACGCACGCCTACTACGCCGAGCGGGTCGCGGCGCTCGCCGACTGCGCGGACATCGACCGCTTCTATCTCAAGGATCCCGGCGGCCTGCTCACGACCGACGCCGTGCGCGAGCTCGCGCCGCACTTCGTCGCGACGGGGCGCACGGTCGAGCTGCACAGCCACTGCACGATCGGGCTCGCGCCGCTCGTCTACATGGCGGGCCTCGACGCGGGCTTCCAGGTTCTCCACACCGCGGTCGGCCCGGCGGGCAGTGGGACGTCGCAGCCGACTGTCGAGTCGACGCTCCGAAATCTCGAGGCGGACGGATACACGCACACGCTCGACACGACCGCCCTCGCCGAGGTCGGCGCCTACTTCCGCGACCTCGTCTGGGAGAAGCGCCTGCCGCCGGGCGAGCCGCGCGAGTACGACGCCGCCTACTACCACCATCAGCTCCCCGGCGGAATGGTCACGACGACGACGCGGATGCTCGAGGAGATCGGCCGCCCCGAGCTGTTCCCGGCGGTGCTCGAGGAGATCGTGCGCGTCCGGGCCGAGATGGGGTACCCGATCCTCGTCACGCCGGTCTCGCAGTTCATGGCCACGCAGGCGTTCCGAAACGTCGTCGACGCCGAGCGCTGGACGACCGTCTCCGACGAGACCGTGCGCTACTTCCTCGGCCACTACGGCGACTTTCCGGCGCCGCCGGATCCCGATGTCGCTGACAGGGTGCTTTCGCTGTCGAAGGTCGAGTCGCTCCGCGACGCACAGCCCGTGAGCCTCGAGGGCGCACGGCGCCGCTTCGGCGCGGGCATCTCCGACGAGGAGCTTCTGCTGCGTCTGACGATGGCCGAGGACCAGGTCGACGCGATCCGGCCGATTGCCGAGCGGTCGGCGCCCGTGACCGTCGCGGGCCATCATCCGCTCGTCCGCCTTCTGCGCGAGATCGAGCGGCGCGAGTCGATCTCGTACCTCCGCGTCCAGAAGGGCGACGACCTCGTGGAGTGGCGCCGTGCCTCTTGAGGGCGTCCGCGGGTTCGTCTTCGACATCGACGGGACGCTCGTCCATCGCACCGGCCCCGAAGAGGTGCATGCGATCCCCGGCGCGCGCGATGTCCTCCACCGGGTCACGGCCTCGGGCCGGCCGTTCGCGGTCTTCACGAACGGCAGTCACGTCGCTCCGGACGCGTTCGCGGGCCAGCTGCGCGCTGCAGGGCTCCCGGTCGAGGACGGCCAGGTGCTCACTCCGCTGAACTCGGTGCAGGCGTATCTCGAGCGCTTTCGCGGCGGTGCCCGCGTGCTGCCGTTCGCGACCGGGCCCGCGCGCCGCTATCTCGAGGAGGTCGGCATCCAGCTCGTCGACGGTGGCCAGATCGACGCCGTCTTCGTCGCCCACGCAGACCGGGTCGACTTCGAGGAGCTCGAGCGTGCGGCGCGCGCCGTGATCGCGGGAGCGCGCCTGCTCACCGGCAGCTACGTCCCCGCGTACGCGGGCGCCGACGGCCCGATTCTGAGCCGCGGCGCGATGATCACCGCCGCGATCGCGAAGGCGAGTAGCTCACGGCCAGTCGTGGTCGGCAAGCCCTCGCAGGCTGCCGTGCGCGTGATGCGGCGCCTGCTCGGCGTCCGCCCCGAGGAGATCGCGATGGTCGGCGACGACTTCCGTCTTGACGTCGCGCTCGGGAAGCTCGGCCGCTCGACGACCGTCCTCGTGCGCAGCGGCATCAGCGCCGATCTCGATCTCGATAGCGTGCCGGAGGTGCAGAGACCGGACCTGACCGTCGGAACCGTCGCGGAGCTCCTGGAATGGCTGTGACGCGGGCGGTCGCGATCACCGAGCCGGGCGGGCCGGAGGTTCTCGGCGTCGTCGAGCGCGAGGTCCGCGAGCCGGGGCCCGGCGAGGTGCGCCTGGCCGTCCGCGCCGCGTCGGTCAACCCGACGGACATCGTGTTGCGCCAGCGCGGCGCCGAAGGGCTTTCGCCGCCCTGGGTACCCGGCATGGACGCGGCCGGAACGGTCGAGTCGGTCGGGGCCGGGGTGGAGCGCCTCGCGGTCGGCGACGAGGTGATGGCTGCGGTGATGCCGCGGCGTCTCGAAGGCGGCGCGCAGGCGGAGCTCGTCGTCGTCCCGGTGGCCTCGGTCGTCCCGATTCCGGAGGGCGCGACCGTCGAGCAGGCCGCGACGCTGCCGATGAACGGCCTGACCGCACTCCGCGGCCTCGAGCTGCTCGGCCTCGAGCCGGGGGCGACACTCGCAGTCACCGGCGGCGCCGGGCTCCTCGCCTCTTACGTGATCCCGATCGCGAAGCTACACGGGCTCCGCGTGGTCGCCGACGCTGCCGCCGACGACGAGGAGCTCGTGCGCGGTTTCGGCGCCGACGTCGTCGTAGCGCGCGGCGACGATTTTCCCGGAGGCGTCGACGGCGTCTTCGACACGGCCTTGCACGGGCGTGCCATGTTCCCGGCGATCAGCGCCGGCGGCGGACTGGCCTACGTCAGGGGCTGGGACGGCGCGGACGTCGAGGACGGCATCACGATCCACCGGGTCCAGGTCACGGAGGTGCTCGAACGAACCGAGTGGCTCCTCGAGCTGAGCGAACTCGCGGGCCGGGGCGCCCTGACCCTGCGCGTCGCCGCCACCTTCCCACCCGAGCGAGCTGCCGACGCGCATCGGCTGATGGAGGCCGGCGGCCTCCGCGGCAGAGCCGTCATCGTCTTCGACTAGGCGAGCTACGCTTTCAGGGCGTTGCAGCTGCGTGGAACTCCGGGAATAGGACGGACCCTCGCGCTGCCCGTCGGCTGTCTCGCCGGGGCGGCGCTGGTCGGCGTTCCCGCCTGGTCCGTGCTCTCGGGCCGTTGGCTCGGGATCGCTGCCGTCTCGCTCGCGGTCTTCGGCCTCTACGCGCTCGTCCTCGCGCTCGTGCGGCTCCGCAGCCAGCGGCGCGCGGCCGACGCGTGGCTGCGAAGCGCCACCGGCCCGTTCGTCTCGCCCGCCTACGCGTGGCGGGCCGAGCAGCTCTGCTCCTCGCGGCAACGGCGGATGCTCGCGCGGACGCTTCGGCTGATCGAGGAGATGGCCTACGAGCGGCCGTTCGGCCGCCGTCGTCCGCTGTACTTGCCCGCCGTCCGGGAGCACCGAGAGTCCGTCGAGACTCTCGTTCAGGTGCTCGAGCGCGTCGAGGAGCCCGTGACCCCGGCGGGGATGCTGCGTGTCGTCGACCTCGTCTCCGACGGCTGCGGCCCGCTCTGGGGAACGACGAAGGACGCGCCGCTCGGCGAGGCGATCTCGCGGACGCTCTCGATCCTTACGCTGCGCTGAACAGCTTGAGCTGCAGCGTGCCGTGCTCACAGACCGGCGTCGGCTGGATCACGGGAACCATCGTGCTGCTGTCGCCGATCGTCAGGCGTAGCCGGTAGGCCTTCAGCTCGCACTGGCCCTGGACCTGCTCGCCGGGACCCGGCACATCCGGTGAGAAGCGCGCGTCCGCCTTGGCCGAGCGACCGGGCGCGAGCACGATCTTCGCAGCGGTCGCCCCGTGGGGCACCGCGATCACGTGCGTCGGCAGCGCCTTGCCGTGTAGACCGATGAGGCTGAGCTGCGGAACCCCGGAGACGTAACAGGCCGTCGTGGAGGCGTTCTTCAGGCTGACGAGCGCGAGCCAGGTCACTGCTCGGCGGCCTCGGTGCTGAGGATCCGGATACCGTCGATGAAGTGCTTCCGCGCGGCGGGGCTCATCTGCTCAAGTGTACGCCGCAGCGGCTCGAGTTTGGCGCGCGCCAGCTGCTCCATCACGGCACGCAGCGGCTCGGGGAGTGAGACGATCGTGCGGCGCCGGTCGGCATCGTCCTCGTGGCGCTCGAGAAACCCGGCCCGGTCGAGCTCGCCGACGAGGAGGCTCGTCGTCGCCGGCGCGAGCGCGACCCTGGTCGCGAGCTCTCCGACAGTCGACGGGCCCGTCAGGGCGAGGGTGAAGAGGACGCGGCCGTGACGCTCGCGCAGGCCCGCGTCGAAGAAGGCGCGCTTGAACGGCTCGACCTCGTCCGAGGTCGGCCCGCCGTGGCGCAGGGCGCGAAAGATCGTCGGCAGGAGCTGCTGGAGCTCGAGGAGATCGTCGTCGATTCCGCGTGTTTTCGTCGCCACGGAATTTAGTGTAACATCGAATAGGTTGATGTTCAATGCGATTGAAGGAGCCCGCTAGATGTTGAGACTGGCCCGCTGGTCGAGCGACCATCGCCGTTCCGTCGTTGCGCTCTGGTTCGTTGCGCTGGTCGCCGCGATGGGCCTCTCCGGCGTCGTCGGCACCCACTACGGCAACAACTTCTCGCTGCCAGGCACTGACGCGCAGCGCGCCGCCGACCTGCTCACCAGCCGCTTCCCCGCGCAGTCGGGCGACTCCGACCAGATCGTCCTGCACACCCCGGGCGGCACGCTCAAGGAGCCTGCAGTGCGCACGGAGGTCGAGCAGATGCTGGCCCGCGTCGCGCGCCTGCCGCACGTCACCTCCGTGACGAGCCCCTTCGCGCCCGGCAGCCACGCGATCTCGAGCGACGGCTCGATCGGCTTTGCCACCGTGGCCTTCGACCAGCGCGCGAACGTCCTGCCCAAGGCCGCGACCGACAGGGTGATCGCCACCGCGACCGCCGCGCGCTCGTCGAGCCTCCAGGTCGAGCTGAGCGGCCAGGCGATCGAGCAGGCGCAGCAGTCGTCGATCGGCTACACGGCGCTCGTCGGGATCGGCGCCGCGATCGTCGTGCTGCTGCTCAGCTTCGGCTCGATGCTGGCCATGGGGCTCCCGATCATCACGGCGCTGCTCGGCCTCGGCACCGGGCTCGGCCTGATCGGCCTTCTGAGCCGCGTGCTGAGCATGCCCGACTTCTCCTCGACGCTCGCGCTGATGATCGGCCTCGGCGTCGGCATCGACTACGCGCTCTTCATCGTCACGCGCTACCGCGAGGCGTACAACCGCAACGGGAACGACGTGGCCGCCGCGGTCGAGGAGTCGATGAACACGGCCGGCCGCGCGGTGATCTTCGCCGGCGCGACGGTCGTGATCGCGCTGATGGGGATGTTCACGCTCGGCGTCAGCTTCCTCTACGGGCTCGCCGTCTCGTCGTCGATCGCGGTGCTGCTCGTGCTGGCCGCGTCGTTGACGCTCCTGCCCGCGCTGCTCACCTTCTTCGGCCGCCGGATCGGCAAGCCGGGCATCCTCGCGCGCCGCCGCAAGGAGCCGCAGGACGACCGCAGCGGCTTCTGGACGCGCTGGATCGGCGTGATCCAGCGGCGCCCGTGGGTCGCCTTCATCGCCTCGGGTTCTTTGATGCTTCTACTCGCCGCGCCCGCGCTCAGTCTCCATCTCGGCAACACCGACGCCGGCAACGACCCGACCAGCCAGACCACGCGCAAGGCGTACGACCTGCTCGCCGCCGGCTTCGGCAAGGGCTTCAGCGGCCCGCTTCTCGTCGCGATCGAGCTGCCCGCGACCGGCAAGTCGGTCACGATCGCGCAGTTCGAGTCGGCGCTCCGCTCGACCCCGGGCATCGCGGCCGTGTCGCCGCCGCGGCTGAGCCCGGCAATCGACGTCGCGACGATCGCCGCGTTCCCCGAGACCTCGCCGCAGAGCACGGAGACCGAGGCGCTCGTCCGTCACCTCCGCAACGACGTGATCCCGCCGGTCGAGCAGGCCACGGGCGCGACCGCGTACGTCGGCGGCGCGACGGCCGCGCAGATCGACTTCTCGAGCGTCCTCTCGAGCAAGCTCTGGTACTTCATCGGCATCGTCGTGCTGCTCTCGGCGCTGCTGCTGATGGTCGTCTTCCGCTCACTGCTGATCCCGGTGCAGGCCGCGGTGATGAACCTGCTCTCGATCGGCGCCTCGATGGGAATCGTCGTCGCCGTCTTCCAGTGGGGCTGGCTCGGCTCGTACTTCGGGATCTCCGGCGGCCCGATCGCGGCGTTCCTGCCGGTGATGGTGTTCGCCATCGTCTTCGGGCTCTCCATGGACTACGAGGTCTTCCTCGTCAGCCGCATCCACGAGGAGTGGACGCACGGCGCCGACAGCTCGACCGCCGTCCGCGAAGGGCTGATCCGCACCGGCCGCGTGATCACGGCTGCCGCTGCCGTGATGGTCGCGGTCTTCGCGAGCTTCATCCTCGGCGGTGAGCGGGTGATCGAGCTATTCGGGCTCGCGCTCGCCAGCGCCGTGCTGCTCGACGCGCTCGTGATCCGCTGCATCCTGCTGCCGGCGACGCTCCAGCTGCTCGGCGACAGCACGTGGTGGTTCCCGAGCTGGGCCGACCGGAGGCTGCCGAAGCTGGCGATCGAGCCCGAAGCGGAGCCGAGCTCCTCCTAGAGACGCGCGCGATCGGATTTACGGCGACAAGTCGTAATCCCTCGTTCGAGTGAACTTCTCCGTGTAGCACCCATTGGGGCTTACGCCCGAGCCCGAATTAGCCGAAAAGAAAAGTCAGCGCGCTGCGGTGCGCACAACGAAGATGGATCTCGGACACGGTTATCTGCGGAAAGGACCTCCGATCGGACGGGCGCAACGCCTTGGCCTGCTCGTCGGACTGCCTCTGCTTGCGCTCATTTGCGCCGCTGCGGCGGGTGCGATCCTCGGATCAAGTTCGCGAAGCGCATCCCATCCGGTTGCGCAGCCACTGGCGCATACGGTCGTTGAGACTCCGGCGTTCGTAGCGGCGCAGCTCGGCAGCAGGCGCGCCGCACTTCCAGTTGGGACGAGCCCCAAGTACAAGGCCGCCAACATGATCACGCCAGGAGGATTCCGGGTGCGGGTCGGCGCGCTGACGATGTCGCTGTCCACCGTGAACGGCGGACAGGGCCGCTGGAGCGCCTACTCCCGCGGCGCCGCCCGCAGGACCAGCTTCGGACGGGAGTTCGTGACGGTCTCCGGCTCCGGCGCGGAGCAGCTGCTCCAGGTCGATAGCCACCAGGGCATGCATACCTGGCGCTGGCAGATTGGCGGCTCCAAGCTCGTGCCGCGCCTCGACCGCAACGGCTCAGTGAGCTTCCGCAGCGAGGACGGTCGGGACACCGGAATCAGCATCGCGCCGGTTGCGCTACTCGACACGTCCGGACGCGCTCTCACGCCGAAGGGCCTCCGGTGGACGCTCGCCGGTGGCGGCCGCTTCCTCGAGCTTCGGCTCGACGACTCGTCGCTGCCCGTGCCATATGTGATCGATCCAACCGGCGTCACACTGGTCAGCTTCACGAGCCCGACGCTAACCGTGGCCACGCCGGCGACCTGGACGGTCGGATTTACGACGAGCGCAAGCGGCACGCTCAACAACAGCAGCGCGATCACGGTGACGTTCCCGACAGCGACTCCCACCACGACCTTCACCACGCCGTCATCCCCTGTGGTCGGTCTCGTGAGCGGTTTCAACGCCGGCTGCTCTGTGTCGAGCGCGAGCGGTGGAGCGAACGTCGTGACCATCAACCTGACGACCGCGTCGCCGCCGTGCGTGAATGCCGGCGCGATCGCGTCGCTGACGATCGCCGGCGTGACCAATGCGACGCAGGCGACCGGGATCGTGGCCGCGAACTGGAAGGTCAGCACGAGCGCCGACACGACAACCGTGAACGCAGGCGCCGGAAACACCCTTACGGCGGGAGCGCCGGTGAAGCTGCAGTTGCTCCTCCCGTCGGAGACGAACGTCAACCCCACCGGTGTCACTGTTCCCGCTTCGTGCAAGGGCGGGACTCCGGCCAAGCAGGCGGCGGGCACCTCGTTCGGCATCAGCTCGGTCAAGGCCGAGGACGCCTACTGCAACTATGTGTCGACCGTCGGCCTGAACGACGCCCTCGCGCTCACCTCGAGCGACGCGCTCGCTAGCTTCATGCCGAGCGCGACGCCGTCGCTGACCAACGGGACGTTCACCGGCGCGGTGACGCTCAACACGCCCGGCTCGCAGACGATCACCGCGAGCGACACGACCGATCCGTCCAAGATGGCGGCTTCGAGCACGGTCCAGGTCTACGCCAAGAACGGCTCGGGGACGCTGGCGCTCGACCGGCTCAACGTGTCGGCGGGCGCAACGCAGGCCCTGAACTTCACGTACACGGCCGCCACGGGCGGCACGCTCGGCGGCGTGCTCCGCCTGACCGCCCCGGCCGGCTGGCCCGCGCCGACCGCGCTGAACACGAGCGCGGTCTTCTCCGCCGGCTCCGGCACCATCGCCTTCTCGGCCCAGCAGATCAACTTCAGCGCCCTCACCATGTCCGCCGGCGACACGGTGACGATCACCTACACCGCCGCGGTGCCCGTCGTCGGCACCTCCGGCGCCTGGAAGGGATTCGAGGGCTCGGTCGGCGCGACGTTCACCGCCCTCACCGCGGGATCGCCGACCATCACGATCAACGCCGCCGACGGCTCCGGGACGATGACCGTGTCGCCCACGCTCGTCACGGCCGGCTCGACGACGAACTCCCACACCTTCACCTACACGGCCGCGGCCGGCGGGGTCGCCAACAGCACCATCGCGATCGCGGTGCCCGCCGGCTGGGGCGATCCGCAGACGGCGTCGAACACGAGCCCGAACTACACGACCTCCAGCGCAGGGACTCCCAGCTGGAGCTCCGGCACGCGGACGCTCTCGGTCAGCGGCGTCACGCTCGCGGCGGCCGCGACGCTGACCGTCGTCTACGGGAACACGACCGGCGGCGCCCAGCCGAGCGCGGCCGCCGTAGCCACGACTGCCGCGGGCACGAGCACGTTCACCACCTCCGAGAACTCGACCGGATCATCGCCGATGGTCGCGCTGGCCGCGTCCCCGTCCGTCACCGTCGAGGCGGCGGCCGCCTCCGACCTGTCGCTCACCGCGACGCCGCCCTCGCTGACGGCCGGGACGACCGGCTCGGTCACGATCACCGCGATCGACGGCTACGGCAACACGGCGACGACCTTCACCGGCACCGTCACGTTCACGTCGAACGACGCGCAGGCGGTCCTGCCCTCGAACTACACCTTCACCGGCGTCGACGCCGGCGTTCACACGTTTACCAACGCGTACACGCTGAAGACGGCGGGCTCGCGCACGATCACGGGGACGGCGGGCGGGGTCACCGGCACCAGCCCGGGCATCACCGTCAACTCGGCGTTGCCGGCGGCGACGATGACCGCGATCGCGACGAGCCCGGTCACCGCCGGCTCGGGGCTCTCGGTCACCGTGACGGCGAAGGACGCCTACGGCAACATCGCCACGAGCTACACCGGCACCGTCAGCCTGACGAGCACGGATCCGGCTGCGGTGCTCCCGGGCCTGTACACGTTCGTCGGCGCGGACAACGGCTCGCACGCTTTGCCCGTGACGCTGAAGACGGCCGGCACGAGCACCGTGTCCGCGACAGACGGAACGCTCATTGCAACGACCGGCAATCTCACCGTGAACCCCGGCTCGGCCTCGATGCTCGCGCTCACCAGCACACCGGCGTCGCTGACGGCCGGCTCCACGGGGTCGGTGACGGTGACCGCGCTCGACGCGTACGGCAACACCGCGACTGGCTACCTTGGAACCGTTGCCTTCACGAGCAGCGACGGCGCCTGGACCGGCCCGGCGAACTACACCTTCACGGGCGGCAACGCGGGCGTCCACACGTTCTCGAACGCGTACACGCTGAAGACGGCGGGCTCGCAGACGATCACCGCGACCGATGTGCCGACGAGCTCCATCACCGGCACGAGCGCAGGGATCACGGTCAACCCGGGCGCGCCCTCGACTGCGCTGTCGACGATCGTCGCGGCGCCGGGCTCGCTCGTCGCGAACGGCACCTCGACCTCGGCTGTCACGGTGCAGCTCAGGGACGCCTTCGGCAACAACCTCACGAGCTCCGGCGGCACCGTCGGCCTCTCGACCACGAGCGGGTCGCTCTCGGCCGTCACGGATCACGCCGACGGCACCTACACGGCGACGCTCACTGCGCCGGCGACGGTGGGCAGCGCCTCGATCACCGGCACCGTGAACGCAGCTGCGCTGGCCGCCTCGGCCTCCGTCAGCTTCACGCCCGGCCCGACCACGAACTTCGTCGTCAGCGGCCCCGCCACGGCGTCGGCCGGCAGCGGCGTGACCGTCACCGTCACCGCAAAGGACGCGTTCGGCAACACCACGCCCGCCTACACCGGCACGGTCAACCTGACGAGCACCGATCCGCAGGTGCCTTCGCCCGGCTCACACGCCTTCACGGGGGGCGACGCGGGAACGCACGGCTTCCCCGTCACACTGAAGACCACCGGGTCGTGGACCGTGTCCGCCTCCGACGGCTCGAGCAGCGGCACGAGCGGCTCGATCGCGGTCTCGCCCGCGGCGACCTCGGTGCTCTCGGTGACCTCACCCGCGACCGCGACCGCGGGCACGCCGGCGAGTGTGACCGTGACCGCGAAGGACGCGTACGGCAACACGACCACGGGCTACACCGGCACGGTGAGCCTGACGAGCACAGACCCGCAGGCGGCCGCGCTCGGCTCGCACGCCTACACCGGCGCCGACGCGGGCACCTACGTCTTCGCGGCGACGCTCAAGACCGCCGGCTCGCAGACGATCTCCGCGGGTGACGGCGCGCTCACGGGCTCGGGCGCGGCGACGACGGTGAGCCCGGCCGTCGTCAGCACCTCGACCTCCGCGGTGACCGGAGCGCCCGCTTCCGTGATCGCCGACGGGTCGACCCCGGTGACCGTGACCGTGACGCTGAAGGACGCCTACGGCAACGCCGAGCCCGGCAAGACCGTTGCCGTCGCGGCGACCGGCTCGGCAGCGGTCTCGGCTGCTGCGGTGACGAGCGCGGCGGGCATCGCGACCTTCTCGGCCACGGACACGGCCGTCGAGACCTCGACCTTCACCGCCACCGACACGACCGATTCGATCACGCTCACGCAGACGCCAGCCGCATCGTTCATCGCAGGCCCGCTGGCCACGATCCAGATCAGCCCGTCCTCGTCGACCATCGTCGCGGGCGGGAGTCAGGTCTACGGCGTCTCGGGCTCGGACGCGTACGGCCACAGTCTCGGTGCCCAGACCGCGACGTTCGGCATCGTCCCGGACGGATCGTGCGTGGACGCGACCGCGACCTGCACGGCGACGGCTTCCGGGCTGCATGCGGTCACGGCGACGGTGAGCGGGCATACCTCGATCGCGTCGCTGACCGTGAGCGTCGGCGCCGGCTCGGGCGGCACCTCGACGATCACCGCCTCGCCGACGACGATCGTCGCCGACGGCGTCAGCGCCTCGACGATCACCGTGAAGCTGAAGGACGCGTACGGCAACAACCTCTCGAGCGGCGGCGCCACCGTCGCCCTCGCGACGACCGGCGGGACGCTCTCCGCGGTCTCCGACCACGGCAACGGCACCTACACCGCGACGCTCACCGCCAGCTCGACCGGCAGCGGCACGGTGAGCGGCACCGTCAACGGCTCGCCCCTCACGGGCACGGCTGCGGTCGTCTTCACGAACTCGGACACGACTCCGCCCTCGCTCCTCACCGCAAGCGCCACCGGCGGGACGCTCCAGCTCGCCTACGGCGAGACCCTCGACGCGAACTCGACTCCGCCCACGAGTGACTTCTCCGTGCTCGTCAACCTCTCGGTCGACAACGTGACGAGCGTCACGGTCAGCGGCACGACGGTGACCCTCTCGCTCGCCGGCTCCGTCACCTCCGGCGACCTCGTCACGGTCAGCTACTCCGGGACTGCGACCCAGGACCTCGCCGGGAACTCGGCGCCGACCTTCCTCAACCAGACCGTCCTCACCGGCGGCGGCGGCGGCGGTGGAGGCGGCGGCGGTTCGACCACGCCTACGTGCCACCTCCCGTTCCGCCTCTCCGACGACGGTCAGAGCTGTGTGATCCCGCCGCCTCCGCCGCCGGTCCAGTACCTGGGCTCGAGCCCGGGCAACGGCGCCGCCCTGACCTCTCTCGACACGGTCACGCTCAACGCCAACCACATGACGAGCTGGTACGCGATCTCCGTCGCAGGCCCGGGCCGGACGACGACGCTCCAGTCGGGCGCCGGCGCCGCGTACTCGCAGCCGTTCTCGGCGACCCAGGCCGGTGACTACACGCTCACGGCGACGATGGACGACGGCTACAACCCGCGGCAGAACATCACGGTCCACTTCACGATCGTCCCGACGCGGCCAGACATCGGCCTGCCGGGCAAGGCCGGCTCGGTCGTGTCCAGCTCAGGCGACACCATCGTCAACTGGACGGCGGGCACGTTCACCCAGGTCGTCAAGGTCGACGTCACCGACGAGCCGTCGATCGGCGGCACGTTCGGCACCGGCAGCCGCGTGGTGCGTGTGACCGTGACCCGGCTCTCCGACGGGGCGGTCGTGCAGACGTTCGACCAGCCGCTCGAGCTCATCTTCGCGGCGGGCCCGATCGGCGTGCCGTCCTCCTCCGAGGACGGCGCCACGTGGTCACCGCTGGCGAAGCTGGACTCGAACGTCCTGGGCGCCGACCAGCCGAGCGGCTGGTTCGCGGACTCGAGCGGCGCGATCCATGTCCTCACGCATCACCTCACGTTCTTCGGCGTGCTCCGCCCGAAGTCGACGAAGCTCGCGCTGACCGTGAGCGGCAGCGCCGTGCAGCTTCCCGGCCGCACCCAGCGGATCTCGGTGACCGTGCTGATGAGCCAGAGCGCACGCGTCGTCGCCACGCTCTACTCACCGCACGGAGAGCTCGTGCAGACCTGGACGCGCAGCGTCAAGGCGGGCTCCTCGACCCTCAGGCTGACCGTGCCGGCCGGGAAGTCCCAGTCGGGCATCTGCACGATCGTCCTCCAGGCGAAGACCGCCGGGCAGACGACCCAGAGCGCGATTCCGATCTCGCTGCACTAGCTCTTGACGGTGAGCGTGGCGACCATCCCGAGCGCGCGATGGTTGCCGAGCGGGCACCACAGCCGGTAGCGGCCGGGGAGCAGGCGGAGCGAGAGGTCGAATACGGCGCCGGGCTGGATGATCGGCGTCCCGTACACCTTGGTGCCGCCGACCCGCTGCAGGCGCAGGTCGTGAGGGTCCTCGCCGAAGTTCGCCAGCTCGACGATCGCCGGGCCGGCCTTCACCGACGGACGCGAGAGCGAGAGCGAGAACTCCTTGGCCACAACCTGCACCCGTGCGGGCGGGGCCGCAGCCGAGGCCGGCACGGCGAGGGCGAGCAGCGCGACGATGGTCGCCGCGGTCTTCATCGCAGGAGCTGCGGGCGCTGGAACTGAGCGGCGTTCGGAATCACCTGGGCAGCATCGGCGCTGAGCCACTGCTCGATGAGCGCCGCGTAGACGCCGCGGAAGTCGGCGGTGGCCTGCAGGTTGCCCTGGGCGTCGAGCCCGGTCGCGAGTCCCGGATACTCGCCGATCATCCCGCCCTTGACGCGCGAGCCGATCAGGAAGCCGACGCCGGCCGCCCCGTGGTCTGTCCCGTTCGAGCCGTTCTCGCGGGCGCGACGCCCGAACTCCGACCAGACGTGGACGAGCACGCGGTCGGCGAGCCCGCGCGCCTCGAGGTCGCGCTGGAACGCATAGAGCGATGCGGAGGTGAGCTTCAGCCCGTCCGAGAGCGCGGTCGGCTGGTCGGCGTGCGTGTCGAAGCGTCCCGGCGCGGTGAGCGCGACACAGTGCAGCGGCAGGCCGGCGGCGATCATCGCAGCGAGCCCGGCGAGGCGGTGGGGGAACTCGTCTGTCGACTGCGGATAGGCGGCCGCGGAATGGAGGTCGGAGCTGAACTGGCTCAGTTTGCCGCGCAGCGTCTGGGCCTGCTGGGCCGCCGAGCCGGCCTGGCGCAGCGCCGGGTCGCGCCCGGCGGCATGGACCGCGCCGAGCGCGCCCGCCGAGGCGAGCATCCGCTCTTCGAGCGGGAAGGCGGGGAGGCCGGGCGCCGAAAAGGCGTAGTTGTCGGGACTGTCGAGCGAGGCGATCGGCACGCGCGCGGTCGCGAGCGCCGGCTGGAGCCCCGTGTCGAGCGAGAGCCCCTGCAGCGGGTTGTCCGCGGTGCCGTGTGCGTCGAGGTAGCGGCCGAGCCAGCCCGTGCGCAGCCCCGTGTCCGTGGCGCCGACCTCCCAGTAGTGGCGCGAGGTGAAGTGCGACTTGTCGGGATGGTCGTAGCCGACCGTCGGCAGCACCGTCACCTTTCCTTCGGCATGAAGTGTCGCAAGCGGCGCCGCGGACGGGTGCCAGAGGAGCCTGGAGTCCTCGGCGAACGGGATTCCCGACGCAGCCGGTAGGGCAAGCTTGGGACGGAACTGCGCGTAGAGCGGGTCGCCGGCCGGAAAGAGCACCGAGAGCGCGTCGATCCCACCCTCGAGGAACACCGAGACGAGCACCGGCTGCTGCGGCAGCGTCGCGGCGCCCGCGATCCCGTCCTCGAACACCCACGACGAGAGCTTCGTGCCGCCGTAGACCGCGAGTGCGAGCCCGGCGGCCTGAGCCACGAACCGCGTCCGGGTCAGCCCGGTCCCCGCGGGCAGCGGCATCCCGGGCTCGATCGACGGCAGTCCGCGTCCCGCTTCGGCGACCGCGCGGCGGAAGAGCTCCGTGCGGTTGCAGTCGTCGCAGGCCATCAGGAGGTCTGGAGATCGGGAGAGACGGCGAGCAGCTGGCGCAGCGCGGACTCGACGACGACCGCGCCGCTGCCGCGGTTCGCCGTCGCGAATCTGAGCAGCTCCTTGCTTGTCTCCGGCATCAGCGTCGGCCTGCCGAGCGCAGCCTGCGCGCGGTCGACCAGCCGCTTCGGATCGGACGAGCCGCCCTGCGGCGGCTTCGTCGCGAACGCGAGCGAGGCGAGGAACCAGCGGCCGCGGAAGGTCGCGGTGTCGAGCCAGCGCGTGTCGTCCCACCCCGCGACGTTCGGCGGATAGAAGAGCCGCTGCCCCGAGCCCGCGTCGAGTCGCGTCCAGAGGATCGTGTCGACGCCGCGCCCGAGCGCGCGCAGCAGCCCCGCCGTGTAGACGACGGGCGGCTTCACCATCCGCGGACCGTCGTAGAGATCGGGATGCTGGAGAATCGCCTCGACGACGGGCCTGACCTGATACCCGTCGCGGTACAGAGCCTGGAGCGCGGCAGCGGTCGCCTTCGCGGGCGCGGTCGGGACGAAGTAGCTCCAGAGCTTCGTCACGAAGTACGCCGCGTGGTTTGGGTGCTCGAGGCAGAGCCGGCACGAGTCCTGCCAGTCGAAGGTGCCCGACTTGCCGAAGATCGTCTTGGTTCCGGAGTCGTGCAGCTTCGGCACGAAGGTGAAGTCGGCGGGGTTGTCGTCCTTCTTCTGGCCGCGCCACCCGGTCAGCGCGCGGGCCTGCTCACGGACGTCGTCCTCGGTGTAGCCGTTGTCGACTCCGAGGGTGAAGAGCTCCATCATCTCGCGCCCGTAGTTCTCGTTCGGCGCGCGCACCGAGTTCTTCACGCCGGAGAGCCAGAGCAGCATCGCTGGGTCGCGGGTGACTGCGAGCAGAAGGTCGGAGAAGCTGCCGAGGGCGCCCGTGCGAAGCGTCTGGTTCTGGTTGAGCATCAGGCGCTGCGAGCCGACGCCGAGGTTCGAGGTCGCAAACCAGTCGTGCCAGACGAGCGTCATCCGCTCGACGAGCTGCCGGTTCGAGCGCACCATCCGGTCGAGCCACCAGAGATGGTCGTGGCCGAACGCGTCATAGGGCGCGATCGGCGCGCCTCGGTCGGTGGGCGCCGGCCCCGTGAGCAGCTCCGCCGCAGGCCGCGTGAGCGACAGCACGGCGTCGCGGAGGCCCGTTTTCGCCAGTTCGGCGGCGTCGCCGGGCCCCGGACCGAAGCCCGCGCGCCACAACAGCCGCTCCGCCTGCTCGGGGCCAAAGTGCTTCGCATAGACCGGAAGTTGAGCCATTCGGCACGTTCTAGGGCCGCTGTGTATTGGCTGCACCGGCCCTGTGTATTGCAGAGGTAAAAGATCGGCCTCGACTAACACCTCTGCCGCGAAGCCGTCTCCAGTCGTCGGTAGGGTTGGTGACTCGGTCCAGAAAACGAAGGGAGCTCGATCCTGTGATTCGCTTTGCGCGCCTCGCGCTTGTTGCCGCGATATTCGTCCTGCTTGCCGCCACGGCAGCCAACGCCGCGCCGAGGATGTGGATCGGTTTCCACGACGACCCGAGCTTCCGCTGGCGCACCGATCGCGCCGACAACCTGGATGGGGCCGCCGCTGCCGGATCGACGGTCGTGCGCGCCTGGGTCTACTGGCCGCAGATCGCGCCGGAGAGGCCTGCGAGCCCCTCGAACCCGTTCGATCCCGCCTACCGGATGGACGACCTCGACGAGCTCGTCCGTGGCGCCCAGGCGCGCGGCGAAGAGGTGCTGTTCACGATCTGGGGCGTTCCGAAGTGGGCCAACGGCGGCAAGGGCGCGAACTACGCGCCGAAGAACTACGCCGACTGGCAGACCTTCGTCCACGCCGTCGCGTCGCGCTACGACGGCCGCAACCCGGGCTATCCGTTCGTCCGCTTCTACTCGGTCTGGAACGAGCCGAACCTGAACCAGTTCCTCGCGCCGCAGTTCACGAAGGGCAAGCCGTCGAGCCCGGCGATCTACGCGAAGCTGTACCGCGCCGCCTACGCGGGGATCAAGTCCGCGAGCCCCTCGGCGCTTGTCGCAGCGGGTGACACCTCGCCGCGCGGCCGCGACAAGCCGCTCGGCTCGAACTCGACGCAGGACACGCTCTCGCCGGGCAACTTCGCGCAGCTCGTCTCGCAACAGAAGCCCCTGATCAAGTTCGACGCCTGGTCGCACCATCCGTATCCGACCGACCTCACCGCGCCGGTGACGCAGAAGGTCAAGTGGCCGAACGTCTCGGTCGCCTCGCTGCCGCAGTTCGAGACGAGCCTGAACACGTGGTTCAAGCGCAAGACCACGCCGATCTGGATCGACGAGTACGGCTACCAGACGAAGCCGGCGAACCCGAAGGGCGTCTCCCTCTCGCAGCAGGCCGCGAACATCAAGCAGGTGCTCTCAGTGCTCAAGGGCTACTCGTTCGTGAACATGTTCATCTGGTTCACGTATCGCGACGACAGCGGCAATGCCTGGAAGAGCGGCATCGTCGACAACGCGAACACCCATAAGCCCGGGTGGAACGCGTTCGCGTCGGCCTCGCCGCAGTTCGATGCGCGCAATGCGATCCTCACGATCCCCGCCGGGAAGAGCCCGGTCGTGTCCGTCTCGGCGGTGCAGCTCGCGGCGAAGAACCCGCTCGGCACGCCGGTCGGCGTCACCTGGCGCGTCTTCACGGGCGGGAAGCTCGTCGCGGTCGACCAGCTCGCCCCGCCGCTGCGGTTCGACGGCTGGATCGCGATTCCGCTGACGAAGTTCACGCCCGTGAAGGGCAAGAGCTACACGCTCACGGTCGACATGAACGCGCCGAGCGGTGACAAGCTCTCGCACACGCTGACGCTGAACGCCACATAGTTATTCTCCTGGGACGATGAAGGTCGTCCTCCCGGATTCCACGGAGCTCGAGCTCCCCGACGGCGCCACCGGCCTCGACGCCGCGCGGGCGATCGGGCCGAAGCTCGCCGAGCAGGCGGTGCTCGTGCGCGCCAACGGCGCTGTGCAGGATCTGCGGCTGCCGCTAGAGGACGGCCAACCGATCCAGATCCTCACCACGCGTGACACGGCCGATCCCGACGCGCTCTACGTGCTGCGCCACTCCACCGCGCACCTTCTCGCCGAGGCCGTCCGTCGCCTCTATCCCGGCGTGAAGGTCGCGATCGGGCCGCCGATCGAGAACGGCTTCTACTACGACTTCGACTTCCCCGAGCCGATCCGCGAGGAGGATCTGCAGGGGATCGAGGACGAGGTGAACCGCGAGCTCGCCGAGGGCCGCGAGTGGACGCGTGCCGAGATCACCGCCGACGAGGCGCGCGAGCTCTTCACGCTGGAGGCCGAGCCGTACAAGGTCGAGCTCGTCGACACCGCGCAGGGCCCGATCACGCTCTACACCCAGGGCGACTTCACCGACCTCTGCCGCGGCCCGCACCTCCAGAACTCGAAGCCGATCAAGGCCTTCAAGCTTCAGTCGCTCGCGGGTGCTTACTGGCGGGGAGACGAGAAGAACCCACAGCTGACCCGGATCTACGGCACCGCGTTCTACTCGCAGGCCGATCTCGACGCATACCTCGAGCGGCTCGAGGAGGCGAGGAAGCGCGATCACAGGCGGCTCGGCTCCGAGCTCGATCTCTTCCATTTCGACGAGGTCTCGCCGGGTTCGCCGTTCTGGCATCCGAAAGGGATGGTGCTCTGGAACGTGCTCGAGGATCTCCGGCGGCGCGAAAACGCGAAGCGCAGCTACACCGAGGTGAAGACACCGCTGATCTTCGAGAAGAGCATGTGGGTCACCTCCGGTCACTGGGAGAAGTTCCGGGACAACATGTTCTTCCTCCAGCAGGAGCCGGGAGACGAGCACCTGTTCGGCCTGAAGCCGATGAACTGCCCCGGCCACTGCCTCGTCTACGACTCACGCGGGCGCAGCTACCGCGATCTGCCCGTCCGCCTCGCGGAGGCCGGCACGCTGCACCGGAACGAGCCGTCAGGGACGCTGCATGGGCTCCTGCGCGTCCGCCACGTCACTCAGGACGACGGCCATACCTTCTGCACGCTGGATCAGATCGAGGACGAGGTCTTCCTCTGCCTCGACCACGCCTTCTACCTCTACGACCTCCTCGATCTGACGATGCATGTCGAGCTGTCGCTGCGGCCGGAGAACAGGCTCGGCACCGACGAGGACTGGGACCACGCCGAAGCCGCGTTGCGGAAGGCGCTCGTCAGTCGCGGCGTGGACTTCGTCGAGATGCCGGGCGAGGGCGCGTTCTACGGGCCGAAGATCGACATCCACATGGAGGACTCGCTCGGCCGCCGCTGGCAGCTTGGCACGGTGCAGCTCGACTTCCAGATGCCGCAGCGCTTCGGGCTCACCTACCAGGCCGCCGACAACGAGCAGAAGACGCCGGCGATGATCCACCGCGCGCTGTTCGGGTCGCTGGAGCGCTTCATCGGCATCCTGATCGAGCACTACGGTGGCGCGTTCCCGTTCTGGCTCGCGCCCGTGCAGGTGCGCGTAGTGCCGGTCAGCGACTCGCATCGCGATGCCGCAGCGGCCGTCGCAGACCGCCTCCGCGAGGCCGGCCACCGCGTCGAGCTCGACGACCGCGACGACACCGTCGGCAAGCGAATCCGCGACGCGGAGGTCGAGAAGGTGCCCTACACGATCGTCTTCGGCGAGCGCGAGTCGGACGAGTCGCTGGCGATCCGCGAGCGCGGCGGCGAGCAGAAGACCGCGAGTCTCTCAGCATTTCTCGCCGAGCTTGCTACGCTGTGAACCTGCAAAGCAGGGGCGGACCCGCTTCCTCACCTCCGGAGCCACGCTTCGCGGGGTTCAACCGAGTCGTCAGACGAGGAATTAGGGCCGCTGCTTGCAGCGGTTTTGTCGTCAGACGAGAGGATTGAGCTGAACTTGGTGAAGAGCATTTGAGACCACGGCGCAGGGTCGAGCCCGTTCGGCCGCAGCCGCAGGATCGGATCAACGAAGCGATCCGGTCCTCGCAGGTGAGGCTGATCGACGAGGACGGAAGCCAGCTCGGGATCAAACCCGTCGAGGAGGCGCTCAAGTACGCGTTCTCGAAGAACCTCGACCTGGTCGAGGTGGCGAAGGAGGCCGATCCGCCGGTAGCCCGGGTGATGGACTACGGGAAGTACCGGTACGAGCAGGAGCAGAAGGCAAAGCTCGCCCGCAAGCACCAGGTCTCGATCAACGTCAAGGAGATCAAGTTCAGGCCGAAGATCGGAATACACGACTACGAGACGAAGAAGGGCCATGTCGCGCGCTTTCTCAACCAGCGCGCGAAGGTCAAGGTCACGATCATGTTCCGGGGGCGCGAGAACCTGCACCCGGAGCGGGGACGTGACCTGCTGATGCGGCTCGCCGAGGACGTGAAGGAGATCGGTCAGGTCGAGTCTCCGCCGCTGCTCGACGGACGCAACATGGTGATGGTGCTGGGCCCAACCAAAAATGCAGGAGTGCTGAAAACGGATGCCAAAGCAGAAGACACACAGATCGACGGCGAAGAGGTTCAAGGTGACGGCGAGCGGGAAGCTGCTGCGGCGCTCGGCGAACAAAAGCCATAACCTCGAGCACAAGTCGCAGAAGCAGAAGCGCGCGTTCGGCAAGGACCAGCCGGTCGCGAAGGCTGACCGGAAGGTCATCAATCGCCTGCTGGGGCGCCGTTAGATGCCTCGCGTAAAGCGATCCGTCCACGCGCGCAAGAAGCGGCGCAAGGTACTCGAGCAGGCCAAGGGCTACTGGGGCCTCAAAAGCCGCAGCTACCGGTATGCGAAGGAGCAGGTCGAGCATTCGCTCGTCTACGCCTACCGCGACCGCAAGAACAAGAAGCGGACGTTCCGGCGGCTCTGGATCACTCGCATCAACGCGGCGGCCCGCGCCGAGGGGCTCTCGTACAACCAGTTCGTCCACGGCTGCAACAGGGCGGGGATCGAGCTCGACCGCAAGGTGCTCGCCGACATCGCCGTGAGCGACCCCGCCGCGTTCGGCAAGATCGCCGAGCGGGCGAAGGCCGCGCTGCAGAGCTGAGCGGGCGCAGCCAGGTCTTCCTCGACCAGGTCGAGTCGGCCGTGGGCCGCTCGCCGCTGTACGAGGGGCTCTGGCGCGCGCTGGCCGACGAGCCGCTCGTCGACACGATCGTCGACGCCTGCACGTGGGACACGCCGCTGCGGCTCTCCGGCGGCCTGCACTATCTCGTGCTCGGCGGCGAGGCCTCGTGGGACGCCGTTCCCGAGGCACTCGTCGGGCACCGCGAGTTCCTGCGGCGGTTCGTGGCCGAGCAGCCGGTGCAGACGAACGAGGTGCAGCGCTGCTGGACGCTGCTGCCCTGCTTCCTCGAGGTTGCGCGGCGGGCCGGCATGGAGACGCTCGACCTGATCGAGCTCGGGCCGAGCGCCGGCCTGAACCTCTTCTGGGACCGCTACCGCTACCACTACTCGGCGGGCGAGTGGGGCGGGGCAACGCTCGAGCTGCGCGGCGAGGAGCGCCGCCCCGTGCCCGGCGAGCTGCTTCGCGTGGAGCCGGGCGTCCGCAGTCGCATCGGGATCGACCGCTCGCCGGTCGACGTGACCAGTGAGGAGAGCGCCCGGCTCCTGCGTTCGTTCGTCTGGCCCGACCAGCCGTGGCGGCTCGAGCTCCTCGACTCGGCGATCGCCGCGGTTCGCCACGACCCACCCGAGCTCATACAGGGCGACTTCGTCGAGCTGCTTCCCGGTCTGCTCGAGCGGCGTCGCACGGATGGCCTCACCGTCGTGTACGAGACGGCGGTGCTCGGCTACCTCTCTTCGGACGGGCGTCGTCGCGTCTACGACGCGCTCGCCCAGGCCGGCGAGGAAGGCCCGCTCGCGTTCGTCTCGAATCCGCATCACGGGATGAACGTGCAGCTCTGGCCGGACGGGGAGACCGAGACGGTTGCGCACGTGGACTTCCACGGCGCCTGGCTGGAGTGGCTCCTGTGATCACCTCGCGCGACAACGACAAGCTGAAGCTCGCGCGGAAGCTTCACGAGCGCCGCTGGCGCGACAAGCTCGGGCTGTTCCTCTGCGAGGGCGAGGATCTCGTCGCCGCCGCGCTCGATGCGGGGCTCGCTCCGGTCGAGGCGCTCGTCGACGGCGAGCGGCCTGCGCTCGTCGATCAGCTCTCACGCGTGGACCTCGTCGAGTCGGCGCTCCTGGCGGAGGTCTCGACGCTCGGCCATCCGCCGCGCGTGCTCGCCGTGTTCCGTCACGACGACCTGCCGCGCCTCGATCAGGCCGCGCCGCCCGCCGTTGGTCTTGCGCTGTGGCGGGTCGGCGACCCGGGCAACGTCGGCACGCTCCTGCGTGCGCTGGACGCGCTAGGCCCCGGCTTTCTGGCGCTCTCGCCCGGCTGCGCCGACCCGACCGGCCCGAAGGCGCTCCGAGCCGCAGCGGGCGCGACCTTCCGCGTGCCGACGTGCGGCTTCGACGAGGCCCCCGGCATCCGCGTCGGGCTGGTCGCGCATGGCGCCTCGCCACTGGCGGAGCTCGAGCCCAGCGAGATTACGACGTACGTCCTTGGAGCAGAGCGCGAAGGGCTCCCAGAAGACGTCCTGGCGCGCTGCGACGTCCTGGCGACAATCCCGCAGACCGGTCCTGCCGAGTCGCTCAACGTCGCGATGGCCGGGACGATCGCGCTCTACGAAGCCGGACGGCGCGCGACCCAGATCGAGTCTTCGCCGCCGTCATAGGGGCGGCGGTCGAACCAGCTGTACAGCGCCTCGACCTCGAAACCCGTCTCCTCGATCAGCACACGCCACTCCGGCGGGGAGATCCACGACAGCATCAGCACCGACTCGGCGTCGGGGCCGCGCACGCTCAGCGTCAGCGTCCGCGCCTCGCGATTCCAGTCGGCGCGCTCCCAGATCCCGGGCTCGCGCTCGAGCCACTGGCCGTGCGTCTCCTCGATCCCGTCGTCGAGTGGCTCGAACACATCGAAGATGAGCACGCCGCCGGGAACGAGCAGCTCGAACGCGCTGCGCAGCGCAATTCCCCGGTCGTCCTCGTTGTCCATGTGCAGGAACGCGCGAAACGGGCAGATCACGAGCGGCACGCGCTCGGTGACCGGCGGCTCGCGCAGGTCACCGAGACGGAGATCGACGAGCTCCGAGACACCGGCGGCCTCGGCGCGCTCGCGGCAGACGGCGAGCATTCCTTCCGAGGTGTCGACGCCGATCACCCGCACGCCGGCCTGCGCGACGGGGATCCCGAGCCTGCCCGTCCCGATCCCGAGCTCGACCATCGGCCCGCCCGAGGCGAGGGCCTCCTCCACGTAGAACGCGACGTCCTCGACGACGCTGCGGCTCCACGGGTCGTACAGCCGCGCGATCGGGTCGTAGACATTCACGCGCCGTAGTCTGCCCGCTCCGATACAGTCGCGCTCCGATGGACGCAAAGGCCCTGCAAACCGAGGCGCTGGGCGCGATCGAGGCAGCCGCGACGGCAGCGGAGCTCGATGACGCGCGCATCCGCTATCTCGGCCGCAAGAGCGAGCTGAAACAGGCGCTGCGCGAGGTTCGCGACCGCGAGTCCGGGATGGAGCTGAACGCGGTGCGCGAACGGCTCGAAGCCGCCGCCGAGGCGCGCGAGACGGCGCTGCGAACGGCCGAGCTCGACCGCTCGCTCGCCGAAGACCGCGTCGACGCGACGCTGCCCGGCGACCCGTTCCCCAAGGGCCACCTGCACCTGATCACGCAACTCCGCCGGGAGGTCGAGGACATCTTCCTCGGGCTCGGCTACGAGATCTTCGACGACCGCGAGGTCGAGACCGTCCAGGACAACTTCACCGCGCTCAACTTCCCGCCGTGGCACCCGGCCCGCTCGCCGCGCGACTCGTTCTACCTCGACGACGGCACGCTGCTGCGGACCGAGACCTCGCCGTCGCAGATCCACGTGATGCAGACGCGGAAGCCGCCGATCTTCATGGTCTCGATCGGCCGGGTCTACCGGCGCGACGCGATCGACGCGACCCACTACCCGACCTTCCACCAGTTCGAGGGGCTCGCCGTCGACCGCGGGATCACGCTCGCCGACCTCAAGGGCACGCTGCGCGAGGTGATGCGCGCGCTCTACGGGGTCGAGCGCCAGGTTCGCTTCCGCACCCATTACTTCCCGTTCACCGAGCCCTCGATGGAGCCGGACGTGTCCTGCATGACCTGCGGCGGCTCCGGCTGCCGCACCTGCAAGTGGTCGGGCTGGCTCGAGATGGGCGGCTCGGGCGTCGTCGACCCGGCGGTGCTCGAGTACTGCGGGATCGACCCGGAGGAGTTCTCCGGCTTCGCGTTCGGGATGGGCCTCGAGCGCACCGCGCAGCTCCGCCACGGCGTGCACGACATCCGCTACCTCTGGGACAACGACCTCCGCTTCACGAGGCAGTTTTGAAGGTCCCCGTTTCCTGGCTTCGCGACTACGTCGCGCTCGAGATGCCGCTCCAGGAGCTGGCCGACCGCCTCGCCGTCTCGACCTGCGAGGTCGACCGGATCGCGCACCTCGGCATCACGGGTGATCCCGAGTTCTTCCGCGTCGGCCACGTGCTCGAGGCCGCCAAGCACCCGAACGCCGACAAGCTGCAGCTCTGCTCGGTCGACGTGGGGGAGGGCGAGCCGCGCTCGATCGTCTGCGGCGCCTGGAACTTCGGCGCCGGCGCGACGGTGGCGGTCGCGCTGCCGGGCGCCGAGATCCCCGGCGGGATGAAGATCGAGTCGCGGAAGCTGCGCGGCGAGCTCTCCGACGGGATGATCCTCTCCGAGCGCGAGCTCGAGATCGGCCAGGACCACAGCGGGATCATGGTGCTCGCCGACGGGCTCGCGCCGGGGACGCCGCTCGCCGAGGTCGTCCCGCTGGCCGACGACGTGCTCGAGGTCGAGGTGACCGGGAACCGGCCCGATTTGCTTTCGATCTACGGGATCGCGCGCGAGATCGCTGCGCTCTACGGCCTCGAGCTCGGGCCGCCGCCCGGCCGCGAGCCGGAGCTCGCCGGCGACGAGGCGGTCGACATCGTGATCGACGACCTCGAGGGCTGCCCCCGCTTCATCGGCCGGCTGCTCCGCGGCGTCACGATCGGCCCCTCGCCGGTCTGGCTCAAGGCGCGCCTCACCGCCGCCGGGATGCGGCCGATCTCGAACGTCGTCGACGCGACGAACTACGCGATGCTCGGGCTCGGCTCGCCGCTGCACGCCTACGACCTCGGCAAGCTCCGAAACGGCGCGCGCATCCTCGTCAGGCGCGCCCGCGCGGGCGAGGAGATCCGCACGCTCGACGACAACCTGCGCCGCCTCGACCCGCGCGACCTCGTGATCACGGACGGCCAGAGCCCCGTCGCGCTTGCCGGGATCATGGGCGGGCTCGAGACCGAGGTCGACGAGACGACGACCGACGTCCTGCTCGAGGCCGCCAACTTCGAGCCGACGGGGATCCAGGTCAGCTCGGAGCGGCTCGGCCTGCGCACCGAGGGCTCGAACCGCTGGGAGAAGGGCGTCGACCCGTACCTCGCCGAGCAGGCGGCGATCCTTGCGACGCAGCTGATGGTCGAGTACGGGGGCGCACGCTGGGTCGGGCAGGCCGACGCGCACGGCGAGCTGCCGCCGCGGTCGGTGATCACGTTGCGCCCTGAGCGCAGCGACGCGCTGATCGGGCTCGAGGTCGCACCTGACGAGCAGCGGCGGATCCTCACCGCACTCGGCTTCGAGGTGACCGACGACTGGCAGGTCACGGTGCCGACGTGGCGCGCGCGCGACGTCCAGCGCGAGGTCGACCTCGTAGAGGAGATCGCGCGCTTCGAGCTCGACGAGGTGCCGTTCACGCTGCCGCTACGGCGCGAGCTGTTCGGCCGCCTGACGCCCGCGCAGCGCCTGCGCCGCAGGCTCGAGGACGCGCTCGCCGGCGCCGGCTTCGCCGAGGTCTACACGCCGACGCTCGTTCCGGCCGCGTCCGATCCGGACGCGTTGGCCCTGCCCGAGCCGCTCTCGGTCGAGCAGGCCGTGCTGCGCACGAATCTCGTGCACGGGCTCGTCGAGGTGGTGAAGCGGAACCTCGACGCGGGCAACGAGCGGATTGCGCTGTTCGAGCTGGCGCGGGTCTATCTTCCGTCGGGCGGCGAGCTCCCGGACGAGCGCTGGCACCTCGCCGGCATCGTCGAGGGCGGCTTCCCGCGCGCGAAGGGCGCCGTCGAGCTGCTGTACGCGACCCTGGGCATCGAGGCCGCCGTCGAGCCGGCCCAGCGCCCGTTCCTGCATCCGGGCAAGGCGGCGCAGCTCGAGGCGGGCGTGCTCGGCGAGCTGCACCCGCTCGTGCTCGACGGCGGCTGGGGCTACTTCGAGCTCGACGCGACGACGCTGGCCGCGCAGGCGACCGAGGCGCGCCAGTACGTCGACGTGATCACGTATCCCGCCGTGAAACAGGATCTCGCGTTCGTCGTGGCCGAGGACGTGCCCGCGGGAGACCTGGTCACTGCGGCGCGCGAGGCGGCGGGCCCCGAGCTTCGCGAGATGCGCGTCTTCGACGTCTACCGCGGCGAGCAGGCCGGCGAGGGGCGGAAGTCGATCGCGTTTCGCGTCGAGTTCCAGTCGCCGGAGCGGACGCTCACCGACGAGGATGCGGCCGCGCTGCGCGACAAGATCGTCACCGTGCTTGCCGAGCGGTTCGACGCAACCTTGCGCGCATGAATCCGATTTCGTCCGAGCCCCGTAGTAGGAGCACCATGCGCCTCCTGATCGCTCTCGCTGCCGCCGTCGCGGGCGTGCTGCTCCTCTCCGGGGAGTCCGTCGCCGACGGCACGCAGCTCGTCGGCACCGTCGGCCCCGGCTTCACGATAAGCCTCAAAGGCGCCGACGGGGCACCCGTGACCCACCTCGCGCCCGGCACCTACCAGCTGCTCGTCCACGACCTCTCCGACGAGCACGACTTTCACATCTTCGGCCCGTCCGGCTCGGGGATCGACGCGAGCACCGGCCCTGATCTCACATTCGTCGGCGACAAGACGTTCACGCTCGTGCTCCCCGACGGCGTCACGGTCGACTACGTCTGCGACGCGCACGCCGTGATGCACGGCAAGTTCACCGTCGGTACCGTCACGACGACCCCGCCGCCGCCGGCCGCGATCCATCTCGCCGCGACCCTGAATGCACGCCAGGAAGTGCCGAAACAGACCGTCAAGGCTCCGGCAGCGGGAGGCTCGTTCACGGGCACCCTCACCGGCACGAAGCTCGCCTGGAGCCTCACGTTCCGGAAGCTGACCGGTCGCGCGCTCGCCGCGCACATCCATCTCGGCAAGCCCGGGAAGGCAGGCCCCGTCGCCGTCCCGCTCTGCGGCCCCTGCGCCCCGGGCGCGAAGGGCACCGCGACGCTGACCGCGGCGCAGGTGACGGCGATTCTCGGCGGCGGCACGTATGTGAACGTGCACACCGCCAAGAATCCGGCCGGTGAGATCCGCGGGCGCCTGCTTCGGAAGGTCTAGGCGCCCGTCCTGAAGCGGAGCGGCGTCCCGTGCGGCAGCACCAGCACGGGGCAGAGGATCAGGTCGATCAGGTACTGCGCCGCGGCGCTGAGCGTGACGCGGCCCGAGGCGGTGCCGGGCTTCGAGCCGATCACGACCAGGCCGGCGTCGTCCTCGGCACGCGGGACGACCGTCGCACCGAGGCCCGCCGCGAGCGAGGCTGCCGTTTCCCCGGCCGCCGGGTCGCCGTTCTCGCTGACCGCGGCGATCGTGTCGATCTTGATATCCGCCCGGTCGCGCAGGCCGGCGGGGGCGACGGCCAGCGCGATCGGTCCTCCTTCGATGAGGAGCTGCGCGGATGTGCCGAGCTGAACATGGCCCGGCGCAGTGCGATATTCGGAACCGAACACGATCAGCTGTGCGCCTTCGCGCTCGGAAAGGTCGCGGAGACCTTCCGGCGTGGAGGCGTTGGTGACGACGAAGCGCGGCACGTCGGGCTCGCCGAGCCAGATCGCGCCGTTCTCGAGCAGTCCTTCCGCCTCCGTCTGGGCCCGCTTCTCCAGTTCCGCGTCCGGCTCCGCGGCGTGGCGGACGTACGCGAGCGCGAGCGAGCCGCCGGCGCGGGCCAGGAGCTGCCCTAGCGCGAGGGCATCGGTGTCGTTCTCGGTGCCGTCGTACGAAACGATGATCTTGATTGCCATGCTTCCTCCGGGAATCGCAGTCGCGTGCTCGGATGGGGCGCGGGACCGCCGCCGCGGCTGGGCGCGGCGGCGGCAGTCCCACGATGGGTCTCGATCAGCCCGCAGGCTCCGGGGCAGGCGTGATGCTTGGTGCACTGCCGGCATACCCGAGCGAGGGCACGTCCGACGGGTAGACCTCGTGGCCGTGCACTGCGAGGTCGCCCATCTCCATGTCCTTCTCGCTCATCCGGAGCGGGATCACGAGACCGATCACCTTCAACAGGATGAAGGTTGCGCACGCTGAGAAGACGATCACCCAGAGCCCTGCTTCGGCTTGCAGCTTCAAGAGGTGCAGGCTACCTCCCGCCGCGAAGCTCGGGGTCTTCCCGAGTCCGATGTACACGATCATGTGCGAGTCCGCGAGGAGCCCGACGAGGAGCCCGCCGAGGAGCCCGGCGATGCCGTGCGTGTAGATCACGCCGAGTGTGTCGTCCACGACGCGGAACGGCCACACGCGGCTGAGGTAGTTGTAGGCGAGGTACACGATCGAGGCGGCGACCGCGCCGATGATCATCGCGCCGTAGCCGTTGACGAAACCGGCGGCGGGCGTGATCGCGACGAGGCCGACGATCATGCCGTTGACGCTGCCGATCAGCGACGGCTTGCGTCCGGTCGCGTAGTCCCAGATCACCCAGACCAGGAACGCAACGGCCGTGGCGAGGTTCGTGTTCAGGACGGCAGCAGCGGCGTCCGCGCCCGCGTAGTACGGGTCGCCGCCGTTGAAGCCGTTCCAGCCGAGCCAGAGGAGACCGGCGCCGGCCGCGACCATCAGCAGGTTGTTCGGTGCGTCGATCTCACGGTCACGTGCCAGGCGCGGTCCGATCACCGCTGCCGCGACGAAGCCGGAGACTCCCGCGGCGAGATGGATCACGTAGCCGCCCGAGTAGTCGATCGCGCCCTGCTGGGCGAACCAGCCGCCGCCCCAGATCAGGAAGGCGTTCACGACGTACACGCAGCTGATCCACAGGGGCACGATCACGAGCCAGGCCTTGAAGTTGATCCGGCCGAGCACCGCGCCGAGCATCAGGATCGGCGTGATCGCCGCGAACACGAACTGGAAGTAGACGAGCGTGGACTGCGGGAAGTGGAACGGCGGCCCGGTCGAGACGAGCGGGATCACAGCCTGTCCCTGCAGTGCAGTGTGATTCAGGACAGGTCCCGGCTGACCGATGAAATTGCCGAAGAAACCACTGTCCGAGAGGCCGTGCCACGGGTTTCCGAACGCCATGTCGAAGCCGTAGAGAACCCATACGACCAGGACGAGCGCGAAGGCGACGAACGCGAGCATCATGCTGTTCACCGACCAGCGCTTCTGCATCACCCCGCCGTAGAGCACAACGAGTCCGGGCACGCTCATCAGGCCGACCAGCGTCGCCGCAGTCAGCTGCCAGGCATTGTCGCCCGGGTTCAGCCAAGTCGGGTAAGCCGCCCAAGCATCCGCTAGCAAAGACATTCCTCTCCCTTCGGGAACCACAGAGGTTGAGGTTGCGTCACCTCGGCGCCACCGGCATCGGCGGCAAGCCCACATAGGCCAGGCAAACAAAAACGCCCCAGGACAAGAGTCCCGAGGCGCCGTCGCCTTCGTCTCCGTCTACGTCGCCGGAGGCCGCGAATATAGACCACCCGCAGGACAGTCGTCAATCGCTCTAGAGTTCAGTCGTGCCGGTCGAAGGTCAGTGGGAGCGTTCTCAGACACCGTTCAGCCGGAGCGACAAGCGTCTGCTCTGGGCGGTCGGCGTCCTCGCCGTGGTCGTGATCGCGGCCGTCTCGGCGTACTACCTGACCCGCTCGTCGGCGCCGTCGGCCGCGAACTGCGTCAACGCGGACGTCGCCTCGACGATGGGCGGCGCGCGCCTCACGGTCTGCGGCGATGCTGCACACGCGTTCTGCGCAGCGCACGGCGGCAAGGATGCGCGGATCGCGTCGGCGTGCCGGCGCGACGGGTTCGCGGCTGACCTTCCTTAGACGTTCTTGCCGGCCACGAACCACACGGGACCCTGGGTCCCGACCGGATTCGTGTCGGAGAAGACGTGGAGGATCTGCACGGTGCCCGGGATGCCCGCCTCGTCGACGCGCTCGAGGCAGCGGCGCACGACGGGCTCGGCGGCGCCGTAGCCGAACTTTCGCGCGCTGCGGAAGCGGAACGCGAGCCGCTCGCCGTCACGCAGCGGATTGACCGGAGCGAGGCAGAGCGCGGCGGGTGCGAGGTCGTCGCTCGAGCTGAACTCGATCTCCGCGAAGAGGTCGCTCCAGTCCGCGGGGAGCACGGCGAGCTCTCGCGCCCAGGCGTGGGCGAGCGGCGCCTCGTCGGGTGCCGCCACGGCGACCGCGACGGCCGTCGCCTCGAGCTCGAGTGAGCCGTCGATTCGCTCACGGTCGAGCCGTGCGAGCAGGCGCGCAACGTTGTCGGTGCCGGTGCGCGAGGACGCGAATCGCACGGTCGCGCCGCTGCGGCCGGGGCTCAGCGGACCGAGTAGGCCGGCCGCACGGGCCGCCTGCTCCGGGTCGGCGACGGTCAGCGCGACCTCGATGCTAGGCCAGTCCGAGGGCAGCTCGGAGACGATTTTGCGGAACTGCTCGGCAAGGGCCATGGCGCTCAGCATAAACTTCCCGCGCGGTGGCCCGAGTAGAAAAGAAATCAGCGACGCTTTCCAACGAGCGGCTCCGCGAACTGTTGCGCGAGATGCTCCTGATCCGGCGTTTCGAGGAGATGGTCGAGGAGCGTTTCCGCGCCGGCGAGCTGCCCGGCTTCCTGCACGTCGCGATCGGCGAGGAGGCCTGCGCCGTCGGCGTGTGCTCCGCGCTCGAGGACGGCGACGTGATCGCCTCGACGCACCGGGCGCACGGTCACACGCTCGCGAAGGGGACACCGCCGAACGAGGTGATGGCCGAGCTCTACGGGAAGCTCGAGGGCTGCTCGCACGGGTACGGCGGCTCGATGCACCTCTATGACGTCGAGCGCGGCAACCTCGGCGCCAACGCCGTGATCGGCGGCGGCCTGCCCGGGATCGTCGGTGCGGCGCTCGCCTTCCAGATGCGCGGAGAGCCGCGCGTCGCGCTTGCGTTCTTCGGCGACGGCGCGACGAACATCGGCACCTTCCACGAGTCGCTCAATCTCGCGCAGCTCTGGCGCGTCCCGGCAGTGTTCGTGCTCGAGAACAACCACTGGGCCGAGTCGACGCCGGCGAGCCAGCAGCTGCCGATCGAGGACCTCACGCAGCGCGCCGTCGCGTACGGGATGAAGTCGCTGAAGGCGGACGGCCAGGATCTCCAGGCCGTCTACGCCGCTGCGTCGAAGGCGCTCGACCATGCGCGCGAGGGCAAGGGCCCGGTGCTGCTCGTCCTCGAGACGTTCCGCTTCTCGGGCCACTTCGTCGGCGACGCGCAGATCTACCGGCCGAAGGGCGAGGTGCAGATGCTGCGCGAGACGCAGGATCCGATCGAGCTGCTGCGTGCGAAGATCGAGCTCGGCGACGATGAGTTCGCGGAAATGGACGCCGAGGTGCACGCGGTCGTCGATGCGTCGGTGGAGTTCGCGAAGAACGGCACCGATCCGCGCCCCGAGGACGCGCTCAAGAACGTCTATGCCTGAGCTTTCCTACCGCGAGGCCGTGCGCGACGCGCTCGTGCAGGCGATGCGGCGCGACGACGACGTGTTCGTGATGGGCGAGGACATCGCCGAGATGGGCGGGTCGATGGGCGTGACGATGGGGATGCTCGACGAGTTCGGTCCCGAGCGCGTCCGCAACACGCCGATCTCGGAGATGGCGCTCGTCGGCACCGCGATCGGCGCGGCCGTGCAGGGGATGCGGCCCGTCGCCGAGGTGATGTACGAGGACTTCCTGACGCTCGCCGCGGAGCAGATCGTCAATCAGGCCGCGAAGCACCGCTACATGTCCGGCGGGCAGATGACCGTTCCGGTCACGATCCGCACGCAGGGCGGCGCCGGCTGGTCGCCGGGCGCGCAGCACGCGCAGCAGCTCGAGGCGTGGTTCTGCCACATCCCGGGGCTCAAGGTCGTGTTCGCGTCGACTCCCGAGGACGTGCGCGGCCTGCTCTGGTCGTCGATCTACGACGACAACCCCGTCGTCTTCTTCGAGCACCGCACGCTGTACCCGATCAAGGGCCATGTCCCGGACGAGTTGGAGCCGATTCCGCTCGGCAAGGCGCGCATCCACCGTGAGGGCGAGGACGTCACCGTCGTTGCGATCGGCCGGCTCGTGCACGATGCGCTCGCCGCCGCCGAGCAGGCCGAGGCCGAAGGGATTTCGGTCGAGGTGCTCGATCCGCGCACGCTGCAGCCGCTCGACGAGCCCGCGATCGTCGCCTCTGTCCAGAAGACGAACCGCGCGGTCGTGGCCCACGAGGCCGTGACCCGGATGGGCTTCGGCGCAGAGGTCGCGGCGGTGATCCAGTACCAGGCTTTCGACTACCTCGACGCGCCGGTCGAGCGCGTCGGCTCGAAGTTCACGCCGCTGCCGTTCTCGCCGCTGATGGAGGAGTACGTCGTCCCGCACGCAGACGATGTGCTCGCAGCGATCCGGAGGACCGTTGGCCGTTGAGGTCAAGCTGCCGCGACTCGGTCAGGGGATGGAGTCGGGCACGATCGTCAAGTGGCTGAAGGCCGAGGGCGACGCGGTCAAGAAGGGCGAGCCGCTGTACGAGCTCGACACGGACAAGGTGACGCAGGAGGTCGAGGCCGAGGCTGACGGCGTCCTGCTCGCGATCGAGGTGCAGGAGGGCGAGGTGCCCGTCGGCCACACGATCGCGGTGATCGGCGAGGCGGGGGAGACGTACGAGGTCGCGGCGTCCGCCGCACCCGTGGCTGCCGCGGCGCCCGTTCTCGTTGCGCCGGTCGAAGTGGTCGCACCGGTGGCCCCGGCCGCGGCGAACGGCGGCGACCGGATCAAGGCCTCGCCGCTCGCGCGCCGGATCGCCCGCGAGCGCGGGATCGAGCTTCGCGGGCTGACCGGCACCGGGCCGGAGGGCCGGATCGTCGCCGAGGACGTCGAGCGCGCCGCCGCCGGTACCGCTCCGGTCGCCGCTTCTGGTGCGCCGGTCGAGGGCGTCGAGATCGTGCCGCTCACCTCGCTCCGCAAGACGATCGCGCGCCGGATGACCGAGGCGTGGCAGGCGCCCGCGTTCCAGATCACGATGTCCGCGGACATGAGCCGCGCCCTCGAGCTCCGCGCGCGGCTCGTCGAGCTCCACGACGGCGAGGGCGCGAAGCCGACGATCAACGACGTGCTCACAAAGGTCTGCGCCGCCGCGCTGATGCGGCACCGCGCCGTCAACGCGCGCTTCGCGGGCGATGCGATCGAGCTGCATCCGACAGCGAATGTCGGCATCGCCGTCGCGCTCCCGGGCGGGCTCGTCGTGCCGGTGATCCCGTCCTGCGAGCGCAAGACGATCGCCGAGCTGGCGAACGCGCGCGCGGACGTCGTCGGCCGCGCCCGCGACGGCAAGCTGACACAGGCCGACCTCGAGGGCGGCACGTTCACGATCTCGAACCTCGGCATGTTCGGCGTCGAGCAGTTCGTCGCCGTGCTCAATCCGCCGGAGGCCGCGATCCTGGCCGTGGGCGCGATCGAGGAGAAGCCCGTCGTGCGCGACGGCGAGCTCGAGATCGTGCCGCTGATGACGATGACGCTCACCTGCGACCACCGCTCGCTCGACGGTGCAACCGCGGCCGAGTTCCTGGGAACGGTCAAGGCGTTCCTCGAGGAGCCCGGCCTGGCGCTGTGATCCGCCCGGCTGGACCGAACGACGTCCGTTTTCTCACCGACATGCTCCGACACGCCTACTACTGGCATGTCGGCGAGGACCCCGAGCTGCCCGTGGCGCGCTACGTGACCGGCTGGGGACGCCCGGGCGACGCGGGCCTGATCGCCGCAGAGACCGCCGGGCCCGTCGGCGCCGCCTGGTATCGGCTCTTCCCCGAAGAGGAGGCCGGCTTCGGGTTCGTGGACGAGCAGACGCCGGAGCTCACGGTCGCCGTCGTCCCGAGCCGACGCGGCCAGGGCTTCGGGCACGAGCTGCTCGCGGGTCTCCTCGACACGGCCCGAGCGGCGGGCTTCGAGCAGATCAGCATCGGCGTCGAGCCGGACCCGGCGCGGGAGGCGTTCTACGCGCTGTTCGGCTTCGTGCCCGCTCGCCCGGGCGTGATGGTCGCTCGACTTGGCTAGCCTTATCCACACCTCGACTTAGGAGATTTCATGGATGTTGACGTAGCCGTGCTCGGCGGCGGGCCGGGCGGATACACCGCCGCGATCCGCGCCGCGCAGCTCGGTGGCAAGGTGGCCTGCATCGAGCGCGAGCCCGAGCTCGGCGGCACCTGCCTGCGCGTCGGGTGCATCCCGACGAAGGCCTGGGTGCAGACCGCGTTCTCGCTGAAGGAGGCGGAGCACACCTTTCCGCTGCTCGGCGTGAAGGTCGGCGCGCCCCAGCTCGACTTCGTGATCGCCAACGAGTGGAAGGACAAGGTCGTCAAGCAGATGACGACCGGCGTCGCCGGCCTGTTCAAGGCGAACGGCGTCGAGTGGGTGAAGGGCGTCGGCACGTTCAAGGACGCCAACACGATCGTCGTCGACGGCGGCGAGGACGTGACCTTCAAGAGCGCGATCGTCGCGACCGGCTCCTTCCCCATCGTGCCGCCGATCGACGGGCTCGACTCGCCTCGCTGCGTCGACTCGACAGGCCTGCTCGCCCAGACCGAGGTGCCCAGGCGGCTCGTGGTGCTCGGCGGCGGGATCATCGGCTGCGAGTTCGCCTCGATCCTCAACCGCTTCGGCAGCGAGGTCACCGTGATCGAGATGCTCGACCACCTGATCCCGCTCGAGGACACGGATGCCGGCAAGGAGCTCGCGAAGCAGTTCGGCAAGCGCGGGATCACGCTGAACCTCGGCAAGCAGTGCACGAAGGTCGACGACGACGGCTCGAAGCTCACCGTCCACTTCGGCGAGGGCGAGACGGTCGAGGCCGATCTGATGCTCGTCGCCGTGGGCCGCGCGCCGCTCGTCGAGGGGCTCGGGCTCGAGGCGATCGGCGTCGCGCTCGACCGGCGCACCGGGATCGCCACCGACGATCACCGCCGCACCAGCGTTGGGCACGTCTACGCGGTCGGCGACTGCGCCGGGTACTGGCAGCTCGCGCACACGGCGTTCCGCGAGGGCGAGGTCGCCGCCGAGAACGCGATGGGTCACGACTCGATCGTCGACGCGCGCGCCGTGCCGCGGCCGATCTACACCGATCCGGAGATCGCCGGCGTCGGCCTCACCGAGGCGCAGGCGCGCGAGCAGTACGGCGACGAGGTCGCGGTCGGCGTCTTCCCGTGGGTCGCGAACGCCCGTGCGGTGATGCAGAACGAGACCGTCGGCTGGGTCAAGTCGATCCACGAGACGCGCTACGGCGAGCTGCTCGGCCTGATCATGGTCGGGCCGCATGTGACCGACCTGATCGAGGCGGGGGTCGTCGCGATCGACGCCGAGGCGACGGTCGAGACCGTGGCGGACGGGATCGCCGCGCACCCGACGCTCTCCGAGGCGGTCAAGGAGGCCGGCCTCGTCGCGCTCGGCCGCGCGATCCATCTTCCGCCGAAGCGAAAGGCCGCTGCACAGGCTTAAATCGCCGCGCAAGTTTTTTTCCGAGGCGGCATCTCAGCTTGCAGGACGTGCCCTCGTCCCACGCCGGGGTCATGCCGCCCGCAGGCCCCGGCGGATTTTCTCCCAGGAAACACCACCTTGCCGCAGAGGTGGTGTTTCCGCGGTCCCGTGCGCCCTGGCCGGCGTCGGCTCCCGCCTGGCGGAGCCCGGCTCCGCCGACGCCTGACGCCGCCACGGGCACGGTACTCTCCGGGCCCGTATTCCCATACTGTGCCCTCCGGCCCCCGCACCCGTGGCGGCGCCCCAGGACACACGGAGGGCGTGCTAGCCTCGCCCAAAGGAAAGGAGCCAGATGGCCGTGTTCAACAAGAAAAACGCAATGATCGGCTGGGCCGTGATCGAGGCTGCGCGCCTCGCCTCCGGGCGTCGCGAGAAGGCCGTAGTCGAGGAGGACAAGAAGCCGAGGCACGTGCGCAAGGCGGTCGCCGCGGCGACCGCTGCCGTCGTCGCCGTCGGCGGGATCGCTGCGATCCGCCGGCGTATCGGCGCGGGTCCGGGCCCGGGGGAGTGACCGGCTCCTTCTCGTTCCGCCCGCCGGTCGAGGCGCTCGTCCCGTACGAGCCCGGCAAGCCGATCGAGGATGTGCAGCGCGAGCTCGGGCTCGAACGCGTCGTCAAGCTCGCGTCCAACGAGGGACCGTTCGGGCCGTTTCCGGCCGCGCTCGAGGCGATTGCGCGCTGTGCCGGGGATCTCAACCGCTATCCGGACGGCGGCACCTACCGGCTTCGCGCCGCACTCGCCGAGCTCCACGGTGTGCCGTCCGAGCAGGTCGCGGTCGGGGCGGGCGCCGACGGCGTGATCGACTCGCTCGTCCAGGCCGCGCTCGGGCCGGGCGACGAGCTCGTGACCGGCTGGCCGTCGTTCCCGAGCTATGCGATCGACGCGCTCAAGATGGGTGCGACGCCGGTGCGCGTACCGCTCACCGAGAATCGCTTCGATCTCGGCGCGCTGCTCGCGGCCGTTACCCCGCGGACGAAGCTCATCGCGATCTGCAACCCGAACAACCCGACCGGGACGAAGATCGGACGCGCCGAACTCGACGAATACTTCGCTGCCGTCCCGGATCACGTCGTCACGGTCCTCGACGAGGCCTACTTCGAGTACGTGGTCGATCCGGACTACCCCGACGGGATCGAGGAGCACGTCAAGGCAGGGCGGCGCGTCCTCGTCCTGCGGACGTTCTCGAAGATCTACGGACTCGCGGGGCTCCGCGTCGGCTACGGTGTCGGCCCGGCCGATGTCGTCACCGCCGTGAACAAGCTCAAGCGCGCCTTCGACGTCACGACGCCGGCCCAGGAGGCCGCGCTCGCGAGCCTCGGCGACACGGCCGAAGTCGAGCGCCGGCGTGCCGTGAACGCCGAGCAGCGCTCGGTCGTCGAGCGGACGCTCCGCGAGCACGGCCTAGAGCCGGCTTCAGGCGCAGTCGCGAACTTCCTCTACGTGGACACCGGCCGCGACGCGGGAGAGGTATTCCAGGAGCTGTTGCGGCTCGGGGTGATCGTCCGTCCGCTCGGCGCGTTCGGCGCAACGGAGGCCATTCGTGTCACTGTCGGCTCGCCCGGCGAGAACGCATTTCTCGCCGAGGCGCTGGGCCGGCTCGTGCCCGCGTCCTAGTTTTGGCCGGGTTTTAGCGCGTGGCCTGAGGACAACTGTTAGCGTCTCGCCGGCCCGTGCCAGCCTCCTCGCTCCGGCGTCAGCTCGACCTCCTGCGCCAGCCAGGCGGCTTTCGCCTGCTCTTCTTCGCGACCCTCGCCTCCGGGATCGGGACGTGGCTCGCGGCGATCGCGCTGACGATCAACATCTACGACCTGACCGGCTCGGCGTCGTGGGTCAGCGGCCTCCTGATTGCGGACTTCCTGCCGACTGTGGTGATCGGCCTCTTCCTCGGCTCGCTGATCGACCGGCTCCAGCGCAAGCGGCTGATGATCGGCGCGGACCTGCTGCGGCTCGCCGTCTTCGCCGTGCTCCCGTTCACCTCGAGCGCGACGGCGATCGTCGTCCTGGCCGGCGTCACGGGCATCGCCAACGGCTTCTTCCGGCCCGCCGTCTACGCGGGCCTGCCGAACCTCGTCGACGACTCAGAGCTCTCCTACGCGAGCTCCCTCTTCCAGAGCGCCGACAACGTCACGTGGGGGATCGGCCCGCTGATCGGCGGGGCGCTTGTCGGCATCTCGGGGCCGCATCTCGCGTACTGGGTGAACGCGGTCACGTTCGGGATCTCGGCGCTCCTCCTCTCACAGATTCCTCACCGCGCGTTGCAATCGGCGCAGGCGCTTTCGCGCGGCCACTTCAACGATCTCGCCGACGGGCTGCGCGTGGTCCTGCGCTCGCCGGCGCTGCTCGCGGTGCTGATCGCCTGGAGCATCGCGATGTTCGGGAACGCGGCGATCAACGTCTCGGAGGTGGTGCTCGCGACGGTCACGTTCAACGCGGGTGCATTCGGCTTCGGCGTCCTCGCGGCGTCGGCGGGAATCGCGCTCACGGTCGGGAGCGTCGGCGCGCCGGGGCGGATCGAGCGCTTCGGGATCGCGCGGGTCTACGGCGTCGGGATCGCGCTGATGGCGGTCGGCGTGCTCGGCGCGGCGCTCTCGCCGAACGTGTGGATCGCCTCGGTGTTCGTGCTGCTGACGGGTACCGGCAACGGGGCCGGGGGTGTCTGCAACGCGCTGCTCGTGCAGCGGGGAGCCCCTGACGTCTTCCGCGGCCGCGTCTTCACGCTGATCATGAGCGTGAACTACGTCTTCCTCGGGCTCGGCATGGCCCTCACCGGCCCGATCACGAACATGGTCGGCGCGCGCTGGGTCTGGGCAGCGGCGGCCGCGCTGTACGGCGTCTCGGCCGTGGTCGGCTACGTCCTCGTCCGGCGCGCGAAGGGCGTCGACGACGCGTGAGCGCGCGCAAGGTGTGGACGCGTGAGGAGCTCGTCGCAGGGGTCCGCGCCGGCGACACGCGGGCGCTCGCGCGGGCGATCAGCCTCGTCGAGAACGGCGATCCGCTCTCGTACGAGCTCGTACGCGAGCTGTACCCGGACACGGGCAAAGCCTACGCAGTGGGCATCACCGGGCCACCCGGCGTCGGCAAGTCGACGCTGATCAGCGGGCTCGTTCGCCACGTGCGCGCGGCGGAGCGGACGGTCGGCGTGATCTCGGTCGATCCGTCGAGCCCGTTCACCGAGGGCGCGTTGCTCGGCGACCGGATTCGGCTCGCCGACCACTTCCTCGATCCGGGCGTCTTCATCCGCTCGATGGGGACGCGCGGCCACCTCGGTGGGCTCGCCGAGGCGACGCTGCAGGCGCTGCTCTTGCTAGACGCGTCCGGAAAGGACACGGTGTTCCTGGAGACCGTCGGCGCGGGCCAGAGCGAGGTCGAGGTGATCGGGATCGCCGACACCGTCGTGCTCGTGCTGATGCCCGGCTCCGGCGACTCGGTGCAGGCGCTGAAGGCCGGGATCATGGAGATTCCCGACGTGATCGCGATCAACCGCATGGACGAGCCGACTGCGAAGACGATGCTGAACGAGGTGCGCTCGATCCTCGCGCTCGACCCGGAGCGCGCCTGGAAGCCGCCGATCGTGCTCGTCGAGGCGCAGCGCGGCGAGCACGTGGCCGAGCTCTGGGAACAGATCGAGGCGCATCGCGCCCATCTCGAGTCGGAGGGGATGCTGGAGGAGCGCCGCGGCAGGAATCTCGCGGGCGAGGTGTTCTCGGTCGCCTCGCTGCGGGCGAAGGCGGTGCTCGAACGCGCTGTGGCCGACGACCCGGAGCTGTCGCGGCTTCTCGACGCGGTGCGCCGCCGCGAGCTCGACCCGCTCACCGCCGTTCGCGAGATCATGGAGAAGGTGTTCAAGGTTGGCGACGAGCGAAGCACCCACGCTCGCTGACATCGAGGCGGCGCGCGCCCGGATCGACGGGATCGCACGCGTCACGCCGGTGTTCGGCTCGGAGACCCTCTCGCGGATGACGGGGCGCTCGGTGCTGCTGAAGGCCGAGAACCTCCAGCGGACGGGCTCGTTCAAGGTGCGCGGCGCCGTGAACAAGATCCACTCGCTCTCGGCGGCGGAGCGCGCCGCGGGCGTCGTCGCGGCCACCGCGGGGAACCACGGCCAGGCCGTCGCCTGGGCGGCGCGCGAGGCGCGGATCGCGGCGACGATCTTCATGCCGCGCGACACGCCGATGGCCAAGGTCGAGGCGACGCGCACCTACGGGGCGCGGATCGAGTCCGACCACGAGAGTCTCGAGGCTGCGTTCGAGGCAGCGATCGCCTTCGGCCACGCGACGGGCGCGACGTTCCTCCACGGCTTCGAGGACGAGCACGTGATCGCGGGCCAGGGCACGATCGGGATCGAGCTGGCCGAGCAGGTGCCGGAGGCGGGAACCGTGGTGATCCCGCTCGGCGGGGGCGGGCTCGCCTCGGGCGTCGCGATCGCGCTGCGCTCGCTACGGCCCGAGCTGCGGCTCGTCGGCGTCCAGGCCGCGGCGTGCGCGCCGCTCGCCGGCGGCACGGCGTACGGCTACACGATCGCCGAGGGAATCGCGGTCAAGAATCCCGGCGAAATGACCTCCGCGATCGTCCGCGAGCACCTCGACGACATCGTCACCGTGACGGACGAGGAGATCTCGGCCGCGATCGTGCTGCTCGTCGAGCGGACGAAGCTGCTAGTCGAGGGCGCGGGAGCCGCCGGTGCCGCGGCGCTGCTCGCGGGGAGGGTCGGCGGCGGCGAGGAGCCGGTGACGGTGATCCTCTCCGGCGGCAACATCGACGCGACGCTGCTGATCACGGTGATGCGGCACGGCCTCACGGTCGCCGGCCGCTACCTCGTCGTGCGCACCCGCATCTCGGATCGCCCCGGCTCGCTCGCGACGCTCCTCGACCTGATCGCCGAGGAACGGGTCAGCGTCGTCTCGGTGGAGCACCACCGCGAGGGGATGTCGCTCTCGCTCGCCGAGACGGAAGTCGCGCTCACGCTCGTCACCCGCGACGAGGACCACTGCACGTCGCTACTCGAGGCGATGCGCGTCGGCGGCTACAGCCCCGAACGCCTTCGCTAGCCGCCGCAGCGACGGAACTCGATCGTGCGGCCCTTCCAGGTTTCGATTCCGCCCAGGACAGGGTGGGCGTCGAGACCCGCGGCCTGGAGGACGCTCGCTGCGATCGCCGCGCGCGGGCCGCTTTCGCAGATCGTCACGAGTGGCCGGTCCGCGGGCAGGTCGTCGGCGAACGCGCGCAGGAGCCGGTACGGGATGTGCCGGCTGCCCGCGATATAGCCGGCGTCGCGCTCGTCCTTCTCGCGCACGTCGATCACCTCGACCTCGCCGTCGGCGAGAAGCGCGTCGAGCTCTTCGATCGTGACCGGGGTCATCTGCTCGGGCGTCTCGGGATGCTCGAGGTAGCCGCCGAGCTCGAGGAAGCCGACCGCGCGGAGTTGCCGGGCCGCGTGCTCGACTTCTTCCGGCGAGCCGTGGAGGACGATCCGCTCGTCCGGCGAGAGGAGGAACGCGCCGCGGGTGCCGAAGCTCGATCCGGAGACCGGCACGTTGATCGCGCCCGCGACGTGACCGGCCGCGTAGGTCGCGGCGGGGCGCACGTCGAGCACGGTCGCGCCGTCCGCAGAGCACGCCACGAGCGGCGCCGGCCCGCCGAGGAACGGGCCGCTGTTCAGCGCGACGATCCGCTCGAGGTTCGGCGGTCGCGGCGAGGAGATCGAGGCGGACGCGTTCACGAAGCCCTCGATGTCGGGGATCGCCAGCGCGTGATTCGCGAGCAGCTCGGCGCCGATCGTCGAGCTCGGGTCGGCGCTCATGTGGCCGCCGCAGAGCGAGCCGGCGACGTGGCCCGGATAGACGACGACGCCCGCGGGCAGCTCGGCGAGCCGGTGCAGGCTGTGGAAGAGGTCGCGCGCGCCCTCGCGGGCCGCGACGGCGAGGTCGGGCCGCGCCGCGTCGCCGACGAAGAGCGAGTCGCCGGTCAGGAGCAGAGCGTCGTCGGCGAGGAAGCAGCAGTGCTCCGGTCGGTGGCCCGGCGTGTGAAGCACGCGGATCCGCACCGAGCCGACCTCGAGCACCTGGCCGTCGGCGAGCGGCTCACTCGGATACGCGACCGCCGCGATCGGATGGATGTGGACGGGGAGCCCGAGCTCGAGCGCGAGCCGGCCGTGACCCGAGACGTGGTCGGCATGGGTGTGCGTCTCGAGCACCGCCGTGAGCCGAACACCGTTGCGCTGGGCCTCCTCGAGGTACTGCTCGATCCAATACGCGGGATCGACGACGACGGCTACGCCTGCCTGCTCGTCCCCGATGAAGTAGGACGCGCAGCCGAGATCCGCGTCGACGAACTGCCTGAACAGCACTGGTCCGAGCGTACCAGCGCGGGTCGCTTGCTTTCTTGAAGCTACGGTTCTTCGATGAAGCGTGCCCTCGTCGTCGCATGCGCCGTCGCAGCGGCGTTCCCGTCGCTCGCGCAGGCCCACGCGCGGCTCGTTCGAAGCACACCGGCCGACGGCGCCGTCGTCGCCACGGCGCCGGTCGGCGTCCAACTGCTCTTCGACGACACCGTCTCGGTCGGCCCGGGGAATGAGGTGGTGCGAAACGGCGGCGACTCTGCGCTCGGCGGGTCGCCCCGAGTGAGCGGGCGGCACCTCGTCCTTCCCCTCCGCGCGGGCCTGCCGAACGGTGACTACAGCGTGCGCTGGAGCGTGATCTCGAATGACGGCCACATCGTCCAGGGAGTGCTCGCATTCGCTGTCGGGCGCGGGCGGCCCGCGCCCGACTCGTCGCTCAAGCCCGTGTCGCGGAGCCGAACGGCCGACACGATCGAGCGCTGGCTCTTCCTCTTCGGCGTGCTCCTCGCCGGGGGAGTCGCGGTGTTCCGTTACGCAGCCCTTCGCGCCGCCTCGCGGGTGATCCCGGCGCTGCTCGTCGCGGGCTTCGCGGTATGCATCGCCGGAGCGGTGCCGTTGAGCCGCGCCGCGAACGGCTCTGCGACGCGCTTTGGGCTCGTGCTGGAGATCGCCGTCGCGATCGCGCTCGTCGGAGCCGTCGCGGCGGCCTTCTCGGTGCGAGTTGCCGCCCTCGCAGCCGTTGCGCTGCTGCCGTTGCCGTCGCTCTCGGGACACGCGCTCGACCCGGGCCAGCCGTTCTACGCGCCGATCGCCGACATCCTGCACGTCACGGCGGCCGCGATCTGGCTCGGAGGGCTCGTCGCCGTCGCGGCTGTGCTCGCGTTCGTGGGCGGGCCCGTTGCGGAGCTCGCTGCGCGGCGGTTCTCGACGATCGCGCTCGGCGCAGTCCTCGTCGTCGCTGCCACCGGCCTCGTGCGCGCGCTCAGCGAGCTCTCGTCGGTCCACCAGCTCTGGACGACGACCTACGGCCGCGCGTTGCTCGCGAAGAGCGGCCTCCTCGCCGTGCTCCTAGCGCTCGGCTACCTGAACCGGCGGCGACTGCGCCGACCGATCGTCCTCGCCGAGATCGGCGTCCTGGCCGTGCTCATCCTCGCGGTCGGGGTGCTCACAGGGTCGCGCCCCGGCGTGCGACAGCCGATCGCCCTCGCAGCGGCGCCCGCTGCCGGCCCGGTGGTCCTGCCGCCGGCCGGCGTGCTCACGCTCGCCGCGCAGAACGTCCGCAAGGCGATCACGATCGCCGTCCGGCCCGCCGGCAACGACACCGCGGTCACCGTCGGCGTGATCGGGCCGGACGGGCTCGCCGTGAACGGCCTGCCGGTGCGCGTGAACGGCGTTGGCACAGTCGTCTGCGGGCCCGGCTGCTATCGCGCCGTCGTCACGGGCTCGCCGGCCGCCGCGCGCGTCGACGCCGGCACCGGCACCGTTGTCTTCCCGCTGCGCACGGTGCCCGGCCCAGGAGCTGCGCTCGTGACGAGGGCCGGCCGGGTCCTGCAACGCTCGTCTAGCACGGTTTACCGCGAGCGCCTCTCGTCGGGGCCGGGTCACACGATCGAGACGCTCTGGCGCGAGCAGGCGCCCGACCGCCTGAGCTACGTGATCGAAGGCGGCGCCGCCGGCATCGTGATCGGCGATCGCCGCTGGGACAAGGTGGCGCCGAACGCGCCGTGGGTAGCCTCGGCGCAGACGCCGCTCCAGCTTCCCGCATTGCCGTGGAGTAGGCCCCTGACGAACTTCCACGTCCTCTCGTCCGACCCGACGGGATGGACGGTCTCCTTCCTCGACCGCTCGACACCCGCCTGGTTCCGGGCGCGGATCGACCGAAAGACGGGCCGGCTGACGTCGTCGAAGATGACCGCGGCATCCCACTTCATGCTCGACACGTACGTCGCCTACGACGGCACAGCGGGTATCCAGCCGCCGCACTGACGCGAGCAGAGTCCCCCGAACGGAGGATACGCACGGCGCTCCGTCCGACAATTGTCAGAAGCGGTGGAGAAGGCGCACCAACTGCGGCGCGTCGTCACGGCCTCGGCCGTCGGCGTGGCTTGGCTTGCCTGCTACGCGGCCGTGCTAGCGCTGCGGCCTGGTGGGGACCACGGCATCCTCGTCTTCTCGGACACCGTCTATCTCGTGCCGATCGCGCTGGCAGTAGTCCTGTCCGCGTTCGCTGCGGCGCACGCTGCACGCGGGCTACGCCTCTTCTGGGGACTCGTCTCGTTCAGCGTCGCGATCTGGCTCGCGGCGGAGACGCTCTGGTCGGTGCAGGAGCTGGCGACCGGCTCCGTGCCGTTCCCGTGGTGGACCGACGCGCTCTACCTGGCCGCCTACGTCGTGATGGCGGTGGCGCTGCTGCTCGCCTTCCGGCCGTCGCTCCGTCTCGTCGGCGCTGCGACGCTGCTCGACGCGGTCCTGCTCACCGGCGGGATGGGGCTGCTCTGGTGGTGGGCGGTGCTGCGGCCGCTGCCGGTCACCGGCGAGCTTGCCGCGCTCGCGGCGATCGCACCGCCGGCGGTCGGGCTCTTCGCGCTCGGAATCCTCGTCTCGACGAGGTTGCTGCCGGCCCGTCAGGGCACACTCTCGATGAAGGTCCTCGGGATCGGGCTCGCGGTCGCGACGATCACCGACGGCATCTACGCACACCTCAGCGTCTCGCACGCCTACGTGTCGGGGGACTGGCTCGACCTCGGCTGGCAGGCCCAGGCCGTGCTCTGCGCGGTCGCCGCGTACGTCGCAGCGCGCAGTCTCGACCGCCGCTCCGACTGGGCCCGCTCCCGCACGCCCGCGCCGGTCGGCGCCGGAGCCCTCGTGGTGGGCGTCTTCTCCATCGTGTTTGCGGTGCTCTTCGCTGCGCACTCGTCCGGTCGCATTTCGGCCGGCCTGATCGCGGTCGCCGTGGCGCTTGCCGTGCTCGTCGGCGTGCGGATCTGGATCGCCGTCTCGCCCGGCCGGCGCGCTTCGGCGACGGATCCGGAGACCGGCGCCTTTCGTCCGGAGTGGTTCCAGCACCGTCTTCGCCAGCTCGCCGGCGGCGCGCGCTCGTACGGCGACCCGTTCGCGGTGGCGCTCGTCGAGCTCGACGGCGACCGGCGTGCAGGGATCGAGGTGGCGCGACGGCTCGTCGACCAGGCGGGGAAGGACGGTGCGGTCGCGAAGCTCAGCGACGACCGGCTCGCGGTGCTTCTGCCGAGCGTGGAGGCGGCCGAGGCGCTGGTGCAGGCGGAAGCGATCCGCGGTCAGGTCGCGAAGCAGCCTGTCGGCGCGCGACCTGTCACGGTCAGCGTCGGTGTCGCGACCTGGGAGCGGACACACGGGATCGATGCGCTGCTCGACGCCGCCGAGGACGCGCTCGAGAGGGCGCACCGACTCGGCGGAAACCAGGTCTGGGCCGCAGGTCCCGGCGCCGATGCGGTCTTCGACCAACTCGTTGCGCTCGTCGGCGAGGTCGACGCGCGCGAGGGCGACGGCCCCAACCACTCACAGACGATCGCCGCGTTGTCGCGCGATCTCGCCGTTGCGCTGGATCTCGACTCGGATGCGGTGGGGCGTACCTACTTCGCCGGGCTGCTGCACGACGTCGGCAAGGTCTCGGTGCCGGAGTGGGTGCTGCGCAAGCCGAGCGGGCTCACGACCGACGAGTGGGCCACCGTCGCACGCCATCCGCTCAAGGGCGCCGCGCTGCTCGCGCGCGTCGACGATCTGCGCGATGCGGCCTCCGTCGTCGCCAACCACCACGAGCGCTGGGACGGGCGCGGCTATCCGGGCGGCCTGGCCGGGCGCCGGATCCCGGTCGAGGCTCGCATCATCGCCGTCGCCGACAGTCTCATCTCGATGACCGCCGAGCGGCCCTACCGGCCCGCGATGTCGGTCACCGGCGCACTCACGGACATCTGGCGCCGCTCCGGACGCAGCTACGACCCGGCAGTCGTCAGCGCACTCTTCGGCTTCGCCCGCGAAGGCCGTCTCCCGTCGCCGCCCACCGTCGTGTCGAGTGCGCCACAGCTGTACGCCGTGAGCATCTAGAAACCCAGCTGCTTCGCGATCACGAGCCGTTGCACCTCGTTCGTGCCCTCGCCGATCTCGAGGATCTTCTGGTCGCGGTAGAGGCGTGAGATCGCGTACTCGTCCATGAATCCGTAGCCGCCGTGGATCTGCAGGGCCGCATTGGCGACGCGGTTCGAGAGCTCGCCGGTGTAGAGCTTCGCGGTCGCCGCAGCCAGCGCGAAGTCGCGGCCCTGGTCCTTGAGCCACGCGGCCTTGTAGACCAGGTTCCGCGCCGCCTCGATCTCTACGGCCATGTCCACGAGCTTGAACTGGATCGCCTGGAAGCTCGAGATCGGCCGGCCGAACTGGCGCCGCTCTTTCGCGTACGCCGAGGCGAGGTCGTAGGCGCCCTGCGCGAGTCCGAGCCCCATCGCCGCGACCGAGATCCGGCCGCCGTCGAGGATCTCGAGGAACTGCTGGAAGCCCTGCCCACGTGTGCCGAGCAGGTTTCCCTCGGGGACGGCGCAGTCGGTGAAGGAAAGCTCACGCGTGTCGGAAGCCCGCCACCCGAGCTTGTGCAACGGCGCAGAGAGCTCGTACCCGGGTGTGCCGTTCTCGACGACGATGTTCGAGATCTCGTTCTCGCCGGTGAGCGCAGTGATCGTCACGCAGGCGCTGATGTCGGTGCCCGCGTTGGTGATGAACTGCTTCGAGCCGTTGATCACCCAGTGCCCGTCGCGCAGCTCGGCACGCGTCTTCGTCGCGCCTGCGTCGGAGCCGGCCTCGGGCTCGGTCAGCCCGAATGCGGCGAGCCGCCGGCCGGCCGCGAGGTCGGGCAGCCAGCGCTGCTTCTGCTCGTCGGTGCCGTAGAGGTAGATCGGCATCGAGCCGAGCGAGATGTGCGCGGCGAGCGTGATCGCGAGCGACGAGTCGATGCGCGTCAGCTCCTCGACGGCGATCGCGTAGGACACCGTGTCGGACCCCGCGCCGCCGAGCTCCTCGGGGAACGGCATCCCCATCAGCCCGAGGCCGCCGAGCTCCGCGACGAGCTCGTACGGGAAGCGCGACTCGCGGTCGAGCTCCTCGGCGACGGGGGCGACGCGCTCGAGCGCGAACTCGCGCACCGTCTGCCGGACGAGCTCCTGCTCGGAGGTCAGATCGAAGTCCACGGCGGGAGGATAGTCTGGGCAGATGCGTGAAGGGGTCGACCGGCGCGGGATCAGCGTCCTTTCGGGCAGCCATCTCGCCACGGACTTCGCAAGCGGCTCGCTGCCGGCGCTCCTGCCGTTCCTGCGCGACAAGTTCTCGCTCTCGTACACGCTCGTCGCGCTGCTCGTGCTCGCATCGACGTTCGCCTCGTCGATCATCCAGCCGCTATTCGGGCTCTGGTCGGACCGCCGCGGAGCGATGTGGCTCCTGCCGACGGGCGTGGTGGTGGCAGGGATCGGGATCGGGCTCGCAGCCAACGCGCCGACCTATCCGCTGGTCGTCCTGCTCGTGGTGATCTCGGGGATCGGGGTCGCGGCCTTCCATCCGGAGGGCTCGAAGTTCGCGGCCTACGTGAGCGGGCGCCGCCGCGCGAGCGGGATGTCGTACTTCAACGTCGGCGGGAACGTGGGCTATGCGCTCGGGCCGCTGATCGCGACCCCGCTCGTGCTGGCCTTCGGGCTGCACGGCGCCTATCTGCTGATCGTGCCCGGTGTCGTCATCGGCGTGCTGCTCTGCACGCGACTTTCGTATCTGCGGACGTTCGAGCCGGCGCCGGGCTCGGGTCGCCACGTCGAGGGCCGGGACCGGCCGTGGGCGATGGCGAACCTGCTCGGCGTCGTCCTCTTCCGTACGTCGGCCTGGTTCGGGCTGCTCGTGTTCGTACCGCTGTGGGAGGTCTCGATCGGCAACTCGAAGGCCACGGGTGGGCGCCTGCTCGCCCTGATGCTCGTCGCCGGCGCGGCGGGGACGCTGATCCTCGGCCCGCTCGCCGACCGGTTCGGGCGGCGCACCGTGTTGCGCGCGAGCATCGCCGTGACCCCGCCGCTGATCGCCGTGTTCATCCTCGTCGGCGGCATCCCGGGTGCGATCGCGCTCGCCTTCGTCGGCGCGTGCACCGTCGGCACATACGGCGTCACGATGGTGCTCTCCCAGGACTATCTGCCGCGTCACATCGGGATGGCATCGGGGCTGTCGATCGGCTTCGCGATGGGAATGGGCGGTGTCGCGGCGGTGGCGATCGGTGCGATCGCCGACTCGGTGGGGCTCGAGACGGCGCTCTGGGTGTGCGCGGTCCTGCCCCTGCCGGGCATCGTGCTTGCCCTGATCCTCCCGCCCGGGCGTGAGGTAGTCTCGATCAAGACAGCGACCGGGGAGGCGACATGGCAGAGAGCGTGAGCGAGTTCTTCGACGGCCTCGAGGCCGGAGCGGATGCCGACAAGCTCGAGGGCGTCGATACGACGTACCTGTTCGAGGTCGACGGCGCGGGCGAGTGGCTCGTCGAGATCCACGACGGTCACGTGCACGTCAGCGAGGGAGCGGGCGATGCCGACTGCACGATCCAGACGTCCGAGGAGACGTTCCTCAAGATCGCAAACGGCGAGCAGAACCCCACCAGCGCGTACATGACCGGCAAGATCAAGATCAAAGGGGACATGAACGCCGCGATGAAGCTCCAGAAGATCTTCTAGAGCCTCACTCCTCGAGCTCGACGAGCGGCGCGCCGCCGGCGACTTGGTCTCCTTCTGCGACGTGCACGGCTCGGATGACCGCCGCATACGGCGAGACGATGGGCGTCTCCATCTTCATCGCCTCGAGCACGAGGAGCGACTGCCGCGGCTCGACGCGATCGCCGGGGGCGACGAGGACGCGGATCACCGTGCCGGGCATCGGCGCGGTGAGGGCGCTCGACTCGGGCTCCGCGCTCGGCGCGCGCGCGGCCGCGTCGGCGTCGGGCGGCGGCGCGGGCGGCGGCACAGGCCCGTTGAGGCGCCACGCGCCGAGCCAGGGAAGCGCGGGCGCGCGCGGAGGCGGGGTGGAGAGAGGCGGATGCTCGGTCAGGAAGGCGGTCGTGGTGTGGCCGGCGCGCAGGACGGGGTGCGCCACGAGCCAGCGCAGGAAGGGCAGATTCGTTGTGACTCCGGCCACTTCGGTCTCCCTGAGCGCCGCAGCGAGTCGATCGAGCGCCTCGTCGCGCGTCTCGCCGTGCGCGATGAGCTTGGCAAGCAGCGGGTCGTAGGCGACGGGAACCTCGTCGCCCTCCGCAACGCCCGCATCGACGCGGATCCCCTCGGGCAGTCGCAGCCGCTCGAGGCGACCCGCCTGCGGCAGGAAGCTGCGCGGATCCTCGGCGTACAGGCGAACCTCTATCGCATGACCCTGTGTTACCATGGTAACATGCTGATATAGAGTCGAAGGGTCGCCCGCGGCGATGCGGATCTGCTCCGAGACCAGGTCGACGCCGGTGACGAGCTCCGTGACCGGATGCTCGACCTGGATCCGGCCGTTCAGCTCGAGCAGCCAGAACTCGCGCCCGTCGAGCATGAACTCCACCGTGCCCGCGCTCGTGTAGCCGATCGCCCGCGCGAACGCGACGGCGGCCTCGCTCATCTCCTCGCGGAGCGCCGCATCGAGCGCAGTGGACGGCGACTCCTCGAGTACCTTCTGATGCCGCCGCTGCACCGAGCACTCGCGTTCGCCGAGCGCGACGACCGTGCCCTGCGCGTCCCCGAGGATCTGGATCTCGACATGGCGCGGCCGCTCGACGTAGCGCTCGCAGAACACCGTGTCGTCGCCGAACGCCGCGAGCGCCTCACGCCGCGCCGCCGCGACGGCTTCGTCGAGCTCGCCCGCACTGCGCACGACGCGCATCCCGCGCCCGCCGCCGCCCGCTGCCGCCTTTACGACGAGCGGGAACCCGAGCTCCCCTGGTTCTCCCTGCTCCAACACCGGCACTCCAGCCTCGCGCGCAATCCGTTTCGCAGCGAGCTTGTCGCCGCCGCGCGCGAGCGCATCGGGGCTCGGCCCGACGAACATGAGCCCCGCGGCGGCCACCGCACGGGCGAAGTCGGCGTTTTCGGCGAGGAAGCCGTAACCGGGATGAATCGCCTCCGCGCCGGTCTCGAGCGCGGCACGCAGATGTTCGACCGCGCTGAGGTAGCTCTCGATCTCGACCGTGTCGTCCGCCGAGCGCGCATGGAGCGACCCGCGATCGTCGGGAGCCACGACCGCCACCGTCGCGACGCCGAGCGAGCGGCATGCGCGGAACACGCGGAGCGCGATCTCGCCTCGATTCGCGACCAGGAGCTTGGAGAACACCGGCCCATCTTGCACCTCGAAAGTGCGGCCGCGCACGACTTGGGGCATCCTTTCCGTCGAAACGATGAGCGCACAAGCCGCACCGGCCTCCTCCGGCCTCTCGCTCTCGTTCAGGGGCAGGTCGTACCCTGTGCTGCTCCCGAAGCTGAGCGATCCGCGGCTGCACCTCGCCGCCGTGATCATCACCCTGCAGGTGCTCGGCCAGGTCGCGTTCGGCTTCCGGCTCTCGATCACCCAGATCCTGCTCTCGATCGGGACGTGCGCGGTGCTCGAGGTCGGGATCACCCTGCGCAGCCAGCAGGTCCTGATGTGGCCCGCCAGCGCGATGCTCACGGGTAACGGCGTCGCCTTCGTCCTTCGCGTCCCCGGCACGGAGCACGGCGACTGGTGGAGCTTCAACGGCTGGTACATCTTCGTCGGCACCGCGGCCTTCGCGCTGCTCTCCAAGTACCTGATCAGGGTTCGCGGCCGCCACATTTTCAATCCGTCGAACATCGGGCTCGTCGTCTGCTTCCTGCTGCTCGGCCCCGAGCACGCCGAGCCGCTCGACTTCTGGTGGGGGCCGATGTCCGGCTGGCTCGCCCTCGCGTTGATCGTGATCGTCGGCGGCGGCCTGGCGATCCTCGTCCGCCTGAAGCTGCTGATCATCGCGGTCGGCTTCTGGGTCTCGTTCGCGCTGGGCATCGCCCTGCTCGCCGCCACCGGGCACGCGATGACCGCCCGCTGGCATCTCGGCCCGATCACCGGCCCCTACTTCTGGTGGGTACTGATCACCTCGCCGGAGATCCTCGTCTTCATGTTCTTCATGATCACCGACCCCAAGACGACGCCGAAGTCGCGGCGCGGGAGGCTGATCTACGCGGTCTCGGTCGGCCTGCTCGCCGCGTTGCTGATCGCTCCGGCGAAGACGGAGTTCTGGAGCAAGGTCGCTGTGCTGGGTGCGCTCGCGATCGTCTGCGCCGCGCGGCCGCTGCTCGAGCGCATGCCGTCGATCCGGTTCGAGCGGCGCCGGCTCGCGGCCGTGGCCGCCGTAGTCCTCGTCGGCTACACGGGCGCGATCGCTGCTGCGGGCAACCGGGCGCGGCCCGAGACGCTGGCACCGCCGCTCCAGAACACCGGCCGGCTGCCGCAGCTGACGATCCTGCCGTCGAAGGGCGTCGAGACGGTGCTCGACCGGGCGACCGCGCGCCGGATCGCCGGCGATCTCGTCGCGGATCTCGGCGTCGAGACCTCGGCGCTCGCGAACCGCCGGCAGCAGGCCCTCTACGGTGGGACGATCGGCGACGCGCTCTACGCGCTCCAGGCTCAGCTGAACGCGACCGGCGACCTCGCCGTTCCGGCCTACCGGCTCGACCGGATGCGGGTCTGGCTCGAGCGCGGTCACGGCCAGGGCGCTGCAATCGCGGTCGCGGCTGTCGACGGCACGCGGCAGGTCAGCGCGTACCGCGACGTCGCTGCGGTCGTGCGACGCGACGCGCCCGCCCAGTTCCACCAGACGATCGAGCTCCAGCTGGAGCAGGGCCGCTGGCTCGTCGCGCACATCAGGGGCGCCAGGCCGGTCGCTGAGCCGCCCGCCGTGAAGCAGAGCCCTGCGCTCCTGACCGCCACGGCACGAGCGTTCGCGGGCACCCGGCTCACCAACGTCGCCGCGCAGGCCGGCGTCGACTTCACGCAGGACGACTTCCATTTCGGCGTCTCGAACGACGTCCACTCGATGATGGGCGGCGGCGTGTGCTGGCTCGACTACAACAACGACGGCCGGCTCGACCTCTTCGCCGTCAACTCGTACTCCGACGCTGACGTAGCGACCTGGAACGCACATGGCGGGCTGCCGCGGAGCGCACTCTTTGAGAATGTGGGCGGCGGCCACTTCGTGAACGTCGGCTCCCGCTCGCACGCCGACCCGGCGGTACAGGGCAACGGCTGCGTCGCCGGCGACTTCAACGGAGACGGCTACACGGACCTGCTCGTCACGACGAACACCTACAACGTGCTGCTCTGGAACAACGGGAACGGGACGTTCAGCGACGGGACGCACGCGGCCGGGATCGACGCCTTCGGCACCTTCGGCTGGCACACCGGCGCAGCCGTCGCCGACGTCAACGGGGACGGACGTCCCGACATCTTCGTCTCCGGATACGCCGATGTGAACGCCCCGTCGATGAACAACTCGGGCGGCTTCCCCCTCAATTTCCAGGCGTTTCGTGACCTTCTCTATCTCAACGAGGGCACTGACGCGCACGGCCACTCTCGCTTCAAGGACGTCTCGCTCGCCGCCGGGATCGAGAAGGCCCATGTCGATCACAGCCTCGGTGCCGTCTTCACGGACGTGAACGGCGACGGGCGCCCCGACCTCTACGTCGCGAACGACCTCGACCCGAACCGTCTCTACGTCAACGAGCCGGGCGGGCCGCTCGGATTCCACTTCGTCCAGCAGGGAGCCCAGTGGCGCGTCGCCGACCCGAACGCAGGGATGGGCGTTGCGGCCCAGGACTACTCGGGCGACGGCCGTCCCGACGTGTTCGTCACGAATTCCCGCGGTCAGGGCCATGCGGCATTCCGTTCGACCGGCGCGAGCGCGTTCGCGAACGCCCGGCCCGTGTTCGCCGCCGCGGTGGGGCGCGACGCGACGGGCTGGGGCGCCTCCTGGGTCGATCTCACGAACTCGGGCCGGCTCGACCTCCTACTCGCGAACGGCGCCATCCCGGTCACGAACCTGAAGCGGGATGCGGGCGCGGTCCAGGTGCTCGGGAACCTCGGCAGCCGGTTCTCCGACGCCGGCCACGCGGTTGGCCTAGGGCCCGTTCCGCTCGTCAACGGGCGCGGGCTCGCGGCGGCCGACTACGACAACGACGGACGCGTCGACATCGCGATCAACTCGATTGGGGGCAAGCTGATCCTGCTCCACAACACCGGCGCCTCGGGTCACTGGCTCGAGGTGAGCCTCAAGCCGCTCGCACCCGGCGCGCTCGTGACGGCTGTGCTGCCGGACGGGACGCGGCTCGTCCACGAGGTGCAGGCCGGAAGCAGCTACCTCTCGTCCGAGGATCCCCGCGCGCACTTCGGTCTGGGCAAGGCGACGACCGTGAAGGAGCTGACCGTTCGCTGGCCCGGCGGCCACGTCACGCAGCAGCAGAACGTCCCGGCGGACCGGATCGTGACGCTAACGCCCTGAGCGAACCTGCAGGCGCCGCGCGATCGTGTCGAGCGTGACCGCGAGCAGCAGGATGACGCCGGTGACCATGTAGATGATCCCCGTCGCGTAGCCGGCCGTATTGAGCCCGTTCGACACCGTGGCGATCACGAGGGCGCCGAGGAACGCGGCCCGAACCTCGCCGCGGCCGCCGAAGAGGCTGACGCCGCCGATCACGGCAGCCGCAATCGAGTTGAGCAGCAGCGTGCCGCCGCCGAAGTTCAGATCGACCGAGTTGACGTTGGCGGCGAGGATGATGCCGCCGATCGCGGCCATGGAGCTCGAGATGATGAACACGATGATCCGGATCCGCGACACGTTGATGCCCGCGCGCCGCGCCGCCTCGGCGTTCCCGCCGACGGCGTAGACGTGACGGCCGAACGTCGTGCGCTTGGCGAGGAACGTCAGCAGCACGAGGGCGATCACGACGAGGACGCCGGGAAGCGGCAGCCCGTGCGGCACCGCCGCGTGGTTGCAAACGGCGACCGTGCCGAACGCGGCGACGCCGACGCCGACGAGCTTCGCGACGATCATCGCGGGCTGCCGGACGGCGACCCCGGCCCGCCGCTTGCCGACTCATGCCGCCGATCACCGCGAGCGCGTAGATCCCGGTGACGATCGCCGCGATGATCCAGCCGCCGATGTCCGAGAAGAAGTAGCTGGCCGTGTAGTTGATCCAGCGGTCCTGGATGATGATCGAGCCCGGCTGCTCGAGTTTCTGCAGGATCACGCCCTGCCAGATCAGGAACCCGGCCAGCGTCACCACAAAGGATGGAACTCCGACCTTGGCGACGATCGAGCCCTGCGCCAGCGCCGATCACGGCGCACACCGCAACGGCGCAGAGCATCGCGAGCAGCCCGTTGATCTGGTGGCCGCTGCCTGCGAGCTGGAGCTCGGCCACGGTCAGGGCGCCGATTCCGGCCACGTAGCTGATCGACAGGTCGATCTCGCCGAGCAGGAGGACGAAGACGACACCATAGGCGAGCATCGCCGTGCCGGCCATCTGGATGATGATGTTGACGAAGTTGTTCGCCGTGAAGAAGTTCGTCGCCTTGAAGCTGAAGAAGACGACGATGAAGATGATCCCGAGCACGATCGGCAGGACGCCGAGGTTGCCGGACTTGAGGTTCGTCAGCGCGCGCTGGTAAAGCGCGGCGAGGCCTTTCGGCGGCGCTCTTCCTGGGTCTGCGTCGGCTCGACTGCAGCGGCGCTCATGCGACGGTCCCTCCGGCGCGGTCGCCGGGATGCCGGAGACCTTGGTCGGCACACCCGCGGTGATCGCCGCGACGACCTCCTGCTGGGTCGTCTTCTCGCGCTCGAAGACGCCGACGTTGCGTCCGAGCCGCAGCACGGTGATCCGGTCGGCGGTCTCGAAGATGTCGTGGAGATTGTGGGAGATGATCACGACCGAGAGCCCCTGCTCGCCGAGGCGCCGCACGAGCGCGAGCACCTGCTCGGTCTGGGCGACGCCGAGCGCGGCGGTGGGCTCGTCGAGGATCACGAGCTTGGAGTTCCACTGCACGGCCTTGGCGACCGCGACCGACTGGCGCTGGCCGCCGGAGAGCGTGGCGACGGGCTGGCGCACCGAGTTGATCGTCGTGACGGCGAGCGACTTCAGCGTCTCGGCCGTCCTCTGCTCCATGATCGGCTCTTTCAGGCGCTGGAACCGGTCGTGCACCTCGCGGCCGAGGTACATGTTCTGGACGACGTCGAGGTTGTCGCAGAGCGCGAGGTCCTGGTAGACGACCTCGATCCCGAGGCGGGCGGAGTCCTTCGGCCCGTGGATCGCGACGTCCTGGCCCTCGAAGCGGATCTGGCCCGTGTCGAAGCCGTGGATGCCCGCGATGCACTTGATGAGCGTGGACTTGCCGGCGCCGTTGTCGCCGACGAGCGCCATGATCTCACCGTTGCGGACCTCGAAGTCGACGTCGGAGAGAGCCTGCACGGAGCCGAACGACTTCGTGATGCCGCGGAGCTCCAGAAGCGGTGTGATCGCGTTCACGGTGAGGGAGTTCCTACCAGAAAATAGGTGGGGACGCCCAATCGGGCGCCCCCACCAGTCGATCGGTCTTCGACTAGCAGTACTGCTTGTACAGCGCCGATACAGACGTCGTTCTTCTTCAGGAAACCGTCCGTGAAGAGACGCTTGTAGTTCGCCTTCGTGATCCAGATGACGGGCAGAGCGCGAGCGTCGGCTCGTTCTTGGCGCCGTTCTTGCGGGTCGTGTTCGACTTCGGCTTCTGGCCGTTGAGGAGCGCGACCGCAGCCGCTGCTGCAGCGTTCGCCTCGTCGGGCACGTACTTGTACACCGTGCCGGTCTGCCAGCCGGCCAGGATGTACTGCACGCCCTGCGCCGTCGCGTCCTGCCCGCTCAGCGGGATCGGATTGCAGATGGCGGGCCTTCAGCGTCGCGACGACCGCACCGGCGATGCCGTCGTTCGCCGCGATCGCTGCGTCGATCTTGTTGTTCGTCTTGATCAGCATCTGCGCGAAGATCGGCGCCGCGTTCGTGGCGAGCCAGTCCGGCACGAACTGCTGCGGGCCCTTCGTGATGTGACGGCTCGCGAACAGCGGGTTCAGGACGGCGTCGTTGCCGCTCTTGAACCAGAACGCGTTCTGGTCGGTCGGGCCGCCCCAGAGCTCGGCGACAACCGGCTTCGCCGACTCTTGCCCGCGGAAGCGCGGCGAGGACGCCCTTGGCCTGCGCCGCGCCGACGGCCTTGCCGTCGAACGTGACGTAGATCGACGACCGAGCCGCCGCTGACCTGGCGGTCGTAGTCGATGGCCTTGCCGCCGCTCGAGGTGAACAGCTTCTCGATCGACGCGGCCGAGCCGTTGTCCAGCGCGGTCTCGACGACGACCTTGGCACCGGCTGCCAGGCACGCCTGCGCCTGCGCCTTCTGCTTCTGCGGGTCGTTCAGCGCGTTATTGATCGAGCGGTGACGCCGGCCTTCTTGAATGCCTTGGCGAACGCGGGGGCGTCGAACTGCACCCAGCGGACGGACGACTTCGTGTCCGGCAGCAGGACGCAGACCTGAGCGCCGGCCTTCTTCGTGGCGCTGTGATCTACGGCCGCAGTGGCCGCAGCCACAGCGAGCCCGGCAATCGCGACGGTTACGCCGATCGCGATCACCTTGCGAGAGACGTGCTTCACGTGCTCCTCCTTCGTAGCATTGCTGACGACTTCGTCAAATGACCTGCCTATGGGTCGTGCGCGTCGGTTCCCGAACGCGTGGAGCTCGGAGCACGTTGCGCGCGGCAAAGACTCGTGTAAACGAGCGCCACAGTCAAGGCCAATTCAATTATGCGACCCCTATAGGATGGACTCCATGAAGACGAGTCTTGGCATCTGGGCATTCGGTGGGATGGCGACGCGGTTCAATCCGGGCGGGTACAAGCCGGAGCTCGCGGGCGCCTCGACGGCGCAGAAGGTGAGCACGGCGGTGGCCGGGCTCGGCGATCTGATGGACGACTACGAGTTCCACTACCCGCAGGAGCTGCGCCCGGAGAATCTCGAGGAGGTGCAGGCGGCCCTCGCAGGACACGGGATCTACTGCATCTGCAGCGGGCTCCACCTCGATCCGCGGTTCGGCAAGGGCGGCTTCTCGTCGCCGGACGACGCGACGCGCGCCGAGGCGCTGCGACTGACGTTCGAGGCGATCGACCTCGCCGGGGAGCTCGGGGCGCACATGATCATCTGGCCGGGGATCGAGGGCTACAACTATCCGTTCCAGACGCCGTACCGCGAGTCGTGGGCCAGGTTCATCGACGGTGTCGGCCAGTCCGCGCAGCATGCGAAGGATCGCGGCGTGACGGTGTTCCTCGAGCACAAGAACTCGGAGCCGGCGATGAAGATCCTGATGGGCAACATCGGGATGACGCTGCACGTGATCCACACCCTGCGCGTCCAGGGGATCACGAACATCCAGGTGAACATGGACTGGCAGCACCTGATCATGAACGGCGAGAACCTCGCCGAGTACGCCGCTTTGCTCGACGCGGAGGGTCTCCTCGGCCATCAGCATGCAAACAGCGGCTGGGGCACCTTCGACGACGACAACATGGTCGGCGCGACGGCGTTCATGGAGACGCTCGAGCTCGCGCTCGAGCTGCGGCGCGCCGGGTACGGGGAAACCGGGCAGCGCCTCGGTTTCGACCTCTATCCGTACACGGAGGATGCCGTCGGCGCGGTGAAGCGCTCGGTGCTGCAGTGGAATTTCATCAACGGCGTGGCCGGCAAGATCGACGACACCGCCCTGCGCGCAGCCCAGCAGGACAAGGACGCCGTTCGCGCCTACGAGCTCGTCTACGCCGCGCTCGGCGCATGAGGATCGGAGACCTCGAGGTCGGCCGCCTCGGCTTCGGGGCGATGCAGCTGCTCGGGCCGGGCGTCTGGGGCGAGCCCGACGATCCCGAGAACGCGCTGCGCGTGTTGCGTCGCGTCGTCGAGCTCGGAATCGCGCTGATCGACACGTCCAACGCGTACGGGCCCGACATCAACGAGCGCCAGATCGCCGAGGCGCTCTATCCGTATCCGGAAGGGCTCGTGATCGCCACGAAGGGCGGCTTCACGCGGCCGGGCCCTGGTCGGTGGGTCCCCGACGGCCGCCCGGAGGAGCTGCGCAAGGCATGCGAGGGGAGCCTCGGACGCCTCCGTCTCGAGCGGATCGACGTCTACCAGCTCCACACGCCCGACTCGAACGTGCCGTTTGCCGAGTCGGTCGGCGCGCTGAAGGAGTTGCGCGACGAGGGCAAGATCCGCCACGTCGGGCTCTCGAACGTCAGTCTCGCCGAGCTCGAGGAGGCGGAGGAGATCGTGCCGATCGTCTCGGTGCAGAACCGCTACAACGCCGCCGACGCGCACGGCGAGGACGTGCTCGAGGCCTGCGAGGCGCGCGGGATCCCGTTCCTGCCGTGGTACCCGCTCGGAGACGGGCGGCTCGATCCGGGTGAGGCGCTGCGCTTCCTGCTCGGGCGCTCGCCGGTCATCCTGCCGATCCCGGGCACGTCCTCGGTGGCGCACCTGGAAGAGAACGTCCGGGCCGTCGTGTGACCGTCCTCGTCGGCCTCGACGTCGGCACGAGCGGCGTCAAGGCGATCGCCCTGGCGCCGGACGGCGAGGTTCTCGCGACGGCCGAGCGCGGCTATCCGCTCTCCACGCCGCAGCCCGGCTGGTCGGAGCAGGATCCCGAGGACTGGTGGCGCGCGAGCGAGGCGGCGCTCGCAGAGCTCGGCGTCGAGCCCGCCGGGATCGGCCTCTCGGGCCAGATGCACGGGCTCGTCTGCCTCGACTCGGAGGAGCGGGTGCTGCGTCCGGCAATCCTCTGGAACGACCAGCGCACCGGCGCGGAGTGCGCCGAGATCGAGGAGCGGGTCGGGCTCGAGCGGCTGATCTCGCTGACCGGCAACCGCGCGCTGACGGGCTTCACGGCGCCGAAGCTGCTCTGGCTGCGCCGCCACGAGCCGGAGACCTATGCGCAGATCGCGCACATCCTCTTGCCCAAGGACTACGTGCGGCTGAAGCTCACCGGCGTGCGCGCGATCGACGTGGCCGATGCGTCCGGGACGCTGCTGTTCGACGTCGCCGGCCGGCGCTGGAGCCAGGAGGTGCTGGACGCCCTCGAGCTGCCGGCGGCATGGCTCCCGGAGGCGCTCGAGTCGCCGGAGCTCTCGGGGCACTTCGGCTCGATTCCCGTCGCGGCGGGCGCCGGCGACCAGCCCGCGGCGGCGCTCGGCGTCGGCATCGACCGGCCCGGGCCCGTCTCGGTGGTGCTCGGCACGTCGGGAGTCGTGCTCGCTGCGCTGCCGGCCTATCAGGCCGATTCGCACGCGCGGGTGCAGGCGTTCTGCGACGCCGTTCCGGGCGGTTGGCTTGCGATGGGCGTGATGAACTCGGCCGCCGGCTCGCTCGCCTGGCTGCGCAGCGTCGTCGGCGGCACCTGGGACGAGCTCACCGCCGAGGCTCAGCGATGGGAGCCTGGAGTCGAGGGGCTGACCTTCCTGCCGTACCTCCAGGGCGAGCGCACGCCGCACGACGATCCGGGCGCGCGCGGCGCCTTCACCGGGCTGACGCTGCGCCACGACCGTGGCGCGCTGACCCGCGCGGTGCTCGAGGGCGTGGCCTACGGGCTGCGCGACTCGCTCGACCTGCTGCGCGCGCTCGGCGTCGAGGCTGAGGTCGGCCGCGTCTCGGGCGGCGGCGCACGGAGCGAGCTGTGGCTCGAGATCGTTGCCTCGACGCTCGGCATCCCGCTCGAGCGGACCGTCTCGGAGGAGGGCTCGGCGTTCGGCGCCGCACTCCTCGGCGGCGTCGCGGCGGGCGTCTTCGCCGACGTCCACGAGGCTGTTGCCGCCTGTGTCCGAGTCCGCGATACCGTTGCGCCGAACGACGGCTGGCGCGACGCCTACGAGGAGGGGCACCGCCGCTTTCAGGCTCTCTATCCCGCTCTACGACCGCTGGAGGCTCCGGAATGATCTCATTGGAAGGCAAGGTCGCGCTCGTCACGGGCGCGAGTGGGGGAATCGGCGCCGCGGTCGCGCGCCAGCTGGACGAGGCGGGCGTCAAGCTCGGGCTCGCGTCGCGCAGCGGCTCGGATCTCGGGCTCGCAGACGCGGTCGCGATGCCCTGCGACGTGCGCGATCCGGCGCAGCTCGAAGCGCTCACCGAGGCGACCATCGCGCGGTTCGGCCGGCTCGACATCCTCGTCGCGAACGCGGGCGTCGGCGCGTACGGCCCGTTCCTCGACCTTTCGCCGGAGTTCCTCGACGAGATGATCGACGTGAACCTGAAGGGCACGATCTACTCGGTTCGGGCTGCGCTGCCGTATCTGATCGAGAGCGGCGAGGCGGACATCGTCACGCTCGCGTCGGAGGCCGGGCGCCGCGGGTTGCCGTTCGAGGCGGTCTACTGCGCGTCGAAGTTCGGGCAGGTCGGCTTCACGCGCGCGCTCGACCACGAGCTGCGCGAGAAAGGGATCCGCTGCACGAACGTGTGCCCGGGCGGTGTAGCCACCGAGTTCGCGCTGGAGGCGGGCCGCGGGCGCACTCCCGACGCGCTGCCCGGGATGATGTCTGCCGACGACGTCGCCGAAGTCGTCATGTTCGTGCTGACGCGCGGGCGCAATCACCGCATCCTGGAGACCGCGTTTCGCCCGTCGGCGGAGACGTCATGGGGGTAGCGTGGGGCGTTCTTTCCACTGCGGAGATCAACCTCAAGGTGCTCGCGGGCGCCGCGAAGTCCGACCGGGTCGACATCGTCGCAGTCGGCAGCCGCGACCTGTCCAAGGCCGAGGCGTACGCGGCCGAGCACGGGATCGAGCGCGCGCACGGGAGCTACGAGGCGCTGCTCGAGGATCCCGATGTCGAGGCGATCTACATCTCGCTGCCGAACTCGATGCATGTCGAGTGGTCGATCCGCGCGCTCGAGGCGGGCAAGCATGTGCTCGTCGAGAAGCCGTTCGACCGCGTTCCGGACGAGGTGGAGCGCGCCTTCGACGCGGCCGAGGCGGCGGATCGTTTTGTGATGGAGGCGTTCATGTGGCGCCACAATCCGCAGTCGCTGCGTCTCAAGGCGCTCGTCGATGAGGGCGCGATCGGCGAGCTGCGGACGGTCCGCTCGCACTTCTCGTTCACGCTCACCGACCTGCGCAACGTGCGGATGCTGCCGGAGCTCCAGGGCGGTGCGCTGATGGACGTCGGCTGCTACTGCGTCAGCGGTCAGCGCTTCCTGGCGGGCGAGCCGGAGACGGTCGTCGCCCAGCAGATCCCGTCGTCGACCGGGGTCGACGTCCGCTTCGCCGCGGCGCTCACGTTCGCCGGCGACGTCGTCGGGCACTTCGACTGCGCCTTCGACTCGAGCAATCGCAGCGCCCTCGAAGCCGCGGGGCCGGACGGCTCGCTGGTCGTCCGCGATCCGTGGCACTGCTACGACACGGGCATCGAGCTGCGGCGCGACGGGAAGCCCACCGAAGTGATCGCGGTCGACGTCGCGGACAGCTACCAGCTCGAGCTCGAGAACCTGAGCGACGCGATCCGCGGCGAAGCCTCACCGCTCCTCGGCCGAGCCGACGCGATGGGCCAGGTGCGGACGATCGACGCGCTGTACCGGGCAGCCGAGTCCGGAGAGCGCGTAGAGCTCTAGCGCTTCCAGGAGGGTGGGCGCTTCTCGAGGAAGGCGCGCAGGCCCTCCTGGCCCTCGTCGCTCGTGCGCTGTTCGGCGATGCGGCGCGCGGTGTCCGGGCCGTCGGGGCGCTCGAGGACGAGCTTCTTCGCGGCGCGCGCGGCTTTCGGGCCGGCGCTCAGCAGCTCGGCGACCACGCGCTCGACCGCCGCGTCGAGATCCGCGGCGACCTCGTGGACGAGGCCGATCCGCAGCGCGGTCTCCGCATCGAACCGCTCGCCCGTCACGAAGTAGCGTCGCGCCGCGCTCGGCCCGATCTTCGCGAGTACGAACGGCGAGACGACGGCCGGGATGATCCCGAGCTTCACCTCCGAGAAAGCGAACATCGCGTCGGACGCGGTGACGGCGACATCGGCGCACGCGACGAGCCCCGCGCCGCCGCCGAGCGCGTGGCCCTGAACGCGGCACACGACCGGCACGGGGCAGCGGTCGACCGCTTCGAACAGGTGCCGCGCCGCATTCGCATCGCGGAGGTTCGCCTCGTAGTCGAGATCGGCGGCGGCGCGCATCCACTCCACGTCCGCCCCCGCGCAGAAGCTCGCGCCCTCGCCGGCGAGCAGCAGCGCCCGCACCCGCCCGACGTCGACGAAGACATCCGCCAGTTCCGCGATCAGCGCCGCGTTGAACGCGTTTCGCTGCTCGGGTCGCGCGAGCGTGACCCTGAGGATCTCGCCGTCGCGCTCGACCCGCAGGGTGGCCATTTGCGGAGCTTACCTTCGCCGTTCGCGGCCTTTACGTGCGCGTGACGCGGCGGGGGAATCATGGAGACCGTGGGACTTCTGTATGCCGCCGCCGTTGCACTCTCCGCCCTCGCCGCAGGGACGCCGCCGGCCGTGACGAGCCAGCCCTCGATCGCCGGCACCGCGCTGCGTGGCCAGACGCTGACCGCCCAGAGCGGCAGCTGGAGTGGGACGACGCCGATCTCCTTCTCTTTCCAGTGGCGGCGCTGCTCCACATCGGGCGGCGACTGCGGCTCGATCAGCGGCGCCACGTCGCAGACCTACACGCTGGGCTCGTCGGACGTCGCCCATACGCTCCGCGTCCAGGTGACGGCGACCAACTCGGCCGGCTCGGCCCAGGTCGTCTCGAGCCAGACGTCGGTCGTGGCCGCGCCCGCTGCTCCGGCCAACACCGGGGCTCCCGCGTTGTCAGGTACAGCGCAGGACGGCCACACGCTGACGGTGTCGAACGGCAGCTGGAAGAGCGACTCCTCGCTGAGCTACTCCTACCGCTGGAACCGCTGTGACTCATCGGGCAACAGCTGCGGCGCGATCTCGGGCGCGACCCACTCGACCTACAAGGCGACCTCGTCGGACGTCGGCCACCGCCTACGGGCGACGGTCACCGCGAAGAACAGCGTCGGCTCGACGTCGGCGGGCACGTCCGCGAGCGACGTCGTCGCCCCGGCGGGAATCGCGCCGCAGAACACGGTCCGACCGTCGCTCTCCGGGATCTCCAAGAACGGGCAGGCGCTCACGGTGTGCTGCGGCTCCTGGAGCGGCACGCAGCCGATCACGCTCGTCTACCGCTGGGTCCGCTGCGGCGTCGCCGGCGCCGCGCCGTGCAACCCGATCGCCGGGGCCACGCAGCAGACCTACCCGTTGACCGTCGCCGATATTGGCCACACCGTCCAGGCGTTCGTAGCCGCCTCGAACCCCTTCGGCTCGACCGAGACCGCAACCGCTCCGAGCGGTCTCGTGATCCGTGCGGAACCACTCGGCGCGGTGAAGCTCGCCGACGGCCGGATCTCGATCCCGGTGACGAGCGTCGCGTTGCCGCAGCGCCTCGTGATTGCAGGAGTCTCGTTCAAGCCGAAGAGGATCCGCTCGCGCACCAAGGGAACCGTGATCACGGTGCGGGTCGTCGACAGCCGCCACTTCGCCGTCCGCGGCGCCCTCGTCTCGGTCACCGGCTTCCCGGCCGCGTGGCTCAAGCCGATGGGCGAGAAGCGCACAGGGCGCGACGGAACGCTGAAGCTCTGGCTGCGGCCGACGGCGAAGCTGCCGCTCACGAAGTACGGCTCGCTCGCGCTCTTCGTCCGCGCCCGCAAGCCCGGCGGCAATCCGTACGCCGGCATCTCGGCGAGCCGGATCTTCCGGGTCGCCCTCGGCCCTGGCTAGCGCGGCTCCTCGACGTCGAACTCCTCGCCGGCCTCCGGCTGCTTGCCGATCAGGACGGCGGCGAGCTCGAGGATCTCCTCCTCGACCTCGCCAAACGCGACGAGCCCGAACCGCTCGGTCGCCTCGTTCGAGATCCACGTGCTCGGCGGCTCGAGCTCGGGCAGCCGGGCGCGGAGCTCGTCGAGCGTCGTCTGCGAGTCGCCGAGGCTCCAGATCAGCAGGCGCACGATCACTAGAACGGCCCTCGCGGCGCGTACCCGCCGCCGGGCACGGCACCGACGCTCGCCGACGTGCCGAGCTCACGACGCATGAATTTGATGACGCCTCGTTGGGCCTCTACATCGTCGACATGAACTGCCGTGTAGGCCATCTCTCTCCTTTCACATCCGGAAGACGCCGAAGGTGGACGCGGGAACCGGCGCGTTGAGCGAGGCCGAGATCCCCAGCGCGAGCACGCGCCGCGTGTCGAGCGGGTCGATGATCCCGTCGTCCCAGAGCCGCGCTGTCGAGTGGTAGGCGTCGCCTTCCGCCTCGAAGCGGGCGCGGATCTCGTCCGGGTCGGAGTCACCGACCATCGAGAGCACGATCGCCGCCTGCTCGCCGCCCATCACCGAGATCCGTGCGTTCGGCCACATCCAGAGCTGCCGTGGCCCGTAGGCGCGCCCGCACATCGCGTAGTTGCCCGCGCCGAACGAGCCTCCGGTGATCACCGTGAACTTGGGCACGTCCGCGCAGGCCACGGCCATGACGAGCTTGGCGCCGTCGCGCGCGATCCCGCCGGCTTCGTACTCCTTGCCGACCATGAAGCCGGTGATGTTCTGGAGGAAGACGAGCGGCACGCGGCGTTGGCAGGCGAGCTCGATGAAGTGCGCGCCCTTCTGCGCCGACTGGGCGAAGAGGATGCCGTGGTTCGCGAGGATCGCGACCGGATAGCCCTCGATGTGCGCGAACCCGCAGACGAGCGTCTCGCCGTAGAGCTGCTTGAACTCGTGGAAGCGGCTGCCGTCGACGAGGCGCGAGATCAGCTCGCGCGGGTCGACCTGGTGGCGGAAGTCGTCGGGGATCAGGTCGTAGAGGTCGGACGGGTCGACGGCGGGCGGCTCGGCGGGGAGGACATCCCACGGCGCCTCCTTGCGGCCTTGCAGGTTCCGCACGATCTCCCGGGCGATCGCAAGGGCGTGCTCGTCGGAGGCGGCGTAGTGGTCGGCGACGCCGGAGAGGCGCGTGTGGACGTCGGCGCCGCCCAGCTCCTCGGCGGTCACCTCCTGTCCGGTGGCCGCCTTCACGAGCGGCGGCCCGCCGATGAAGATCGTGCCCGTGCCCTTCACGATCACCGTCTCGTCGCTCATCGCGGGCACGTACGCGCCGCCGGCGGTGCACGAGCCCATCACCACGGCGATCTGCGGGATCCCGGCGGCCGACATGCGCGCCTGGTTGTAGAAGATCCGGCCGAAATGCTCACGGTCGGGGAAGACCTCGTCCTGAAGCGGCAGGTAGGCGCCGCCGGAGTCGACGAGGTAGATGCACGGGAGGCGGTTCTGCGCCGCGACCTCCTGCGCCCGCAGGTGCTTCTTCACTGTGAGCGGGAAGTACGAGCCGCCCTTCACGGTCGCGTCGTTGGCGACGATCACGCACTCGCGGCCCTGGACGACGCCGATCCCCGTCACGATCCCCGCGCCGGGCGCGTCGCCGTCGTACATGTCCCATGCGGCGAGCGCGCCGAGCTCGAGGAACGCGCTGCCGGGGTCGCAGAGGAGGTCGACCCGCACTCTGGCAGGCAACTTCCCGCGACTTCGATGTCGCTCGGTCGCAACCTCGCCGCCGCCTCTGGCCACGAGCGCGGTGCGCTCCCGCAACTCCGCAACGAGCGCCTGCATCCGTTCCGCTGCCATCGTCCGAGCGTACTACCTTAGAAGCAGAATGCGCCTTCCCTGGGCCACCGCGGCGGCGGTCGTCGTCGCCCTTCTCGTTCCGGGCCTGATCATCGTCTCGAGCATCCGCGTGCTCGCACATCCGAGGATCGTCCGGGCGGAGTACAAGCGCTCCGGCTTCCCCGTCGATCCGTACGGCTTCACTACGCCGCAGCGGATCCGACTCGGGCTCGTCGGCCTCCACTCGGTGCTGCCCGGAGGCCAGGGGATCGAGCTGCTCCGCGCGGCGCGCCTGCCCGACGGCAAGCCCGCGTTCGGCGCGCGCGAGGTTCGCCACATGACCGACGTCCGCGCCTGGATCGCGCGCTTCTGGCGGTTCCAGCTCGGCGCGCTGATCGCGATCGGTCTCGCCGGGGTCCTGCTGCTGCCGCGACGGCGGACGCGATGGCAGTTCCCACGCGGGTTGCGCTGGGGCGGCGTGCTGACGCTCGTCGTCGCGGCGGCGGTCGGCGCCGTGATGGCGGTCAGCTGGAACACGTTCTTCGTCGACTTCCACCGCCTCTTCTTCGCCGACGACACGTGGCGCTTCGACGACAACACGACCCTTCGCCGGCTCTATCCCGACCGGCTGTGGGTCGACGTCGGCATCGCCGCGGCGACGTTCACCGTGGTGTCCGCGCTGGCGCTGATCGGCGTCACAACCCTGTGGCTCAGGCGAAGTACACTCCGCCTGTGACCGAGCCCGAGGCCGTCGCACAAGCGCTCGAGGAGGTCGTCCCCGGCGTCTTCTCCTGGCACATCTCGGACGAGCGGATCGGCGGCTTCATGAGCGCGGCTCACGCGGTCCAGGGCGACGAGGGCTTCGTCCTGATCGACCCGCTGCCGCTGGTCGACTCCGAGCTCGCCCGCCTCGAGCCCGTGGAGGCGATCGTCCTCACGGCTGCGGGTCATCAGCGCTCCGCGTGGCGTGACCGCGAGCGCTTCGGCGCGGCGGTCTACCTGCCGGAGGGCTCACGCGAGACCGTCGAGGAGCCGGACGCGCGCTACAGCGAGGACGCGCCGCTCCCTGGCCACCTGCTGGCGGTGCACGTACCGGGCCCAGAGGATGCTCACTATGCGCTACTGCGCGAGCGCGACGGCGGCATCCTGTTCTGTCCCGACCTGCTGATGCGCCTTCCGGACGGCGAGCTCGTCGTCGTGCCGGCCGAGTACCACGACGACCCGGACGAGACGAGGCGCAGCATCGAGCACCTGCTCGACCTGCCGTTCTCGGTGCTCTGCCTGAACCACGGCCAGCCGCTCGTCGACGATCCGAAGCGCACGATCCGCGACCTGCTCGCGGCGACCGCCTGAGCTCTAGGCCGCTTCCTGTGCAGGTGCCAGTAGCGCGCAGCTGATCGGCACGCCGAGGAAGGTCGAGGGGCCGGCGGCGCGCACCGTGTAGGCGGTGCCTTCGTGCTCGAGCCGGGCGCCGACTACCGGCACCTGACCCGCCTGGTCGATCATCAGATATCCACTTGGCCCCGGGACGAAGAGCACGTGCTGGTCGGCCGGGGGCTCCGCGACGACGGGGGTCGCCTGCCTGGCCTCGGTGAGCTCCGCCGAAACGCGCTCGAGCTCCCTGGTCTTCTCGTCGAGCGCGACCTTGAGACGCATGATCGCCGTGTCCTGCTCGCGCGTGTTCGGACGGTCAGCCAGGGTGAGGGGAGCGCCACCGGTGGGGCCCATCGCGAGGCCGTACTCAGTGCGCAGGGGCCCGCCGTGCTGATCGGCAAGCGCGTTCGCGATCGTCGCGCCCTGGGCGAAGCCGAGTCGGACCACGATCTCTCCGAGCGGCGCGCCGCTCTGCCGTTGCTCCGCGAGTGCGATTTCGAGCTGGGCGTCGGTGAGGACGCCCTTCTGGACCAGCAGCTCGCCAAGCTGAATCCGAGCAGGTTCCGCAGACATGCACTCCAACCATCGGCCGCGGCGGCCGGTTTCTGAACACTCGAACGGCGGAATTAACGCAATCTCAACGAATCACCGACCGGGGACGAGCGCGACCACGGTGCTTCCGAGCAGGCCGGTGCTCCTGATCTCGAAGTTGCACGGTCCCTGGGCCGTCGGGTCGGACGGGACCTCGAGGTTGAGCACCTTCGCCGGCCCCCCGTCGAGCGTCACGTCAAGCCGGCGGTAAAGGCGCCCGTCGCGGTACACGGCGATCCGCTCGTCCTGCTTGGCGAGGAGCGTCAGCTGCAGCCGGCTCGGGCAGCTGAAGGCATGGATCGTCGCGCTCTGGTAGATGTCGCCGTTCGCCAGGATCCCGGTGGTCGTGCCGGCAAGGCTGAGCGGACTGCCGAGCCGCCAGAGCCGCCACGGCGCGAGCACCCCGCTCGTCACCCCAGCGTCGGCGATCGGGGTACCCGAGGCGAGCTGGCCGAGTTCGACGACGGCGTAACGCTGCGGCACGGGCCGGCCCGCGACGAGTACGGTGCCGCCGTTCGATAGCGCAGCGTAGGCGCCCGGCGCAGGCCCGATCAGCTGCGCTCCCGGTAGGGCGTACGCCGCGACGAGCTTGCGGTTCCAGAACAGCGACTCCCAGACGACCGGCCACTGGAGCTTGTCGCCGTACAGCATCGCCACGGGGCCGGTCGCGGCGCGGTCGATCCAGTCCTTCTGCGGCCCGAGCATCGTCGCCTGGGTGGCCCGTGCTTGCTGTGCCATGTACTGCTCGGCCATGACCGAGCCGACGCCCAGGAGCACGATCAGCACGTAAGGCACCGCACGGAGAAGGCGCCGCGGAGCGAGGATCAGCACCAGCGCGGCGACGACGAGCCCGCCGTCGAGGAGCAGCCGCTGGTGGCCGAGGCGGTGGAACGGGATCAGCCCGGCGGCGTCAGGGAGCGCCGCGGCTCCCAGCATCGTGTGCAGCGGCCACGCGAGCAGCGCGACGACTGCGACTCCCGACACCAGCAGCGTCCGCCGGATCGTTCGCGGCGCGCCAAGCTCGAGCCAGATCATGAGGCAGAGGAAGAGCGGCGGCGCCGTGAAGATCAGGTGGCGCTCCGCCACGTGGCCCACGTAATGCGACGCGAAGGCGCCGACCTGGAGGACGAGCCAGAACGACAGCGCCGTCGCCACCGCGAGCACCGCGCGCGCCCCGGGGGTCAGCCGGCGTCGTTCGAACCAGAGCAGCGCCGCCGCGCACGCGGGGAAGAAACCCGTCAGCAGAACGAGATCTCCCGCGTGGAAGAAGACGTACTTGACGATCGAGAACACGTGGTAGCCGCCCGACGCCGTGACCGTGTACGCCCCCAGCGTGCCGCCGCCCTCGGAGAGCCTCCAGATCAGCCACGCGGCGATGACCGCTCCGAAGCCCAGGAAGGTGACCGCAAACCGCCGCGGCAGCACTCGCAGCGGGACCCCGGCGAGGAGCGCAGCCGTCGGGAAGACCAGGAGGAGAACGCTCCCCTGGATGCGCGTCAGCGTGGCGGCGGTGATGAGTCCCACGAGCAGGAGCTGATCGCGCGGCCGCGGCGCCACGAGCACCCGCGAGGCGAGCCAGGACACGAGGATCAGCAGCGGGTAGAAGACCGTCTCCGTCATCAGCAGTCCGCTGTAGGCCATGGCTGGGAGCGCCAGCGTGAGCGCCGCCACGAGCACGGCCGACCGCCTAGAGACGACCGAGCGAGCCCAGAAGTAGGCGGGCACGGCGGCGAGGGACATGCTCACCGCTCCCAGCGCCTTCGCGACCTCGTAGCCCCGGTGCGGCGAGAGCCACGCAAGCGGCCCGCCGATCAGAGCGGGGTAGACGAGGCTGTAGAAGTCGCTGTGCGCCCCTTCGATCGCCAGCCGGCCGCTGCCGTAGAGCGTCCGTCCGATGATCCCGTAGATCATCTCGTCAGGCGCGATCCATGGCGTCGGGATGTCCCGCCCGAGCAGGAATCGCCCGACGATCGACACGAGCACGAGCCCGGCCACGACGAATCCCGCCGTCAAGCCGCGCCGGGGACGGCCGGCGCTCAGTTCCCCTTCCACACCCGGCAAGCTACTACGCGGCTCCGACGCCGCCTGTTGTCGGTGCAACGGATGTCGACTGTTCTCGCCGTGCCGATGCCCGTCCGGCTTGTCGCCGGCAAGCGCTAGCCGTCTCTCGACGCTACGAGAGGCTTGCCTTCAGCTCGGCGAGCTCGGCCTCGATCCGCCTGAGGGATTCGCGGATCTCGTTGGCGTCCTCGCCGCCGTCGATCTTCACGCGGGAAGCGATCGCGGCGGTCAGCACTGCGAGGAAGCCGATTCCCACCGCCATCAACAGGATCGCAATGATCCTGCCCGTCGTGTGCGGGTAGAGGTCGCCGTAGCCGAAGGTCGAGGTGCAGATCGCCCACCAGATCCCATCCCAGTAGCTGCGAGGATGGGTACGAGGGCGAGGGTCGCGGCGAGCATCACTGGCTCGAAAGGGTGTTGCACGCGCCCTGACTCATTCTGCCGCTACATGCGCTGACATTTCGCGGCACTCCGATGCTCACCTGCACTATTGTCCAGTCGAGTCATGTCCCTGCGGACATTCCTAGTCGTCGGTGTGATCTGCGGCCTCTTCGCGGCCGGTGCCGCTGCTCGCGTCGCTGCGCCGCCAGCCGGCGCGACAGCGCTCTGCAAGGACGGGACGTACAGCTTCTCCCAGCATCACTCCGGGACGTGCTCGCACCACGGCGGTGTCGCGCGATGGCTTGACACCGTGGCCGCTCCGGCGCCGGCAGCGCCAACCGCGCCGACGACGGTGCGCGTCGGAACCACGGTGCTGATCTCGCCGAGGACGAAGACGAGCCACTGCTCGCGCGGCCCGAATCCCGACCGCGCCTGCTCACCGGGGGCCTACTACAGCGGCCTCACCAAGGCGGTGCTCTGCTCGTCGAGCTTCCGCACCGGCACGATCCGGAACGTTCCGCAGAGCGAGAAGTTCGCCGTCGAGGTCGAGTACGGGATGAAGCCCGCCTACTACGGCCGTACGCTCGAGATCGATCACATCATCCCGCTCGAGCTCGGCGGCTCGAACGACATTGCGAACCTTTATCCGGAGACCGGCTACGGCGCGAAGGACCGCCTCGAGAACAAGGCCCACGACCTCGTTTGCGCCGGAACGCTGACCCTACGCACGGCGCAGCAAGGCATCGCCCGAAACTGGCAGGTCCTCTACAAGCGCGTCTTCGGCACGCAGTAGCTAGAACCAGCGGCCACGCACGAAGCCGCCGAACGCCAAGAGCCCGATCAGCGCCACGATCACGCCGAGCCAGAGGCTCCAGAAGATCGCGATCACGATCCCTGCGATCACGATCATTCCGCCGGCCGAGATCCCGGCGCCTACCTCCTCCACCTGTCCCTGCCATTCCGAACCCGTCCTTTCGTCTACCGGCGTGCGAGCCGCCGGCCGCTCTGGTTGTCGGGCTGCGTGTAGTTGAGCTGATAGTGGTGGTAGAGCTTGGACTCGTCGGCCTGTGAGAGCTCGCCGCCCTTGAGGGCGATGTTGGGAGCGCTCTTGACCTGCGCGGCCGTCGCCGGAACCTGGAGGTTGTCGGGGCCGATCGTGATCCCGATCAGCGGCACGAACGTCAGGTGACGTCCGAACAGGCCCTCCTTGACGGTCCCGAACTGCGGCTCGTCGGTCTCGACGTCGAAGTAGACCGCCTCGAGCCTGCCGATCCGCTCGCCGCCGTTGTCGACGAGCTCCCGGCCTTGCCATTCGGCGATGTCGAGATGCATGACCGCTGCGGGGTCCTCGGCGACCGAATCGTCGTCCTCGGGCGGCAGCGCCGGCAACGTCGTGACTTCGGCCTCGACCGGCTGGGTCGGAGCACTGTTGGTGTGGGACTCGGGTTCCATTGCGATCTCCGTTCTTCTGCAGGAGGTGTTCCGGGCAGCCTCAGAGCACCCGGCGGGCGAAATAGACGAGCGCGAAGACGATGAGGGCCAGGATCAGGAATGCCACGATCCCGGTGGACCCGAAGATTGTGAAGGCGACCAATGGTCCGGCCTTTCGATAGCTGGTCTCAGACCCTCGACTTCGGCAGGGTTTGTGCCGACCAGCTCCGACCGAGGGCTGCGGGCGGAGGCCGTGTTGGAGCCGGTTGCTGGGGCTCCGACGTGCTGAGCCACCCTAGCACCGGTCATGGCGCCGAAGGCGCCGGACTTTCCAGCGACCGAGCAGGGGCGGCAGGACTTGAACCTGCAACCCCCGGTTTTGGAGACCGGTGCTCTGCCAATTGAGCTACGCCCCTCGGTTCGGGGCGTGATTGTACAGCGCCGTCTACGATGGCCCCGGATGCGGGCCGGACTGCAGCGGCGCGCGCTCGGCGCGCTCTTCCTGGTGATCGCGCTCGCGATGGCCGGGATCGCCGTCGCCTCGGCTCTGCACGGGCGCTGGGTGATCGTCTTCGCGGCCGGAGTCCTCGCCGCCTGGCTCGGCAGCATGGCGGGTCGCGCACTGTTGCGCTAAGGAATATCCCGCTCCGCAGCGTATTGTCTTATGCGTGAGCGTCGAGGATACGAAGGGTCTCTGGCACGAGTACCGTCGCAACCGCGACGAGAAGCTGCGCGACCGGTTGATCCTCACCTATGCGCCGCTCGTCAAATACGTGGCCGGCCGACTCGGTAGCGGCCTGCCCGCGCACGTCGAGGAGGGTGACCTCGTCTCGTACGGGCTGCTCGGCCTGATCGGCGCGATCGAGCGCTACGACCCGGATCGCGACGTCAAGTTCGAGACATACGCGATCGCCCGGATCAAGGGCTCGATCATCGACGAGTTGCGCGCGCTCGACTGGGTGCCGCGCTCCGTGCGCGCACGCGCGCGCGACATCGAGCGCGCCGTCGCCGAGCTCGAGTCGAAGCTTGGCCGCGCGCCGAACGACGACGAGATCGCGAGCAAGCTCGGCCTCACCGAGGACGAGCTTGAGGACAGCCTCACCGAGATCTCGCGCTCCTCGATCGCCGCGCTCGACGAGCTCTGGACCGCGTCGGCGGGCGGCGACCAGATCGCGCTCATCGACACGATCGAGGACACGCAGGGCCCGGAGCCGCAGACGGCGCTCCAGGCGACCGAGCTCCGTGAGGCGATGGCCGACGCGATCGCGCGCCTGCCCGAGCGCGAGAAGCTCGTCGTCACTCTCTACTACTACGAGGAGCTGACGCTGCGCGAGATCGGCGAGGTGCTCGGCGTCACCGAGTCCCGCGTCTCGCAGCTGCACACCAAGGCGATCCTCCGTCTCAAGGCGCGCCTTGGCGGCTCGCCGACGCTCGTCCGCGAGTCCTAGCTACTGCGAGCAGGCGCGGCCGACCGCGCCCCAGGAGCGCCAGGTGCCGCCGTCGTGCTTCCACAGCCGCCAGGCCCGGTACAGCTGCTCCTCTTTCGACGCCGCGAACGGGAAGCTCGGATTCCCGGGATGCGTGAACGCGGGGTCGGGCGCGCCGCCGAGATTCACCCACGTCTCGCGCATGAACTGCATCCCGCCGAAGTAGCCGTTGCCGGTGTTCGCATGCCACGGCGCTTCCTTCCCGTGAACGCAGAGCGCCTGCGCGAGCCAGTCCTTGGGCGGCTGCCAGGTGTTCGCCGACGCGGCGGCGACCCCGAGGAAGGCCGCGCACAGGACGATCGCCAACGTTCGCATCGCAGGTATTCCTAGCAGGCCCGGCCGGATAAGATCGGCACGTATGGCAGCTTTCGAGCCCGGCAAGATCCGCAACGTTGTCGTGGTAGGTCACCGCGGCACCGGCAAGACCTCGCTCGTCGAGGCGATGCTGTTCCAGAGCGGGGCCACCACGAGGCTCGGCTCGGTGGACGCGGGCACGACCGTCTCGGACTGGGACGAGGACGAGAAGAAGCGCCAGATGTCGCTCCAGGCGTCGCTGTCGACGGTGGAGTGGCAGGGACGCAAGATCAACCTCGTCGACACACCCGGCGACCCGGGCTTCCAGGGCGACGCGCTCGCCGCGCTGCGCGTGGTCGAAGGCGCGCTGTTCATGGTCAGCGGCGTGATGGGCGTCGAGGTCGGGACGCAGCGCCTGTGGAAACGCGCCGACGAGCTCGGGCTCGCGCGCGTCGTCTTCGTGAACATGCTCGACCGCGAGCGCGCCGACTTCTTCCAAGATCTCGACGCGATGCGCGAGCAGCTCTCGGAGCGCTGCGTCGTCGTCGAGCTGCCGATCGGCCACGAGCAGGAGCTGACCGGCGTCGTCGACATCCTGCACATGTGCGCCTACACGAGCCCGGAGGGTGGGCGCGAGGGCGAGCCGCAGCCGATCCCCGCGGACATGGCCCCGCTCGTCGCGGAGTACCGCGAGAAGCTGCTCGACGAGGTAGTCCAGAGCGACGAGGGGCTGATGGAGCGCTACCTCGAGGGCGAGGAGCTCTCGGTCGAGGAGGTCGCCCACGCGCTGAAGGACGCGGTCACGCGCGGTGAGGTCTTCCCGGTCGCCTGTGGCGTCGCCACGAAGAATCTCGGCACGCGCGCGCTGCTCGACCTGCTCGTCGAGGGCGTGCCCTCGCCGGCGAAGAAGGGCGCGCCGCCGATCGAGGTCGACGGCGCGGCCACTGCCGCGTTCGTCTTCAAGACGATCGCCGATCCGTTCGCCGGCCGGATCAACCTCTTCCGCGTCCTTCAGGGCGAGATCAACACCGACTCGACGCTCACCGACGCGCGCACCCATGGCAAGGAGCGGATGGGCACGCTGCTCCAGCTCCAGGGCAAGGAGCACACGAACTCCCACTCGTTCGGCGCGGGCGACCTCGGCGCCGCGGCCAAGCTGAAGGACGTCGCCACCGGCGATCTCCTGCTCGATCACGACCAGCCGGTCGAGCTGCCGAAGATCGGCTTCCCGGAGCCGGTGATGAGCTTCGCGATCACGCCGAAGGCAAAGGGCGACGAGGAGAAGATGGGCACCGGCCTGCGCCGCCTCCAGGAGGAGGACCCGACCCTGTCGCTGCGCCGCGACCAGCAGACCGGCGAGCAGCTCCTCTCCGGGATGAGCCAGATCCACGTCGAGGTCGCGGTCGACCGGCTGCACAGCCGCTTCGGCGTCGACGTCGAGCTGCATCCGCCGCGCGTCCCGTACCTCGAGACGATCCGCAAGGAGTCACGCGCGCAGGGGCGCTACAAGAAGCAGACGGGCGGCCGCGGCCAGTTCGGCGACTGCCACGTCGTGCTCGAGCCACTCGATGGCCACACGGGCTACGAGTTCGTCGACAAGATCGTCGGCGGCGTGATCCCGCAGAGCTTCAGGCCGGCGGTCGACAAGGGGATCCAGGAGGCGATGCTGCACGGCGAGCTCGCCGGTGCGCCGGTGCAGGGCGTGCGCGTGCGCCTCGTCGACGGCAGCTACCACACCGTCGACTCCTCCGAGATGGCGTTCAAGATCGCCGGCTCGATGGCGTTCAAGCAGGCCTACGAGAAGGCCGACCCGGTGCTGCTCGAGCCGATCATGGAGATCGAGGTGACGGTTCCCGACGAGACGGTCGGTGCGGTCAACGGCGACCTCAACTCACGGCGCGGGCGCCTGGTCGGCATGGAGCCGCGGAACGGGATGACGACGATCAAGGCCGAGGCGCCGATGGCCGAGATCCTCACCTACTCGCAGTCGCTGACGTCGATGACCGGCGGGCGCGGAGACTATTCGATGCACTTCCTCCGCTACGAGGAAGTCCCGTCGCACATCGCACAGAAGCTGATCACCGATTTCAAGAAGGAACGCGAAGAGGCGAAGGCATGAGCCTCCGCCTCCGCGATCCGAACGTCTAGACCTGCGGCTCGGGCTGCGGGCTCTTGTCCCGCAGGTGCTCGATCAGGTCTGCGATGTCGACGACCTCCTGTTCGAGGTCGCGCTGGTAGGCCTCGAGGCGCTCCAGCAGCTCCTGCCTGTTCGGGAAGGGGCGCTGGAAGCCGAGGCGTCCGCGGCGGTGCTCGCCGCGAGGTCCGTGTCTATGTCCGTGCATCTGTCACCTCCTTTCCTGCGTCGTAGCGAGTGAGGAAGGCTGCGATCACGCCCTGAGCCTCGCGGAGGGAGGACGCCCACTGGTCGAGCAGGGCACCTCCCGATTCGGTCAGCTCGTAGGTGCGCTTGCCGTCGCTCCAGGTGGAGGTGACGATCCCCTCCAGCTCGAGCGCGCGCAGCACGCGGTAGAGGTTGCCCATGTCCACGCGGGTCTCGCCGGTCAGCTCGCCGAGCCGTTCGAGCAGCTCGTAGCCGTGGGCGGGACGCTCGCGCAGGAGCAGGAGGACGGCCGGCTCGCTGAACCGCTCGACGCGCGCGTTGACGCCCCAGCGTCCCGAGTGCAGGCGGCGGCGGGAGCGGGGCCCGCCTCTCATGGCATCCTCTTACAGTGTAAAACACACATGTAGTGAGACAGTAGCAGACCGGATGCCGGGTCCGCCTGGGCTATAGTCGGGCCGCTATGCGGATCACGCGAGCCTCGGTAACGCGAACGTGCGCGATCTGTGAGCGCTCGTTGCTGATGGGCGAGCGCGCAACGCGCTTCTCGCCGGACGGAGACGACCGCTGGGTCGATGTCTGTCCGCTCTGCCAGGAGGTCGCCCTCGAATACGGCTGGCTGAAGGAGGGGAGCCCGACGACGCCGACGGTGCCGGCGGCCGCGCGCCGCAAGGGCCGCTTCAGCTTCGCCGCCCTGCTCTCGCCCCGCTCGCACGAGGAGGAGACGATCGCGACCGAGCCGATCCTGCGCCGCCTCTCGGAGCCCGAGCTTGCGATGGTCGAGGCCTCGGATCTCTTCAACGCGAGCGACTATCGCCGCACGATCGGCGGGATCGCGAAGAGCCTCGGCCCGCCGACCGCGAGCATCGTGCCGCTCTCCGGTGTCACCGGCGAGCTCGTGATCACGATCGCCTGGGACATCTCCTGGTACCAGTACCGCGTGCTGCCCGAGTCGGCGCAGCCGATCCGCCTCGCCGAGCGCGGCCACGACCTCGACGACCTCGAGGACATGTTCAAGGGCTGGAACGCCGGGATCGAGGAGGACGGCCGGATCGTTCCCGAGATCGCGCGGCTCTGATGGACGCCGACGACAAGCTCCGGCTCGACTACGACACCACCGTGCGCGTGATCCTCGGCCTGGCCGACGTCCGCTTCAAGCTCCTCGGGCTGGTGCCGACGATCTCCGCCGCCGCGATCGCGATCGTGACCAAGAGCGGCGCGACGGCGGCCGAGCTGATGGCTCTCGGCTCGGTGGGCCTCGTGGCGACGCTCGGGATCCTCGTCTACGAGCTTCGCAACACCCAGCTCCACGACGCCGCGGTGGCACGGGCCGCGACGCTCGAAGGCGCGCTCGACCTCGAGGGCGGCGGGCTTTTCGGCTCGCGTCCGAAGAGTGGATTTCGACTGCTCGGTGCCTTCGAGATCTCCCACGACCGCGGGCTCGGCCTCGTCTACGCCGCCGCGCTCGGCGGCTGGAGCTACCTCGTCGTCTGGGGCTTCGCGGCCGCGGTGCATCTCGTGCATCCGAAGGCCTGGGGCGGCGGAGCCGCGATTGTCGTGGCGCTCGTCGTGCTGGCGGACGTCACTCGTTTGAGGGCCCCGGCCTAGCGTCCGCCGGATTCGTCCTTACAATCCAAGACACGATGATCTACTGCGTGATCCCCCGCGAGCTCGAGTCGGAGCTCTACGACAAGATGGTCGCGTACTACGAGGACAATCCCAACGTGACCGTGATCATCGACCGGCGCGACGGGCCTGACCGCCGCCACGGCAAGGCGCCCGGCGGCCTCCGCCTGATTCGCGACCGCCGCCGCGCGCGCGTGCCGGGGACCTTCCCCGACATCGACGGCGACTCCAGCTAGAGTCGGGCCCGTGCCTCGGGCCTTCCAGAACTACATCGGCGGGGAGTGGGTCGACGCCGCGAGCGGCGAGACGTTCGAGTCCCTGAGCCCGGCGACGGGCGAGGTGCTCGGCTCCTTCCCGAAGTCCGGGCCGGCCGATGTCGATCGCGCCGTCGCCGCCGCAAAGGCGGCCTTCGAGGAGTGGCGCCTCGTGCCGGCGCCGCGCCGCGCCGAGGTGCTCTACCGCTTCGCGAACCTGCTCACCGCCGAGAAAGAGTCACTTGCCGCGCTGATGAGCCGCGAGATGGGCAAGGTGCTCGCGGAGGCCGGCGGCGACGTGCAGGAGGCGATCGACATGAGCCTCTACATGGCCGGCGAGGGCAGGCGCATGTTCGGCCAGACGACGCCCTCCGAGCTGCGCGACAAGTTCATGATGAGCGTGCGGATGCCGATCGGCGTCGTCGGCGCGATCACGCCCTGGAACTTCCCGATCGCGATTCCCGCGTGGAAGCTCGCGCCCGCGCTCGTGTGCGGCAACACGATCGTCTTCAAGCCCGCCGAGGATACGCCGCTCCTCGCCGAGCGCTTCGTCGAGCTGCTCGACGCCGTGGGGCTGCCGAAGGGCGTGCTCAACATCGTGCACGGCTTCGGCGAGACCGCCGGCGATGCGCTCACGCGCCACCCGGACGTTCCCGTGCTCACGTTCACGGGCTCGCGCGAGACCGGAGTCCTCGTCACGAAGAACGCGGCCGATCACCTGAAGCATGTGCACCTCGAGCTCGGCGGCAAGAACGCGATCATCGTGATGGATGACGCCGATGTCGACCTCGCCGTCGAAGGGATTCTCTGGTCGGCGTTCGGCACCACGGGCCAGCGCTGCACCGCCGCGAGCCGCGTGATCGTGCACGAGGCGGTCTACGACGAGCTCCAGGGGAAGCTCGTGGCGCGGGCCGAGGCGATGCGGCTCGGCCCCGGCTGGGAGGCCTCGACCGACGTCGGCCCGGTGATCAACCGCGAGGCGCTCGAGCGGATTCATGCCTACACCGGAGTCGGCGAGAGCGAGGGTGCTCGCCTGCTGACCGGTGGCGAGATCGCGACGGGCGACGGGCTCGAGCGCGGCTTCTTCTATCGCCCCACGGTCTTCGGCGACGTCGAGCCCGGGATGCGAATCGCGCAGGAGGAGATCTTCGGCCCGACGACCGCCCTGATCCGGATCAAGTCCTTTGAGGAGGCCGTCGAGGTCGCAAACGGGATCCGCTACGGGCTCTCCTCGTCGATCTTTACGCGCGACGTCAACCAGGCGTTCCGCGCGATGCGCGACCTCCAGGCCGGGATCACCTATATCAACGCGGGCACGACCGGGGCCGAGGTGCACCTGCCGTTCGGCGGCACGAAGGACACGGGCAACGGCCACCGTGAGGCGGGCCAGGCGGCGCTCGACGTGTTCACCGAGTGGAAGTCGATCTACGTCGACTACTCGGGCAAGCTCCAGCGCGCGCAGATCGACGTCGAGTGAGCGTGAAGCTCGTGTGGTTCGTCCCGGCCGAGGCGCTCGACGCCACCAGGGACGCGGTTTTCGAGGCGGGCGCGGGACGGATCGGCAACTACGAGCGCTGCTCGTGGTTCACGGAGGGGACGGGAACGTTCGTCGCAGGCCCGGGCGCTCGGCCGGTCGTCGTCGGCGAGGGCGAGGCCGGACGCGAGGAGCGAGTCCCGGAGCTGCGCGTCGAGACGGTCGTCCCCGATGACCGGGTCGACGCCGTCGTCGCTGCGCTGCGCGCCGCTCATCCCTACGAGGAACCGGCCTTCGACCTCTATCAGCTGCTGTGAAGGCGCGTCTCTTCACCGACGGCGGCGCTCGCGGGAACCCCGGCCCGGCCGCCTACGGCTTCGTGATCGAGGCCGAGGACGGCACCGTGCTCGCCGCCGTGGGCGAGGCGATCGGCGTCGCGACGAACAACGTCGCCGAGTACAGCGCACTGATCGCCGGACTCGAGCGTGCCGTCGAGCTGGCCGTGACCGAGCTCGAGGTCGTCTCCGACTCGGAGCTCCTCGTCAAGCAGATGACCGGCGAGTACCGCGTCAAGAACGAGACGCTCCAGGACATGCACACCGACGCCCGTCGCGTCGCACGCAGGATCCCGAGAGTCACCTACACCGCGGTCCGCCGTGAGCACAACGAGCTCGCCGACCGGCTCGTCAACCAGGCGCTCGACGCCGCGCACTAGGCCCGCTATCGTTCCGCGCAGATGACCCGCGTGCTGCACTCCGCGCTCGCCCTTCTCCTGCTCCCCCGCTAGGGGGATCGGTCGTCGACATACCCGTGCCCGTGCGCCCCGCACCTCGAGGGAGCGGTGCGCCCTCCGTGCCGAGTCGAAGGGAAGCGCCATGCCGATGCCGTTCCGAAAATACCGCGAGTACGAGACCGTAGACCTGCCCGACCGCACCTGGCCGAACCAGGTGATCACCCGTGCGCCGATCTGGTGCTCGACCGACTTGCGCGACGGGAACCAGGCGCTCGTCAACCCGATGGACGCCGAGCGCAAGTGGAAGATGTTCGACCTCCTGCTGACCCTCGGGTACAAGGAGATCGAGGTCGGCTTCCCGTCGGCCTCGGCGACCGACTTCGACTTCTGCCGGCGGCTCGTCGAGGACTCGCTGATCCCCGACGACGTCACGATCGCCGTGCTCACGCAGGCGCGCCCGGAGCTGATCGAGCGCACCTTCGACGCGTTCGAGGGCGCGCCCCGCGCGATCGTCCATCTCTACAACTCGACCTCGACGATCCAGCGGCGCGTCGTGTTCCGGCTCGACAAGGCCGGGATCACCGGCCTCGCAGTGCGCGGCACGGCGCTCTGCCGGGAGCTCGCCTCGCGCTCGGACACCGATGTCGTCTACCAGTACTCGCCCGAGAGCTTCAACGGCACCGAGCTCGACTACGCGCTCGAGATCTGCGAGGCCGTGATCGCGGAGTGGGGGCCGACCCCGGAGGCGAAGCTGATCGTCAACCTGCCGACGACGGTCGAGGAGTTCCCGCCGAACGTCTATGCCGACCGGATCGAGTGGTTCTGCCGGAACGTGTCCGCGCGCGACTCGATCATCGTCAGCGTCCATCCGCACAACGACCGCGGCACGGCGGTTGCAACGGCGGAGCTCGGGCTGATGGCCGGCGCCGAGCGCGTCGAGGGCACGCTGTTCGGCAACGGGGAGCGCACCGGCAACGTCGATCTCGTCACGCTCGCGCTGAATCTGCTCTCGCAGGGCGTCGACCCCGGCGTCGACCTCTCGCAGATCGACGAGGCAAAGCGGATCGTCGAGGAGTGCAACGAGCTGCCGATTCATCCGCGGCACCCGTACGTCGGCGAGCTCGTCTACACCGCGTTCTCCGGCTCGCACCAGGATGCGATCAAGAAGGGCATCGACGCCCACGAGCGCGAGCAGGCGGAGGTGTGGGACGTGCCGTACCTGCCGATCGACCCGAAGGACGTGGGCCGCGACTACGAGGCGATCATCCGGGTCAACTCGCAGTCGGGGAAGGGCGGAGTCGCCTACCTGATGGAGACCGAGCACCACTTCGTGCTCCCGCGCGGGCTCCAGGTCGACTTCGCGCAGAAGGTGCAGCAGGTGACCGACTCGCGCGGCGGCGAGCTGACGGGCGACGAGATCTTCGAGACCTTCCGCGCCAACTACCTCGACTGGACTCAGCCGTACGAGCTGCTCTCGTACACGCACTCGAGCTCGGACGAGGACCGGATCACGGCGCGGATCCTGGCCGAGGGCGAGGAGGTCGAGATCGAGGGCGTCGGCAACGGCCCGATCGCGGCGCTCGTCGACGCGCTGGCGAGCAGCTTCGGCGTCTCGGTGCGGATCCGGGACTACCACGAGCACGCGATGGCTGCGAGCGCGGACGCGTCCGCGGCGGCCTATGTCGAGGCGGACGTCGACAACGAGGCGATCTGGGGCGTCGGCATCCATCCGAGCATCGTCACGGCCTCGCTGCGTGCGATCCTCAACGCGGTCAACCGCGCGGCGGCGGCCAAGCAGGCGGCGCTCGCGGCAGCGGCGGCATTCGAGCGAGGGGAGTCGTAGTGGAAGTTCAGCGTTGGCACGCCGAGCCGGTCGACCAGCTCAATGCATTGCTGGGCCGGCAGATGATCCACACCGAGGGGATGACGCTCGCCCGGATCATCCTGGCGCAGGGCTGCGTCGTGCCGAGCCATCAGCACGCGAACGAGCAGATCGCGACGGTGCTCTCGGGGCAGCTGCGCTTCCGTGTCGGTGACGACGAGCAGGTGGTCGGCCCGGGCGAAAGCGTCGTGATCCCGTCAAACGTCCCGCACGAGGTGGAGGCACTCGAGGACTCGGTGGTGATGGACGTCTTCGCGCCGGTGCGAGAAGACTGGGTGCGAGGCGACGACGCGTATCTTCGGGGCTAGCGAGGCGTCGCTATAATCCGGCCTGCGCGGATGTAGCTCAGTTGGCTAGAGCGTCTGCTTGCCATCTAGCCCCGCCAGTCCTCTTGAGTCCCCGCCAGCCCCGGATTTGGCTTGCGACAACCGATCCGGGGTTGCGATCTATTCGCTGGTGTCCCACCGGCTTCCAGGGGTTTCCGCCCGTCCCGGTAGCAAAATGGTGGACGGATCCCGGCCATTTGCAGAAAACCACACCTGAGTTGTAGGCGAGTTGGGGGTGAGTTGTGTCTAGCTTGACAACGCTGCGGAAGGGTAGTAGACGTTTCAGCCATGAGTGCTGTAGACGCTCATACCTCACTGGTGTTCCTAAACTGCGCAGGTCCCCCGGGCCGGCGTCTACAGCGCTGCGCCCGGGGGGCGTGACGCGCGTGGAGGTCGTTTCGATGGCAGCTCACGATGATTGGGCCGTAGACGATTTCGTGGAGGATCTTGAGGCAGTGGCAGAGAGCATCGCCGCGACTGCCACGAACATCAAGGCGATAGACGACCCGGCCCTCGCGCGAACGCACTACGAACGCCTCTTCGAAGTCCTGGTCGAGCACACGTTACGGGCAAGGAAGCGGAGAGAGATCGAATGGATTGTGTTCGTCAGGAATCACCCGGAGCTCGCGCTCTCGTTCACGGACGCGGAACTGCTAGACGCCGTCCGGCGCGCCAATCGAAGCGGCGTCCGCCGGGTTGGTCGAGATGCCACCAGCAGGGATGTGACGGGCTGTCTTCGCCATTGGAATACGCGGAGCGATGTTGCCCGGGTCGTGCATAGGCTTCGCAGGTTGAGCGAGGCAGGGAAGGTTGAGCAGGGACGTCGGGGCCGATACGCGACCTGGCGCGTTTGCGGCGAGTGGTGAGACAGCGCGACTTGACTCCTAAGCCCGCTGATCGACTTGCGTTGATCTTCGGTCGCGACTAACGATGAGTGAGGCCGGGGCGAATAGGGCAGTGCCCGGACTTAACGGAGGGGTGCACGCCCCGGCCCTTCTTTCCAGTCGAGTCCCGATCTGGAAAGCTCTGGTCTCGAAATCGAGATCGGAGGACTAAGCGAATGGCTAAGAAAACGATCCACGTGTCCGACATCTCCGGGGTTGAAATCCCCGAGGGCAAGGGTGCCGTAGTGCGTATCACCTTCCATGACGCACGGAAGGGGTCGCGTGAGCTTGACGTGACGGACGCAGAGGCCGAGACCTTCGGCGGCCGTACAGTCGCTCGCCGTGGTCGCAGGCCTCGTTCGGCCGGCTAGTCGTTTTCGGGCATCGGCGACGGTACAACGGTGATGAGTAAGCCAACCGATGCTCCGCTTGTCTGCGCTGAATGTGGCCGGGAGTCGGAGGGGGATGCCCGTGGATGGCGGGCGTTCCTCACCGACACCGACGAGGCAGTGGTGTTCTGCCCGGACTGCGCGGCCCAAGAGTTCAGCGCCCGTAACGTTGGTCCTGCGTCGCCGCGCCTGCGTTAGTTGAGAGCGTCACTCAGACGGTGCGCGAGGTCTTCAAGGGATTCGGCCGATGGCCCCGGAGCCCCCTTGTCTCGCATCCGCTGCATGTCCTCGTAAGCGTCCGCTATGTCATTCCAAAGAGCGACGTAGCTAGACCCCTTCTTGGTAAGGGCGTGGAGTCCGGTTTTGTGTTCCTCCCACCCCGAAAACTGTAAGCGCGCGCCAATTTCGCGGGCCGACATCCCAGGTTCAAATTGACGGACCTCATCTGCGTTAAGCGAAGTTCTCGCTCAACCGAGGCAATGGCTGCGGACAAGCCGAGCCGCTTCTCAAAAAGTCGCAATCCCCATCTCGCGCACCACCCCGAGACTTTAAGCGTGGCGGCTTCGATCGGTCCCATCGAGCAAGCCTACGAGGGACTGGCCACCTAGTACTAGCCCTGGGGCTTGCTGGCTTTCTCTAGGTTGGAGAAGAAGTCTCCCTCGGTGTGTGTCGGCACCGAGACTCCTTCGCTGGTTCGTTCGTTGCGTTCTTTGGCCGGCTGCTTGTTCGGAGCTTCGCGCTGCTCCTGGAGCGGGCTAGGTGTTTTAGGCGTCATGTGATGAGCTAATCGCGATGCCCGGTTGCATCTTTTGCGACACACCCCCGACAACGCGTACCCATATCTTCCGGAAGGCGTGGCTCGAACAGATCATGCCTAGCGATGAAGGGTTCGCTGTTCGGCATCAACGCGAAGGACCTGGAGCTTTTGATAGCTGGTGGTCTACTAGAGAGTTCGACTTGTCTCCGCGCTCGACGTGCGCGACTTGCAACGGCGGATGGATGAACGACATAGACATGGCGGCCGAGCCCCTGGTTGAGCCATGCATCGCAGGTAGAGCCACGACACTAGATTCGGATGAGATCGACTCCTTGGCTCGTTGGGTGACATTGGTCTCGTTTCTATATGACCAAGTTAGTGCGGAACCGGCTGTTACGAATGCCCAGCATCATGCGTTCTACGCCACACGCAATCCTCCAGAGGGAGCGATTATCTGGCTTGCCGCGTCACTTGCGCCTGAACGCGGATATGAGCTAAACGCCTGGTTGCGCCCCGTCAGCCTCGATTCCGCGCATTTTCGGGGAAACGGCTACTTCTGCACCTTTCGCATCCAACACCTTGTCGTTCAGGCCTTCATACCGACACCCGCCCCCATAGAAAAGATCGCACTTAACCGAGGGGATCCGGGGTTCGTCTTGCAGATATGGCCCACGCCCGAAGTTACGGTTGCGTGGCCTCCGATCAAGGCCTTGCAACCCCGCGACCTTCAGAAGTTCGCCGAGGCGTTTATAACTGACCGAGGAACCTAGAAGCATCAGTCTCCTGTGAAGAGTCGCGTGCGGGCGAGAAGCTCAGATGTGTGAGGGACGACCCAATCCCCGTTCACACATGCGAACATGCGTTCGTGACCGCGCAGGGCTCCCCACTGACGCGCTTCCGTCGCGCGATCAAACAAGGTTCTCTACTGCTCGCGATCGTCGCAGCCAAAGAGTGTGGGCGGCTCGACCTCGGAGACGCCCTCTCGCTCGTCGAGCTAATGGCCGCGCAGCGAGACGACCTCTACGAGAAAGCCGCCTTGCGTTGGCATGCCCGCTTCGAGCAAGAGGTACCAGGCTTAACGCTTGAGGAGTCATCGCTCGCGCTGAGCGCGCTGCTCGCCCTACGGCGGGTTCCTGATGACGGGACTGCGAATGAGGCGCTGGGCGTACTGCTCAGCCGCCACCATCTACGGCCGGCGCGCGTTGTGCGGGTGTGACGCGGGGGCCGGACGGAGCGAGGCCCCCGCGTCTATCGGGCTTGAGTTGCGGCTAACCAGATACCGCTACCCGGAATGCGGGCCGCAGCCGTTGGGTTATTGCGGCCCAGGGATGGTTGGCGGTCCCGGCGGAGTGCTCGGCGGCCCGGGAGGGAGCAGTTGGAGGTTGAGAGGGTAGATGTCGGTGTTGGTGAGGATGCCGCGAACGTCGCTGTCGAGGACGTAGGCGTTTGTGGCTGTGAAGGCGCAACCACCTGGGCAGCCGGGGAACGCGCACCCCCCGGGACAGCTCGGCAGGGCCTGGATCTGGATGTCGAGCACGATCAGGACGAGCTGCGACGCTACGCACGATCCGGGAGTGCAGGGGCCGGGCGGATGGAATGCCTGGGCGAGGTTCGTCTCGGCTGTGAAGAGCCTTGCGAGCCGTGGGGATGGTGCGTTGGTGGTGATGTCGGCGCGGAGCCCATCGAACGGCGACGCAGTGCAGTCACTACAGACGGCAGCCGTCGATGAGCCGGACGCAATCCCTCCCACCAGGGCGCTTAGCACGACGACGCAAAGGACGAGCAGTAGGCGGAGGCGCAAAGGGCCTCCTTTCTCCCCGCAAGCGAGGATCACGAGCAGTCCACTCACCCTACGCGGTTCCTCACGAGCATGTAACTAGACCACGGGTCTAGCCCGTTACTCGGGCCGCTACGACGCCTAGAACGGTGCAGAGACGCCTTTGCACGGCCCAGGTCTCGGAAATCGGCAGGAGCGTCAGTATCCCGCCGACCGCTGAACTCTAGCGCCGCGGCTCTGTGTCTCGATAGCCCCCCGCGAGGGGGAAGCGCTCGATGAGCGCCCATCCTTCTCGGTCGCCGTCCATCAGCACGCCGCGTGCCCCGATTTCGATCAGCAGTCGGCGGCACTCTTCGTCGTTGGTACCAGTGACGTGCTTGAGCCTGGCGAGCGATCGGACCTTCCTATCCTCCTCGGACAGCATCCTCCGGAGCAACTCTTTACGAGGTCCGAACTCGCGCTCCTCAAGATCGCGTGCGATCGCCTTGTCCCGACGGCGCGGCCCCCAATAAGAGCTAATGAGGGCGCTGAACGTACCAAAGGCGCCCCCGATTACACCGCCTACGAGCCCCGCGACCAGTGCTGTTTCCTGCGTCGTCACCGCTCGAAGCATTGTCGCTTGTTGCGACTGCGGTCAAGTGACCTTGCCGAGCGCCATATGCGAACCTACGTTCTTGACCGCGCAGGGCTTCCGATGGGGCAGCCGCTGAGGCGCTCGGGGCGCTCCTCAGCCGTTACGGGTCTTCGCCCGCCGCGAGCCCTACACGCATAGGCAGCGGCCTTGAGTGATTCCTAAAGCGCCTTACGGGGCGCAAAGTATCCCTAGGCACTGGGGGGAGAGACCGTTGTTGTTCGCAGTGTTGCCGCCTCCGTCTGCCGCGGGAAGTGCTTCGTCGGGTATGCCCACGACGATGCCATGGCCACCGTTGTGCTCGGCGTGGTTGCTGGTGAGGACGTCCACACCGGGGACAGGAAGGTAGTCGGTGATGTAGATCCCGTCGAGCGCGTTCCATGAGACGAAGTTGCCGGTTAGACGAGAGTACGAGTCCCAGAGCGAGATGCCCTGGGCACCGTTGTACAGGATCGTGTTGCCGGTGAGGAAGGAGCCGTCGGACGTATTGGCGTAGTAGCCGCGGCCGGCGTTCTTGGTGATTGTGCTGCCTGTAATCGTGATCGAGTACGAGTAAAAGGACACGTTGACGCCGTCGCCGCTGTTCTCGGTGATGATGCTGTTTTGGATCACCGTGTTGTAGGCCCGGTCGACCACGTCGATTCCGTCACGGTTCTTCGAGGCCCGAAGATTGCCGACCTTGACGTTGTTTGACCCTTCGGCGACAACACCGACAACGAATCCGGAGACTGTTCCGTTCTCGATCGTCACGTTTGTTCCGCCCGACACAAAGATCCCGGTCGTCCCGTAAGGCTGTGAGCTTCCTTTGATCGTGTGGCCGTTGAGATTGATGACGAGCGGCGGGTTGCCGCCGTCGATCTCGATGCCGTCACCAGGACAAGTAACGTCATGGGTGAGGACAACGCTGCTCGTGATCGTCGTCCCGCAGATCAAATCGGTAGTCGCGGCTACCCCTGGACCAGTCAAGGCAAGACCGACCGCGATCAGAACCGCAACGAGAACGATGAGCCGCAAGACCGCCTCCCTACCGCCGAGAGTCCGGCGCGATCCTTACACCTTCGCGTCGCGATGTAAATAGGTCCGGATTCTGCGAACGGCCGACCTCCCTAGTCTTTGTAGGGGGCCGTCGCCAGGGACACTTCGACCCGTAGGACCGGCATGACCTGTTCGTTAGGGTGTTCAAGAGCGACCCCAGAGATCGCACGATTGTCTCAGTGCGTGAATCTGACAGCGGCCGCTCACCCGAGCTCGACGAGGTCCGGCGGATTCTGTTCCCGTCTCTTAGTGCTGACGAGGGTTGGGCTCGCATCGACCGTGCGATCCGGATCGCCGCCAACGACGAGCAATGGGCGGCGATTGAGGAGACGGCACGACGGGAAAACCTAAGCGGCGACCTACTCAGCCAACTTCGGCGGCTTCGCGAAAAGGATCGGGGCTACTCGGATCTAGAGGGTGCAGACCCGTACGCGTTTGGTGCTGGGTACCGTGCGGCGACCGAGGCACCGTGGGATTCCGCCGAGGCTGCGTTCCGGGCTAGCTCGATGCGTAGCGTTTTTCACGCGTCGTTCGTGCGCGGCTGGGATGCCGGTAAAGCCAACATCAACCGCCCGGACGACCCGGCTGCCTGACCGCGCGCTAGTCCGGCTTCCAGTCAGTGGGCCTTCGTGGGGCGGCGACGAACCATTGGGGGTTTAATCGGCGGTAGTTCCTTGGCCGCCTTCTCAGGCTCAGGAAACAATTCAGCGGCGACCAGCTCGCGTGAACTTGCAAGCACGGTTTGGAGCCGGTCTGGATCGTCGTTGAGTAGTTCCATGACCAGGGCGGCACGCTGAACAGCCGTCATGCCGATGGGGTCAGCTGAGAGATCGAGAGGCTTCTCCGGCTCATGGTCTGGCTTTCCTAAACCCTGTTGGGTGAAGAACTCAACGGCCTTCAGCTGGGTGGCGATATCTGGGAAGGGTGTCTCGAACCGTCGCTTGTCCCTGCAGCATGGGTGCGGACATTTGACTGGGTAGGTTTTGGTCGAGCTGATGGCTGCGTCGAGGAGTGCGACGACTTCTGGGTATCGGGCGCCGAGGTCGTCCTTGAGCTCGCCGCGTATCTCCTCGCCACGGACGCGGCGGCCGGGCGCTTTGCCGGCTGACGATGTTTTGCCGCCCCCTCCAGATGGTGCTGGCAGTAGTCCTCACCCTGGAGAGCGTGGGTGTTGCACGGGACGTCCTCACCATCTTTCGTGGTCCACTTGATTGCCTTGCAGAAGGCGCGCTCAACCATCAGGAGTAGCTCTTGAACCAGGCGGGACGCTGGCCAGGATCATTCCAAGCATGAAGTGAGGGGCGCTGCCGGAGGTATTCGCTGACGAGCCTCTGGCGCTGTTCGGCTAGCTGCCCTCCTTCCTTTTCGGCTGCTGCTCTCATTCGGTCGGCGTGGAGATCGTCCAACGCCCGGGACATTGGGCTCCTGGTGGTGAGGCTCGCGTGGAGGTCCCCGACGGTCTTCTGCTCTTCGAGGATCTTTTGATAATTCGGCACGCCCGACGGGACCGTCGGGGTGGGGCGAGCATCGAGCCGGTAGTGATTGTCGTGGCCGAGAATGCTCTGCCGTAGCGCGTTGTCATTTTCGACGCGCTTGTGCTCTGCGGCCAGTTCGTAATGGGCTTCAAGCTGATTCCGAACCGGGATGGTTTCGTTAAACGGCACCTGAGCGGCGAACGCCTGGACGCGGCGGATCATGTCGCCGTCCAGGGCATCAGGATGGCGCTGGGCGAACTCCCGCGCTGCCGCGGCTAGCTCCTCGGCCCGCCTGTCGGCAAGCTCCTGGGCGTCCTGGCGATACTCCTCGATGGTCTCGACCAACTCGGCTTCCTTATAGGCGGATTGGTGGAGAGTCCATGCCGCCGCGGACTGAGGATCAATCGCGGTCCACGTCTCAAGCGCGACGGCTCGCAGTTCCGGGTCGTCCGACACCAGGTCCACGGCTGCCGCGGCCTGCCACGGATCGGCTGAATGGATCTCGTTGAGGGCGTACCCGAGCAGATCACGGCGGTTGAGCTCCTCGACTGCCTCGTCACGCTCCTGAACGAGTTCTGGATTGAGGCGTGCGGCGGACTCGGCGAGATCGGCTCGAAGAGAGCCCAGATCAACTCCAGGCTCCGGCTCGGTCGGGCGGTTCTCCGTCGGCGCGTTCGCGGAGAGGATCCCGGCTCGGATCTGGTCGTGTTCCTGATCGGTGTAGCTTCGGAACTCATCGGTCATGAGGACGTTTGCTCCTATCGTCGGTAAGTGGGGGCTGCAAGGCTGGCGTGTTGTTATCGCCTCGTTGCTAGAGGACGGCTTGTGCGATGAATGCGAATGGAATATCTCCGACGGTATTGGGGTCCGGTGAGTTACGGAAGACGACAGTGAAACCGGACGCGGTGACCGAGGTGACGTCGGCGGTGATTCGGTTGCCGCTTCCGGCGTTGCACTGGACGAGCACGATAGGCGGGGCCGGAAACGTGGTCGTGAACGTGAATATGTAGATTCCGGTGCCGTTCGTATGCGTGTAGGTGAACCCTGTCCCCGCTGTGGCTGTGTTTCCTGCCGCAGGAATCGTTCCGGTTATCGCTGACTGTGCCTTGTAGCCGACTACCTGGCTAATCGGGATCGTCGGCTGGTTCACCCCTATGAAATCAACCAGGTAGCCCATGATTGATTGCGGTATGCCCTGCGGATTCTGACCAAGTGCAGTGAGCAACCGCACCGCTGTTTGATAATCACTGTTGGAGGTTACGTCAGAAGTTGGCAGCGACGGGTACGTGTCTACAAGCGTCTGGGCTGACGTTTGCGGACCGTAATTGTCTGGCACGAAGTTGGACATCGGTGCTCCACTAGGTCTTTCGTCGGCTTTGGATGAAAAACGGGCCTAAGCCCTACAGCGTTTCGACCTAGCCCAGACACGCGCGCGCGCCTGCGAGGCGCTTCACGGGCCTAAGCAGGTCCTCAGAAGCGATCTAGGCGGTTGGTCGGAGCCGCGCCGCGAGCTCTTCACGCCCTGCAAGGTCGACCCAGCGGCCTTTGCCGTCAATCGACCATCCGCGACCAAGCATCTCCAGCCGACTCAAGCAGCGTCGACCGCTCGGCGATCGCGGAGACAGCCGGCGATGATCGCCAACTCGGTGAGCGTCGAAGAGCGCGAGGCTGGTGAAGTCCTGGCAGCAAGCCCCGCACCCGTTCCTTGGTGTGTGCCTAAACCGCGAATCCGTCAAGCGGGCGTTCTCGGCACCCATCCGGCCGGGACAGGCACATAGCCGTTCAGGTCGTTACGCCACACAAGCCGGCGCGACAGATCAGGGTCTCCGGATACCCCGACGGGGTAAAAGAAGCCGTCTATCCACTCAACCGGTCCGGTCTCAACTTCGCTCATGCGACTTCTCATTCTGAGGCACGACCGATCCCACTGTCGAATAGACAGGACCGGCCAACCGCGCCGGCAGATCCGCGTACTCGCAGAGGGCTATCCGGATCCGTTGCACCCGCGTCAACCCAGGATGCAACCGGCCGGTCACCGAATCGAACGCCTCAAGCAGCTCCCGGGTCATCGGCAGTCGCACCACCGCCAGTTCATCGAGCTCATGCAAGGTCATGGCTTAGACGCTCGGCCGGCTCGCCAGGAACCTGATGACCGTCCTCCGGATGAATGGCGCGGCCAGCTTTGATCGCCGCGCCCATTGCAAGGCGCACTCGCGCGGCCCGACTAACACCGGGAAGCACGCTGGCCGTCGCCGCATCAAACTCCGCGACAAGAGCCGAAGGGCACTTAAGCGTCACACTCACTAGCGAATCAGCCGTCAATGACACTCAACTCTCCTTTCGAAACAAACTCGCCTACACCGTCAGGCACACCACCAACAACCTTTCCAAGCCCATTACCGCGCCAACCAATACCGTGCATGGTCGAATACTGCTGCCGATATTGAGGGGTATGCTCGACACCTTCCAGGAACTGCTCCCTAAAAGCCTCGTGCGACAAGAACACGCCGGTATCGGCGGCCCAATACTCAAGAACCAAAACACCGTCCTTTAGGACCACGCCAAAAAGCGCGACCCAGCTACATAGACAAAACCACTAGTGAGGACCCGCCGCCTACTCGTCAGCCATCAAAGGAACTAAATACGAGCAGCACAAGTACCTCAACTCCATTATTGCACATAAATACGCGTTCTGTGGCAAAACACCCCAGAACCAATCGACCTTACTAGCGGCTTACAGTCCGACGGTTTGCGGTCGAACTAGCCGACCGTGTACGGGGCACCGTGGTACAGGTGCATCGTGGCGGCCTCATCGGAGAACTGGAATAGAAGCCCGCCGAAGCCATACCCACCATATGACGATGCTGTCCCATGCAGTCCAAGCGTTGTGTTCGGGTCGACGGTGAAGGCAAACCGGTAGCCGCCGAGCCCGCCGTCGAGGGACGGGTCATACTTGAACCGGTTGTACGGATACGCGTCGGTCCTGGGAACTCCGCTTGCGGTAACGACGAGTGCCTTGCTCGACATGTTGACGCCATTGGCGTCATACGGAGCGAGCGTCACAGTTTGGGTTCCTCCGCGCGGAACTGGCGCCGTCCAGTCATAGAGGTACTTGACCTGGTAGCTGACGATGTACCCATAAGAGCCGAACGACGGGCCGCCGCCTGTGCCGACGTTGCCAATCCTGTCCGTTGCTGTCCAGGTCAGATAGTGGTAGCCGATGCTGCCGTCGTCAGCAGTGACCTTGCCACTACCGTCAAGAAGCCCTGAGCCTTGGTCGCCGCACCCGAACCGGCCCAAGTTTGCCGGCGAGCGAGGATCGGCGTTTAACACCTGATAAAAGTTGATGTAGCTCGCAACGCATACGGGTGGTGATCGATCGACAGCGAACGCGTAAGGACCCGCCTGGGTGCAGTTCCCAGCCACATCACACACCGAACGCGTGTCCGACAGCGAATTCGCGTTGCTGCTTCCTTGAGGTGTGCTCGTCGTCAGCGCGAACGCGGCATCTGCCGCATTCGCCAACCCCGACTCGCCGTCAGAGGCAACACAGGAGACACTCACATTTGCGGCGTACCACGTGGCGGTCGCGGGAGGGAAACACGTGACGGTCGGCGCTGTTGTATCAACAGTACGACGAGCCGATACAGCCGAGCCGGCTGTCCCGCCACCAACGACGATCAGCACCAACAGAACAGCACCAAGACTCCGCAGTCGCATGTCCACGACCACACTACAACTGGCACCAAAAGCGCACAACCTCCGAGAACTCCGAGCTCCTAGGTCGCCGAACTGAGCGAGTCAGAACCTAGATGCTCGGCTTGCGCGGTTTGACACGACCATCGGAATACGACATAAACCACGCAGGTACGGGGCGACGGCAACCCTCTCCCCGAGGCGCGCCAGCAACCACCCCCTCACTGCGGCGCCCCGAAACCCCGTACCAAAACCTCCCACGATAAAACCGTCCTACACGCCAACTCGGCAAGCGAGACAGAACCTAGTCTGCATTTGTGTGTGGTGGGGGTGGGGGTAGCCCGGCCTTCCTGGGGGCATCGCGATTTCGGGATTCGAGGATTTCCCTCGACGCGATGAGCAGCCACTCATTGTTTGTATGGATGGGCGTTGCGGAGCCAGGCTGGCAAGTGTTGGCCTTTGTGTCGTCGCCGACCTGGCCGACCAATGGAGCCACGGCAGGAAACAACGCGAGGTTCGTCGAACGGCCTTGTGATCGCTTCTGATGCTCGTAGCGTCAGTGAACGGGGGCCGAGGTGAATAACCAGACTCGCGACTTGATCTTTCTCATCCGCACTCCCCGCGTGACTGTCGGTGACGTCGTCCAGGCTTATCGGGCTGCGTTATCCCAACACACCGTCGACTGGGGTGCGGTGCATAGCGCGATTCTCCATCGCTGGTCGTACAGCACGCTTTATACGATCCGTACTGCTGCTAGGAAAGTCGCGTAAGACTCGACGCTCTCCTCCGGGTTGTCACCGATGAACGGCGGCTAAGCCGGTCGGCGAGGGTGACCTAGCCTTCAGTAACAGGAGCAAACGGTGATCGGGCCCTACCGTCAGAGTATGGAGGGGTTGCCGGCCCATTCGGTTGATCCACTGGCCCAGGTGTGTGGCCCGGGTGTTTACCTGCTTCCGCCTGGGCCACGCGCCTCATCTCCTTGTGTCGTCACGGTCACGGTCACTCCCACCACTCCGTTGCGGTGCGACGGTCGGAGGAAACGGAGCGCCATGAACGAAAGATGTGGGCCTGCGGGCGTCGGTGTGAGCCCCAAGTTCTAACGGCTGCAGGGAGTACACCGGCGCCTGCCTCAACCCCTTTGGCGGCACCGTGGAAATGGTGTACTCGGTGGACGCTTCTGTGAAGCTCACAGCAACTGCTTGTCTATCCAAGCGGGATCTCGCCTACCCGGACAGAAGGTCCACCATCTCGTCCACCGCGACGCTCCTAGCCGGCGAAGTGCGGCCGTCATACCTGGGCAATAGCGTCGAGCTCGCCGCCGGCTGAAACGGCCTTCATAGCCGTCGACTGGAATCTTCGTTGTTTCTTAGGGGGCCATACAGCCGGTGTACGGATGCCTCGCGCGCCTACGCGCGGGCGGATAGCTACACGCATGCCCGTACGCAAGGCCAAACGCATCACCGTTATGCCCGTAACTCGGGTCTTCGATGGGGACTGGTTTGGCGGCCCGGGGATCGGGAGGTTGGAGGTAAACGGCGTTTTTAGAAAAGTCTCTATACGAGGGGTTCTTTAGGGGGAGTTACTGGAAGTGCCTCCCGATCTTCCCGATCCCTTTGTTTGAGCCAAAGTTACCTCCCGGTGTCTTCCCGTTTTTGGAGGGAAAGACCGGTGTAGGGGCCGTGGTTTCCGTTGCTGCGTTTGATGCCAAGGCGTCCGAGCCGCCGGCCTAGCACGCTTGCCGTGAGGGGTGTTTCGCCTATCTCTTGGCAGTAGTGGTCAAGGGCGCTTCGTAGGTCGGAGGGTTGAATCTCACCGTTGAGGTTGCAGTGTTCGGCAATGAATGTTCCGAGCAGGTCTTCCTCGGCCCGGTAGGCGGTCGTTGCGGTTTTGACGGCATCGGGTTCGGGTTCGAGGCCGTGGATCTGCCAGCTGAGGCAGCCGTCGAGTGCCCAGTTCAGAATCCCGGGTAGTTCACGGTCGAGCTGGTCGCTGAGGGTTCGGTCTTCGCGGCCTTCGAAGCTGACTTCGAATGGGATCTTGCGGATCCGCCGCCACATCGCTTCATCGCCGCCGTCTACCCGGGGGAGGTAGTTCGTGACCAGCCAGAGTTTGAACTGTGGTTTGAACTCGAAGTGTTCGCCGTACAGGAAACGGGTGGCGATGGTGTCACCACCGGTGAGGGTCTTGACGATTGCTTCATCGAGCCGGCGGCCCTCCCCGGACTCCGACGCGACAACGAGTCGCGAGCGATGGAGTCTCGCTAGGTCGTTTCGGACTGGTCGGTCGTTGCGAACCCGGGCGAAGCTATCGAACGCCGAGGTTGTCGCCTGGTCCCCGATAAGCCGTTGGACGATCTCAACAAAGGTGCTTTTCCCGTTGCAGCCCGATCCGTGAAGCAGCAACAGCTTGTGTTCGCGAGTGTCACCAGTGAGGCAGTAGCCAACGAACCGGTGGACGTAGCCGATGAGTTCGGTGTTGCCGTCGAACACTTGGTCAAGGAACTGTTCCCATCTTGGGCAGAGGGCGTCGGGGTTGTATTCCACGTCGCTGCCGAGCGAGATGAGGTCTTCGGGCCGGGCTTTCCGGAGGACGGCAGTCCGGAGGTCGATCACACCGTTTCGACAAGCCAGTAGGTATGGGTCGGTGTCGAGGTCGGCGGCCCGTAGAACGATCCCGGGTTCGGTCGTTGCGAGACTAAGCATGGCCCGGATCTTGGAGTCGGACTGACTCTGCATCGCCCAACGGTTCTCGGCTTTCTGTTCGTCGCCGTCGAGCTCGGCCGCGGCACGGAGTCGGCCTCGCGCAACATCCTTGGCCGCGCGTTCGGCGGCCCCGGTAGCGTCTCGACTCCATAGCCCTGTGGTCTGGTTTTCTAGCCACATCTTCTGTTCCTTGATGTACCGAAGGCCACTGGAGTAGAGCGCCGCGAAGAGTTCGGCGTTGCCGAGGTCGGTCCGTTCGAATGCGGCTTTGGCCGGCGGGGTCACCACCGGCACAAGGTGAGGTCGGCCACCGTTTGCGGCGAGCAGCGTTGAGGCTTCCTGATAGGCGCGGTCGGTCATGCCGCCAGCCTCATCGGCTCGGCGTCCTTGGCCATTCGAAGCCATGCCTCCGCGCTCTGGGTTGCGCGTAGCCCTACTGCCTTGCTCCGTAGCCGCTGGAGGTCCCGCCACTGAAACACCGCGTCGAGCGCGTCACGGAGATGCATGCACCACGGCCCGTTCGCTTTGCAGACTCGGCAGTGGTTCCGGTGGGAGTTAACGACTCGCACAAGTTCGCTTGCGAGTAGGTCGAGCTCGGCGCGGTCTGCTTCTGTCCACCACGTCATGTCGCGAAGCACGGTCATGCTGCCGCCTGGGCGATGAGGTCAACCACAGACCGGGCGAGGTCTTCCGAGAGGGACAGGCGGACGCGCTGTTCGTCCTGCTCGGTCGCGGCGACTATGTAGGCGATCGGACTGTTCTCCGGCGTTAGCTCTATTACGAGCCTGGGCGAGTAATCGACGGGCCGGAATGATCCGCGTTCGGTTGTGCTGGGAACGTGCTGCAATGCTGCGGACTCCTGCTTGATGGTTTCTCCTGCTGAAAGGTGCGGCCTAGCCGGCGGCGCGCTTGACCGGAGGACACCGCCGGCCTCGGCCGCTAGCCCCAAACGCGAGCAGGAGGGAACACGTTTGGGGATCTTGAGAAAGCGAGTGGTCATGACGCTCTAGCCTGCGGCCCAATCCTTGATCGTGCGGAGCTCATCAACGGCGTCCCGTGGGATCAGCCGGCCAAGGGGCGTCTGAACGACGCGAAGTCGGCCGGTCTTCGTCCACCTAACGATCGTGGACGCCGACACTTCGAGACTGCGTGCCGCTTGGTTAGGCGACAAATACTCGCTCTGTGCGTTCATTGTGTTCTCCTTTCCGAAGGTAGAAACTTGCGGAGGGTCACCCGTGTCTAGTCGGTGGTGACCAACCAGCAATTGAAGGGAAAAAAAGAGGGTTCTTAGTCGCCGCGGCGGTGGTTCTCAAGCCAACTAGCGAAGTCGGAAGCGTCGATGCAAACCGCCCTACCGACTTTGAAGTGAGGTGCCCCATGCCTTTCCATGAGACGGTACAGCTCTTTCCGTCCTATCCCGATCTGGTCTGCGAACTCGATCGGCCTAACAAGGTTCGGTATCGGTGCCACTGCCTCGTCCTCCTGAACTCTCTCGGTTCCTGCGATATGCAGGGGAATCGCAGAGTACGTTAGGGGATCGGGCGGACGGTACGAGACTAGCCTATTTACCTTGCAGCACTATGCGGTGAGATACCGGCAGATACCGGCAGATACGTCTCGGAGGAGTACCTGGCAACCCCGGCGATACGCTTTTCTATTCGGCTGTTGTCGCTCTGAGCGGGTCGAACTGAAGGGCCGCTTCACTAATCCGGGCGGTCATGAGGTGGCTGTAGGTATCGAGCGTGATGCTCGCCTTGGCATGGCCGGCGATCGCTTGAAGCAACCGAATGTCTGCGCCCTCAGCAATCAGGGAGGACACCGCGTAGTGGCGCAAATCATGGAACCGGAAAGACGGCAGCTTGGCTTTGTCCAGGGCCGTCTTGAACTCGCGCCGCACAAAGTTCCCGGGGTCGAGGGGTGTGCCGATCGTGGACGCGAACACATAGTCGTCCGGGTCGCTGAACCGTGTCTTGATCTTGCGGGCTAGCAGCACCTTCCGGACCGACTCGAACAGCGGGACGGTTCTTTCACCAGCCGACGTCTTCGTGGTTGAGATTTCGGCCCCATAGTTCGACTGGCGCACGGTGATGATGCGCTGGTCGAAATCAACGTCCGCCCAGGTCAGCCCAAAGAGCTCGCCGCGCCGTAGCCCGGTCGCGCTGGCCACCAAGATCGCGTCCTGGGCGTCGGCCTTCGCGGCCTTGATGACGGCTTCGACTTGCTCGCGGGTGGGCGGGACGATCTTGCGCGTCCGCTCCCGGGCCTCGTTCGGGATCCGGATACGCGCTGCCGGGTTCTGATGGCCGGGAGGAAGTACGCCGTCCTCGATCGCGTCGTTGAACATTCCTGACAGCGGAGTGAGGGCCGCCCGGATCGAAGAAACGCTCATGCCTTTCTTGCCAGCTTCCTCATCGTCTTTGCTCAACGAGCGAACAACATCGGTGACTTGGCGGCGGGTGACGGCGGCGAGCTCAACGTCCCCGAGCCCATCGGCCCACACGACCGTCAGTGAGCGGCGGTAGTCCACCAGGACGCGAGGCTTAACGCGGCCGGCGGCGATGTTGTCGAGCCAGTCGGCCGCATAGTCGTTGAACCTGACGGCCTCAGCCCGGGCCTTCGCCTCTGCCTCTGCCGCTTCGACGTGACGCAATCGCGGCGACTTCCAATCGAGTAGACCGGCCTTCTTGAGTTCCAGGAGCTCGGCTTCAATCTCGGTGCGGCGCTGCGTTGCTGCCTTGGAGGTCTTGCTCACGGCACCGTGGACGGCCTGCATGTGCTGCTTGCCGCTCCCATCCCTGAACTTGATGTAGACCCTGCCGCGCTTCTCTATGATGGCTGCCATGTTCTCGTCCTCCATCCCGTGCTTGGCCCCGAACCAACACGGAGAGCGTACTCCTAATGGTGGACGGATGGTGGACTTTGCAAGTCAGGCCGAGTATGGAAAGGAGGTGGGATTCACAAGAAGTCCGGTGTTTGCAGCGTGTTTAACACTCGCGGATGTAGCTCAGTTGGCTAGAGCGTCTGCTTGCCATGCAGAAGGTCGTGGGTTCGAGTCCCATCATCCGCTTTCAGGAAGCCCGTCAGGCCTCACCCCGCGCGAACTGCGGAATCGTGACGGCATGGCCGTGCTCCACGCGCTCGAGGCGAAGCACTTCCTCGGGGCGCTTCGTTTCCCCGACCCGGGGGTGGTCAGCGCGGCGGCGAGCGTGGTCGAGGACAGCTCGTGCAGAGACGCTCTGTGCCGGCCTGAGATCTGGGCGATCTGGCTTCGCGGCGAACCGTCGACCCTGGCTGCCAGGTTCCACCGTGAGCCGCACCGCCCGATCTACTCCGACGACTTACAGGGTTTTTTCGATAGTCAACTCGCGGCTCGAGCCCCGCTCTACGAGAGAGTCAGCGACTCGGTGATCGATACGGACGGGCTGACCCTGGCTGAGGTTGTCGAGCTCGTTCTGCCGATCGTCGCCCAGCATCTCGCTGCCGGGTCGCGGCCCGCCTAGTCACGGCCGCGCGCGGATCGGCGGTACAGTGCATTCCATGGACACCACCGCTCGGTCGACGGAGTTCGTGGCGCTCGGGCACGCTGGATCCGAGCATTACGCCGGTCTCGAGACGTTTCCCAATCCGGGCGTCTCGCAGGTGGAGATGACGAGCGACGAGCTCTCGGCGGTCTGCCCGATCACCGGCCAGGCGGACATGTACGTCGTGACGATCGAGTACCGGCCCGAAGGGCTCTGCCTCGAGTCGAAATCGCTCAAGCTCTACCTTGCCCGGTACCGGAACGAAGGCATCTTCTGCGAGGGGCTCGCCGTCAAGATCCGTGACGACGTCGCGGAGGCGCTCGAGATCCCGTCCGACCGGGCGCGCGTTGCGCTCACACAGAAGGCGCGCGGCGGCATCACCATCACGGCGACCGCCTGAGCCCCTCAGTCGCGCCGGTCGTCTCCTGAACGGCGCTCGGCGCCCGAGCGGCGTTCGCCCTCGAGCGGCGCCGTTCCGTCCTGTGAGCGGCGATCCATCCCCGAGCGGCGGTCGCGGCTCACGCGCCGGTCGACGGCGGCCTGCTCCGCTTTGCTGCGCCGAAGTCCGAGGTGCCGCACCGCGACCGCGACGCCGACGCCGGCTGCGATCACCGCAGTGACAGGACGAGCGTGGAACCGAATGCGCCGCATGGGCTGACTGTCTGCCCGCCGCACACTCTTGTCAAGCTCGTAAACACGTCGTACGGTTCCTGCGATCCCGACAAGGAGGAATCATGTTCGCACGCATAGCCACATTCGAGGGCGGCGATCCGAGCGGATTCGACGAGATGGCCACTGAGATGAGCGCGGGCGGGCCGCCCGAAGGCGTTCCGGCGACGGGCTTCTTCTTCCTCGTCGACCGCGAGACGGGCAAGTCGCTCGGCATCGTGCTCTTCGACAGCGAGGCCGACCTCGAGACAGGAAGCGCCGCGCTCGACGCGATGTCGCCGCCGGTGGACGGCGTAATGGGTCGTCGCACCTCCGTCGAGACGTGCGAAGTGGCGTTCCACATGGCGCCCTAGTCCCCGGCCAGCTCCTCGACGAGTAGGCCGCACGCAAAGGCGCGCCACGCGAGCTCCGGCTCGGCGAGGAGGAGCTCCGCGCCGTCGATCGACCTGAGCCCGGCGAGCAGCGCCTCGCGGCGCTCGGGCGTGTCGAGCTCCTCGGCGAGCGCCGTCACCGCACGGCCGTCGAGCTCGACCCCACGCCGCGGGTCGCCACCGGAGGCGAGCAGCAGCAGCGAGCGTCGCAGTGCGCCGCGCAGCTCGTCCTCTTCCAGCGGCACCTCGCGGCCGGCGTGCCAGGCGACGGCGACGAGCTCCTCAGCGTCCGTCACAGTGCTCTGCCGTCGCTCCCTCGCAGCAGCCGATCTTGAACCGGCACCGCGGGCACTGCCAGGTCTGGTGGCGCCACTCCATCGGCGCGCTGCAGCGCAGGCAGCGCTCGACATACGACTCCTGCTGCGGCTTCGACGTCACCCGAGGATGTTCACCGCCCGCGCCGCGCAGAGGAGGATCGTCATCGCCGAGACCCCGGACTCGATCAGCATCAGCAGCTTCGCCCGCCGGGTCAGCGGCATCGCGTCGGTCGGGCTGAAGGCGATCGAGTTCGTGAACGAGACATAGACGTAGTCGACGAGGTGGGTGCGCCAGCCCGGCTCGGCGAGCTGCGGGTTCTCGAGCTGTGGGAACTGGAAATCGTGGGGCGGCGGATCCGCCTGCACGCGCCGGACCGGGCCGCCCTGGTCCACGGCCCAGAACCAGAGGCCGAAGATCATCACGTTCGTGCTCCAGATCACGATCGCCTTGAGCAGAAGCTGCGCGCCGCTCTTCTCGTGGCCGCTCAGGAGCGCGCCGATCAGCGTGGCCAGCGCGAGCGCGTTGCCGATGCTGATGATCGCGAAGAGCGTGATCGCGACCATGCGTCGCCTGCCGCTCTCGACCAGCGCGCGGTGCGGGCGGCTCCAGGAGAGGGAGATGAACAGGACCGTCTCGGGCACGATCAGGATCAGCCACACCCACCAGGGCAGGGTCCAGAGCTTCCAGCCCTGGTTCAGGCTCACGATCGCGATCACGAGCTGGAGCAGGATCACGATCAGGACGGCCGGTGCGGCCTCCCAGCGTGACTCGACCTCTTCCTGGTGGAGGTTGCTCACACCTCCGATTTACGCAGGCGCCTCGGACGTGAAGTCGTCGAGCAGGATCCAGATCCGCGCCACCTCGACGAACCCGACGCGCTCGAGGATTGGTCGCGACATCGCGCCGGCCTGGGTGACGAGCACCGGGCTCCCGCGCTCGACCGCGTCGTCCCAGCGCGCCGAGACGAGTGCGCGATAGGCGCCGCGGCCGCGTGCGTCGGGCGCGGTCGAGCCGCCGTTCAGCGTCACGCCGTGCTCGGTGTAGGTCGAGGTGCCGTGCGCGACGATCCGGCCGTCGACGAGCGCGACGAACGTCCGCGCGTTGCCCGAGCTCTGCTCTTCCTCCCAGCCGTTGCGCCACCAGCCTTCGTCCTCCGGCTTCTCGGGCATGCCGAAGGCGGCGTGGGCGACGCGCTTCGCCTCGACGTACTCCTCGACAGTGAGGGCCGCGCGCGCCTCGACGCCCGGCGGAGGTGGGGGAGGCGGCTCGGCGAGCACCATCGCGGCCACGTCGGGGTCTCCGTCGTCGACCATTCCGCGCGCGTAGAGGCGCTCGCGCAGGTCTGCCGGCGTCGCCGAGCTGCCGATCTCCCAGGTGCACGCGTGGCGGCCGCGCTCGCGGAGGATCGAGTGCACCTCCTCGACGGTCGAGTCCACGGTCTCCGGCGTGAGGCGGAACCGCTGGACGACGTTGTGCCCGGGATGGTCGCCCGGGCCCATCCAGAGCACGAAGCGGTCGTTCTCGATCCGCTCGTGCATCGGGCCGAGCGGGCTGTGCGTGTTGGCGTTCTCGGCGAGGGAGAGCGTCATCCGCGGTCCTGGAGCCGGTGGATGAGGCTGACCTCTTCGAAGCCGAGCCGACGGAGGATCGGCCGGGACATCGTGCCGCCCTGCGTGACGAAGGCCGGCGTGCCGCGGCGCACGGCCTCGTCCCAGCGAGCGCGTACGAGCGCGCGATAGGCACCGCGCCCGCGCGCCCATTCGGCCGTCACGGCGCCGAAGCCGGCTCCGCCGAGCGGGCCGTAGGCTCCCGACACAGTGCCGGCGACGCGGCCGTCCAGGCGCGCGACGAAGGTGACGACGATCCCGGCGTCCCGCTCGGCGGCGAACTCATCTGCGAGGGCCGCGTCGTCCGAGAGCGGGTCGCCGAACGCCTCGTGGCGGAGCTTGGCGGCGGCCTGGTACTCCTCGGCGGTCTCGACCGGGCCGGCGGTCACGTCGTCGGGCCCGGGCGCGGGCGGCTCCGTGAGCGCCATCGCCATCAGCTCAGCGTCGCCTTCGAGCGGCTCCTGCAACCCGAGCTGCCTGAGGCTGTCCCACAGCTGCTCGTCCGTGACCCACCACCCGCCGCCGACGTGATCGTGCTCGGCAATGAGGCCTCGCACCTCGGCGAGTAGTGCCTCGAGCGCGTCCGGCTCGACCCGGACTCGCTGGATCGTGGTGAACCCCGGCGCCGGCCCGAGCAGCAGCGAGAAGCGCTCGTTCTGGACCCGCTGGAAGCCCGGTGGCAACGTGATGTACGCCGTCGGGCTTTCCGCGAACTCCCGGAGCTCAGGCTTCGTAGTACTCGTCCGCGATCGAGAGCACCTCGTCGAGGATCGCCAGGCCTTCGGCGAGCTCCTCGCTCGTGACCGTGAGCGGCGGGCAGACCATGATCACGTTCCAGTGGATCATCAGGTAGAGCCCGCGCTCGAGCCCCGCCTTCGCGAGGCGCCCGACCGGTGCGGCGGCCTCTCCCGAGGCATTGAAGGGGACGAGCGGCTCGCGGGTCTCGCGGTTCTTGACGAGCTCGAGGCCCCAGAAGCAGCCGAGCCCGCGCACCTCGCCGATCGACGGATGCTTCGCGGCCAGCGCATCGAGGCCGGCGCGAAACTCCGGCTCCAGCGCCGCTGCGTGCTCGACGATTCCCTCCTCGCGGAAGGCCTCGATCGACGCGACGGCGGCCGCGCATGCGAGCGGATGGCCGGAGTAGGTGAGCCCGCCGGCGAAAAGCTTGTCCCTGACCCAGTGGCCGAGCGCCTCCGAGATCACCATCGCGCCGAGCGGCACGTAGCCGGAGTTGATCCCCTTCGCGAGCGTGATGATGTCGGGGACGACGTCCCAGTGCTCGACCGCGAACCACTTGCCGGTGCGGCCGAAGCCGGCCATCACTTCGTCGGCGATCAGCAGGATTCCATGGCGGTCGCAGACCTCGCGGATCGACTGGAGGTAGCCGTCGGGCGGCACGATGATCCCGTTCGTGCCGGTGACCGTCTCGAGGATCACCGCGGCGACGGTGTGCGCGCCCTCGTACTGGAGGATCTCCTCGAGGTGCGGCGCACCGGTGCAGACCGGGCACGGATCGGGATGGCCGGCGGGACAGCGATAGGTGTACGGGTCGAACATCCGCACGACGCCGGGGATTCCCGGCTCGGCGGGCCAGCGGCGCGGGTCGCCGGTGAGCGTGATCGCGCCGGCCGTGGCGCCGTGGTAGCTGCGGTAGCGCGCGATGATCTTCTGGCGTCCGGTCGCCCAGCGCGCGAGCTTGATCGCGTTCTCGTTCGCCTCGGCGCCGCCGTTCGTGAAGAACGCCATCGAGAGGTCGCCGGGCGTGACCTCGGCGAGCATCCGGGCCAGCGTCGAGCGCGGCTCGGTCGCCATCGGCGGGCCGATCGTGCAGAGCTTGTCGGCCTGCTCCTTGATCGCGGCGATGATCTTCGGATGCTGGTAGCCGATCGAGACGTTGACGAGCTGCGAGGCGAAGTCGAGATAGCGCTTGCCGTCGTAGTCCCAGAAGTAGCGTCCCTCCGCGCCCGCGACGGGGAGCGGATTGAGCTGGTTCTGGACGCTCCACGAGTGGAGGACGAACTCCTTGGCCTCGCGCTGGACGCGCTGGCCCTCTGCTGCGCTGCTCTCTGTGGTCGCCATGCCCGGATCCTACTCCGTGCGCGGTACGCTCTCCGGGACACTTTGAGGAGGATGAGATGACCGAGACGATCCAGGCTCCTGCGACCGTGAAGCTGATCCACCACTGGATCGACGGGCGCAGCTTCGAGGGACAGTCGGGCCGCAGCGGCCCGGTGTTCAATCCGGCGACCGGCGTGCAGACGGGCTCGGTCGACCTGGCCTCGGTGGAGGAGGTCGACATCGCGGTCGCCGCCGCGCGCGACGCGTTTCCCGCCTGGCGCGCGATGTCGCTCGGGCGGCGCGCGGAGCTCTTCTTCGCGATCCGCGAGCTCCTGAACGCGCACCGCGAGGACATCGCGCGCCTGCTCGTCGCCGAGCACGGCAAGGTCTTCAGCGACGCGATGGGCGAGGTCGCGCGCGGGCTCGAGGTGATCGAGTACGCCTGCGGGATCCCGACGCTCCTGAAGGGCGGATTCTCCGAGCAGGCCTCGACCGGGATCGACGTGTACTCGATCCGCCAGCCGGTGGGCCCGGTCGCGGGGATCACGCCGTTCAATTTCCCGGCGATGGTGCCGATGTGGATGTGGGCACCGGCCCTGGCCTGCGGGAACACGTTCGTCCTGAAGCCGTCGGAGAAGGACCCGTCCGCGTCGCTGCTCGTGGCCGAGCTGCTGCAGCAGGCCGGCGTTCCGGACGGCGTCTTCAACGTGCTCCACGGCGACAAGGTCGCGGTCGACGCGCTGCTCGAGCATCCTGATCTGAAGGCGGTCAGCTTCGTCGGCTCGACGCCGATCGCGCGCTACGTCTACGAGGCGGGCACGAAGGCCGGCAAGCGCGTGCAGGCGCTCGGCGGGGCGAAGAACCACATGATCGTTCTGCCCGACGCCGATCTCGACATGGCCGCCGATGCGGCCGTGAGCGCCGCGTACGGGTCGGCCGGCGAGCGCTGCATGGCGGTCTCGATGGTGGTCGCCGTCGGCGGCGTCGGCGACGATCTCGTCGCGGCGATCAAGGCGCGGATCCCGGCGGTGAAGGTCGGCGACGGCAGCGACCCGAGCTCCGAGATGGGCCCGCTCGTCACGCGCGAGCACCGCGACAAGGTTGCGGCGGCGATCGAGAAGGGTGCGGAGCAGGGGGCCACCGTGGTCGCGGACGGCCGCGAGACGGCGCCCGAGGGCGACGGCTTCTTCCTCGGCGTGACGCTGCTCGACGACGTCACGACCGAGATGGATTGTTACAAGGACGAGATCTTCGGCCCGGTGCTCGGCGTCACGCGCGTCGGCACCTACGACGAGGCGCTCGCGCTCGTGAACGACAACCCGTACGGCAACGGCACGGCGATCTTCACGCGCGACGGCGGCGTCGCCCGGCAGTTCCAGTTCGACGTCCAGGCAGGGATGGTCGGGATCAACGTGCCGATCCCGGTGCCGGTTGCCTACTACTCGTTCGGCGGCTGGAAGGCCTCGCTGTTCGGTGACGCGCACGCGTACGGGCCCGAGAGCATCGGCTTCTACACGCGCGGCAAGGTCGTCACGAGCCGCTGGCCGGACCCGGCCACGAGCAAGGTCGACCTCGGCTTCCCGCAGACGCGCTAGAGGGATTGACACCGATGGGCCGACCTGCCAGGTTGCGCCGGATGCGTTTCCTCGTTGTCGTCGCCGCTCTAGCTGCCGTGTTCGCCGTCGCGGTCACACCCGCGTCGCCGGCCGCCAGTCGCTGTGGCACCACGGTGTCCGGGGGCGGTCACCGGTGGATCGTCGCTTCGAACCTCTCGTGCGCCCAGGCGCTCCCGGTCGCTCGGGTGCTCGCCGGCGCACACGTGACCGGCCATGTCACGCGGCACGGGGTCCACATCACGCTGCTGAGCGGTCCGCACGGCTGGACGTGCGTGGCATCGAGCGCGCGCGGCCGCGCGTGCAGCCGCGGCACGGCCGACACGGTCACGATGGTTCTGATCGCCTAGAGCACGACGCCGAACAGAGTCGCGAGGAGCTCTGGCACCTCGGCTTCGTCGATCTCGCGCTCGGTGCGCTCGCCGCCCGTGGTCGTGATCAGCCTGGCGTCCAAGAGCGTGACGCGGCCGTCCGGGGTCGCGATCGTGCACATGCGGTGGCCGGTGAACCACGGCGACTCCGTCTGCTGCCAGCGGCACATCGGCTCGAACTCGGGGAGGCCTCGCGGGCTCAGGGTGAAGTGGTACTGCCGTTCGGCGTCGCTCATCTCCCACACGTCGCCCTCGACGCGTAGGCGATAGGTCCGGCCGAGCGAGTCGACGAACTCCGAGTCGGGGCGCAGCGGCATCGGCTCGCGGAAGCAGTCGCCGTAGCCCACGTCCAGAAGCCACGGCTCGTCGAGGTCGACGCGCAGCACGAGGTGGTCGTACTCGTGGCTCTCGCGGCCGTCGGCGTGGATGACCTGGGCCGAGAGCAGCGTCACCGTGTAGCCGAGCGCCTCGAGCAGCCGCGCGAAGAGCCCGTTCAGCTCGTAACAGAAGCCGCCGCGGCGGCGGGCGACGATCTTGTCCCAGATCTCGTCCGGCTCGATCGAGATCTCGCGGCCGGCCACAATGTCGAGGTTCTCGAACGGCACCGCGAGGAGATGCGCGACGTGGAGCTCTGCGAGCGTCGCCGGCGGCTCCGCGAGCCCGAGCCGCGCGAGGTACGCGTCAGAGTTGATCGCCGAAGCGCGCACGCCGCACGAACTGGCCGACACCGGGCTTCGCGACGAGCTCGCCGCCCTCGACGAGCACCTGTCCGCGGAGGAAGACCGTCTCGACCGCGCCGGTGACCTCGGTGCCTTCATAGAGGTTGTAGTCCGACCGCGAATGTTGCGTCGCCGCCGAGATCACATGCCGCCGCTCGGGATCGAAGATCACGAGGTCGGCGTCGGAGCCCACCGCGACGGTGCCCTTGCGCGGATAGAGCCCGAACAGCTTCGCCGGGTTCGTCGCCAGCAACTCGACCATCCGATTCAGCGAGAGCCGCCCCTGGCGGACGCCGAACTCGTGGATCATGTGCAGGCGGTCCTCGAGCCCCGGCCCGCCGTTCGGGATCTTCGAGAAGTCGTCCTTGCCCATCGTCTTCTGCCCCTGCCACGTGAACGCGCAGTGGTCGGTCGAGATCACCGACAGCGCGTCGGTGCGAACGGCGTTCCACAGAACGTCCCAGTTCGCCTTGTCGCGCACGGGCGGCGAGTAGACGTACTTGGCGCCCTCGAAGTTCGGCTTGGCGATGTCGTCCAGCGACTTGAAGAAGTACTGCGTGCAGGTCTCGCCCCAGACGTTCCAGCCGTTGTCGCGCGCAAGCGCGATCGGATCGACGGCCTGCTTGCAGGTCACGTGGACGACGTAGAGCGGGGCACCGGCGAGGCGCGCGAGCTGGATCGCACGGTTCGTCGCCTCGCCCTCCGCCTCCGGCGGCCGGGTCAGCGCGTGATAGACCGGCTCCGTGCGGCCGGCGGCGAGCGCTTGCTTCACGAGCACGTCGATCACGTCGCCGTTCTCGGCGTGCACCATCACGAGCGCGCCGGTCTGCGAAGCGACCTCCATCGTCTTGAAGAGCGTTTCGTCGTCGACCATCAGCGCGCCCTTGTAGGCCATGAACAGCTTGTACGAGGTGACGCCCTGGTCGGGCAGCGTCGCGAGCTCCTCGAGCGTGCCGCCGTCCTCGAGGTCGGTGACGGCCATGTGATAGCCCATGTCGATCACCTGCTTGCCCTCGGCCTTCGCGCGCCAGCCCTCGAGCGCTGCCGCGAAGCTCTGGCCCTTGCCCTGGATCACGAAGTCGACGTGACAGGTGGTGCCGCCGAACGCCGCAGCCGTCTGCCCCGACTCGACGTCGTCGATCGTGACCGTACCGCCGAAGGGCATGTCGAGATGGGTGTGCGGGTCGACGCAGCCGGGCAGCACGTACTTCCCCGCCGCGTCGACGACCTTGTCCGCGGGCATGTCGAGCGAGGCCCCGATGAGGGAGATCCGCTCGCCGTCGACGAAGATGTCGGCGACGTAGTCGTCGGCCGCGGTGACGATGCGGCCGTTCTTGATCAGCACTGACATTGCGGATCCCCCTCTCTCGGCCTCATTGCTCTACTTCCCGCCCGCGGTGACGACGACGACGGCCTTCTTGTACGTCAGGCCGGTCACGTTGACGCCCTTGGCCTTGTCCATCGCGACCGCCGCCTTGGCGAGGTCGGTCCGGTACGCGCCCGACGGCAGCTTCTTGATCACCTTGTACTTCAGGGCGATCGCCGCCGTGCGGTTGAAGGCGGCCGGGCTCATCACGCCGATCCCGAGCGGATCCGGCCACGTGATGGCGTTGATCTCGTTCATCTGCCAGGTCTGATGGCCTGCGCCGAGCGTCGGCCCGTTGGCGAGCACGATCTTCACGCACGCCGCGAGGTGGTCACGACAGAAGGCCCAGCCCTGGAACGACGCCGCGAGGAACCGCTTCGCGATGTCCTGGTTCTTCGCGTTCCCGATCCAGTCCGAGTTCACGAAGACGCCGTCCTCTAGCATCCCGGTGCCCTGATCCTGCATCTTCAGGACGTTCAGGTCGCTGAGCTTGTAGAGCTTCCCCGTCGCGGGATTCTTCGTCTCGAGCACCTGCGCGAGCTCGTTGTAGGTCATCGCCGCCGCCGCATCGACCTTCTTCTGGAGGAAGAGGTTCATGTCGAACGGCTGGTTGACGATCGTGACGGCGCTCGTGCTGTTCGGATCGATCCCGTTCTTCGTCAGCGCCGCGTACAGCTCGAACTGGTTGCCGCAGCACCACACGCCGACCTTCTTCTTGGCCAGCGACTTGATCGTGGTCAGCCCCGAGCTCTTCCAGGTCAGCTCGGTCATGCCCGACCTGTTGAAGACCTGGGCGATGTTCAGCAGCTTGCCGCCCTGGTCGCGCGCGGCGAGCAGGCTGGGCAGCCAGTCGAGGCCGAACTGGGCCTGGCCGGAGGCGACGACCTGCTCCGGGGTGATGTCGGGACCGCCGACCTTGAGCTTCACGTTCAGGCCGTTGGCCTTGTAGTAGCCCTGCGCCGCCGCCGCGTAGTAGCCGGCGAACTGTGCCTGCGTGACCCACTTCAGCTGCAGCGTCACGTTGTCGAGCTTCGTCATCTTCGTCGTCTTGGTCGCGCTTGCCGCGATCCCGGCGACTGTGAGGCTGAGTACCGCCGCGAGCGCAAGGAGCCAGAAAGCTTTCCTTCGCATTGCCTACCCTCCCGTGTTGTGACCCCATGACATGAACATGTGCTCGGCGAGCGAAACGGCGAGGTAGAAGCCGATTCCGAGCAGGCAGGCGACCACGATCGCGGCCCATGCCAGCTCGAACTGGAACAGCGCGGCAGAGTTCTTGATGATGATCCCGAGCTGCTGCTGCGACCCTCCGAAGTACTCGCCGACGATTGCCCCGATCATCGCGAGAACGCTCGCGACCTTCAAGGCCGAGAAGAGGTACGGAAGTGAGTTCGGCAGGCGCACCCGCCGGAAGACGGTGAGCTCGCTCGCCGCGTAGGAGCGCATCAGCTCGATCGACGCGGGCGGCACCGAGGTCAGGCCGCGCACCATGTTGATCAGCACGGGGAAGAAGCAGAGGATCGCCGCGACGGCCATCTTCGACTCCTGCCCGATCCCGAACCAGGCGTTGAGGATCGGCGCGAACGCGATGATCGGGATCGCATTCGCCGCGATCGCGTAGGGCATCGACGCCTCGCCGAGCACCTTGAAGCGAGCGACCACGAACGAGAGCAGGATCGCGGCCGACGAGCCGACGATGAAGCCGCCGAGCGCCTCCTGGAACGTGTACCAGCCGGCGCTCCAGAGCTGGCTCCACTCCGCGATGAGCGTGTGCCAGATCGCGGTCGGCTTCGGGAGCAGGAAGCGCTGGATGTGGAAGATCCGGATCCCCTCCTGCCATGCGACGAGGCCGAGCGCGAGCACAGCGATCGCGGGCACCCAGTCGCGGCCGCGCCGGTAGAAGCTGCGGAGGTAGCCCTCCGGGATCGCCTCGACGGGAGCGGGCTCTTCGACGAAGCTGCTCATGCGGCGTGAAGGGCGTCGCGGACCCGGGTGACGAGCTCGAAGAAGCGCGGCTCCTCGCGCGTGGCCGGGGTGCGCGGCTGGGGGAGGTCGACGGTGACGAGCTCGGCGATGCGGCCCGGCCGCGGCGACATCACGACGACGCGCGTCGAGAGGAAGACCGCCTCGGCGATCGAGTGCGTGACGAAGACGACCGTCGATCCAGACGCCTCCCAGATCCGCAGCAGCTCCATGTTCAGCCGCTCGCGGGTCATCTCGTCGAGCGCGCCGAACGGCTCGTCCATCAGGAGCAGCGTGGGGTCGAAGGAGAGAGCGCGCGCGATCGAGACGCGCTGCTGCATCCCGCCGGAGAGTTGCCACGGATGGTGATCCTCGAAGCCCTTCAGCTCGACGAGCTCGAGCATCTGCGCGACGCGGTCGCGGCGCTTCTCCTTGCTCCAGCCGGCGAGCTCGAGCGGCAGCGCGATGTTCTTCGCGACGGTGCGCCAGTCGAAGAGGACGGCGTCCTGGAAGACGATTCCGTAGTCGCGGTCGCGGCGCGCCTGCTCGGCCGCCTTCCCGTTCACGAGCGCCTCGCCGGCGGTCGGTGCGATCAGGTCGCCGATCACGCGAAGCAGCGTCGACTTGCCGCAGCCCGACGGCCCGATCAGCGAGACGAACTCGCCGGGGACGATCTCGAGGTCGATCCCCTGAAGCGCGGTCGTCCCGCCCGGGAAGGTCTTCGAGACGCCCTTGACGGTCACGGCCGCAGCGGTCAATGACGTTCCTTGTGCTCATGAGCATTTGGGATCTGTTTCGTCACGTGACGTGCTCTCGGCTGTAGCCGATCCACACGGCGTTCCTCATGGATGAAGGCGATCGCGATCAATCCGCTCCTTGTGCTCATGAGCATTTGGCCGGGTTGCTCACGCGACGTGCTCCGGCGCGCGGCGCACTACGAGTCGTTCCACGAGCACGACGACGAGGAAGAAGACGATCCCGAGCAGCGCCGCGATGATGTTCGTCGCCCACAGGTCGGCCGGCTCGATCGAGTAGTACTGCGCGTAGTTGAGGATCGCGCCGCCGAGCCCGTCCTGGATCGACGAGGGCAGTTCGCCGATGATCGCGCCCACGACGCACGCGGTCGCCGAGATCTTGAACGCGGCGAACAGGAAGGGCAGCGCTGCGGGCACGCGCACCTTCCAGAGCACCGTCCACGGGCTCGCCGCGTAGGAGCGCATCAGCTCGACCGCGCGCGGGTCGGCCGACTGGAGCCCGCGCAGCGTGTTGATCGTCACCGGGAAGAAGGTCAGGTACGCGGCGATCACCGCCACCGACTGCCAGCCCGACTTCATCCAGACGACCACCATCGGGGCGACGGCCAGGATCGGCACCGTCTGCGAGGCGACGAGGTACGGCATGAAGCCGCGCTGGAGCAGCTTCGACTGGAAGAGCAGCGCGCCGAGGATGAAGCCGACCGAAGCGCCTAGCGCGAAGCCGATCACCGCCTCCTTCGCCGTGAACGCCGCGGCCTTCAGCAGCACGGTGATCAGCAGCGGCCCGTTGATTCGCGCCGGCTCGAAGAGGGCGCTCACGATCGAGCGCAGACTCGGCATCGTGATGTCGTCGACCACGAAAGGCCGCGTCCAGTGGAAGTGGATCCCGAGCCAGCGATAGCCCGAATAGAGGACGACGAAGAAGGCCGGGACGAGGAGGTAGAGGGCGGCGCGGCGGGCCCAGGAACGCGCCCGGCCCGGTCTTTCGATCGCGATCGCCGCCAAGGACAATCTCTACCACACTCGATCGTGTTTTGTATCGTCCTGCCGTGCCCCTCCAGCCGACCCGCACCGTCGAGGAGCTGCGCGAGCTCCAGCACCTGACCGGCGACGGCGACGGCGCCCAGCGCGTGGCCTGGACGGACACCTGGGTCGCGGCGCGCGAATGGCTCTGCGAGCTGCTCGAGGGGCTGCCATTCGAGTACGAGGTCGACGCCGCGGGCAACCAGTGGTGGACACTCCGCGGCGGCTCCGAGACCGCGTTGCTGATCGGCGGGCACATCGACTCCGTCCCGAACGGCGGCTGGCTCGACGGCTCACTCAACGTCGTCGCGGGCGCCGAGGTGATGCGTCGCCTCGCCGAGGCGGGCGAGCCGGCGGTGACCGTGCGCCTCGTGAACTGGGCCGACGAGGAGGGCGCGCGCTTCGGCCGAAGCCTGTTCGGCTCCTCGGCCGCCTCGGGGACGATGGCCGACCAGGCGGAGCTGCGCGAGCTCGCCGACAAGGAGGGCAACTCGCTTCCGGTCACGCTCGCCGCGCACGGGGTCGACCTCGACTGCGCCCTCGACGCCAACGCACAGCTCGCCACGGCCGGCGCGTACCTCGAGCTGCACATCGAGCAGGGGCCGGTGCTCGAGGATCTCGACCTGCCGCTCGGCGTCGTCCTCGGCACCTACGGCGTGCAGCGCCACGCCGTCCGTTTCACCGGCCAGTCGGCGCACGCGGGCTCGACGCCGATGGACCGCCGCCGCGACGCGCTCGCCGCCGCCGCGAAGCTCGCGCTCGAGATCCGTCCCATCGCCGTCGCGCACGGCGGCGTCTGCACCGTGGGCCGCGTCGTCACGAAGCCCGGGATCGTCACGGCGGTCGTGGGGGAGTGCGAGATCCTGCTCGACCAGCGCCACCTCGACGCCGCCGAGCTCGCCGCGATGCTCGCCGAGGCGGAGGCGGCGAGCGGGCGCTTCGCGGCCGAGGAGAACGTCGAGGTCGAGTGGGAGCGGATCTGGGAGATCGAGCCGATCCTCTTCGACCCCGAGCTGATCGACTTCGCGGACGCCGTGATCGAGGACGTCGCTGGAGCCTCGCACCGGCTCCCGAGCGGGCCGCTCCACGACGCCGCGGAGGTCGCGCGAGCCGGAATCCCGACGGTGATGATCTTCGTCCAGAGCCTGCGCGGCCTCTCTCATACGAAGCTCGAGGACACGAAGCCCGAGCACCTCGAGCTCGCGGTCGAGGCGCTCGACCGGCTCACGTCCGAGACGATCGCCTGGCTGGCCGCGCGCGCCTGATCGCAGCGTTCGCGGTCGGGTTCGCCGCGAGCTGGAGCCTCACCGACGTTGGCGCCGTCGCCGACCGGATGGCCGACGCGTACGGCGTCCACCTCGCTGCGATCGGTCTCCTCACCTCCGCGCTCTTCCTCACGCACGCGGCGGTGCAGGTTCCAGCGGGCCGCGCGATCGACCGCTGGGGCGCGCGCGGGGTCGGGATCGCGTCGCTGCTCGCGCTCGCGGTTGGCAACCTCATCGCGCTCACATTCAAGGACTACTGGGTCGCGCTGGGCGCCCGTGCGCTGATGGGGCTCGGCACCGGCGCTGGGTTCATCTCGGGCGCGGACTACATCCGTGCCGCCGGCGGACAGGCGAAATTACAGGGCTTTTACGGCGGCGCGACCCTCGGTGCGACCGGAATCGCAGTCGCCGTCGTACCGCAGGTTGCCGGCTGGAGGGCGCCGTACTGGACCGCGCTCGTGCTGATCCTGCCGGTGCTCGTGGTGCTCCCGTTCGTCCCGTCGACGAAGCGCCCGCCCCGGCAACGCTCGAAGACCTCGGTGCTGCGCGACCGTCGGCTCTACCCGCTCTCGTTCCTCCACACGTGCTCGTTCGGGATCAGCATCGTCGCCGGCGAGTGGATCGTCTCGCTGCTCACGCACTCTGGCTACAGCCACCGCCGCGCGGCGCTCGCCGGTGCGCTGACGCTGATCGGCGGGCTCGTGACGCGGCCGCTGGGCGGAATCGTGCTGCAGCGGCTGCCTGACCGGGCGCGCGCCGTCGTCGCCGGCGCCGTCTTCCTGTGCGCGGTCGGAATCCTCGTGCTCGCGAGCCGCGCGCCGCTGCCGGTGCTCGCCCTTGCGGCGCTCACCGTCGGCCTCGCGGCCGGCATCCCGTTCGCGGCGGTCTTCCGCGGCGCGCAGATCCTGCGGCCCGACGCGGCAGGCACCGCGGTCGGTCTCGTCAACGCCGTGCCGAACCTCTTCGTCCTGATCGCGACCCCGCTCGTCGGGCTCACGTTCTCGCTCCCGGGCGACGGCCGGCTCGGCTTCGTCGCACTCGCCGCCGTCGGGCTCGCGGGCCTCGCGCTGCTCCCACCGTCGTCCTCCCTAGGGCGGTAAGCTCGCGCGATGCTGAGCTTCGGCGTCACCGTCCTCCCAGACCCGCCCTACCAGCGCCTGATCGAGCTGATGCAGCTCGCCGAGCAGCACGGCTTCGAGTACGGCTGGACGTATGACTCGCACGTCCTCTGGCAGGACTCGATCCCACTGCTGACGCTTGCCGCCGCGCAGACCAAGACGATCAAGCTCGGGCACTGCGTGACGAATCCGGGCACGCGCGACCCGACGGTGCTGGCGAGCGCCTACGCGACGATGCAGGACATCTCGAACGGCCGGATGGTGATGGGGATCGGCCGCGGCGACTCCGCGCGGCGCGTGATCGGGCAAAAACCCGTGCTCGTGGCGGAATTCGAGAAACGCCTCGTGATGATCAAGGACTTCATGAACGGGCGGCCCGTCGACTGGAACGAGAAGGAGCTCGAGCTGAAGTGGGTGCGCAAGGAGCTGCCGGACATCCCGATGTACGTCGCCGGCTACGGGCCCAAGGCGCTCGCCGTCGCGGGCCGCGTGGGCGACGGCGTGATCATCCAGCTCGCCGACCCGCAGATCATCCAGTGGATCATGGACGTGGCCCGAAAGGCCGCGGTCGAGGTGGGGCGCGACCCGGACGAGCTCGAGTGCATCGTCTGCGCGCCGAGCCACATCTCCGCGGATCTCGCCGACGCGCGGGAGCAGGTGCGCTGGTTCCCGGCGATGGTCTCGAACCACGTGATGGACCTGATCGAGCGCTACGGCGAGGGCGGCGAGATCCCGACCGCGCTCACCGACTACGTCAAGGTGCGCAAGTTCTACGACTACAAGGACCACTCGCGCGTCGGCGCAGCCCACGGCGAGTTCGTGACCGACGAGATCTGCGACCGCTTCTGCGTGCTCGGCGACACGGCCGCCGCGACGGCGAAGCTGCAGGAGCTCGAGTCGGTCGGCGTCGACCAGTTCAACATCTACCTGATGACGCACGGCCAGGAAGAGACGCTGGCCGCGTACGGCGACGACATCATCCCGGGCTTCGCAGCTTAGTGCTCTCGCTCAGCGACCTGCTCGAGGCGCGCGTCGCGCTGCCCGCGGATCTCTCCGACGACGGTGAGACAGTGCTCGTCTCCTCGAACCTGACCGGGACGATGCAGCTCTACCGGATGCCGGTCGCCGGCGGGCCGCTCGAGCAGCTCACGAACGGCGAGGAGCCGGTGGCCGGACGGTTCGTCCCGGGAAGCGAGCGGGTGCTCGTGCAGATGGACGAGGCCGGCAACGAGCGCCAGCAGCTCTATCTCCTCGGCGCGGACGGCGAGCTCGAGCCGCTCGTCCACGACCCGCGCTTCAAGCACATGACGCCGCGCTTTTCGCGTGACGGGCGCCTGCTCGCCTACGTGACGAACCGGCGCAACGGCGTCGATTTCGACGTCGTCGTGCGCGAGCTCGGGAGCGGGGAGGAGCGCACCGTCTACGGCCTCGGCGGCTGGTGTGACGCGGCCGGGTTCTCGCCCGACGCGGGTCTGCTCGCCTTCACGCGCCTCACCGATCGCTCCGGCGACAACGTGCTCTGCCTCGTCGACCTCGACACGCTTGAGTCGGTCGAGGTCGCGCCGCACGACGACGCGGCGTACGTCGGGCCGCCTGCGTGGCTCGGCGACGACGCCTTCCTGTTCGCGACGAGCGCGGGCCGCGACACGGCGGCGATCGCGCGCTACGACGTGGCGGCGCGGACGTGGGAGGTCGTGCTCGAAAGCCCGTGGGATCTCGCCGTGGAGATCGACGACGCCGCCGCGAACGTGCTCGTGCACGAGAACGCGGACGGCTACTCGCGGCTCGAGCTGCGCGACCCCGTGACGCTCGAGCTCAGCGCCGAGGTGCCGCTGCCGGGCCGGGGCGTCGTCGGCGACACCGTCTTCTCGCGTGACGGCCGCCTGCTCGCGTTCCACTTCACCTCGCCGCTCGAGCCCGGCGACATCTGGGTCTACGACGGCAAGACGCGCCGCCTGACGACGAGCCCGAGCGAGGTGCCGCGCTCGCATCTCGTCGAGCCGACGCTACATCGCTTCGAGTCGTTCGACGGCGAGTCGGTGCCGGTCTATCTCTACGAGCAGGAGGACGACTATCCGGCACCGGTCGTGATCTGGATCCACGGCGGCCCCGAGGCACAACTCCGCCCGATCTGGAACGCGCTGCACCAGTACTTCGTCGCACGGGGCTTCGCGGTCGCGGCGCCGAACGTTCGCGGCTCGACGGGCTACGGCAAGCGCTACGAGCACCTCGACGACGTCGAGAAGCGCCTCGACTCGGTGCACGACCTCGCCTCGCTGCACGACTGGCTCGGGACGCGGCGCGGGATCGACGCCTCGCGCACCGCGCTCTACGGCGGCTCGTACGGCGGCTACATGGTGCTGGCCGGGCTGGCGTTCCATCCGGAGCGCTGGGCAGCGGGCGTCGACATCGTCGGCATCTCGAGCCTCGTCACGTTCCTCGAGAACACGTCCGAGTACCGGCGCGCGTTCCGCGAGCGCGAGTACGGCTCGCTCGAGCACGACCGCGAAGTGCTGGAGGCGGTCTCACCGATCTCGCGCGTCGAGGCGATCAGGGCGCCGCTCTTCATCATCCACGGCGCGAACGATCCGCGCGTGCCGCTCTCGGAGGCCCAGCAGCTGCACGCCGAGCTCGTCGCGCGCGGCGTCCCGTGCGAGCTGCTCGTCTACGAGGACGAGGGGCACGGGCTCGGCAAGCTGAAGAACCGTCTCGATGCATACCCGCGAGCCGCCGCGTTCCTCGAGGACGTGCTGGTGCGACGGTTCGACGAGAACGAGCTCACGAGGCCCCGCCCGTAGAATGCGACCGCACTGGCGCCTTGGCCGAGTGGTTAGGCAGAGGCCTGCAAAGCCTCGTACAGCAGTTCGAATCTGCTAGGCGCCTCTCAGTGAGCCAACGCGAGTGAAGGGACAACAGATGACATCCTCTGAGAGCGGCTCGAACGGCGCCACCCGGGTCGCCTACATCCTCGACGTGCCGTTGGCCGAGAACGTCGAGCGGCAATGGCCACAGATGGGCGAGGTCGTGCGCGGCGCGGAGCTCGTCGCAAGTGTGGAGGGGAACTTCCCTGAACTGACCCTGGAGGTCGGTCGGCGATTCCGTCTCGGCGACGTGGTCGTCGTCGAGTGGACGTGCAACTACGGCGACGGGCGGCTCTACCGGAACGTGACCATCGGCGAGCTCGAGGATGGCAAGGCCGTCCGGGTGACCGACTACTGGGGCGAGCCCACCGGCACGCCCGAATGGCGGCAACCCCTCACCGCTCGTCTCGAGATGCCGGCCGACGGAACCTGGCCCGACAACGCTCGCCTGAGCCACCACTAGAACTCGCCCTCGACACGCCGCCCGGCGAATCCGGACTCGGACACCGGGCGGCGCGGAGAGCGAAGCGGGCTAGGAGACGATCAGCGTCCCCGACATCCCGGCGTCTTCGTGGCCGGGGAGGGAGCAGTAGAAGTGGTAGGTGCCCTTCTTCAGGTTCAGGACGACGGAGGTCGTGCCGTGCCCGATCTTCTTGGTGCCGCCGTACTCCTTCTCGCCGATCTCGAGGCGGACGTCGTGCTTCATCATCGAGGGGTTCTTGAACACGAGGGTGATCTTGCCCGCCTTCGCGTGGACAGTCTTCTGCAAGTACGCCAGCGCGGTCTTCGACGCGGTGATCGTGACCGTGTTGCCGGGCGCCGCAGTGGCGATCGGAGCCAGAGCGAGGGCGACCAGCGCGACGAGTAGCAGCTTCTTCAAGGGGGTTTCCTTCCGTTTGATTTCGTCAGACGTGGCCCGACGCTAGGCGGGTCTCATGAGAGGCGCATGAGCGGACGGGAAAAGAAGACAAACGGGGGACAATCGCCTGCAGGAAGCGGCCGATGTTGGGAACGTGATCGAACTCCTCGCCGCGACCCTGCAGCCGGTAAAGCCGTGAGCGCGCTCCCGGTCGATTACCTCGTCGTTCCGCCGTCTCGGCTGACCGAGTTCGAGCGGCTCGAGTCCGTCGTCGCCTCCGCCGAGCACGCAATCGAGTGCCACCGCTACGCGGAGGCCGCCGCGCTGCTCGTCGAGGACAAGCCCTCGCAGATGGCCTTCCCCGTGCTCGCCGTGCGGGCGCTTTTCGTCGAGTCCTGGGCCAGGATGTACCTCGGCCAGATTCCCGAGGCGGAAGCACTGCTCGATCGGGCGCGCATCGTGGCCGAGGGAGAGCGCTTCACGGACGTCGACCGGGCCGAGGTGCTCTACCGGCTCGGCTGCTGCCGCCTCCAGCGCTTCTCAGTCACAAACGCCGTCTCGCTGCTGACGCTCGCGCTGGAGCTCTGCGAGCGCTCCGGCCAGCCCTGCGAGCGCCTCCGTGCCCGCACCCTCGAGTGGCGCGCGCGCTGCTACCAGGTGCAGGGAGACTGGGAGGCGGGTCGCGCCGATGTCGAGCGCGCGCTCGAGCTCGCGATCCCCCTCGGCGACGAGCTCACCATCGCCCACGTGCTCTTCCAGGCCTCGATCCTCGCGGAGCGCGCCGGCCAGTGGCCGGTCGCGCGCTGCTATGCCGAGCAGGCGAGGGACCTGTTCGAGCGCAGCGACGATCGGCACCATCTCGGGCGGGTCCTCAACAACCTGGGCGGGCTCTCCTTCCTCCTCGGCGACGCCGAGCAGGCGAAGTCTTACCTCCACGAAGCACTCGGCCTCGCACTCGAAGTGAGTAGCGAAGCCGATGCGGCGCAGGCGATCTCCTCGCTCGCGCAGGTTCATCTGCGGACCGGCGAGCCCGGCGAGGCTGAGGGCCAGGCCCGGCAGGCGCTCGACCTGCTCGTCGGACGCGTCGACTTTCTCGACGAGATCGGCAACGCCCACCTCGTGCTCGGGCGCGCGCTTGCAGAGCAGTTGCGCGACGACGAGGCCACCGCCTCGTTTCGCGCCGCCGAGGACAGCTTCGAACAGCTCGGATCGATCAGCCACCGCGCTGCTGTGTGGATGGTGGAGGGCAGTCTCGCGTCGCAGCGCGGGCGGCCCGAGGATGCCGTCGAGCTGTACCGGCGCGCGGCCGAGGCCTTGCAGAACTTCCACTTCTAGACCAGTCGAGGAGGTGAAACATCGTGAAAAGAATCAACCTGTTCACCGCACTGTTCGTGCTCGCGGCACTGGCGTCCGTCCTCGGCCATGCCAAGTTCGGCACGCCTTCGCCCTTCGGCTTCAGCCGGGGCTAGGAGCCCCCACCATGCGGCGGCGCCCCCGGCCCGGGGGCGCTGTCCGTCAGCGGTCCATCGCGTACCAGACCATGTCGTAGCCGCGCCACACCGCTTCGCCGCGAAACGTCAGCCCGAGCCGCTCCATCACGGCGCGCGAGCGGACGTTCGCCGGCGTGGTGAACGAGTAGAGGCGCGGCTCCTCGACGAGGTGCTCGCGCCAGCACTCGAGCGAGGCGCGGCCGCCCTCGGTGGCGAGGCCGCGGCCCCACCAGTCGCGATGCAGCACCCAGCCGACCTCCGGCACGCTGTGCGGCTCGAGCGGCCAGTCGTGGTGGCGCAGGATCCCGATCCGCCCCATCAGCTTGCCGGTGTCCGGATCCTCGGCGGCCCACTGGCCGTGGCCGTCGTTCTCCCACATGCGCAGCCAGCGCTCGATCTGGGCCCGCGCGCCGTTCAGGTCGGAGGCCGGCATGTGCTCGAGGTACTCCGGCTGGACGTAGATCTCGTGCAGCGCCTCCGCGTCGTCCGGCCGAAACTGGCGCAGCAGCAGCCGCTCGGTGCGCAGTTCTTCTGGCAGGAGTCGCGCGACCATCGGCACACTGTAGGCACCCGTTCAAGGGGTAGAGCCTCGACGCCGATAGGAGAAGGCGATGACCGGTCCTGCGGAGCGGAAACGATGGCGGATCGGCCGGCCCAGCCCGGCGATGGTCGTGGCTTTGCTCGCTCTTTTCGTCGCGCTCTCCGGCACGGCCGTTGCAGCCGGTGTCGTCCCGCTCGCGAAGCACGCGCTGACCGCGAACACGGCCACCACGGCGCTCACGGCGAAGAACGCTTTGAAGCTTGCGGGGCTCACCCCGCAGCAGGTCGGCGCGCTCGCGACGGGGCCGACGATCTACATCAAGACGGCGCCCTGGACGCTCACCGCCGGCAACGACCAGGAGTTCACGACCACCTGCGACGCCGGTGAGCACGTGATCTCGGGCGGCTACGACAACCCTGACGGCAACGCGCTCTCGGCCGATACGCACCCGAGCGCAGACGGCCTGAGCTGGGTGATCGACCTCCAGGATCTGTCCCCGTCCAGCGACACCTCCGGCACCCTCTACGCCGTCTGCCTGCGCTGATGGACGCTCAGATCCGCGGAACCACGATGCCCGTGCTCGAGGTGCGCCTCGATCCGGGTGAGAGCGTCGTCGCCGAGTCGGGCGAGCTCGGCTGGGTGACCGACTCGATCGAGCTGCAGACGTCGACAGCTCTCGCCGGCGCGGACGGCATGTGGGACGCGGCGAAGCGCTCGTTCGGCGGCGGCTCGTTCTTCATGACGCAGTACTCCGCCACGACCGCTCCCGGCGTCGCGGTGTTCCCGGCGCGGCTCCCGGGCTCGATCCTCGAAGTGCCGCTCGGTCCCGAGCACTCGTACACCGTGCAGCGGGGCGGCTTCCTCGCGGGCAGCTACGGCTCCGAGCTCGCGACCGCGTTTCATCCGAAGAAGATCGGCTCGGGGCTCTTCGGCGGCTTCGGCTTCGTCCTCCAGTCGCTCACCGGCTCCGGCCACGCCTGGATCGCGCTCGGCGGCGAGCTGTCCGAGTACGAGCTCGACGCGGGCGAGACGCTGCGCGTTCATCCGGGGCACATCGGGCTGATGGATTCGAGCGTCAAGTACGAGCTGACGACCGTGCCCGGGCTCAAGAACAAGGTCTTCGGCGGCGACGGGCTCTTCCTGATGCGTCTCACCGGGCCGGGCAAGGTCTGGCTCCAGTCGATGAACCTCGCCTCGCTCGCCGGCGCGCTCGCCCCGTACCTTCCGGACGGCGGCAACGACGCCTCGGCCACCGTCGACGCGACCGCCGGCACCGCGGTGATCTCCGCCGTCGGCAAGCTCTTCGGCTAGAGCTCGCCCTTCTCCCAGCGTTCGAGCAGCCGCTCGAGCTGTCGGCGCTGGCCCTCGCCGAACTCGACGTTCGCGAGGATGCGCCTCGCCTCGCCCGGATCGTCGTTCGCGACCGCGGCCTCGAGATGCTCGCGGAGCGGGCTCGGCTCGCGGAGCTGGCGGCGAAGCCAGCGCAGGAGGCTCACGGCGGCGGCGTCCGTCGTCATCGCAGGCCTAGGATAGAGCGGTGATCGATCCGCTGGAGCGCTGGCAGGGCCTCGGCGACAAGCCGGACTACGCCGGGCTTATGACCTTCATGGCGCTGCCGTACACGCAGGATCCGGCCGAGCTCGTCGGCGTGGACGTGGCGATCGTCGGGGCGCCGACCGACGATCTCGTCTCGGACCGGCCGGGCGCGCGGTTCGGTCCGCGCGCGATCCGCGCTGCGAGCTGCCCGCCCGGTCCGCACCTCGAGGCGAAGGTCGACGCGTCGCGCGTCTTGAAGATCGTCGATTTCGGCGATGCGCCGGTGATCCCCGCCGATCCGGTTCGCACGCGCGCTGCGATCCACGAGACGGTCGCGCAGGTCGTGAACGCGGGTGCCGTGCCGATCGTGCTCGGCGGCGACCACTCGATCGTCGAGCCGAATATCGCCGCGGTTGCCGCGAAACACGGCCCGGTCGGCCTCGTCCATTTCGACACGCACACCGACACGGGCCAGGAGGTCTTCGGCGTCGAGGTCTCGCACGGGACGCCGATGTACCGGCTCGTCGAGTCGGGCGCGGTCGACCCGCAGCGGTACATCCAGATCGGGCTGCGCGGCTACTGGCCCGGCGAAGCCGAGTTTTTCTGGCAGGCCGAGCGCGGGATCACGAGCTTCTTCATGCACGACGTGCGCGACCGGGGGATCCGCGACGTGATCGAGCGGACGGTCGCGCTCGCCGGCGACGGCCCGGTGTTCGTCTCGGTCGACGTCGACGTGCTCGATCCGGCCTTCGCGCCCGGCACCGGCACGCCCGAGCCCGGCGGGATGACCTCCGCCGACCTGCTCTGGGCCTGCCGGGAATTGGCTCGTCGACTCGATGTCGTCGGTGCAGATGTAGTCGAGGTGATCCCGACCGCAGTCGGCTCGGCCGACATCACGGCACTCGTCGCCGAGCGGATCGTTCGCGAGCTCCTGACGGGCCTCGCGCTGTAGGGAAGAAGACCGGCTCCGGTCGCGTCCTGTTCGCAACCAAGCAACAGGAGGAGGCGGAGATGTACCTCAAGAAGACGGTCGTGCTCGTTGCTCTTGCGTTCGCGGTTGCGGCTCCCACGGCGGGGGCCATGCGCGCCCCGATCGAGGGCGGCGACGCCAGCCAGCTCGTGCTCGCGGGGCACCCCAAGAAGGCCAATCCGAATCCGAAGCAGCCAACGCTGTGCGTGCGCTACGTCAACACGCCGACGTCCTGCCTGGCCTTCGGCTTCTAGCTCGCTCATGCGAGTCGGTACCGTCAGGCTCGTCGCATTCCGGCGAGCCTGACGGACGCGGTAGGGTCGTCCGCGATGGCCGCGACGATCATGGACGGCAAGGCGCTCGCCGAGAGGGTGCGTGCGGAGGTCGCCGAGGAATTGCGGGTGTTCGGCCCCGTCGGGCTCGCCACGGTGCTCGTGGGTGAGGATCCAGCCTCGGAGATCTACATCCGGATGAAGCACAAGGCGGCGGGCGAGGTCGGGATCACGCCCCATGACATCCACCTCGCCGCGGACGTGTCCGAGGAGGAGTTGCTCGGGGTGGTGGACGGCCTGAATCGCGACGACGCGGTGGACGGGATCCTCGTCCAGCTCCCGCTTCCCGCTCACATCGACGAGGCGCGCGTGCTGCGCGCGGTCGATCCGCTCAAGGACGTCGACGGCTTCCATCCGCTCAACGCGGGGCAGCTCTACCTAGACCGGCCGACCCTCGTGCCGGCGACGCCGACGGGGGTGATCGCGCTGTTCGACGAGTACGCGGTGCCGCTCGAGGGCGCCCGCGCCGTGGTCGTGGGGCGAAGCTCGATCGTCGGCAAGCCGGCGGCGATGCTGCTGCTCGCGCGGAACGCGACCGTCACGATCTGCCATTCGCGGACGCGTGATCTCGGAGCGGTGACGCGTGAGGCGGACGTGCTCGTCGCCGCCGTGGGCCGCGCGGGGATGATCACCGCAGACATGGTCAAGCCGGGCGCGGCCGTAATCGACGTCGGGATCAACCGCACCGAGGACGGAATGCGCGGCGACGTCGACCCCGGCGTGGCCGAGGTGGCCGGCTTGCTGACGCCCGTGCCGGGCGGCGTCGGGCCGATGACGATAGCCATGCTCCTGCAGAGCACGCTCAAAGCGGCGAGGTTTCGTCGGGACGGCCTTGCGTTCCCCCAGGCGTGAGGCTACCGTTAGCGCGCTTCATATCGGTCGGCGGCTCGGTGCCCGGGCCGTCGTTGTTTGCAGTACTAAGGAGGACCGTTGGCTCAGGGCACTGTCAAGTGGTTTTCGAACGAGAAGGGTTATGGGTTCATCGAGCGTGAGGGTGGCGATGACGTTTTCGTCCACTTCTCCGCGATCGAGATGGACGGCTACAAGTCGCTGACCGAAGGCCAGCGCGTTGAGTTCGAGGTCGTGCAGGGCCCCAAGGGTGCCCAGGCCGCGAACGTGCGGGCCGCCTAGCTTTCCCTTTCGGAACCGAATGCGTAGAGGCTCCCGAAAGGGAGCCTCTCTTTTTTGGAAGGATCTGATCCGTGGCGATATCGAACGACGATGTGCTCCATGTGGCCCGCCTCGCGCGGCTCGGCCTGCGCGAGGGTGAGGCCGAGCGGCTCCAGGTCGAGCTGAGCGCGATCCTGGAGGCGGTCGGCAAGGTGTCCGAGCTGGACCTGACCGACGTGCCGCCGACCTCGCATCCGCTCGACCTCGTCAACGTGTGGGACGAGGACGAGCCGAGCCCGTGCTTCACCGTCGAGGAAGCACTCGCGAACGCGCCGGACCGGGAGGGGGACGGCTTCCGCGTCCCGCCGAGCGCATGAGCACGATTCGTCACACAGTCGCCACAAAGCCGCGCGAAAGCGCCGGCTATCTTGGAAGCCCCCGTGGGTGGGCGGGGGATTGGGACGGGGAGAGAGAGTCGCTGTGATCGACACGTTGCGCCTGACCGCGGAGGAAGCGATCCGTCTCGTCGAGTCGCGCGAGGTCTCGGCCGCTGATCTGCACGGGGCCTACGTCGAGGCGATCGCCGCGCGCGATCCCGAGCTCCACTGCTACCTGACCACCCTCGACGAGCCGAGCGGCGCCGGCATCCCGATCGCGCTCAAGGACGTGATCTCGACCAAGGGCGTCCCGACCACCGCCGGCTCGAGGATCCTCGAGGGCTACGTGCCGCTCTACGACGCGACCGTCGCCGCTCGCTGCAAGGCGGCCGGCATGTCTCTGCTCGGCAAGACCAATACAGACGAGTTCGCGATGGGCTCGTCGACCGAGAACTCGGCCTACGGGCCGTCGCACAACCCGTGGGATCCCGAGCGCGTGCCGGGCGGCTCCGGCGGCGGCTCCGCGGCAGCGGTCACGGCAGGGCTCGCACCGTGGGCGCTCGGGTCCGACACCGGCGGCTCGATCAAGCAGCCCTCCGCGCTCTGCGGCAACGTCGGCCTGCGCCCGACCTATGGCACAGTCCCCCGCTACGGCGTGGTCGCCTTCGCGTCGAGCCTCGATCAGGTCGGCCCTGTCGCGAAGAACGTGCGCGACACCGCGCTCCTCTACTCCATCATCGCCGGGCGCGACCCGATGGACTCGACCACTGTCGAACTGCCCGAGCCCGTCCGTCTCCCCGACGCCGAGGACCTGAAAGGCCTCCGGATCGGCGTCCCGCGCGAGTTGAACGAGGCAGAGGGGATCGAGCCCGGCGTCGCAGCGGCCGTCCGCGCCGCGGTTGAGCTCGCCGAGTCGCTCGGCGCCGAGGTCGGGGAGTGCGAGCTGCCCTACTCGGTCCAGTACGGCCTGCCCTGTTACTACCTGATCGCGCCGGCCGAGGCCTCCTCGAACCTAGCCCGCTACGACGGTGTCCGCTACGGCCCGCGCGTCTCCGGTGACACCTTCCGCGAGATGGTCGAGGCGACGCGCGACGCGGGCTTCGGCCCCGAGGTGAAGCGGCGGATCATGCTCGGCACCTACGCGCTCTCCGCCGGCTACTACGACGCCTACTACGGCCAGGCCCAGAAGGTACGCACCCTGATCCGGCGCGAGCACGACGCCGCCTTCGAGCGCTTCGACGTCCTCGCCTGCCCGACCTCGCCCACCGTCGCATTCCGGATCGGCGAGAAGGCGCAGGACCCGCTCGCGATGTACGCGGCCGACCTGCTCACGATCCCGTCCTGCATCGCCGGCCTGCCGGGCCTCAACATCCCGTGCGGCCTGTCGGAGGGGCTGCCGGTCGGGCTCCAGCTCGTCGGCCCGCAGTTTTCCGAGAACACGCTCTTCCGGACGGGCTACGCGCTCGAGCGCGCGCTCGGCTTCGACACCGTCCCGGAGCGGCTGCGATGACCTGGGAACCGGTGATCGGGCTCGAGATCCATGTCCAGCTGAAGACCAGGACGAAGATGTTCTGCCGCTGCGAGGCGGGCTGGGGCGCGGCCGAGAACACGCGCACCTGCCCGATCTGCCTCGCGCATCCGGGCGCCCTGCCGGTCACGAACGGGCGCGCGGTCGAGTGGACGGTGAAGCTCGGGCTCGCTCTTGGCTGCACGATCGCCGAGCGCGCGGTCTTTGCGCGCAAGAACTACTTCTATCCGGATTTGCCCAAGGGCTATCAGATCTCACAATACGATCTGCCTCTTTGCATAGACGGCAAGGTGCTAGTGCCGACTGCAGACGGCGAACATGAGGTGCGGATCGTCCGCGCCCACCTCGAGGAGGACGCCGCCAAGACGATCCACCACGGCGGCGCATCGGGCCGGATCGGTGGCGCGAGCCACTCCGTCGTCGACTTCAACCGCGGCGGCACGCCGCTCGTCGAGATCGTCACGCATCCCGACATCCACTCGGCCGAGGAGGCGCGTCGCTTCCTCCAGCTGTTGCGCCAGACGATCGTCGAGCTGGGGATCTCCCATGCGGAAATGGAGAAGGGCACGTTGCGCGTCGACGCCAACGTCTCCGTCCGGCCGGCGGGCGAGGAGGGCTTCCGGACCCGCACCGAGATCAAGAACATCAACTCGTTCAGCTTCGTCGCGCGCGGGATCGAGGCCGAGGTCGAGCGGCAGATCGCAGTCTGGGAGTCGGGCGCCGAGGTCGAGCAGGCGACATTCGACTTCGATGCGTCGACCGGCACGCTTACCTCACGGCGCTCGAAGGAGGAGGCCGAGGACTACCGGTACTTTCCCGAGCCTGACCTCGTCCCGGTCGAGCCGTCGGCCGAGCTGATCGCGCGGCTGCGCGCCGAGCTTCCCGAGCTGCCCGGCGAGCGGATCCGCCGCCTCGAGCCCACGCTCGGCTTCGCGCTCGCGGGCGACATCGTCACGAGCGGGCGTACCGCGCTCCTCGAGTCGATCCTCGGCGAGGGGCTCGACCCGCGCGACGTGGCGAACTTCCTGATGAACGAGGGTCGCGAGCTCGAAGACGTCCCGAACCCTGGCGAGCTGCAGAGCCTGCTGAAGGCCCGGCGCGAGATCCCGCGCGAGCGGTTCGCCGCTGCGGTCGCCGCCGCTGGCACCCGGGACTTTTCCGCGGCGCCGTACCTCGCGGAGAAGGTCGTCAGCGACACCTCGGAGCTCGAGCCGCTGATCGACTCGATCCTCGCCGCAAACCCGTCACAGGTCGAGGCCTACCGCGGTGGCAAGGACGGGCTGCTCGGCTTCTTCGTCGGCCAGGTGATGAAGGAGACGCAGGGCAAGGCCGACGCGAAGCTCGTCAACGAGCTCGTCCGCGCGAAGCTCGCGGTCTAGATCAGGCCGCAGATCCGCGCGGTGTTCGGCCACGGATAGAAGCCGCGGTTGTGTTGCGCGCGCTCGGCGACCCACATCTGCTCGATCGGCGTCCAGTGGTCGGCGGTGCCCTTCTGTCGCAGCAGCCAGGTCGCGTAGACGCGTTGAAACTCGATGTCCATCTGGAGCCCACCGTAGTAGCCGTTGCCGGTGTGGGCACGCCACGAGCCCTCGTAGCGGTGGATGCAGAGCCACTGGCGCTTGTGCGGCGGTTTGAGCGCCTGCTTGTACGCCGCTGCGGCCATCATGCGCCAGACCTTCGCCGGGAGGCGGTGGGCCACGGTGAGCGGCTTGCCCATCACCTTCTGCCAGCGCCACGTCTCGGCGCGGAACTTGACGATCTCGGCGGCTTCGTTGGGGCGAGCCGCAACTCGCCTGTCGGCCGCTTTTGCACGATCGATTGTTGCGCTGGCCCCTGCCACCGCGAGGACGGCGAGGACCAACGCAAGGGAAAATGCTTGTTTCAAAAGCACCCCTTGCTACGGGAATACGGACCGACGCACCGGGACGGGAAGATGGTTCCGCAGTCCGCCCCGGGCAGGCGCGACATGAGGCCGCGCCGCGTCGTAGTTGTGGCTACCGGGTCAAGCTAGCAGAGCCCTCGGACGCTATGCGCCGGTCCCCCCAGCGGGCCGGCGCGACAAAGCCGAGGTACAGAAGCAGTGCCGCGGCGGCGATGAACACGGCCGTTTCGGCCTCCCCGAGGCCCGCCAGTGCGCTGCCGATCGCGGCCACGCCGACCCCTGCGAGGATCAGCGCGTTGCCGAGCGGTCGACGCCGGATGCCCATCAGCGCGACCGCGACGACCGCGATCGTGCCGACCGAATTGCCGAGCACCGCAAGGAGGCGCGCAGGCAGGAAGTCGAGGTGCGCCTGAGCGGTCGGGATCCCGGTTCCGGCGAACGAGCCGTGCACCGGAACCGCGATCATCACCCCGATTGCGAGCCCCGACCACAGGAACGCGGCCGGCCCGGCCCAGCGCCTGCCGATCAGGAGGAGCGAACCGGCGCCGAGGAGCGGCGCGGTCAGCAGGCCGCCGAAGAGGTAGTAGGCGCGGAACGAGCGCGCGTCCCAGCCGTGCGCCGCGCCCCAGGCCAGCGCACCGGACGCGAGTGCGAACGCGAGCAGCGCGCAGCCCCAGGCGGCGAGCTCGGGCGCGTGCCGCTCGCGCCAGCGCCCGGCGAGCCCGCCCGCGAGCCTCAGCGACAGCAGCGCCGCGGCGAATGCGAGAAGCGCCTCCACGAACCGGAGCGTAGTAGGCTCGGGCCCCGTGAAGCGGGTCGTCCTCGTTCTCGGTCTGGCCGCTCTCGTGCTTGGAGGCGTCTCGGCCGCCGCAACGCCCCGCCACGACTACGCAGCGGTGGCGCTCGACGTGCTGCCGCCCGGCGAGAACGGCGGCGTCACCTTCAATGCGAACACGACCGACCAGGCGACGCTCTACGACGGCCTCACGCCGCTCGGCGACAAGGTCACGAACGCCGACCTGAAGCGCTGGTTCAAGCCCGAGACGCTCGGGCTCGGCGGCCTCAAGGCGGTTCGCACCGAGAAGCTGCCGCGCGCGGGCACGGTGATCCAGCGCGACAAGTGGGACGTCCCGCATGTGACCGGGAAGACGCAGGCCGACGTCGAGTACGGCGCCGGCTGGGCAACCGCCGAGGATCGCGGCCTGCTGCTCCAGCTGATCCGCGGCCCGGCCCGCGCCGCCGCCCTCGACATCCCCGGGATCGACCCGATCGGCCTCGCGCTCTCCGGCAAGACATTCGTGCCCAGCGCGCAAACCGAGGCGTTCCTTGCCAAGCAGCTCGACCTCCTACGCGCGCAGGGCGCCCTCGGCCGCCACTTCGTGAACCTGCTCCAGGCCTACACGGCCGGGATCAACGGCTACTTCACCTCGGTCAAGACTGCGGTGCAGCCCTACACGCCGAACGACGTGATCGCGGCAGCGGCGTTGATTGCCGCGCGCTTCGGCGCGAACGGCGGCTCGGAGGTGAGCCGCTCTGAGCTCCTCTCGGCGCTCCAGACGAAGCTCGGCGCCGCGAAGGGAGCACAGGTGTTCGGCGATCTGCGCTCGGCCGACGATCCCGAGGCGCCGGTCTCGATCCCCGGCACATTCATGCAGGAGCAGCCCGCCTCGACGGCGCTCGGCAGCGTCACCGTCGACGACGGGAGCTTCGAGCCGGTGCCGCTCGCGGTGCCGCAGATCGCCGGCGCCTCGAAGACGATGTCGAACGCGCTGCTCGTGGGAGCGAGCCGCTCCGCAAGCGGGCATCCGATTTTCGTCGCGGGGCCGCAGGTCGGCTACTTCTTCCCCGAGTTCTTCATGGAGATCGATATGGCCGGCGGCGGCTTCGCCACGCGCGGCGCACTGTTCCCCGGGGTGCCGTTCGTGGTGATCGGCCGCGGCATCGACGACGTGTGGAGCGCGACCTCGTCCCAGGCCGACAACACCGACGTGTTCATCGAGGCCCTGTGCGGCGACGACACGCATTACCTGTACAAGGGCAACTGCCGCGCGATGACAACGTTCAAAGCCGGCGCGCTGGCTCAGGCGGGCTCACCGGATCAGCCCGTGGTGTTCCGCGAGACGGTGCACGGCCCGGTCGAGGGCTACGCGACGGTCGGCGGGAAGCGCGTCGCGATCTCGCTGGAGCGCTCGACTCGCGGTCGCGAGCTGCTCTCGACGAAGTCGTTCTACGAGCTCGACACGAACCAGGTGACCTCGGCGAAGAGCTTCCTGAAGACGATGTCCGGGGTCGAGTTCTCGTTCAACTGGTTCTACGCCGACGACAAGGACATCGCGATGTTCTCGAGCGGCCGCCTGCCCGTGCGCGCGCCTGGAACCGATCCGGCGCTCCCGACCGACGGCTCGGGCGCCTACGACTGGCGCGGCTTCCTCACTCCGGCGCAGCACGCGCAGGCGATCGACCCGGCCGGCGGTGAGATCCTGAACTGGAACAACAAGCCGGCCCAGGGCGTCGGCGCCTCCGACGACAACTGGGGCTACGGGCCGATCCACCGCGTCCAGCTGCTCGAGCGCCAGCTCGCCGCGCGGAAGGGCAAGCTCACGCCGGCCGATGTCGTCTCGTCGATGAACGGCGCCGCGACACAGGACCTGCGCGCCGTGCTCGTGCTGCCCGACATCGCCGCCGTGCTCAAGACCGGCGCCGCTCCCGACCCGCGCGCGGCCCAGATGCTGCAGCTCCTCGAGGCCTGGGCGGCGAACGGCTCGTCCAGGATCGACCTGAACCTCGACGGCAAGATCGACGACCCGGGCGCCGCGATCATGGACGCGGTCTGGGACCGCTGGGCCGACGCGGTGATGACGCCGGTGCTCGGCCCGACGCTCGTCCAGCGGCTCGCCGACCTGCATGTCCGCAGCGACGACGCGAACCCCGGCGGCTCGTCGTACATCGACGGCTGGTACGGCTACGTCGACAAGGATCTCCGCACGCTGCTCGGGCAGACGGTGCGAGGCGCATTCTCGATGCACTACTGCGGTGCGGGCGACCTCGCCGCGTGCCGAGCGTCGCTGTGGACAGCACTCGACGCGGCCGGAGCGCAGCTCGCAGCGGCGCAGGGCGCCGATCCCACTGCATGGCGCGCGGATGCCACCGCAGAGCGGATCAGGTTCACCTCGGGGATCCTGCAGAACACGATGCGCTGGACGAACCGGCCGACCTTCCAGCAGGTCGTCACGTTCTCGGGCCACCGCCCGCGCTGAGCAGCGGCTGCGCCTTCGCGACAGCTCCCGTCCGCGTGTGCACGTCGAGCTTCTCGAACACGTGCTCGAGCTGGGTTCGCACCGTGTGAGGCGACGTCCCGAGAATCGCCGCCACCTGCTTGTTCGTATGGCCCTGCGCTACCCACGCGAGAACCTCGGCCTCGCGTGGGGTCAGGCGCTGAATCGCGCGCATCGAGAGACGATACGACGAATGTCGGATTGTGGGAAGGCGCGCGGCCGTCAAATGTAGGCGGGTCCCCTGCGGCGCAACCATGATTCGGAAGGAGTCTTCTGATGAAGATCCCGAGAAAGGCATGGGCAGCGTTCGGACTGTCGCTTTTGATCGCAGCGGCCGTATTCGCAGCCTTCGCCTCGACGGCCACGTCTGCGCCGCGGCACACGAGCGACGTGAACACGGCCGCGATCGACTGGAACGTGATCGCGATCAACATCGTGCGGGGCGAGTCGCCTGCATTGTTCCAGCTCGAGGGACTGATCTACATGTCCTACGTCCAGGCGTCGGTCTACGACGCCGTGATCAAGATCGACGGCAGGTACAAGCCGTACCACAACTTCCACGCACCGATCTCCCCTGACGGCGCGTCTGCGCCGGCTGCGGTCACCGCGGCGGCGTACACGGCTCTCGTCAACTACTTCCCGGACCAGACGACCTCGTTGACAAACACCTACAACGCCTATCTCGGTGGACTCCCCGTCGCAGGTAGAGCGGCGGGCGTCGCGATCGGACAGGCCGCGGCCGAGGACATCATCGCGCTGCGGGCGAACGACGGCCGCAACGCCGTGATCTCGACGCCGTACGGCCAGGGGCCGCTCACTCCGGGCGTGTGGATCTTCGCCCCACCGCCGTCGCTTCAGTCGGCCCAGATCCCGTGGGCCGCGTTCATGACGCCGTTCATGCTCAAGAGCCCGTCGCAGTTCCGGGCGCCGCCGCCCCTCGACATCACGAGTCACAAGTACATGGTGCAGCTCGAGGAGCTCAGGGCGTTCGGGCGGGTAGACAGCCCGGTGCGGACGCTCGAGGAGACGGCGATCGCGCAGTTCTGGAACGCAAACGTGACCAGCCAGACCCAGCAGGCGCTGCGTCAGCTCGCGACGGCACAAGGCTTTGACCTCGTCGACACGACCCGCACGCTCGCGATGGGCAATCTCGTCGACAGCGACGCCGGGATCGCGTGCTGGGACTCGAAGTTCTTCTATACGTTCTGGCGCCCTGTCACGGCGATCCAGCACGCGGACATCGACGGGAACCCGGGGACGACGGCTGATCCGACGTGGACGCCGCTGCTTACGACCCCGAACCATCCCGAGTATCCGGCGGCGCACGGCTGCATTACGGCCTCCGACGGGGAGGTCTTCGCCGCGTTGCTCGGGACGACCGACATCAACGTCGACATCATGGGTGCGGCCGGCGGTCTGACGACGCTGACCCAGACGCGCCGCTACGCGACGGTGCAGGATCTTCAGAACCAGATCGTCGACGCACGAGTCTGGGCCGGGCTGCACTTCCGCTACTCCGGCAAGCAGGGCGTGAAGCTCGGCGTTGCCGTCGCCGACTGGACGATCAAGCGCAACTTCCAGCCGACTCACTGACCATCGGGCCGTGGGGAGGGGGCGAAAACGCTCCCTCCCATCGCCCGGGGACCTCTTAGCTAGGCTAGGCCGCAGTGGCCGGGAAGCGATATCTGATGACTCCCGGACCGACTCCGGTCCCGCCCCAGGTGCTGGCCGCGCTCGCCGCGCCGGTCGTCCACCACCGCAGCCCCGACTTCAAGCCGATCTACGAGGAGTGCCTCGCTCGGCTGAAGCAGGTCTTCCGGACCGAGAACGACGTGCTCCTCTTCACCGCGTCGGGGACCGGCGCGTTCGAGTCGGCGGTGGCGAACCTGACCTCGCCCGGAGATCGTCAGCTCGTCGTCTCCTCGGGGAGCTTCGGTGAGCGCTGGGCGACGATGGTCGCCGGGTACGGCGCCGAGCTGATCCACCTCAAGCTCGAGTGGGGCGCGACTCCCGAGCCCGCCGACCTGCGCGATGCGCTCGCCGCTTCCGGCGGCGCCAAGGTCGTCTACCTCGTTCATTCCGAGACGTCGACCGGGGTCGTCGTCGACGTCCAGGCGCTCGCGGCCGTGGCAAAGGAAGCCGGCGCGCTCGTCGTCGTCGACGCAGTCTCGAGCCTCGGCGCGGTGCCGCTCGAGACCGATGCGTGGGGGATCGACGTCGTCGTCTCCGGCTCGCAAAAGGCCTTGATGACTCCGCCCGGGCTCTCGCTCGCGTCCGTCTCGCCGGCCGCGCTCGCCGCTGCCGCCGAGTCGACGACGCCGCGGTTCTATTTCGACTGGGCGCGGACCGCCAAGGCGCAGGGAAAGCTCGACGCGCCGTTCACGCCTTCGGTGCCGCTCGTCGCGGGGCTCAACGTCGCGCTCGGCCTCCTGCTCGACGAGGGCCTCGACGCGGCGTTCGAGCGTCATGTCCGCCTCGGCCGCGCCTGCCGCGAGGGCGCGAAGGCGATGGGCCTCGAGCTGTTCTCGCCGGACGAGGACCGTTCGGCGGTCGTCACCGCGATCCGCGCGCCGGACGGGATCGACGCGAAGGACGTCGTCCGCACCCTGCGCGACCGCTACGGGATCACGATCGCGAACGGCCAGGGCGACCTGCTGGGCAAGATCTTCCGCCTCGGCCACATCGGCTGGTTCGACGTGTTCGACATCGCGACGCAGCTCGGCGCGGTCGAGCTCGCGCTGGTCGAGCTCGGCGCCGAGATCGAGCGCGGCGTCGCGGTCACCCGCGCGCTCGAGACGTACGCCGACCGCGCCCCGGTGTGAAGGTCCTCATCCGCGAGACGATCGCCGACGCGGGGGTCGAGCTGCTGCGCTCGAAGTTCGACGTCGACGTCATCACGGACGGCGATCTCGCCGAGCTGATCGGCGCCTACGACGCGATCGTGATCCGCTCGGCGACGAAGCTCACCGCCGAGCTGATCGACCGCGCCACGAATCTCAAGGTGATCGGCCGGGCCGGAGTGGGGGTCGACAACGTCGACGTCGAGGCGGCGACGCGGCGCGGGATCGTCGTCGCGAACGCGCCCGAGTCGAACATGATCTCCGCGGCGGAGCACACGATCGGCCTGCTCGTGGCGCTCTCCCGCAACATCCCGCAGGCACATGCGGCACTCAAGCAGGGCCGCTGGGAGCGCTCGCGCTTCGGCGGTGTCGAGCTCGCGGACAAGATGCTCGGCGTGCTCGGCTTCGGGCGCATCGGCCAGCAGGTTGCGCGCCGCGCGCTCGGGCTCGGGATGAAGGTCACCGCCTACGACCCGTTCGTCTCGCGCGAGCGCTTCCGCGAGCTCGGTGTCGAGTGGGTCGAGACGACCGCCGAGGTGCTCGCCGTCGCCGACTTCATCACGCTGCACCTGCCGCTGACCGACGAGACGCGCCACGGCATCGACGCGGCCACGATCGCGCAGATGCGCGACGGAGTGCGGATCGTCAACGCGGCGCGCGGCGAGCTGATCGACGAGCAGGCGCTCTATGACGCGCTCGTCTCGGGCAAGATCGCCGGCGCGGCGCTCGACGTCTACTCAAAGGAGCCGTACGACGGGCCGCTGCTCGAGCTCGAGCAGGTCGTCGCGACGCCTCATCTCGCCGCCTCGACCGACGAGGCGCAGGATCGCGCGGGCCTGATCGTCGCCGAGCAGGTCGTGGCCGCGCTCGAAGGCGGGCTCGTCACGAACGCGGTGAACATCCCGGTGATCGGGGCCGAGGACGTCGAGGCGCTCGGGCCGTACATCCCGCTCGCCGCGAAGCTCGGCCGCCTCGCGATGGAGCTAGCCGCGGGTCGCGCGGAGCGGCTCACGCTGACGTACTTCGGGGCCCTGGCCGAGCGCGACACCCGTCTGCTCACCGTCTCGGCGCTGAACGGCGCCTTCCAGGGCCGCGTCGACCAGGCCGTGAACTTCGTCAACGCGCCGCTCGTCGCAGCGGAGCGGGGGATCGAGGTGCGCGAGGAGCGCCGGCCGGCATCGCGCGACTTCACGAATCTGATTCGCGTCGGCGTCGTCACGGGCGGGGAGGAGCTGCGGGTCGCCGGCACGACGATCGGCACCGAAAACCGGCTCTGGCTCGTGAGCGCGCTCGGTTTCGAGGTCGACATCGAGCTCGCGCCGCTGATGGTCGTCCTCGCCTACGACGACATTCCCGGCGTGATCGGCAACGTCGGCACGCTGTTCGGCGGCGCTGGAATCAACATCGCCAACATGGCCGTGTCCCGTTCGCGCCAGGGCGGCAAGGCGCTGATGGCGCTCTCGATCGACACCGCCGCGCCGCCCGAGCTCGAGGCCGTCCTGCGCGCCGAGGGGTTCGACGAGGTGCACGTCATTGCCCTCGGCTGACCGCGGCGGGGCCTGGGTCGCTGCGCAGTTCGTCCTGCTCGGCCTGGTCGTCGCGGGCGCGTTCTTCGGCACGGACTGGCCGTGGCCGGTGCGGCTGTTCGGCGGCGTGCTGATGTTCATGGGCGCGCTCTTTGCCGTAGCAGCGGTGCGCGGCCTCGGCCCCGCGATGACGCCGTTCCCACGGCCGCTTGCGGACGGAGCCCTCGTGATCTCGGGCCCGTACGCCGTCGTGCGCCATCCGATCTACTCCGGAGTCGCCGCCGCGGCAGCAGGATTCTCGGTGCTGGTTTCGAGCTGGTGGTCGCTTGCCGCGAGCCTCGTGCTCGCCGTCTTCTTCCACTTCAAGGCGGTGCGGGAGGAGCGGTGGCTGGTCGAGCGCTACCCGGCCTACCCGGAGTACATGACGCGCGTGCGGCGCCGCTTGATTCCATGGCTCACGTAGGTTGCGTCCGTCTGATGCGGCGACGACACTGACACCATGCAGCTCGTAGAGCTCCCGACGGCGCGGACCAGGCTCCTCGACAACCTTGGCCGGATCCGGCGGGAGGTGGGGCCGGTCACCCCGGAGCTCTCCGATGCGCTCGCCGATCACATGCGAATCCGTCGCGGCGAGGTGGCGGAGGTCGTCTCGTTCTACTCGTTCCTGCGCCTGCCGCTCGACTCGCTACGGGTCTGCACCGGGCCCATCTGCGCGTGCGCAGGCGGTCACGAGCTGCTCGGCGTCGCGCAGGAGGTCGCGCCCGAGGGCGTGCCCGTGGTCGAGGTCGCCTGCCTCGGGCACTGCGACCTCGCGCCGGTCGGGACGCGCGGCGACACGATCCTGCCGCACCTGACGCGCGCGGTGCTCGAGGGCGCGGCGCCCGAGCCCGTCACGCACTCCACGAACGACGGTCCCTCGCTGGGGCTCACGCGGCCGGACGAGCCGGCAAACCCGCCGCGGCTCTCGCCCGAGCAGGTGCTCGCCGAGCTCGAAGCGTCCGGTCTCGTCGGCCTCGGCGGCGCCGGGTTCCCGACCTGGCGGAAGTGGGACGCGGTGCGCCGCGAGCCCGGACCGCGCGCCGTGATCGTGAACGCCGACGAGGGCGAGCCCGGGACGATCAAGGACCGCTACATCATGGAGCTGCGCCCGAACCTCCTCATTGAAGGGCTGCTCGTAGCCATGGAGTTCGCCGAGGCCGAGCATGGCTACATCTACCTCCGCGAGGAGTACGCGACCGCGCGCGCGCGCCTGCTCGAGGTGATCGACGACCCGCGGATCGAGCTGGTCGTCGGCGCCGGCTCCTACATCTGCGGCGAGGAGACCGCGATGCTGGAATCGATGGAGGGCCGGCGCGGGATGCCGCGGCTGCGCCCGCCGTTCCCGGCCCAGCGCGGCTACCTCGGCCAGCCGACGCTGATCGACAACGTGGAGACGCTCGCCCACATCCCGGGGATCCTGCGCAACGGCGGCGCCTGGTTCGCGGGGCTCGGCGCGCCCGGCGTCCGTCTCTGGTCGCTCTCCGGCGCGGTCGCAAAGCCCGGCTGCTACGAGGCGCCGAACGGGATCACGCTCCGCGAGCTGATCGACGACTACGGCGGCGGCGCGACGGAGGAGATCGGCGCGATCGTTCCCGGCGGCGCGGCGAGCGGGATCCTGCCGCCGGTCGCACTCGATGTGCCGCTGACGCGCGAGGCGCTCTCGGAGTGGGGTGCCGCGGTCGGCTCGGCCGCGGTGCAGGTCTTCCCCGCGAACTACTCGCCGCTCGAGCTCCTCGTTGAGACGATGCGCTTCTTCGCCGACGAGTCGTGCCAGAAGTGCACGCCGTGCCGGATCGGCACGCGCGGGCTCCACCACCTCGCCGCGGGGCGCACCTCGTTCGAGCCCGACGAGCTCGAGGCCTGGCTCGAGGCGCTGGAGCAAGCCTCGATCTGCGGGCTGGGGCAGGCCGCACCGATCCCCGTTCGCTCGATCCGCCGCTACTGGCCGGAGCTGCTGCCGTGAGCGAGATCCACTTCAAGGTCGACGGGCGCGAGGCCGTGGCCGAGAGCGGACAGCTGCTCCTGCACGCGCTGCGGGAGAACGGTGCGGATCCCCCGACCCTCTGCCAGGACGACAAGCTCGAGCCCTACGGCGGCTGCCGGCTGTGCCTCGTCGACGTCGAGGGCTCGTCCCGTCCGGTGCCGTCGTGTGCGGTCAGCGTCGAGGAAGGGATGATCGTCTCGACGAACGGCCGCCTGCCGAAGCTCCAGCGCACGCTCACGGAGATGCTGCTCACCGAGCACGTCTCGACCGCGGGCGGCGGGCGCGCCGACGAGCTGCTCGACCTCGCGCTCGACCTCGGCGTCCAGGCGCCCTTCGTCCTGCCCGACGCGGGCCGCGAGCCGTACTCCGACCGCAACCAGCTGATGGGCTACGACCCGGACGCCTGCATCCTCTGCGGCCGCTGCATCCGCTACACGCAGGACGTGATGCAGTGCTCCGCACTCACCTTCGAGGGCCGCGGCCCCGAGGCGCGCGTCGTCCCGACCCACGGCCACTCGTGGCTCGACACGGAGTGCGAGCTCTGCGGCGGCTGCCTCTCGGTATGCCCGACCGGCGCGATCTTCGAGAAGAAGAGCACCGGCACGACCGTCCCGGACACGGCGCTCACCAAGACGCGCACGACCTGCACCTACTGCGGTGTCGGCTGCCAGCTCGACCTCAACGTCGATCCCGCGACGGGCAAGGTCGTGAAGATCACCTCCGAGCCGGAGTACCTGCCGAACGAAGGCGAGCTCTGCGTGAAGGGACGCTTCTCGTTCGGCTTCATCAGCCATCCCGATCGCCTCACCGAGCCGCTGATCCGCCGCGAGGACGGCGAGCTCCATCCGGCCACATGGGACGAGGCCTTCGCGGCTGCCGCGGCCGGCCTCAACGCGGTGCGCGCGCGCCACGGCGACCAGAGCGTCGGCGTCCTCGCCTCGGCGCGGCTCACCAACGAGGAGAACTACCTGATCCAGAAGCTGGCCCGGACGGGGCTGAAGACCAACTCCGTCCACTCCTGTGAAGCCACCTGACACGCTCCGACCCTTTACGGCCTGGTCAGGTCGTTCGGCAGAGGAGCCAGCACCAACTCGATCCCGGAGATCGACGACGACCGGTTCCTGCTCGTGATCGGGTCGAACACGACCGAGGCGCACCCGGTCCTCGCGCTGCGGATCAAGAAGGCCGTCAAGAACGGTGCGACCCTCGTCGTCGCCGACCCGCGCGCGATCTGGCTGACGAAGATAGCCAAGCGGCACCTCCAGCTGCGACCCGGCACCGACGTCTGGCTCCTCAACGCGATGATGCACGTGATCCTCGAAGAGGGCCTCCAAGACGACGCGTACATCAGCGAGCACACCGTCGAGTTCGAGGCGGTGCGCGAGATCGTCGCCCGCTACACGCCCGAAGAGGCGGAGCAGGTCACCGGCATTCCGGCCGAGGCGATCCGGGCCACAGCCCGCGAGTACGCGTCCGAGCCGAAGGCGGGGATCTTCTACACGCTCGGGATCACCGAGCACGCCTGCGGCGTCGACAACGTCTGGTCACTCGCGAACCTCGTCCTGATGACCGGCCATCTCGGCTACGCCTCCACGGGTCTCAACGCCCTGCGCGGCCAGAACAACGTCCAGGGCCTGAACGACTCCGGCGCGAACCCGGTCTACCTGCACGGCTACCAGCCGGCCGACGACCCCGAGGTGCGCGCGAAGTTCGCCACGGCGTGGGGGGCCGAAGTGCCCGAGACCCCGGGCCTCCGCCTCGACCAGATGATCCACGGCCTCAGCGATGGCTCGGTCAAGGCGCTGTATCTGATCGGCGAGAACCCCGCGCAGACCGATCCGGACGCGCATCGCGTCGAGGAGGGCTTCAAGCAGATCGAGTTTCTCGTCTCGCAGGACATCTTCCTGAACGACACCTCGCGCACGCACGCGGACGTCGTCTTCCCGGCCTCCAGCTTCGCGGAGAAGGACGGCACGTTCACCAACACCGAGCGGCGTGTCAGCCGTGTCCGCGCCGCGACGGCGCTGCCGGGGAACGCGCGCGTCGACCGCGAGATCGTGATCGACTTCGCCCGCGCGCTCGGGTGCGAATGGCCCGAGTACCCCGACGCGGAGACGGTGTGGAACGAGCTCGCCGATCTCGCGGAGCCGTGGAACGGGATCCGCTACGACCGGCTCGAGGAGAACGGGATCCAGTGGCCGTGTTACGACCGCGACGATCCGGGCTCGCCGTTCCTCCACTCGCCGGCGCCCGCGCTCGGCAAGGGCGTGTTCCAGGCGGTCGAGTACCAGCCGCCGGTCGAGCCGACCGACGCCGAGTATCCGTTCGTGCTCTCGACCGGGCGGACGCTCTTCCACTACAACTCCGCGACCATGACGATGCGCGAGGACGGGATCCTGCTCAAGCAGGAGGAGCCGTTCTTCGAGATCCATCCCAACGACGCCGCGGCGCTCGGGATCGCGGACGGGGACCGGGCGAAGCTCGTCTCGCGGCGCGGCGAGCTCGAGGCGCGCGCGGCCGTCGGCGAGCGCGTCTTCCCCGGACTCGTCTGGATGGCGCTCCACTTCGCCGAGCAGAAGGTGAACTGGCTCACCATCGACGCGGTGGATCCGCGCACGGGCACGCCCGAGTACAAGGCGTGCGCGGTGCGAGTGGAACGGCTCGCCGGATGACTGAGCTCTCGTTCGACGCACTCCAGCCCGCCTCGATGGCCCGCAAGGCTGAGCAGGTCGGCGAGACGAAGGCCGGGCTCTCGGTGTCGACGACCTTCGCGCTCTCGGTGCTCGCCGGCGCGTTCATCGCGATGGGCGCGATCTTCTCGACGACGACGATGACCGGCGGCGCCTCGATGCCCTACGGGGTGACGCGGCTGCTCGGCGGGATCACGTTCTCGCTGGGCCTGATCCTTGTCGTTGTCGCGGGCGCCGAGCTCTTCACCGGCAACAACCTGATCGTGATGGCGTGGGCGAGCCGGCGCGTCTCGACCGTGCGATTGATGCGTAACTGGTCGATCGTCTGGTTCGGCAACTTCGTCGGCGCGCTGGCGACCGCGGGGTTGATGATCGTCACGAAGCAGTACACCTTCGACCACGGTGAGGTCGGCGTCACGGCGCTCGCGATCGCGACTGCGAAGTGCAGCCTCGGCTGGTGGCAGGCGGTCGCGCTCGGGATGTTCTGCAACGCGCTCGTCTGTCTCGCGGTCTGGCTCGCGTACAGCGCGCGCTCGACCGCCGACAAGGTGCTCGCGATCATTCCGCCGATCGCGGCGTTCAAAGCGTCGGGATTCGAGCACTGCGTCGCGAACATGTACTTCATCCCTTACGGCCTCTTCATCAAGTCCGACCACGCTTACGTCGGCTCGCTGGCTGACGCGCCGAAGCTCGCGAACCTGACCTGGGGGCGTTTCATCTGGGCGAACCTGATCCCGGTCACGCTCGGAAACGTGATCGGCGGTGCGCTGATGGTCGGCGCGATCTACCGGTTCGTGTACCTCCGCCGCCCGAGCGACGTCACGTAGTGACCGAGAGTGCCTGGCCCGAGCCGGTCGAGCGCGTCTCGGCCTTCCTCCGCGAGGCCGGCGCCGAGGCGCGGCTCGAGGAGTTCGACGAGGGCACTCCCACCGCAGAGGCCGCCGCGCTGGCGATCGGCTGTGAGCCCGGCCGGATCGTCAAGTCGCTCGTGTTCGACTGCGACGGCCTTCCCGCACTCGTGCTCGTTCCCGGTGACCGCCGCGCCGACCCGACGAAGGTCGCCCGCGCGCTCGGCTGCGCACGCGCGACGATCGCCGGGCCCGACGAGGTCCGTCGCGCGACGGGCTTCGAGCCGGGTGCGGTCGCGCCGTTCCCGCTGCCGCTGATCGACCGCGTGCTGATCGAGCAGACGCTGCTCGGCCTCGACCGCGTCTGGGTCGGCGCCGGCTCCGCGAACCACATGGCCGGGCTCGCTCCGCGCGACCTCGTCCGCCTCGCCAACGCCGAGCCGATCGACGCGGTTCAGGAGGGCTGAGCGCGCGGCGGGTACGATTACCGCCAGGCCGAGACGACAAGGAGCAGACCATGCAGGAGACCGAGAAGATCTGGATGAACGGCGAGCTGGTGGACTGGGCGGACGCCCGGATTCACGTCGGCTCGCATGGCCTGCACTACGGCACCGGTGTCTTCGAGGGGATTCGCTGCTACGAGACCGCCGACGGCCCCGCGGTGTTCCGGCTCACGGATCACATGCAGCGCCTGATCGACTCGGCGCGCCTGCTCTACATGGACATCCCGTACGCGCTCGAGGACCTGCGCGAGGCGACGCACCAGGTCGTCGCCGCGAGCGGCCTCCAGGCCTGTTACATCCGCCCGATCTCGTTCTACGGCTACGGCGAGCTCGGCGTCTCGACGGCCGGGAATCCGGTCGAGACCGTGATCATGTGCTGGCCGTGGGGCTCGTACCTCGGCGAGTCGGCGCTCACGGACGGCATCACCGCCAAGATCTCGTCGTGGAAGCGGATCGGCGCGAACACGATCCCGCATGCGGCCAAGGCAACCGGCGTCTACCTCAACTCGATGCTCGCGACGACCGAGGCACGGCGCGGCGGCTACGACGAGGCGATCCTGCTGACTGACACCGGCACTGTCGCCGACGGGCCGGGCGAGAACATCTTCGTCGTCCGCGACGGCGTGATCACGACACCGCCGCTCTCGACGTCGATCCTGCCCGGGATCACGCGCGAGACGGTGATCACGATCGCGCGCGACCTCGGCTACACGGTGAACGAGGCCGAGCTGATCCGCACCGACCTCTATCTCGCCGACGAGCTGTTCATGACGGGCACCGCCGCCGAGGTGACGCCGGTGCGCGCCGTCGACGACCAGGAGCTCGGTGTCGGCGACATCACGCTCGAGCTCCAGTCGACCTACCTCGACGTGGTCAACGGCCGCAGCGAGGAGTACGAGGTGCACGGGTGGCTCGACTACGTGGCGACGCCCGCCGAGGCGTGACGGCAGCCGTCAAGCAGATTCCGCTCGCGCAGCCGGTGATCGGCGAGCGCGAGATCGAGCTCGTCACCGATGTGCTGCGCTCGGGCCGGCTCTCGCTCGGTCCCGTCACGCAGCAGTTCGAGGCGAACCTCGCGTCGTACGTCGGCGCCCGGTACGGCGCAGCGGTCTCGAGCGGCACCGCGGGCCTCCACCTCTGCGTCCGCGCAGCGGGGATCGGCCCCGGCGACGAGGTGATCACCTCGCCGTTCTCGTTCGCCGCGTCTGCGAACTGCTTCATCTACGAGGGCGGCGTTCCGGTCTTCGCCGACATCGACGCGGACACGCTGAACTTCGATCCGGCTGCGGTGGAAGCGGCGATCACGGAGCGGACGAAGGCAATCGTCGCGGTCGACATCTTTGGCTACCCGTGCGAGCTCGACCCGCTGATCGAGCTCTGCGAGCGCCACGGCCTGGCGCTGATCGAGGACTCCTGCGAGGCGCTCGGTGCGGAGTACCGGGGCCGTCGCATCGGCTCGCACGGCCATCCCGCGGTGTTCGCCTTCTATCCGAACAAGCAGATGACCACGGGCGAGGGCGGGATGATCGTCACCGGCGACGAGGAGCAGCACGCGCTGTTCAAGAGCCTCGCGAATCAGGGCCGCGCCGACGGCGGCGGCTGGCTCGACCACGCGCGGCTCGGCTTCAACTACCGCCTCGACGAGATCGCCTCGGCGATCGGGATCGCGCAGCTCGAGAAGCTCGACTCGATGCTGGCCGACCGCGCCGAGATCGCTGCCCGCTACGGCCAGCTGCTCGCCGCGGTCGACGTGGAGGTGCCGCTGGCCGACGACGCCGATCACGTCCGCTCGTGGTTCGTCTACGTCGTGAAGCTCCCCGAAGGCTGCGACCGCGAGGCGGTGATCGCGGCGCTCGACCGCGACGGCATCGCCACGAGCCGCTATCTCCCGTCGATCCATCTCCAGTCGTACATGCGCGAGCGCTACGGCTTCTCGGAGGGCCTGTGCCCGATCTCGGAGGCCGCGAGCCGCCGCACCCTGGCGCTGCCGTTCTTCCCGCAGCTCGAGCGCGAAGACCAGGAGCGCGTCGTCGATTCGCTCCGCGCCGCGCTCGGCTGAGCGATACTTCGGCGGTGGACGGTACGCCGCGCATGGTGTTCCTCGGCTTCGGCAAGTACGCGCGCGCCGACCGGATCTACGCGCTGCAGCCGATCACCGGCGACGAGCGCGGCGGCGGGCGGCGCACCAACGTCTACGTCGAGGGGATCGGCGAGCCGATCGTCGCCTCGCGCACGGAGCGGACGATCCTCCAGGACATGGGCCAGGAGGCCGCGGCAGGAACGGCCCTGCTCGACGAGGCTCTCGCCTTCGCAGAGCGCGTCGCGGAGGACGCGGACAAGGGCCGCGTCGACCTCTCCGATCTCGCCCGCCGCGCCAAGCACCTGCTCGAGGCGAGCGCCTCGCCTGCCGACACGGCCAAGCTCTTCTAATGCCCCGCCCGGTGATGCCCTCCCGCTTCCGGCGTGCGCTAAGCGGCGCGATGCGGCGTCCTCAGTCGCGCCCATAGCCTCGGCTATGCGCGCTCCCTGCGTCCTTGCCTGGCTTGCTTTTCGCACGCCGGAATTCGGGCAGCATCACCGGACGGGGCATAGGTGACCGAACCCGGCGATGTCGCACCGGGCACGGATCGCCCGGGAACCCGTGAACGGCTTCGCAGCCTCGCCGTCGACACGACGCCGCTGCGGAAGTACCCCGCGTTCCGGCGTCTCTTCATCGGCCAGACCGTCTCGACGTTCGGCTCCGAGATCGCGGCCGTCGCGGCGCCGTTCCAGCTCTACTCGATCACGCACTCGACCCTTCAGGTCGGACTGCTCTCGCTGTGCGAGCTCGTGCCGCTGCTGACCCTGACGATCGCCGGCGGCGCGATCGCGGACGCCTTCGACCGGCGCAAGCTGCTGTTCCGCACAGAGAGCCTGCTCGCGGTCGTCGCCGCGCTCTTTGCGATCAACGCCTCGCTCGACCACCCGCAGGTCTGGGCGATCTACGTGCTCGTCACGCTCGCGATGGCGATCTTCTCCCTCGGCGTTGCGGGGATGAGCTCGCTCGTGCCGGTCCTCGTCGAGCCCGAGGATCTCGTGCCGACGAACGCGCTCGAGTCGGTCTACTCGAGCACCACTTCCGTCGCAGGCCCAGCCGCAGCCGGCCTCCTCATCGCCGCGGTCGGGCTGCCGTGGGCCTACGGCCTCGACTCGATCACCTTCGCCGCCTCGCTCTGGAGCATCTGGCGTCTGCCGCCGCTGCCGCCTGCCGACGACGCCGATCGCCCGAGCCTGCGCTCGATCGCGCAGGGCTTCAGCTACATCAAGTCCAAGAAGGTCGTGCTCGGGATGTTCATCGTCGATTCGAGCGCGATGGTCTTCGGGATGCCGCGCGCGCTGTTCCCGGCGATGGCGGTGACGCGCTTCGACGGCGGCGCCGGCGTGCTCGGGCTGCTCTACGCGGCGCCGTACGCCGGAGCGCTCATCTCGTCGCTGCTCTCCGGGTGGATCGCGCGCGTCCGGCGCCAGGGTCTCTACATCGCGATCGCCGCCTCGGTCTGGGGCCTCGCGATCGCGTCGTTCGGCTTCGCGAACAGCCTCTGGGTCGCGTTGATCCTGCTCGCCGTGGCGGGCGCGGCGGACAACGTCAGCGCAGTGCTCCGCAGCACGATCCTGTGGACGGTGACTCCGGAAGGGCTGCGCGGCCGCGTTGCAGGAATCGAGTTCGCGCAGGTCTCTTCGACTCCGGCGCTCGGCGATGTCGAGGCGGGCGTGCTCGCGTCCCTCACGAGCGTCCGCTTCTCGATCGTCTCGGGCGGCTTGCTGTGTGTCGTCGCCGCGGCCGTGACCGTCGTGCTCGTCCCGGCTCTTCGCTACTACGAGGCCCGGCCGCGTGCAGCTCCCGCCTGAGTTCTTCGCGCGAATCGTCCACGAGGTGGCGCCCGAGCTGATCGGCGCGACGCTGCTCGTCGACGGTGTGGGCGGGAGGATCGTGGAGGTCGAGGCCTATGACCGCCACGATCCCGCCTCGCACGCCTTCCGCGGCCGGACACCGCGCAACGGCGCGATGTTCGGGCCTCCCGGCCACGCCTACGTGTACCGCTCCTACGGCGTGCACTGGTGCGTGAACATCGTCTGCGGCGAGACCTCCGCTGCGCTTGTGCGCGCGCTCGAGCCGACGCACGGGCTCGACGCGATGCGCGCGCGGCGCGGGCTCCAGGATGTCCGCCTCCTCTGCTCAGGCCCCGGCCGCCTCACCCAGGCGCTCGGGATCACCGGGGCGCAAGACGGGCTCGCGCTCGATGCGCCGCCGTTCGCGCTCCTCGCGCGCGAGATCACGCCGACGGTCGGGCGCAGCCGAAGAATTGGAATCACGAAGGCTGTCGAACGAGACTGGCGCTACGGAGAGGCGGGCTCGCGCTTCCTGAGCCGGCGGCTCTAGCCGCGGCCGAGCTGCACGACGACTGTCATCCGTGGCGCGGCCGCCACCCCGGCCACGGGCGCCTGCGTGAGCACGCGCCCCTGTTTGCCGTCGACGAGCCCACCGACCCGCACCCCGAGCTTCGCCTTCCGCAGCTTCGCGCGCGCCTGCCTCAGGTTGAGCCCGACGATCGAGGGAATCACGCCGTGCAGAGGCTTGGCCATCACGACCGTCACCTTGTCGAATGACGAGAGCCCGCCGTTCGACGGGATCTGCGCGATCACGATGTCGACCCGCTGGCGTGGGGCAGCGGGCCTGTAGACGACGGATGCCTCCAGCGGCTGGAGCGCGAGCCGGGCCTTCGCCTCGGCGAGCGTCATCCCGACCACTCGCGGCACCTCGACCTCGTTCTTCTTGCAGTTCGCCCTCCGGCCGGGCCCGGCGTTGCCGAAGTAGACGATCTCGCTCGTGAACCGGCAGAACCCATTGTCCAGTTCGATCTGCCCGTCGCGGTAGACGACCCGGCGCGGCGACTGGAAGAGGCCCGGCGGCGCAGCGAACGTCTCCGGCTGGTCGTCGAGCAGCTTGAGCGTAGCCGTGCTGAACTTCTTCCAGATCTCCGCCGGGAAAGTGCCGCCGGCGACCGCCTTGCCGTGGTACTCGTGCAGCATCGGGACGTAGCTGTTCGGATAGCCGACCCAGACAGCGGTGACGAGCTGCGGCGTGTAGCCGACGAACCAGGCGTCGCCGAAGTTCTCGGTCGTCCCCGTCTTGCCTGCGACGGGCCGGTCGGGGAGCGCGGCCTTCCGCCCGGTGCCGGAGGTGACGACGCCCTGGAGGATCTGGTTGATGTACGCGTCGGTCTCCGGCGAGAGAGCCTCCTCGGGCTTCGGCGTGTTCGCGACGCCGTTGACCGAGGCGATCGCGAGCGGCCGGTTCCCGGTGAGGCGCCCGTCGAGCCGCATCCCGCCGTTGGCGAACGTCCCGTAGGCGCGCGCCATCTCGAGCGGATTGACCGCCTCGACGCCGAGCCCGATCGCGAAGTAGTTCTGGAGCGGGCTCGTGATCCCGAGCCGGTGCGCCGTCTTGACGATGTTCCCCGGCCCGACGATCCGCGTCAGCTGCGCGTACACCGTGTTGTCCGACTCGATCGTCGCCTCGGTGAGGTTGATCGGCCCGAGGTAGGCACCCTCGTAGTTGTGGACGTACCAGTCCTTGTCGCCGAGTGAGATCACCTGCGGCTTCGAGGTCAACATCGTCGCGGGCGAGATCCCCTGCTCGAGCGCCGTCGCGAGCACGAACGGCTTGAACGAGGAGCCGGGCTGGCGCTCGCCCTGGACCGCGAGGTTGAACTGGCTCTTGTGGTAGTTCGAGCCGCCGATCATCGTCAGCACGTGGCCGGTGCGCGGGTCGATTGCGACGAGCGCGGCGGTCGGTCCGTTCGGGTTCGTCAGCGTCTGGTCGATCGCCGCATGCGCGAGTGTCTGGAGGCGGAGGTCGATCGTCGTCTTCACCTTCAGGCCGCCGCCGAACACCCGTCCGGCGCCGTAGCGGTCGATCAGCTGCTGCTTCACGTAGTTGACGAAGTACGGCGCCGGGCCCTGCGTGCCTGGCAGGTGGACGTCCTGCGGCTTCGGCATCGGCGCTCGAGTCGCCCGCCGGTAGTCCGTCTTCGAGATGTCGTGCTGGTCGAGCATCTCGAGCAGGACGAGGTTGCGCCGCGACTTCGCATCATGCGGATTCACGACGGGGTCGTAGAGCGACGGGTCCTCCGGGATCCCGGCGAGCAACGCGGCCTGCGGCAGCGTGAGGTCGGCCGCGCGCTCGCCGAAGTACGTGAGCGCCGCCTGCTGGATCCCGTACGCGCCGTTCCCGAAGTAGATCGTGTTCAGGTACGCGGTCAGGATCCGGTCCTTCGACCACCGCTGCTCGAGTTGCCATGCGAGCGCCGCCTCTTTCAGCTTCCGCGCGATCGAGCGCTCGTTGCGGACGTACGCGTTCTTCACGAACTGCTGCGTGATCGTCGAGCCGCCCTGGACGAGCCCGTGCGAGGTGACGTCGGCCCAGAAGGCGCGCGCCATGCCGTGCACGTCGATCCCGCGGTGCTCGTAGAAGCGCTTGTCCTCGATCGCCACGATCGCCTGCTTCATCTGGGGCGAGATCTGGTTCGAGGCCACGATCACCCGCGCCTGCGAGCCGCGGAGCACGGAGAGGATCGTGTGCCCGTCGTCGGCGTAGATGTAGCCGTTGACCTGCTGGTGCTGCTTGGTGGGGTCGAGCTCGGGCACCTGCGAGGCGATCGCCGAGACCAGCCCGAGCCCGAGCGCCGTCGTCCCCAGCACGCCGAGGACGACGATCAAGAGGAGGAGGCGGAGCTTGCGGATCCGCCGGCGCCGGCGTTTCGGCGGCGCGTCGGTGCGCTTACGTCGCAGCAAAGCGCGGGGAGTGTAGCTCCGGTCAGGCCGTCTTCGCACTGAGGACCGGCGCGCCGGTCGGCTGGGCGACACCGCCCTTGCGCTCCACCGTCACGGCGACGAGGGCTCCGTTCGGGACGCTGCGCGTGAGGCCGACGAGCGAGACGTCGCCGCCGCCCCTGAAGAGCCCGGCCGAGCGCGGCGTGCCGTTCTCGATCACCCAGGTCTCGTAGGTCTTCCCCGCGGGCGCACGCGAGAAGCCGGGGAGGACGAGCGCTGCCTGCCCGGTGTCGGAGACGACGAGCGAGCCGTTCGCGCCGGTGACCGGGATGCGCCGCGCGCCCGGCTGGGCGACGATCTGGACTGCGGTGAGCTGTTGCGCGCTCTTCGTCCGCTCGCGGTTCAGCTTCCCGTTCAGCGAGACCGCCCAGAACGCGAGCACGACTGCGGCGGCGACGGCGATCGCAGCGACCGGAGCGGTCCAGCGCCGCCGCAGCGGCACCACGTTCGACCGCTCCGCGCGCGCCGCGTCGAGAATCCGTCCGCGCAGCTCCGGCGCCGGCGGCGGAGCGTCGACGCCGTACGCGAGCGAGGCCGCCGTCTCGGTGAGCGAGGCAAGCTCCGCCCTGCACCTCTCGCAGTGGGCCAGGTGCTCCTCGTACGCGCGCACGTCGCGCTCGTCGAGCGCGTCGAGGGCGTAGGCGGCTGTCAGATCGTGGAGGGTGTCGGTGTCCATTCGTCTCCCTGCGCGCCGGGATCCAGCAGTTCCCGGAGGCGCGCTAGCCCCGAGAACATCCTGCTCTTGATGGTGCCTATCGGAAGCCCGAGCCGCTCGGCCAGCTCCGACTGTGTGAAGCCGCCGTAGTACGCGAGCTCGAGCGCCTCCCGCTCGTGATCCGGCAGCCGGCGCAGCGCCTCCTGCACGCGCTCACGCTCGAAGCGCAGCCACGCGACGTCGGCCGCCGAGCCTTCGATGTCGGCGCGGCTCTCGTCCTCGAGCGGCTCGGCTCGACGCCGCTCCTCGCGTCGGACGAGGTCGACCGCGCGGCGGTGGACGAGCGTGAGGATCCAGGAGCTCGCCTTGGCGCGCTCGGGCACGAAGGTCGACGCGGTGCGCCAAAGCGTGAGAAACGCCTCCTGCACCGCGTCCTCTGCGAGCGCCGGGTCGCGCAGCACGCGCAACGCGAGCCCGAAGGCTACTCGGCCGTGACGGTCGTAGAGCTCGGCCAGCGCCGACTCCTCCGACCGCGCGGCGAGCGCGACGAGCGCTTCGTCTGAGAGGTGCGCGAGGTCGCGGGGCATCAGCGCGTCTCGCCGGCGGCGAGGGCGCAAAGCTAGCAGGCTGCTCACGACGGGAGTTCGCCCACGGGCCCGGATCGGTTCGCGGGCACCGTCTAGACTCGCCCCATCGTGTCGCTGACGAGCAACGCAGTGGACGTTCTGCCCAAGGGAGGCCTCGAGAAGAAGCTCGCGCTCGGCCGCCCGCTGCGCGTAAAGCTCGGGATCGACGTCACCTCGCCCGACATCCACCTCGGCCGCGCGATCCCGCTTCAGCGGATGCGCGCCTTCCAGGACGAGGGCCACACCGGCGTGCTGATCGTCGGCGACTACACGACCCGGATCGGCGACCCGTCAGGCCGCTCCGCGGAGCGGCCTATCCTCACGGATGAGGAGATCGACGTGAACGCGCGGACATATCTCGACCAGGCGATGGTGATCCTCGATCCCGACCGCACCGAGGTTCGCTACAACGGCGAGTGGCTCTCGAAGCTGACCTACGCCGAGGTGGTCGCACTCGCGCGCACGATGACGGTCGCCCGCCTGCTCGAGCGTGATGACTTCGCCAAGCGCTACCTCGGCGGCCAGCCGATCTCGGTCTCCGAGCTCCTCTATCCGCTGATGCAGGCCTACGACTCGGTCGCGGTCGAGGCCGACGTCGAGCTCGGCGGCACGGATCAGCTCTACAACCTCCTCGCCGGTCGCGAGGTGATGGAGCACTACGGCCTCGAGCCGCAGATCGTGCTGACGACGCCGCTGCTCCTCTCCTGGGACGGCGAGAAGATGGCCTCCTCCGTCGGCAACAACATCCCGCTGACGATGGCGCCCGAGGAGCAGTTCGGCCGAACGATGCGGATCAGCGACGACCAGCTTGCCCAGTGGTACCAGCTCGTGATGGAGCAGCCGGCCCCGGCGGGCGATCCGCTCGAGGCGAAGCTCGAGCTCGCGCGCTTCATCGTCCGCCGCTCACACGGGGAGGAGGCGGCCGCAGCCGCGGAGGCGCACTTCACGCGCGTCGTGCGCGAGGGCCAGGCGCCCGACGACGTGCCCGAGTTCGCGCTGCCGGACGGCGATCCGGTGCACCTGCCGTCGCTGCTCACCGCACACCTCGGCGTCGCCTCGACGAGCGAGGCACGCCGTCTGATCGCCCAGGGCGGCGTCAAGGTGGACGGCGAGCCTGTCACCGTGCTCGACGTTCCAAGGACAGCGCTCGAGGGAGCGCTCGTTCAAGCTGGAAAACGCAGGTTCGCACGCTTCATTCTCTAGATAGCCTAAGCGAGGTCAAACCTGTGCTAACATCCCGTCTTGGCTGCCTCGAAGAGGCTGCCCGGAGAAGGTTCCCCTCGATCACTGGAGCGCCCTTCGGACGAATCGGATACGACCTAGGTACCGAACAGTCTGAAGGCCTCTGGCGCGAGTCGGAGGCTTTTCTTTGGGACAGCAGGAGCAGCGCCGGTCTTTGAAAACTCAACAGCGTGCGTTTACGTCGAGACCTCCTCGGCTCCCTTCGGGGTGCCGGTGAGGAATCAACACCTCGTCATGTCCTTCGGGACATGACCTTTGAGCTCAAGCTCGAAGGAAGAAGATTGCCCTTCGGGGCAAACAATCCTTCACGGAGAGTTTGATCCTGGCTCAGGACGAACGCTGGCGGCGCGCTTAACACATGCAAGTCGAGCGAGAACCAGGACTTCGGTCCTGGGGACAGCGGCGAACGGGTGAGTAACACGTGGGTAATCTGCCCTCGATTCTGGGATAGCCCGGGGAAACTCGGATTAATACCGGATAGCCTCTCTGGCCCTCGGGCCGGCGAGAAAAGGTAGCTTCGGCCTCCGATCGAGGATGAGCCCGCGGCGGATTAGCTAGTTGGCGGGGTAATGGCCCACCAAGGCGACGATCCGTAGCTGGTCTGAGAGGACGATCAGCCACACTGGGACTGAGACACGGCCCAGACTCCTACGGGAGGCAGCAGTGGGGAATCTTGCGCAATGGGCGAAAGCCTGACGCAGCGACGCCGCGTGAGGGAAGAAGGCCTTCGGGTTGTAAACCTCTTTCAGGAGGGACGAAGCCACTCGGGTTAATAGCCCAGAGGGTGACGGTACCTCCAGAAGAAGCCCCGGCTAACTACGTGCCAGCAGCCGCGGTAATACGTAGGGGGCAAGCGTTGTCCGGATTTATTGGGCGTAAAGAGCGTGTAGGCGGCCAGGTAGGTCGGTTGTGAAAACTGGAGGCTTAACCTCCAGACGTCGACCGAAACCATCTGGCTAGAGTCCGGAAGAGGAGAGTGGAATTCCTGGTGTAGCGGTGAAATGCGCAGATATCAGGAAGAACACCCGTGGCTAAGGCGGCTCTCTAGTACGGTACTGACGCTGAGACGCGAAAGCGTGGGGAGCGAACAGGATTAGATACCCTGGTAGTCCACGCCGTAAACGATGGGTGCTAGGTGTGGGGGGTGTCGACTCCCTCCGTGCCGAAGCTAACGCATTAAGCACCCCGCCTGGGGAGTACGGCCGCAAGGCTAAAACTCAAAGGAATTGACGGGGGCCCGCACAAGCAGCGGAGCATGTGGTTTAATTCGACGCGACGCGAAGAACCTTACCAAGGCTTGACATGTATTTGAATGTCGTGGAAACACGGCAGCCTTTCGGGGCAAATACACAGGTGGTGCATGGCTGTCGTCAGCTCGTGTCGTGAGATGTTGGGTTAAGTCCCGCAACGAGCGCAACCCCTGTCCTATGTTGCCAGCGAGTAATGTCGGGGACTCATAGGAGACTGCCGGTGACAAATCGGAGGAAGGTGGGGATGACGTCAAGTCATCATGCCCCTTATGTCTTGGGCTACACACGTGCTACATTGGCCGGTACAAAGGGCTGCAAACCCGCGAGGGGGAGCGAATCCCAAAAAGCCGGTCCCGGTTCGGATTGGAGGCTGAAACTCGCCTCCATGAAGGCGGAGTTGCTAGTAATCGCGGATCAGCATTGCCGCGGTGAATACGTTCCCGGGCCTTGTACACACCGCCCGTCACACCACGAAAGTTGGCAATACCCGAAGCCGGTGGCCTAACCCGCAAGGGAGGGAGCCGTCGAAGGTAGGGTCGATGATTGGGGTGAAGTCGTAACAAGGTAGCCGTAGCGGAAGCTGCGGCTGGATCACCTCCTTTCTAGGGAATCCGGAGCTCTTACTCCGGTAGGCGCCCGGCTCGTCGATGGTCTCTCTCGAGACCGTCCGGTGACCGGGCTCGCCTAGAAATACGTCGACCTCGACGTAACCACGCTGTTGAGTTTTGAGAGACCGGCGAATGAGCCGGCCACTCGCGACGGCGGGGTTTCCCGCGCGCACCTTGAAAACTCCATAGCGGCAACACACGTGTTCTTTCTGATCAAGAGAACAAGAGCACACGGTGGATGCCTTGGCGCCAAGAGCCGATGAAGGACGTGGGCGGCTGCGATAAGCCTGGGGGAGGTGCTGACCAACCTTTGATCCCGGGATTTCCGAATGGGGAAACCTATGCGTGGTAATGCGCGCATGCTCTCGCCTGAATAAAATAGGGCGAGCAGTGGCAAGCTGGGGAACTGAAACATCTTAGTACCCAGAGGAAAGGAAAGAAACCTCGACTCCCTGAGTAGTGGCGAGCGAAAAGGGAAGAGCCCAAACCTATGTGACGTGATAGACGGCAGTCGTTTTCACGTAGGGGTTGTAGGGCCTGACTTGATCCATCTGCCGATGGGTCGGGAAGTTACAAAGTTATGCGTTAGTCGAAGTGAATGGAAATTCACACCACAGAGGGTAACGGTCCCGTAGACGAAAACGCATAGCCTTCCTTGTCAGGTACCTGAGTAGGTCGGGACACGAGAAACCCTGTCTGAATCTGCGGGGACCACCCCGTAAGGCTAAATACTCCTTGGCGACCGATAGTGAACTAGTACCGTGAGGGAAAGGTGAAAAGTACCCCGGAAGGGGAGTGAAATAGCACCTGAAACCGTGTGCTTACAAGGAGTCGGAGCAGACTTGGTGTGTGACGGCGTGCTTTTTGCAGAACGAGCCAGCGAGTTACTCTTCAACGGCAAGCTTAAGGAACGGAGGCGTAGCGAAAGCGAGTCTGAATAGGGCGCTTAGTCGTTGGAGGTAGACCCGAAACTGAGTGATCTACCCATGGCCAGGTTGAAGCGGGGGTAAGACCCCGTGGAGGACCGAACCCACGTCGGTTGAAAACGGCGGGGATGAGCTGTGGGTCGGAGTGAAAGG
>CAVQZA010000017.1:0-22014 GCA_963718355.1 uncultured Actinomycetes bacterium
CAGTCGTGTTCGCAGCCACGGCCGGCGCCGAGCGGCGCTTCGGCGGGTCGACCGATCCGGTCACCGATCCGCTCGCGTGGACGGCCTACGGCGGGAACACTCAACTGACGGGCTTCTCGGCGACAAGCACGGTGACCACGGCCGACGCGCGCACGTTCGCGTTGCAGTGGGCGTCGAAGCTCGACGGCGGCGTCGTCGCCACGCCGCTCGCCTACGACGGGCTCGTCTACGCGGCCACCGAGGCGGGCAGCGTCTACGCGCTCGATCTGGTCACCGGCGCCGAGGTGTGGAAGCGGACCTTCGGCACCCAGGCGGCGTACGGCGGCTGCGGCATCTACGGCGTCAGCGCGACCGGCGCGATCGACACCAAGCGCGGGCTGCTCTACGTGATCAGCGCCGACGGGCAGCTCCAGGCGCTCAACCTCGACGACGGCACCTCCGCGCCCGGCTGGCCGCTCACGCTCACGACGCGGCCCGAGGTCGAGTACGACTGGGGCGGGCTCCAGATCGTCGGCGACCACCTCTACGTCCCGTTCGCTTCCTACTGCGACGATACGGACGCCGACAACGCCGCCGCCGACGGACGCGTCGTCTCGGTCGACCTCACGAGCCAGGCCGTCGTCGCCACATTTGACACCGTGCTCGGCCCGGACAACCTCGGCGGCGTGTGGGGCTTCGGCGGAATCTCGGCCGAGCCGGACGGCAGCGCGGTCTACACCGCGGTCGGCAACTCGTGGGTCACCGATCCCGTCACCGGCGAGCGGTACGACGACGCGGGCTTCGGCGACAGCGTCGTCCGGCTGACGGCCGATCTCGTTCCGGTCGCCTCCGACCATCCGCCGACGATCCCGACGGTGGGCGACTACGACTTCGGCGCTGCGCCGGTCCTGTTCCAACCGGATGGCTGTCCGCCGCTCGCCACCGCGAACAACAAGGATGGAGATCTCTGCGTCTGGGATCGCGACAACCTCGCTGCCGGCGCGATCTTCAGCGACGGAGTCGGCACGGTCTCGGCGCCGTTCGTCGGCGCGCCGAGCTGGTCGCCGCGACTCGGCCTCCTCTACGACGGCTCCACCGCAGTGCGGGTGAACGGCAAGGACACCGGCGACGGTGTCACCGCGTACGCGATCGGCGAGGGCTGCAAGTTCGCGCGTCTCTGGTCGACGGTGACGGGGCTCGGCACCCAGCCGCCGCCCCTTGTCCTCGGCAAGGTCCTGTTCGCCGACGGCGGCTACAGCGGTGGCTACAAGGCACTCGACGCATCGACGGGTGAGGTGCTGTTCTCGTTCGACACCGACGACCCGACCTTCGCCGGTCCCTCCGCCGACGGCAACGTCGTCCTCACGGGCGATTTCGGCGGCGTGGTGCGAGCATTCGGGCCGGACTACCTCGGCTCGGGCTCGGCGAAGACGCTTGACCTTCGTTAGGACGGCGTGACGCGGTACGCGTCGAACACCGCGTCGAGCCCGCGCAGCGCGATCAGCAGGGCCCGGAGGCTCTTCACGTCGCCGACCTCGACCGTGTACCAGTTCTTCGCCATCTGATCCTCGACGGTGCCGCCGTAGGCCACGATGTTCGTCCCGTGCTCGGAGAACGTGCGCGCGACGTCCTCGAGCAGGCGCGGGCGATCCCAGGAATCGACGGCGACCTGGACGCGGAAGCTCGTCGAGCCGCTGCCGTCCCACTCGACCGGCGTGAAGCGCTCGGGATTCCGCAGCAGCGCCTTCGCGTTCGGGCAGTCGACGCGATGGATCGTGATGCCCTTGCCCATCGAGATGTAGCCGAGGATCTTGTCGCCGGGCACCGGCGTGCAGCACTTCGCGACGCGCACCAGCACGTCCTCGACGCCCTTGACGGTGATTCCGAGGTTCTCGCTGCCGACCGTCGCCTTCGGCTTCTTGAGGACGACGGGATCGGTCTCGGTGACGTCCTCGGTCTTCAGCCGCTGCAGAACCTTCTTGACGATCTGGCCCGACGAGAGCTTCCCGGAACCGAGCGCGAGGTAGAAGTCTTCGGCCTTGCGGTAGCCGCTGTCGCGGATCACCTGGGCGAGCACGGCGGAGCCGGCCAGCTTCTTGTACGGCAGGTTCTGGCCCTTGAGCGCGTTCTCGAGCGTCTCGCGGCCCTTCTGCTCGGTGTCCTCGCGGCTCTCGCGCGAGTACCACTGGCGGATCTTGTTGCGGGCGCGCGACGACGCGGCGAGGTTGACCCAGTCGCGTGACGGGCCGCGACCGGACTTCGAGGTGAGGATCTCGACCCGGTCGCCGCTCTTCAGCCGGTAGTGGAGCGGCACGATGCGGCCGTTGACCTTCGCGCCGACGGTGCGGTGGCCGACATCGGTGTGGACCGCGTAGGCGAAGTCGATCGGCGTTGCGCCCGCCGGCAGCGTCTTGACCGAGCCCTTCGGCGTGAACACGAAGACCTCGTCCTCGAACAGGTCCGTTCTGAACGACTTCATGAACTCGCCGGGATCCGCCTCGTCGGCGCCGGTGTCCATCAGCTGGCCGACCCACGCGAGCCATTCCTCGTCGGCCTTCGCGGACTTCGCGCCGCCCTTGTAGCGCCAGTGCGCCGCGACGCCGAGCTCGGCGGTCTCGTGCATCTCGCGCGTCCGCACCTGGATCTCGAGCGGTCGGCCCTCGGGCCCGATCACGGTCGTGTGCAGCGAGCGGTAGCCGTTCAGCTTGGGCATTGCGACGAGGTCCTTGAAGCGGCCGGGCATCGGCTTCCAGAGCGAGTGGATCAGCCCGAGCGCGCCGTAGCAGTCGCGCGTCCCCTCGTCGGCCGAGCGCTCCACGATCACCCGCATCGCGGTGAGGTCGTAGATCTCGTTGAACTCGCGGCCCTTCTTGGCCATCTTGTCGTAGATCGAGTAGAAGTGCTTCGCGCGGCCCGAGATCTCGGCCGGGATGTCGACCTTGTCGAGCTCGTTGCGCAGCACCTCGGACGCGGCCTCGACGTGCTCCTCCCGATCGGTGCGCCGCTCGCTGACCATGCGGCGGATCTCCTCGAACTTGCGCGGATGCAGGGTCTGGAACGCGAGATCCTCGAGCTCCCACTTGAGCTGGTGGATGCCGAGGCGGTGCGCGAGCGGCGCGTAGATCTCGAGCGTCTCCTTCGCCTTCTGCACCTGCTTCTGCTTGCCGAGGTACTCGATCGTGCGCATGTTGTGGAGTCGGTCGGCGAGCTTGATCAGGATCACGCGGACGTCCTCCGCCATCGCGACGATCATCTTGCGGTAGTTCTCGGCCTCGGCCTGCTCGCGGCTTTGGAACTGGATTCTGGTCAGCTTGGTGACGCCCTCGACGAGGCGCGCGATCTCCTCGCCGAACTCGACGCGCACCTCCTCGATCTCGTGCTCGGTGTCCTCGACGACGTCGTGGAGGAGGGCTGCGGCGATCGTCTGCTCGTCGAGATGCAGGCCTGCGCAGATCTTCGCGACGCCCCACGGATGGTGGATGAAATCCTCGCCCGAGCGCCGCTGCTGGCCCTCGTGCGCCTGCTCGGCGTACGCGAAGGCCCGGGCGAGCAGATCGCGGTCGACCTCGGGCGTGTACGTGGCGACGGCCGCGAGCAGCTCGTCGACCAGGTCCTGGTGCTTCCCGGATGTCTCGACGAGAGCCATTGATCTCAGTGTAGTGACCCATTCGGGCGCTGCGATCTCAAGAGGATTCGACGTCGCGCCGATGAATTTGTCTGTCCCATGCGTAGGTTCAGACGCAGAAAGCAGATCTCCGAGCTGGCCCGGCTCCTCGTGGCGCTGGAGGCTCTCTCCGCCGAGCGGCGGACGGCCCCGCAGCGGCGCTCGCACGTGACGCGCCTCTCACTTCGCTAGAGGCCTGGTGGGACATTCGGCCGCAGTCGGGGGCGCTCCAGACCAAGCCGGGCACCACGGGCGGTCGTGACGCGTAGCAGCGCTACGCGACGCGGCCGACCGTGCTGATCCGGCGCCGTGTCTGGGGCGACATTCGGCCCGGCCGAATGTCGCATCAGGCCTCTAACTCAGGCAGCGGCTGCGAGCGGCGGTTCGGCGAGCAGCGCGCGGAACGTCGGCGATTCGAGCAGGCTTCGCTTCGCGGCCGTGCCCGGTTCCAGCTCCAGCTCGGCGAAGATCGCCTCGGCCTCGGGCGTCCGCGGCAGCTCGCCCTTCCACTGCGCCGCGAGGCGGGCCCGGAGCTCCTCGACGCGCTCGTCCTCGTCGAACACGCGCTTGACGACGAGCTGCGGCGCGACCGTGCCGTTCCAGTGGTTCTCCTGAAGCCGGAAGGCGACGTCGTAGCGGCCGATTCGCCGCAGCCGGTCGAGCTGGCCGCCCTGGCCGAAGCCGATCGCCGAGCCGCCGTCGCGTCCCGCCTGGCGAACGCGGAAGCGCAGGTGCTTGCCCTCGCCGACGGTGGAGAGATCGGTGAGCTCGCAGCCCGAGGTGAGTAGCGTCACGGCCGGGTTGCCGAGCCCGAACGGCGCCATCGCCTCGAGCTCGGCGGCAAGCTCGAGCGTCAGCGCCGAGGCGGGGACGATCGCGTCGATGCGCGTCACCGGCGCCAGGTCTTCCTCGCCGAGGCTCTGCTCGGCCTGCGCGGCGAACGCGGCGGCGAACGGCTCGATGTTCTCCGGGAGGATCGAGAGGCCCGCGGCGGCCCGGTGACCGCCGAAGCGCTCGAGGTATTCGGAGCACGCGGCGAGCGCGCCATGGAGATCGAATGACGTCGTCGAGCGGCCCGAGCCCTTCCCGCCGGCGATCAGGACGACGGGCCGGTTGTAGCGCTCGACTAGGCGCGAGGCGACGATCCCGATCACGCCCTCGTGCCAGTCGGCCGAGGCGACGACGTAGCCCTTGCGCCGCTTCCACGGCTCGGGCCAGGACTCGATCTGCTTGATCGCGTCGCGACGGATCCGCTCCTCGACCATCTGCCGGTCGCGGTTCAGCGTCTCGAGCTCGTTGGCGAGCTGCCGCGCCTGGTCGACATCGTCGGTGAGCAGCAGCTCGAGCGCGGCGCGTGGATGGCCGAGACGGCCGGCGGCGTTGATCCGCGGCGCGAGCCGGAAGCCGACTGCGCCCGCGTCGACGGCTGCCGCGTCGACGCCCGCCACCTTCATCAGCGCCTGGAGCCCGCGCTTCTGCGTGCTCTGGAGGGCACGGAGGCCTGCGATCGCGAGGCCGCGGTTCTCGTCCTCGAGTGGCACGACGTCGGCGATCGTGGCGAGCGCGACGAGGTCGAGGTGGCGTGCGAGGAACGGCGAGTCGGCGCCGAGCAGCGCCTGTGCGAGCTTGTAGACGACGCCGGTGCCGCAGAGCTCGGGAAACGGATAGTCGGACGGCCGCGTGGCGACGATCGGGCAGTCGGGGAGCGTCTCGCCGGGACGGTGATGGTCGGTGACGACGACCTCGAGCCCGAGCGCCTTCGCCGCAGCGACCTCGGCCACCGCCGTGATCCCGCAGTCCACGGTGACGACGAGCCCGCAGCCCTCCGCCGCGAGCCGCTCGAGCGTCGCGGTGGCGACGCCGTAGCCCTCTTCGAAGCGGCTCGGCAGGTGCCATTCGACGTCCGCGCCGAGCTCGCGCAGCGTCAGCACCGCGAGCGTCGTGGCGCAGATCCCGTCGACGTCGTAGTCGCCGTGGACGCAGATCCGCTTCCCCGCCGCGATCGCGCCGCGGATCGTCTCGCAGGCCGCGGCCATGTCGCCGAGCAGGAACGGATCGTAGGCCGGCAGCGCACCCTCGAGGAAGGCGCGCGCCGTCACGGGATCGCCGAGGCCGCGGCGCGCGAGCACGGTCGCGGTGACCTCCGAGACGCCGAGGTCGGCCGCGAGCGCCCGCGCTTCGCCGGGCGGGCAGGGAGTGATCGTCCAGGTTCCGAGCACGGCATCAAGCCTAGGTCCGGAACCGGACGGCGCTCGCCTGAGAGACTGCGGGCGTGGCGCATCCGCTCCAGGCTGAGTTCCTGCTCGATCCCGATGTCGTGTTCCTCAACCACGGCTCGTACGGCGCCTGCCCGCGGGCAGTCTTCGAGCGCTATCAGGCCTGGCAGGCCGAGCTGGAGCGCCAGCCGGTCGAGTTTCTCGGGCGTCGGATCGACGGGCTGCTGGCGGAGGCGAGGGCTGCGTTCGCCGCGTACGTCGGCGCCCAGGCTGACGACCTCGTCTTCGTCGAGAATACGACCGCCGGCGTGAACATCGCGGCGCGCTCGCTCGACCTGCAGCCGGGCGACGAGGTGCTCTCGACCGATCTCGAGTACGGCGCGCTCAACAACATGTGGGAGCGGCTGTGCGCACAGGCGGGCGCCCGCTACATCCGAGCGCCGGTGCGTCTTCCCACGTCGGGCGCGGACGAGATCGCGGACGCGGTATGGGCGCACGCGGGACCACGGACGCGCACGGTCTTCGTCAGCCATCTCACCTCGGCGACCGCGCTCGTCCTGCCCGCCGCGGACCTCTGCGCGCGGGCTCGCGAGGCGGGAGTCGTCTCGATCGTCGACGGCGCGCACGTCCCGGGCCAGCTGCCGCTCGACCTCGCCTCGTTCGGCGCGGACGTCTACGTCGGCAACTGTCACAAGTGGCTCTGCGCGCCGAAGGGCTCCGCGTTCTTCTGGGTGCGGCCGGAGCTGCAGGGCTCGATGGAGGCGCTCTCGATCGGCTGGGGCTTCGGCGACGACTCGACCTTCCTCACGCGCAACGAGCGCCAAGGAACCCGGGATCCGGCCGCGTACCTCGCGGTCCCCGACGCGATCGCCTGGCAGGCGGAGCACGACTGGGACGCAGAGCGGGCCCGGTGCCACGGCCTCGCGCTCGCGGCGCGCGAGCGGCTCGCAGCGGTGACAGGCCTCGAGCCGCTCGCCCCGCCGGAGCTGCTGGGGCAGATGGCCGCCGCGCCGCTGCCGGCCGGCCTCGACGCCGAAGCGCTGAAGGCGCGGCTCTACGACGAGCACCGGATCGAGCTCCCGGTGCTGGAACGGGGCGACGAGCGGTTCCTGCGCGCCTCGTTCCAGGGCTACAACGACGAGTCCGACCTCGACGCGCTCGTCGACGCGCTCGACCTACTCCTTCGGTAGGTCGATCCCGAGCACGGTCAGGCCGATCAGGAGCGCGACCAGCCCGAGCGCGATCCCGACGGCGCGGCGCGGATGCTCGAGGTCGCGCACCTGCTGCGCCGCGGTGCGCGTCCAGAAGATGCCGAGCCCGACCAGCGCCGCAGCGGCGAAGACGATCATCGGCGCAAGCGCGGCCGCGCGCTCGAGCGGGATCACGAGCGCCCACGCCGCGAACAGCACGAGCGCCGCCACGACCCCCGCTGCGATGACCACCTTCCGCGTCACGAAGCGCACTCTAGTGCCCGTTCGGGTGATGCTGCCGCGCTTCTGGGTCGTGAGCACCAAGCGAGGCAAGGACGCACGGAGCACCCATAGCCGAAGCCATGGGTGCGACTGAGGACGCCGCCTCGCGCCGCGTGATCGCGGGCCGGAAGCCGGAGGGCATTGCCCGAACGGGCACTTAGCCGCGGGTATCCTGGGCCTGATGGCAGAGACGAACTACACCTCGGGAGAGGACTACGTGGTGGAGTTCCTCGGCTACCGGTTCGGCTTCAACCAGTCGGACTTCGAACAGCGCGTCACGGCAGCCGCCGTCAAGCTCGGCTTCCTCGACGGGAACGAGCTCGACGACGACGAGACGGCCGACCTGGTCGAGCTTGCCGCGGACGGTCGCATCGTCGAGCCCCGCAGCCCGCTCGGCCGCTATGTGGTTCGCCACTGGGAGCGACTTTCCCTCATCGGCAACGAGTCGCTCGTCTACTGGCTGCGCAAGCTCGTGTTCCGCGGCGCCTGGCTCGATCACCGCGTCAAGGAGGGCCTGCTCGAGGTCGCGTGGGACGACCAGTCCGGCGACTTCGCGTATACCGACCCGCACGGGGGCCGCGCGCTGCTCGAGCTCGCGCCGGTGCCGTCGTGGAGCGAGCTCCAGTTCCGGCGATGACGATGAGGCGCCTCTGGCCGCTCGTGCCGGTGTACGTCGCCGTGCTGCTCTGGGTCGACCGCGGCGTGACGCTGCACGAGCAGTACGCGCTCGGCGCGATGACCTGGCTCGTGCTGATCGTGGCGGCGTGGACGCTCTCGCCCTCGCGGCGCGCGCAGGTCGCGGTGGTCGTCGTCGCGGCGACCGTCGGCGAGGTGACCGGCTCGCTGATCTGGGGCGTCTACCACTACCGGCTCAACAATCTGCCGCTCTTCGTGCCGCCCGCGCACGGGCTCGTGTACCTGACCGGGATCGCGCTCGCCGTCTCGCTGCGGCGGCACACGCGCTGGCTCGTCGTGGCGGCCGCCGTCGCGGCGGTCGGCTGGGGAATCGTGGGGCTCACCGTGTTGCCGCGGCTCGACGTCGCGGGCGCGCTCGGGGTGCCGCTGCTCTGTCTCTTCCTCTGGCGCTCGCGGGGACGGGCGACGTATGCCGGGGTGTTCTTCGCCGTTGCGGCGCTCGAGCTCTACGGCACCGCGATCGGCACGTGGCAGTGGGCGCGCGTCGTGCCTGGGCTCGGGATCGCTGACGGCAACCCGCCGAGCGGAGTCGCGAGCGGCTACGTCTGGTTCGACGTGATGGCGCTGCTCCTCGCGCCGGTACTGCTCAGGCTGGTTCGCTCAGGTGCGGCCCGGGTACGAAATCCGCTCGAACGGCCACGCGCTCTCGAGCCACGCGCGGAAGGCATCGAACAGCTCGCCGTCGAGCTCCGCGGCCTCGCCCCGGACCCAGCAACGAGCTAGCGCGTCGAAACCGGGCTCGTCGGTCGGGTAGATGTACGCGCAGCCCAGCACGTGACCGTCGTCCGCGGGATCGACGACGGTGTAGGCGAACGAGCTCCGGCGCTGAAACTCCTTCTGGTGCCAGCCGAGGTCGATCAGGTTCTGCTCGAGCGTGAGGTCTGGCGCGCGGTGGCGAATCGCCTCGAAGTCGGCCACCACATCGCGGACGGTGAGCATCCGCAGTTGGAAACGCTCGGTCTCGAGCCCGTCGGGCACGACGAAGGCGTCCGGGACGAGCTTCAAAAGAGCTTGTCGCCGGGCTCGGCCGGAGCCGCGCCGATGTGGGCGCGGCCGAGCTTCGTCACGATCCGCCCGCGCGGGGTGCGCTGGATGAAGCCGAGCTGGAGCAGGTACGGCTCGTACACGTCCTCGACGGTGTCGGTCTCCTCGCCCAGCGCGACGGCGAGCGTCGAGAGGCCGACCGGGCCGCCGTCGAAGCGCTCCACGATCGCGCGCAGGAGCTCGCGGTCGATCCGCTCGAGCCCGGCCTCGTCGACCTCGAGCAGCGTCAGCGCCTCGCGGGAGATCGCCGTGGTGATCGCGCCGGCGTGGCGCACCTCGGCGACATCGCGCACGCGGCGCAGGATCCGGTTCGCGATGCGCGGCGTGCCGCGCGAGCGGCCGGCGATCTCGTCGGCGGCCTCGTCCTCTATCTCGACGCCGATGATCCGGGCCGAGCGGCGCACGATCGTGGCGAGCTCGGCGGGCTCGTAGTAGTCGAGCCGGAACGTCATCCCGAAGCGGTCGCGGAGCGGCGTCGTCAGCAGTCCGGTGCGCGTGGTGGCGCCGACCATCGTGAAGATCGGCAGGTCGAGCGTGAGCGTGCGCGCGGCGGGCCCCTGGCCGACGACGATGTCGAGCCGGAAGTCCTCGAGCGCCGGATAGAGAATCTCCTCGATCGCGCGGTTGAGCCGATGGATCTCGTCGATGAAGAGCACGTCGCGCTGCTCGAGGCCCGTGAGGATCGCGGCCATGTCGCCCTTGCGCTCGAGCGCGGGCCCGGCGACGGTGCGGATTCCGGCCCCGAGCTCCTCGCGGATGATGTAGGCGAGGCTCGTCTTGCCGAGTCCCGGCGGGCCGACCAGGAGGACGTGGTCGAGCGCCTCACCGCGGGCCTTTGCGGCCTGGAGCGCGATGGCGAGCTGCTCCTTGATCCGCTCCTGGCCGATGAAGTCGTCGAGGCTCTTCGGCCGCAGCGAGCGGTCGAGCTCGTCCTCGTCGCCGTGCGCCACAGGCGCCAGGAACTGAGTGCTCATGCTGCGGGCCTCAGCGCGAGCCGGACGCGCTCCTCCGGCGGCAGGTCGGGATCGACGGGCGCGAGTGCCTGCTCGGCCTCGACCACCGAGTAGCCGAGCTCGACGAGCGCCTCGCGCGCGACGAGGTGTTGGGCGGGCGCGGAGCCGGGAGTCGCGGTGGTCGGCATACCTGCGGCGAGCTTTTCCTTCAGCTCCATCACCACGCGTTGGGCGATCTTCTTGCCGATCCCGGGAATCGCCTCGAAGCGTGCGGTGTCCTCAAGCGCGATCGCGCGGCGCAGCTCGTCGGGGCTCGAGCCGGAGACGATCGAGAGCGCCACCTTCGGCCCGATCCCGGATACCGAGAGCAACTGCTCGAACAGCTCGCGCTCGGAAGGCTCCGCGAAGCCGTAGAGCTGGAGCGCGTCTTCGCGGACGTGGAGATACGTGTGGACGGTCAGCTCGCCGTCGCGCGCGCGCCCGAGGACGCTCTGCGTGGGCTGGACGAGATAGCCGACGCCGCCGACGTCGAGCACGAGCCCGCCGGGGCCCTTCGAGACGACCTGGCCTCGTAGCTGAGCGATCACCGGGCCACCATCCGGAGGAGCGGCGGTGCGAGCGCGTGGCAGATCGCCACCGCGAGCGCATCGGCGGCGTGGTTCGGCTGCGGCAGCTCGTCGAGCGCGAGGATCGCCTTGACCATCTTCTGCACCTGCTCCTTGTCGGCGCGGCCGTAGCCGCAGACGGCCTGTTTGACGCTCGCCGGCGCGTACTCGGTGCAGTCGACCTCAGCGTCTGCGCAGACGACGAGCACGGCTCCGCGCGCCTGTCCGACGGAGAGTGCGATGCGGGCGTCGGCGCCGACATACGACTCCTCGATTGCGACGGCGTCCGGCGCATGCTCCGCCAGAAGGCCGCGCACTCCGTCGGCGATCGTCTTGAGACGAGCCTCCGGGCGTTCCTTTGCAGACGTGCGCCACCACCCGTGCACCACCGCCCTGAGGCGGCCGTCGCTTTCTTGGACGATGCCGTACCCGCACGCTGCCGTCCCTGGGTCGATGCCGAGTACCTTCACACGGAGAGGTTAGGCACCTCACCGGACAACCCTGCTCAGCGTGGGGGAACCCATGGGTTCCCCCACGGCCCCCTCCTTCACGACGCTCCGCCGCCAACACTCGCTTCGGCTCCCGCCGGGCCAAGCCCGGCTCCGCCGAGGGACGCCTCTTCTCAGAGATCGCCGAAAGTCGGCCCGAGACGGCCGAAGCGAAACGTAATCTGAAGGGCGCGACGCAACAGTCGGCAGTCGGAACTCGACCGCGCACCATCTACAGGAGCAACAGGTTGCTTGTCGGACGTAACAGCGGGGCTTGAGCTCGCCGCAGCGCTGCTCAGCCTGATCCGCGAACTCCTGCGGACAAAACGAAGGGGATAACCGTCCTGGCTTGAGGGGGCGGTGATCCGCCTCCTCAAGCATTTATCCCGCCACCGCCTCCAGCACGCGCTCCGGGATGTCGAAGTTGGCGTAGACCTCCTGGACGTCGTCGTTCTCCTCCAGCGCGTCCATCAGTCGCAGCACCTGCTTCGCAGTCGATTCGTCGGCGACCTCGACCGTGGTCGACGGGATCATCGTCAGCTCGGACGACTCGACGGTGAAGCCGGCCGCCTCGACCGCGGCGCGCACCGCCGCGAGCTCCTCCGGTGCGCAGGTGATCTGGAAGCTCGAGCCGTCGGGCTCGACGTCCTCCGCCCCGCCCTCCGCTGCCGCGAGCATCAGCTCGTCCTCGTCGGCGCCCGTCGCGTCGACCAGGACCACGCCCCGACGCTCGAACTGCCACGCGACGGCGCCCGAGGTGCCGAGGTTGCCGCCGGTCTTAGCGAAGATGTGGCGGACATCGGCCGCGGTGCGGTTGCGATTGTCGGTCAGAGCCTCGACCAGAACGGCCACGCCCTCGGGGCCATAGCCCTCGTAGACGACGGTCTCGAATGCGGCCGCGTCGGCGTCTGCGCCCGAGCCCTTCGCGATCGCGCGGTCGATATTGTCCTTCGGCATCGAGTAGGACTTCGCCTTCTCGACCGCGTTTGCGAGCGCGAGATTGCCGGACGGATCAGGCCCGCCGTCCTTCGCCGCGACGATGATCGCGCGCGAGAGCTTCGAGAAGAGCTTGCCGCGCTTCGCATCCGCGGCGCCCTTCTTGTGCTTGATCGACGACCACTTGCTATGCCCGGACATGCGCCTCCTCTTCGACGAGCTTCAGGAACATCTGGTGCACACGGGTGTCGCCGGTCAGCTCCGGATGGAACGAGGCGACGAGGATCCGGCCTTCGCGCGCCAGCACCGGCCGACCGTCGAGCTCGGCGAGCACCTCGACGCCGTCGCCGGCCTCCTCGAGCCACGGCGCGCGGATGAAGACGCCGCGCAGCGGCACCGGGTCGCCCGCAAGATCGAGATCGGCCTCGAAACTCGCGACCTGACGGCCGTAGGCGTTCCGTTGGACGACGATGTCCATCAGGCCGAGGTGGTCGCGGTCGAGCACGATCATCCCCGCGCAGGTGCCGAAGATCGGGCGCTCGAACCGCCCCAGCGCCGAGTCGATCCCGTAGAGCCGCATCAGCCGCGTGATCGTCGTCGACTCGCCGCCCGGGATCACGAGCCCGTCGAGCGCGTCGAGCTGCTCCGGCTTGCGCACCTCGACCACCTCCGCGCCGAGCTCGCTGAGCATCTGGGCGTGCTCACGGAAGTTGCCCTGGAGGGCGAGGACGCCGATCGTCATGCGCAGATTGTAGAGGCGGCTATTCGGACTCAGCGTGGCGGCGCGCGGCTGCAAGGCCCAGCGCGACGAAGAAGAAGCCGACAATCGCAAAGACCAATGCGGGGACCCAGTCGCCGGACGGCACCGTGAGACCGAGGTGCACGCCGCCGCTCGTCCATTTCGAAGCGAAGTGCTCCGTCGCGGCGAGAAAGCCGAGTGCGCCCAGCACAGCCCAGATCGAACGATTCGTGGCCGAACCGAGCCCGATGTAGATCAGGCTGAAGATTGCGACGAGAACCCAGTGCCAGTCACCGCTGTGCCACCAGTAGAGCAGGGCGCTCCCGATCGTCACCGCCGCCGTGAAGTGCAGCCAGAAGCCGTAGGGCCTCTGCTCGCCGCTATCAATTCCGGCGCCGCAGGCGAGGAAGAAGAGCCCGGTCGCGACCGCGACGATCGCCGACCAGGTGCCACCGTTGGAAAGCAGCGCGATCACGAAGAAGGCCCACGTCGCCGACGCAATCAACACGAGCAGCGGGAAGCGGTAGAACGGCATCGAGCTCACCGCGGCGAAGAAGACGAGCAGCACCAGCGTGAGCAGGCCGAGGTGGAAGCCGCTGAACGGCGAGTTGCCGCTCAGCGTCGGCAGCCAGCCGAACCACTTCCAGATCGCGGCGACGAACGCACCGAATGCGAGCACCGTCGCGAAGGCGAAGATCCCCGCGGTGAGCCCGGCGCCGCGCATCCGAAACGCAAGCGCGATCGTCTTCAGCACCACGAGCACGAGAAGCGCCCAGAGGACGTATGCGAAGTCACCAAAGTTGTTCGCGAGGTACGAGAGCGCGGTGAGCGCCGCGCCGAGCACGGTCAGTCCGCCCAGGTAAATCAGGAAGGACGACGTCGTCCAGACCGGCTTGCGCACGCCCACTGCCCGGGAGAATGAACCCCGGGTCGGACGGACTCGCTACCAGGGCTTGCTCACCTCGAGATCGCCGAGATCCAGCGGAGGAGGAGGTGCCGTTGTCACGTGTCGAACGTGACGGAGCGATCCGGACAAAGAGTGTCGTCCCTGTGGCTGATGCGACGGTCTCCGCGCGATCCCGTTCGAAAACCGCAGGTTTCGAACGGCGACTACCAGCCGCGCGACTCGAGCAGCTCTGACGGCTCGAGTGTTGCCGTGGAGATGCCGACCATCGGCTCTCCGAGACCCGCCGAGACGCGTGCGAGCACCTCGGCGTCGTTGAAGTGCGTCGTCGCCTCGACGATCGCCTTCGCGCGCTTGTCCGGGTCGCCGGACTTGAAGATCCCCGACCCGACGAACACGCCGTCCGCGCCGAGCTGCATGCAGAGCGCCGCGTCGGCGGGGGTTGCGATGCCGCCCGCGGTGAACGTGACGACGGGCAGGCGGCCGTTCTCGGCGACCCACTTCACGAGCTCGACCGGCGCGCGCAGCTCCTTCGCCTCGGCGTAGAGCTCCTCGTCACGCAACGAGCCGAGCCGGCGGATCCCGCCGAAGACCGCGCGCATGTGAGTGACCGCGTTGACGATGTCGCCGGTGCCGGCCTCGCCCTTGGTGCGGATCATCGCGGCGCCCTCGGCGATGCGGCGGAGCGCCTCGCCGAGGTTCGTCGCGCCGCAGACGAACGGGATCGTGAACTGCCACTTGTCGACGTGATGGGCTGTGTCCGCGGGCGTCAGCACCTCGGACTCGTCGATGTAGTCGACCTCGAGCGCCTGCAGGATCTGCGCCTCGGCGAAGTGGCCGATGCGGCACTTGGCCATGACCGGAATCGACACGGCGGCCTGAATCTCGGTGATCATCGCCGGGTCGGACATGCGCGCGACGCCGCCGTCGCGGCGGATGTCGGCGGGGACGCGCTCGAGGGCCATGACGGCGCAGGCGCCCGCGTCCTCGGCGATCTTCGCCTGCTCCGCGTCGACCACGTCCATGATCACCCCGCCCTTGAGCATCTCGGCGAGGCCGCTCTTGACGCGCATCGTTCCGATCTCGGCCATGCAAACAGTGTAGAGATTCAGCCGTGGAGGGTTGGCTGGACGAGCATGTCTTCGTGAGCGAGGCGCTGCGCGGGAACCCGCTCGGAGATCCGCACGAGCGCCCGCTCTGGGTCTACGTGCCGCCGGGGTACGACGAGTCGCGCCGCTATCCGTCGGTCTATGCGATCCAGGGGATGACGGGCCAGGTCGAGATGTGGCGGAACCGCGTGTCAATGCGGAAGACCGTGATCGAGCTCTTCGACGAGCTGTTCGCGTCCAGCGAGGCGCCGCCGTGTCTCGTCGTGTTCCCGGACTGCTTCACGGCGCTCGGCGGCAGCCAGTACCTCGACTCGCCCGCGACCGGGCGGTACCACACCTACCTTTGCGACGAGGTCGTGCCGTGGGTCGACTCGCGCTACTCGACGCTCGATGCGGCGGCGCACCGCGGGATCATGGGCAAGTCGAGCGGCGGCTACGGGGCGATGGTGACGCCGATGCTGCGGCCCGATCTCTTTGGCGGGCTCGCCACGCACGCTGGCGATGCGTTGTTCGAGCTCTGCTACCAGCGCGAGTTCGCGCAGTGCGCGCGGGCGCTGCGCGATGAGTACGACGGCTCCGTCGAGCGCTTCCGGGAGGACTTCCGCTCGCGGCCGGCGCTGACGCGCGAGTCCGACCAGTGGCTCGTCAACACGCTCTGCATGGCCGCGTGCTACTCGGAGGGAGAGCTGCCGTTCGACCTGGAGACGGGCGCGAAGCGACCAGAGGTGTTCGAGCGGTGGCTCGAGTGGGATCCGGTGCTGATGGTGCCGCGCCATGCCGAGGCACTGCGCGGGCTGAAGGCGATCTACATCGACTCCGGCTCGCGAGACGAGTACTACCTCGACCTCGGCGCGATCGCGTTTCGCCGCGCGCTCGCCGAGATCGGGGTCACGGACGTCTTCTTCGAGCTGTTCCCGGCCGGCCACGGGCTGATCGAGTACCGGTATCCGCTGGCGCTGCGCTACCTCGCCGAGCGGCTCACGCCGCCCGCGCCTCGCTGAGCGGCAGCACTTTCAGCTCGGGCGGCGGGCGTTTCAGGAACGAGGCGACGAGCAAGAGCTCGTCGGCGTGCTCCGGCGCATAGGACAGCTCGAGGTCTCTGCACGCCGCGAGACCCGCCTCGAGCTCAACCGCTCCGCCCCCGCCGGGCGGCACCGTTCGCACCGCCGCGATACGTCCGCCCGCGACGAAGATCGCCCGGCGGAAGCCGGCCTCGACCGCGGGCACGAGCAGGCAGAGCTCGGACTCGCGGAGGCGATCGAGGCGGCGGAGACGCGCGACGGTGTCCTCGAGTGCGTCGATCCGGTCGCGGAGCCGCGCCGCGTCCTCGTAGCGGAGCGCGTCGGAGTGCGCGGCGAGCTTGGCGCGCAGCCGCGGGAGCGCAGAGGCCGGGTCGTCAAGCTCCGCGGCGGTGAGCGCACGCGCCGCCAGCGCGGCTCGACTGCGGCTCGAGAGCGGGCCGTGCGGGCCCGGAGTCCCACTCACGACCACGTCTTCCCCGCGCGCGCGCAAGTAGACGTAGCGGTCGGGCCGCGCGCCGCGCGCGTTCGCCGGCGGGCGCAGCTCGCGCAGGAGTCGCAGCTCCTCCAGGCCGGCTTCGAGCTCCGAGCCGAGCACGCGCCACTCGACCCGGTCGAGCGCCCCGAGCGCCGCCTCGACCGCGGGCCGCTGCCGCTCGGAGTGGAAGTACGAGCGCAGCCGCGCCCGCAGGTCTCGCGCCCGGCCGACGTAGAGCACCTGGCCCGCGCGGTCGAGGAAGAGGTAGACGCCCGGCCGCTCCGGGGCGCCGAACGCGAGCGAGCGCTTTGCATGGACGCGGCGCGCACGAGTCGCGCCGAGCTCCTGGAGATCGGCGACCGTCTCGGCGCCGCGCTCCTGCGCAAGGCCGATCAGGCAGAGCAGGATCTCCGCGGTCGCCTCGGCGTCGGGCAGCGCGCGATGCGAGGGCCGGACGCTCGTGCCGAAGAACCGCGCGAGCGAGGCGAGCCCGGCGCGCGAGGTGCGGCCCGCGAGCAGCCGCCGCGCGAGCCCGACCGTGTCGATCACGGGCGCCGCGATCCGCTTCCCCGTCTGCCGCTCGGTCTCCTTGTCCAGAAAGCCGAGGTCGAAGCGCGCGTTGTGCGCGACGAGCACCGAGTCGCCGGCGAACGAGAGGAAGCGCCGCACCGCCGCCGCCACCGACGGCGCGCGCCGCAACGACGCATCGTCGATTCCCGTCAGCGCGCCGATCGCCGGCGCCAGCCGCATGCCCGGATTCGCCAGCGTCTCGAACCGCGCGGTGAGCTCGAGCGCCTCGACGCGCACCGCGCCGATCTCGCAGATGCGCGCCGTCGCCGGCGAGAGCCCCGTCGTCTCGAGATCGACGACGCAGAACGCCGCGAGCTCGAGGCGCGTGCTCGCCGCGGCGGGCTCGGCGAGCGAGACGAGATCGCCGCGCCACGCGAGCCGCGAGTCGGCGCTCACGGCTTCCTCGAGCAGCCCGCGCGCGACGCCGTCGGGAAGCCGTCGGAGCGCGAAGAGCCGCCGCGCGGCCTCCGCCGCCGCCACCGGCCCGCGCCGCTCCTCGACGAGCTCGACGAGTCGATCGGCCGCGTCCAGTCGAAGCTGCATCGCCCCGAGTCTAGGCGAACGTATGTTCGATTACAACCGTGCTTCGCGCTCGCGCCACCGCTCGGCGACCTCGCCGAGCGGCGCGACCCACGCATCGCTCTCGACCGCGTAGTCGAGCGTGAAGCGGTAGAGCTCGAGGAAGTCGGGATCGGTGAGCGAGTGCGGGTGGTACAGCACCGTCGCGACGCCGCCCACCTCGGCGACGGTGTCGAGGAGCTGTGCCGTGACGCCGGGCGCGAGCGGCGGGTCGAGCCCGAGCGAGTCGAGCTGCGGGAGCGGGTCTTCCTGGAGGACGAGCGGCAGCTCGAGTACGTCGAGCGACCGGTCCGCGTCGTGGTCGAAGAGCCGAAACGGCAGCGACGGCCCCCGCGCGGAAGCCGACGTTGCGATTGAACCCGAGCGACGAGTCGACCCTGAGCCCCGCGCTCTCCTGCGCCCGCGGCGTGGTGCGCACGTCCCAGCGCAGGAGGTGCTGGCGCGTCGTCGTCACCGCGAGCCCCGTGGCGCGTTCGAGCGCGCGTCGCTCGTCGGCGAGACCGTCTCCGTCGAGGGCCGAGGCGAAGCTCCCGTGCAGGCCCACCTCCACCCCGTCGGCAGCGAGGATCGTGATCAGCTCGCCGATCGTCCGCTGCCGCCCGCGGAAGAGGCACGGATCGTCGAGCCTATAAAGGCCGTGCGAGAAGGTGATCACGAAGCGCTTGCCGTCGGGCCAGAGCGGCTCGAGCTCGGCTCGGCCGGCGAGCTTCCCTCGCTCCTCGGCGGCCCAGCGATCGAGCTCCGGCTCCCAGAGGTTTCCGGCACGGTAGCGCTCCGAGAACGAGTACTCGAAGCAGCCGAAGCGATCGCGGTGCGGCTGCTCGAGCTCCTCGACCCGCAGGAGCATCCGGGCCAGCTCGTCGGGCAGCTTCGGCACCTCCACCTCGGACGAGCGAGGCAGCCCGAGCCACGAGCGGACGGTGTCGTCGAGGTGCTCGGAGACCGCCGTCACCGGCGGAACGCTACCCCTTCACAAGTTGCGGCCGGTCGAACGCCTTTGCGCCCGGGATCACGCGCTCGGCGTCGACGCCGAGCCACTGCTCGAGCAACGCGCCGTAGACGCCGCGGAAGTCCGAGGTCGCGGCCACGTTGCCGTCGGAGTCGAGCCCCGCGCCGGAGAGCCCCGGGAACACACCCACCGAGCCGCCGGCCGCCTGCGAGCCGATCACGAAGCCGACGCCCGCCGCGCCGTGATCCGTCCCCGCGGAGCCGTTCTCCTGCGCGCGGCGGCCGAACTCCGACCACACGTGCACCAGCACGTGGTCGGCGAGCCCGCGCGCTTCGAGGTCGCGCTGGAAGGCGAGCAGGCTCTGTGCGGTGAGGTCGAGCCCCTTCGCGAGCGCACCCGCCTGGTCGGAGTGCGTGTCGTAGGCGCCGGGCGCGCTGAGGGCGACGCAGCGGAGCGGCAGGCCCGCCGCGAGCAATGCCGCGAGCCCCGCGAGCCGCTGCGGGAACGAGTCGTCGCTCTTCGGATAGGTGACCGGGCTCGTGATGCCCTTGTCGCCGGAGAACGGCAGAAGCTGAGTGCGCAGCCGGTGCGCCTCCATCGTGATCGCGCTCGCCTTCGCGAGCCCCGGGTCGGAGCGCGGCGCGGCGCCGAGGTGCTCCAGCGTCTCGAGCATCCGGTCCTGAACCTGGCCCCAGACGTTGCTCGTCCAGAAGTTGTACGAGACGCCCTCGATCGCAGCCACGGGCACCTTCGTCGAGGCGAGCGCGGGCGCGAGCTGGCCGTCGAGCGAGAGGCCCTGGAGCGGGTTGTCCATCGTCCCGATCACGTCGAGCGTCCGCCCGAGCCAGCCGGTGAGCAGGTGCTGGTCGGTCGCGCCGACCTCCCAGTAGTGGCGCGAGGTGAAGTGCGACTGGTCGGGATGCGTGTAGCCGACGGCCGGCAGCGAGACGACCTTCCCTTCCGTGTCCAGCTGGGCCAGCGGCGCGAGCGACGGGTGCCAGCGGAGGCGGCTGTCCGCCGCGAACGCCGGTCCGGTGCCCGTCGGCAGCGCGAGCTTCGGGCGCAGCTTCCGGTACAGCGGGTCGCCGTCCGGATAAAGCAGCGAGAGCCCGTCGGCGCCGCCCTCGAGGAAGATCGAGACGAGCACCTTCTTCGGAGCGCCGGCGGCCGCGTTCGCGATCCCCTCCTCCAGCTGGCGCAGGCCGAGCGAGCCCGCGCCGTAGACCGCGAGCGCGAGCCCGGCGCTCTTCGCCACGAAGCTCCGCCTGCTGAGCCCCGTCCCCGCGGGCGTCGGCATCCCCGGCTCGATCATCGGGAGGCCGCGCCCCGCCTCGGCCGCCGCGCGCTTGAGCAGCTGCGTCCGCGAGAAGTCGAGGCAGTGTCTGCAGTCGTTGCTCACGAGACCTGCCCCGCGGGCGAGATCGCGATCAGCTGGCGCAGCGCGTTCACGATCATCGCCGGGTAGGACTTCTTCTTCCAGTCGTCCTTGCCGACATCGCTGAGTGCGCGCTCCGCGAAGGCGAGCAGGATGTCCTTCGTCCGCTGGTCGAGGGACGGCGAGCCGACGCTGACGAGTGCGCGCGAGAGCAGCACCTTCGCGTCGAGGGGCAGCGTCGCGCCGTGGTGATGCTTCCCGTCGAGCTGCGACGGCTGGAGCGCGTAGCCGGCGACATCCCAGCGGCCGCGGAAGGTCGCCGTGTCGAGCCAGCGCGTATCGTCCCAGCCCGCGACGTTCGGCGGGTAGAACAGCCGTTGGCCCGCCTGGTCGTCGAGCCAGACCCACGAGGCGGTGTCGATGCCGCGCCCGAGCGCGCGCAGGAGCCCCGCGGTGTAGACGACGGGCGGCTTGATCATCGCGGGCCCGAGGTAGAGCGCCGGGTGCCGGAGGATGGCATCGAGGAGCGGCCGCACCTGGTAGTGGCCGCTCTTGTAGAGGTGCTCGAGCGCCGCCTGCGTGGCGCCGTCGGGCGGCACCGGGACGAAGTAGCTCCAGAGCTTCGTGACCGCGTAGGGCGCGTGACTTGGATGCTCGAGGCAGAGCCGGCACGAGTCGCGCCACGTGAACCGTCCCTTCTTGCCGAAGATCGCCTTCATGCCGTTGTCGTGCCGGTCGGCCGTGAAGCGGAAGTTCGTCTGTCCGATCCCGTTGCGCCAGTCGCTGCGCCAGCCGGTCAGCGCGCGCGCCTGCTCGCGCACGTCGTGCTCGCTGTAGCCATGGCCGGCGCCGAGCGTGAAGAGCTCCATCAGCTCACGCCCGTAGTTCTCGTTCGGCGCGTCCTTCGTGTTGTCGACGCCGGAGAGGAAGATCAGCATCGCCGGGTCGTGGGTCACGTCGAGCAGGAGGTCGTGGAACGAGCCGAGCGAGCGGCGGCGGAAGAGCTCGTTCTGCTTGAGCATCAGCCGCTGCGAGCCGACCTGGCCGTTCGAGGTCGCGAACCAGTCGTGCCAGACGAGCGTCATCCGCTCGACGAGCGGCCGGCTCGTTCGCACCATCTTGTCGAGCCACCAGAGGTGGTCGTGGCCCCAAGCGTCCGCCGGCGCGAGCTTGTGGCCCTTGTCGTCGCGCGGCGGGCGGCCGACGAGCTTCTCAGCGCCCGGGTGCGTGAGCGAGTGGACGGCGGCGTCGAGACCCTTGGCCGCGAGCGCCTTCGCCTCGCCCTTGCGCGGCCCGAAGCCGGCGCGCCACAGCAGCCGCTCGGCCTCGACGCGTCCGAAGGGACCACGGTAGACCGGGAGGCTCACGACGGTCGGCGTCGCATCGGCATCTGCCGGAGAAGACTCCCCGGCCACGTGTTTCTTGCGCGGATTCCCCCCATCCCAGGGTGCGGTATCGTCAGAACACCGAACGGAAGGGAGATCAGAATGGGTGAAGTAGCCCCGGAGACCCAGGAGGCTCTGCGCGGCCTCTCGACCGGAGACCTCGCGTTCCTGGACGCGGCCGTCGGCCTCCGCGAGACGATGCGCGAGGCGACCGGCCTCGACGGCCGCACCTTCGGCCTCGTCAAGGTCGCATCGCTGATCGCGCTCGACGCGCCGCCCACCTCGTACGTGTGGCAGGTCGCGAACGCGCTCGACGAGGGCGCGACGCCCGAGGACGTCCTCGGCGTGCTGCGCGCAGTCGCGCCGCAGGTCGGCCTGCCGAAGGTCGTCGCAGCGGCACCGCACATCATGCTCGCGCTCGGGCTCTCCCAGCCCGAGTCCACCTAGGAAGGGAGAATCACATGCGTTTCAGACGTCGTCCCATCGCCACGGCCGTCGTAGTCGGCGGGGTCGCTCACGCCGGCGCCAAGGCCGGAGCAGAGTCCGCTGCGGCCGAGAACCAGCAGCAGGCGGAGGCACCTCCCGCCGCCCCGGCCCCCGCACCTGCCGAAGGCGGAGTGAGTGACGACCAGGTGGAGCAGTTGAAGCAGCTGGCCGCACTCCACGGGCAGGGCGTCCTCACCGACGAGGAGTTCGCCGAGCAGAAGGGCAAGATTCTCGGCTAGCTCGCGACCGCCCGGGCGGGCTCCGGCCCGTCCGGGCGATAGGCTCGCCCCGCGCGGGCCTGTAGCTCAGCGGTCAGAGCAGCGGACTCATAATCCGTCGGTCCCTGGTTCGAATCCAGGCGGGCCCAT
>CAVQZA010000018.1:0-6633 GCA_963718355.1 uncultured Actinomycetes bacterium
GACAAGACCTCAACTGCCTTCTCGAGCGTGTCGAACGCCTGCGGGATCAGGTCCTCGTTCCAGAGGACTGGGCCGAGGCGCGAACGCAGCCGGGCGGCGCCACGGGCATCGCCCGCGGCTTCGGCGAGCTCGATCGCGCGCTCGAAGTGCGCGTGTGCGTCCGGAAGACGCGCCGCGAGGTGGGCGGCGCGTCCCGCTTGCTCGTGCAGCTCGGCGTCCTCGGCGAGCGCGAGCGCCTGCTCGTAGTAGCGCAGCGCTTCGGCTGAGGCGGCGAGCGCCGCTGCCCGCTGGCCGGCGTGCACGAGCGCGAGCCGTGCATTGTCGCGGATCGAGCCCGCGTCATCTGCGTCCGGATCGGAGTCGTAGGCAGCGAGCAGGTGCGATGCGACGACCTCGACCGTCTCGTCGCCGCTTCTCGTGAGGTACTCGGCGGCAGCCAGGTGGCGCGCCTTCCGCTCCGGACGCGCGAGCGTCTCGTATGCGACCTGGCGCAGGAGGTCCTGGAGGAAGCCGTACTGCCCGAGCTCCGGCGAGCGCGGATCGTTCTGCAGTCCGAGGATCTCGCGCTTGACGAGAAACGCGAGCAGCGGCTCGAGCTCCGCCTCACTACGCCCGCCCACCTCGGCGAGTCCCGCTTTCGTGAACGTCTTCCCGAGGACGGCGGCGTCCTGCAGTGCATGGCGCTCGTCTGAGCCGAGACCGTCGAGGCGCGCGGCCGCAAGTGCGTGCAAGGTCTCCGGCACCGCGAGCTCGCCGAGCTCGCCGACGGGGACGTAGACGTCGCCCTCGCGTGCGAGCAATCCCTTATCGAGCAGCATGCGGACCGTCTCGACCGCGTACAGAGGCACGCCTTCGGCGCGCGCGAGGATGCGGTCGCGTGCGTCGTTGGGCAGACCCGGCACGAGCCCTTCGAGCAGCTGCGCGATCGCTTCGTCGGTCAGCGGTTCGAGCGCGAGTGTCGTCGTGTTGCGCGACGACGGCCAATCCGGATGACGGTCGTGCACGTCCGGGCGCGCGAGCGCGACGACATAGATCTTGTGGTTACGCGACCACTCGAGCAGGTACTCGACGAACTCGAGCAGCGCCGCGTCCGCCCACTGCACGTCCTCGAACACGAGCACGACGGGCGCGCGCTCTGACAGCCGCTCGAAGAAGAGGCGCCACGCACCGAACAGGTCTTCCTTCTCGCGCGCCTGCCGCTCCTCCTCGAGGCCGAGTAGGTGCGCGAGTCGCGGCTCGATCCACTGCCGCTCCTCGTCGTCGAGCACGAACTCCGTGAGCGCGGTGGAGAGCTTCGTGCGCGCGGAGTCTGCGTCCTCGCCTTCGGCGATATGGAAGCGCTCGCGCGCCATCTCCGCGAGTGCCCAGTAGGTGACGCCGTCGCCGTAGGAGAGGCAGCGGCCGCGGTGCCAGTACGCGAGCTCGGTGAGGCCGTCGAGGTACTTGAAGAGCTCCCACGCGAGGCGCGACTTGCCGATGCCGGCGATGCCGAGGACGGAGACGAGATGCGAGCGGCCCTGCTCGGCGGAGGAGTGGTACAGATCCTTGATGAGGCGGAGCTCGCGGTCGCGGCCGACGAACGGCGGCTCGAGCCCTTCCGAGCGGCGGCGCCCGCCGACGCCGGCGGTGACGCGCAGCGCGCGCCACAGCGGGATCTCCTCCGACTTTCCCTTCAGCTCGAACGAGCCGGCGTCCTCGTACACGACCGCTGCCTCGCTCGCGCGCCGCGTCGACTCGCCGACGAGCACGGTGCCCGGCTCCGCCGCCGACTGCACGCGCGACGCGGTGTTGACGAGGTCGCCCGCGACAAGTCCTTGGCCGGTGGCGCCGAGCGTCACGGCCGCCTCGCCGGTGAGGACGCCCGCGCGTGCGCGCAACCCTGCGTCGAGCGCCGCGACCGCTTCGACGAGATCGAGTGCGGCGCGGACGGCGCGCTCACCGTCGTCCTCGCGCGCGGTCGGAGCGCCCCACACCGCCATCACGGCGTCGCCGATGAACTTCTCCACGGTGCCGCCGTAGCGGCCGATGACGAGGCGCGCGGTGTCGAAGTAGCGCGTCAGCAGGCCGCGGACGTCCTCCGCGTCGCGCGACTCCGAGAGCGCTGTGAAGCCGACGAGGTCGGCGAAGAGGATGGTGACGACGCGCCGTTCGACGTCCGGCCCTGCCGCTGCGGGCTCGGCTGCGACGAGCGATGTCCCGCACTCGCCGCAGAAGCGCTGGCCCGGCTCGTACGCCGCGCCGCAGCTTGGGCAGGCGGTCGCGAGCGAGGCGCCGCAGTTCCCGCAGAACTTCTGCCCGTCGCGGTTGTCGGTTCCGCAGCTCGTGCACTGGGCCACGAGCGGAGCCTAGATCAGGTCTACGCGGCGGGGAAGCTTCCGCAGCCGTCGTGGCGGTACAGGGCATACCGCTGCGGCGAGAGGAGCCACGTCCAGTGCCCGTGCACCGGGACGAGGTGGAACGAGTGCACGAACGTCATCGGGTCGCGCTCCCCGTACCACTTGACCGCGATCCGCACCGCGACGGCGGCGCCGGAGACGATCCCGACGCCGGGCACGCGGAAGCTGGCGCGGCGGACGCCGACGAGCTCGGCGCTCTGGATCGGCGCCGGCCACGGGGTCGACTTCTCGCAGGAGACGTAGACCGAGCGCCGCGCGACGAACTTGTGCGCGGGGTAGAGGGTCTGCCAGGCGAGGCCCCACTTCCCGTCCACCTTGAAGCGGATGTCCTCGAGCATGAACGAGCCGGCCGTCCGGAGGGCAGGCCACTGCGTCGTCTGCCGGGCGGCGTGCGCGGCGGTGATGCCGACGGTGGCCAGCATCCAGAAGGCGGCGAGCGCGATGGCTGCGCGGCGTGGCATGCGGGAGTTATCGACCGCCGGCCGTCGTCCTCAAGCGCCGCCTTGCGCTTCGGAATAGCATCCCAGCTGATGGAGGCAACAGTTCGTGAGGGGCAGGCTCCGGCGGTTGTCGTGGCCCTTCAGCCGGGCGAGCGGATGACCGCGGAAGCGGGCGCGATGATGTTCGTCACCGGCGACATCTCGATGGACGTGGAGATGCCCGGCGGCCTGGCCGGTGGGCTGAAGCGGAAGCTGCTCGCGGGCGAGAGCCTGTTCCTGACGCGCTACGAGGCGAAGGGCGCGGGCGCTGTCGGGATCACTGGGCCGTTCCCGGGCTCCATTCGGCAGCACGAGCTCGACGGCGAGATCATCTGCGAGCGGCACGCGTACCTCGGCCACTTCGGTGACGTCGAGATCGAGAGCGCGTTCGCGCAGAAGCTCGGGATGGGATTGCACGGCGGCGGCGAGGGTTTCTTCCTGCAGCGCCTGAAGGGCAAGGGCACCGTGTGGCTGCATGCGGGCGGCGACTTTCTCGACTTCGATCTCGTTGCCGGCCAGCGGCTGATCATCGACACCGGCTGCATGGTGATGATCGAGCCGACCGTGAAGTACGAGGTGAAGCTGCAGGGCGGCGTTGCGAAGAGTTTGTTCGGCGGCGAGGGGCTGTTCCTCGTCCACATGACCGGCCCGGGGCACGTCACGCTGCAGACGTTGCCGTTCTCGCGCACCGCGCGTCGCGTTTTGGAGTCGGCGGGCGGTGGCAGGGATGAGGCGGGCATCGGCGGTCTTCTTGGGTCAATCCTCGAGTAGGAGCGTGAGCGATGGGACTTCTCGACAAGGCGAAGGCAGCAGCGGAGCAGGCAGCCGCGAAGGCGAAGGAGGGCGTCGAAGACGTCCAGACGAAGCGTGAGCTGAGCCAGGCGTACACCGAGCTCGGCAAGGCGACGTACGAGCTGGTCGGAAGCGGCGAGGTCTCGAACCCGCGCTTCGACGCGACGGTCGCGAAGATCAAGGCGCTGATGGAGAAGCTCGCGGAGGAGGGCGATTCGACGGGTGACGGATCTGACTCGTACGACTCGAGCCAGCCGCCGGCGATGCCCGTCTAGCTCGTGCTGGCCTAAGCCCTAGTCACACTCTCCTCAGTGGAGACGCGGCTGGAAGAGGTCGAGGCGTCGCTCGGCGAGTCGCCGCTGTGGCCGACCGCCGCGATCATCTCGGCGGCGGTGCTGTATGCGGATCTGCCGACCCGGTTCATCGCCGGGAACTCGGCGGGTGCGTTCTCGGTGGTGCGCTGGGTCGTGCCGACGCTGACGGCGGTACTGCTCGCGGCGCTCGTGCTCAGCGTGCCGAAGGGGCCGCTGATGCAGAGCCTCGAGTGGGGCGGACAGAAGCTGCGGTTGGGCCGGCGCTGGCTGACGATCGGGCTGATCGGGATCCTCAGCGCGGCGAACGGCGCGTCGATCATCTTGCTCGTCCATCTGCTCGTGAACGGCGCGTCGGCGAATGCGCCGGTGCTGCTGCGCGCGGCCGTGCACATGTGGGTCGTGAACGTGCTGCTCTTCGCGCTGTGGTTCTGGCAGCTCGACGGCGGCGGCCCGCTCGCGCGGCCGACGACGCCACCGCACGAGCGCGACTTCCTCTTCCCGCAGCAGACCGAGCCGGCGCTACTCGTCGGCGGGTGGGAGCCGAAGTTCCTCGACTACCTGTTCGTGTCGTTCACGAACTCGTCGGCGTTCAGCCCGACGGACGCGCTGCCGCTCAGCCGGTGGGCGAAGATGCTCATGCTCGTGCAGTCGGCGATCAGCTTGAGCCTCGCCGTGATGGTGGTGGCACGGGCCGTGAACATGTTGATGCTCGTGCAGGCGGCGATCAGCCTCTCGCTCGCAGTCATGGTCGTCGCGCGCGCGGTGAACATCCTCAAGTAGCGAATGACGGAGATGCTCTGTCTGCGATGGCGCCGCTCTGTTCGTAGCTGTCGTAGAGCGCTTCGATCTCGTGGACGGGAACGGGGCGGCTGAAAAGGAAGCCCTGGCCGTAGCGGCAGTTCTGCTCGAGGAGATAACGGCGCTGTTTTCGGTCTCGACTCCTTCGGCGAGCGGCTCGAGGCCAAGCGTGTGGGCGAGTTGGATGATGGAGGTCACGAGTGTTCGGGCGTGCTCGCTCTCGGGCAGGTCCTGGATGAAGGAGCGGTCGATCTTGAGCATGCTGACCCAAGTCTTGTTGAGCCGTCCGAGCGAGGAGTAGCCGGTGCCGAAGTCGTCGATCGCTAGCTTCAGCCCTCGCTTGATGCATGTCCGCGAGGGTGTCCTCCATGTGCCTCCGCGCGTCGGGGATGAGCGCTGACTCGGTCACCTCGATCATCAAGCCGCTCGAGACCGACGCCCGCGGCGGCAGCGGCCGCCGTCAGGTGGGCCATCCCTGTCGACTGGCAGTAGGACGGTGGCAGGTTGATCGAGACGTATAGATCCAGCCCCTGTTCCTGCCAGGCCAGCGCTTGGCGGCATGCTTCGTCGATCACCCAGTCGCTGAGCGAGCCGATCAGTCCGATCTGCTCGGCGAGGGGAAGGAAATCGTTTGGCGGCACCAGTCCACGCTCGCCGTCCTGCCACCGGACGAGAGCTTCCACGCCGACGAGTGTCTGCGGTCTCGAGGTTGACGAGCGGCTGATAGTGCAGGACCAGGCCTCGGCCACCCTCGACCGTCTTGCGCAGACGGCCCGCCATGGAGATCTGCTCGCGGGCCGTATCCGCGCGGTGTCTGTAGAGCGTGTAGCCATCGCGTCCGCCGTCCTTGACCGAGTACATGGCGATATCTGCGTGCTTGAGCAGCGTCTCGGAATCGTCGGCGTCGCTGGGGAAGAGACTGATGCCGACACTCGCGCTGATGTAGATCTCGATTCCTTCGACAAGAAACGGTGCGCGCAGGATTCGTCGCATCTTGCTCGCGACCACCTCCGCGGCACCCAAGAAGCGATCTCCTCGGCGGGCGGCGCTCGAGGTCGGAGAGGAGGACCAGGAACTCGTCGCCGCCCTGACGCGCGACCACATCCATTTTCCGGGTCGCGCCCTGTAACCGCGATCCGACCGCCTTCAGCAACTCGTCTCCGGCCCCATGTCCGAAGCTGTCGTTGACGAGCTTGAAGTTGTCCAGATCGATGAACAGAACAGCCACACCCTGGCGCGTCCTGGTGGCCCGAGCGAGGGCCGAGCTCCAGGTGCTCCAGGAACGACGCTCGGTTCCCCAGACCCGTCAGCGAGTCGTGGAGCGCGGCGTGGGCGAGCTTCTCCATCGCTTCCGCCTCGATTCGCTTGCGGTCGGTGATGTCGGCAACCACGCCGTCGACAAGAAGACCGCCATCTTCCGCCGAGCCCTCGGGCCGCATCCGGTCGAGCACCCAGCGCGTCTCGCCGTCGCTGCCGATCAGCCGATACTCGACCTCAACCGGCCCGCCCTGCCGAAGCGCCACTAACGCCGCGTCGTAGGCATCCCGATCGTCCGGATGCACCGCCGCGTCATACGCCTCCTCTGGCGACACACCCTCGGGAACAGGGCCAATCAGGGTCTCGAGCCCGACAAACGTCAGGCACTCGTAACGCCCGTCGGGCCACAACTTCATCTCGTACAACATGATCGCGACCGTGCCCGCGATCCGGCGCAAGAGCTCCGAACCGTAGACCTCGAAATCGGTACCTAACGCCCCAGGCCGCATCGACCCGGTATCGGCAGCAAAGAGCGGCCGCTCAAGCCCAGTCCATTGACGCCGGTCGCGCTCTCGGTCAGAATTGTGGAACAGCAGT
>CAVQZA010000019.1:0-125929 GCA_963718355.1 uncultured Actinomycetes bacterium
CGCCGTTGACCGAGGCGATCGCGAGCGGCCGGTTCCCGGTGAGGCGCCCGTCGAGCCGCATCCCGCCGTTGGCGAACGTCCCGTAGGCGCGCGCCATCTCGAGCGGATTGACCGCCTCGACGCCGAGCCCGATCGCGAAGTAGTTCTGGAGCGGGCTCGTGATCCCGAGCCGGTGCGCCGTCTTGACGATGTTCCCCGGCCCGACGATCCGCGTCAGCTGCGCGTACACCGTGTTGTCCGACTCGATCGTCGCCTCGGTGAGGTTGATCGGCCCGAGGTAGGCACCCTCGTAGTTGTGGACGTACCAGTCCTTGTCGCCGAGTGAGATCACCTGCGGCTTCGAGGTCAACATCGTCGCGGGCGAGATCCCCTGCTCGAGCGCCGTCGCGAGCACGAACGGCTTGAACGAGGAGCCGGGCTGGCGCTCGCCCTGGACCGCGAGGTTGAACTGGCTCTTGTGGTAGTTCGAGCCGCCGATCATCGTCAGCACGTGGCCGGTGCGCGGGTCGATTGCGACGAGCGCGGCGGTCGGTCCGTTCGGGTTCGTCAGCGTCTGGTCGATCGCCGCATGCGCGAGTGTCTGGAGGCGGAGGTCGATCGTCGTCTTCACCTTCAGGCCGCCGCCGAACACCCGTCCGGCGCCGTAGCGGTCGATCAGCTGCTGCTTCACGTAGTTGACGAAGTACGGCGCCGGGCCCTGCGTGCCTGGCAGGTGGACGTCCTGCGGCTTCGGCATCGGCGCTCGAGTCGCCCGCCGGTAGTCCGTCTTCGAGATGTCGTGCTGGTCGAGCATCTCGAGCAGGACGAGGTTGCGCCGCGACTTCGCATCATGCGGATTCACGACGGGGTCGTAGAGCGACGGGTCCTCCGGGATCCCGGCGAGCAACGCGGCCTGCGGCAGCGTGAGGTCGGCCGCGCGCTCGCCGAAGTACGTGAGCGCCGCCTGCTGGATCCCGTACGCGCCGTTCCCGAAGTAGATCGTGTTCAGGTACGCGGTCAGGATCCGGTCCTCGACCACCGCTGCTCGAGTTGCCATGCGAGCGCCGCCTCTTTCAGCTTCCGCGCGATCGAGCGCTCGTTGCGGACGTACGCGTTCTTCACGAACTGCTGCGTGATCGTCGAGCCGCCCTGGACGAGCCCGTGCGAGGTGACGTCGGCCCAGAAGGCGCGCGCCATGCCGTGCACGTCGATCCCGCGGTGTTCGTAGAAGCGCTTGTCCTCGATCGCCACGATCGCCTGCTTCATCTGGGGCGAGATCTGGTTCGAGGCCACGATCACCCGCGCCTGCGAGCCGCGGAGCACGGAGAGGATCGTGTGCCCGTCGTCGGCGTAGATGTAGCCGTTGACCTGCTGGTGCTGCTTGGTGGGGTCGAGCTCGGGCACCTGCGAGGCGATCGCCGAGACCAGCCCGAGCCCGAGCGCCGTCGTCCCCAGCACGCCGAGGACGACGATCAAGAGGAGGAGGCGGAGCTTGCGGATCCGCCGGCGCCGGCGTTTCGGCGGCGCGTCGGTGCGCTTACGTCGCAGCAAAGCGCGGGGAGTGTAGCTCCGGTCAGGCCGTCTTCGCACTGAGGACCGGCGCGCCGGTCGGCTGGGCGACACCGCCCTTGCGCTCCACCGTCACGGCGACGAGGGCTCCGTTCGGGACGCTGCGCGTGAGGCCGACAAGCGAGACGTCGCCGCCGCCCCTGAAGAGCCCGGCCGAGCGCGGCGTGCCGTTCTCGATCACCCAGGTCTCGTAGGTCTTCCCCGCGGGCGCACGCGAGAAGCCGGGGAGGACGAGCGCTGCCTGCCCGGTGTCGGAGACGACGAGCGAGCCGTTCGCGCCGGTGACCGGGATGCGCCGCGCGCCCGGCTGGGCGACGATCTGGACTGCGGTGAGCTGTTGCGCGCTCTTCGTCCGCTCGCGGTTCAGCTTGCCGTTCAGCGAGACCGCCCAGAACGCGAGCACGACTGCGGCGGCGACGGCGATCGCAGCGACCGGAGCGGTCCAGCGCCGCCGCAGCGGCACCACGTTCGACCGCTCCGCGCGCGCCGCGTCGAGAATCCGTCCGCGCAGCTCCGGCGCCGGCGGCGGAGCGTCGACGCCGTACGCGAGCGAGGCCGCAGTCTCGGTGAGCGAGGCAAGCTCCGCCCTGCACCTCTCGCAGTGGGCCAGGTGCTCCTCGTACGCGCGCACGTCGCGCTCGTCGAGCGCGTCGAGGGCGTAGGCGGCTGTCAGATCGTGGAGGGTGTCGGTGTCCATTCGTCTCCCTGCGCGCCGGGATCCAGCAGTTCCCGGAGGCGCGCTAGCCCCGAGAACATCCTGCTCTTGATGGTGCCTATCGGAAGCCCGAGCCGCTCGGCCAGCTCCGACTGTGTGAAGCCGCCGTAGTACGCGAGCTCGAGCGCCTCCCGCTCGTGATCCGGCAGCCGGCGCAGCGCCTCCTGCACGCGCTCACGCTCGAAGCGCAGCCACGCGACGTCGGCCGCCGAGCCTTCGATGTCGGCGCGGCTCTCGTCCTCGAGCGGCTCGGCTCGACGCCGCTCCTCGCGTCGGACGAGGTCGACCGCGCGGCGGTGGACGAGCGTGAGGATCCAGGAGCTCGCCTTGGCGCGCTCGGGCACGAAGGTCGACGCGGTGCGCCAAAGCGTGAGAAACGCCTCCTGCACCGCGTCCTCTGCGAGCGCCGGGTCGCGCAGCACGCGCAACGCGAGCCCGAAGGCTACTCGGCCGTGACGGTCGTAGAGCTCGGCCAGCGCCGACTCCTCCGACCGCGCGGCGAGCGCGACGAGCGCTTCGTCTGAGAGGTGCGCGAGGTCGCGGGGCATCAGCGCGTCTCGCCGGCGGCGAGGGCGCAAAGCTAGCAGGCTGCTCACGAGAGGAGTTCGCCCACGGGCCCGGATCGGTTCGCGGGCACCGTCTAGACTCGCCCCATCGTGTCGCTGACGAGCAACGCAGTGGACGTTCTGCCCAAGGGAGGCCTCGAGAAGAAGCTCGCGCTCGGCCGCCCGCTGCGCGTAAAGCTCGGGATCGACGTCACCTCGCCCGACATCCACCTCGGCCGCGCGATCCCGCTTCAGCGGATGCGCGCCTTCCAGGACGAGGGCCACACCGGCGTGCTGATCGTCGGCGACTACACGACCCGGATCGGCGACCCGTCAGGCCGCTCCGCGGAGCGGCCTATCCTCACGGATGAGGAGATCGACGTGAACGCGCGGACATATCTCGACCAGGCGATGGTGATTCTCGATCCCGACCGCACCGAGGTTCGCTACAACGGCGAGTGGCTCTCGAAGCTGACCTACGCCGAGGTGGTCGCACTGGCGCGCACGATGACGGTCGCCCGCCTGCTCGAGCGTGATGACTTCGCCAAGCGCTACCTCGGCGGCCAGCCGATCTCGGTCTCCGAGCTCCTCTATCCGCTGATGCAGGCCTACGACTCGGTCGCGGTCGAGGCCGACGTCGAGCTCGGCGGCACGGATCAGCTCTACAACCTCCTCGCCGGTCGCGAGGTGATGGAGCACTACGGCCTCGAGCCGCAGATCGTGCTGACGACGCCGCTGCTCCTCTCCTGGGACGGCGAGAAGATGGCCTCCTCCGTCGGCAACAACATCCCGCTGACGATGGCGCCCGAGGAGCAGTTCGGCCGAACGATGCGGATCAGCGACGACCAGCTTGCCCAGTGGTACCAGCTCGTGATGGAGCAGCCGGCCCCGGCGGGCGATCCGCTCGAGGCGAAGCTCGAGCTCGCGCGCTTCATCGTCCGCCGCTCACACGGGGAGGAGGCGGCCGCAGCCGCGGAGGCGCACTTCACGCGCGTCGTGCGCGAGGGCCAGGCGCCCGACGACGTGCCCGAGTTCGCGCTGCCGGACGGCGATCCGGTGCACCTGCCGTCGCTGCTCACCGCACACCTCGGCGTCGCCTCGACGAGCGAGGCACGCCGTCTGATCGCCCAGGGCGGCGTCAAGGTGGACGGCGAGCCTGTCACCGTGCTCGACGTTCCAAGGACAGCGCTCGAGGGAGCGCTCGTTCAAGCTGGAAAACGCAGGTTCGCACGCTTCATTCTCTAGATAGCCTAAGCGAGGTCAAACCTGTGCTAACATCCCGTCTTGGCTGCCTCGAAGAGGCTGCCCGGAGAAGGTTCCCCTCGATCACTGGAGCGCCCTTCGGACGAATCGGATACGACCTAGGTACCGAACAGTCTGAAGGCCTCTGGCGCGAGTCGGAGGCTTTTCTTTGGGACAGCAGGAGCAGCGCCGGTCTTTGAAAACTCAACAGCGTGCGTTTACGTCGAGACCTCCTCGGCTCCCTTCGGGGTGCCGGTGAGGAATCAACACCTCGTCATGTCCTTCGGGACATGACCTTTGAGCTCAAGCTCGAAGGAAGAAGATTGCCCTTCGGGGCAAACAATCCTTCACGGAGAGTTTGATCCTGGCTCAGGACGAACGCTGGCGGCGCGCTTAACACATGCAAGTCGAGCGAGAACCAGGACTTCGGTCCTGGGGACAGCGGCGAACGGGTGAGTAACACGTGGGTAATCTGCCCTCGATTCTGGGATAGCCCGGGGAAACTCGGATTAATACCGGATAGCCTCTCTGGCCCTCGGGCCGGCGAGAAAAGGTAGCTTCGGCCTCCGATCGAGGATGAGCCCGCGGCGGATTAGCTAGTTGGCGGGGTAATGGCCCACCAAGGCGACGATCCGTAGCTGGTCTGAGAGGACGATCAGCCACACTGGGACTGAGACACGGCCCAGACTCCTACGGGAGGCAGCAGTGGGGAATCTTGCGCAATGGGCGAAAGCCTGACGCAGCGACGCCGCGTGAGGGAAGAAGGCCTTCGGGTTGTAAACCTCTTTCAGGAGGGACGAAGCCACTCGGGTTAATAGCCCAGAGGGTGACGGTACCTCCAGAAGAAGCCCCGGCTAACTACGTGCCAGCAGCCGCGGTAATACGTAGGGGGCAAGCGTTGTCCGGATTTATTGGGCGTAAAGAGCGTGTAGGCGGCCAGGTAGGTCGGTTGTGAAAACTGGAGGCTTAACCTCCAGACGTCGACCGAAACCATCTGGCTAGAGTCCGGAAGAGGAGAGTGGAATTCCTGGTGTAGCGGTGAAATGCGCAGATATCAGGAAGAACACCCGTGGCTAAGGCGGCTCTCTAGTACGGTACTGACGCTGAGACGCGAAAGCGTGGGGAGCGAACAGGATTAGATACCCTGGTAGTCCACGCCGTAAACGATGGGTGCTAGGTGTGGGGGGTGTCGACTCCCTCCGTGCCGAAGCTAACGCATTAAGCACCCCGCCTGGGGAGTACGGCCGCAAGGCTAAAACTCAAAGGAATTGACGGGGGCCCGCACAAGCAGCGGAGCATGTGGTTTAATTCGACGCGACGCGAAGAACCTTACCAAGGCTTGACATGTATTTGAATGTCGTGGAAACACGGCAGCCTTTCGGGGCAAATACACAGGTGGTGCATGGCTGTCGTCAGCTCGTGTCGTGAGATGTTGGGTTAAGTCCCGCAACGAGCGCAACCCCTGTCCTATGTTGCCAGCGAGTAATGTCGGGGACTCATAGGAGACTGCCGGTGACAAATCGGAGGAAGGTGGGGATGACGTCAAGTCATCATGCCCCTTATGTCTTGGGCTACACACGTGCTACATTGGCCGGTACAAAGGGCTGCAAACCCGCGAGGGGGAGCGAATCCCAAAAAGCCGGTCCCGGTTCGGATTGGAGGCTGAAACTCGCCTCCATGAAGGCGGAGTTGCTAGTAATCGCGGATCAGCATTGCCGCGGTGAATACGTTCCCGGGCCTTGTACACACCGCCCGTCACACCACGAAAGTTGGCAATACCCGAAGCCGGTGGCCTAACCCGCAAGGGAGGGAGCCGTCGAAGGTAGGGTCGATGATTGGGGTGAAGTCGTAACAAGGTAGCCGTAGCGGAAGCTGCGGCTGGATCACCTCCTTTCTAGGGAATCCGGAGCTCTTACTCCGGTAGGCGCCCGGCTCGTCGATGGTCTCTCTCGAGACCGTCCGGTGACCGGGCTCGCCTAGAAATACGTCGACCTCGACGTAACCACGCTGTTGAGTTTTGAGAGACCGGCGAATGAGCCGGCCACTCGCGACGGCGGGGTTTCCCGCGCGCACCTTGAAAACTCCATAGCGGCAACACACGTGTTCTTTCTGATCAAGAGAACAAGAGCACACGGTGGATGCCTTGGCGCCAAGAGCCGATGAAGGACGTGGGCGGCTGCGATAAGCCTGGGGGAGGTGCTGACCAACCTTTGATCCCGGGATTTCCGAATGGGGAAACCTATGCGTGGTAATGCGCGCATGCTCTCGCCTGAATAAAATAGGGCGAGCAGTGGCAAGCTGGGGAACTGAAACATCTTAGTACCCAGAGGAAAGGAAAGAAACCTCGACTCCCTGAGTAGTGGCGAGCGAAAAGGGAAGAGCCCAAACCTATGTGACGTGATAGACGGCAGTCGTTTTCACGTAGGGGTTGTAGGGCCTGACTTGATCCATCTGCCGATGGGTCGGGAAGTTACAAAGTTATGCGTTAGTCGAAGTGAATGGAAATTCACACCACAGAGGGTAACGGTCCCGTAGACGAAAACGCATAGCCTTCCTTGTCAGGTACCTGAGTACGGCCGGGCACGAGAAACCCGGTCGGAATCTGCGGGGACCACCCCGTAAGGCTAAGTACTCCTTGGCGACCGATAGTGAACTAGTACCGTGAGGGAAAGGTGAAAAGTACCCCGGAAGGGGAGTGAAATAGCACCTGAAACCGTGTGCTTACAAGCGGTCGGAGCAGACTTGGTCTGTGACGGCGTGCTTTTTGCATAACGAGCCAGCGAGTTACTCTTCAACGGCAAGGTTAAGGAAACGGAGCCGTAGCGAAAGCGAGTCTGAATAGGGCGCTTAGTCGTTGGAGGTAGACCCGAAACTGAGTGATCTACCCATGGCCAGGTTGAAGCGGGGGTAAGACCCCGTGGAGGACCGAACCCACGTCGGTTGAAAACGGCGGGGATGAGCTGTGGGTCGGAGTGAAAGGCTAATCAAACTCAGAGATATCTGGTTCTCCCCGAAATATATTTAGGTATAGCGTCACGTGTTCAGTGGCGGTTGTAGAGCACTGTTTGGCCTAGGGGGCTTACCAGCTTACCGAAGTCAGGCAAACTCCGAATGCCGTTACTCCAGAGCGTGGCAGTCAGACTGCGGGGGATAAGCTTCGTGGTCAAAAGGGAAACAGCCCAGACCGTCGGCTAAGGCCCCTAATTCCTAGCTAAGTGGGAAACGATGTCCGATTGCAGAGACAACCAGGATGTTGGCTCAGAAGCAGCCACCATTTAAAGAGTGCGTAACAGCTCACTGGTCAAGTGGTCGGGCGCGGACAATGTAACGGGGCTCAAGCTAGGAGCCGAAGCCACGGACTTCACAGGTAACTGTGGAGTGGTAGGGGAGCGTTCCCAAGCCGGCGAAGCGGCGGCGTAAGCCAGCCGTGGAGGCTTGGGAAGTGAGAATGCTGGCATGAGTAACGAAAGAGGGGCGAGAAACCCCTCCGCCGAATGCCCAAGGGTTCCTGAGTAAAGCTAATCTGCTCAGGGTTAGTCGGGACCTAAGCCGAGGCCGAAAGGCGTAGGCGATGGACAACAGGTTGATATTCCTGTACCACGTCCCCACCGCTATCACCAATGGCGGGACGGGGTAGGCTACGGAATCCCAGGCGATGGTCGTCCTGGGGTAACCGCGTAGGGCGGGTGATAGGGAAATCCGTCACCCATTAAGCCTGAGACGGGATGCCGAGCTCCGCAAGGAGCGAAGTTCCTTAAGCCATGCCTCCTAGAAAAGCGTCTAGGGAGGTGGGACGTGCCCGTACCAAAACCGACACAGGTGGGCAGGTAGAGAATACCAAGGCGATCGGAAGAACCCTCGTTAAGGAACTCGGCAAAATGGTCCCGTAACTTCGGGAGAAGGGACGCCCCGGTAGAGTGATAGGGATTTACTCCCTAAAGCTCGAGGGGGCCGCAGTGAAACGGCCCAACCGACTGTTTACCAAAAACACAGGTCTCTGCGAAGTCGAAAGACGACGTATAGGGGCTGACGCCTGCCCGGTGCTGGAAGGTCACGAGGAGAGGTTAGCTTTCGGGCGAAGCTTTGAATCCAAGCCCCAGTAAACGGCGGCCGTAACTATAACGGTCCTAAGGTAGCGAAATTCCTTGTCGGGTAAGTTCCGACCTGCACGAATGGCGTAACGAGTTGGGCGCTGTCTCAACGAGGGATCCGGTGAAATTGTAGTCTCGGTGAAGATGCCGAGTACCCGTGGTTGGACGGAAAGACCCCGTGAACCTTTACTGCAGCTTGACGTTGGAGTCTGGGGTACGTTGTCCAGGATAGGTGGGAGGCTTTGAAGCGGGGACGCTAGTCCTCGTGGAGCCAACCTTGGGATACCACCCCCCGTGTTCTGGGCTTCTAACCCGATGCCGTAATCCGGGTCGGGAACAGCGTCAGGTGGGCAGTTTGACTGGGGCGGTCGCCTCCCAAAATGTAACGGAGGCGCACAAAGGTTCCCTCAGCACGGTTGGAAATCGTGCGTAGAGCGCAAAGGCATAAGGGAGCTTGACTGCGAGACCGACAGGTCGAGCAGGTGCGAAAGCAGGTCTTAGTGATCCGGCGGTTAAGAGTGGAATTGCCGTCGCTCAACGGATAAAAGGTACTCCGGGGATAACAGGCTTATCCTTCCCAAGAGTCCACATCGACGGAAGGGTTTGGCACCTCGATGTCGGCTCGTCGCATCCTGGGGCTGAAGCGGGTCCCAAGGGTTGGGCTGTTCGCCCATTAAAGCGGTACGCGAGCTGGGTTCAGAACGTCGTGAGACAGTTCGGTCCCTATCCACCATGGGCGTTGGATGTTTGAGAGGAGTGGCTCCTAGTACGAGAGGACCGGAGCGAACAGACCTCTGGTGTATCAGTCGTCGTGCCAACGGCGCTGCTGATTAGCTACGTCTGGATGGGATAACCGCTGAAAGCATCTAAGCGGGAAGCCCACCTCGAGATGAGACATCCCATCTCCTAGAGAGAGTAAGAGCCGTGGAAGACCACCACGTTGATAGGCGGGACGTGCAAGCGCGGCAACGCGTTCAGCGGACCCGTACTAATTGCTCGAGGTCTTGATTTAGAACACGTATGAGCTGCTATGGAGTTTTGAAGGTGTGCGCATCTGTGCGCCCTTTGACAGTTTCGGCGGTCTTACCGGCAGGGGTACACCTCTTCCCATTCCGAACAGAGAAGTTAAGCCTGCCAGGGCCGATGGTACTCGGAGGGCAACCTCCCGGGAGAGTAGGTCGCCGCCGAATTCTTTGAAAAGAGCCCTGGAAACAGGGCTCTTTTCGTTATGCGGCGCGGAGCTTGGCCTGCCAGTCAGGATCGAGCCCGCGAAGCCGGCCGATGCGCTCGCCGACGGGCGGGTGCGTGACGAACATTCCCGCGAGGCCGTCCTCCGCGAACGGGTTCACCGTGTAGAGCGGCTCCGTCGCCGGACTCGCCGCAAACGGCAGGACCTCGCTCGCCTGATCGAGCCGGAGCAGCGCGTCGGCGAGCCCGTGCGGTGAGCTGAGCAGCTCTGCGGCGGCCCGGTCGGCGTCGAACTCCCGTTTCGGCGAGAGGAAGAGGTGCTGCGTCGCGGCCGCGAGCGGCGCGAGCACGAACAGGAGCGCGCGCTGGACGAAGCCGCCGACGCGGCTGCCCTCGACCAGCGAGGCCCCCGCGAGCACGACCGCAGTGGTGATCAGCACGTCGCGGTAGCGGATGTGCGCGAGCTCGTGGGCCAGGACTCCGTCGAGCTCGGCCGGGGTGCAGACCGCGATGAGCCCGCTCGAGACTGCCAGCGACGAGCTCGCCGGGCCTCGGCCGGCCGCAAACGCGCGCGGGTAGGCATCCGCGAGCAGATACAGCTTGGGCCTGGCGACGCCGGCGAGCGCTGCAAGCCGGCCGACCGTCGAGTGCAGCGCCGGCGCTTCGCCGATCGGCAGCTCGCGGGCGCCTACGAGCCCGAGCACTGCGCGATCCTGGTACCAGTAGCCCGCCACGGCTGCCAGCAGCGCGCAGAAGACGAAGATCTCCAGGCCGCGCAGGCCGTCGATCAGCCAGCCGATTCCTCCGAACAGCGCGCAGACGGCGAGCAGCAACAGCAGTGCCTTCAGCACGTTGCGCACGACGAGGAACGTGCGGCGGCCCACGGGAACGCTAGTCGTCGTCGCCGGGCTCGTCCTCGCGCAACATGCGAGGAGGCCAGTCGTCCTCGGGCGCGTCGCAGCGGCTCGAGCAGTGCAGCGACGCGATGTTCTGGAGCGGCACGAGGATGTGCCCGTTCAGCTCGATGTGGGCGACGTCCTCGATGTAGCAGTACGCCGTGAGGACACCCTCCTGGTACTCGCCGCCGAACAGCGCAACCTCGACCTGCTCGCCCTTGTACTTGTTGGTGTAGTCCTCCACCGGGGTCAGTCTAGCGGGCGAAATTCGCCGTCCTCGAAAGCGAGCCGGATTACATGGCAGTTCGGGATCGGGCCGTCGATCTCGACCTCCTGGCGGCGGAGGAGCGCACGCAGCGGGCCGCCGTGCGAGACGACGAGCACCTGGCCGCCGGCGTGCCGCGCCGCGATCGTCGAGAGCGCGTCGACGACGCGAGCCATCATCTCGTCTGGGGTCTCGCCGTCGCCCCAACGGCCGGCACTCGCTTCGGGAAAGCGTTCCAGGATCTCGGTGTCGGTGAGGCCCTCCCAGGTGCCGAAGTGCCGCTCGCGGAGATCGGCGACCCGGATCACCGCGAGGCCGCGGGGCTCGGCGACGGCGAGCGCCGTGTCGTAGGCGCGGCTCAGGTCGCTCGAGTAGACGGCGTCGAGCGGCTCGAGCTCGAGCTGCACGGCAAGCTCCCGCGCCTGGGCCTGCCCGAGCGTGTTCAGCGGACGATCCGTGTGGCCCTGGACGCGGCGCTCACTGTTCCAGTCGGTCTCGCCGTGTCGGGCCAGGAGCAGGGTCGTCACGAGCTGTACGCTAGCGCCGCGTGGAGCTCGGACTCAGGGACAAGGTGTGCGTCGTCACCGGGTCGACCGGCGGGATCGGTCGCGAGGTTGCGCGCCTGCTCGTCGAGGAGGGGGCCGTCGTGGTCACGAGCGGGCGACGGGCCGACGGGCCGGGCGTGGGGGAGGCGCTGCACGTTGCGGGCGATCTCTCGGAGGCGACTGCCCCGGCTGAGCTGATCCGCCGCGCGATCGTTGAGCTCGGCCGCGTCGACTGTCTCGTCAACAACGTCGGTTTCGCGTATCAAGCGAGGTTCGAGGACCTTTCCGACGAGCAGTGGGAGGAGCTCTGGCAGCTCAACGTGATGAGCGCCGTTCGCGCGATCCAGGCAGTCACGCCGGGCATGCGCGAACGGGGCGCCGGCGTGATCGTGAACGTCTCCTCGACCTCGGGGAAGCGCCCGTCGACCTCGATGCCGAACTACTCCGTCGCGAAGGCGGCGCTGTTGTCGCTCTCGCGGCTCGTCGCCGACCTCTACGCCGCTGACGGGATCCGCTGCAACGCCGTCACGCCCGGGCCGACCGCGACCAGCGCCTGGCTGGGCGACGGCGGGCTCGCCGACCAAGCGGGCGGGTCTCGCGACGAGGTGCTCGCGAAGGTCGGTTCCGGACGGCCTCTCGGGCGGCTCGCCGAGCCGGAGGAGATCGCCGCTGTGATCGTCTTCCTCTGCTCGGAGCGCTCGTCCTACGTGACCGGCGCGGCGTGGAGCGCGGACGGCGGAACCGTCCCGATCATCATCTAGTCTGACTCTGTGCCGGAGCTAGCAGGTCGAGTCGCCGACGCCTTCGAGGCGGGCATTCGCGAGCGAGAGGAGCAGTGGCTCTCGCCGCTTGCGGTTCGCTCCTACTCCACGCGCGGGCGCGCGCGCGAGGAGGAGCCGTGCCTGCTGCGCACTCCGTTTCAGCGCGACCGCGACCGGATCGTCCACTGCAAGCCGTTCCGCCGGCTCAAGGGCAAGACGCAGGTCTTCATCGACCCGCAGGGCGATCACTACCGGACGCGGATGACCCACACTCTGGAGACGACAGCGATCGCGCGCGGCGTGGCGCGGGCGCTCCGGCTGAACGAGGACCTGACCGAGGCGATCGGGCTCGGGCACGACATGGGTCACCCGCCGTTCGGGCACGCGGGCGAGGAGGCGCTCGACCAGATTCTCGAGGAGCGCTTCGGCCGCCGGTTCCGGCACAACGAGGAGTCGCTGCGGATCGCTCAGGGGATGAACCTCACCGCCGAGGTCTGCGACGGGATCCTCACCCACACCGGGCAGCAGGAGCCTGAGACGCTCGAAGGCAAGATCGTCCGCCTCGTCGACCGCGTCGCCTACATCAACCACGACATCGACGACGCGATCCGGATCGGCATGCTCTCCGACGACGACTTGCCGCGCGACGAGATCGCGCTGCTCGGCGACACGGGCGCGCGGCGGATCGACCGGCTCGTCCACGATCTCGTCGAGACCTCCGCGGCCGAGGGCGACATCCGCCAGAGCGAGGAGATCGGCGCCGCGATGCTGAGCCTGCGCAGCTTCATGTTCGAGCGCGTGTACCTCGGGCCGGGGGCGCGTGGTGAGCACGAACGCGCGCACGCGGTGATCCGCCGCATAGTCGACCACCTGCTCGGGCGCGGCGACCCGGTCGACGAGGTCGTGAACTACGTTGCGGGGATGACCGACCGCTTTGCGCTCTCGTACGCGGAGGCAATCGCTTAATGGCGCGGATCAAGGACACCTCCGTCGAGGCGGTCAAGCAGGCCGCGAGCATCATCGACGTCGTCTCGCTGCGCACGCCGCTGCGGAAGGTCGGCGGCCGCTACACAGGGCGCTGTCCGTTCCACGAGGAGCGCACGCCGAGCTTCTCCGTCAACGCGGAGAAGGGCGTCTACTACTGCTTCGGCTGCGGCGAGAGCGGCGACACGATCAAGTTCGTCCGCGAGACCGAGCAGCTGGACTTCGTAAGCGCCGTCGAGTTTCTCGCCGAGCGGTTCAACGTGCAGCTCGAGTACGACGAGTCTTCGCCGCAGGCCGACGCGGATCGCAAGCGGCGCGAGCGGCTCTTCGCGCTGCTCGAGCAGGCGACCGCGTTCTACGAGCGCTACCTGTGGGACACAGACTCCGGCGCGGCGGCGCGGGAGTACCTGGCCGGGCGCGGTCTCGGCGAGGAGACCTGCCGCGACTTCCGGCTCGGGCTCGCGCCGCTCGCGCCCGCGCTCGGGCGCAAGGCGCAGGAGAAGGGATTCACCGCGGCCGACCTCAGCGCCACCGGTCTCGTCGGCCGGCGCGGCACCGACTACTTCAGCGGCCGTCTGCTCTTCCCGCTCGCCGACGCGCGCGGGCGCGTGGTCGGCTTCCAGGCGCGCAAGCTCCGGGACGACGATCCGATGAAGGCCAAGTACGTCAACACGCCCGAGGGCGAGCTCTTCCATAAGGGCTGGCTTCTGTACGGGCTGGACAAGTCGCGCTCGGCCATGGCCAAGCAGGACAGGGCGGTCGTGGTCGAGGGGAACACCGACGTGCTCGCGCTGCGCCAGGCCGGCTTCGAGCCGGTCGTCGCCTCGATGGGGACGGCGTTGACCGAGAATCAGCTCAAGGAGGTGACTCGGCTGACCCGGCGCGTCTGGCTCTGTTTCGACGGTGACGCTGCGGGTCAGGAGGCGACGCTCCGCGGCATGGAGCTCGCCGTGAAGATGGGGCTCGAGGTGAGCGTCGTCGCGCTCGAGGCGGGAACCGATCCGGCGGACGACCCGGCGGGCTTCGAGGCGCGTCTCGCGGCGGCAGAGCCGTACGCCGTGTATCGCGTCCGGCTCGAGATCGATCGCGCGCCGAACGCGCAGTCGGCGCACCAGCGCGTCACCGAGGTGCTGAACGGCGTGCCCGAGTCGCCTGACCGGCAAGAGGCGTGGCGGCACGCGAACGATCGCCTCGGGATGACGGTCGCGATCAAGCGCGGCGGGCCGTCGACGTTGTATGCCGGCGGCCAAATCTCGCCGCGGCTGCTCGAAGCGGGTGAGCGGCTCGAGCGCGATGCCCTCGCCGGCTGCATCGCGCACCCGAATCTCGTCAGGCTGCTCGGCCAGCTCGGCGCGGAGCACTTCGACTCGGAGCCCGTACGTCGCCTTCGTGACCACCTTGTCGCCGGCACGCCGCCGCCCGACGACCTCGTCCCGCTGTACGCGGAGCTCGACGCGCGGGCGGCCTCCTCGGGCATCGACGAGGAGACGGCAGAGCAGCTGCTGCTGCGACTGCGCGAGCGCCGGCTCGAGCGGGAGCTCCAGAGCGCCGACCCCGAGCACTTCCGTGACCTCCAGCTCGCGCTCGAGAAAGTCCGCACAGCCTTCCGACAGTTCGCCTAGTTAGAGGGATGATGTGAAACTCAGCCGGGCCGGATGACGCCCCAGACACGGCGCCGGATCAGCACGGTCGGCCGCACCGCGTAGCGCTGCTACGCGCCACGACCGCCCGAGGTGCCCGGCTTGGCCTGAAGCGCCACCGGCGGCGGCTGACCTTCCCAATCAGCCCTCAGCCGCCCCGGCTACAATCCCGCTCGCACCGTTCCCCGGTAGCTCAATTGGCAGAGCATCCGGCTGTTAACCGGAGGGTTGTTGGTTCGAGTCCAACCCGGGGAGCTTTCGCCTACTCGGCGGCGACGACGACGCCGGCTTCGGGATAGAGCACGTTCCAGACGCGGAGGTAGATCTCGACCTCGATCCGTGCCGTCTCGTTGTCGCTTTCCGGCTCGAGCAGCTCGACGGTCGCAGGCCCCGATGCGACCGCTTTCTGGCCAAGGCTGGTCAGGAACGACGCTAGTCGCTCCGTATAGGCAGGGTCGGTGAGGCGGAGGTCGATCAAGGGAGGGTGCCGAGTGTCTCCCCGAACGGGGCCGGCAACATCACTCGAATGGGGGCTGCGCTCCCTCTAAAGGGTGATTTCTGCTGCGATCGAGACGATTTGACAAAATCCTCGCCGACCTGCGTAAATCGGTTCATGCTCCTGCGCGAGGTCGAATACGCACGTCCCGGCTCGCTCGACGAGGCGCTTCAGCTCCTCGGCAGCAACGACGGGGCCAGGGCGCTCGCCGGGGGTCAGACGCTGATCAACGTGATGAAGTCGCGCGCGGCTTCCCCCGACGTGCTCGTCGACCTCGGCGCGCTGACCGAGCTGACGACGATCGCGACCGGTGCCGGCGGGCTCGAGCTCGGGGCCATGGTCACCTACGCTCAGCTCGCGGCCTCGTCCGAAGTCGAGGTGACACGCCCGATCCTCGGCGTGGTGGCGGCGACGATCGCCGACGTCCAGGTGCGGAACCGCGGCACGATCGGCGGCAACATCTGCTCGAACGATCCGACGAACCATCTGCCGCCGCTGCTCGTGGCGCTCGATGCCCGGATGACGATCGTCGGGCCGAAGGGCGAGCGCACGGTGAGCGCGGACGAGTTCTTCATCGGCGTCTATCTGACCGCCGTCTCGACGGGCGAACTGCTCACGAAGGTGACGGTGCCGCCGCCGGCCGGCGCGGGCGACGGGTTTGCAGCACTCACGATCGGGACGGACGGGACGTGCATCGTCAGTGCCGCTGCATCGGTGGCCCACGGCGCCGCGCGGATTGCGATGGGGTGCGTCTCGGGGACGCCGGTGCGGGCGACCGGGATGGAGGAGAAGCTCGGCGGCGACTTCGGCGAGGCGAGCGTACGTGACGCCGCGGCGGGTCTCGGCGCGACGCTTGATCCTCCGGGCGATGTCCATGCGAGCGCCGACTACCGCCGCCATCTGGCCGAGGTCATGGCGGTTCGCGCCGTCCTCCACGCGACAGAGAAAGCGAGGCCCTAGTGGAGGCGACGACATCGAAGACGATCAGCGTCGAGATCAACGGCGAGCTGTTCGAGCGCGAGGTCGATGCGCGGCGTCTGCTCGTCCACTTCATCCGCGACGACGTCGACCTCACGGGCACGCACATCGGCTGCGACACGGGCAACTGCGGCGCCTGCACGATCCAGCTCGACGGCAAGGCGATCAAGAGCTGCATGATGCTCGCGGTGCAGGCCGACGGCGCGTCGATCCGCACCGTCGAGGGGCTCGGCGCCGACGGCGAGCTGACCGCGCTCCAGCAGGCGTTCAGCGACCATCACGCCCTCCAGTGCGGCTACTGCACCCCGGGGATGCTGATGAGCGCGAGCCACCTGCTCGAGCAGAACCCGCATCCCACCGAGGAGGAGATCCGCAAGGCTCTGCAGGGGAACATCTGCCGCTGCACCGGTTACGTGAACATCGTCGAGGCCGTCAAGTCGGTCGGGGAGGCACGCTGATGAGCACGACGACGATCACGACCGAGTCCGGCACCGTCCTAAAAAGGGGCGCGATCGGCCAGAGCATCCCGCGCAAGGAAGACAAGCGACTCGTCCAGGGCCAGGGCGTCTTCTTCGACGACATCCGCCGGCACGGCACCGGCTACGTCCACTTCGTCCGCTCGCCCTACGCGCACGCCAAGATCGTCTCGATCGACGTGAGCGCGGCGCTCGAGCTCGACGGCGTCTACGGCACGATCACCGGCGACGAGGTCGCGATCCACACCGATCCGTTCTTCGAGATGTCGACGGCGCCGGGCGCGAACATCAAGGACTACGCGCTCGCCGTCGGCAAGGTGCGCTTCCAGGGGGAGCCGGTCGCCGCGGTCTGTGCGAGGACGCGCGAGTTGGCGCGCGATGCCGCTGAGCTCGTCGAGGTCGAGTACGAGCCGCTCGATGTGCTCGTCGACGCGGAGGAGGCGCTGAAGGACGAGGTCGTCCTCCACGACGAGGCGGGGACGAACGTCGTGTGGTCGGGCGTGTTCGACTGGGGCGACGTCGACCAGGCACTCGCGGAGGCCGACCACATCGTGAAGATCAAGCGGCTTCACTTCCACCGCTTCAGCTCGACGCCGCTCGAGTGCTCTGGCGCGCTCGTGGAGTACCAGAAGGGCACCGGCCAGTGGACGCTCTACTGCAACCACCAGATGCCGGGTGTCGGCGCGATCTGGATGGCGCCGGCGCTGAGAACAGGAATCGACAAGCTGCGGTTCGTGACGCAGGACATCGGCGGCGCGTTCGGCAACAAGATCTGCCTCCATCCGTACTACGTCGTCCTGTGCCTGCTGGCGCGGAAGCTCGGCCGGCCGGTGCAGTGGACCGAGTGGCGCACCGACCAGCACACGGCGAACGCGCACGGGAACGAGCGGACGTTCCTCGACGTCGAGGTCGCGGTGAAGGCCGATGGCGAGATGACCGGCTTCAAGGTGAAGGCCGTCGACGACTGTGGCGCCTTCCCGCGCTATGAGCCGCTCGGCTGCATCATCTGGGCCCAGGTCACGCCGGGCTGCTACGCATGGCGCAACATCCGGGTCGACTTCACGCAGGCGTGCACCAACAAGGCGCCCGTCTCGCCGAACCGCGGCTACTCGCGGATGCAGCACCTCTGGCTGACCGAGCGGATCATCGACATCGTCGCGGCCGAGCTCGGGCTCGATCCGGTCGAGGTGCGCAAGCGCAACTACGTCAGGGCCGAGCAGATGCCGTACGAGACGCCGAACGGCTGCGTCTACGACTCCGGCGACTACGCGCGTTCGCTCGACATCGCGCTCGAGCTGATCGGCTACGACGGGCTCGAAGCGCGGCGCAAGGACGCGGAGGCGCGCGGCAAGCTGCTCGGCTTCGGGATCGGCTCGACGCTCGATTCCGGGACGAACAACTTCGGCCAGTCGCAGCTCCTCAATCCGGAGCTCCAGTTCTCGGGCAACAACGAGGCGGCGATGGTGAAGCTGGACATCTTCGGCGAGGTCGTCGTCACCCTCGGCACCGTGCCTCAGGGCCAGGGGCACGAGACGACCGCGTCCCAGGTCGTCGCCGACATCATCGGCTGCTCGCCCGACCAGGTGCACGTGCGGCCAGGGCACGACTCGTTCTTCAACTCGAGCGCCGGCTTCTCGGGCACCTACGCGAGCCAGTTCGCCGTCACCGGGCTCGGCGCGGTGAAGGGCGCGTCCGAGCTGCTGCGCGACGAGATGATCAAGCTCGCCGCGTTCGTGCTCCAGGCGCCGGAGGAGGCGATCGAGCTGGCGGACGGGTTCGCACGGATCAAGGACGGGCCGGAGGAGGCCGCGCTGCCGTTCATGGCGCTCGGCGCGATCGTGAATGCGAACAACGCGTTCCTGCCGCCCGACTTCAACCCGACGCTCAATCATCGCTTCGTCTACCGGCCCTACTTCGGCCCCGTCGATACCGAGAAGAAGATGGGGAAGCTGACGCTGACCTATGCGTCGCAGATCCACGCCTGTCTCGTCGAGGTCGATCCCGAGACGGGGCAGACCGAGATCGTCGACTACGCGGCGGTCGACGACTGCGGCACGCGCATCCATCCGCAGATCGTCGAGGGCCAGGTCCATGGTGCCACCGCCCATGCGATCGGCGCGGCGCTCCACGAGGACTTCGTCTACGACGAGGACGGGACGCTCCTGACTCCGAACTTCTACGACTATCACGTGCCCCACACCATGGACATGCCGCCGCTCAAGACCGGTTATGTCGAGTCGCCCTCGCCGGTCTCGCCGCTCGGCGCCAAGGGCATGGGGGAGGGTGGCGGCGGTGGGATCCACGCGATCTGCTCCGCAATCCAGGATGCGCTTCGCACCGCGGGCGCGCCGATCGTCTATGACAGCTGCAACCCGTCGCACCGGGTCTGGTCGATGATGCAGGACTCCGAGCAAACAAGAGCACTCGTGGAGGTGACCAGCAGGTGAGAGTCGAAGGGGTGAAGGAGCTCAGTGGTTCGCGCGACGTGGTCTGGAAGGTGCTGAACGATCCGGCATCGATGGCGAAGCTGATGCCTGGAGTCGAGAGCTTCGAGATCACGGACGACACGCACTGGACCGCGAACGTGAAGGTGCCGCTGGGGCTCGGTGGGCTCAAGATGAAGATGAACTTCGAGAAGGCCGAGGAGCGGCCGCCGGAGTTCGCGCGGCTCGTGGCCAAGGGCACCGGCGTCGGCGCGATCATGAACATGGACACCGCCTTCACGCTCGCGGAGTCGGGCACGGGCACGTCGATGAAGTGGGAGGCCGACGTCAAGATCGCGGGGCCGGTCGGCTCGATGGGCCAGCGCGTGCTGCAGCCGATCATCAACCAGCAGGTCGAGAACGTGCTCACGGCGCTCGAGAAGCAGGTCAGCGAAGCGGCGGCGCAGTAGCCGAATGGCGGTTCCGTTCCGGATCGGCGTGATGCAGCTGACCATGGAGCCGCTCGAGGAGATGCTCGAGTCGGCTCGCGTGATGGACGAGGCAGGGATGGACACTGTCTGGCTCGCCGAGGCGTACCCGTGGTGGCGCAAGCACGGGATGGAGGCGCGCTCGTCCACCGTCGTGTCCGCTCTGATGGCGCAGGCAACGAAGCGTCTGACGATCGGCTGGGGAATCATCTCGCCGTTCACGCGTCATCCGGTGCAGGTCGCGATGGACGCGCGCGTCGTGCAGGAGGCGGCGGGCCCGGAGCGGTTCATCATCGGCTTCGGGACGTCGAAGATCTTCCTCAACAACGCGGGCATGCAGACGAACAAGACGCTTGGTCCGATGCGTGATGCGGTCGAGATCGTGCGCGGTGTGCTCGGCGGCCAGGCGTTCATCTACGAAGGAACGACGTGGAATGCGGACGTTCCCGCGCTTCAGGCCGAGGCGCACACTCCGCGCGGCGTGCCGCCGGTGTACGTCGCGGCGACCGCGCCGAAGATGCAGCAGCTCGCCGGCGAGATCGCGGACGGCTGCCTCACGCCTTCGATCACGACGCCCGGATTCGTCCGGTACACGCGCGAGAACGTCGCTGCCGACATCGACATCGGCTGCACCGTCGTCTCGTCGATTCATGCGACGGATCGCGAGGCGGGGCGCGACGGCGCGCGTGAGATCGCCGGGATGTACCTCGCGAACAAGGTGCAGAACATCCAGGGCTCGGCCGACACGCTGCTCGATCTCGCGGGCCTCGAGCAGGACGAGATCCGACCTGTCGCCGAGGCGATGGAGCAGGGCGGGCGCCTCGCCGCGAAGGCGAAGGTGACCGATGCGATCCTCGACAAGTGCAAGCCGATCGCGGGCACGCCGGCCGACTGCATCGCGGCGATCGAAGAGTACCGTGACGCCGGCTGCACACACATCATGCTCGAGCTCTGGGGTGAGGACAGGCACGACCAGATCCGGCTCTTCGGCGAGCAAGTCCTCCCGCACTTCAGGTCGTGATGGACGTCAAGATCGACCGCAGGCGGCTGGTGGAGTGGGCGAGCCGCGCGATCTCCGTGCCGAGCTTCACCGGCTCCGAGCAGGAGATGGCGACGGTGATGGCCGAGACGTTCAAGAAGATGGGGCTGCGCGTGCAGTGGCAGCAGGTCGAGCAGGGACGCGCGAACGTGCTCGGGATCCGCGAGGGCACGGGTGGGGGGCCGACGCTGATGTTCAACGGGCACATGGACACGTCGTACTCCGGCCAGGAGCCGTGGCTGTCGCACGTGCCCGGCTTCCAGCCCGAGCCGTTCGTCAAGGACGGCCGGCTGTACGGCCTCGGCGTCTCGAACATGAAGGGCGCGCTCGCTTGTTACGTCGAGGCGCTGCGGGCGCTCGAGGACGCGGGCGTGCGCCTGCGCGGCGACGTGATGATCGCAGCGGTGTGCGGCGAGATCGAGAAGACGCAGCATGGCGACGCGCAGGGGCCGCAGTACCGAGGCTACGCGGCCGGCTCGCGCTACCTCGTCTCGCACGGCGGCGTTGCGGACATGTGCATCCTCGGGGAGCCGACCGAGGGCAAGGTCGTGCTCGGGCACTACGGCTCGCTGTGGGTTCGCATCTCGACGCAGGGCAATTTCATCCACACGGCTTTCACCGAGGGCAAGCGCGGGCTCAATTCGATCCTGCGCATGCGCGAGGTGCTGGACGCGGTGCTGGAGTGGATTCCGACCTGGGAGGACGATCCGGAGAACGGGTATCAGGGCGCGAAGGCGATCGTGAACGTGGGTGCGATCAACGGCGGCTTCGGCTGGCGCGTCTCCCGGACACCGCATCGCACGGATCTCTTCCTCGACGTTCGTGTGCCGCCGACGAAGCCGATGGGCGAGGCGCGGCGCCAGGTGATGGACATGGTGCGCGGGCTGCGAGGACGATTCCCGGAGTACGGCGTCGAAGCGGAGGTCTACGTCACGGCGCCGGGTGCTGAGATCGCGGCGGATCATCCGCTTGTCGCGGCGATCGACGCGAGCCACGAGGACGTGTTCGGGTCGCCGCCGGAGCGCGACGTGACGCGGTGGTTCTCGGACGCCTCGGCACTGACTCGTTACGGCATTCCGACAGTGAACTACGGCACCTCGACGGGTCTGCTCGACGAGCAATACGGCGAGAACCTGGACATCGACGGGCTCGTGAAGATGGCCCACGTGTATGCGCTCGCGGCGATGCGCGTGTGCGGTTCGGCGGGATGAACGTCGACGTCTATTCGCTGCCGCCCGATCTGCCGGTTCCGGAGGACGACGGCGCGTGCGACGGGCTCGTCGGCATGGCGGTTCCGGCTGTCGTGCTGCCGTCGTCGCAGGGGCCGGTCGACCTGGCCGAGATCGCGCGCGACCGGCTGGTGCTCTACGTCTATCCGCGCTCCGGGCGGCCGGACGTGCCGCTGCTGCCGGGTTGGAACGAAATTCCGGGCGCGCGGGGCTGCACGCCGCAGTCGTGCGCGTTTCGCGATCATGCGGCGGAGCTGGCCAGGCTCGGGGCGCGGATCGCGGGCTTGTCAGCTCAGAGTCTCGACGATCAGGTCGAGTTCGCCGCGCGCAACCACATGCCGTTCCCCGTGGTGAGCGACGAGGGGCTCGAGCTCCGGGATGCGCTCGGGCTGCCGACGTTCGAGACTGCCGGGCTGACCCTCTATAAGCGCGTCACGATCGTCGCGGAGGAAGGGCTGGTGGCGAAGGTCTTCTATCCCGTGTTCCCGCCGGACCGCAATGCGGAGGAGGTCGTCTCGTGGCTTTCGGAGCGGTGAGCCGGTGAGGCTCGTGACGTTCGGGGACGGCCTCGTGGGCCGCGTCGGCGACGACGATCTGGTGCACCGGCTCGATGTGCCCGATATGCGGACCTACTTCGAGCGAGGCGGCGCCGACGACACCGGCGAGGAGTACCCGCTCGAGGAGGTGCGGCTACGGGCGCCGATCGTCCCGAAGAAGTTCTTCCACACTGCCGGGAACTTCCGCGAGCACGAGGAGGAGTCGAAGCAGGTCGGGTGGACGCATGAGATTGCGCCGTGGATCGTCTTCTTCCAGAACGTCGACGCGATCGTCGGGCCTGACGATCCGGTGATCTATCCGGAGCACCTGACCGAGGAGCTCGACTACGAGCTGGAGCTCGCGATCGTGATCAGGAAGGCCGGCAAGTGGTTCGGGCCGGAGGAGGCGAGCGACTACATCGGCGGCTACGTGATCTTCAACGACATCACCGCGCGCGACATCCAGCGGCGCGAGATGCGTTCGGGGGTGTTCTCGTTCTGCAAGGCGATCGACACGTTTTGCCCGCTCGGGCCGTGGATCGTGACCGCGGACGAGATCCCGGATCCGCACGACCTTGCGATGGAGCTGCGGGTGAACGGCGAGTCACGGCAGGTGTCGCATTCGTCGCGGATGAGCGTGACGATTCCGGAGATCATCTCGCACTATTCGGCGCTCGGGTACAGCGCGGGCGACGTCGTCTCGACGGGGACTGTGAGCGGCGTTGCCGGATTCTCGGCGGACGCGGCGTCGCTGTATCTCACGCCGGGCGACGTGATGGAGTGCGAGATCGAGCGGATCGGCGTGCTCCGGAACCCGGTGATCTCCTGGCAGGACGGCCACGGAGAGCCGGCGGCTGCGCGGGTTCGCTGGTGAGGGCGCGCTCGTGAGCGCCTATAGATACACGCGACTATCTCGGGTCCCGACCCGCCCCCTGCTCAGGCGTCAGCCTAGTCGCCATGACGCGTTGCCGCATCGTCCAATTCGTGCCGAAAGTGTGTCGAAATGAGCTGGCCGCGCGACGACGCCAAGCTCGCTCGCGTTCGTGCGCTCATGGCTGATGCCGACCTCGACGCGCTCGTCGTTCGCACCCCAGACAACGTCCTCTACCTCTCGAATCTCTGGGGGATGAAGGGCTACGACGCCGTCGTCTTCCCGCGCGAGGGTGACCCGGTGCTGATCTGTCTCGAGGTCTCGGCCGACGCCGCCGCCCGCACCGCGTGGACCGAAGATGTGCGGTTCGTGAGCGGCTACGACGAGAACGACCCGCGCCCGCCCACCGCCCGCACGCTCGAGCTCGCGCGCGACGCGGCCGCGCCGTACGAGCGCGTGGGCCTCGAGCTCTCACTGGGCACGCAGGCGACCGACCAGATGGTCGGCGAGCCGACGACCTTCACCAAAGCCTGGTTCGACGCGTTTCCCGCTGCAGCCGACGCCACGCCGCTGCTGAACTCGGCGCGGGCGATCAAGACCGCGCAGGAGATCGAACGGATGCGCCTCGCCAACGAGATCGCCGCCGGCGCGATGGAGCATGTCGCCGAGCACCTCCGACCCGGCATGCGCGAGAGCGAGGCCGCCGCGCTCTGGAACGGCTACGTCCACCGCGAGGGCACGGGTTTCGAGGGCAAGGTCGAGCTCGCCTACGGCTTCTCTCTCGTCTGGTCAGGCCCCGGAATCCGCACGTTCACGCCGACCGGCCACCGTCCCGTCCAGGAGCACGAGCCCACGCTTTTCGAGATCTGGGTGTGTGCCGACGGCTACTGGTGCGACCACACGAAGAACCTCTGCCCGGGCGAGCTGACGCCCGAGTACGACCTTCTGCTCGAGCAGTTGCTCGTCGTCTACAACGCGGCCGTCGCGCACTGCCGGCCCGGCGCGAGCCTCGCCGAGCTCGACGTGCTGATCCGCGAAGGCATCGCCGAGGCCGGCTATCCCGGCCAGCCGTCGCACCCCATTTGCCACGGCGTCGGGGCGCGCGCCCACGAATGGCCGTACGCGCACCAGGCCGGCGGCGGCACGATCGAGCAGGGGATGGTGCTCGCGATCGAGCCGGGAATCTATTGGGAGGGTGGTGGCGGCCTCCGCCTCGAGGACAACTACCTGATCACCGCGGACGGGCCCGAGAAGCTCTGCCGCTATCCCGACGACTTCCGATGAGCGACCTGATCTGGACGGGCACGCTCAACGATCCGTTTCGTCTCGGCGGCTCGGTCGGCCTCTACGACACGACGCTCCGCGACGGCGAGCAGACCGTCGGCGTCGTCCTCGACCCCGAGCAGAAGCTCGAGATCGCCCGGGCCCTCGACGAGCTCGGCATCGACCGGATCGAGGCCGGCTTCCCGCGCGTCTCCGACGACGACTGGCGCGCCGTCGAGCTGATCTCCACCGCCGGTCTCCGAGCGGAGGTCTGGGGCTTCTCCCGTGCCGTCCCCGCCGACCTCGAGGCGCTTGTTGAGCTCGGCGTCGCCAACTCCGTGATCGAATCGCCGATCTCGGATCTCAAGCTCGACGCGATCGGCGTCACGCGCGAGAAGATGCTCGGCCGCATCACCGCCGCGATGCGCTTCGCCGCCGAGCACGGAATCCACGCTGCGTTTTTCGGCGTCGACTCGACCCGCGCCGACCCGGCCTTCTACGAGCAGGTCTACCGTGGCGCGGTCGAAGCGGGCGCGAAGGAGGTCGTCGTCGTCGACACCCTTGGCATCGCCTCGCCCGAGGCGGTCGCCGAGCTCGTCGCACGAACCGTCGAGTGGGTGGGGCCGGACATTCCAGTTCACTTTCACGGTCACAACGACTTCGGCGTCGCCACTGCCGCCGCCGTTGCGGCTGTGCGCGCGGGCGCGACCTGGGTGCAGGGCACGATCAACGGGATGGGCGAGCGCGCCGGGAACGCCGACCTCGGCGAGGTCGCGCTCACGCTGCGCGCGCTGTACGGCGTCGAGTCGAACCTCCGCCTCGATCGGATCCGCGCGGTGTCGGAGCGTGTCCGCGAGCTCTCGGGCTACGACCTCGCGCCGTGGAAACCGGTCACCGGAGACACCCTCTTTCGGCGCGAGAGCGGCGCCGTTGCGAGTCAGTTTCACGATCCACCCTCGATCGAGCCGTACTCGTCCGAGCTCGTCGCGACCGACCGCGGGCTCGTGCTCGGCAAGAAGAGTGGGATCGACTCGATCCGGATCAAGGCGGCCGAGCTCGGGCTCGACGTGCCGGAGGGTCGGTGTGCCGACGTGCTCGCGGCGGTCAAGCGGCTCGGCACCGAGAAGCGCGGCCTCGTCACCGACGACGAGTTCCGCGCGCTTGTCGCCGGAGGAGGCTGAGGATGGCCGACTACGACGCGATCATCGTCGGGAGCGGGATCAACTCGCTCGCGGCCGGCGCGATTCTCGCGAAGGCGGGCTGGCGCGTGTGCGTCCTCGAGCGGAACGATTACCTCGGCGGTGCAATCAAGACCGCCGAGCTGACCGAGCCCGGCTTCCACCACGACGTGTTCAGCGCGTGGCATCCGCTCTGGGTCGGCGGCGCCGCACACGCTGAGCTCGGCGACGACCTCGCCGCACGCGGGCTCGAGTACCTCAACACCGAGCTCCCCACGGGCTCGCTGTACCCGGACGGCTCCGCCGCGTTTCTCCTCCGCTCGACCGACGCGAACGCCGCCGAGCTCGACACTTACGCCGCGGGCGACGGCGCGGCGTGGCAGGCGACGGCAGGCTCGTTCTTCGCGAACGCGGACCTCTCGTTCGGGCTGCTCAGCACCGAGCTCTGGTCTGCGGCTGGCGCGCGGCTCGCGCTCAAGGCGTGCCGCCGGCTTGGTCGCCGCGGTGCCCTCGAGTTCACCGGCGGCCTGCTCGTCTCGTGCCGCGACTGGCTCTCGAACACCTTCGCCTCCGAGCGCGCGCACGGCCTCCTCGCGCCGTGGGTGCTGCACACCGGGCTCGGGCCGGACGCCGCGTCGTCCGGCTTCATGGCGCAGGTGATCGCAGTCGCAACGCAAGAGGGCGGGATGCCGATTCCGCGCGGCGGCGGCGCGCGACTCGCCGAGGCGCTGGTGCAGCTGATCCGCGACTTCGGCGGCGCCTGCGAGATGGGAGCCGATGTCGAGCGCGTCCTCGTCGGCAACGGCCGGGCCGGAGGCGTGCGGCTCGCGGGCGGTCACACGATCACGGCGGCGAGGGCCGTGATCTGCAACGTCACGCCGACACAGCTCTACGGGCGGCTGCTCGAGCACCCGCCGCCGCAGCTCGCTGCCGCCGGGCGCCGGTATCGCTACGGGCGCGGCGAGATGCAGATCCACCTCGCGCTCTCGGAGCGGCCGCGCTGGGACGGCGACGAGCGGCTCGGCAAGACGGCGATCCTCCACGTCACGCCGGGGCTCGACGGGGTCTCGCGCGCCGTCAACGAGGCGGAGCGCGGGCTGCTCCCGGCCGAGGCCACGATCGTCTGCGGACAGCCGATGACGATTGACGAGACCCGCGCGCCGGACGGGAAGTGGATCATCTGGATCCAGCTCCAGGAGCTGCCGCGCCACGTCAAGGGCGACGCGGCCGGGTTGCTCGACACCGGCGACGGCACCTGGACCGAGTCGCTGCGCGAGCACTACGCCGACCGCATCGTCGAACGCCTCGCCCGCCACGCGCCGAACCTCGAGTCGTCGATCCTCAAGCGCGCCGTGCTCTCGCCGGCAGACCTCGAGGCCGCGAACGTCAACCTCGCCGGCGGTGACCCGTACTCCGGTGCACTTTCGCTCGACCAGAACTTCCTCTGGCGGCCGTTTCCGCAGCAGCCGGGCCACCGCACCCCGGTCGACGGGCTGTACCACATCGGCGCCTCGACGCACCCCGGCCCGGGTCTCGGCGGCGGCTCGGGCACGCTCGTGGCCCACGAGCTGCTCGAATCGCGACTCGACAAGGCCAGGGGCGTCTTCCGACGCTGAGACGGTCTAGGGCTCGAAGATCCCGCGGCCGCCGAGTTCGTGCGAGTAGAAGTCGCCGAACAGCTCGAGATGCTCGGAAAGCGCCCCGGCCGCGAGGTCGGGATCGTGCGCCGAGCACGCGTCGAGAAGCGCCCCGTCGAGCGCCGCGTGGCGGTCCTGCAGGCTCCCCTGCTGGGCGAGGAGCGCGGCCCGGTAGCGCTCGCAGCTCTCCCAGGCGGGCCGGATCAGACGCACGAGCCAGGGCGAGCCGGCCGCTGCGTAGAGAGCGAAGTGGAAATCGGTGTGCGCGCGCATCGCGTGACGGACATCGCCGCGCCCGCGCGCAACCACGCACTCCTCGAGGAGCTCCGAGGCCCGGGCGCGGTCGTCGGCACCGAACCGCTCGGCCGCGCGGCGTACGGCCATCGTCTCCAGGGCGAGCCGCACCTCGAAGAGATCGCGCAGCTCGTCGACGTCGAGCGCCGTGACCTTCGCCCCGTGATGAGGCACGTGCTCGGCCAGGCCGAGCGCTTCGAGCTGGCGCACGGCCTCGCGGATCGGCGAGATGCTCATCCCTAGCGTGCTCGCCAGATCCTCGAGCCGAAGCGGCGTGCCGGGCACGAGCTCGCCGAGCACGATCGCCTCGCGCAGCTCGGCGAGTGCGGCCTCCGCCATCGTGCGATGGCGCGACTGGACAGGAGTGTCCTTGGTGCGGTTCGTGCTCATCGCGGCAATTCTCGCGGGCAACTTCCCACGCTCTTGATCAGATGTCAAACAGCTGACAGGATTGCGCCCTCGTGAAGTTCAGCATCTACTCGGAGCTCCAGAGCTGGCCCGGCAAGTCGCCGGAGACGATGTACGCCGAGGCGCTCGAGCAGGTAGTGAACGCCGACCGGCTCGGGTACGACGCCTATGCGATCATCGAGCACTTCTTCTTTCCGAAGTTCTCGATCTCGGCCAACCCGACCGCGTTCTTCGCAGCCGCCGCGCAGCGGACCGACCGCATCAACTTCCGCACGCTGCTGCACACATTGCCGCTCCACAACCCGCTCGTGCTCGCCCACCAGATCGCGGTCACTGACATCCTGCTCAAAGGCCGCTACGAGTTCGGCGTCGGCCGCGGTCACGGCTGGATGCCGCCCAAGGCCGGGCTCGCGCTCGATCCCGATTCGCGCGAGCGCTACGAGGAGGCCGTCGAACTGCTCTTCACTGCGCTCGACCAGGACTCGTTCTCGTTCGACGGCAAGTACTTCCAGGTCGAGAACACCGGAATCGTGCCGCGCCCGAACCGCAAGTTCCGCGTCTTCCTCGGCGGCACCTCGGATCGCACCTACGAGCTCGCGGCCGAGCGCGGCTGGGCCGTTGTCGTGCCGCCGCTCCTCCCATACGCCGCGCTGAAGGAGCCGCTCGACCTCTACCGCGCACGCTGCGCCGAGCATGGCACGACGCCCGACATCGTCTGGATTCACGCGTGCTACATCGACGAGGACCGCGACACCGCGCGCCGCGAGGCCGAGCAGTGGATGAAGGGCTTCCTCGCCGGGAACGCCTCGCCGCTCACCGAGCACGAGCCGCCGCCGGCTGACGACCTGCGCGCCGCGGGCTACGGCTTCTACGCCGCCGGGATCATGGAGGAGCTCGCCGCGACGCCGTACGACCAGATGATCGACGGCGACATCGTCTGGGTCGGGACGCCGGCCGATGTGATCCAGCGGATCGAGGACGTCATCGAGGTCTGCGAGGGCGTCAGCGAGATCTCGATCACGGTCAACGCGGGCGGCGCCGAGCACTGGCAGGCGATCAAGGCGCAGGAGCTGTTCGCCCGCGATGTGATGCCGCATTTCCGGGCCGGCAGTGGCTGAGCCGCGCCTCTCGATGTCGGAGATCTCGACGCTCCAGTCGAGCTTCGCCGAGGACCTCGAGGTCTATGCCGCCGCTCGGCTCGACGGGATCGGGATCTGGGAGATGAAGCTGCCCCAGGGCGGGGATGCCGAGAGCACCGTGCTCGTCCGCGAGAGCGGTCTCACGGTCACGAACTGCATCCCGGCGATCCCCTCGGTGCTGCCGATGCCGCTAATGGACGGCCCTGTCGACCCGCGCGAGCGCGTCGAGGCGATCTGCGCCTCGATCCGGCGACTCGCCGCGTTCGAGCCGCAGAGCGTCCTCTGTCTCACCGGGCCGCAGGGCGATCTCGAGCCGGACGAGGCGCGCCGGATCGTCGTCGACGGCCTCCGCCGGATCGGCAGGGAAGCGCGAGGTGCGGGTGTGCGCGTCGGGCTCGAGCCGGTACAGCGGGTCGACCACGAGCTCTGGACGATTCCGACGACCGTCGGCGAGGCAATCGAGCTTCTCGACGAGGTCGGCGACCCCGACTTCGGGATCATGTTCGACGTCTGGAATCTGTGGAACGGCGACTCGCTCCTCGACGACATTCGCGAGCACGTGGGTCGCTTCACCGGCGTCCATGTCGCCGACTGGCGCGAGCCGACCCGCACCTGGTGCGACCGCGTCCTCCCGGGCGAGGGCATCGCCGACGTCCCGCGCATCCTCGCGGCGCTCGACGAAGCCGGCTGGAGCGGGTTCTACGACATCGAGATCTTCTCCGACGACGGCACCTTCGGGACGGACCACGAAGGGTCGCTGTGGCGTCTCCCCGCCGAAGATCTGGCGCGGCGGGCTCGCGAGGCGTTCATGACCGCATGGAAGGCGGGCAAGACGGGTGTTCTGCAATGACCGAACAGGAGGGAACGAGATGAAGGGAAGAGCGAGGTGGATCGCGCTGAGCGCCGTGCTGGTGCTGGGCGTGGGCATCGCCGCCGTTGCGGGCGCTGCGACCAAGCACAGCACGCAGCGCTTCGCAGGCCCGCCGATCGTGATCGGCGCTGCGGTCGACCTGACCAAGAACATGGCGCCGTTCGACGCGCCGGCGGTGCAGGCGGCCCAGATCGAGATCAACAAGATCAACAAGGCCGGCGGCGTCCTCGGGCGTCCGCTCCAGCTGAAGGTGATCAACGATCAGCTCGACCCGCAGAAGACCAAGCAGGCCGCACTGACGCAGATCTCCAACGGCGCGGTGATCGGCTGGGTCACGTGCGACGTCGACTATGCGACCCCGGCGATCCAGCCGTTCCTGGCCGCCAAGATGCTGACGATCGCGCCGTGCATCGGCACCGACGAGATGGGCCCCTCGCGCTTCGGCACCGCGGGCAAGCTCGCGTTCAGCTACGGCAACGCGGCGCAGGACGAGGGCTCGGCGATGGCGCAGTACGCGTTCAAGAACGGCTGGCGGTCGAGCGTGGTCGTCACCGACAACCTCCTGCGCTACTTCAAGGACGACTGCAAGGCCTACACGATCAGGTTCAAGCAGCTCGGCGGCAAGATCCTCTCGCAGGAGTCGTTCACTCAGGGTGACAAGACGATCGGCAACGTCGTCAGCCGCGTGAATGCGAAGCATCCGGCGAACATCGCCTTCTGCACCTCGTTCGGCGGCGACCAGCCGGCGTTCGTCGCGGGTCTCCGCAGCCTCAACAACAACACCCCGATCATCAATTCGTGGGCCGGTGACGGTGCCTACTGGTGGTCGAAGAGCCCGAAGGTGACGAACTACTACTACGTCACCTACGCCTCGGTGTGGGGCGACGACCCGAGCAAGGCGGTCAAGAACATGGAGGCCACGATGAAGGCGCAGGGCCAGCCGGCCCAGACCGGCGGCTTCGTCACGGGCGCCGCTGCGATCGACGGCATCGCGACAGCGATCCGCATCGCAAAGGGCTCGACGAACGGTGCGACGCTCGCCGCGATCATGGAGCGGTACCACAACCAGCCCACGATCTCGGGCCTCGTGACCTTCTCGCCGCAGTTCCACAGCGTGACGGGACGGACGTACCGCGTGATCAAGGTCAACAACAACAAGGCGAAGCTCGTGGCGGTGGTCAGGGCCAGCTCGGTGCCCAACATCCACTAGCGAACAGCCTTGGAAGCACCAGCTAGTGCGCAGCGCCGATCGCCCGGGTCACTCCGGGCGGTCGGCGTTTCGCGTGCCTTCGACGGCGTTCTGGCCCTCGCGGACGTCGACCTCCAGCTCGAGCGGCACGAGGTCGTCGGGCTGATCGGGCCGAACGGCGCCGGCAAGACGACACTCGTGAACGTCCTGACGGGCTTCGATACGCCCACCACCGGGACGGTTGAGCTCGAGAGGCGTGACATCACCGGCTGGACGCCCTACCGGCTCGGCCGTACCGGGCTCGCGCGGACGTTTCAGCACGGGCATCTCTTCCGCGCGCTGACGGTGCGCGAGAACGTCGAGGTGGCCGCGCTCGGCGTAGGCGCCCGAGGGGGAGAGGCGCGGCGGCGGGCGGCCGAGCTCCTGGCGCTGGTCGGGCTCTCGGCCAGGGCGGAGGAGCCGGCGGCGGTGCTCCCACACGGCGACGAGCGCAAGCTCGGCGTCGCGCGGGCACTTGCGACCAAACCTCATTTCGTGCTGATGGACGAGCCTGCGGCCGGGCTGCACGAGGCCGAGATCCCCGATTTCGCGGCTGTCGTCCTGGCGGTACGCGACCAGTTCGACGCGGGCGTGCTGCTCATCGACCACAACGTGCCCCTGATCATGGAGGTCTGCGACCGGATCCAGGTGCTCGACCAGGGCCGCACGCTCGCCGAGGGGACTCCTGCCGAGATCCGGGCCAACACCGAGGTCGCGACCGCATACCTCGGAGGCACCGGTGGCTGACGCGGCGGTGCTCGAGGTCTCCGGGCTCGAGGTTCGCTACGGCACCGTGCCCGCGGTGCGGAACGTCGGCTTCGCGGTGCAGCGAGGCGAGATCGTCGGGCTGATCGGGCCGAACGGCGCCGGAAAGTCGACGACCCTGCACGCGATCATGGGCCTCGTCCCCACGGCCGGCGGCGAGATCTCACTCGATGGCCGACCGCTGCGTGGGCTCGCACCCGAGACGATCGCGCGGCTCGGCGTCGCGCTCGTGCCGGAGGGTCGCCACATCTTCTCGGCGCTCACTGTCGACGAGAATCTCCAGCTCGGCCTGGCCGCGCGCCGCTCGCGCGACGGGCTCGAGGAGGACTACGCCTGGGTGCGCAGCCTGTTCCCAGTGTTGGCGGAGTTTCGCGGCCGTCACGCGGGCGCGCTCTCGGGCGGTCAGCAGCAGCAGCTCGCAATCGCGCGTGCGCTGCTCGCGCGGCCCGAGGTGCTGCTGCTCGACGAGCCGTCGCTCGGCCTGGCGCCGACCGTCGTCGAGGCGGTGTTCGCGGCGCTCGGCCAGATCCGCGACCGCGGCGTGACGATTCTCCTCGTCGAGCAGCGCGCACAGCTCACAGTTGCGTTCGCCGACCGGACGCACGTGATGGCGAACAGCGAGATCCGGCTCACCCTCGGACCGGCCGACGCGGCCGACACTGCGCGGTTGGCGGCCGCCTACCTCTCGTGACACTCCTCCAGCAGCTGATCGACGCCGTCGCGCTCGGCGCGCTCTACGGGCTCGTCGCGGTTGGGATCGGCCTCGTCTTCGGGATCATGCGGCTGATCAACTTCGCCTACGGCGAGCTGATCACGGCCGGCGGCTACACGCTCGCGATTCTCAGCGGGCAGTCCGCGTGGGTCGCGATCCTCGCCTGCGTGGCCGTGGTCGTGGCGCTCTCGCTCGTGATGGAGCGGGTGGCCTTCCGGCCGCTGCGCAACGCGTCGCCCGCGACGATGCTCGTCGCCACCTTCGCGATCAGCTTCATGCTCCAGAACATCTACCTGCTCAAGTTCGGCTCGCGCGGGAGGACGGTCGGGACGCTCGGCGGGCTCAACGGCGCGATCAAGGTCGGCTCGCTCGACATCCGCTGGATCTCGATCGTGGCGCTGCTAGTCGGCGCCGGCCTCCTCGCGGCGACGACCCTGCTCCTGAACCGGACGACGATCGGCCTCCAGATGCGAGCCGCGGCCGCCGACTTCCGCACCGCGCGGCTCCTCGGCGTCCGCGCAAACCGTGTGATCAGCTTCACGTTCCTCGTCTCCGGCGTGCTCGCGGCGGCCGTGAGCGTCCTTCTCACCGTGCAGGACCCGCTCGTCACACCGGACTACGGCGTCTCGATCACGCTCTTCGCGCTGATCGGCGTCGTCGTGGGCGGGCTCGACCGGCTGACGAGCGCCGCGCTCGGCGGCTTTGCGATCGGCTTCGCTAACTCGTTCGTCGGCGCGCGCCTGCCGACGAGCAGCAGCGCCTACCTCCCGTCGGTGGTCTACGGGCTCGTGATCCTCGTGCTCGTCCTGCGCCCGGCCGGGCTCTTCGCGCCGCGCCGCCGCGCGGTGGAGCGCGTGTGAAGGCTCTCGTCCAGCTCGCCGGGCCGATGGCGCTGATCGCGGCTGTGGCCGCGTTCGGGAGCTCGGTCACGGCGGCGCACAAGCTCGAGTTCGAGAGTGCGCTCGTGAGCACGGCGATCGTGGTCGCGCTCTACGTCTTCATCGGCAACTCGGGCGTGATCTCGTTCGGCCAGATGAGCTTCGTCGCCGTCGGCGCATTTCTCTCGGGAATCCTCACCATCGACGCGCAGCAGAAGAGCTTCGTGCTCCCGGGCCTCTTCCCGGTGCTCCGCAACACGCACGTCGGCACGCCGCTCTCGCTCCTGCTCGCGGCGCTTGTCGGCGGGATCTACGCGCTGCTTGTCGCCCTGGTGCTGATGCGGCTTTCCGGCTTGCCGGCGGGCATCGCGACGTTCGCGGTGCTCGGGATCACCTACAACCTGTTTCGCAACTGGGAGAAGATCGGCCCGGCTGCGCAAGCGCTCAACTCCGTCCCGGGTGTCTCGATCTGGGCGCTGATGCTCGGCTGCCTGATCAGCGTCGTCGCGGCCTACGGCTACCAGCGCAGCCGCTTCGGGCGGCAGCTTCGCGCGACTCGCGAGGATCCGGCTGCCGCGCAGGCGAGCGGGATCGACGTCTATCGCCAGCGGCTCGTCGCCTTCACACTGAGCGGAGCTCTTGCGGCCTTCGCCGGCGGGCTTCTCGTTCACGAGCTCGGCAGCATCACCACCGATCAGCTCTACCTCGAGCTGACCTTCGTCACGCTCGCGATGCTCGTGGTCGGCGGAGTGGGCAGCCTGTGGGGCGCGGTGGTGGGCGCGCTGCTCGTGAGCGGCGTCGACTCGTTTCTCGGCGACGCCGAGAACACGGTGCACATCGGCTTCAGGCTCACGCTTCCGGAGGGCTCGAGGCTCGTCCTGCTCGGGGCGCTGATGGCGCTCGTGCTGATCCTGCGGCCGTCGGGAATCACGGGTAGCAAGGAGTTCTCGCTGTCGTGGCTCCGCAGGCGGCGATAGGGTCACCTTTGTGAGCACGCCCGCCGCCTTCGACGAGCTCCGCCTCCGCATGGCCGAGCTGCACGATCTCCAGCACGTCGGGGGGCTCCTCTTCTGGGATCAGCGGACAAAGATGCCGCCGGCCGGCTCCGAGTCGCGTGCCGAGCAGGTCGCGACGCTCGGACGGATCGCGCACGAGCGTTTCGTCGATCCCGCCGTCGGCAAGCTGCTCGACGAGCTGCGCAGCTACGAGGACGGGCTGCCTCGCGAATCGTTCGAGGCGAGCCTGATTCGCGTCACCCGCCGCGACTGGGAGAAGTCGACGCAGGTGCCTCCGAGCCTGACCGCGGAGATGCGGCGCACCGGCGCGCTCGGCTTCCGCGCCTGGGCGGACGCACGCGCGGCTTCCGACTTCAGCCTGCTCGCGCCGCACCTCGAGGCGAATCTCGAGCTCAAGCAGCGCTACGTCGCGTGCTTTGCGCGGGCCGCGGAGTCGTACGACATCCTGCTCGACGACTACGAGCCGCAGATGAAGACGGCCGAGGTTCGCGCCGTGTTCGACGAGCTGAAGCGCGACCTGATTCCGCTCGTTCACGGTGCCGAGAATCCCGACGCGACGCCGGCGCTCGAGCTGCCGCGGAACGGGCAGGAGCGCTTTGCGCGGCGCGTACTCGACCGGCTCGGCTTCAACGAGAGCTCGTGGCGGCTCGACGAGACCGCGCACCCGTTCATGTCGAGCCCCGGCTACGGCGACGTTCGCCTCACCACCCGCTGGGAGGCGGGGCTCAACTGGCTTTTCGGCGCGATCCACGAGTTCGGACACGGCGTCTACGAGCGCGACATCCCGGCCGAGCTCGCCCGGACGCCGCTCGGCGGCGGTGTCTCGCTCGGCCTGCACGAGTCGCAGAGCCGCACCTGGGAGAACCTCGTCGGGCGCAGCCGGCCGTTCTGGCGGTTCTTCTATCCGCAGCTCCAGGAGGCGTTCCCGGAGCACTTCGGGTCGCTGGCCGAGGACGAGTTCTACCGCGTCACCAACCGCGTCGAGCCGTCCCTGATCCGGGTCGACGCCGACGAGGTCAGCTACAACCTCCACATCATCCTGCGCTTCGAGCTGGAGCAGGAGCTGATCGAGGGTCGCCTTGCGGTCGCCGACCTGCCCGCGGCGTGGAACGAGCGGTTCGAGGAGTACCTCGGGATTCCCGTCCCGTCCGACCGCGAGGGCGTGCTCCAGGACATGCACTGGGCGGGCGGCGCGATCGGCTACTTCCCGACCTACGCGCTCGGCAACGTGATGTCGGTGCAGATCTGGGAGCGCGTGCGCGCCGACCTGCCGGAGCTCGACGAGCAGTTCGCCCGCGGCGAGTTCGAGCCGCTTCGCGCCTGGTACGGCGAGCATCTGTACCGGTACGGCCGCATGTTCACGCCGCAGGAGACGCTCGAGCTCGCGTCCGGGTCGCGGCTCGACGCGGGACCGTACCTGCGGTATCTGGGCGCGAAGTACGCGGCCGGATGATCTCGCGCGTCTGCGTTGTCGGAGCGGGCGTGATCGGCAGCCTGTTCGCCGGGCACCTCGCGCGCGTCGCCGAAGTGAGCGTGTTGGCGCGGCGGCAGGAGCACGCGGACTCGTTGAACGCCGACGGCCTGCGCATCTCCGGTCGCAGTGACTTCACGGCCCGGCTCGTCGCCTCGACCGACCCGGGCGCACTGCCCGACCCGGATCTCGTGATCGTCGCATGCAAGGGCACCGACCTCGAGCCCGTCGCCGCGCGGCTGGAGGGGTGGTTCGACGGAGCTGTGGTGCTGACAGTCCAGAACGGGCTCGGCGCGGAGGAGATCGTGCGTGCCCACGGCGAGTGGCAGCTCGTCTCCGGCGTCACGTTCATGAGCGGCACCAGGCACGCCGATGCGCACGTCGAGTACATCCTCGACACGGAGACGTGGGTCGGCCCGTACGAGGACACGCCGGAAGCGGTCGCCGTCGAGATCGCCGAGCTGATCCGCGCCTCGGGGCTGAAGGCCGAGTCGTTTCCCGATCTGCGACCGGCGCAGTGGTCGAAGCTGATCTTCAACGCGACGGTCAATGCCGTCGCCGCGCTGACCGGGCTGCCGCACGACCCGCACTTCGCCGCCGAGCAGCGGCCGTCGGACCTCGGCTTCCTGGTTCACGACCTGATCGAAGAGGGCAAGCGGGTTGCGGCGGCGGCAGGAATCCCGCTGCGAGAGGATCCGTGGGAGATGAACGTCCTGGCGACCCGGCGCGGCAGCGCTCACTATCCGTCGATGCTCGAGGATGTCGAAGCGCATCGGCCCACCGAGATCGAGCTGATCACGGGTGCGCTCGTCCGCGAGGCGCAGCGGCACGGCGTCGAGGCGCCGCTCCACACGGCCATGTACCGGCTGGTCACGGCGAAGGAGGCGAGCTACTCGTGAGAGTCGCGATCGTGGGTTGCGGCGCCGTCGGTTCGCTGTTCGCGGCGAACCTCTCGCTGCTCGACGACGTCGAGGTGTGGGCCTACGACCTCGCACAGGATCACGTCGATGCGATCAACCGCGACGGCCTTCGCCTCTCGGGCGCCGGCGATGTGCTCGGCCATCCGCGCGCGACGAGTGACGCCGCCGACCTGCCGCCGTGCGACTTCGGCATCGTGCTGACGAAGGCGATGCACACCGAGGGCGCGATCGCGGCAACGGCCCACGCGTTCGCCGAGGGCTCGGTCTGCACGGTGCAGAACGGGATCGGCAACGAGGAGGTGCTGGCCGCCCACGTCGAGCGGGTGATCCGCGGCACCACGTTCCCCGCCGGCCGCGTCGTGGAGCCCGGCCATGTGCAGTGGGACGTGAAAGGCGACACGACGCTCGGCCCGTTCGAGCCGAAGCCCGCGCCCATGGCGGAGATCGAGCGCCTTGCCGACGCCTGCACGCGCGCCGGGATGCCGACGAAGGCGGTCGCGGACGCGCGCGGCGCGCAGTGGCGGAAGGTGATCTTCAACTCGGCGACCAATCCGATCGGCGCGCTCACCCGCCTCACCCACGGTCAGACGTGCGAGCTGCCGCCGCTGCGCGCGCTGATCAGCAGGCTCGTCGACGAGGGCAAGGCCGTCGCCGCCGCGCAGGGGATCGTCCTCGACGCCGACCCCGAGGATCTGATCGACCACGCTGCGAAGCCGGAGGTCGCCTACGGCCACAAGGCGTCGATGCTGCAGGACGTGCTCGCGGAGCGGCAGACCGAGATCGACTGGCTCAACGGCGGTATCGTCCGCTTCGGCGAGCAGACGGGCGTGCCGACGCCTCTGAACCGGGCGATCTGGGCCCTCGTGAAAGGACTGGAGCAGTCATGGTGACGACCGAGATCGACCGGCGCTACGCGCGCGTGCGGGAGGCGATGGCCAAGGAGGGCGTGGACGCGCTGATCGTGTCCGGCAACGAGTACTCCGGATTCGAGGGCGCGGTCAGGTACATGTCCGGCTTCGTGATCGTCCACCGCTACGCCTACGTGCTGCTCCCGCTCGAGGGCGAGCCGTCGATCGTGTTCCCGAGCGAGGCGCGCTACGTGGGCGAGCACGGGACGACGTGGATCGAGGATCAGGTCTTCGTCGATCACCCCGGCGCCTGGCTGGCCGACCGGCTCAAGGGCAAGCGGGTCGCCGTCTTCGGGCTCGACTACATCATGCCCGCGCGCGACTACCGTGCCCTCGAAGGCCTCGACCTCGTTCCGTTCGACGTCGAGTTCGACCTCGCCCGGGCGGTCAAGAGCGAGTACGAGCTGTGGTCGGTTCAGGACAGCGTCCGCATCAACACCGAGGGCTTCTGGATCTTCCTCGAGAACTACGAGGCGGGGAAGACCGAGCGCGAGGTGCTTGCGCCGTGCGAGCAGTACTTCGTCGCCGAGGGCTGCGGGCGCCTGACGATGGACATGGTGCTCGCCGGCCCCGACGGGTCGGCACTACCGGAGTTCAAGATCGCCGGCGACCGGGTGATCGAGGCGACCGATCTCGTGCTGCCGTCGCTCGAGATTGCAGGCCCCGGCGGCCACTGGGTCGAGGTCTCGCGCGCGATCACGATGGGGGCGCCGTCGGAGGAGACGGGCCGGATGATGGAGGCCTACGACGAGTACTACGCGTCGGCCAAGGAGGTGATGAAAGCAGGCGCGACCGCTCATGACGTCCATCGCGCCGTGTCTCGCGGCTTCACCGATCGCGGCTTCAAGCTCGGTCACGTCACCGGCCACTCGATCGGGATGACGATGATCGAGTTCCCGAAGATCGGCGAGGGCGTCGAGACGGTGCTCGAGGAGAACATGGTCTTCTCGATGCATCCGCACGCGATCTCGGCGGACGGGCAGGCGTGCCTCTACATGCAGGACACATGGCTCGTCGGGCCTGACGGCGGCGAGCCGCTCGCCGATCTGCCGATGCGGATCTACTTCGGCTCCGAGACGCGCTAGATGGTTGATGCCATGCCCGTGTGCGTCTGGGGATGGTTCAGACCAAGCAGGGCGTTCGGGTAGTCCGCAGGCCAGGCGGGCTCGCCTGGTCAAGGGCTAGCCGGGCGATCCTGCGCCGAGTCTGGGCCACCAGCCAGACGCGCGCAGGTGTGGCATCAGCCATCTATAGCTGCCAGTCGCCGCGCTGCAGCACGGGGACGCGCACGCCGGCTGCGGTGATCCCGGTCACCGTGACCTCGTCGCTGCCGATCATGAAGTCGGTGTGCACCTCGCTCACGTTCAGCCTCGGTAGATCCTCCGGAAGCACGGACGACTCGTAGCCGGCGCCGAAGGCGAGGTGGCTCGCGGCGTTCTCATCGAGCAGCGTCTCGTAGAAGACCCGGCCGAGCGCGCCGACGCGGCTCGCGCCGTCGACGAGCGCGACCTCGCCGAGCCGGCCGGCGCCGTCGTCGGTGGCGAGCTCGCCGCGGAGCGCGTCGGCTCCCGACTCGGAGTGCAGCTCGGTGACGACACCGCCCTCGAAGCGAAGCTCGAGCCCGCGTACGACGACGTCCGCCGCGAAGAACGGCATCGTTGCGCGGGCGACGCCGTCGACGCGCTCGGGATCCGGCGCGGTGAAGGTCTCCTCGGTCGGCAGGTTCGGCAGGTGGACGACTCCGTCGACCGTCATGCTCGCACCGCTCTGCCAGCGGCTCGTCGGCAGCAAGCCGACGGTGAGATCGGTGCCCGGGCCTTCGAAGTGGAGCGCGTCGAATGCGTGGTCGTTGAGACGGCCGGTTGCCTTGCCCAGTGCGGCGACGCGCGCGTCCCAGGCGGCGGCCGGGTCGTCCTCGTCGAGGCGGCAGACGTGCTCGACCGCCTCCCATAGCGCCTCGAGCGCGGCGTCGGGCTCGAGCTCCTGGAAGGCGAGTTGCCCCCATGCCGCGGTGGGGCACGGCGCGACGCACCAGTTGACCGTGCGCTCGTTGACGAGCTCGACGTACTCCTTCAGCGACGGCAGCCGGTCGCGGGCGACGAGAGCGGGATCGAGGTCGTCGTAGAGCGTGGGAGCGACCGTGCCGTTGAGCGCGATGATCGCTCCCCGCTCCTCGCCGAGCTGCCGTACGCGGTCGCCGTACCACGACGGCACCCAGTCGAGCGTCTCCGGCGCCGCGTGCTCGAGGCGAATGCGCTTCACCCAGGGGTCGAAGTAGCTGACGTCGACGAAGCGCGCGCCGGCACGGTACGCCGCTGCGGCGATCGCACGGGTCGCGTCCTCGCGGCCGGGCTCGCAGTCGACGAAGACGATCTGCCCGGGCTGGATGTTGGCGCCGACGCGGACGATCAGCTCCGCGAGCCGGTCGACGCGGCTCACTACGCGGCGGGCGTCGGCCGCGAGCGGATCGTGCCGGCGCGCTCCCGCAGCGGGCCGCCGGGGCGCTCGGCGCGGGCGGCCATGATCTCGGTGAGGATCGAGACGGCGGTCTCGGCGGGCGACTCGGCGCCTAGATCGAGCCCGCAGGGGCCGTGCAGCCGCTCGAGCGCCACGGCCGAGACGCCGGCCTCGAGCAGCCGCTCCCGCCGGGAAGCCTGCGCGACGCGCGAGCCGAGCGCGCCGATGTAGAACGCATCGCTCGCGAGCGCGCCGGCGAGAGCCGGGACGTCGAAGCGCTCCTCGTGGGTGAGCACCACGACCGCGTCGTCCGGGTCCGGCTTCAGCTCCGGCAGCGCCTCGTCGGGCCAGCCGATCACGATGTCGTCGGCGCTCGGCAGCCGCTCCGGGGTCGCGAACCGCGCGCGTGCATCGATCACGACGGTGCGCCAGCCGAGCAGCTTGGCAGCGGCACAGAGCGACTCGGCGGTGTCGATCGCGCCGAAGGCGAGGATGCGCGGCGCCGGCCCGTACACCTCGGCGAACACGCGCTCGCCGTCGTCGAGGTCGAGCACCTTGCTCTTGCCGCCGAAGAGTCCGTCCGCGAGCGGCGCAAGGGTCGCGTCGCCGAGCGTCTCACCGCCGTCGATCACCAGCGCCTCGGCACCGATGCGAGGGCCTTCGATGACGGTGAGGTACACGGCGCGCTCACTCCGCTCCGCGGCTTCGAGGACTCGCTCGACGAGCGGAGACTCTTCGACGAAGACGTCGATCTCCCCGCCGCAGGACAGGCCGACCGTCGCCGCGAGCTCGTCGCTGATGCCGTAGGTGAGCAGGCGCGGCTCGAGGCTCGCGAGCACCTCGTTCGCCTCGCCGAACACGTCCGTCTCGACGCAGCCGCCTGACACGGAGCCGGCAAGCTCGCCGCTCTCGGAGACGAGGAGCTTCGAGCCGACGGGGCGGGGCGCGGAACGGCGGGCGCCGACGACGGTCGCGACTGCGAAACGCTCGCCGCGGGCGCGCCAGCGTGCGATGTCGGCGGCGAGCTCCTTCACGCGGTCATCGTATCTCCGAGGTCTACGAGTGCGTGTGGCCGCAGCCGCAGATGCTCTGTCCGAGCCGGCGCCGCTCGAGCGGCAACCCGCAGCGGGCGCACGACGGCGACAGCACCTTGGCACTCACGAGCAGCGACTGGGCGACGGTCGCGAAGACGACGAGATAAGGAAGGACGAGCCAGCCGGGCAGCAACATGCTGCCTCTATCGGCCGTCCGGGCGAAAGGATTTAGCCCTTCCGGACGACGATCGTCTGCGTCATCCGCGCGGGGTGGAGCGAGCAGTAGAAGTTGTACGTCCCGGCGCGCGTGAAGCGGAAGCTGAACGAGCCCGACCGCATCGAGGGCGAGGCGATTCCTTCCGGCCCCGTCGCGAGGGTCACGTCGTGCTCCACGGTGCCCACGAAGCGCCAGCGGAACGTCTGCCCGATGCGGAGCAGGACGCGCTGCGCACCGAAGCGGTAGTCGCCGACCGTCGTGCTCGTGATGTTCTTCGCGACCGGGCCGCTCGGACGGCGGAGCAGCGTCAGCGGCATCGATGCGGTGGGCGGGCCCGGCGAGCCGAGGTCGATCTGAAGCGGCGGCTCGGGCGAGCAGCCGTCGCCGACGGCGCCCGGCGCGAAGTACAGGATCATGATTCCCATCACGCGCATGTGCGGAATGCTGTCGTCGTACACCGCGGTCAGCCGCAACGTCTCACCGGCGGCCACGGGGATCCCGGTCGGCGTCTCGAAGCGCGACATGTGGGTAGGGCCGGGCTCGTGCATCATCGGCATCGGCATCACGCCGCCCCAGGTCGGCAGCGACTGGAAGAGCCGCTGCGAGCAGGTCGTGTTGGTGAGGTCGAGCCGGACGCCGCCTCCGTGCAGATGGCCGCCGCCGGCGACGATGCGGCCGCTGACCGGGAGGCGGAAGTCCATCGACCGCGTGTAGGTAGAGCCCTTGCCGCCGGTCCCGGGCACCGTGAAGATCGGGTCGCCCTGGCAGTTGTGGACGTCCATCCAGATCGGCCGCACCGCCGTCAGCGGCTGGCCCGTGACGTAGCTCACCGTGTAGCGCACGGAGACCGACTCGGGCCGGTTGTGGTGGTTCATCAGCATGTAGACGAGCCCCCAGAGGTCGGTGCCGGCGTTCGGGTAGCCGTAGCCGGGCGGCAGGGCCATCACCATCCGCTCCTCGCCCTCGGCGTAGAACCGCTCGGCGATCGAGCCGGGGCACGTGTAATCGGGAGCGCGTAGCTTGGCGAAGACGACGTGGTGCAGCATCACATCGAGCGGCGAGACGGCCTTGCCCGCGCTGTCGACCAGGTCGGCTTTCATCCCGACGACGTAGCCGTCGACCTGAGGATGGGGAACGAGCTGGTAGCTCGTCGCGACCCCGTAGGCGGACACCGCGATCGGCGCGGACTGGAGCACGATCGTCTGCGTGGCGGCGTGCGCACCTGCCGGAAATACAAACAGCGCGAGCACGGCGAGGAGCGCGAGCCGGTGCATGTCCGGAACTATAGGCGCCGCTATGCTCTGCCCTGTGAGCTGGCTGTTCGCGATCCTGCTCGTGCTTGCGCTGTGCCTGGTCACCGCAGCCGAGTGGCCGCGCCTACAGCAGCGTTTCGGTGCCGAGGCGCGTCGCCGGAAGGAGCGCGCCCGCCGCAAGGCGAGCCTCAAGCTCCTGAAGAGCGAGACCGACGACTTCGCGGCCAGCGTCGAGCGCGATCTCGAGGCCCTGCCGACGCTCGACCACGATCACGACCGTCCCTAAGTAACGCGGAACGTCGCGCTAAAGGTCGTCGTGTTCGGGAGGATCCGAGGCACGTCCTCCATGTTCTTCGTCTCCTGCACGTCCGAGGCGACGAGCGTCACCTTGTGCGCGCCCCGGGCCAGGCCCTTCACCGCGATCACCGCCTTGCCGGCGGCGAAGCGCACCGCCCGCGGTTTGCCGTCGATCGTTGCGTGAAGGCTGCCGGGATCGACGCCGGAGCCCGCGTCGGTGACCGACAGTCTCAGCCCGGTCGCCGTGGTCGCGGTGCGCGAGACGAAACTCACGGCCGGCGGCGTGCGGTCGTCGACCCAGTAGCGGAACGAGAAGGCGCCGGGGCGAGCGCCGGTCGGCGTGTCGAAGACCACGTCGTAGTCGCCGGTTTCGGGCAGCACGACGGCGGAGACAGGCTCGAGCATCCCGAAGGTCGTCTGGTACGGATCGAGCGCAAAGGGCAGCGCCGTGTAGCCGGCGAGGTGGTTTTCGTCACCCGCGTAGACGATTCTCGGCGTCACGGTGACCCCGGCTGCGTGCGTCAGCACCGCGACTCCGAAGTTCGCCCACGCAGCGCTGCTGTGGACGCGGAACACCTGCTCCGGCCCGCCGAGCGCGGTCTTGATGCCGATGGAGCTCGGGTCCGACGGGTAGCGGTAGCTCGAGACGAGCGAGGCCTTGCCCGCGGTGTTGCCCTTGTAGACGCCCGCCCGTGCCAGCGGCGTGCTCGGCTCGGTGCCGAGCTTCGGCGCGGTGACGCGGAACCAGTACGGGATGCGGCGGCTGTCGGTGCCGTGAGTGAGGACGACGAAGCCGGTCAGATCGGCCTCGGCCGCCGAGGCGCCGATCACGGCCGAGATGGCGAGCTGGCCCGGCACCGTGACCGTGGCCGGGACGGTGACTGCGACACCCGGCTCCGGGTCCTGCTCTGCGACCGATGCAGTCCAGGCGCCGGCGCCGCCGCCGGCATCTGTGAGCGTGACCGAGCGCGTCGTGGTCGTCGAACGGTGCACGAGCCCGAACGAAACGGTGGTCGGCGCGTCGAAGATCAGCGGATTGTTCGCGCGCGGGATGTTGATCAGGCCGCCGCCTTCGCGCATCGTCGGCGCCTCACGCGTCCGCGTCGTGTCGGAATAGGCGGGGTCGCCGGTGAGGACGAGCGCCGACTTCACCTGCGCGGGCGTCCACCCAGGGTGTTGCTGGAGCAGCAGCGCCGAGGCGCCGGCGACCATCGGCGTCGCCATGCTCGTGCCGCTGAACGTGGCCCAGAACCCCTCGCGGGCCGGCACTGACGAGAGCACGTTCACGCCCGGGGCGCTCACCTCGGGCTTGAGCTGGAGCGAGATCGGCGTCGGGCCGCCCGACGAGAAGTCGGCGATCACGTCGGCAGGCGCGCCGCGGCCGTTCGTGACGGCGGCGACCGCGATCGCGGCGGGAGCAGTGGCCGGTGAGCCGACGGAACCCGGCCCGAGATCGCTGAAGTCGTTGCCGGCCGCGATCACCGGAACGACGCCCGCGGCGGCCGCAGCGTCGATCGCATCGACGACGAGGTCGCGGCTCGGCGTCACCTCGGGCTCGCCGAGCGAAAGGTTGATCACGTTCATGCCGTCACTCACAGCCGCCTCGATCGCCGCGGCGATCTCCGGCGAGTTGCCGTCGAGCCCGAAGCCGGGGGTCGGCACGGTGAGCGCTTTGTAGTTGCCGATGTAGGCCTTCGGCGCCACGCCTGAGACCGTGACCGTCTTGCTTTCCGCCGTGCCGTTGTTCCCGGCCGCGATCCCGGCGACGTGCGTCGCGTGCTCGGAGTTCACCGGGTCGAACGGCAGGCCCGCGTACTTCCACGTCGTCGTCGGCGGGGCGAACGCGCGCGCGACGATCACCTTCGCGGTCGTGTACGCCGTGTTCCCCTTCGGATAGCCCGCGGGCATCGTGTAGCCGGCCGGGTTGAAGAACGGGTGCGTCTGGTCGACGCCCTCGTCGATGATCCCGATCTTGAGCCCCTGGCCCGCGGTCGCCAGGTCGGGGCCCCACATCGCGGGCGCGCCGATCAGCTCCGGGCTGCGGTCGAGGAGGGAGTGGTAGGTGACGCTCGGGTAGACCTCGGCTACGCCGGGAATCGAGGCGAGCAGGCCTGCCTCGGCGCGCGGCACGACGACGGCCATCCCGTCGATGAGCACGCTGTAGTGCCAACGAACCGACGCGTCGGGAATCGTGCGGACGATGCGGCTCTGGAGGGAGCGCTGCGCGGTCGCGAGCGTGCGCAGGTACGAGACGCTCGCGGGCGCGCGGACGTCGAGGTGGTGGCGGTGCATGGTCGCCGCGGCGAGGCTGCGGCTCGCCTGGGTCGCACGCACGAGCGACGGTGGGGCGAGCCGGACGACGAGCTCGACCGTCCCACTGCGCGCCGGAGCGGGCGTCCTCGCGGCGGCGGTCGTCCCGAGCACGAGCGCCAGCGCGGCGACGAGAAGGATCAGGCGGCGCATCAAGTGGTGCATGTTACGTAGGACGAACAGTGCGCGGTCTTGTTTCCGACGGGCGCAAGAATGAAGGGAGGCGCCCCAAAGCCACTAGCAGGACCGGGGACGCCTCCCTATGCGGCGGTAGTCGGCTGGCGAGCAAACCTCCCGCTTGTAAACGTTATGGGCGGAATATTCTGCACAGGCTTCCCCCAAATGGGGGGAAACGGCCACATCGGGACCCGGATGGGGGGCGGCTGTCCGGGCTGTTGGTGCGATAGCCCTCAGTGAGCGGATGGTTTGCTCGCCAGCCGACTACCGCGGCACAGGGAGGCGTCCCCCGGCCAACTGGTGGCATGGTGGGGCGCCTCCCTCAGTCTTGCACCGCAGCTCAGACCAGCCAGACGAGCTCTGGCTGCTTGTGATGCGACTCGATCGTCACGCGCCCTTCTCTCGTCAAACGCGTCGCCGCGAGCACGACGAGGCGAACCTCGAGGTGACTGGCCACCGACAGCTGCACGTGACTCTGGGGGTTGCGTCCCGCGCGTAGGGCGGAAACGACGGCGTCGCAGGCGCCGGCAAGCTGTGCCTCGGTGAAGGTGCTCGGGAGGTTCTCTCGCCTATGGGTTCGGAGCTCGCCTTCGGTGCTGCGAATGTCTGCCTCGAGCTTCTGAAGCTCGTCGTGACTTCGTTGGTGGTCGCGCTGGCCCTGCGCGAGTCGTGACTTGAGGCGTTCGAGCTCGCTCAGGAGTTGCGACTCGACGTCGATCGGTGTCGTTCCTTTCATTGGGCGCGCGACCTTTCTCTCAGCGCTCGAGTTCGACGCATAGGCGTGCGGGCAGGCGGCTCAGTCGGCCCTGATGGTCTTTCCTCCCGTGATCGTTCTGGGAAGAAGTAGAAAGGGCTGGCGCGGCATCGAGCTCAGTTCGCCCGACGGCTTACAAGCCAGTCGGCTCAGCTTACCCGCGCAGAGGGTCCTGACGTCGAAGCCGGTTCCAGCGATGCGGATGAGAGGACTTGAACCTCCACGGGGTTTCCCCCACACGGACCTGAACCGTGCGCGTCTACCAATTCCGCCACATCCGCGCGGAGCGACAGTTTAGCGAGGGCGCTTCGGTCAGGCTGCTTCGTCGAGGGCGCCGACCTGCGCCGTTCGCGCCAGCTCTGCGCGGACGCGGGCGATCTCTGCGTCGTGGCGCGAGAGCTCCGTTTCGGAGGCGCTGCGCTGCTCGAGGATCGCGCGGACGAACACGAGGCCGCGGAGGTGGAGCAGCAGTTCGTCGATGTGGCGTTCTCGGGTGGTCATTCCGTTCTCCTTCCGTCGTTGCTCCCACTCTCGCGGGCGCACATGAAGAGGAGGTGAGGTGACGGTAAGAGGTCGCTAAGAGTCGTCAGGCGGTCGGAAGCGCGATCACAAAACGCCCGCCGCCGTCGCCGCCCGTCTCGACGTCGACGTCGCCCGACGCGCTTCGCGCCAGCCGCCTTGCCAGCGCCAGCCCGAGGCCGGCGCCGTCGGCCGTCGCGCCCGAGCTGCCGCGGACGCCGGGCTCGAAGATCCGCTCGCGCTCGGCCTGAGCGACTCCGGGCCCGTCGTCCTCGACGACGTACAACACGCGGCTCGCGTCGCGGCTCACCGTGACACGGACGTTGCCCTTCCCGTAGCGGCAGGCGTTCTCCACCACGGGCTGGAGGATGCGCTCGGCGAGCTGGCCGTCGACGCCTATCCGGAGCGGTGCCGGCGGCTGCTCCGCGGCGAGGTCGACATCCCGTTGCGCCGCGAGCGCCGCGCAGGCCTCCACGGCTTCGGTCGCGACTGCGTAGGCGTCGGCTGTACCCCGCGCCGCTCCGCTCTCCTGGCGCGCCGCCGCAACGAGCGCCTCGACCGTCCGTGCGAGCTGCTGGGCGTCGCGATGGACGTCGGTGAGCGTCTCGCGATACTCCTCCGGCTGTCGCTCCCGTCGCAGCGCGAGCTCCGTCTCCGCGAGGACGCGCGACAGCGGCAGCCGGAGCTCGTGCGAGAGCTCTGCCGAGAAGCGTTGCTCGCGCCGCAGGCTTGCGGCGAGGCGGTCGAGGAGACCGTCGAGCGTAGCCGCGAGTTGCGTGAGCTCGTCGTAGGGCGGTCCGGCGCCGAAGCGATGGTCGATGTCGGTCTCGCTCCAGGCGGACGCCTGGGCGGTCATCGTCGATACCGGCCGCAGCGCCGAGGCGAGCAGCCAACGAGCCGCGAGCGCCACGACCCCCAGCAGGAGGACGCCGAGCCCGAGCGAGGCGAGCAGGGCCGTCTCCCGCGTCTGGTCGTATGCCGCGAGCGAGACACCGCCAACGACGGTTCCGACGCGTCGGCCGTTCTGGACCACGGGCTCCCCAAAGAGGCGCGTATGTGGGTCAGGGACGGTGACGTAGCCGCCCGGGGCCCAGGCGAGTGCGTGCGCCGCCGCATTCAGCGCCGCGTCGGCGCGAGGCCCCTCGAGGCGGCGGCTTCCCGAGTACACCCATACCGGCGTGTCCGGCGCCGTGCGATCGGGGCTCTCGTTCAGGGCGATCCCGTGCGCCTCGGTTCGCAGGACGGCGAGCTCGGCCACCGCGCGGCTGTGCGCGACCTGGCCGGCCTCATGCCCGAGCGAGCGCGCGAGAATGAAGTTGAACGCGACCAGCATCAGCGCGAGCGCGGCGCCGACGGCGAGCATGACCGCGAGAAACAGCCGCGTACGGACGCCGCGAGGTCTCATCGCACCGAGTATCCAACGCCGTGGACGGTCGCGATCGCCGGCGCGCCCGGCAGGTCGCGGAGCTTGCGACGGAGCCGGGCCACATAGGCGTCGAGAGTGTTCTCGCGGACGAAGGCGCCGTGCGGCCAGCCGGCGGCGAGGAGCTCGCGACGGCGAACCGCCTCGCCCGGTCGGACGAGCAACCGCGCCAGCAGGCGGAACTCGGTCGGCGTCAGCGTCTCCGAGCTGCCGCCCGCGGAGACGGCGTGCGAGATCGGGTCGAGCCGAAGCCCGAGCGCCTCGACCGAGAGGTCGGCCTGGGCGCGGCGCAGCAGCGCGTTCAGGCGGGCGACCAGCTCGGCGAAGGCGAACGGCTTGGTCAGGTAGTCGTCGCCGCCCGCGCTGAAGCCGGAGAGCCGCTCGGTGAGGCTGTCGCGCGCGGTGAGGAAGAGGACGGGCACCGTGATTCCGCGGGCGCGCAGCGCCTGGCAGAGGTCGCGGCCATCCGCGTCAGGGAGGCCGATGTCGATGATCAGTACATCCGGCGCGCCGGCCTCGACGCGCGCGAGGAGCTCCGCCCCGCCGGCGACCGCTTCGGCGTCGAAGCCCTCCTCGCCGAGGCCACGCCGCAACACCGACCGCAGCTCGTGGTCATCCTCGACGATCAGCACTCGGGCGCCGGTCATTCCACGCCCAGTATCGCTCCAATCATCCGGGCCGGAACGAGGCGTTCAGGCGAGGTTCAGACGGGCGCCACGACGCTCCGCCCGTGAACGCGCGCAAGATGCTCAACAAGGTCCCGGAGGTCACCCTCTACTTCTGGATCATCAAGATCCTGGCCACGACGGTCGGCGAGACGGCGGCCGACTACCTGAACGTGAATCTGAAGCTCGGCCTGACCTACACGACGATCGTGATGACGGCGGTCCTGCTCGTCGCGCTGTTCTTCCAGTTCCGGGTGCGGCTGTACGTGCCGGGGATCTACTGGGTCGCGGTGGTGCTGATCAGCATCGTCGGGACGCTGATCACGGACAACCTGAGCGACAACTTCGGCGTCTCGCTCGTGACGACGACCGTCGCGTTCGGCATCGCGCTCGCGGCGACCTTCGCGGCCTGGTACGCGAGCGAGCGGACGCTCTCGATCCACACGATCGTCACCACCAAGCGCGAGGCCTTCTACTGGCTGACCGTGCTGTTCACCTTCGCGCTCGGGACGGCCGGGGGCGATCTCACGGCCGAGCGGCTCGCCGTCGGCTACTGGAAGTCGGCGCTGATCTTTGCGAGCCTGATCGCGCTCGTGTTCACGGCCCACCGGCTGCTCGGGCTCAACGCGATTCTCGCCTTCTGGGTCGCCTACATCCTCACTCGTCCGCTCGGCGCGTCGATCGGCGACTTCCTCTCGCAGCCGCGCGCAGACGGCGGGCTCGGCCTCGGCACGACGGTGACGAGCGCGATCTTCCTGGTCACGATCCTCGGCGTCGTCGTCTTCCTCACGGTCACGAAGCAGGACCGGATCGAGCCTGACCGCCCGCACGTCGCGACGGGGCCCAGCGCGTCGGCCCGAGTGCTCGTGGTCGCGAACCGGACCGCAGCTGCTCCAGCGTTGATCGGCGCGGTGCGCAGGCGCGCAGCGGCAGGCGCGGCCGAGTTCTTCCTCCTGCTCCCGAATCCGATCGATCACGGATTCGATCGGGCGAGCGCCGACGTCGGCGACGGCGACCAGGTGCTGGCGCTGGCCCTGCCGCTCCTGCGCGAGGCAAGCGGCGCCGAGGTCGCCGGCCGCGTCTCGAAGAGCCCCAACGCCTACGACGACATCGTCGCCGAGCTCGAGACCGGCGACTACGACGAGGTGATCCTCAGCACCCTCCCGTCGCACCTGACCCACTGGCTGCACGTCGATCTGCCGCAGCGGGTAGCCGATCTCGGCTACCCGCTGACGACGGTCACAGCAGCGGTCTGAGAGGACCCGCTACTGGGCGGACGCGGCCTTGTGCTGCCGGTCGTGCACGTGCACCGCAGTCATCCCGCGGCTGAGGTCGCCGTTCGGGGACTGGGTCTCGACCCCGACGCCGTCACCCGGCTTGATGTCGGCGAGCGTGATCGCGGTCTTGCTCTTCCCCTGCACGTACTGCGTGCTCGAGGAGACGGGGACAGTGAGGGTCTGCCCGTTCAGCTGTGTGTCGTGCGGGCCGGTCTTCTTCACGAGCACGACGATCGAGTCGGAGCTCACCGAGACGACCGAGCCGCTGAACCAGTGGTAGCCGTAGTGGCCGGCGATCTTGACGGCGGTGAGGCTCGTCGGATCGGTGGCCGAGGCCGTTGCGGTGACCCCGGCGCGGTAGCCGGTCTCGAGATCGGAGAGCCGTGCGGCGGTCGTGTCCTTGCCGAGCGTGATCTGGGTCGAGGAGGAGACCGCGACCGTGACGGTCTGGCCGTTCAGGCCGGTGTCCTTCTTGCCGGTCTTGTCGACCTTGACGGTGAGCGTGCCCGAGGCGACGGCGAGGACTTCGCCGGCGAAGTAGCGCTGGCCCTTGTGGCCGTCTGCGAGAGCGGCGGTCGTGGCGATCGTGGCGACGAGGGCTACGGCGAGGAGTGCGATGAGCTTGCGCATGGGATGGCTTCTCCGTGGTGGGGGGACGTTGTCGCCTCGTAGCATCGGAGCACGTCGTAAGCCGCCCGTCCGGCGTGCGTGAAATCCCCGTAAATGCTCATGAAATGTGGTTTACGTTCCGATTACACGACAAGCACGCGCCGGTAACACGCTGGTGCGACTGTTGCGAACACACCTCATGCGATTCCGCCTCTCACTCCTCTCCCTCTGCGTACTCGGTGCGCTGCTCGCCGCGGGTGCCGCCTCGGCGCGCACGGTCAACTTCGTGGTCGACCGCGGCGTCGTGCAGTCGGTCTCGGCCACGCAGGTCGTCTTGCGGGCCCTCGACGGCAGCACGATTACGATCAATGTCGGGCCGAAGACGAAGGTCCTGCTGAACGACTCGCCCGCGCCGCTGAGCGCGATCCAGCCCGGGTACGTCGCCGGCGCTCTCCACGACGGGAATCGGCCCGCGGTGTACATCCGAGCGGTCGGCCGCGCGCCGCTCGTCGTCGACAAGGGCATCATCGCCTCGGTCTCCGCCACGTCGCTCGTCCTGCGAACCGGCTCCGGGGCCGTCACGATCACGATCGGCCCGGCCACGAGCATCCTGCTCAACGGCAAGACCGCAACGGCCGGTGACCTCCGGCCAGGGTACGCTGCAGAGGTGGCGCATCGGGGTAGCGAGCCCGCGATCCAGATTCGCGCACGCGGAGGGCGGAGGTAAGCCATGCCCGGCACGGTCCTGCTGATCGAGGACGAGGAGAGCATCGCGACGCTCGTCACCGCGTACCTCGAGCGTGACGGCTTCCAGCCGAAGTGGGTTCGCACGGGCCAGGACGGCCTCAATGCCCTCGATCGTGAGAGCCCGCGCCTCGTGATCCTCGACATCGGCCTGCCGGACATGGATGGGTTCGAGGTCTGCCGCCAGATTCGCCGGAAGGGCACCGTCCCGATCGTGATGCTGACCGCGCGCGACGACGAGATCGATCGCGTCACCGGGCTCGAGGTCGGCGCCGACGACTACGTCTCGAAGCCGTTCTCGCCGCGCGAGCTGATCGCGCGCGTCCGCGCCGTGCTCCGCCGCACCGAGCCCGACAGCGAGGCGGAGATGATCGTCCTCGGCGACGTCGTCCTGAATCGGAGCTCGCGCGAGGTGATGGTGGGCGACCGCGATGTCGATCTCCGCGGCAAGGAGTTCGACCTGCTCGCCTATCTGATGGAGAACCGTGGCGCCGTCGTCACGCGCGACATGCTGCTCGATCGCGTCTGGGGCCTCGAGTACGCCGCCGGCACGCGCACCGTCGACGTCCACGTCGCCCAGCTGCGGAAGAAGCTCGGCCGCCCAGAACTGATCCGCACCGTACGGGGGACCGGCTACAAGCTCATCCGTCCGTGAAGTCGCTGAGGGCGCGCCTGTTCGGGGCGATCGGCCTCGCGGTGATCATCGCGGTCTCGCTCTCGCTCATCGCGGGCGCCGTGCTCGTCCGTCGCTCGGTGCAGCACGAAGCGATGGCCTCGCTCGGCCGCCAGGCCGACCTGCTCGCCCAGCAGCAGCGCACTGCACCGCCGCCCGCCGCGCTCGGCCAGTTCCTCGCGACGCAGCAGATGCGGATGGCGCTGCTGACGGTCTACCAGGCCGCCGAGCTCCTGCCGCCGGCGGGAGCCGCGAAGGTGAGCAGCGGCGAGCCCGCCTCGGGTCACGTCAAGGTCGGCACCACGTCGTTCCTCTACCAGGTGCGGATTATCGACGGGAAGGCGATCGTGCTCCTGCGCGCCGCGAGCCAGGCGCAGGACTGGGCGCCGTACGAGCTCGCGTTCCTCGTCGCCGGGCTCGTCGGGCTCGTGCTCGCTGCGCTGGGTGCGTATGTGCTCGCGCGCGCGATCTCCCGTCCGATCCAGCGCGTCGCCGACGCGAGTCGCGCGCTGGCGGTCGGCGAGCAGCACGGCCCGCTCCGGCCCGAAGGCCCGGCCGAGGTGGTCGCCCTCGCCGAGGCGTTCAATTTCATGAGCGACGAGCTGACCCAGGCGCGCAACGCCGAGCGGACCTTCCTCCTCTCCGTCAGCCACGAGCTGAAGACGCCGCTGACCGCGATCACCGGTCACGCAGAGGCGCTCGGCGACGGCGTCGTCCCGCCGGAGCGGGTCGCCGAGGTGATCCTCAAGGAGTCGAAGCGGCTCGAGCGGCTCGTGCGCGACCTGCTCGACCTCGCGCGGCTCGACGCGCACGTCTTCGGCGTCCATCCGCAGCGCGTCGACCTCGCGGAGCTCGCGGACGAAGCCGTTGTGCGCTTCACGCCGCAGGCGCGCGCCTTCGGCGTCGAGCTCCTCGCCGACGCGCCTCGCCCGTCGCCCGCAGTCGCCGACCCCGATCGCGTGCTCCAGGTGCTCTCGAACCTGATCGAGAACGCGCTGCGGATCACGCCGGAGGGCGGGTCCGTCACCGTCGGCGCAGAGCCGACCTCGGTCACCGTCGCCGACACTGGGCCCGGCCTGGCCGAGGACGACGTCGTGCGGGCCTTCGAGCGCTTCTACCTCTACGAGCGCCAGGGCGCCGAGAGCCGCACTGTCGGCACCGGCCTCGGTCTTGCGATCGTGCGAGAGCTGACCGAGGCGATGGGCGGCTCGGTCGCAGTCGAGAGCCGGCCGGGTGCCGGCACGACCTTCACGGTGTCACTGCCGCGGGACGAGAGCGCTATGCCGGCAGGGCGTCGAGCACCTCCCTCGCGTGCCCTGCGGGCTTGATCCCGTACATCGCTCGCGCGACGTTGCCGTCGGCGTCGATCAGGAATGTCGAGCGGTTGATGCCCATGAACTTCTTGCCCATGAACTTCCGCTCGCCCCAGACGCCGTAGGCCTCGGCGGCGACGTGCTCGGGATCGGCGAGCAGCGGAAACGGCAGGCCGTACTTGCTCTTGAACTTCGCGTGTGACTTCTCGCCGTCCGGGCTGATGCCGAGGATCTCGGCGCCGCGGTCGCGGAAGACGTCGTAGGCGTCACGGAACTCGCACGACTCCGTGGTGCAGCCGGGTGTGTCGTCCTTGGGGTAAAAATACAGTATGACCATCTTCCCCCTGAACGTTGAAAGCGTCACCGCCTCGCCCGTATCGGACGTGAGCGTGAAGTCTGGCGCAGCATCGCCTACCTTGAGCACGTCGCCTACCTCCTATCGTCGAGCGGTCGGAATCGTTCGCGTCTCGCGCGTCGGCGACCGCGACGGCGAGCAGTTCGTCTCGCCGAGCGAGCAACGAGAGCGTATCGCGGCCGCTTGCGACAGGGACGGGCTCGAACTCGTCGACGTGATCGACGAGCTAGACGTCTCGGGCGGGACGCCGCTAGACCGCCGGGTCGGGCTCAGCCGGGCGCTACGGATGATCGAGAACGGCGAGGCAGACGTCCTCGTCGTCGCGTACCTCGACCGGCTCGTGCGATCGGTCGCGATTCAAGCCGCGATCGTCGAGCGCGTCGAGAACGCGGGCGGAGGAATCCTCGCCGTCGACGTCGGCGAGCTGCGAACAGACACCGCGTCTAGGTGGCTATCGGGCACGATGCTCGGCATGGTCGCGGAGTACGCTCGGCGGATGACCGGGGAACGCACCGCCGACGCGAAACGCCGCGCGGTCGCCCGCGGCGTCCCCCCGTTCCCGAACGTCCCGCCCGGCTACCGCCGCCGCGAGGATGGCACACTCGAACCCGACCCCGCGACCGCCGCCGCGGTCGCCGACGCGTTCCGGCTCCGAGCGGGCGGAGCGACCGTCGCCGCAGTCCGCGCGCACCTACACGCCCACGGAATCGAGCGGAGCGTCCACGGGACGCAGGCCCTACTAGCCTCACGGATCGTGCTCGGCGAACTCCGGTTCGGCCAGTACGTGAACGAGACGTCTCACCCGGCGCTCATCGACACCGGAACCTGGACACGCGTTCAGCGAATGAGAGCGCCGCGCGGCCGTCGCCCGAAGTCGGAGCGGCTACTCGCCCGGCTCGGCGTCCTCCGCTGCGCGAGCTGCGGCGGACGGATGGTCACAGGCACGACGCGGCAGGGTCAAAAAACGCACGCGTTCTACCGATGCCCCTCTCCGGCCGGCGACTGCCCGGAGCGCGTCACAATCAGCGCACCGATCGCCGAAGAGACGGTCGAGCAGCACACCCGCGAGCTACTCGCCGGGCTCCACGAGCACGCATCGGTAGACGACGGCGTCGAGGAAGCCCGGCAGGCTCTCGACCGGGCGGAGCACGACCTCGACGCGGCCGTCCGCGCGTTTTCGGGCCTCGACGACGTCGCCACCGCCCGGGAGCGGCTACACGACCTCAGAGACGCCCGAGACGCCGCACACGACCGCCTAGAACGCGCCGCGGCCGCCGTCGCGCCGTCCGTCTCCCTCGACGCCGGAGCCGACTGGACGAGCCTTACCCTCGCCGGCCGCCGCGACATCATCCGCGCCGTCGTCGGCGTCGCCAACGTCCGGCCCGCCCGACACGGTGCCGACCGCATCAGTTTCGAGCCGCTCGGCCAGTAGCCGCCGCGCCTCCCGAGCGAGCACACGGCGAACCGCAGCGATCACGTCCGGCGGAAGCGACTCCCACGGGCCGGGCGAGTCACCCGGGCGACGAGCGTCCGGACTCACGCGGGCCCCAGAGCCCGGAGCGTGGAGTAAGCCGAGGCCGTCACGACCGGTCGGCCTCCGCGAACGAGCAGCCGCACGAGAGATAGACGAGCCCCGCCGCGACTCGGTCGACCCGCTTAGGTGCCTCGCATTTGTGACAGCGGACGCGGTCGCCTTTCGTGAATCGGGCCAAAAGTCCAAATGACGGAACCGGCTCTCGGGCTTCTGGCCCGAGGCCCACCGCCTCGTGCTCGGAAGCCGCTTCCCGCGACGATTTAGAGTCAGAATCCCTTTCGGAGCCGACGACGCCGTCAGGGTTGTGGCCCAAGTCCGAGGCCGCCGCCGCCGGAGTCTGTGACAGCGGCAAGAGCCGCCATATGCCGCGCTCGCCGCGGTTGGCGAAGCCCTCGTCGGCTAGGTCCCGATAGGCGCGCCGTAGCGTCCGCTCCGAGATTCCCTCCGTTGCGGCGAGGGTAAGGAGTCCGGCTCGGGCTTGCGGTTTGCGGTCGCGGAGGACGGCGAGCAGGAATCCGCGCGCAGCTTCACGCTCGACGGCCGGTCGGCCAACGATGCGCGGCGTCTTGAAGGCCGGGCGATCATCGGCGAGTAGGTCGGCGGTCGATGCTGAGACGTATCCCTCAGCGCCCGGAACGAGGACGATGCGCGCCGTCCTCGTCGCGGGCTCGACGCCGTGAGCCGGGACGTCGATTCCCTCCATGACGTACGCGCGAGCCTCCAGAAGCGGCGCGACGTTGCATTTGTCGTGCACGAGGACGCGCCGGTCGTCGCTTGCCGGCCTCGGCGACTCGTCGTCGGAGCCGGTCTCGTCGTCGGGGGGCTGTTCACGAGCGAACAGAAATACGGAGCGCGAGCCGTCGTAGAGAGCCCCCGAGCCATCGATTCGCTTTTTGAGGTTCCCGCTCGTCGTCTTGTTGAGGTGTGCGATTACGACGGCCGCGAGCCTGTGACGGGCCGCGATGTTTCGGAGCGCCGCGATCGCCGTCCGGAGTGACTTCGCTTGGTGCGAGTCCACGGAGTCGCCGAGGTTTTCTGCCCACGGGTCGATCACGAGCAGCCGGAGCCGCCCCTCGAAACTCGCGACGTGAGCATCTAGCTCGACGGCCTGCTCAGGAAGCCGCAGCGACGCCGCGTCGTAGTCGGCCTCACCGTCAGCGCCGACACCCCACGTGACCGAGACGAAGTGAATGCGACGCATCGTCTCGTCGTCGGCGTCGAGAGCCCGGAGCCGGTACTTCGCGACGTCGGCTCCGTCTTCAACCACGACGAGCAGAACCTCGTCGCCGGCTCGGGCGACCTCGACGGCCCACGACAGAACGAGCATCGTCTTCCCAAGCCCGCCGTCGCCACAAACCGTTGTCACGTTCCCGATCGGCACGCCCGGCCGTAGGAACTCGACCGGCCGGGCGACGTGATCCGCGAACGAGCGAACCTCCAAGACGGGAGCCTCGAACTTGAACTCGGGGAGCCGCGCCGATTGATCTTGCGCCGATTCATCCGGCGGGACGCTCACGAGCCGCCCCCGTCCCCGATGCGAACCTCGGGATTACAGTCACAGTCGCCACGACCGCGGATGAGAGAGCACCAGTCGTCGTGATACGTCTCGGCGATCGTCACCCGGCCCGGCGGAATACGGCCCGCCCGAAAGGCGTCCTCGATCTGCCGGACGTACGACTCCCGGCCCGTCGAGAACGTGCCAGGGACACGGCCCGGCCTACGCTTCGCCACCGGACGCCCCCTCCCCGTGTAGCAGCCCTGAGCGACGGGCGGCCGTCAGGAACGCTCGACCCTCGTCGGTGAATCCCCCTCGGTCAGATACGGGGCCGGCCGCCCGGACAAGCTCCGTTGCGATCCCTCGACGCCGGTAGGCGCGAGCGACCCATAGATGCGTCAGCGCCGCGGGAGAAACCTCGCGATCTAGGTTGACCCTGCGATCGGTCTTCATGGATTGAACCCCCTTCGGTTTAGGTGGACTGGTCGAGCAGCGCTCGAAGCGCGGCACCGGCGATCGCGCAGCGCTCGGCCGGGCTCCCGGCCGCGGCGAGCGCGGCCCGGGTGAGGTAGCCGCCGACGTCGTCGCCGTCGTCGAGGACGTCGGCCAGGACGACGCGCTCGACGTTGAGCTCGCGGAGTCGGCCGGCGAGGTTTGCGAAGCCTGCTCGGCCGGCCTCGTCGGCGTCGGGGACGAGGATCGCGGAGCGGTAGCGGCGGCCCTTGACGAGCGCGGCGATCCGTTCGGCGTGCGCGGTGGCCGAGCCGACGCCCGGAACGCCGACGACGGCGAGCCCGCACGAGCAGGCCGCGAGCGCGTCGAGTTCGCCCTCGACGACGAGCAGCGATTCGCGCATTTCGATTTCGGCCGGCTCGAGGACGAGGGGGACGCGGGTCGAGCCGGTCAGCGCGAGGATCTTCGGCTCAGCTCGGCGCTCGGGATTCGGCGCGGCGAAGAGGACGCCGATTAGGCGGCCGCGATCGTCGGGGAGGGGGAGGACGAGCCTGCGCTCGTCGGCGGCCGCGCTTACGTCGGGCCCGAAGCGGCCGAAGTCGCTCGCTCGGCCGACGCCGACGTCGGCGCGGTCGAGGACGTCGGGCAGGAACGCGCGCAGCTCGAACAGCCGACCGTCCAGCGCCCGGCGAGGGATCACGGTCGCGGCGAGCCGGTCGGCGATCACGGAGGACAGCTCGACCGGCTCGCGCCGCGATGACGGGCTCGGGCTCGACGCCACGACGGGCCGGGCCGGTGGGCCCTTCCGCGGGGATGCGAGTTCGGGACGGCGATCGGCGAGGACGCCTAGCTCGACGAGCAGCGCAAGCGCGTCCTCCGGCGAGAGCCCGCGAGCGGTGATCCAATCGAACGGCCGCACGTTCCCGCAAACGGAGCAGGAGAGGACACCGGAGTCGAAAACCGCGGCCGACGCGCGCCGGTCGTCGTGGCCCGGGAGCGGGCAGCGGAGCAGAACCTTTCCGCGCCGGACACGCGCGGGCCGCAAGCCGAGCGCCCGAACGAGCGTCAAGGCCCGGCCGGGCCCATCGTCGCGGCCAGTCACGCGCGGCCGCCTCTCTCTTGCCATGCGCGAACCCGCGCGCCGATCGCGGCGACTCGAACTATCAAGAGCGCAGCGAAAGCCTCCATCTCGGCTTCGTTCAGCTCGTCGACGGCCTCCTGCTCGACGTCAAGCCACGCGTTTTGGAAACGCTGTAGCAGCGTCTCAACACGCGGCGAGCGCGGATCGCCCGAGGGGTCGAAACGCGAAGCGGTCACAAACCACCGCAGCGGCGTCATCCGTGCGCCCCGTTCCCGTTGTGCGCCGCCGCACGCCTAGCGACGCGAAGCGCTCGGTTGCGATCGCGACGGCACGCGCGACAGATGAGCTTCCCCGCCGCGTTGTGGTCGGAGTAGACGTCCCGCGGGTGACCGTTTTTGCAGAACCCCGACAGCGACTCGCCGACGTATTCCCAAAGCCGCGGGTCGGCCGACTCTTGCGGCAGCCGCGGCGTCGGCAGGCAGACGGCCCGTCGATAGAGCGCGTCCTCGGCATCCCTAGCGGCCGCGCCGAGCCCCGACTCCCATTTGATCGCCGAGCGCAGATAGCTCCGTGCGAACGACTCGCCTCGGTCGTAACTCACGAAGAGCCCCCGGCCGACGGCGCGGGATCATCGAGCAGCGCGAGAGAGCGCGCTTCGGAGTTGCGCCATTCCCTCGTGCGGTGCGGCTTCACGTCCGTAGGCATCCGGGAGCCGGTGTCTCCGGGCCGTGAGAGTCGCGCGGCTAATTCGGGAGGGTCATCGCCCCCGGACGGAGCGCGAGCACGACGACGGAGTCGCGCGATCGCCGAGCGACGGCCCGAGCCAAGAGCCGCCCGAGGCCGGGCCCGCAACGGCAAGCGAGCCACGAGCGGCCGACGTCGCCAGCTCGTCGGGCGCCGCTCGAAGGTCGACGACGCGCTCGCGAAATGGTGAGAGCGCGCGTACATCGACAGCAGCGCATCCCGGGTTCGTGTCGCCTCGTCGAGCCGCCGCTCTGCGATCGCCGCCAAGCCTCGGAGCATCGCTCGGACCGCCTCGTCGAGTCGGTCGACCGCGGCCCGTAGTGCGGTGTCCCGCGCGTCATCCAGCTCCGCCGACGTCGCGAGGAAGTCGAACAGCGAGCCGTGCTCGCCGAGCCGTGCTCGGTGTGCGTCAGCTTGCGCGGCCGCGGCGTCGTCGAGGTCGTCGAGAGCAGCCAGGAACTCCGGGTCGTGCATCGCGAGCACCGCGAGCCCGGCGTCGAGCGCGTTTCCGTTGCCGATGTAGGGGCCGATCCGCGCGCTGAGCGCCCAGAACTCGTCCGGGAGGTCGTCTAGCTCAGCGGACGCGAGCACGCTCCCGTCGTCGCCGTAGCCAAGCGACCGCGGCGAGCCCGTGAAGAGAGGCGCGTGCGCCTCGTCCCCGGCCCACGTCAAGGCGCGCCGGTCACTCACGGACGGAACCCGAATCGCTCACATGACCAAACTACACACGGTCTCGTACCGCTTTCTACGCCCGGCGTCTCGCTCCGCGCTCGGCGCACGTCAAGGCGCGACCGTCGAGCCGGATCACTCACGGATGAACCCCGAATCAATCACAGACCCAACGTACGCGCGCCGGTCGGACACTTTCAAGTAAGAGGCGCGCTCTCTCGTGCAGAACGACGAGAGGCCCCCAAAGGGCCTCCCGGCGGTGAGTGATTCGAGCACGAGGCGAAGCCGACAGCGTCCCCGACGTGAGGGCCTCGCTCCGAAACTCAGCGTAGCCGCTACGGGCCCCAGAACTCAGGCCCGCGGCGTCTCGCCGAGGGGTCGATCGCCGACGTCCTAGCGGGCCGCCAGGCTGTCCCAGACGAGCGGTCCCGCCTCGGGGACGCCGCTGCCCCGCCTCCACGATGCGAACTCAACAGCGCAATAACGCAGCGCGCCGATCGAGCGATCATCGTCCTTCTCCGCGAACGCGGTCAGCGCCTGCCTCTCGTCGCAAGCGATGTTCAGGGCCTGCGTAAGCGGGTCGGCCGAGTTGTGCTGCGCCTCACGGTCTAGGCGAGCGTGCACCGCCACGACGTAGCAGACGAGCAGCGCCAAGCGGCCCCGGCTGTCTTTGATCGTGTCGAGCATCACGCGATTCCGGTCGGTACGGATCGCGAACCCGTAGCCGCTCATCGCCTGCCGAGGGTTGTCGACGTCGACGAGCGCGAGCGAGGCGAGGACGTCGAGCATCTCGGCTTTAGTCGCCGCATCCGGCCGGACGATCGTCTCCCTACCCGCCGCGATCGCCGCCGCGATCGCGGCGCGCTGCTCGCCGACCAGCTCGCCACGACGAGAAAGCAGCCGCGAGATTTCCTGCACGTTCATCGCCGCGGAGAGTTGGACTGCGTCGAGCTGCGCGAGCGCCGCCGTCACGTCGGCCCACTCGAACAGCCGCACGGCCGTAGTCAGACACCGGCCGCCCTTATTGAACTCCGGCAGCGGAGGCTCGTCGAACGAAAACGGGAGCGACCGCGCGACCTTCGACCACTCCTTCCGCAGCTCCGCTACCTCGGCCGCGGCAGCCGAGCGCCCGGGCCCGGCCCGCCCTACCACGGCGAGCGCAGCATCGAGCGCTTCCGCGTCCCACTTCAGCGTCTTACCCTTCTCCATCGTGACCGCCTCCCTCACACCCCGGAACGCGGAACGGCCGCCCCGGACGCCGACCCGCACAAACGCGCGGGCCTAACCAAGCATCCGGAGAACGAGACGCCACCGCAAACCGCGGCCCCGAGAGTCGACGACGACCAGGCGAGGCAGCCATCCGGCCGGAAGGTCGAACACCCCCGTAACGCGCAAGCCCGATCCCGGCCGAACCCGCCACGTCCCGCCACGACTCCCGCCTACAGAACCAACCCGGCAACTCCCGGAGTTTCCGGGGAGTTTTTCGGGAGACGGGAGGCCGGGTCGCAGAAGCACCTAAAAGAACCGACGCGCTCGGTCTAGCGTTAGCTCACCCCTCCCGAACCAACGGACACATTCAAAGACCGCGACACCGTGACACAACGATAAGACGACATGAATACTCAGACGTAAATCGCACGGTAATCAGCGTGTGAATCATAGCGGTAAAGCAAGTGCGTAAATAGTGTAAGCAAATAGAGTATGGTAAGCCCAACCGATATGGCCCGTGTTGAGCCGTGTCGAGGGGGAGGCCCCGTGTCGAGGGGGAGGCCACGTGTCGAGGGGGAGGCCACGTGTCGAGGGGGAGGCCACGTGTCGAGGGGGAGGCCACGTGTCGAGGGGGAGGGCCCCCTTTCGCCGGGGGTGACCGCCCGCCGCGATGCCCCCTGCGTCGGAGACCACGCCGACAGTAACGCGAGGCCGCAACGACGAGCACAACGCACGCCAGCGTGATTCCATCGTGTAGCGACTGAGGCACCGTGACGGTCTGGCGGTCGGCCACTGGAACGACGGTCACAGTCTTGTAGTTGAACGGTGCCCCGACAGCCGGCGATCTGTCCCGCAGCTCATAGCCGCTCTCAGGCTTGGACGGTTCAACGAAGACAGTGACCGCAATAGCGCCCGCGGCGGAAGTAGTCAAAGTCGCGAGCAAGATCGGGTCGCCAGGGCGACGCCGGGACGGGAAGTACCCTAGCCAGTCAAGCGGTTCTAGCGAACGTCTGTTCGTATTCACTCAGGCAGGCTAGCCGACCGACCTGACGGACGAGACACCGCGCGGGCCGATGACGGCCGGGCCCAATCGTCGTAGTGTCTGCGCCAAATGCCGTCTCGCAACGGGCCTATGGTTAGAGAGGTGCGCGGTTCCCTGCTTCGGTTGTGTGCGTGCGGTGTCGGCGTTGTTGCGCTCTCAGCTTGCGGGGGACCTAAACCGTCAACGGCGAATGAAAGCAGCGTCCGTACCCCCGTTACGGCCCCGCCTGCGGCGGTCACAGACCCTTGTGCCGCAACCGCGGACGACCCCGATCCGTGTGCTGCGCGATTCATGGTTTGGCTCGATGAGAGGGACCAGCTCGTGCAGGCGCTCAATGACGGAATAGGGATTTTCAAGTCGGGCAACTACGGCGCACGGGAGCTAATCACTGAGTCGAACGACTCGAATAGCGGTATCGACGTGTTGGGTTCGCTCGACGCGCTCACCTATTGCAGCGACAACTTCGGCCGCCTCGGTCCGCCGCCCGGCCGCGCTGACGACCACCGGGGTGACCGGCAGCAGTTCGCCGCCTATCGCGCCACGTGTCCAGCGTTCGAGGCCGCGGCAGCAGTAATCGACAAAGGCCTCACGAATGAGACGCCGCCCGTGCTCGCGGTGGGGCAAGGACTTGTCTCCGAGGCCCTATCGGCCTACTGCAAGAGGGAAGGAATCTCTAGACACGCCTGCGACCGCGCGTGGCGTCGGTAGGAGGGAGGCCGTCTACGTTCAATCAGCGCCGTCTAAACGAACTACTGTTATTACTTGCATAGCGTGTCGTCCTTGGGGTAGAAGTAGATGACGACGGGTTTCCCGCGCAGGTCGGAGAGCCGGACGGTGGTGCCTTCGTCGCTCACGAGCACGAAGTCGGGAGCCGGCGTACCTTCTTCAACCATGTCGCGTCCTCTCTGTAGTGTCAGCGCTCGACGATGCTAACGGCGCACCACACCGTCGCATTCCTCGTGATCGCCGTGTGCGCCGTCGCCGGTGTCTGGGCGCTCGTCGCGTACCGGCGCGGGCGGACAGCCGGGCGCTCGCTCGCCCATCTGCTCGCGCTCGCGCAGACGCTGATCGTGGCGCAGGTCGCGCTCGGGCTGCTACTTCTCTCCGACCACCGCCGCGCGCCTGACCACCTCCACTACCTCTACGGGACGCTAGCGCTCGTGGCGATCCTCGCGCCGTGGCTCTACGCGCCGGCCGACGCGCGCCGGCGGCTCGCCTGGTTCGCGGGCGCGACGCTCGTTGCCGCTGCGCTCGCCGTCCGCGCCTACATGACCGCGACATGAGACGTTTCATCGCCGACATGAACCCGACGCTGCGCGGCTTCATCCTGATCGCGATCATCGCGGGCGTGATCGTCGCGCTCTCGCTGGGCCCGGCGCTCGGGACGATCTTCTTCATCGTGCAGCTCGTCCTGCTCGTGGTGCTCGTCGTATTCCTGTACCGCCTCTGGCGCGAGCGGCGTGGGCAGATCGCGATGTGGCCGCGCCGCGCGCAGATCGTGTTCTACGGCTCGGCGGCGGTGATCGTTGCGGACATCGTCGGCTACACGTTCTTCGCCCACGGAGGCCTCGACGCGCTCGCGTTCATCGGGGTGCTCGCGCTCTGCGGCTTCGCGATGGTGCGGGTCTGGCTCGACCAGCGCTCCGCGTTCTAGGGACGCAGCTCGCCCTGGAGCGCGCGGACCGAGCTCCTGTACTCATCGGCGCGCGTGGCGAAGAGCGTCACCGCAGCTGCGAGCCGTCCGCCGCGGCTCGTGAGCGTGTAGCCGTCGGCCCGGAGCGCGGCGACCTCCGCATCGACCGTGGCGAGCGCCGCCTTGCCGGCCGCAGTGCCGCCGCCCGCGAGTCGTTTTGCGAGCTCGACCGCGTCGTTCTGAAGCGACGTCGCTGCCGTGGTGAACCTCGTGCTCTGGCTCTCCAGCGTCGAAGCAGCCTGTCGCAGCTCGTCGGAGCTGGCGAGCAGCGGATTGATCTGCCTCAGCACCGCGTCGACCCGCGCCATGACCTGGCCGCGATGGCCGGACAATGCGTGCGAGGTAGAGAGCGTCGCGCGCAGCTCTGCAACGCGAGTCTGCGCGGCGACGAGCTCGCGGTTCGCGCTGCGATGCGCGGAGACCTCGCGTCGCCACCCGGTCGCGCACAGCGCTAGCAGCGCGGCGAGCGCGACGATGCCGAGGACGACGATCCAGCGCCAGTGCTGCGACGGGCGCGACGAGCCGGCGTCCAGCGTGAGAGGCGACCCGCACCGCGTGCAGAACGCGTCGCCGACGCCCACCGGCGCGTAACAGCGCGGGCATTTCGGCGCACCGGGCGGCGTGTGCCCCGTTCCCTCTTCTCGCTGGATGACTCCCCTTTCTCCGGCGCAGTGTTGCGCGCGCGCCGGATGTCAAGGCCGTGCGTCGACCTCGACCGGGCCGGGGACGTGCACGTCGTGGCTCGGCTGGAAGAACCGCTGTGCGATCGCGGTCGGCACGATCGCGGAGAGCACGACAGCCGCGAGCAGCACTGAGAACTGCTTCTGGTCGAGGATCCCGGAGGTCAGCCCGTACAGCGCCGCGATCGCTCCGAACGTGAGCCCGGTCGAGAGCAGGAGCGTCGTGAACGTCTCGTACGGCGCGCAGTAGCGGCGCGCGATCGGGAAGACGCCGAGCAGCTTCGGCGCCATCTTCCCGGCGAAGAGCAGGAGCACGACGCCGAGGTTCGCCCACACCGCCGAGGCCGACACGCTCATTCCGCCGCGGAAGAAGAAGAACGGCGTCAGAAACGCGAAGGCGACGATGCGCATCCGGTGCTGCTCGGCCCGGTGCTTCGCGTAGTGGCCGCTCATGACGAGTCCGAGGATGAACGCCGGCAGCACGGCGTGGGAGTGCGCCCGCGCCGCGAGCCACATGAACAGGAACAGCACCGCGAACACGAGCTTGATCTCCGGCTCCGTCACGCGGTCGCCGTAGCGAGAGAAGAACCACGGGGCGAGCTTCGGCAGTCCAACGACGACGCCGATCGAGACGAGTGCGAACGGGACGATCCAGAGCCCCGGCTTGATGAAGAGCACCGTCAGCGCGAGGACGGTGCCGAGATTCGTGACGAAGGTCGCCGACATCAGCCGCTTGCCCACGAGCGACCGGTTCAGGCCGGTCTCGACGAGCAGTGCGTAGATCACCGCGAGGCTCGCCTCCGAAAGCGTGATCCCGGCGATCTCCGCCTGGCGATGGTTCCAGCCGAGCCCGTAGTAGGCGAGCAGGCCGACGACGACGAACGGCGCCCCGAACGACACGGCGCCGATCGCGAGCGACGAGCGCCACTCGGCCCGCAGTTGCGGCGTGTCGACCTCGGCGCCCGCAAGGAATGCGAGGACGACTCCAGCGAACGTCGCGATGAACGTCATCCAGTCGGGCGCGGCGATGTGGAACGAGTTTCCGACGACGAAGCCGAGTGCGAGCTCGACTACCGCGACCGAGAGGCCGACCTCAACCGAGAACATCGCCGCGAGGAGGATCGATCCTCCGAGAACCGCTGCTATTGCAAGACCGCTCATCTCTACCTCCCGGAAAGGGGGACTGGGGGTAGAGGCCATCAGCTCCCGAGAGAGCGGTTAAGCGCGAGCCTCATCGCGCGTGCGGCGGGCGAACTATAGCGGGCCGTGCAGGAGGCGCAAGAGCTCGCCAGCTAGAGCCGCTCGCGCGCCGCGGCGATGATCTGCTCGGCCTCGGAGCGGTTGCCGAAGCCGTGCGTCTCGGTCTCCTTGTGCTCGAGCTGCTTGTAGACCTGGAAGAAGTGCTCGATCTCGTCGCGAAACTCGGGCTGGATGTCGTGCACGTCGTGGACGCGCATGAAGCTCGGATCCTTCAGCGGCACGCAGATCACCTTCTCGTCCGGGCCTTTCTCGTCGGCCATGTGGAAGACGCCTACGGCGCGGGCGCGGATGCGGCAGCCGGGGAAGGTGGGGTCGCCGACGAGCACCAGTGCGTCTAGCGGGTCGCCGTCGGCGCCCAGCGTGCCCTCGATGAAGCCGTAGTCGGCGGGGTAGCTCATCGAGGTGAACAGGCGCCGGTCGAGCATGATCGTGCCGGACTCCGGGTCGAGCTCGTACTTGTTGCGCGAGCCCCCGGGAATCTCGACGAAGACGATCAGCGGGTCGTCGGTCACGTTACGCCTGGACGCGGGCCGAGGCGCCGTCGAGCGCGTCGAGCGCGGCGCGGATCTCCATCAGCTGCCCGACGAAGATCGGCGTGTCGCGCTCGGTCCAGCGTGATGCCTCGCTCTCGCGGAGGGTCATCATCAGGTGCATGAAGTCGGACGGCTCCTCGCACTCGAACGCCGGCATGAACTCCTGGTCGTCGAGGCCGAACGAATAGGTGGTGTGGTTCGTGATGGTGACGAAGCGCGAGCCGATCTCGGCGTGCTCCCGCATCGCCGCCGAGCGCTCCTCGAAGGTCAGGAAGTACCAGGGCCGCGTCTTCACGAACGGATAGACGACGAGATACGGCGCACCCCGCGGAATGATGCGGCCCTGCCGGACGCGCTTCTTGTCGGTGTAGACCGAGGGCTTCGTCGTCGCGAGGTACGAGTACGGCGTCTCGAGCCAGCCGGCGAGCGGCGTCGCGTTCAGCGCCGAGCCGAGCTCGCCGAGGTCGTCGTAGCGCTCCGTGATCTTCCAGAAGAAGAAGTCGGCGTCGGGCCGCACGCCGGTGACCGAGTAGACGCGCAGGCCTTCCATCCGCCCGGCCCAGTCCTCGACGGTCTCGGCGAAGGCCTCCTTCGAGGCGGCGCGCTCGTCGTCGGGAAGCCGGCGCCAGGCCGGATCGACCTTGTAGAAGGTGTACGCGATGTACTGGCCGCTCGGGGCTGCTTGCTCCACGGCGTAAATCCTAGTTGAGCCGGAACTGCTTCCCGGTCAACGAGGTCGCCGGGCCCGGGTTGACCGGCGCGATCAGGCTCACCTTGACCTGGTAGATGCCGGGGCGCTGCTTGGGGAACAGGATCCCGCCGGGCACCCCGCCGGTGACGCGCCCGCGCACGGTCGTCGTCGCGCCGGTGCTCACCCGCACGAGCCGGGCGATGTAGGTGCAGTCGATGTTGCACGTGACGCCGAAGTGCGTCGCCGCGATCCGCGAAACCGTCGCCTTGACCCGCAGATGGAGCCCTGAGCAGCGCGCGACGATCCCGCGCCGGGACTCCACGGCGGCGGTGCGCACCACGTCGCGGCTCGGCTTCGGCGTGCCGTTCGCGTAGTAGACGCCGGACTGCCAGCCGGCGAGCGCGGGCTCGTCGACGACGTGGAAGACGAGCAGTCCCATTACGTTCGGCTGGCAGAAGGCGAGCTGGACCGCCTGGCTGTAGTAGAGCGCCTGCGTGGCCTCGTCGACCGGCTTGGTGGTCGCCGGCTCGGTGCCGGTGTAGAGCTGCGCCTTTGCCGGCGGGATCTGTGACTCGACGCCGAACTCCCCGTAGAGGATCGGCAGGGTCGAGCCGGGCTGGCCCGTGCCGTCGAACGCGGTGCCGAGGAGCGTCACGAGCTTGCCGTAGTCGGCGAGCGAGACCGACGTCGTCTTTGGGTGCTGCGTGGACGGCGACTCGGAGGAGTTGTCCTCGTAGACGTGCTGGACGTAGACGTCCATGATCGGATCGGTGCGGCCGCTGGCGCGGTACGCGGCGCCCAGGTCCTTGATGAAGACGGTGGGGGAGTGCGTGTCGCGGCCGGTGCCCGGCTTGTCGCCGCCCCGCGGGGAGACGGCGCCGCCGTAGACCATGATCGAGGGCGACGCGGCCTTGAGCGCGTCATAGGTGAGCGCGAGCAGCGACTCGTAGGCGGGCGCGGCGGCATCGGTGCCGTCGGCGTTGAACTGCGGAAGCCAGTAGCGGTTGAGGTTCGGCTCGTTGCCGACGATCACGCCCTCGATTCCCGGCACCTTGGTCACGACGGCCGCGGCGAACTGGGAGAACTGTGTCTGCATGTCGTTCCCGAGCGGCGTCGTCTTCGAGCCGAACGGCATCACCGTCACGAGGACGCGCATCCCGGAGAGGTCGGCGGCGGTGACGACATTCGAGAGCGCCGTGACGTCGTCGGCCGTCGGCCCGGTCTCGCCGGGCGCCCAGATCTCGGTCACGCGGATCGTGTCGAACCCGGCCAGTCGCGCGAGGGTCATCTGCGCCTTGGCCTGAACCAGGCTGGTCGAGCGCGGGGCGTCCTCGACGGCGCCGATCCGCATCGATGGTCCGCCCGCGTGCGCGGGCGCAGCGAGCGCGAGCGAGGCGACGAGCCCGCAGGCCGCAGAGATCCATCTCACGGGCTCACGGTAGCTGGGGGCTAGGCTAGACCGCATGGAGAACTCGCCTCTTCAGACCCAGTTGAAGGCCCTTCCGGCCAAGCCCGGGGTGTACCTGTTCCGCGACGTGAAGGGCGACGTGATCTATGTCGGGAAGGCGAAAACGCTGCGCTCGCGCGTCCGCCACTACTTCCAGAAAGGCGGCGACGGGCGCATGCAGTCGGCGCAGCTCGCGGGTCGCGTGACCGGGGTCGAAGTGATCGTCACGGGCACCGAGGCGGAGGCGCTCCACCTCGAGCAGAACCTGATCAAGCGCTACCGCCCGTCGTTCAACGTCAGGCTGCGCGACGACAAGTCGTTCCCTTACATCGCGGTTACGGTCGAGGACGAATATCCCCGAGTGATGTTCACTCGCGAGCGGCACCGGCGCGGCGTCGTCTACTTCGGTCCCTACGCGAATGCGAAGAAGGTGCGCGAGACGCTCGACGTCCTGAATCGCGTCTTCCCGTACCGGCCGTGCGAGGGGCCGACACCGGGTCGCCGTTCCGGGATCCCCTGCCTCGACTACCACATCGAGCGCTGCCTGGCACCCTGCGTCGGCTACGTCACGAAGGAGGACTACCGCGCAGTGATCGACGGCGTGATCGAGTTCCTGTCGGGCGACACGATGCCGATCCAGCGCGAGCTCGAGCGCCGGATGAACGAGGCCGCGGCTGACGAGCGCTTCGAGGAGGCGGCGAGGCATCGCAATCGCCTGTTCGCAGTCCAGCACCTCGCCGAGCGGCAGGCGGCGGACCGTCGCGCGGTCGGCACCGTCGACGTGCTGGGCCTCGCGATCGACGAGGACCGCGCTGCGGTGCAGGTGTTCCCGCTGCGCGACGGCAAGATGGTCGACCGCTACGCTTTCCATCTCGAGAACGTGGCCGGGCAGGACGAGGCGACGATCGTCGAGGCGTTCTGCCTCGAGTACTACGGCTCGTCGCCGAGCGTGCCGCCGCAGCTCGTCGTGCCGCGCGGGCTCGGCGATCTCGGCGCGCTCGAGGAGTTCCTCTCGGAGAAGCGGGGATCGCGCGTCGAGATCCGCGCCGCCGAGCGCGGCGACAAGCGGCGGCTCCAGGAGCTCGCCACGCAAAACGCGGTGCTCGCGCTCGAGGCCGAGGCGGCGGGCGCGGAGTCACGTCGCATGCGCCGCGTCGAGGCGCTCGAGGAGCTGCGCGAGGTCCTGAACCTGGAGAGCCTGCCGCTGCGGATCGAGTGCTTCGACATCTCGACGACGATGGGCGAGGAGAACGTAGGCTCGATGGTCGTGTTCCAGGACGGCCAGCCGAAGAAGGCGCACTACCGCAAGTTCGCGGTACGCGGCCAGGTGGGCATGGACGATTTTGCCGCGATGGCGGAGGTCGTCTCGCGCCGCTTCGCCCGGCTCGCCGCGCCGCCGGGCGACGACTATGACGAGAGCTTTGCGGCGACTCCGAACCTCGTCGTCGTCGACGGCGGCAAGGGCCAGCTCTCGGCTGCGCTCGAGGCGATGGAGGCCTATGACCTGCCGAGGGTCGCCGTGATCTCGCTCGCGAAGCGCGTCGAGGAGGTCTTCGTGCCGGGCCGCTCGGAGCCGATCGTGCTCGATCGCCGCTTGCCCGGCCTCCAGCTGCTCCAGCGGATCCGTGACGAGGCGCACCGCTTCGCGATCGGCTTCAACCGCCAGCGCCGCGAGACGAAGGCGTTCAAGACGCTCTTCGACGACCTGCCCGGCGTCGGGCCGGCGCGGCGGCGCGCGCTACTCCAGCACTTCGGCTCGCCCGAGCGGATCCTCGCCGCAAGTGAGCAGGAGCTCGAAGGAGTGCCGGGCCTGCCGGCCAAGACTGCGCGCACCGTGTACGCGCAACTCCACCGGACGGGCGGGGCATGAGGCTTCGCCTTCCGCTCGTCGTCCTCGCCGCGCTTGCGCTCGCAGGTCCGGCCAGCGCCGCGCCGGTCAAGCCGAGCGTCGCGTTTCAGCAACTCCTGACCGCGGCCAAAGCGGGCAAGAGCGCGACGGTCTTCGCCGGCCTCTCGGCCCTGACGCGCGGACAGTACGTGACTCCGGCCGCCTTCGCGAAGAGCGACGCCGGCAAGGCGCTCACCGCCGCGTCGCGCAGCGTCCATACCCCGCTCGTCGGCCAGACGTTTCCGAGCGGCGGCGCCGTCGAGGCCGTCAAGACACCGGCCGGCGCGTACGCCGGCGCCATGCGCCTGGAGGGCGGCCGCTGGAAGCTCGTGGTCGATCCGAACGTGCTCGTGCAGCCGATCTCGCCTGGCGCTGGAACGGTCAACGGCAAGGTCTTCCAGGTCGCCGCGCAGGCGATGCTGCCCCAGCCGGTCGACACGGGCGCGCTCTACCTCGACGGCAAGCCGCTTTCGACGAAGGGCGGTGCGACGAACGGCGGCCGCACGGTGACCCTGTATGCCAACCTCCCGAAGGGGATCGGCAAGGGACGTCACACGCTGGTCTCCTACGCCCGGGGCGGCGCCCACGCGGGAGCGCTCGCCTGGGCCTTCACCGTCCGCTAGGGATGGACAGGCGCGACGAGCACGAGCAGCGAGAGAAGTCCGGAGGCTAGGACGAGGATTCTCATACCCCCAGGGTAGGCGCGGGGTATGGGGTGAGGGTTACGCAGACGTTAATTCTGCGTAATGGTCGACGGGGTAGGGTTGGCGCGATGGAACAGTGGGCCCTCTTCTTCCACCTTGTCGGCGCCTTTCTCTTCGTCGGCGGGCTGACCGTCGCGGCGGTCGGGTTCGAGGCGGCGCGCCGGAAGAGCGAGCCGGCCGAGATCGCGCTGCTGCTCGGGCTGACGCGCTGGGGCGTCGTGCTCGTCAGCGTCGGCGGCGTGGTCGTGCTCGCGTGCGGCTTCTGGCTCGCCGCCGAGGTGCACGCCAACGGCGACGGCTGGCTCGATGCGGCGCTGGCGCTCTTCATCGTCACCGTTGCGCTCGGCGTCATCGGCGGCCAGCGGCCGAAGAAGGCGCGCCAGCTCGCGGAGTCGGGCGGCGACCCGGCCGAGATCCGGCGCCTGCTCGACGACGCCGGGACCCGCGCGCTGAACTACGCCGGCGTGGTGCTGGTGCTCGCGATCCTCGTGCTGATGGTCTGGCGCCCCGGCGCGTAGAGATGGGCGACGCCATGCCCGCGCGCGTCTCGGGATGGCATCGACCATCTAGGACATGAACGGATAGCGGTAGTCCGTCGGCGACACGAAGGTCTCCTTCACGACGCGCGGGCTCACCCAGCGGATCAGGTTCCACATCGACCCGGCCTTGTCGTTCGTCCCCGAGGCCCGCGCGCCGCCGAACGGCTGCTGGCCGACCACTGCGCCGGTGGGCTTGTCGTTGATGTAGAAGTTGCCGGCCGAGTAGCGGAGCGCCTCGTGCGCCTGCTCGATCACGTAGCGGTCGTCGGCGAACACGGCGCCGGTCAGCGCGTAGGGCGCGGTCTCGTCGACGAGCCGGAGCGTGTCCTCCCACTTGTTCTCGGGGTAGACGTACGCCGTGACGACCGGGCCGAACAGCTCGTCACGCAGGAGGCGGAAGTTCGGGTCGTCGGTCATCACGACCGTCGGCTCGACGAACCAGCCCTCGCCGTCGTCGGTGCCGCCGCCCGCGACGATGTCCGCCCCGGCGGCGCGCGCCTCTGCGATCGCGTCGCGCTGGGTGGCGAACGAGCCGCCGTCGATCACGGCGCCCATGAAGTTCGAGAAGTCGGCGACGTCGCCCATCTTCACCTCGCTCACCTCGGCGGCGAGCCGCTCGCGGAGCTCCGGCCAGAGGTTCGACGGCGCATAGACGCGCGAGGAGGCCGAGCACTTCTGGCCCTGGTACTCGAACGAGCCGCGCACGATCGCGGTGGCGAGCGCGGCGACGTCGGCGGAGGGATGGGCGACGATGAAGTCCTTGCCGCCGGTCTCGCCGACGAGGCGCGGGTAGTTGCGATAGCGGGCGATGTTCGAGCCGACGGTGTTCCACATTCCCTGGAAGACCGGGGTCGAGCCGGTGAAGTGGATCCCGGCGAGCTCGGGGCTCGCGAGCGCGGCGTCGCCGATCTCGGCGCCCGAGCCGTAGACGAGGTTGATCACTCCGTCGGGCAGGCCGGCGGCCTGAAGCACGCGCATCACGTAATGGGCAGAGAGCGCCGCCGTCGAGGCGGGCTTCCACACGACGGTGTTCCCCATCAGCGCGGCCGAGGACGAGAGATTGCCGCCGATCGCGGTGAAGTTGAACGGGCTCACCGCGAAGACGAAGCCCTCGAGCGGCCGGTACTCCATCCGGTTCCAGACGCCCTGCGAGGAGACGGGCTGGTCGGCGTAGATCCGCGTCATGTACTCGACGTTGAAGCGCCAGAAGTCGATCAGCTCGCAGGCTGCGTCGATCTCGGCCTGGTGCGCGGTCTTCGACTGGTTGAGCATCGTCGCCGCGTTGACGATGGGACGGAACGGGCCCGAGAGCAGCTCGGCGGCGCGCAGGAAGACCGAGGCGCGCTCCTCCCAGGGGAGCCGTGACCAGTCGTGATGCGCGGCGCGCGCGGCGTCGATCGCCTGCTGGACGTGCGAGGCGTCGCCCTTGCTCACGTCGGCGAGGACGTGGCTCTTGCGATGCGGCATCACCGCTTCGAAGGTCGTCCCGGTCGACACGTCCTTGCCGCCGATCACCATCGGGATCTCGATCCGCTCCCTCGCGACCTGCGCGAGGGCGGCCTTCAGCTCCGCGCGCTCGGGCGAGCCGGGCTCGTACGAGCGCACCGGCTCGTTCACGGCGGCGGGAGGTTTCGAGATTGCGAACGCGGTCACGACCGACGATTGTAGATTGGCGGGGTGGGCGTGACACGAGTGGCCTACGAGGTCGACGGCTGGGGAGTCGGCGAGCTGTGGGCAGAAGACGGACGGGTGCTCCAGCTCGAGCACCCGACACCGGGCGGCCGGCCCGACGGTGAGCACCCGCTCGTGCCCCGGCTTCAGGCCTACTTCGCGGGCGCGCGCGAGACCTTCGCCGACGTGCCGGTCGAAGAAGCCTGGTGGACGCCGTTCCAGCGCGCGCTCGCCGAGGCGCTGCGGCGCGTTCGGTGGGGCGAGGTCGTGACCTACGGCGAGCTGGCCGCGCTCGCGGGGCGGCCGGGAGCGGCGCGCGCCGCCGGCGGATTCTGCGCGACGAACCGCTTCGGGATCGTGATCCCGTGCCATCGCGTCGTCGCTGCCGGCGGGATCGGCGGCTACGGCTCGCTCGGGCTCGGCTACAAGCGCCGCCTGCTGGCGCTGGAAGGCGTCGAGTTGTGAGCCCGATCTCCGAGGATCTCCGCGACGAGCTCGCCGGGATCGCGCCGCGCCGCGACTGCGACCGGCTCGCGGAGCTCTCCGGCCTGTTCCACGCGGCCGGCAGCGCGCATCTGCGCGGACGAGGAGAGATCGCGCTTCATCTCGACCTGGCGAGCTCGGCAGCGGCACGGCGTGCCTTCCAGCTTCTGCGCGAGCTCGGCGTCGACACCGAGATCCGCACGTACCGGCGCCATGCCTTCGAGCAGTCGACGCGCTACCAGCTGCACGTCGAGGGCAAGCAGCGGGCGCTGCAGGTGTTGTACGAGGCCGGCGTGCTCGACCAGAGACTGGCGCCGGTGGAGCGACCGCCGAAGCGCGTGGTCGCCAAGCACTGCTGCCGCGGCGCGTACCTCCGCGGCGCCTTGCTCGGCGGCGGCTCGCTCAGCGGGCCGCGCGCGCCGCACCTCGAGCTCCGAACCGGGAGCGTCGACGGCGCGGAGTTCCTCGCCGAGGTCGCCGCCGGCGAGGGAGTCACACTGCGCGTCCGCGATCGCGGCAGTCATGCGATCGCCTACGCGAAGGGAGCGGAGCCGATCGAGGGCGTCCTCGCGGCGGCCGGAGCCTCGAGCGCCGTCCTCGCCTTCGAGGAGCAGGCCGTGATGGGCGCCACGTTGGGCCATGCCAACCGGCTCGCGAACGCCGATCACGCGAATCTCGTGCGCACGAGCCGCGCCGCCCACGCGCAGCTCCGGGCGATACGGGCGCTCGACGCGGCCGGCATCCTCGACGACCTGCCGGTGCGACTGCGCGAGGCCGGCCGGCTGCGGCTCCGATATCCGATGCTGTCGCTGCGCGAGCTCGCGGAGCGCTGTGATCCGCCCGCGACGAAAGCCGCCGTGTACCGTCGGCTCTCGAAGCTGCGTCAACTCGCGGAAGCGGAGGGCTGACGCGAGGCGCGTGGCGCGTCATACTGGCTGGCAGGCGGCGAGCTGGCGCTTGCCCACCGGCGGATACAGACCCCGTCTGCCGGATCGGATCTAGCCCGGTTTTGCCCGGAGGGGGAGGTCGTCCTCGGAGCTCCCCCTCCGGTGCCGCCTCGCGTTGCGCGTTTTCTACCGAAGACCTCGCCGCGGGCCAACCACTAGACTCGGACCCAGACATCGAGACTCTCTTCTGGGGGATAAAAATCATGGCAGTTCGCTTGGGAATCAACGGATTCGGGCGCATCGGGCGCAACTTCTTCCGCGCCGCTCAGGTACGCGGCGCCGACATCGAGATCGTGGCGATCAACGACCTCGGCGATGCGGCGACGATGGCGCATCTACTCAAGTACGACTCGCTCCTCGGCCCACTCGACGGCGATGTCGTGCTCGCCGACGGCGAGATCCGCGCGGGCGGCCAGGCGATGAAGGTGCTCGCCGAGCGCGATCCTGCGGCGCTGCCGTGGGGCGACCTCGGCGTCGACGTCGTGCTCGAGTCGACCGGCTTCTTCACCAAGCGCGAGGCTGCGCAGAAGCACCTCGACGCGGGCGCGAAGAAGGTCCTGATCTCGGCGCCCGCCACCGACCCGGACATCACGGTCGTGCTCGGCGTCAACAGCGACGAGTACGACAAGGCGGCGCACAACATCATCTCGAACGCCTCCTGCACCACGAACTGCATCGCGCCGATGGCGAAGGTGCTGAACGACCTGGCCGGGATCGAGTCGGGCTTCATGACCACGATCCACGCCTACACGAACGACCAGAGCATCCTGGATCAGCCGCACAAGGACCTGCGCCGGGCCCGCGCGGCCGCGATCAACCTGATCCCGACCTCGACCGGTGCCGCAAAGGCGATCGGGCTCGTCCTGCCGGAGCTCAAGGGCAAGGTCGACGGCATCTCGGTTCGGGCTCCCGTCCCGACCGGCTCGCTCACCGACTTCGTCGTCACGCTCGGCCGCGAGGTCAGCGCCGAGGAGATCAACGCCGCATTCAGGGCGGCTGCCTCGGGACCGCTCGAAGGGCTGCTCCAGTACTCCGAGGACGCGCTCGTCTCCACGGACATCCAGCAGTCGCAGTTCTCGTGCGTCTTCGACAGCAAGCTGACGATGGCGCACGGGAAGACCGCCAAGGTCTTCGGCTGGTACGACAACGAGTGGGGCTACTCGTGCCGTCTGGTCGACCTCGTCGGCGTGCTGCTGTAGTCCGATGAGGAAGCTCCGCTCGGTACGAGACGCGGACGTGGCCGGGAGGGTCGTGCTGGTCCGCGCCGATCTCAACGTCCCGCTCGAGAACGGGCGCGTCGCCGACGACACTCGCATCCGCGCGGCGCTGCCGACTCTCGAGCTCCTGCTCGGGCGTGGGGTGCTCGAAGTGCGCGTCTGCTCGCATCTTGGCAGGCCGAAGACGGAGGAGGATCGGGCGCGCTTCTCGATCGCCCCCGTTGCGGCACGGCTCGCCGAGTTGCTCCCCGACGATCGGATCTTCGTGCTCGAGAACACCCGCTTCGATCCCGGCGAGACCAAGAACGACCCGGGGTTCGCGCGCCAGCTCGCGGAGGGTTGCGACCTCTTCGTCAACGACGCGTTCGGCTCGGCGCATCGCGCTCACTCCTCGACGGTCGGCGTCGCCGAGCTGCTCCCCACCTACGCGGGCTTGCTCCTCGAGAAGGAGCTCGATCACCTCGGGCGCCTGCTCGGCGAGGTCGCGCGGCCGTTCGTGATCGTTGCCGGAGGCGCGAAGGTCGAGGACAAGGTCGGCGTGCTCGAGCACCTCGGCGGGCGGGCGGACTCGGTGCTCGTCGGCGGGAAGATGGCCGAGGAGCTGCGCGCGGAGAACCCGCTCTCGTTCCCGGTCGCGCTCCCCTCGGACGTCGTCGCCGCGGAGGCGTTCGCAGCGGACGCGGAGTCGGAGATCGTGTCGGTCGACGCGATTCCGGACGGCTGGCTCGGCCTAGACATCGGCCCGGCCACGCGCGCCGAGTTCGGCGAGCTGCTGCGGGACGCGAAGACGATCTTCTGGAACGGTCCGATGGGCGTCTTCGAGTGGCCGCGCTTTGCGGAGGGCACGAAGGCGGTCGCCCAGGCGGTGGCCGACGCGGATGCGTACTCGGTGGTCGGCGGCGGCGACTCGGTGCGTGCGCTGAACGAGCTCGGCCTCGAGGACCGGATCTCGTGGGTCTCCACGGGCGGCGGCGCCTCGCTCGAGCTACTCGAAGGCAAAGAGCTACCCGGTGTGGCCGCGATCCCGGAGGCCGAGTGAAACTCGTCGCGGGGAACTGGAAGATGTTCAAGGGTCCGGCTGAGGCCGCTGCGTTCTGCGCCGCGTTCGAGCCGCCGGCGGGGGTGGAGGCGGTCGTCTGCCCGCCCTACGTCTCGCTCGCTGCTGCGGTTGCCGGCGGCGCCACGGTCTTCGCGCAGAGCGTGCACTGGGCCGCCGACGGCGCGTTCACCGGCGAGATCTCGGTCTCGATGCTGCAGGAGCTCGGAGTCGTGGGCGCGCTCGTCGGGCATTCCGAGCGGCGCCAGTACTTCGGCGAGACCGACGAGACAGTCGCCCGACGCACCGCCGCTGCGCTCGAGGGCGGGCTGCGCGTGATCGCCTGCGTCGGAGAGCTCGAGTCGGAGCGCGACGCGGGTGAGACCGAAGCCGTGCTCGCCCGCCAGCTCGCGGTGCTCGAGCCGCACCCGGCGCTCGTGGTCGCCTACGAGCCGGTGTGGGCGATCGGCACGGGGAAGACGGCGACCCCCGACCTCGTGCGCGAGGCCCACGCCTTCATCAAGTCGCAGCTCGACGCACCCGTGCTCTACGGCGGCTCGGTCAAGCCCGACAACGCCGCCGAGCTGATGTCGCAGCCCGGTGTCGACGGCGCCCTCGTCGGCGGCGCCTCCCTCGATCCGGACTCGTTCCTCGCGATATGCCTGGCAGCCGCACCTATCCCCTCGTAGCGCTCGTGATTCTCGACGGCTGGGGCTGCGCGGCCCCCGGCCCCGGGAACGCAGTGTCGCTCGCGGACACGCCCGTCTTCGACCGGCTCTGGGCCGAGTACGCCCACACGACGATCGGCGCCTCGGGCGAGGCGGTTGGCCTGCCCGATGGCCAGATGGGCAACTCCGAGGTCGGCCACCTCACGATCGGCTCCGGTCGCGTGCTGGACCAGGATCTGATGCGCGTGAACCGCGCCGTCGACTCCGGTGCGCTCTATGAAAACGAGGCGCTCGTCTCGGCCTTCCGCCGCGGCGCCAACGTGCACCTGATGGGGCTCGTCTCGCATGGCGGCGTCCACTCGCACATCGCGCACCTGCAGGCGCTGCTCGAGCTGGCGCGCCGCGAGGGCAAGGAGGAGCAGACCTGGATCCACGCGTTCACCGACGGTCGCGACGTCTCGCCGCACGCGGCGCTCGCCGACCTCGCCGAGCTGCCCGCCGAGAAGATCGCAACCATCTCCGGCCGCTACTACGCGATGGACCGTGACAAGCGCTGGGACCGAACCGACCTCGCGCTCGACGCGATCACGAAGGGGACCGACCCCGAGGCGGACGACCCGATCGCCGCCGTCCAGGCCAGCTACGACGCCGGCATCACGGACGAATTCATCGTCCCCGTATCGCTTCGCGGCCGCCCGCGCCTCGAGCAGGGCGACGCCGTGATCTTCTTCAACTTCCGCCCGGATCGCGGCCGCCAGCTCACCGAGCGTCTGCTCGCCGGGGGCTACGACGTGACGACGATGACGCGCTACCGCGACGATCTCGACTGCCCGGTCGCGTTCCCCGAGCAGCAGGTGAAGAACGTTCTTGCCGAGGTGCTCGCCGCACACGACATGCGCCAGCTCCACGTCGCCGAGACCGAGAAGTACGCCCACGTGACGTACTTCTTCAACGGCGGCGACGAGCACGAATGGCCGGGCGAGACGCGGATCCTCGTGCCGTCGCCACGCGACGTCCCGAGCTACGACTTCAAGCCTGAGATGTCCGGGCCCGAGGTGGCCGAGCGGTTCGCGGCCGAAGTGGGTGACGGCTATCGCTTCGCGGTGATCAATTTCGCCAACGCGGACATGGTCGGCCACACGGGCGTGATCCCCGCCGTCGTCAAGGCGGTCGAGGTCGCCGACGCCTGCCTCGAGAAAGTCGTCGAGGCGGTCGAGAAAGCCGGCGGCGTCTGCCTGATCACCGCCGATCACGGCAACGCGGAGCAGATGTTCGAGCCCGACGGCGTCAGCCCCTTCACAGCGCACACGACGAATCCCGTGCCGCTGATCGTCACCGCCGACTGCACGCTCGCCGAGGGCGGCGAGCTCTCCGACCTGGCCCCGACAGCGCTCGCTTTACTCGGGATTGAGCAACCGCCTCAGATGACCGGCCGGGACTTAATCACGCCGTAATGATCGCGCAACACACGCCCACCCAACCGTCTGCATAATCAGCAGCACCTGTGGCCCTCCCCCAGCCAGATTTCGGAGTCCTGAAGAAGGCGCAACGTGGCGATGAGCGCGCGTTCGCCATCATCGTGCGGACGTACGAGACGCCGGTCTTCAACTACGTGCTGCGGCTCGTGCGTGACCGGTCGCTCGCCGAGGATCTGACCCAGGAGGTCTTCCTCCGCATCTACCAGGGGCTGCCGAAGTTCTCGCTGCGCTCGCGCTTCACGACCTGGATGTTCCAGGTGACGAAGAACCGCGTGCTCGACGAGCTCCGTTCGCTCGAGCGGCGTCCGAGGTCGCTGATGTCGATCGAGGACGCGCCGCAGCTCGAGGTCTACGACGCGCCGTACGAGCGTGCCGAGACGATCGAAGCGCTGTGGCGCGCGGTCGAGGACCTGAACGTCGACCTCAAGATGGCGCTGCTCCTGCGTGACGTCGTCGGGATGTCCTATGCAGAGATCGCCGATTCGCTCGAGATCACTCTCGCCACGGTCAAGTGGCGGATCTACACCGCCCGCGACGAGGTGCAGCTTGCACTCGGCCGCGAGGGCATCACGTTCTCGGGCGCAGAGCCCGTCGCGCAGCCCGTCGAGGGCTAGCTCCCCGTCGCGAGCCTCGCGGCGAGTAGCTCCGGGAGTCCCGCCTCGCGGATCTCGGCCTGCGTCGCGGCGATGTCGTAGTCGACGCGCTCGAAGGTGGCGCGCTTCGCCTCGAAATCGACGAGAAGCCAGGCCGCGCGTGGGTCGCCGTCGCGCGGCTGGCCGACCGAGCCGGGATTCAGGAGCCAGCGACCGGCGGCGAGGTCGACCTCGAGACCGGCGGGTGCGAGCCCTCCCGTCAGCTCGCCGTCGGCCGGGAGGCCGAGGTCGAGCGCGACGTGGCTGTGGCCGACGAGCACGAGTGGCGCCTCGGTGGCCTCGAGCGATGCGAGCGCGACGTCGTTGCTGAGCACGTACTCCCAGACGGGATCGCGTGGGCTCGCATGGGCGAGCAGCGTTCCGTTCCGCTCGGTCATCGACGGCAGCCCGGCGAGCCACGCGCGGTTCTCCTCGGTGAGCCGCTCCTTGGCCCAGGCCGCCGCATCGGCCGCGTCGTGGCTGAACTCCTCGATCCCGAGCGTGCCGACCACGACGAGGTCGTGATTCCCGGCGAGGCACACCGAGGCGCACGCACGCACGAGCTCGGAGCACTCGTTCGGCCGCGCGCCGTACCCGACCACGTCGCCGAGGCACCAGACCTCGTCCACGCTCGCCGCCTCGAGGACGGCTTCGAGCGCGTTCAGGTTCCCGTGGATGTCCGAGAGAACCGCGACTCGCATTGCCGCTAAGAGCTGGGCGGCACTTCGGGCAGGTTCTTGATCTCCTCGCGGCTCGACCACTTCGAGTAGCTGTCCTGCATCGCGTCGATCAGCTCGGTCATGAACTTCATCGACATGTTCACGCGCGACACGACGACACCGGGCACGGCGCCGTCCTCGACCTCGTGGTCGATGCGGGCGAAGGTGATCGTGAACTCGTAGTCCGAGAAGCTGACGTTCGCGAAGTTCGCGTAGACGCCCGCCATCTGGTCCGGATCGAGATGGATGTTGAGATGGCGCTCGTTGCTCTCGTCCACACCCGTACGATACAGGCGATTTGACCGGGACGACCTTCCTTTCCGAGGCGCTTGCGGCCGCGGCCGGCGTCCCGGTCAAGCTCGAGCGTCCGAGCGATCCCGCGCACGGCGACTACGCGACGGGAATCGCGCTCAGGCTCGCCAAGGAGCTAGGGAAGCCGCCGCGGGCGATCGCCGAGGAGCTCGCCGCTGCGGCCGAAGCGCTCGCCGAGGTGGAGCGGGCCGAGGTCGCCGGGCCGGGCTTCGTCAATGTCGTCCTGAAGCCCGCCTGGTTCGGCGAGGCGCTGGCGGAGGCGCTCGAGCCGGGGTTCGGATCCGGAAGCGCCAATCCCGCGCGACGGATCCAGGTCGAGATGGTCTCCGCGAACCCGACGGGGCCGATCACGGTCGCCTCCGCGCGCAACGGCGCGTACGGCGACTCGGTTGCGCGCCTGCTTGCGTTCGCGGGCAACGACGTGGAGCGGGAGTACTACTACAACGACTCGGGCGCGCAGATGGATCGCTTCCGCGAGTCGGTCGAGGCGCGCCGGCGTGGGGAGGAGCCGCCAGAGGACGGCTACATGGGCGCCTACGTCGACGAGCTCGCGACCGAGCCGGGCGATCCGGTGCCGCGGATGCTGAAGTCGATCGAGACCTCGCTCGAGCGCTTCCGGATCCACTTCGACACCTGGGAGCGCCAGAGCGTGGTCGAGGCCGAGATCCCCGAGGTCCTCGCCTCGATCCAGACCTACGAGGCCGACGGCGCGACCTGGGCGCCGACGACCAAGTACGGCGACGACAAGGACCGCGTCGTGATCCGCTCCGACGGCTCGTACACTTACTACGCCGCGGATCTTGCCTACGCGCGCAACAAGCTGGGGCGCGGGTTCGACCCGTCGATCTACGTCCTCGGCGCCGACCACCACGGCTACGTCGGCCGGCTCAAGGCGGCCGCGTCGCTGCTCGGCGAGGATCCGGAGCGGATCGAGACACTCGTCTACCAGCTCGTCCATCTCACCAGAGGTGGCGAGGCGACGAAGATGTCGAAGCGGCGGGGCGACGTCGTCTTCCTCGACGAGCTGATCGACGAGATCGGCGTCGACGCCTCTCGCTGGTACCTCGTGAACCGCGGGCCGGACCAGGCGATCGAGATCGACATCGACCTCGCCGCCGAGAAGTCACAGAAGAATCCCGTGTACTACGTGCAGTACGCGCACGCGCGCGTGGCGGGGATCCTGCGCAACGCCGAGGGCGCACGCGCCGACGCGCAGCCGCCGGCCGAGCTCGCGCCCGCGGAGCGTGAGCTGGTGAAGCGGCTCGTCGAGTTCCCGGCGCTCGCCGCCGAGGCCGCCGAGCGCCGCAGCCCGCAGGCGATCCCGAACTACGCGATCCGGCTCGCCGACGACTTCCACCGCTTCTACCACGACCACAAGGTGCTCGGTGTCGAGGAGCAGGCGTTTCGGCTCGCGCTCTGCGAGGCGACCAAGGCGATCACCGCGCGCTGCCTCGACCTCGTCGGGGTCGAGGCGCCGGACCGGATGTAGTGCGCTGGAACCTCTACGTCGCCGGGCTGGCGGCCTCGTGGGGCCTGATCTCGGTGATCGTCGCGCACGTCGACCTCTCGGCGACGGTGCTCGTGTTCTGGCGCGTCGCGATTGCAGCGGTCACGGTCACGGCGGCGTGCGCGGTCGTCGGCCGAACCGAGCTGCTGCGACTGCCAGGGCAGCGGCAGCTGATGGTCGCGGTCGGCGTCGTGCTCGCCGTTCACTGGTACCTCTTCTTCGAGACGATCAAGCTCTCGTCGGTCGCCGTTGCGGTGCTGACGGTCTACTCGGCGCCGGTGTTCCTCGCGCTGCTCGCGCCTCTGTTCCTGCCGGAGCGCCGCAGCCGCGTCGCGCTCCTCGCGTTGATCCCGGCGTCACTTGGCCTTGTGCTCATGAGCACTTGGGGCTCCGGTTCGACGCACGCGAGGCCGCTCGCGATCGTGACCGGAATCGCGGCCGCGGTCACGTATGCGTTGCTCGTGATCGGCACGAAGCGGCTGCGGGCCAACATGGGCCCGGTCACGATCACGGCGTGGACCTACGGGATCGCGGCGCTCGCGCTGGCGCCGTTCCTCGCCACCGCCGGCCAGGTGATTCCTCGAGGCTCGGAGATCGCCTACGTCTTGCTGCTCGGAGTCGTCTTCACGGCGCTCTCGGGCTACCTCTACGTGACGTTGCTCGGGCACGTGACGGCGCAGGCGGTCGGAATCCTCGCCTACCTCGAGCCGGTCAGCGCCTCGATCCTCGCCTGGGCGCTGCTCGGCCAGCCGCTCGGCCGGCAGGTGCTCGTCGGCGGCGCGCTCGTGGTGGCGGGCGGGGTCGTCGTCGTGCTTCGCGAGCCGGTCGAGACCGAGGTTAGGATTGCCGGGTGAGCCCGCCGGACCGGAACCTCGCGCTCGATCTCGTGAGAGTCACGGAAGCGGCGGCGATGGGCGCCTCGACGTGGATCGGCCGCGGTCACAAGGAGGAGGCCGATCGGGCCGCCGTCGACGCGATGCGGCTGATGCTCGCGACGGTGACGATGAACGGCGTCGTCGTGATCGGCGAGGGCGAGAAGGACGAGGCGCCGATGCTCTACAACGGCGAGCGCATCGGCAACGGCGAGGGCGCGGAGCTCGACGTCGCCGTCGACCCGCTCGAGGGAACACGTCTCACCGCGCTAGGCCAGCCCAACGCGATCGCCGTGATCGCCGCCGCGGAGCGCGGCTCGATGTTCTTCCCCGGCGCCGCCTTCTACATGGAGAAGATCGCCGTCGGCAATGACGCGGCCCACGCGATCGACATCAACGCGACCCCGACCGAGAACGTCGAGCGGGTCGCAGAGGCGAAGGGCAAGCCGGTCGGCGCGCTCACCGTCGTCGTGCTCGAGCGCGAGCGCCACGTGGCGCTGATCGAGGAGCTGCGCGAGGCCGGCGTCCGCGTGAACCTGATCCGCGACGGCGACGTCGCACCGGCGATCGCAGCCGCCCAGGGCGCGACCGGCGTCGACATGCTGATGGGAATCGGCGGCACGCCGGAGGGCGTGATCTCCGCCGCGGCGCTGAAGTGCGTCGGCGGCGCGCTCCAGGCGAAGCTCTGGCCGCGCGACGCCGAGGAGCGCCAGAAGCTCGTCGACGCGGGCTACGACGTCGACCGCGTCCTGACCCACGACGACCTCGTCGCGGGTGAGGACATCTTCGTCGCCGCCACGGGCGTCACGAGCGGCCCGCTGCTGCGCGGCGTGCGCACGATCCGCGACGGCGCAGTGACCGACTCGATCGTGATGCGCTCGCGCTCCGGCACCGTCCGCCGGATAGAGGCGCGCCACCGTTTCGAGAAGCTGTCTAAGCTCTCTGACGTGAGCTACCAGACGAGGAGATGAGCGAAATGGCAGTGGTGACAGGACAGGGGATCGACAGGATCGTGGAGCTGCTCGGCGACGAGGCGACGAGCTTGCTCGAGCACGAGTCGAAAACCGTCGACCGCTCGCTCCTGCATCTGCCGGGGCCGGACTTCGTCGACCGCGTCGTCTCGCAGAGCGACCGCTCGAACGCGGTCCTGCGCAATCTCCAGTCGATGTACGACCACGGGCGGCTCGGCGGCACAGGCTTTCTGAGCGTGCTCCCGGTCGACCAGGGGATCGAGCACTCGGCCGGCGCGAGCTTCGCGCCGAACCCGGCGTACTTCGACCCGGCGAACATAGTCGAGCTCGCGATCGAGGGTGGCTGCAACGCCGTCGCCTCGACGATCGGGGTGCTCGGGGCCGTGAGTCGCCGCTACGCGCACCGGATCCCGTTCATCGTGAAGATCAACCACAACGAGTTGCTCTCCTATCCGAACGAGCACGACCAGACGATGTACGGCTCGGTGCAGAGGGCATTCGAGATGGGCGCGGTCGCGGTCGGAGCGACGATCTACTTCGGCTCCGAGCAGTCGCGCCGCCAGATCATCGAGGTCAGCCAGGCGTTCGAGACGGCACATGCGCTCGGGCTCGCGACCGTGCTCTGGTGCTATCTCCGCAATCCGGCCTTCAAGAAGGACGGCGTCGACTACCACGTCTCCGCCGACCTGACCGGCCAGGCCAACCACCTCGGCGTCACGATCGAGGCCGACATCATCAAGCAGAAGCTGCCCGAGAACAACGGCGGGTACCTCGCGTTGAACCAGGACGGCGTCACGTACGGCCTGACGAATCCCAAGGTCTACTCGGAGCTCACCACCGACCATCCGATCGATCTCACGCGCTACCAGCTCGTCAACTGCTACATGGGCCGCGCGCCGCTGATCAACAGCGGCGGCGCCTCCTCGGGCGCGGGGGACCTCGGGCAGGCGGTGCGCACCGCGGTGATCAACAAGCGCGCCGGCGGAGTGGGGCTGATCAGCGGCCGCAAGGCGTTCCAGCGGCCGACGGCAGAGGGCGTCGAGATCCTTCACGCGATTCAGGACGTGTACCTCTGCGACGACGTGACAGTGGCCTAGGGTCAACGTATAGTCGTCTCGAGAGGGGCGCTGCTGCGGCGGGCGTCCCTCTTCTTTTCGAGCTACCGACGGAGGTCGCACCATGAGTCCCAATTCCGGCCCGATCGGCCAGCGTCGCGGGATCGGCTTCGTGATCCTGATCTCGATCGTCACGCTCGGGATCTACTTCCTCTACTGGACGTACGTGACGTTCGAGGAGATGAAGAAGCGCACCGGCGAGGGCCTCGGCGGCGTGCTCGGCCTCGTAATCGCGCTCGTGATCGGAGTCGTCAACTGGTTCGTGATCCCGTCCGAGATCGGGCACATGTACGAAGGCGACGGCGAGAGCGCGCCGATGTCCGGCTGGACGGGGCTCTGGCAGCTGATCCCGTTGATCGGATGGTTCATCTGGATCGTGAAGGTCCAGGGCGCCCTGAACCGGTACTGGGACAGCCACGCCGCGGCGACTGCTGGTCCGGCCACGGAGTAGCTTGCAGCTGATTCTGGTCATGCTCGCAGACTGAGGGAACCTCAACCCTAAACCGATGAGCGTCTGGAGCCGATATAGGCGGGATGGAGCCTGCGGCGCTCCCGGAAGGAATCAGCGGCAGCCAGCTCACAGCCTTTCTCGAGGGCTACTCCGCCGCCGCGGCCTGGACCCATATCGGAGAAGCATTCGGAAATAGCTCCCTCGGCTCCGTGTTCCAGGTGTCGTTCTATCGAGGCTTCGAGGTCGGTCAAGCCGAGCTCCGCTCGACCGACGCCACTGCGTCGCGCACAGCGACCGACTGAGGGCTCCTGCCAGCGTCGCCCGCCAACCTGAGGCGACAGTGGCAGCGCGAGACAAACGTGACGCCGAAGACACGTTGTCCGAGCCGGGCAAGTACGTGAGTCGACCCCGCCGCCAGGGTCGACTCACTGGGTTTGGTCAGGCCCCGCCGCAGAGGGCCTCAACCCGCTACCCGATCGCGCTCGCACCATGCGAGCCAGCGATACAGCAGTTCTACGTGGCGTCAGGAACTACACCCGTCACCCTTCGGGTGGTTCATCCACTCGCTTCACTTCACCCGATAAGGGCATGTCACCAGGCCGCTAGCGGACGATGTTGAGGATTGCGTGGAGGCCGCAGCCACGCGCGGACGACTGTTGAGGCGGCGGGAGCCGCAGCCCCCGCCTCCAGTCTCCTCTTTTGAACCGGGCTAGCCGTGATTGCTGGTTCGTTCTACGGCCTACACCGCGCGGTGAGGGCGTGTGGAATCGCACCCTGTTAGGAGTGTCCCTGTCACTGAACCACCTGGCCCTCGTGAAGGCGACGAAGCTCACTTGGATGGAGCGAGATTCGGCTTGGAGCGCGGGACGAAATCCATCTTGTTCGGTATGGTTGCGCCGTTGCGCGGGAGTAGCTCAGTTGGTAGAGCATCAGCTTCCCAAGCTGAGGGTCGCGAGTTCGAATCTCGTCGCCCGCTTCACGTCAGGACCTCGACCGTTGCTATTGCACCGTGCTCGTCGGCATCTACTTCGAGGACCCGCCAGCGGGTGATCGGGTCCGGCGGCAGGGTGAGCGTGTCGCCGACGCGAAGCGTCTTGCCCTGCGGCGCCAGTAGGACGCCTCGCCGTAGTTCCTCGGGGCCGCTCGTGCGGGTGATCGTCCAGCGGGTGGGGGCAGGCGGCTCGACGATGTAGACGAGCTCCTCGAAGCGTGCGTCGGCTCGTACGGAGTGCACCTTCTCGGCGCTCTGCTCGAGCCAGCCCGTGCGCTCGGCAGCGACGGCGTCGAACAGGGGCACGTACGGCTTGATGTCCAGCACAGGAGTCCCGTCGAGGAGGTCGAGCCCGGCGACGTCCATGTTCGCGCCGGCGACCGCGAGCAGGCGCACGACCGAGAGCCCGATCGGGTTCGGATGCCGTGGCGAGCGGGTCGCGAGCAGGCCCCGTTCGACGTCGTCGAGAAAGGGCATCACGACCGGAGAGGTTGGCGGCTCGCTTCTGTGGAGGTGCGAGACGATCCAGATGTGCGAGAAGCCGTCGAGATCCTTCAGCGCCGGCTCGTACCCCGGGAGTAACTCGATCTGGCCCAGCGCGTCCTCCGCGGCCACCGACTGGAGCGGCATTCCCTCCAGGCGGAGATGCGGCGAACGGACGACCCCGATCGCTTCATAGGCAACCGTTGCTGGTTCAGGCTTGCGCACGAGGACGCCCAGAGACTACTGTCTTGCCGACATAGGCATTGCCTGTGCATGAGACGAGGAGGGAGTGCGCTTGAACCGAGCGGGGTTCTTCAGGAGTGGCGCCGTCGCAGCCGTGGGCGCGATGGGCGCTGGGCTGTTCATCGAAAGTGCTGCCGCTGCTGGACCGACCGACCTCGACCTCGCAGTCGTGCGCCTTGCGATCGCAGCCGAGATCCTCGCGGTCGAGTTCTATACCGAGGCGATCGCGGCCAAGCAGTTTGTGGGCAATGACCTCAAGTACCTGAAGCGCGCGCTCTTCAACGAGCAGGAGCATCTGACCGCGCTCTCGGCTGCGTTCACCGCCGCCGGCGCGACACCGTCCACTGCGGACGACTTCACGATCACCTTCCCGAAGAACACGTTCGCCTCGCGCAGCTCGATCGCGAAGCAGGGCGTGATCCTCGAGACCGGGTTCCTCGGCGCGTACCTCGGCGCGGTCGGCGAGCTGAGCATCCCCGACCTGCAGACGACGGCGGCGCGGATCGCCGCGAGCGAGTCGCAGCACCTGAGCGTGTTCTCCCAGATGACCATCGACCAGCCGGTCGGTGTCTCGTTCCCGCTGCCGCTCGATCTGGCAACGGCGTCCGCATTCCTCGACCCCTACCTGAGCTGAGCCAATGAAAAAACGCATCGCAATCGCCCTCATCACGTTCCTGGTCGCCGTCTCGGCCGCATACGCGCAACCGCGGCACACCCTCGCCCAGATCAAGGTGCTCGCGGCCGCCTCGCTGACGAACGTGTTCCCCCAGATCGACAGCACGCCGAAGTACTCGTTCGCCGGCTCCGACGCGCTCGCCGCGCAGATCCGGCTCGGCGCACCCGCAGACGTCTTCGCCTCGGCGAACATGACGCTGCCGACCTCGCTCTACACCCAGGGCCTCGTCGAGAAGCCCGTCGCCTTCGCGACGAACAAGCTCGTGCTCGTCGTGCCGAACTCGAACCCGGCGGGGATCAACTCCGTCTTCGACCTGCGGAAGTCCGGGATCAAGCTGCTGGTCGGCACGCCGACAGTCCCCATCGGCTCGTACACGCGCACCATCCTCAAAAACCTCGCGCTGACGAGCGTGCTCTCGAATGTCGTCAGCCAGGAGACCGACGTGCGCTCGATCCTGAGCAAGGTCGCGCTCGGCGAGGCCGACGCGGGTTTCGTCTACATCACCGATGCGAAGACGGTGCCCGGCCAGGTGAAGGTCATCCCGCTGCCGGCCTGGGCGCAGCCACCCGTGCGCTACGGGATCACCGTGATCAAGTCGACGCAGGATCGCGCCGACGCGGTCGCGTTCATCAACAAGGTGCTCAGCAAGCAGGGCCAGGCGAAGCTCCGCGCCGCCGGCTTCGGCGCCGTCAAGGGCGGCGCCACCCGCTATCCGGGCAACTGAGATGTGGAGAAAGGCGTGGTTCCCGTTCGGGCTGCTGCTCGCCTCGGTCATCTTCGGCGCCTTCCTGCTGCTGCCGCTGATCGCGATCTTCACGAGGGTGCCGCTGCAGACCCTCGTGGCGCAGCTCGGGAACGGCGTCGTCACCGACGCGCTGATCGTCAGCTTCAAGACGACGCTGATCGCGCAGGCGCTGATCCTCCTCTTCGGGACGCCGACGGCATACCTGCTCGCGACGAAGCGTGAGTTCAGGGGGCGCGCGTTCGCGATCACGCTCGTCGAGCTGCCGCTCGTGCTGCCGCCCGCGGTCGCCGGGATCGGGCTGCTCGCCGCCTTCGGGCGCGTCGGCCTGCTCGGCTCGACCCTGCAGACGTTCGGTGTCGAGATCCCGTTCACCCAGACCGCGGTCGTGCTCGCCGTCGCGTTCGTCGCGAGCCCGCTCTACGTGAGGCAGGCGATCTCGGCGTTCGAAGCCGTCGACCAGTCGTACGTCGACGCCTCTCGGACGCTCGGCGCCAGCCCGGCGCGGACCTTCGCGCGCATCGCGCTCCCGCTCGCCTCGGGCGGGCTCGCAGCCGGCGCGGCGCTCGCGTTCGCGCGCGGGCTGGGGGAGTTCGGCGCGACGATCATGTTCGCCGGGAGCTTCCAGGGCGTCACCCAGACGCTGCCGCTGGCGATCTACGCCGAGTTCGAAAACAAGTTCGAGGTCGCGCTTGCGATCGGCGGCCTGCTCGTGATCATCAGCGCGGCGCTGCTGCTGCTGATGAAGATATGGCTCGGGTGGACATCCTCACGGTCGACATCTCTGTTCCTCTTCGCTCCTTCACGCTCGAAGTAGCGCTCCAGATCGGCGCCGAGACGGTTGCGCTCGTCGGTCCGTCGGGGGCGGGCAAGTCGACGGTTTTGCGCGCGATCGCGGGGCTGGCGGCGGCGGAGGGAACGATCTCGCTCGGCGACGAGGAGTGGCTCGGCCTGGCGCCCGAGGATCGCTCGGTGGGGCTCGTGTTCCAGGAGTACGCGCTCTTCCCGCATATGAGCGTCCGCAAGAACGTCTCCTACGGCGGCAGCGAGCGCGTCGACGAGCTGCTCGAGCGCCTGCACATCGACGCGCTCGCCGACGCGAAGCCCGGGCAGCTCTCCGGCGGCGAGCGCCAGCGGGTCGCCCTCGCGCGGGCGCTCGCGCGCGATCCGAAGGTGCTGCTGCTCGACGAGCCGCTTTCGGCGCTCGACGCGCACACGAAGGCCGAGGTGCGCAGCGAGCTGCGCGAGCTGCTCGCGCGAGCTCCGGCTGCCGACGCTGCTCGTGACCCACGACTTCGAGGATGCGGCGGTGCTCGCGCAGCAGGTCGGCGTGATCGTCGAGGGCAAGCTCGTGCAGCTCGACAAGCCGAGGGCGCTCGTCGCGGCGCCGGCGAGCCCGTTCGTCGCGAGCCTCACGGGCGCGAACCTGCTCGAGGGCAACGCGCGCCGTCAGGGCGATCTCGCGGAGGTCGTGCTCGACGACGGCGCGACGGTGTACTCCACCGACGCCGGTGCGGGCCGCGTGGGCGTCGCGATCTATCCGTGGGAGATCACGATCTCGCGCGCCGAGCCGGCCGACTCCGCGCTCAATCACGTCGCAGGGCCGATCACCTCGCTCGTCGCCGTCGACAATCGCGTCCGTGTCCAGATCGGCCAGCTCACGGCCGAGACGTCACTCGAGTCGGCCCGCCGCCTCGAGCTCAAGGAAGGGGAGCAGGTCGTCGCGTCGTTCAAGGCGACCGCGACCCGGCTCCTGCAACTGCCGTAACCGAACGAAGGGAGCATCGCAATGCAGCTCAGCGCACGCAATCAGCTCAAGGGAACGGTCACGAGCGTCACCAGCGGCGCAGTGATGGCCGAGGTCGTCGTCGCCGTAGGCGATCAGGAAGTCGTCGCCGCGATCACCCGCACGAGCGCCGAGAACCTCAGCCTCGCCGCCGGGGACGACGTGACGGTCGTGATCAAGGCGACGGAGGTGATCCTGGCCAAGTAGCCGCGAGGCGCGCGCGTGTATCGGCAAGCGCTTCGGGAATCACGCGGATGTCTGCGAGCACCGGCATGAAGTTCGTGTCGCCGCCCCAGCGCGGGACGATGTGCAGGTGGATGTGGTCGAGCACGCCGGCGCCTGCGGCGCGCCCGAGGTTCCAGCCGACGTTGTAGCCGTGCGGCGCGGCCGTCTCGGCGAGAACCGAGAGTGCGGTACGGGTGAGCGCGTGCACCTCGAGCGCCTCGTCGTCGGTGAGGCCGCCGTAGTCGCCGACGTGCCGCATGGGCGCGACCATCAGGTGCCCCGCGGTGTAGGGGAAGCGGTTGAGGAGGACGAAAGCGAGCTCGCCACGGTGAACGACGAGATCGTTCTCGTTGCAGAACACGCAGCCGTCCTGCTCGTCGGCGCGCTCGATGTACTCGAGGCGCCAGGGCGCCCAGAGGCGCTCGCCCAAGGATCAGCTCCCGTCCGGTGAGCGCCTGTCGAGCCGGTTCTCGAAGCCGCGCCGGAGATCCTCGCCGGTGACGCGCAGCTGGAAGCGCGGGCGGCGCGGTTCGACCTTGACGATCTTGACGTCGTTGTCGCGCTCGCCGTGCAGGCGGTGATAGCACTCGGCTTCGCCCAGCGGTCGAAGCCGTTCCTTGGGCCGCCTGGAGCGTCGGAGTAAGCGCATCGGCACGGCATATCATGCTCGCTTGTCGAATGGAAGCGAGAACCAATTTGACACGTCCTGCTGCAGGAGTAAGCCTCGCGCGGAGGGATTTCTAGAGCGGGGAAGCCATACATTCTGCCGCAAAGCGGGCGACTCGCTGGGTTATTGCGTGTGCACTTGTGCCGGCGTGGGATCGGGGGCCCACAGGGGCCCGCCGCCCACCGGTCCAGCTGGGCCGAAGGGCTCGACTGGAGCCACCGGACCGGCGGGGCCTCGAGCCCCCGCCGCTACAGCCAGCGCTTGAGGCGGAAGAACGCGACCATCCCGACGACGGCGGTGACCATCACGGCGACGATCACCCAGAACGCCGCTGCCGTGTCGAAGCCGGGGAACGTCACGTTCATACCGAAGATCCCGGAGATCAGGGTCAGTGGCAGCAAGACGACGCTGAAGATCGTTAGGACGCGCAACACGTCGTTCTGGCGGTGCGCCAGCACCGACTCGTTCGTGCCCTCGAGCGCCTCGACGACCTCCTTGTAGTTGTCGAGGAGATCCCAGATCCGCTCGGCCGAGTCGACGATGTCGTCGAAGTACAGCTCGAGCGCCTCGGGCAGGAACCGCTCGGTGTGCCGCTCGAGCAGGCGCAGCGTGGCGCGCTCGGGCTTGATGATCTTGCGGTAGGAGATGATCTCCTGCTTCACGTTCGAGATGTCGCGGACGACGTCCTCGGCGTGGCCCTCGAACATCTCGTCCTCGATCGAGTCGAGCTTGTGGCCGATCTTGTCGAGGATCGGGAAGCAGTAGTCGAAGAGGTCGTCGAGCACCTCGTACAGGAGCCGCCCGGACCCCTTCGTGAAGAGCTCGTCCCGGAGCGCCGGGTCGTCCCAGCAGCGGCGGAACAGCCGCGTCACGGGCAGCAGCTCGACGTTCGACAGAGTGATCAGGAAATCGGGCCCGAGGAAGACGTCGAGCTCGGCGGCGTTGAGCCGCTGGATCGTCTTGTCGTAGACCGGAAAGTGGAGCACGACGAAGAGGTACTCCGGGTAGTCGTCGACCTTCGGCCGCTGGCGCTTCGAGAGCACGTCCTCGAGGTCGAGCGGATGCCAGCCGAAGCGCTGCGCGAGCCGCGCGGCCTCCTCGGAAGTGGGCGTGTCGAGATGGACCCAGGTGAGCCCGGCTGCGTCGAGCTCAGCGAGCCGAGGCTGAGGCCGAGCGGCGCCCTCGACAGGCCGCTGCCGCTGCGAGCGCTTGATGCGAGGCAGGCTGGGCATCGGTACTGAGGGGGTCATCCAGGATCGGCGTCAACATGCGGCTCATTCTAGCCGCTCGTGCCTGCACGGGGGCCATAGTTGGCCGCTTCAGCCGTGACCGCGTACTCTGCAGGCTGGAGATGAGGTTGCCGTGGCCGCAACGCGTTATCTGATCGTCGGCGGCGGTATGACGGGCGACGCCGCCGCCAAGGGCATCCGCGCACAGGATCCCGACGCCTCGATCCGCCTGGTCGGCGGTGAGCGGCAGGCGCCGTATGCGAGGCCCCCGCTCACAAAGGGTCTCTGGCTCGGCCAGGCCGAGGAGGAGATCTGGCGCCACACCGAGGACGTCGACGTCGACCTGCTCCTCGGCCGCCGGATCACGGAGCTCGACCTCGACGAACGGCGGGCGGTGGATGACACCGGCGAGACCCATGAGTGGGATCGACTGCTGCTCGCGACCGGCGGCCGGCCTCGCACGCTTCCCGACTCCGAAGGCGTCGTCTACTACAGGACGCTCGACGACTATCACGGACTTCGCGCGGCGACCGAGGAAGGCTCGCGGATCGTGGTGATCGGCGGCGGCTTCATCGGCGCTGAGCTGGCGGCCGGGCTCAGAGCCAACGGCTGCCTCGTGACGATGGTCTTCCCCGACGCCGGCATCGCTTCTCGAATCCTTCCGGCCGCGCTCTCCGGTTTCGTGACCGAGTACTACCGCGAGCACGGCGTCGAGGTGCTGACCGACGAGACCGTGGTCTCAGCCGGCTCGAGCGCGGTCACGATGGAGTCGGGCCGTGTACTCGAGGCCGACGTCGTCGTCGCGGGGCTCGGGATCGAGCCGAACACGGAGCTCGCAACGGACGCGGGACTCACGGTCGACGACGGGATCGTCGTCGACGAGTTCGGCCGGGTCGACGGCCGGGTCGACGTCTTCGCGGCCGGTGACGTCGCCAACTTTCCCGCGCTTGCGCTCGGTCGCAAGATGCGGGTGGAGCACGAGGATCACGCCAAGACGCACGGGAAGATCGTCGGAGGGAACATGGCGGGAGCGGACATGCCCTACGACCATCTGCCGTTCTTCTACTCGGACATGTTCGATCTCGGCTACGAGGCCGTGGGCGAAGTCGATTCGCGTCTCGTCACCGTGGAGCGGTGGGACGTCCCGAACCGGGAGGGGATCGTCGCCTATGTCGACGACGCGGGCCTGCCGCGCGGGTTCCTGTTCTGGAACGTGCGGGGCAAGGTCGAGACTGGACGGGAGCTGATCCGGGCCGCCGAGCCTCTCGACTCGCTGGCGGATCTCTAGGGGGTCGCGTGGTCGGCTTCCTCGTTGCGCTGGCTCTCGCTCCGTGGCTCCACCCGCTCGCGTTCCAGCTGCTTCCCGGGTGGCACACGGGCGCAAGCGGCAACACGCGCTCGGCCTACATCGGCCCGGGCACGCACCTTGCCGTGCCGGAGGAGTCGACGGCCTGGATCGCGAGGAACGTTCGCTATCGGGACGAAGCGACCGCCGATCCTCCGAACAAGACTCTTGCGCACTTGCCGAGCAACGGCGTGATCGTGTGGGCCGTCATCTTCGACCCGGCCGCGAAGGGGGAGAAGCCGATCCGCCTCGACCTCGCGAAAGCGAAGCACTTCGCGTGCTGCGAGGCGGAATCCGTCTTGGGTGGTGAGTACGAGCTCACGGGCGCCGGCCCCGGTCGCGGCTACTCCGCGATCGTGCGCGTCTACTTCGGATCGCGGCCGACGCCCGCCCTTCGCGCCGAGGCGCAGCGCGCCCTCGATCAGCTGGAGTTGCCTACGATCTCTCGATGAGGCTGGCGGCGCTCCGGGTCGAGGGATACAGCGGGATCCGCTCCGCCTCGCTCACGCTCGAGCCCGACATCACGGCCGTGGTCGGCGAGAACGACTCGGGCAAGCGTCGGCTCATCGAGGCCCTCGACGCGGTGCTCGGCGGCGAGCCGGATCGCGGAGCGCCTCAGCTCGGGCCCGGCGTGCAGGTCGAGCTCGACTTCGTGGAGGGCGAGAGCTTGCACACGCTCATGGCGGGCGACGGGAAGTGGGCGCTCGATGGCGACTCCAACCCGGAGCTCCTGAGCCGGCTCCGGCGGATGAACCCGGTGATCTCGCTCCGTCGCGCTACCTGGGCGCGGACCAACGAGCGGGCACGGTCGGCGCCTGCCGAGCTGCTGGAGCTCGTCGAGCGGGTCGTGAGCAGCGCCAGGGAGCTCCTCGACGGGACGGCGGCCGATCCCGACCGGGAGCTCGAGCTCGGCTTCGCCGCAGCCAAGCAGGTGATCGAGCGGGCAGAGCAGTACCTCGACCCGCAGCGCTCCGCGGTGCACCCGGTCGTGGCCGAGGTGATGGGCGGCTTGCCCACCGGCACGGGATCGGTCCTGCCTGAGTGGTCGGGCACGAGCGCCGAGCGCATCGGCGTCCTGTACGTGGTCGCAGGTCTACTCAGGGAGATCGACCGGCCGTTCGAGTCGGGCGCCGAGCCGATCCTCGTCGTCGAGTCGCTCGAGGCCTACATGCACGTGACGACACTCGCTGCGGCGATGCGTCTGCTCGGACGCGTGCGGTGGCAGCGGATCCTCACGACCGAGTCGACCGATCTCCTCGGCGAGATCCCGCTGCGAAACGTGCGGCGGCTCGTCCGCCACGAGGACGTCGTCTACGAGTCGCGGATCGATCCCGGCTCGCTCTCGCAGACCGACCTGCGCCGGATCACCTACCACCTGCGCGCGCGCCGCGGCCAGGCGATGTTCGCGCGGTGCTGGCTGCTCGTCGAGGGCGAGTCGGAGGCCTGGCTGGTGCCGGAGCTGGCGCGGCTCCTCGGCTACGAGCTGGCGCAGGAGGGGATCGCGATCGTCGAGTTCGCGCAGGCGGGGCTCGCGCCGGCGATCCGCACCGCCGACGGCCTCGGGATCGAGTGGCACGTGCTCACCGACGGCGACGAGGCGGGCAGGATCTATCGCGGGACGGCCGAGGAGCACGCAGGCGCCGACCCGCTCGGCGACCGTGTCACCGCGCTGCGCGAGCCCGACCTCGAGCTCTTCCTCTGGCACCACGGCTATGCGGCGGTCTACAAGCGCGTCGCGAAGGTCGGCAAGCTGAGCGCCGCGATGCCGCCGAGGCGGATCATCCGCCGAGCGATCGAGAACGCGTCGAAGCCGATGCTGGCCCTCGAGGTCCTGAGCGCGATCGCCGAGCGAGGCGAAGAAGGGGTGCCGGTGCCGTTGCGAGGCCTCGTCGAGACCTGCGTGATGCTGGCCCGCGAAGCCCCGGCTCGCCGCGCAGCCCGCTGACCCGGCGAAGGCGCCCGCGCGGTACCTCCGCAGGGTCGATCAGGGTCACCACGGATGCCTGGTGCGGCGCCCACGGCTACGTTCGAGGTGACCCGAAGGGGGACCCCTGACCATCGAACCGGCAAGCACGCAAGCGTCGACTGGACGCACTGGCAAGGATCGCGCCGGCGTGGCGGTGCCGAGCCGACGTGAGCTGTTCGTACTCGCTGCCGTCCTCGCGGCCACGGTCGTTACCGGTGGCGCGGCGATCGCAGGGTTGACGCGTAAGGCCGCGCCGTCGCAGGTGTCGACGCCCACGGTCAGCCAGGTCGTCGGCCAGGCGCCGGCGTCGCCCCCGAGAGTCGAGCCGGGGGGCTGATGCGAACGATCTGGGCAACGGTGCTCTCGGTATGGGCGCTTCTGGCCGTAGTCGCGTTCCTCGCCTGGACGCGTCAGCAGCCGGCCCCATCCGGCACCTCGGGATCCATCCCCGGCGCGGTGCTCGTGAAGAACAAGAACGGGACGACGAGCCTCGTCGTCGTGTCGGGCGCCGGTTCGACGGCAACGCATGCCACGACGAAGACCTCACCGGTGCCGGCGGGATGAGCGAGCTCGCAGCTGCGGGCATGCCGGTCGCGTGGCTCATCGCGCGCGCTGCAGGGCTCGTCGGGTTCGGCCTTCTGACCCTGTCCGTCACTCTGGGCCTGATGTTCAGCACGAGGATCTTGAAGCCGAAACGGCAGAAAGATCTCATGGGCTGGCATCAGACGCTGCTCTGGACCGGGCTGGCGATGATCGTGCTCCACGGGCTCGCGATCCTGCTCGACCCGGTGATGCGCTTCGGCCCGATCGCCGTGCTCGTCCCGGGAACGGCGCCTTGGCGGCCGATCACCGTGGCGGCCGGTGTCGTTGCCGGCTATCTGATGCTGGCGCTTGCCCTGTCGTTCCACGTTCGCCGCCGCATCGGCCAGCGCAAGTGGCGTCTGCTCCACTACGCGTCGTTCGGTGCGTTCGCCCTCGCGCTCGGCCACGCGCTCCACGCGGGCACCGACCTGCAGGGAGTCACGGGCCTGGTGTTCGGTGCAGTCGCGGTGGCGCCCGTTCTCTGGCTCGTCTTCGCTCGCATCCTCATGCCCCGGCCGGCCGCCGCGGCGAGACGAGGCTCGGTGGTCGCCGTCCCGGCGCCGCGCAGCGAACCGGCGCCCGTGAAGGTGCTCTCGGCATGATCGGCGCTCGGCTCGTGCGAGAACGATTTCAGGCCATGGGCACCGAGTGCGAGGTGGCGGTCACCATCAATCGCCCGGACGCGCCTCGGGCGCGACGCGCGCTCGCGGCCGGGCGCGCCGAAGTCGAGGCCTGCGAGAGAGTTCTCTCGCGATTCGATCCGCGCAGCGACCTGTCGCGCCTGAACCGCGCCGGTGGTGAGTGGTGCTCGATCGACGCGCGGCTCGTCGAGGTGCTGCGCGTCGCGCGGCGCGCGCGCGAGGAGACGGGTGGGAGATTCGACCCCACGATCCTGCCGGCGCTCGCCGCCGCCGGCTACGACCGCTCGTTCGAGCAGCTGGAGGAGCGTCCGCCCGTCCGCGCGAGCGGATGGTGCGCCGGAGCGGCGATCGAGATCGACGCCACCGTCTTGCAGGCTCGAGTCGAGGCAGGCACCGCCGTCGACCTCGGCGGCATCGGCAAGGGTTTCGCTGCCGCGCGCGCGTTGTGGGCGATGCGCGAGGCGTGGCTCGGCCTTCCCGGCGGACTCGTGGACCTCGGCGGCGACATCGTCGTCTGGGGCGCGACCCCCGAAGGCGGGCCCTGGCGCCTCGCGATTGCCGACCCGCGCTCGCCGGGCGCGGAGATCGGGACGATCTCGATCGACGAGGGCGCGGTCGCCACGTCGGGGCGCGGCACCCGCCGCTTCGGACCCGGCGGGCGGCTCCATCATCTGATCGACCCGGCAACGGGAGCTTCGGCGGACGAGGGGCCACTGGCCGTCACGGTCGTCGGTCCGAACGCGGCGGAGGTCGAGGCGTACGCCACCGCGCTCGCCGTCACGCCGGTTGCCGAGTCCCGCGATCTCCTCCGCAGACGACCCGCCCTCGCTGCGCTTCTCGTTCCCGTCGAGGGTGACCCGCTCGTACTCGGCGACTTGCCGCTCGTGACCTCGAAGCAGATGGAGGCGACCGCATGAAGATCGTGACCAGGACGACAGCCGCGTTGCTCCTCGCCGGTGTCGCAGCGTTCGCAGCGGGCTGCGGTGGTACTGGAGGAGCTGGAACCACCGGATCCGCGAGCGGGCAGCAGTCCGCCGCCGACTTCGTGAAGCAGGTCACCGTTCAGTTCTCTCGCGGTCAGTCAGGGAGGCTCTGGGACGAGCTCCTACCCGCAGACCAGGCCGTCGCGACCAGGGCGCGCTTCGTCGCGTGCCAGCAAAACGAGGGCTGGAATCTGAAAGGCATCAAGGTGCTCGAGACGTACGCCGACCCGGTCGACGTGGAAGGCAAGCCCCTACCCGCGCAGGCTGTGACCGTGCGCGTCACCTCCGACGGGGTCACCACCGCGACGATGCACGCGGTGTCGGTCAACGGCGTCTGGAAGTGGGTCCTGCAACCGATCGATCGGGCCGCGTACAAGAGCGCGAAGTGCCCGCGCACCGCCTGAAGCGGATCTTCGCGACGGCTTAGGCTCGGCTACGACGAGGAGAGATCCGAACGGCCCAGGGCGACCAGTACGCCACCGAGAGGATCGCTCCTACGACGCCCACGAGCAGCAGGACAAGCCCGATCGCGGGGAGGAAGTCGCCGGGGCCGTGTCCCACCGAGCCCTCAGGAACACCAATGGGCGGAGGCGAACCACGGAACGCCGGGACGGCCGCAACGGCAACACCTGAGCGAGTGGATGCGAGCGCTATGCCGATGACCACGACAAACGCCGAGGCGGCGACTCCGGCAAGGAGGAGCGACCAGCGGGGAAGACCGCCGGCGCGTGGAGGCAGCGGCGGCCCTACGACGCCTCTCTCTTCCGCCCACGATGCGGCGAACGACCGCGGATCGAACGCTCCGCTTCCGAGCACGGCCTCCGCGGAGGCTCCTTCGGCTTCGGCCTCGTCGAGGTCGGCCTTCAGGTCGGCCGCCATCTCGTTGGCGACGGGGTCGGGTACGCGTAGGCGTCGCCATTCGCGGCGGCATTCCTCGACGAAATCGTTCACGTTCACGCTGCTGCCTCCGTTTCGACAGGACCGAGCACGGCGTCGACGGCATCACGCGCCGACCGCCACTCCGACACGCCCACCGCGAGCGCCCTCCGGCCCTCCGGCGATGCCCGGTAATACTTCCGCGGAGGCCCGTCGTTACTGGCGGCGCGATACGTCTCCACGAGGCCTTCACGCTCCAACCGGCCGAGCAGCGGATAGATCGAGCCCTCGCCGACGGTCGACAGACCGCGGGCGCCAAGGCGCTTGGTCATCTCGTAGCCGTACGCAGGCCCCTCCTCCATCACCGCGAGAAGGCAGAGGTCGAGCACCCCGCGAAGGAACTGAGTCTGGCGACTCTCACCGACTGCCATGTAGCGCACGGTAGCAACCACTACCTTGCGCCGCAAGGGCTACGCCGGTGCGCGCGTTCTAGACTTGGCATCGATGCCGGCCGAGGACGTCGATGAGTACCTGTCGCGGATCGAAGAGCCGAAGCGCAGCACGCTCGAGGCGCTGCGCCGCACGATTCTCGAGATCATGCCAGACGCCGAACAGGTGATCTCGTACCGTGTTCCTGCGTTCCGCACGGGCGGTGAGACGGTGGCCGGCTTTGCCGCCTTCAAGGATCACCTCAGCTACCTCCCGTTCAGCGGCTCAGTCCTGTCGGATCTCGCCGATGAGCTGCAGGGCTACACGATGACCAAGAGCTCGCTTCATTTTCCAGTCGACCGTCCGCTGCCCAAGACCCTCGTGAAGAAGCTGATCGCGGTGCGGCTCGCCAAGGGTTCTCGGCGCTCGCGGTAGGACGCGCCGTAACTGTCGTGATGCGCCTGGCAGGAATCGAACCTGCGACCTTGCGCTCCGGAGGCGCACGCTCTATCCCCTGAGCTACAGGCGCGGGGCCGCGTAGTCTACCGACGTGAAGCTGACCGCCCGGATCGCGACCCTGGAGCTGCGCGAGACGTTCGTGATCTCCCGCGAGTCGGCCGACACCGCCGACGTCGTCCAGATCGAGCTGGCTCACGGTGACATGTCGGGGTACGGCGAGGCGGCTCCGATCGAGCGCTACGGCGAGACCTCCGCTTCGGCCATCGCGGTCCTCGAAGAGGTCGGGCCGCTGCTCGGCGACGACCCGTTCGCGCTCGAGGAGATCGGGATTCGGCTCGCCGAGCTGCCGGGGGAGCAGGCGGCCAAGGCGGCGATCGACGGCGCGCTCCACGACCTCTGCGGCAAGCTCGCCGGTCAGCCCGTGTGGCGCCTCCTCGGCCTGCCGCGCACCGGCCCGCCGACGTCCTGGACGATCTGGCTCGGCGATCCCGACGACATGGGCCGCCGCGCGGAGCTCGTCGCCGGCCGCTTCCAGCGCTTGAAGCTGAAGCTCGGCGCGCGCGACGGGCTCGACGTGGAGCGCGTGCGCGCCGTCCGCGCGGTGACCGAGGTGCCGCTCCAGGTCGACGTCAACGAGGCGTGGAGCCTGGACGAGGCGCTCGACTACCTGCCGCAGCTCGCGGAGCTCGGCGTCCAGTACTGCGAGCAGCCGCTTCCCGCCGGCGACCCGGGCGGCGCGGACCTGAAGAAGCGCTCCCCCGTCCCGATCTACGTCGACGAGGACTGCCACACGCTCGCCGACGTCGCGGCCTGTGCCGAGATCGCGCACGGGATCAACTTGAAGCTCGCGAAGTCGGGCGGCATCCGCGAGGCGATCCGGATGGCCCACGCGGGCCGCGCGCTCGGGCTCGGCGTGATGCTCGGCTGCATGATCGAGTCGGGCCTCGGCATCGCCGCGGGCTGTGCCGTCGCGCCGCTCTGCGATCACGTCGACCTCGACGGCAACCTCCTCATCGCGCACGACCCGTGGCCCGGAGTCGAGTTCACGGGCGGCGTCCAGGTTCCCTCCGACCAGCCGGGGCTCGGTGTCCGAGAAGCAGTATCTGATCCTCGCTGAGGGCTACTCGCACGACCCGCTGTACGGCAAGACGATGCGGGGGGTGATGCGGTACCGGCCGGAGTCCGTCGTCGCGATTCTCGATTCGAAGCGGGTGGGGGAGAGCGAGAGCGGCGTGCCGATCGTCGCCACGGTCGACGACGCGCTCGCGTACGGCCCGAACACGGCGCTCGTCGGCGTCGTCACCCAGGGTGGCCGCTTCCCGGCCGACTGGCGCGCGCTGCTCCAGAGCTGCGCGGCCGCAGGGCTCGATCTCGAGAACGGGCTCCACGTCCGGCTCACCGACGACGAGGAGCTCGTCGCGACCGCCGCGGAGCACGGCGTCGAGCTGCGCGACCTGCGCGCGCCGCCGGAAGGCCTCTCGACCGCGACCGGCGCGAACATGGCCGTTCCGGCCGCGATCGTGCTGACCGTCGGCTCCGACTGCGCGATCGGGAAGATGACCGTCTCGTGCGAGCTCGACCTCGAGGCGAGGCGCCGCGGGATCCGCTCCGAGTTCGTGCCGACCGGCCAGACCGGGATCGCGATCGCGGGCTGGGGCATCGCGGTCGACGCGGTCGTCTCGGACTTCATCGCCGGCGCCGCCGAGGAGCTCGTGGTCGAGGGCGCGGCGCGCGGCGGCGAGCTGCTCTGGGTCGAAGGCCAGGGCTCGATCGTCCATCCGGTCTACTCCGGTGTCACGCTCGGCCTGATCCACGGCGGCGCCCCGCATCTCTTCGTGCTCTGCCACGAGGTGGGGCGGACCGAGATCGAGGGCGCCGGCGGCGGGCCGCACCCGATCCCCTCTCTGAGTGAGCTCGTCGACCTCCACGAGCGGATCGCGCTTCCCGCGCGGCAGGCGAAGGTCGCATGCATCGCGCTCAACACGCGGCACCTCGACGAGACCGCTGCGCTTCAGGCAATCGCAGAAGCGGAGGCCGAAACAGGCCTTCCGGCCGACGATCCCGTCCGCTTCGGCGCGGCGAAACTCGTCGACGCGGTGCTCGTAAAACTTCCTTAAGCAGCAGCCTGCGGCTGCCGATGCTAGAAGTCCCCGGCTGAGCGTTAGTCCAGGGGGCACGTCCTTATGCTGAAAACCGCCGTCGCATTCGCCTGTCTGCTGGCCTGCCTTTCTTTCGCGGGCGGTGCCGCCGCGGGCCCGAAGATCGGCTTCGCCGAGGACGCGACCAAGTACGGCTCCGACGGCGGCGCCTCGCTGTTCGACGAGATGAACCGCCTCGGCACGACGACGAACCGGATGGCCGTATTCTGGGACTCGGGCGCGCCGACGACGATCCAGGACGAGGCGTTCCTCCGCCGCTCGGTCCCGGTCGCGATCGCGCACGGGATCCAGGTCGTGTTCGCGATCTACCCGCGCAAGCCGACGATGGTGACCGGGATGCCGAACGGATCGCAGGCGTTCTGCGCGTATGCCGCCGAGGTGGCGGCCGCGTTCCCGCAGGTCACCAAGATCATCGTCGGCAATGAGCCCAACCAGCCGCGCTTCTGGCAGCCGATCTTCGACGGCAGCGGCAATCCCGCCGCGCCTGCGGCGATGGAGGACGTGCTCGCGCGCTGCTACGACGCCCTGAAGGCGGTGAACCCGGCGATCGACGTGATCGGCGTCGGCCTCTCGCCGCGCGGGAACGACGATCCGCATGCGTCGAGCAACGCCTCGATCTCGCCGGTGCGTTTCATCACCGCGCTCGGCAAGGCCTATCGCTCGAGCGGCCGCGCGAAGCCGCTCTTCGACGAGTGGGCCTGGCACTGCTACCCGAATGTGAACACCGACTCGGTGGCGAAGGGCTATCCGTGGCCGCAGACCGGCTGCGTGAACGCCGACCGCGTGAAGCAGGCGATCTGGGATGCGTTCAACAACACCGCTCAGCCGACGTTCGCCGAGAGCGGGCCGTTCAACGACACCTTCGGCGCCCGCGTCGCCGCGAGCCTGACGATGGTGATCGACGAGACCGGCTGGCAGGTCGACACCTCGACCCGGCCCGGCTACACGAACACCGAGAACGTGCCGCCGATCGACGAGGCGACACAGGCGTCCGACTACGCGCAGCTCGTCCACCTCAGCAACTGCGAGCCGACGCTTACCGCGTTCCACTTCTTCCACGTGATCGACGAGTCGGACCGCACCGGCTTCCAGAGCGGCGTGCTGCGCGCGACGGGCGAGGAGCGCCCGGCCGCCCAGGCGATCGCCGGTGCGATCGCGGCCGACGGCGGCGCGTGCAAGAGCAAGCTCGCGACCTGGCACCATTCGATGACGGTCGATGGCGCCCATGCGGTGCGGACGGTGAGCGGCGGCGGGGTTTACCTGAGCCTGAACGCACAGCAGGGCTTCACGTTCACGATCACGCTCACGAAGAAGGGCAAGAAGACGCTGAAGATGACGGGCAAGGCGCCGTCGATGTTCGTCTCGGTGAAACTGCCCGCCGGCTACGGCTCCGGCGCGAAGGCGACCGTCCAGTTCTCGGCAGAGGTCAACCCCTCGCGCACGACCTCGGTGAACCTCCCGCTCAACGCGTAGGATTCGCTTGACACGAACATATGTTCGCTCTACACTGGCGAACATATGTTTGGTCGGGTCATCATCGTCGTTCTCATCGCCACCGTCGCGTGGGCCGTTCTGGCCCGCGGCTCCAGCGGCGCCGGAAAGCCCGAGCACTACGTCGTGAAGCGGACTGACACGTTGTGGTCGATCGCCGCAAGTCGTTACGGCGGCGATCCGCGTGACGGCGTCTGGAAGCTCGAGCAGGCGAACCACCTCGCCGGCGCAACGATCGTGCCGGGCGAGCGCCTGCTGCTGCCGTAGCGCGCGCTACATGCCGCGGTAGGCGTGCCCCGCCATCGCGAGCGGGTCGAGCATCACGTTCACGATCGCCGGCTCACCTGACGCGAGCGCGCGCTCGAGCGCCGGCGCAAGCTCGTCCGGGCGCTCGACGTGCTCGCCGTGGCCGCCGAACGCCTCGGTCAGCAGGTCGTAGCGCGACGGCGCGAGCAGCGTCGCGACCTCGGCGTCCTCGCCGTAGATCCCGCGCTGGGGGACGCGGATCTCGCCCCAGGCCGCGTCGTTCCCGATCACGAACACCACCGGGAGCTTGTGGCGCGTGAGCGTCTCGAACTCGAAGCCGTTGAGCCCGAACGCGCCGTCGCCGGCGATCACGACGACCTGTGCCTCGGGGCGGGCGGCCTTCACGCCGAGCGCGTAGGGCGGGCCGACGCCGAGGCAGCCGAACGGGCCCGGGTCGAGCCAGTGGCCGGGGCGGTGGATACGGAGGACGCGTGAGCAGGCCGCGACCACGTCGCCGCCGTCGCCGATCACGACCGTGGCCGGGTCGAGCACGTTGTCGAGCTCGCGGCCGAGGCGATAGTGGTTGAGCGGCGCGCTGTCCGACTCGATCGCGGCCTGGTTGTCGTCCCACCACGCCTTCTCGAGGACGCCGAGCCGCTCGAGCCACGTGTCATTCGGGCGGCGGTTCTTGACGCCGTCGGCCAGGATCCCGAGCACGGCAGCGCAGTCGCCGACGATTCCCGCGTCCGGCGCGCGGTTGTGACCGAGCTCCGTCGCGTCGGAGTGGATGTGGATCAGCTTCGCCTCGGCTCCGAAGCGGCCGAACTTGAGCCGGAAGTCCAGCGGTGTGCCGACCACGCAGACGACATCGGCGCCGGCGACGGCGGAGCTCCGCGAGTGCTGGAAGAACAGCTCGTGATCGGGCGGCAGCGCCCCGCGTCCCGAGCCGTTGAGGTAGATCGGCAGCCGCCCGTTCTCGGCGAACGAAGCCAGCTGCTTCCAGGCGCCGTCCCACCAGATTCCGCTGCCGGCGATCACCGCGGGCCGCTCGGCGTTCGTCAGCAGGTCGGCGGCCTTCATCAGCTCCGTCGGGTCGCCGAAGGCACGGGCCGCGGATCGCGAGGGCGCGGCCGGCTGCTCCTCATCCGCGTCGGCGAAGAGGATGTCCATCGGCAGCTCGAGGTACACCGGCCCGCGCGGCTGGGCGAGCGCCTGGCGGAAGGCGGTCGAGATCAGGTCGGGGATGCGCTCGGCGTGTGTGCAGACCGCGGCCCACTTCGTGATCGGCTTGAAGATCGAAAGCTGGTCGAGCTCCTGCAGCGCGCCCTGCTCGGCCTGGACGAGCGGCCGTGCGCCGCCGAGGATCACGAGCGGCGTCTGGGCGACCCGGCAGTTCGCGACGGCCGTGACGACTCCGGTCACGCCCGGACCGGACGTGACCAATGCGACGCCGCACGCGCGATTGACGCGGCCCCACGCCTCGGCGGCGTGGGCGGCGGCCTGCTCGTGGCGGACGTCGAGCACGCGGACACCCTCGACGCGGCAGCCCTCGTAGATGGGCATCACGTGACCGCCGGACAGCGTGAAGATCGTGTCGACGCCGTTCGCCTTGATCGCGCGCGCCGCCAGGCGCCCTGCCTGCATCGACTCGCCCATCGGGACGAGCCTACAACGCGTCAGCCCGCGACGAGCGCCGAGGCCCGAAGCGGAACGGTCGAGAACTCATGCGGCCGCGCCGCGAGTGCGGCGAAGAACGCATCGACGACGACGGGCGCGAACTGGGTGCCTCTGCCGCGGCGGAGCTCGGCCATCGCCTCGTCGTCGCTGAGTGCGCTTCGGTACGGGCGGTCCGTGGTCATCGCATCCCACGCGTCGGCGAGCCCGACAACGGCGGCCTCGAGCGGAATCGAGCTGCCGGCCAGCCGGTCCGGATAGCCGCTTCCGTCCCAGCGCTCGTGGTGGTGGCGAATCAGCGGCACGGCAGCCGCGAGCCAGCCGAGGCGGCCGACAATCTCGGCGCCGCTCGCCGGATGGCGCTTGATCTGCTCCCACTCGTCGTCGTCGAGCGGCCCGGGCTTTGCGAGGATCGAGTCGGGGACGGCGATCTTGCCGATGTCATGGAAGAGCCCCGCGTGGCGTAGTGCCTCGACCCGCTCCTCGGAGAGATCGAGCTGCTCGCCGACCGCGAGCGCGATTCGTTGTACGCGGAGCGAATGGCCCGCGGTGTACGGGTCCTTGGCGTCAACCGTCGCGTTCAGGCTCTCGATCGTCTCGAACGCGCTTCGCGCGAGCAGGCGGTTCGACTCGGCCAGGTCCTGCGAGCGGGCCTGCAGCATGCGCGAGGCGCCGCGCACTAGCAGGCCGAGCGCGAGCCAGAGGGTGAAGAAGACGCCGGCCAGCACGAGCCAGATCATGTGCTTGCGCGAGGCGATGAAACCTTCGAGCTGGGCCGGGTCGGCGTAGAGCTCGTAGGCGCCGATTGCATGGCTGCCGTCGCTGCTCTCGAGCGGCGCGTAGACCTCGAGCACGTCGCCGTGTGCCACGAGCGCCTCGACGGCGTGCTCGCCCTGCGCGGAGAGCCGGCCGATCGAGGCGACGGAGCGGTTCTCGCGGATCGCCTCGCCGAGCTCGTCGTCGAGCTGGAACTTCTGTCCGATGCGCGCCGGGTCGCGGTTCGTCCACGCGAGCGTGCCGTCGGAGCGCCACACCTTCACGGAGATCAGGTCGGAGCGGCGACGCAGCTCGGCGAGGATCGTCGCCGAGAGCTGCGGCTCGACACGCAGGTGATCGTGTGCGACGAGGCGAGGGCGCAGGACGCCGTCGACGTACTGCGTGAGGCTCGTCCGCGCGTCGCGGACGGCCTGCGTCTTGAGGCTCGTCGTGAGGAACCAGCCGAGCACGAGCGCGCCGGCGAGCAGGATCACCGCGCTCGCAGCGAGAAACGCATGCATCAGCGTGACAGAGCGCCTCACGGCGCCCCGCTCGTCCGCAGGCCGCAACACGGAACACCTATCGGCCGTGAGCGGCCTCGCCTTTACATTCGCGCTCGTAGAATCGCGGGATGGATCTCGACGTCGTCTTCCTCGGCACGTCCGGCTCGATGCCGACGGCGCAGCGTGCGCCCGCTGCGACCCTCGTGCGCCGCGGCGGCGAGCGGCTTCTGTTCGACTGTGCGGAGGGCACGCAGCGCCAGCTCCTGCGCTCGGACGTGGGGCTCGTCGAGCTGCGCGAGATCTTCCTCACGCACTACCACGCGGATCATTTTCTCGGGCTCCCTGGGATGCTGAAGACGTTCGCGCTGCGCGGGCGCGAGAGCTCGCTGACGGTGTACGGGCCGCCGGGCCTCGAGGATCTCTTCGCGAGCCTGCGGCGGATCTTCGGCCGGCTGACCTATCCGCTCGCGCTCGAGGAGTTGCAGCCCGGCGACGTCCTCGAGCGCGACGGCTACCGGCTCGCGCCGTTCCCGGTCGAGCACGGCGGAGTCGCCTACGGCTACGCGCTGATCGAGGCCGAGCGCCCGGGTCGCTTCGACGTGGCGGGCGCCGACGCGCTCGGAGTTCCGGGCGGGCCCGAGCGGGGTGCGCTTCAGCGCGGCGAGGCGGTGACGCTCGCGGACGGGCGCGTGGTGTCGCCCGGCGACGTGCTCGGCCCGGCCCGGCCCGGCCGCAAGATCGTCCTCTCCGGCGACACGGCGCCGTGCCATGCGGTGCTCGAGGCCGCGGTCGGCGCGGACCTGCTCGTCCACGAGGCGACGTTCTGCGCGGACGAGCGCGAGCGCGCGCGAGAGACGCTGCATTCCACCGCGGCCGACGCGGCGGAGATCGCGCGCCGCGCCGAAGTCGGGCTCCTCGCGCTGACGCATCTCTCGACCCGATATGCGCCCTCAGAGGTCGCCGCCGAGGCGCGAGCCGTCTTCGCGGACACGATCGTCCCGCGCGACTTCGACGTCGTCGAGGTGCCGTTCCGGGAGCGGGGGACGCCGCAACTCGTCAAGGGCGGCGCGCTGCATCGGCCGCCGGAGCTCGTTGACCAGCAGTCCTGACTTCGGGCGCCTCGCCCCGGTCTACGACGAGCTCCGTCCCGCCGATGCGAACTGGTGGGAGCTCTTCGCGGTGCTCGTCGAGGAGGGCGACCTGCACGGCCGGCGCGTCCTGGATGTCGGCTGCGGCACCGGGCGCCTTGCTGCGGCACTCGCGGAGCGCGAGAGCTGCAAGGTGTGGGGCGTCGACCGGTCGGAGGCGATGCTCGAGGTCGCGCGCGGCCGGGTGCCCGACGGCGTCGGCCTGAAGCACGGCCTCGCCGAGGAGCTCCCGTTCAAGGACGCCTGGTTCGAGCGCGCCGTCGTGTGGTTGTCCCTCCACCTCTGGGACCGGCCCCGCGCCTTCTCCGAGCTGCGCCGCGTCTCCGGGCGCGCGGTGCTGGCGACCTTCGACCCGGCGCACTTCTCCGGCTTCTGGCTGAACGAGTTCTTCCCGTCGATCGAGCGAATCGACCGCGCCCGTTTCCCCGACGGCGACACCCTGGAGCGCGAGCTGCGCGACGCCGGCTTCCCGAGCCCGCGTCTCGTCCGGATGAGCCAGAGCGCCGAGCTCACGCGCGAGGCGGCCCTCGCCAAGATCCGCGGCCGTCACATCTCGACCTTCGACCTCCTCGACGAGACCGAGATCCTCGCCGGCACTGAGCGAGCCGAACGCGAGCTACCGAGCCGAATCGGCTATCGCCTCGAGTGGCTGGTGGCAGTGGCCGGATAAGGCTAGAGCTGCCAGTCGCCGCCGCGCAACACGGGGACCTGCTCGCCAGCCGCGGTGAGACCGGTCACGGCGACGTCGTCGGCGCCGATCATGAAGTCGATGTGGACTGCGCTCTCGTTGATGCGCGCCCGGTCGGCCTCGCCCACCATGCTCGCGTAGGCGTTCCCGAGTGCGATGTGGCTCGCGGCGTTCTCGTCGAGGAGGGTCGAGCAGAAGACGGTGCCGAGGCGGCCGATCCGGCCCTCGCGATCGACCAGCGCGACTTCACCCAGGCGCGTGGCGCCCTCGTCGCGCGCGCAGCGCTCGCGGAGGGCAGCGACGTTCTCGTCGGCGTCGATCTCGACGGCGCGGCCGTTCTCGAAGCGGACGCGCAGGCCGCGCACCGTCGTTCCCGCCACCTCGAGCGGCTTCGTCGCGCGCACGACGCCCTCGGTGCGGAGCGGATCGGGCGTTGTCGCGACCTCCTCGGTGGGGAGGTTCGGACCGTGCACGATCCCCTCCGCGGTCGTGTGCGAGCCGCCCTCGAAGCCCGAGGTGGGGAGGAGGCCGACCGTGAGATCCGTCCCCGGCCCCTCGAAGTGGAGCGCGTCGAACCGGCGCTCGGTGAGCCGCTGGGCGGCGCCGGCCAGCGCGGCGAACCGCTCACGCCACGCCTCGCCGGGATCGGGCTCGTCGAGGCGGCAGACGTGCGCGATCTCGTCCCAGAGAAGCGCGAGGGCGGCATCGGGCTCGAGCTCGGGATGCGCGGCGGCGGCCCAGCCGGGCGTCGGGTAGGCGATGACCGACCAGTTCGTCGTCTGCGCGTTGATCACCGCGAAGTTCTCCTTCAGCGCGGGCATCAGGTCCTTGCCGGCGCGCGTCGGGTCGAGACCCGCAAGCCCGCCGGGCTGCACCGTGGGGTGCACCATGATCCGGGCGCAGCGCTGCTCTCCGAACTCGAGGAAACGGTCGGCCCACCACGACGGGACGAACTCGAGCGTGTCGGGCGGCGCATGCTCGATGCGGATCCTCTTCACGGCGGTGTCGAAGTAGATCGGGTCGACGAAACGTGCGCCGCGGCGATAGGCGTGCTCGGCGATCGCATGGACGAAAGGCGCCGCCTCGAGCGGCGCCATGACCGAGACGATCTGGCCGGGTTGCACGTTCGCGCCGGTCTCGACGGCGAGCGCCGCCAGACGGTCGATCCTCGCGTCATCCACGTCGCGGAGGCTATCTGTCCGCGAGACCCGCTACTGTGCCCGCTGCACGGTGTCCTTTAACCCGGTCCCGAGAGGCCGGAAAGGAGAACGATGACTACGTCTGCGCGGCTGTCGGCCGCCAAGGTCTTGCTCGACCGCGAGGCGATCGAAAGAACCCTTTCCCGGATCGCGCACGAGATCATCGAGCGCAACCCGGATGTGGAGGACGTCGCGCTCGTCGGCATCCACACGCGCGGCGTCCCGATCGCCCAGCGCCTGCGGCGCCTGATCGAGGAGCGCACCGGCGTGACTGTCCCGTTCGGCGCCGTCGACATCACCTTCCACCGCGACGACGTGTCGGTGCGCGGCGGCGAGGCGCCGCTCCACGCGCAGCCGATCGTCCGCGCGACCGAGCTCGACTTCCCGCCCGAGGGCACGACCTGCATCCTCGTCGACGACGTCCTCTACACCGGCCGCACGATCCGCGCCGCGATCGACGCGCTGTTCGAGTACGGCCGGCCCGCGCGCGTCCAACTCGCCGTCCTCGCCGACCGCGGCCACCGCGAGCTGCCGATCCGCCCCGACTACGTGGGGAAGAACCTGCCGACCTCGCAGGGCGAGCGGATCCAGTTGCAGCTCGTCGAGATCGACGAGATCGACCAGGTCCTGTTGATTCCGGAGGAGGCTCCCGATGCCTGACATCCACGTCGTCGCCGACGACCTGCGGCCGCCGGCGCGCCCGCCGCGCCGTCATCTCCTCTCGGTCTCCGACCTCTCGCGGGACGACGTCGAGCGGCTGCTCGCGACCGCGGCGACCTTCGAGCGCTCGCTCGAGCGCGAGGTGAAGAAGCTGCCGACGCTGCGCGGCCGCACCGTGATCACGCTCTTCTACGAGTCCTCGACGCGCACCTCGTCGAGCTTCGAGCTCGCCGCGAAGCGCCTCTCCGCCGACACGATGTCGATCAAGGCCGAGGGCTCGTCGGTCGACAAGGGCGAGTCCCTCAAGGACACGGCGCTGACCCTCGACGCCTACGACCCCGACGTGATCGTGATCCGTCATCCGCAGATCGGCGCGCCGCAGCTCGTCGCGAGAACCACGGGCGCGTGCGTCGTCAACGCGGGCGACGGCAAGCACCAGCATCCGACCCAGGCGCTGCTCGACCTCTACACGATCAAGACGGAGCTCGGCCGCATCGAGGGGCTCCACGTGGCGATCGTCGGCGACGTGCTCCACTCGCGGGTCGCGCGCTCGAACGTCCAGGCGCTGCTGCTGATGGGCGCGCGGGTCACGCTCGTCGGGCCGCCGGCGCTGCTGCCGCGCGGGATCGAGGCGATGGGCTGCGAGGCGACCACCGAGATCGGCGCGATCGCAGACGCCGACGTCGTCTACGTCCTGCGCATGCAGCGCGAGCGGATGGAGGCGGGCGCCAACTACGTGCCGAGCCTGCGCGAGTACGCGGCGCGCTGGGGAGTGACGCCCGCCCGCCTGCGCCCGGGCCAGAAGGTGATGCACCCCGGCCCGATCAACCGCGGTGTCGAGCTCTCCGCGGATGTCGCCGACAGCGTCGACACCTTGATTCAAGACCAGGTGCGCGCAGGTCTGGTGACGCGCATGGCCGTGCTCTACGACCTGCTGACGCAGGGCCCGGCGCCGGTGCGCGCGCTCGAGGAGGCGGTCGCGTGACCGTGCTCTTCGGCAAGGACGGCGCGGGCGCGGACCTCATGATCCGCGGAGCGCGCGTGCTCGACCCGGCGGAGGGCGTCGAGTCGGTGATGGATGTTCGCGTCGACGGCGGGCTGATCTCGCAGCTCGGCGCGGAGCTCGACGCGAACGGTCACCGTGTGATCGACGGTGCCGGCCTCGTGCTCGCGCCCGCGTTCGTCGATCCGCACGTGCACCTGCGCACACCCGGCCGCGAGGACGAGGAGACGATCGCCTCCGGCACGGCGGCCGCCGCGGCAGGCGGCTTCTGCGCGATTCTCGCGATGCCGAACACCGACCCCGTGGTCGACTCCGCCGCTGTGCTCGAAGGCCTGATCGAGTCGGCGCGGCTCGAGGCAGAGGTGCCGGTCGGCTTCCTCGCCGCGATCTCGAAGGGCCAGCTCGGCCGGGAGCTCACCGACATGGGCGAGCTCGCCGACGCAGGCGCCGCGGGCTTCTCCGACGACGGCCGCCCGGTCGTCTCGGCGGGCCTCATGCGCCGCGCGCTCCAGTACGCCTCGACCACCGGCCTGCGGCTCGCGCTGCACGAGGAGGAGCCGAGCCTCTCGAACGGCGGCCACGTCCACGAGGGCACCGTCTCCGCCGAGCTCGGCTTCGGCGGCTACCCGTCGGTCGGCGAGAGCCTGATGGTCGAGCGCGACCTGGCGCTCGCGGCGTACGAGGGCCAGCCGCTGCACCTGCTGCACCTCTCGGCGCGCGAGTCGGTGGAGGCGCTCACGCGGGCGCGCGCAGCCGGCGTCCGGGCCACGGGTGAGGTGACGCCGCACCATCTCGTGCTCACCGACGAGGCGGTTCGCAGCCTCGATCCGAACGTGAAGATGAACCCGCCGCTGCGCGCCGAGGAGGATCGCCAGGCACTGCTCCTGGCCTTACGCAACGGTGACATCTGCGCGATAGCTTCAGACCATGCGCCCCATGCCCGCCACGAGAAGGACGCGCCCTTCGAGGAGGCGCCCTTCGGCGTCACCGGCCTCGAGACCGCATTCGCCTCGCTCTACACGCATCTCGTGCTGCCCGGCGTGCTCCCGCTCGAGACGCTCATCGAGCGAATGTCGGCCGGCCCGGCCCGCGCCTACGGGCTCGACGCGCCCCGGATCGCGCTGGGCGCACCGGCGAACCTCGTCCTGCTCGACCTCGACGGAAGCTGGCGCGTGACCGAGAACGGCTTCCGCTCGCGCTCGGCCAACTCCTGGCTGCTCGGCGAGACGCTGCGCGGCTCGGTGCGGCTCACCGTCGCTGCCGGGAAGGTGGCGTTCGCAGCGTGAGGCCGGGCTTTCTCGCTCTCGAGGACGGCACGGTGTTCCACGGCGAATCGGTCGGCGCGGAGGGCCACGCGTTCGGCGAGGCGGTCTTCACGACCGCGATGAGCGGCTACCAGGAGGTCCTCACCGACCCGAGCTTCGCCGAGCAGCTCGTCTGCTTCACGGCGCCGATGATCGGCAACTACGGCGTCGCGACCGGCCGCTCGGAGTCGGAGCGCCCGTACGCGAAGGCGGCGCTGATGCGCGAGGCGCGCGGCCCGGCCTGGACGGACTGGCTCCACGATCGCGGGATCATCGCGCTCTCGGGGCTCGACACCCGTTCGCTCGTCCTGCACCTGCGCGACGCGGGCTCGATGCGCGCGGTCGCGATCGCGGGGGAGAGCACCGTCGACGAGGCGATCGCCGCGGTCCGTGCGCAGCCGTCGATGGAGGGGCGCGCGCTCGTCGCCGACGTCTCGACGAAGGAGCCGTACGTCTACGCCGACGGCGGCCGGGTCAACATCGCCGTCGTCGACTACGGCGCGAAGCGCTCGATCATGCGGCGCCTCGCCGGTGCGGGCGCAAGCGTGACCGTGATGCCGCACCTCACCGATGCCGACACGCTCGCCGGCTTCGACGGCGTCATGCTCTCGAACGGCCCCGGCGACCCGGAGCCGCTGGAGCGGGAGGTCGCGATCCTGGGGGACCTCGTCGGCCGCGTACCGATCCTCGGCATCTGCCTCGGCCACCAGCTGCTCGGTCTCGCGACCGGCCACGAGACGTTCAAGCTCCCGTTCGGCCACCGGGGCGCGAACCATCCGGTAGTCGAGCGCAAGACCGGCAAGGTGCTCGTCACCGTCCAGAACCACGGCTTCGCGGTCGCGCCGACCGACGCGCAGGAGGCGACTCACGTCTCGCTCTACGACGGCACCGTCGAGGGCTTCGACTTCCCGGAGCTTCGCGCGCACTCCGTGCAGTTCCATCCCGAGGCCGGCCCGGGCCCGCACGATGCCTGGACGATCATCGAGCGCTGGGTGGAGAAGCTTGCCGCGTAGGACCGACATCGAGTCGATCTGCCTGATCGGCTCCGGCCCGATCGTGATCGGCCAGGCGTGCGAGTTCGACTACTCGGGCTGTCAGGCGCTGAAGGTGCTGCGCGAGGACGGCTTTAGAACGATCGTCGTCAACTCGAACCCGGCCACGATCATGACCGACCCGGGCTTCGCCGACCGCACCTACCTCGAGCCGCTCGACCTGCGCGGCGTGACCGACGTGCTCGAGCGCGAGCGCCCCGATGCGCTGCTTCCGACGATGGGCGGCCAGACCGCGCTCAACCTCGCCGTCGAGCTCTCCGAGGCGGGCGTGCTCGAGCGGCTCGGGATCGAGCTGATCGGCGCCAAGCTCGACGCGATCCGCCGCGCCGAGGATCGCCTGCTCTTCCGCGAGGCCGTGCACTCGGTCGGGCTCCAGGTACCGCGCTCGTGGATCGTCACGGAGCCCGACGACATCGCCGGGGTCAGCCTGCCCGCGGTCGTGCGTCCCGCCTTCACGCTCGGCGGCCACGGCGGCGGCTTCGTCTCGACCGGCGCCGAGCTGCGAGACCAGGTGCAGAAGGGCCTCGACGCGAGCCCGATCGGCCAGGTGCTCGTCGAGGAGTCGGTCGCCGGCTGGGACGAGTTCGAGCTCGAGGTCGTCCGCGACCGCAACGACAACGTGGTGATCATCTGCTCGATCGAAAACCTCGACCCGATGGGCGTCCACACCGGCGACTCGGTCACCGTCGCGCCGCAGATGACCCTTTCCGACGAGGCGTACCAGGAGCTGCGCGACGCGTCGGTGGCGATCATCCGCGCGGTCGGCGTCGACACCGGCGGCTCCAACATCCAGTTCGCGCGCGACCGCTCGACCGGCGAGCTGCGCGTGATCGAGATGAACCCGCGCGTCTCCCGATCGTCCGCGCTCGCGTCGAAGGCGACCGGCTACCCGATCGCCAAGGTCGCCGCGAAGCTCGCCGTCGGCTACACGCTCGACGAGATCCCGAACGACCTCACCGGCACGACGCCGGCGAGCTTCGAGCCGACGCTCGACTACGTCGTCGTCAAGTTCCCGCGCTTCGCATTCGAGAAGTTCCCGGGCGCGGACACGCGGCTCGGCACGCAGATGAAGTCGGTCGGCGAGGCGATGGGGATCGGACGCACGTTCACCGAGGCGTTCCTCAAGTCGATGCGCTCACGCGAGCTCGACCGCGGCGCGAAGACGCCGTGGCAAACGCTCGCCGACGTCCCCTCCGGCGTCCACCAGTGGTTCCAGGAGGAGATCTTCTCGATCCAGGACGCGCTCTACCGGCTTTCATCGCTCGACGACCTCGACGCCGCCGACTGGCTGAAGCTGAAGCGGCTCGGGCTCTCCGACGCCGACGTCGCCGAAGGCTGCGACGTGACCGAGGCCGAGGCCCGCGCGCATCGCCTCGCGCATGACGTGCGTCCCGTCTTCCGGCGCGTCGACTCGTGCGGCGGCGAGGTCGAGGCGGCCTCGAACTACTACTACTCGACCTGGGGCGAGGCCGACGAGGCGCCGCCGCAGGGCGGCTCGGTCGTGATCCTCGGCTCCGGCCCGAACCGCATCGGCCAGGGGATCGAGTTCGACTACTGCTGCGTCCATGCGGCCCAGAGCTTCCGCGCGCTCGGCTACGAGGCCGTGATGGTGAACTGCAATCCGGAGACCGTGTCGACCGATTACGACACCTCCGATCGCCTCTACTTCGAGCCGCTCGGGATCGAGGAGGTGCTCGCGGTCTGCGAGAGGGAGCGGCCGGCGGGCGTCGTGATCCAGTTCGGCGGGCAGACACCGCTCAAGCTCGCGCGCGCGCTCGAGGAGGCCGGGTACCGGATCATGGGCACGCCCTTTGATGCGATCGACCTCGCCGAGGATCGCGAGCGCTTCGGCGCGCTGCTCGAGCGGCTCGGCGTGCGGTGCCCGGAGTGGGGGATCGTCGAGGAGGCCGATGCGGCGATCGAGGTCGCGGAGCGGATCGGCTACCCGGTGTTGATCCGCCCGTCGTACGTGCTCGGCGGCCGCGCCATGCGCGTCTGTTACGGGCCTGAAGATGTCCGCGAGGCGCTCGACCGGCAGGTGCACGGTCGCGTCCTGGTCGACCGCTTCCTGGAGAACGCGATCGAGATCGACGTCGACGCGCTCTCCGACGGCCACGACACGTACATCGCCGCCGTGATGCAGCACGTCGAGGAGGCGGGCGTGCACTCGGGCGACTCGGCCTGCGTCCTGCCGGCGCCGTCGCTGAGCGCGGCGGCGGCCGCCGAGATCCATGCGACCGCGCGGATCCTCGCGGCCGAGCTCGGGGTCGTGGGCCTGCTGAACATCCAGTTCGCGATCGCCGACGGCGACCTCTACGTGCTCGAGGTGAACCCGCGCGCGTCGCGGACCGTGCCGTTCGCGTCGAAGGCCACCGGCGTGAACCTCGTCGAGGCGGCCTGTCGGCTGGCCGCGGGCGAGAAGCTGCCGGCACTCGGCCTCCCGCGCGAGCGCGACCCGGCGCAGGTGAGCGTGAAGGCGGCCGTGCTGCCGTTCGCCCGCTTCCCCGGCTCGGATCCGGTGCTCGGCCCCGAGATGCGCTCGACCGGCGAGGTGATGGCGAGCGCCGCCGACCTGCCGACCGCCTTCGCCAAGGCCGAGCGCGCCGCGGGCCGGCCGCTGCCGACGAAGGGCACTGCGTTCCTCTCGGTCCGCGACGCGGACAAGGCGTCGCTCGTCCCGACGGCCGCCGCGCTCGCAGGGCTCGGCTTCAACCTGCTCGCGACGACGGGCACCGCGCAGACGCTCGCCGCGGCCGGGCTCGAGGTCGAGCAGGTGAGCAAGGTCGGCGAGTCCCTGGACGACGGGCCGACCGTCGTCGACCTGATCCGCCGTGGCCGCTGCGACCTCGTGATCAACACGCCGCAGGGCTCGGGCGCGCGCGCCGACGGATACCTGATCCGCGAGGCCGCGCTCGCCGCGCGCGTGCCGTGCATCACCACGCTCTCCGGCGCCGCCGCCGTCGTCCACGCGATCGCGGGCGCGCGCACCGAGATCGCCCTGAGCCTCCAGGAGCGGATCGATGCGGAGACGCGAAGCGCGTAGCGTCGTCGGGCGCGAGTCGGTCGGGCCCTACACGCTCCTCCGGCTCGACCGCGGCGGGATCGAGCCCGGCGCGCCCGGTCAGTTCTTCATGCTCGAGGCGCCGGGGCGACTGCTGCCGCGGCCGATGTCGCTCTGCCTCGCGCCCGCCGGTGAGCTTGCGTTCATGATCGACCCGATCGGTCCGGGCACACGCGCGCTGTGCGAGCTCGAGCCCGGGGAACGGATCCATGTCTTCGGCCCGCTCGGCAACGGCTTCCGGCTCGATGTCGAGCGTCCGCTGCTCGTCGGCGGCGGGATCGGTCTCGCGCCGCTGCCGTACCTCTCCGAGGCGCTCGGCTCGCCGCCGGCGGTGCTCGGCTTCCGCACGGCGCACCACGCCGAGGCCGCAGCGCTCGTCCCGAACGCGGAGGTCGTGCTCGAGCCGACGTACGTGACCGAGCTCGTCGACCCGGCCCGCGACATCCTCGCCTGCGGCCCCGAGCCGATGCTCAAAGCCGTCCGCGAGCTCGCACCGAACGCGCAACTCGCGTGGGAGGCGCCGATGGCCTGCGGACACGGCGGCTGCTACGGCTGCGTCGTCGAGATCGACGGAGCGCTCCAGCGACTCTGCATCGCCGGCCCGGTGCTGGAGGCCGCGTGAGGCTCCTCAACGCCTCTGGCTGTCTCGACGCCCTGACCGCGCCCGAGGTCGCGCTCGCACTCGACGTCTTCGTCACGAAGACCGTGACGCCACTCGCGCGCGAGGGCAACCCGCCGACCCGGATCGCCGAGACCGAGCACGGGATGCTCAACTCGATCGGGCTCGCAAACCCGGGCATCGACCGCTTCCTCGCCGAGAACCTCCCGCGGCTTGGAGAGCTCGGAGTCCCGATCTGGGTCTCGGTCGGCGGCTTCGACGCGGCGCAGTACGCGGCGAGCTGCGCCCGCCTTGACGAGCGGCCCGAGGTCGAGGCGCTCGAGCTGAATCTCTCGTGCCCGAACGTCGAGGAGGCGGCCGAGAGCGCCGCGGAGATCGTCGCCGCCTGCCGCGCCGCGACCTCGAAGCCGGTGTGGGCGAAGCTCTCGCCCGCGCTGCCGCAGGTGCCCGAGGTGGCGCGCGCGGTGGCCGACGCAGGAGCCGACGGGCTCTCGCTCGTGAACACGATCCGCGGTCTCGCGCTCGATTCGAAGACGCTCCGCCCGGTGCTCGGCACGGCCGTCGGCGGCTACTCGGGACCACCCCTGAAGCCGATTGCGCTCGCCGCGGTCTACGCCTGCGCGCGCGCCGTGGAGCTGCCGATCGTCGGCATGGGCGGAGTGATGACCGGCGCCGACGCACGCGATCTGCTCGAGGTCGGAGCGACCCACATCGCCCTCGGCACGGTGCTCTTCCGTGACCCCTTCGCACCCGGCCGGATCCGGGAGGAACTGTTCGACCCTCGACCAAGCGTCGAGACTCCAACCGGTGAAAAACCCTCCATTTCGAGGTAAATCTGCCTGATTGACGGCGTGTCCCAAGGTGGTAGACTCGTGCGCTCATGTCGCCCGCGAAGACTCAGGCTCAGGCGCCGGTACGGTCACTCGACCAGCGCATGGAAGCTCTCAAACGGGCCAACGACATCCGGGTCCGCAGGGCGCAGCTGAAGAAAGACCTCAAGGACGGCACCGTCCGGATCGAGGTCATCCTCACGCGGCCGCCAGAGTACGTCGAGACCGCGAAGGTGTTCGACATGCTGATGGCGGTCCCGAAGCTCGGCCGCGTCAAGGCCGGCCGCTTCCTCAACCAGTGCCGGATCAGCCAGTCGAAAACGGTCGGCGGACTGTCGGAGCGCCAGCGCGCGGAGTTGATTGCACTCTTCAACCGCTAGTCCGGCTCGCGTCGTCGTCGTCACCGGCCCGTCAGGCGCCGGCAAGGGGACGTTGATCAAGCAGTTGCTCCAGCGCGTACACGGGCTCGAGGTCGCCGTCTCCGCCACCACGCGTGGGCAGCGGGCCGGCGAGCAGAGCGGCCGCGAGTACTGGTTCCTGACGCCGGAGGAGTTCGAGCGCCGCGTCCAGGCCGGCGACTTCCTCGAGTACGTGACGTACGTGTCGGGGCACCGCTACGGGACGCTCCGCTCCGAGGTCGACCGCATCTCCGCCAACGGCGCCACGTGTCTGCTCGAGCTCGAGACCGACGGCGCGCTCCGCGTCCGCCGCGAGGTGCCCGGCGCGGTGACCGTCTTCATCAGCGCGCCCCCGTCGGAGCTCGAGCGCCGGCTGAACGAGCGCGCGACCGAGAGCGAAGGCGAGATCGGCCATCGCGTCGAGCTCGCGCACAAGCAGCTCGCCCAGGCTTCCGAGTTCGACTACGTGATCGAGAACGACGAAGTGGACCGCGCCTCGGAGGAGCTGGCCGAGCTCGTCGAGCAGCTACTGCTACCATCGAACGACCGTGATCCATCCCCGCATCGATGAACTGCTCGAAAACGTCGACTCGCGCTATGCGCTGGTGATCATCGCTGCGAAGCGGGCACGGCAGATCAACAACTATCACCACCAGCTCGGCGAGGGCATCGGCTTCGAAGATGCGCCGCCGCCGCTGATCGAGTCGCGCTCGAAGAACTACTTGACCATGTCCCTCGAGGAGATCGCCGAGGGCAAGCTCAAGTACGAATACAAGAAGTAGACGCTTCGCGCGAAAGGGGTCTCGCTTGGCCCGCATCCTTCTCGGAGTGACTGGTGGCATCGCCGCCTACAAGACGTGTGAGCTCTGCCGGTTGCTCGTGAAGGCGGGGCACGACGTCGTACCGGTGACGACGGCCGGCGCCGAGCGCTTCGTGACGGCCGAGACGTTTCGCGCGCTCGCCCGGCGCCCCGCCGGAGACGATCCGTATCCACATCTCGTGCGCGCCGACCTGCTCGTGATCGCGCCGCTGACCGCCAACACGCTGGCGAAGCTCGCGCGCGGGATCGCCGACAATGTGCTCACCGAGTCGGCGCTCGCACACCGCGGACCGGTGCTCGTCGCGCCGGCCATGAACCCGCGCATGTGGTCGCACCCGGCTACGCGGGCAAACGTGGCGCTGCTGCGCGAGCGCGGCGTCGAGCTGATCGGGCCCGACGAAGGCGAGATGGCCGAGGGCGAGTGGGGCGTGGGCCGGATGTCCGAGCCGGAGGAGATCTTCGCGGCGGTTCGCTCGCTCCTCGTGACCGATTCGCCGTTGCGTGGACTGCGCGTGCTCGTCTCGGCGGGCGGGACCCGCGAGCCGCTCGACGCGGTGCGCTACGTCGGCAACCGCTCCTCGGGACGGATGGGCGTCGCGCTTGCCGCAGAAGCTCGGCGTCGTGGCGCCGAGGTGACGCTGCTCGCGGCGAACCTCGCGGTCCCGCCGCCCGACGGCGTCGAGCTCGTGCTGACACCGACTGCCGAGCTGCTCGCGCGCGAGGCGCTCGACCGTGCCGACGCAGACGTGGTCGTGATGGCAGCGGCCGTCGCCGACTACCGCCCGGCGGCGGCGGAGCCTGCGAAGCGGAAGAAGGACGCGCACTCGTGGACGGTCGAGCTCGAGCCGACGGTCGACGTCCTCCAGGCGATCGGCGAGCAGCGCACCGACTCCCAGATCCTCGTCGGCTTCGCGGCCGAGACGGGCGACGGCGGGCTCGAGCGCGCGCACGGCAAGCTCGAGCGCAAGCACCTCGACCTCGTCGTCTACAACGACGTAGCCGACGCGGGGATCGGCTTCGACGCCGCCGAGAACGAGGTCGTCCTGATCGGCGCCGCCGGGAATCGTTCCGTGCCGAGGGCAGCGAAGCCGCTCGTCGCGGCCGCGATCCTCGACGAGATCGAGCGGCTTCTCGCGTCGCGATGAGCGACGCCTACGACCTGTACCAGCAGGGCCGTGCGCACCTCAGAAACGGCATGGCCGCTCAGGCCACCGTCGCGCTCGAGAAGGCGAAGCGCCAGGAGCCCGAGAAGGCGTCGATTCGCGAGGCGCTCGGCATCGCGTACTTCCGGCTGCGACGCACGGACGAGGCGGCCGCCGAGTTCCGCAAGATCCTCGAGCTCTCGCCGACCGACGATTTCGCCCACTACGCGCTCGGCCGCTGCCTCGAGCTCCAGGGCGATCGCACCGCGGCGAACGGCCACTACAAGCTCGCGCGCTCGCTTCGCCCCGACAACGAGCTTTACGCCGCGCGACTAGCTGAGCCGGTCGCCGGTGACGCGGCGGATCTCGTCGAGTGACGAGGCGCCTGAGACGCAGAGCCGGATCCCGTCCCGGCGCAGCGTCCGCATCCCCCATCTCGACCGCGGCAGCAAGATCTCCTCGGTCGACGCCTCGATGAGGCGGCGGATCGGCCCGACCACGGGCAGCACCTCGTACCGCGCGACGCGTCCGGCGAAGCCGGTGCCGGCGCAGTTCGGGCAGCCGGCCGCGCGGTAGACCGGCTCCGTCAGCTCGTAGCCTGCGAGGTCGACGAGGTCGGCGTCCGTCGGCTCGTACGCCTCGCGGCACGACATGCACAGTCGCCGCGCGAGCCGCTGGGCGACGATGCAGTTGATCGAAGTCGCGAGCAGGCCGGCTCGACGCCCACGTCCTTGAGACGCGCGAGCGAGCTCGCGGCGTTGTGCGTGTGCAGCGAGGTGAGCACGAGATGGCCGGTCATCGCAGCCTGGATCGCGATCCGTGCGGGCGCTTGAAGCTGGACATTCTGCCTCCTTGCTCGTGTGACAGGAGCTCGAGCCTCGCGCGACCTGCTCAAGCGATCCTTGCGCTCGGCTTAATGCCCCGCGGGCGACCGCGACGAGCAGGGGAATTGCTATCCTGTTCACACTTCAGCTGAGGACGATTCAACTGGGGCGCCTGAGCGCCCCTTTTCTTTGAGATGACGAAGACAGCCGAGACCGAAAGGGCGTTGACGCGAGAGGTGACACACAAGGTGGAGACCGGGATGCCGGGTGTCGAAGTACTGGCCGTGGAGCTGCTTTCGCCGCAGCGGTTCTGCGTGTACGTCGACCATCCCGGCGGGGTCGACCACGCGCTCTGCGCGCGCGTCACGAACATCCTCCGCGACTACCTCGACCGCTACACCGTCGACGTCTCCTCGCCGGGGATCGAGCGTCCGCTCCGCAAGCCCGCGCACTTCGCGCAGGCGGTGGGAAAGCGCGTGGCGCTGCGCACGGCCGACGAGATCAACGGCCGGCGCCGCTTCCGTGGCGAGCTGGTCGCAGCAGGCGAGAGCAGCGTGACCGTCTCTCCGGTGGAGGGCGAGACGGTGGAGATTCCGTATGACGAGATCGTGCGCGGCAATCTGATCGACGAAGGGTAGGACTGAGATGACCCAGGAAATCATTGAGGCGGTAAGGGAGATCGAGCGCGAGAAGGGCATCGAGACCGGGACACTGGTCGCGGCGCTCGAAGACGCGCTCCTGGCCGCTTACAAGAAGACACCCGGCGCGGCACGTCACGCGACCGTCGAGCTCGACGACAGCGGCGACTTCCGCGTGTTCTCGATCGAGCTGCCCGAAGACCTCGAGCAGCACCTGCTCGACGAGGCGCGCGAGCGCAAGCTCGACGAGCTCGAGACCCTCGAGGTCGAGAGCGGCGAGCGCTCCCACACGCTCGTCTCCGACGACGACCTCGAGCTCGACTGGTCCGAGGTGCCCGAGAGCAAGATCAAGCGCGCCGACGTCACGCCGGACAACTTCGGCCGCATCGCCGCGCAGACGGCAAAGCAGGTCATCCTCCAGCGGATCCGCGAGGCCGAGCGCTCGATGATGTACGACGAGTACGTCGACCGTGTCGGCGAGGTCGTCACGGGCATCGTCCAGCAGGCCGGCGACCGGAACAACGTGCTGGTCGACCTCGGCCGCGTCGAGGCGCTGCTGCCTCGCTCCGAGCAGGTCGACGGCGAGCGCTACGAGCAGGGCTCCCGCATCAAGGCAGTGATCACCGAGGTTCGCTCCGGGACGAAGGGCCCGCAGGTGATCCTGTCGCGCCGCGATCCCGAGCTGATCAAGACGCTGTTCGAGCTCGAGGTGCCGGAGATCGCGGACGGCCTCGTCACGATCGAGGGCGTCGCCCGCGAGCCGGGCTACCGCTCGAAGATCGCTGTGCAGTCGCACACCCAGGGAGTCGATCCGGTCGGCGCCTGCGTGGGGCCGCGAGGCTCGCGTGTGCGGATGGTCGTGTCGGAGCTCCGCGGCGAGAAGATCGACATCATCCCGTGGAACCCGGAGCCGGCGCGTTTCGTCGCCAAGGCGCTCTCGCCCGCGCGCGTGCGCGAGGTGTTCGTCGACGACGAGACCAAGGAGGCGACCGTCGTCGTCCCGGACGACCAGCTCGCGCTGGCGATCGGCAAGGAGGGGCTCAACGCCCGTCTCGCCGCGCGCCTGACCGGGTGGAAGGTCGACATCCAGTCGGACAGCGAGTTCGCTCAGGCGGAGGCGGCTGCCGCCTACGGCGGTGGCACCGACGAGGAGTTCACCGGCCGCTGCGCCGCTGTTCTCTCGAACGGCAAGCGCTGCCCGAATGCCGCGCTGCCCGGCTCGCACTACTGCGGCGTCGCGGCCCACCAGGCCCTCGAAGGCACCGAGCCGCCCGTCGCGGTCGTCGAGGCAGAGCTCGAGGCTGAGGCCGACCCGGAGCTCGCGGCCGAGGAAAGTGCTCATGAGCACAAGGACGAGATGGAAGCTGTCGAAGAGGCGGAGGCCGAGATCGAGATCGCCGAGGCCGTGGCCGACGCGGAGGCCGAGGTCGTCGAGGTCGAGGAGCCGACACCTGCGCCAGTCGCCGTGGCCGAGGAGGACGAGAGCGCTGCAGAGTGAGCGAGCCCATCAGGACGTGCACGGGCTGCGGGCGCAAGGCGCCGCAGGCCGAGCTTCTGCGCTTCGTGGCGCAGGGCGGGGCGCTGACCCCGGGCTCGCGCCTGCCCGGCCGCGGCGCGTATACGTGCCGGCGGCTGCTCTGCTTCGAACGGGCCGTTTCGAAACGGGCCTTCAATCGCGCGCTGCGGCGGACCGTCGCAGTCGAACCGGGGCTCGCGCGCCTCTACACTGGCACTGATGGCTGACGAAGCAGCGGAGCCCAACAAGCCAAACCGTCCCGTACGGCCCCGTCAGGGTGCTCCCGGATCGCGGCGCAAGCGCCGCGTCGTGATCGAGGGCGTCGGCCAGCGCCCGCGCGACCAGCGCCAGGCCGCGCGCGACCGCGCCGCCGCGCCGCCGAAGCAGCCCCGCGAGATCGTCGCGCCGACGGGAGTCGTCACGGTCGTCTCGGGCGTCTCCGTCAAGGAGCTCTCGAGCGCGCTCGGGATCCCGGTCTCGCAGATCATCAAGATCATGATGGGCTTCGGGGAGATGATCACCATCACCCAGACGCTCTCCGACGAGGCCGTGCAGCTGATCGCGACCGAGGTCGAGCGCGAGGTCGTGATCAAGCACACCGCCGACGAGGACGAGGAGCCGGAGGCCTTCGAGGACGTCGAGGACGATCTCGCTCCGCGCCCGCCGGTGGTCACGATCATGGGCCACGTCGACCACGGCAAGACGACGCTCCTCGACGCGATCCGCGAGACCGCCGTCGCCGAGAGCGAGGCCGGCGGGATCACCCAGCACATCGGCGCCTACCAAGTCGAGCGCCACGGCCGAAAGATCACCTTCCTCGACACTCCCGGCCACGAGGCCTTCACCGCAATGCGCGCCCGCGGCGCGAAGGTGACGGACATCGCCGTGCTCGTCGTGGCCGCCGACGACGGCGTGATGCCGCAGACGCGCGAGTCGATCTCCCACGCGCGCGCGGCCGAGGTGCCGATCGTCGTCGCCGTCAACAAGATCGACGTGCCCGATTCGAACCCCGAGCGCGTCCGCACCGAGCTGACCACCGAGGGCCTCCAGCCCGAGGAATGGGGCGGCACGACGCAGTTCTCCGACGTCTCCGCGAAGCAGAAGCTGAACCTCGACGACCTGCTCGAGCGCGTCCTCCTCGTCGCCGACGCAGAGCTCGATCTCCGGGCGAACCCGAAGGCCGAAGCCTCGGGCCCGATCATCGAGTCGCGCCTCGACGTGGGCCGCGGCCCGGTCGCGACGATGCTCATCCAGCGCGGCACGCTGCGCGTCGGCGACGCCATCGTCGCGGGCGACGCGCACGGCAAGGTGCGCGGGCTCCTCAACTACCGCCTCGAGAAGATCAAGGAGGCGCGCCCGGGCGATCCGGTCGAGATCATCGGCTTCGACAAGCCGCCCGTCGCGGGCGAGCTCGCGCGCGTCGTCGAGAACGACCGTCAGGCGCGGCACCTCGCCAACATCCGCGGCGAGCGCCTCCGCCGTGAGCAGCTCGCGCAGCGCTCCAAGCAGGGCGTCTCGCTCGACCGGCTCTTCGAGCAGCTCCAGGAGGGCGCCGTCCAGGATCTCAACCTCGTCGTCAAGGCCGACGTGCAGGGCTCCGTCGAGGCCGCCGTCTCCGAGCTCGAGAAGATCACGCACACCGAGGTGCGCGTCAACGTGATCCACACCGGAGTCGGCGGGATCTCCGAGAACGACATCATGCTCGCGTCCGCCTCGAACGCGATGGTCGTCGGCTTCAACGTCCGTCCGAACGCCGAGGCACGCGCGCTGGCCGACCGCGAAGGCGTCGAGATCCGCACCTACCGCGTGATCTACAAGCTCACCGAGGACATCGAGCAGGCGCTCGTCGGGATGCTCTCCACGGTCAAGACAGAGGAGACGATCGGCGAGGTCGAGGTGCGGGCGCTGTTCAAGGTCTCGCGGCTCGGCACGATCGCCGGCTGCTACGTCACGAGCGGCGTCGTCAAGCGCAACTCGCAGGTGCGCGTGATCCGCGACGGCACGATCATCTACGAGACGCAGATCGCCGACCTCAAACGCTTCAAGGACGACGCACGCGAGGTCGCCGAGGGCTTCGAGTGCGGAATCCGGCTCGAGGGCTTCAACGACCTGCGTGAGGGCGACGTCTTCGAGATCTACGAGACCCGCGAGGTCGAGCGCACGACTCTCGACGAGCCCGCGCCGGCGACTCCGGCGCCCAGCTCGTAGTCCGGGCCCGAGATGACCGACCGCATGAGGCGCGTCGACCACCTCGTTCGCGAGGTGCTCGGCGAGGCGATACCCGAGTTGAAGGACCCGCGCATCGGAATCGTCACCGTGACCGGCGTGAAGACGACGCGCGACCTGCGCCAGGCGACGGTGTACGTGAGCGTGCTCGGCAACGAGAAGAAGCGGGTGCTCTCGATCACGGCGC
>CAVQZA010000020.1:0-267446 GCA_963718355.1 uncultured Actinomycetes bacterium
ACCCGACGATCGCTCGGCGACCTCGACGCTTATCGACCGGCTGCAGCTGCCTTTCCTTGCTGTCACCCGCCCAAGAGGACTTACAGGGCAGACCGGGCACGCGTCCCACGCCTCACATGCGTCTCACGTCTCGTCGGCTACACCTGTCGTTCCACCGGCGCCCGTTCCTCCGGTCACGCCACTCGTGACGACGCCCGTGGTGACGCCTACCCCCGTCATTACCCCGGTGGTGACACCGGCTACGCCCAAGAAGCCAGTCGCACCGACCGCGACCACACGGTTCCACGCATCGTTAACCGTTACTCAAGAGGTCCCGCGACCCAGCGTCGCCGGGGTAGGCGCCTTTGGCACGTTTACTGCGACACTCAGCGGCCGGATACTCTCTTGGAAGCTCACCGTGTCGCACCTTTCAGGGCCGGTGATCGCGGCTGTCATTCACGCCGGCGCGCGTGGGCACGCTGGCCCAAGCATGCTGCGGCTGTGCGGACCATGCGCCAACGCGGCGCAAGGCACCGCCGTTCTGACGCAGGCCCAGGTTGCGAAGCTCCTTAGCGGCGCCGCATACGTGAACGTCGGGACCCACCAGAACAGTGGAGGCGAGATCCGCGGTCAGATCATCCGCCAGCAGGTCGCCTCGACGCTGCCGCCGGTTGTCGGTGGTGGGGGCGGCGGCCATTCATCCCACGTGTCGCACGCCTCGCACGCTTCACACGCGTCGCACGCCTCGCATGTCTCTGGAGGCTAATGCCGCGGCGCGAACGACAGGATCATTGTGATCAAGCGTGAGCTGGTCCTAGAAGCGGCTACCTGTTCGGCCGACGCAATCCAACGAGCCGCATACCGGCTGTCCGATCGTCTATCGGTGGATCTGATTACCGAAGATCAAGAGTTCCGTTGCGTCGTGCATCTGGTCTGCGACGAGGAAGCAGAAGCGGATGCCGTTCTCGGCGAGCTTCGAAATGAGATCCTCGATCAGGTTCTCCGCCAGCGGATCAGAGACGAGACGGAGGCCGCAAGGAACCTCGTCTTGGCGCTGGCGTTTTCGCGCACCGACCTCGTCGACCAGGAGCAGGGCTAGCCGAGGTGGCGGGGTTCCGGAGCGCCGGCGCATTCGAGCCTACGGAGGCCGCCTGGGAGTTGCTCCCGTTCAAGTTTGAGCGGTTCGATCCAGGACGGGTCCTGCTCACAAACATGGTGGGAGAACATCTTTTCGTATCGCCGGCCGAGCTCGAAGCGGTCGTCGACAAGCGGCTTCGCCCTAACTCGCCGCTCGTTCGTCGACTTCGGAGCAAGCACATCCTCAGACACGCAGGGGAGAACTATCCGTTGGAGCTGCTCGCGCTGAAGACGAGGACGCGCTACCGGCGACTCTCGGAGTTCACGGGTCTTCACATCTTCGTCGTCTCGCTGCGCTGCGAGCACTCGTGCCCGTACTGCCAGGTCTCGCGGCAGAGCTCGGACAAGGCACCGCTTCGACATGTCGCGAGGAGACCGCCGAGCGGGCGCTTGAGCTGATGTTCCGCTCACCGTCGCCGAAGATCAAGATCGAGTTCCAGGGCGGCGAGCCGCTGCTCAACTTCGCCGCTGATCGAGACAGATCGTCGACGACGCCGAGGCGCTCAATCGAGGACTACGGCAAGCAATCTCTCGTTCGTGATCGCGACCAACCTCGCGTTGCTCGACGACGAGGTGCTCGCCTTCTGTCGCCGCGCACGACGTCTACATCTCGACGTCGCTCGACGGACCGGCCGACCTCCACAACCGCAACCGGCCGCGACCAGGCGGCGACAGCTGGGAGCGCGCGGTCGACGGGATCCGCCGCGTACGCGAAGAGCTCGGCGTCGATCGCGTCTCGGCGCTGATGACGACGACCGAGCGCAGCCTCGACCGGTCACGCGAGATCATCGACTGCTATCTCGAGCAGGGCCTCACCAACATCTTCCTGCGCCCGCTCTCACCGTACGGCTTCGCGATCAAGACGAAGAGCCACGCCGCTTACGACGTCGACCGCTGGCTCGCGTTCTACGAGGAGGGGCTCGACTACATCCTCGAGCTGAACACGCAGGGGCATCGCAGGTCACCGAGCAGTACGCCGCGATCATCCTGAAGAAGATGCTCACCAACGACGATCCCGGCTACGTCGACCTCACCTCGCCGGCCGGGATCGGAATCGGCGCGATCGTCTACAACTACGACGGCGACGTCTACGCCTCCGACGAAGGCCGGATGCTCGCCGAGATGGGCGACACGACGTTCCGACTCGGCGAACCTCCACGACGACTCGTACGCCGGAGATCATGCTCTCCGACGCACTCCTCGATCCGCTCGAGGAGTCGTTCACGCTAGAGCGCGCCGATGTGCAACGACTGCGCGTTCGAGCCCTACTGCGGCGCCGACCCCGTCTTCCACCACGCCACCAGCGGCGACTATCGTCGGGCGCAAAGCCTCTCTCAGCGTTCTACCGCCGCAACATGCGCGATCTTCCGAGCTGCTGCTCGAACGCTACGAGACCGACCCGCATCGCGCGAGAGCTCTTCCTCACTGGGCCGGCCGATGATCGCGCTCCGCGGCAACGCACGCGACCTCGCAGATCGTCGCAGCCGCTCGAACGATCCGTCTGGCTGTCTCGGTGGCTCGACCACGCCGAGCGCCGCAACGGCAGAGCCACGCGCGTACCTCGTTCGACGACCCGACGACTCGCCCCCGAGCGGCTTCGGCCTGTACATCTGCAAGCCCGGCGTGCAACTCAATCGCAACCAGACGTGAACTGGCGTCGAGCTCCCAGACCAGCTCGGCTACCTCGGCGCGGGCGACGTCATCGCGCTCTCAGCGACGGCGGCGAGCGGCTCCGGGTCCTCTGGCGCCACCGGAGCCGCCAGAACAGCGTCCTCCTCACCGAACGCTGCGACCACTACTGCCTGATGTGCTCACAGCCACCGAAGACGCGCAACGACGACTGGCTGCTCGAGGACGCATTGCGAGCTCGTCCGGCTGCTACCGCGCGACACGACCGACATCGGCTTCACCGGCGGCGAACCCACGCTCTACGGCGAGCGCCTCATCGAGCTCCTGCGCCTCTGCCGCAACCTCGTTCCGCAGAGCCGCCGTGCACGTGCTCTCGAACGGCCGCCGGTTTCACGATCTCGACTTCGCGCTCGGCTGGGCCGCAATCGACAACCCCAACATGATGGTCGGCATCCCGATCTACGGCACCGAACCCACACTCCACGACTACGTCGTCCAGGCGCGCGGCGCCTTCGACGAGACCGTCCGCGGCATCCTCAACCTCGCACGGCTCAACCAGACGATCGAGATCCGCGTCGTGATCCACAAACAGACCGCGCCGTACCTCGTCGAGATCGCCGAGTTCATCGCGCGCAACCTGCCGTTCGTCGAACAGGTCGCGCTGATGGGGCTCGAGATGATCGGCTTCGCGCGCGCCAACATCGAGGACGTCTGGATCGACCCGATCGACTATCGCGACGCCCTCACGGAGGCCGTGATGCTCCTCGACCGCGCCGGATCCACACGATGATCTACAACCACCAGCTCTGCCTCATCGACCGGCGCGTCTGGCCGTTCGCGGTCAAGTCGATCAGCGACTGGAAGAACGAATACCACCCCGAATGTCTCAACTGCAGCGTCGTGAACGACTGCGGCGGCTTCTTCTACTCCGCCAAGTACCGCGTGAGCGAACACGTACGGGCGATCGCATCAGATGAAGCCAGACCCACTCCCCTCTTGTCACTTGACTAGAAAAGAACCAAGAGCCGATCTAGTGGTGAGTGGCCCATGAGCGATCTTGAGAAAGTCCGGGAGGGGCGCGAGGTGGAGCGTGCACAGCGTGGCGGCCTAAGCGGCTTCTTCGAGGCACGACGCGCAAAGAAGGCACAGAAGCAGTACGACGCCGAGCTGGCGAGCTGGCAGGCCGAGCGGGATGCATGCGCTGCGAACCTCACCCTTGCCACGACCTACACCGGCGTCGAGCAGGCGACCGGGATCATCTTGAAGCCGGACGAGGCACTGTTCGCCACCATCAACGGCGCCGCGCTGGTTGAGGACCGGCGCGGCCCTGGTCAATGGCAAGGCCGGTCGAGCGGCTTCTCGATTCCGATCGGCAGCATCGGGGGCCGTTCGATCCGTTACCGAACAGGTACGTCACGCGGTCACTTCGTGCAGGGAGCGCCGGTACCGACAGCCATCGACAGTGGCACCCTCTTCGTGACCAACAAACGGGTGGTGTTTCAGGGTTTGAAGCAGACGCGAGAGTGTCTCTTCGCCAAGCTGATTGGCTTCCAGCACACCCCTGACGGGTCAACGGTCTTCTCCGTTTCAAACCGGCAGAAGCCCACGATGGTGTCTTACGGCCCCGAGCTGGCAGGCTGGTTCGATTTCAGACTAGATCTTGCGTTGGCTCACTATCGCAATGAGGTGCCCGCGATCGTTGCTCAACTGCAGGCCGACCTCGCAACGCTTGATGCCTCAAAACCGGTAGCGCCCGCCTAACGCGAGTTGTTCTCTGTCGGCAGGTCATATTCGACCTCGGTGATCGATTCCCAGGCGGCGGGTCCGAGCAAACGGGGCATATCAAAGGACTTGTCTGCGGTCGACAAGAGTGCAAGTGTGAGTAGGAACACAACTGCGGAACCGAAGAGAGGCAGGCGATGAGGAAACACTGCGCACTGCTCCTGGCGGCTGTCGCGTTCGCGGCACCGGCCGGGGCGGTGGCTGCTGCGACGCCACAGGGTGTAGTTCCTGTTACCGCCGCAAAGACCTGCGGGGCGGGTTACGTGCGAGGGAATCTGTCTTGGGGCGTCAAGTGTTTGCGCGCGGGCGAGTTCTGCAAGGTTGGAAACCGCGAGTACCTGAAGTACGGCTTCGTCTGCCCGGCTACCGGACATCTCCGGCGTCGCTAGATCCGTTCACAGGTCGTGGTTCAACTGAACCGCGAATCGAGCCGGTTGCAGGCGCCCGTCCGATGCCGGTCTTCAACGGATCGTCGCCCGTCTCTGGCTGCGCGAAGGTCGCCTCGCTCAGGGCGTGGTGACTGGTCGGAAGCCTTCGCAGTCGCACCGTCCGGAGGTCAGGCTCTGAAAGTCGCCGACGCGTCTGTCGCACCCTGCGGCTCCTCGTTTGTGGAACACGCGGACGTGTTCGCCTCGCGGATGGCCGCACCGGTCGCACAGCGGCGAGTTCTCGCACGCCGTGCACATCGCGAGCACACCGGCGAGACGGACACCACGATCGCTGCCGCAGTATCGACAGGTTCTCATCGCACTCCGACCATCGGCGGGAGATACGAACGGCTTGAACCGTTTGCGTGCGTGCCCCGTTTTACTTGACACACGCTTGACACAGCCCCGAAATCTGGCTCCAGCAAAGGGATCGCGGAGGGACCACATCATAGGGTCCGGCCCCAGGTAACGATCGGCTTGTCTGAGCTGTCTTTCGATACGAGGATTGCCAGGCTCCCGCTTCCGGTGTCTTGCTCCGTGGGGCGAGGATTCAATGCAGGCGTCGGGCCGTAGAGTACGGAGTCGCCGATCCGACACGAGGAGAAGAGATGTCCGATGCAATCAACGCCGACGGCGCGCCGCCACAGGCAGGCCCTTACTCACACGCGGTGCGAAGCGGAAACCTTGTCTTTCTCGCCGGCCAGGGACCGTTCGACCCCGCGACGGGAATCATCCCCGAGACGTTCGAAGGTCAGGCCAGGCAGACCCTCCTGAACCTCGAGACGGTCGCGAGGGCGGCGGGTACCTCGTTGGCCCACGCGGTCCGGGTGGGCGTGTACCTCAGGACGATGGACGACTTCGCCGTCTTGAACAACGTATACGCGGAGTTCTTCAGCGAGCCGTATCCGGCTCGCACGACCATCCAGTCCAACATGAACATCCCAGTCGAGATCGACGCAGTGCTCGAGTTGCCGGCCTAGTGGAGGACGCGCGCGTCGCGGTGGCGTTGATCGGGCTCGGCGACATCGGGCTCGCCGCCCATCTCCCGGCGCTGCTGGCCGAGCCACGCGTCACGCTCGCCGCGCTCGCCGACGTCGACGACGGACGCGTCGAGCAAGCTGCGGCGCTCGCACCCGGCGTACGCGCGACCACAGCCGTCGAAGACCTGCTCCTCGACCCGACCATCGACGCCGTCGTGATCGCGACACCGCCCTGGGTCACGACGAAGCTGGCGCGCCTGGCGCTCGAGGCAGGCAAGTACGTCCTCGCCGAGAAGCCACCGGCGCCCTCGCTCGCGGAGGCGGCAGAGCTCGCCGGGCTGCCGGAGGCACACCAGCGGCTCCAGATCGGGCTCACCTACCGCCACCACCCTTCGGTCGACCGCCTGCGGGAGCTCGTGCGCGGGGGCAACCTCGGCAGCCCGCTCCTGATCCTGGCGTCCGTGTGCGACGAGGTGGCCGACCCTGACGGAGACCCGGTGAACTTCGCGCGGAGGCTCCAGTCGCTCGAGCACTACCCGCCGGTGATCTCCGACGGCATTCACGCCTGCGACCGCCTCAACTACCTCCTCGGTATGTCACCGACCGCGGTGCAGGGCTGGGCCCTGCGCAGCGACGAGCGCTACGCGACGGCCAACGCGAACGGCGCGATCCTCGAGTACGACGACGGGACGGTCGCGCGTCTCGACGTGATCTGGCTCTATCCAGTCCTGCCTCCGAGCCAGTTCGTCGTCACCGGTCCGCTCGGTTGTGCGGTTCTGGACCCGCCGACGTTCGCCCTGAGCGTCGCATTCGCGGACGGTACGATGGAGACGATTGCGCCGCCCGGCGACAAGACCGAAGTCTGCTTCGAGCGCCAGCTCAGCCGCTTCGTCGATCACTGCCTCGCGGGTACACCGCCCGTCCCTGGGCTCGAGGAGGCGCTCGCCGGCCTCGCACTTGCGGAACGCATAGCCGCAGCAGCAGGCCTGATGGCGGAGGTCCCCGTCGTGATCGACTTCCACGTCCACCAGCCGTCCGCCGACGCCTACGACGCCGGGACGTACGCCGACTTCGCAGCGTCTCTCGGCGTCGAGCTGTCCGTCGCGTTCACGTTCGACGGCCTACGAAAACCGGGCGCCGCCGCCAACGACGCGCTCGCCGCTTTCGTGGCCGGCGGCGGTGGGCGGCTCGTCGCCTTCGCGAACGTCGATCCGAGCGACTCCGGCGCTGCGGACGAGATCCACCGCTGCGTGCGCGACCACGGCATGCGCGGCGTCAAGCTCCACCCGTGGGTCCAGGGATTCTCGATGCACACCCCCGGCCTCGATCCCGTCTGTGAAGCGGCGGCCGAGCTCGGGATTCCGGTCATCTTCCATGACGGGACTCCGCCGTACAGCGCGCCACTCCAGCTCGCCGCGCTGGCTCGACGTCATCCGCGGACGACGGTCGTGCTCGGGCACGGAGGGCTGCACGACCTCTGGCGCGAGGCCTGGGCCGCCGTCGAATCGACCGCCAACGTCCACATCTGCCTCTGCGCCGCTCCGGCCTATGCGATGCGCGAGCTGATCGCGCGCTGCCCGCTGGAGCGGATCGTCTTCGGCACGGACGGTGGGCTCCTTCCCGAGCCCCGCCAGCGCTACGTCGTGCTCCGCATCCGGCAGCTCGGCCTCCTCGGGCTTAGCGAGCGGGAGCGGCAGGCGATCCTCGAGGACAACCCGCGCCGACTGCTTGCCGTCGCATGATCGTCGACGTCCACAGCCATGTCCCGACCCACCGCGAGCGCGTGCCGCCCGGCGAGCACGTCGAGAACGCGAAGTGGCGCCCGGACCGCGTCGTCGCGGCGACGACGACATGGGACGACTACGCCACAGCGTTTGCGGACGTGGACGTGTCGGTCGCCTTCACGATCGCCCGCAACCGGGAGCGGGTCGATCTCGAGCTGAACGACACGGTGGCGGCGTTCGTCGCCGCAGCGCCGGACCGCAGGATCGGCTTCCTCTCCGTCCATCCGGAGGTCGACGGCGCCGCGGACGAGCTCGAGCGCGCCCGCGACGACCTCGGTCTGAAGGGCGTCAAGCTCGGCCCGAACTACCAGATCTTCGATCCGCTGGCGGCGCCCGCGCTGCGCATCTACGAGCTCGCCGAGCGCAACGGGCTGCCTATCCTGTTCCACCAGGGCGCGTCCCCGGTTCGCGAGGCGCCGCTGAAGTACGCACATCCGCTCCTGATGGACGAGATCGCGATGCGGTTCCCCGAGCTCCGCATCGTGATGGCGCATCTCGGACATCCCTGGCAGCGCGAGACGATCGTGACCATCCGGAAACATCCGCATGTGTACGCAGACATCTCGGCGACGTTCTATCGACCATGGTCCTTCTACGAAGGCCTCAGGCTGGCGACGGAATGGGGCGCTCTCGACAAGCTTCTCTTCGGCTCGGACTTCCCGATCGCGACCCCGACCGAGACGATCGAGGGGCTACGCAGGGTGAACGAGCCGATTGCAGGCACCGCGCTGCCGCCGGTGCCGCTCGAGGCGATCGAGGCACTCATCCATCGCGATCCGCTCCCGCTCCTCGGTCTCGAGCACCCGGATCGCCGCTGAGCTCCTCGCGTGCCCGCGAGCACCGGAAGCAGCGCGGGTCGGTACAGAGAAGGGCACGGGGATCTCGCTCCAGCAGGGCGACCGCCTCCTCGATCACGTCCTCCCCACGAACGAGCTGGGAAACGGCGCGTCCTACGAAACCGTCCCGGATCGCCGACCGGTCACGCAGGCCGCGCTCCACGACGCCGAAGGCGCCGCTGCAGCCGGGGAATCGAGCGTACTCGACCGTCTCGCTCCCGCCGGCGGTCACGATCTCGTGGACGCGAGGCCAGTCCGGTGCGAACGGGATGTGGAGGTACGGTGCGCCGGCGCGGAACTCGCCGACGTGCACCGTCGTGTCTGCGACGTGGCCGACGCCGAGCAGGAGGACGTAGCCGCCAGAGCGGGCCAGGCGGTCCAGCGGCGAGTCGACGTCTGTCGCGGACCGAAGCTCGTGCCCGGCACAGAGCTCTGCCGCGCCCCTGCCGAGCGCGGCCACAGAGTGCGACGGATGGAGTGATCGAACGGCGCCGGTACGCAGTCGCACCGCCTCGGCGAGCGCTCCTGCTCTGCCGCGTTCGGTCGCCGGGTCGAAACGCGCGCTGTCGTACGTGAATGCGGGCACGACGATCAGCCCGTCCAGGCCCACCACCTCGACAAGTGCATCGACGATCGCCTCGGCGCCTCCCTCGACGGGCCCGACCGCCCGCAACGACGAATGGACCACCACGCGATCGCCGGCCGCAAGGCCGAGCGAACGGAGGTCCGCGGCGACGGTCACAGGCCGAGCAGAGTCGCGAGTGTTCCGCCGAGCACCGCAGCGCGCACGGCGTCGTCGAGCGCCGCTTCGACGACCCGGGCCAGCTCGAGCTCCGGCTCTGCGAAGGGAGCATCGGTGGTGAAGACGACACGGCCGCCGACCGCCGACGGGTCGAGTCGCGCGAGCCGCGTCGGCCACTCGACGTGAGCGCTGTCGGCAAGGAGGTTCGGCGCGGTCGCGAGCGCGGCCGGGCCGTCGGCCGAGAAGTCGGTCGCTCCGCTCTTCCCCATCAGGAACCATGCGCCCGGATGCCGGTTCGCGAGCCAGGCGAGCTGGAGGGGCAGCCCGTGCGGCGGCGTGCCGGTGCGCACGTAGACGGGCCAGGCGGACGAGCGAGCGAACTCGATCAGCGGATCGGCCAGGCCGTCCTGGAGATCGAAGCCCTGGAGCGCCGGATCGAGCTTCAGCGCCCGCGCACCGCTGTCCCGGGCGCGCCGGAGCTCCTCGACGGCCTCCGCGCCGAGCCACGGACTCGCCACTGCATACGGCAGCAGCCGCCCGTCCGAGGCTGAAGCGGCCGCTGCGACGAGCTCGTTGCCCTCGCGATTTCGCACCGGGAGAAAGGGCTCTGGCGGCGAGACCAGGGCGATGTCGATGCCGAGCCGGTCCATCGACTCGACGAGCGCGACTGCCGAGAGCTCGACGTCCCTGTTCGCGCCGACCGTCACGTGACCGTCGAGGACGGTCATGCTGGCACCGCCGAGCGGAACGACGCGGCAGCCTCGCGGAAAGCGACGAGGCCTTCGTCAGGGACCAGCGAGAGGTTGTAGAGCGCGAGGCCTTCGGCGCCGGCGGCGCCGAGTCGCTCGGCGTCGGCCGCCATGTTGCGGTCGTGCGACCAGTTGATCGATGCTGTCGCCGCACGCCCGCCCGCAACTGCGCGCAGGCCCTGAAAGCGGTCGATGAGCTCATCGCCGCCGAGTTGCCCACAACCGAGCAGTAGGCGGTCGGCAGGTCCAGTCCCGGTGAGGCCCTGTAGCGCCGCCTGCTGTGGCGGCCCGGAGCCGAAGACTCTGAGCTGTGCCCCACCTGCGTGCGCCGATCTCGTGGCGGCGCTTGCCAGCGTCGCCACCCCTTTTGCGCGAGCCGCGCCAAGCGCCTGCTCGAGCTCCTCATCCCAGCTCCCCGTTCCGAACGGTGGGCCCGCCGACTCGAGCGAGCGGCGCTCGAGCGCATCCGCATCGTCGCCGAGCAAGTTGCGGCACGCATCGCAGAAGCACTGAGCGCCGAGGAGCCGTGCCCGTGGCGAGAGCGGTGCGAGTGCGAGCGTGATCGTGTACGCCGGTTCCCAGGCCGGGTACAGAGCCGCTTCGAGCTCGACCAGTTCGGGCTCGAACTGAGCGCAGACATCGGCGACGAGCCCCTCGACGAACTCCATGGATTCCCGGGCCGACGGGCACAGCCCGATCCCGTTTGGGCTCCCGTCCAGCGTCCGCGCGGCGGCGCCGGGGAACGCAGTGGCGAGCGCGTCCTGGTGGAGCGCGACGATCCAGGCCCGGAAGGCGAGCCCGGCGCGCTCACACGCGGCGCGAAACGCGATCAGGCGCTCGCGCAAGTCGGGCGGGCCGTTGCCGGCGGGAGCGAGAGCGCCGTAGCGCGAGCGCACCGGTTCGAAGTAGGTCGTGACGGTCGACAACACACTGATCCGAGCCTGTCGCGGGAGCACCCGCCTGCCGCGGTGGTAGACGAGTGCGACACTCGCCGCGTCGCAGCCGAGCTCGAGGATCTGCTCTGCTAGCGCGTCGGGCGCGATCCCATCGAGCTCCTCGGGGTACAGAAAGACCTGCACGTCCGGGCTCACGACGAGAAGCTCCGAAGCACCTCCGGGCGCAGCTCGACACCGAGCCCGGGCCCGACCGGGAGCAGCGCGCGCAGGCCGTCGATGTCGACCGGCCGCGCGAGCGTCGGCTCCTCCTCGTAGAAGTGCTGGCCGGTGATCCCGCACGGAATCGAGCCCAGGTGCTCGCAGGCGCAGGCGACGTGCAGTTGCGCCGCTGCGCCGAGGCCCATCTCGCCGTTCGCGCCGATCACGACCTCGAGGCCCAGCTCAGCCGCTAGGCGGGCCGAGTCGACGGCCCGCTCGAGTCCCGAGCTCTTGCCCACGTAGAGGCTGACGACGTCCGCGGCTCCCGCTGCGGCGATCCGGCGAACATCCTCCCGCGTGTACACGGCCTCGTCCGCCACGACCGGCAGGCCCAGCGCGCGGACCTCGCGCATCCCTTCGAGGTCGGCGGCAGCCACGGGTTGCTCGATGAACGCAATCGCGCTCTCGCGCAGGCGTGGCACAGCCTCGAGCGCGGCAGGCCGCGACCACCCGCCGTTCGCGTCGGCGCCGACGAGCGCCCCGGGGCCGGCAAGCGCGCGGACGCGTGCGACCCGGGCCGCGTCTGCGTCCGGATCGCGTCCGACCTTCACCTTGAAGGCGCGAAAACCGAGACGCTGCGCCGTCTCGAAGCCGGCGTCGAGTTCAGCACCGTCGCCGCTCAGCGAGATCTTCACGGGAACCTCGCGGCGGAACGGGCCTCCGAGGAGCTCGCAGACGGGCAGCTGGAGCGTGCGCCCGAGCGCGTCCCACATTGCGGTCTCGATCCCCGCCTTCGTGAACGCGTTGGCACGGACGACGCGGTCGAACTCGAGCCCGTGGGCCGCGATCGGAGCGAGCGGCTTCCCCAGGAGAAGCGGCGCGAACACGTCACGCACGAAATGCGTCGCGGTCACCGCGTCCTCGCCGCTCCACGCTGCCGTGGCACTGATCTCGCCGTAGCCTTCGACTCCGTCTGCGGTCACGACTCGGACGAGAACGAACGACGACGCATCGTGCGTCGTCCGGGCGCCGCGCACGGCGAGCGTTGGCTCCGCACGCGCCGAAACAACCGTCGTCTCGACCGCGGCAATCGTCGTGGCGCCTCCCTCAGAGAGCGAGAGCCGCCACCTCCTCGAAGCAGGCCGCCGTGGCGGTCACCGCCGCCTGGAGGGCGACCTCGCCGAGCTCTGCTGTCGCGATGTCCGGCCGGTCGGTGTAGCCGTCGAGTTCGCGCCAGCGATTCGGTGCACCGACGACCAGCCCGCGGGGCCAATCACGAGCTGCTCCGCCGGGGGACGGGGCGGCGCGCTCGGGACGAACGCGATCGGGATGGAGCGCGAGCATCAGCGACGTCTCGAAGACCCCTGCGTGACCGGCGATCTGAAGCTTCAGCTCACCAGGATCGAGTAGCTGCGAGAAGAGCGCCGTCGCGGCGAGGATCCCGTGCTCCCGCGATGCCTCGGCGACCGCCATAGCGCATGCCGAGGCGTTGCCGCCGTGGCCGTTCAGGACGAAGACCCGCCTGCAGCCGGAGGCCGTCGCAGATGCGAAGAGGTCGGCGAGCACTGCCTGAAGCGTCGACGTGCGCAGCGACAGGGTGCCGCCGAACGGGAGGTGATGGTCGGACGCTCCGAACGCGAGGGTCGGCGTCAGAAGAACGACGTCTGGCCGTACCGCGAGAGCCGCCGCCCTTTCGGCGACCGCTCTGACGAGTGCCGCATCGGTCCCCGTGGCCAGATGCGGCCCGTGCTGCTCGGTGGATCCGAGCGGGAGCACGAGCAGCGCGTCGGCAGCGACCGCAGAGATCTCCTCGCGCGTGAGCGCATCCCAGTGCCTCACCGCGCTCACGGCGCTGTCACCGCCGCCCGAAGCAGGCTGTCGGCCGACTGGGGGAAATGACAGGCCGCGAGATGACCCTGGTCTGTTGCCTGAAGGGGCGGATCGACGGTCCGGCAGACCTCGCGCTCCCCGAGCGGGCAGCGCGGATGGAACCGGCAGCCGGGAATCGCACCCGCGTCAGAGGCGAACGCCTCGCGCACGACGAGCCTCGGCGCAGCCTGGGTTCGGCGCCGCTCGACCGACGGGATGGAGGCAAGCAGGGCATGCGTATAGGGATGCCGCGGATTCTCGAAGAGCAAGTCACGCGATCCGATCTCGACGATCCTGCCGAGGTACATCACCGCGACCGTGTTCGCCATGTAGCGGACGACGGAGAGGTCGTGCGTTACGAAGAGGTACGTGAGGCCGAGCTGCTGCTGGAGCTCACGCAGGAGGTTGAGGATCTGGGCCTGGATCGAAACGTCTACTGCGGAGACGGCCTCGTCGAGCACGACGAACTTGGGTCCGAGCGCGAGCGCCCGCGCGATGCTCACCCTCTGGCACTGTCCCCCCGAGAGCTGGCGCGGATAGGCGTTTGCATGCTCGGGGCGGAGGCCGACGAGCTCGAGGAGCTCCGCGACACGGGCGCGGCGTTCCGCGCGGCCGAGAGCAGTGTCGTGCACCTGGAGCGGCAGGGCGACGATCTGCTCGACGGTCTTTCGCCGGTTGAGCGCCGCGTACGGATCCTGGAAGACGCTCTGCATCTCGCGCCGCAGCCGGCGGAGTTCCCCGGGCGAGAGCGCATCGAGATCACGGCCGTCGAACACGATGCGGCCCGCGGTCGGATGGTCGAGCCCGAGGAGCAGCCGCGCGAGCGTCGACTTGCCGGACCCGGACTCGCCGACGAGCCCGAACGTCTCCCCTGCCGGGATCTCGAACGAGACGCCGTCGACGGCACGGACGACGTGCTCGCCGTCTAGACGGAAGTACCGGGTCAGCTCCTCGGCCACCACGAGCGGTCGCTCGGTCACTACCGCCGGCGAAGGTTCGCTCTGGATCGCGCTCATCCGCGGCCTCCCGCACGGGACTCGGCGAACCAGCACGCTGCGGAGCTGCCGCCGGGCACAGCGATCAGCTCCGGCTCGCTCTGGTGGCACTCGGCTGCGGCAAAGGAGCACCGTGGATGAAACGGGCATCCACCCGGAAGGCGTTGCGGCAGCGGCGGTTGGCCCGAGATCGCGGCAATCGGCTCGCGGGGGTCGTGATCGAGCCGGCAGATCGAGTTCACGAGCGCATCCGTGTACGGATGGACCGGGTGCTCGAAGACCGCCGCGCCGGGGCCGCGCTCGACGATCCGGCCCGCGTACATGACCTGCATGTCGTCGCAGAAACTGCCGGCGAGACCGAGGTCGTGGGTGATCAACATAACCGACATCCCACGCTCTTCGACCAGCGCATCGAGCAGATCCATGATCCTGGACTGCGTCGTGACGTCGAGCGCGGTGGTCGGCTCGTCGGCGATCAGTACCTCGGGGTTCACGCACACGGCCATCGCGATCATCACACGTTGCCGCATCCCGCCGGAGAACTGGTGCGGATAGCTGTCGAAGCGCCTCTCCGGATTCGGAAGGCCGACGTCGCCCAGGATGTCCACGGCGCGCCGGCGCGCCTCGCCTCGGCCGACGCGCTCGTGTGCCCGGATCGCCTCGACGATCTGATAGCCGATCGTCTTCAGCGGGTTCAACGACGACATCGGGTCCTGGTAGATCATCGCGATCTTGGCGCCGCGCAGCCGCGCCATCTCCCTCTCCGAGAGCCGCGTCAGGTCTTCGCCGTCGAGAAGCACGGACCCGGCGGCGACTCGCGCCTGCCGCGGCAGCAGCCGCATCAGCGAGAGGGCGGTCAACGACTTGCCGCTGCCCGACTCGCCCACGAGCCCCAGACGGCGGCCAGCCTCGAGACTGAACGAGACGCCGCGCACGGGCCGGACCGGCGCTCCGTGGCCTGGAAACTCGACCGCGAGCCCACGCACCTCGAGCATCGCTCCCGGGGTGCTTTTCACGGCGACGGCACTCATTGGTTCGACGGGTCCAGCACTCGCTGCAGGTTGTCGCCGAGGGTATTCAGAGCGAGGATCGCGATGAGGATCACGAGCCCGGGGAAGATCGGGTACCAGTACGAGCGATAGAGGTTGGTGTACCCCTGCTGCAGGAGCGTCCCCCACGACGTGCCCGGAGGCTGGACGCCGAGGCCGACGAAGCTGAGGCTCGCCTCTACCAGGATTGCCTCGGCCATCACGAGGCTCGCGCGCGCGAGCAGCACGGGCACGGTGTTCGGGAACAGCTCGCTCAAGACGATGCGTCGCCCCGACGCGCCCACCGAAACGGCCGCGAGGTGATACTCCGACTGGAGCTCGGCGAGGAGCGCCGACCGAGCGAGACGCGCCGTCGCCGGTGCGAACAGGACACCCATGATCAGGATCAGGCTGAGCTTCGACGCGCCGAAGGCGGCAACGAGCACCAACCCGAGCAGGATCGCCGGCAGTCCCATCGCCACGTCTGCGGAACGCATCAGCGTCTCTCCGATCCAGCCCTTGCGAAACGCGGCCGCGAAGCCCCAGAGCGTCCCGGTGACCATCGCGATCACCGTCGCGGCGAATGCGATCTGCAGCGAGGTGCGACCGCCGTAGAGCACGCGCGTCAGCAGATCGCGACCGAGCTCGTCGGTCCCGAACAGATGTGACGAGGAAGGCGCCGCGAAGAGATGCGTGTAGTCGTTGTGGGTCGGTGAGTACGGTGCGACGAGCGGCGCCGCGACCGCGCCGAGGACGAGCAGACCGAGCACCACCGCGGAGATCGCCGCGCTCGGACGCGAGAGGAGCCGGACGAGCAGGCTGCGGCGCTCGCGCTGAAGCTCGACAGGCGCGGACTCGACTGCGGCGCTCACCTCACACCTCCTCGCGCGACTCGCGCAGGCGCGGGTCGATCACGCCGTAAAGGATGTCGACGAAGAAGCTCGTCAGGATGAAAGCCGCGGCTGCGAGCAGGACGAGCGTCTGCAGCACGCCGTAGTCGCGCTGGAACACCGAGTCGACCATGAGCGAGCCGAGTCCCGGCCGGGCGAACACGTACTCCACCACGACCGCGCCGCCAAGCAGCGAGCCGATGATCACCCCCGCCGTCGTCAAGGCCGGAATCGCCGCATTCGGGAGGAGATGGCGGATCACGACCTGGTGCCGCAGCAGACCCTTGCCCTCCGCGGTGCGGATGAACGCGGCGGAGCCTACATCGGCCATCGAGGCGCGCAGGACCCGCAGGATCGGAGCCGCGACGGCGATCCCGAGTGCAATTGCAGGCAATAGCGTCCCCTCGAGGCTCTTGAACGGGTGGTGGGTGATCGAGACGTACCCGGATGTCGGCAAGAGGTCCAGCTTCTCACCGAAGATCACGATCAGGATGATTCCGGTGAGAAACACGGGCAGGGCGGTCCCGACTGCGGTGAACCCCGAGACGAGCCCGTCGAAGAGGCGATTGCGCCAGATCGCCGCGAGCGTCGCCGCAGGCACCGCGATGAGGAGTCCGATCACCAGCGCAAGAATGGCCAGCTCGAGCGTTGCGCCGACCCGCTCCGCAACGAGTGTCGTGACAGGGAACTGGCTGAAGTACGAACGACCGAGATTCCCCTGGAAGACGCCGCCCACCCAGTGGACGTACTGGGTGGGCAGCGACTGATCGAGTCCCAGTTGGTGCCTGATCGCCTGGATCGCCCGGGGGTCGACGTTCTTGATCGTGCCGCCCAGCTTGGTGATCGTCGGATCCCCCGGGATCACGCGCAGGACGAGGAAGATCAACATCGAGCTGAGGACGAGCAGGCCGACGCTCGTCGTCAGTCGTTTGAAGACGTATCGAAGCATCGACCCCCGGACCGAAGCGTGCGAGCCCGCCTACGAGGCGAGCGCCGCAGCCTCCAGATGGACGTTGCCCTGTGCGTCTTCCCAGGCTCCGGTGAGGCCCTTCAGGTACGCGACGATGTTCGTCTGGTGGGCGATCACCATGATCGGCGAGGCCTGCCCCTCGATCGACTGCATCTGGTCGTAGATCTTGCTCCTCGCCACGACGCTCGGCTGCCCGACCGCCTTCTGGGCGAGCGCCTCGAACGCGGCGTTCTTCCAGTTGCACTCGCACGCCCCGTACTGCACCTGGGAGAAGGCGTACGACGGGTTCGGCGGCAGCGAGAAGTAGTTGGCGATGATGTACCCGGGATAGCTCTTGCCGGCCGGGTAGAACTTCGACAGCCACGTGCTGACGTCGCTCCGGACGATGGTCAGGTTCAGGCCGATCTGCTTCAGGTCCTGCTGGAGGATCTGCGCCATCGTGATCCACTCGTCACGACGACCTGCGAGCGCCCAGAACGTGAACGTCGTGCCCGGCTTGACGCCGGCGGCGTCGAACAGCTGCTTCGCCTTCGCCAGGCTGAACGTGTACTGCGGCAGCGTCTTGTTGTAGAACGGGCTCGTCTGGCTGATCACCTCGTTCGCGTACGACGGCGTGGCGAGACCGAAGAAGGCGGCCTGCACCATGGTCTTGCGGTCGATGACGTACGAGAGCGCCTGCCGAGCGCGGACGTCATTGAACGGGGCCGACGTGGTGTCGACCTCCCAGACGTGCGCGCTCGAGATGCCCACCGGCGTCAGGAACGCGCTGGAGCTCGACTTGACGGCCGGGATGTCCACCGGCGGCACCTGCCAGATCATCCCGAGCTTGCCCGACTTGAAGTCCGTGACCATCGACGTCGTGTCGGGCTCGCGGATGAAGTCGATCTCCTTGAGGCACGGCGTCCCGCCGAAGTAGTGCGTGTTCGGCACGAGCGTGAGCTGCTGCCCCGGGACGAAGTTGGCCACCTTGTACGGGCCGGTGCCGTTGCCGGTCTTGTTGAGGTTGTTGAGATCGGTCGTGTCGCTCATCTTCACGTCGACGAGCGCGGTCGGCAGCAGAGCGCTGGGATGCCCGAGCCTGATCGTGAGGCCGTACTTCCCGGCCGTATGGACCGAGCGAATATCCGCCACGTTGCCTTGCGCCTGAGAGGCAACGGCGGGGTCGAGAACTCGCAGGAGGTTCGCCCGCGCATCCGCGGAGGTGAACGGCCGTCCGTTCGCGTACTTGGCGTCGCTCCGCAACTTGAACGACCAGTGCATCAGGTCCTTGGACGACGACCAGGACGTCGCCAGGTCGGGCACGGCCTGCATCGCCTTGTTGTATTTCGTGAGACCGTCGTACAGAACCGTCTGCAAGACCGCCTGGCCCGCGAAGGAGATCGTGTTCGGGTCGAGCGCGGTGATTCCCGCCCCAGCGATGCCGTAGGTGAGCTTCCCCTTGGACGACGAGCAGCCCGTGAGGTTCGCTTTCGCCATGACCGCTGTAGCCAGATTGGCTGTGCTCGAATGCGCAGCCGTCCCGCCAATCGCCGCGGCCGCGACCGCAGTGCCGAGAACGACACACCCGAACGCAGCCGCCTTCCTAGTAATCCTCATGGAACCCTCCTCGTCCGTCACCAGATTGACTTGCCGACCACTCTAAACGCTCCTCTTTCCCGGGTCGTCCGCCGACCGGCTGAGTGGTCGACGGCGCTGCCAAACGGAAATGCCACGGGAGGGAGGCGAGCCTTCGCGCCGACCTATCTACGGTACGAGATCCAAACGCTGCCCACCTCTCGGCTCCCGCTCGCTACCGCGCGTTGCAACTGCCGGCGGCTGGTCTGCCGCAGCAGCGTCGGTGGCTCTGAGCCAGCCGGCATGAAACACATCGAGGAGCTACTGCTCGCGGTGCGCTAGGCGCCCATCGTGTAACAAGCAACCTGGCCCGCGCCGAGGGAAATGCCCGCGTTAGGTGCGTGCTCGCGTTTACTTGACCCACGCTTGACACACTCCCGAAATCTGGCTCCAGCAAAGGGATCGCGGATGGACCACATCATAGGGTCGTTCCCATGGTTTGTTCGAGCCAGGTGTCGAGGAGGGTTGCGGCGTGGTGTTCGTTGCCGGGGAGGAGGTGTCCGTAGCGGTCGAGGGTGATGGTGATGGTGGAGTGGCCCATGTAGGTGCTAAGTGCTTTGGCGTTGATGCCTGCTGCGATGGCGAAGGTTGCGTAGGCGTGGCGGCAGTCGTGGAGGGTGATCGGGTTGAGGTTGGCTGTTTTCCAGGCTTTGCGGGCGCGGTTGTGGATGGTGACGGGGTCGAAGGGGTTTCCGTGTTGGTTTGTGAAGAGGTAGCCGTGGCCGCCGTGTCCTTGTTGGAGTCGGTGGGCGAGGAGTTGTTGGCGGAGTCCGGTGGTGATGGGGACGCGTCGTTTGCCGGATCGGCTCTTGGGTTCGATCAGTCCTGCCTTGTGGTCCCAGGAGTGCTTGACGTGGATGAGGTGCTGCTCGAGGTCGATGTCGGACCATTGGAGTGCTTGGAGTTCGCCGCGGCGTAGGCCGGCGTAGAACGCTGTTGCCCAGAGCGCCCGGTCGCTTATTGGTGTCGCGGCGATGAGTGCTTCGGCTTCGCTTGGTGGTGTGATGCGTTCGCGGCGGCCTCGGACTGCGGGCAGGGTGAGTTTGAGGGTTGGGTTGACCGCGATTTCGCCGCGTGCGGTCGGCGCGTCGGTAGATGGCACGTAATGGGAGGATTGTGTTCCTGATTGTGCTTGGTGCGGCTCCTTCGGCTGCCCGTTGGTCGGCGAAGTCTTGGAGCATGTTCTGGCTGAGAGCGGTCAGCCTTAGTCGGCCGAGCTCTGGAAGTACTCGCCCGTTGAGGGCCTGTCGGTAGGAGCGGAGGGCGGAGGGCTTGTAGCGGTCACCTGAGCGGGTTCGGATGACGCCTGCTTCGGCCGCTTGTAGCCATTCCTCGGCGGCCTCGTTGAGCCGGATCGTGCTTGGCGCCCGCAGCGTTCGTTTGCGGAGCGCGACCCGGCTTTCTAGACGCCAAGCTTTCGCGTCCGACAGGGAGGCGAAGGTCTTGCGGATTGGCTTGCGGTCGCGAGCCGACCAGACTTGGCTCCTGCCCTGCGAAGCGATGCTCGGCACGAGGACACACATAGCTCCGGTGCTCCACTTCATCAAGCATGCGCGATCGTCTGCGCGACGGTCCGGATCCGCCACCAGCCGCTAACGCCCAGTTCTGCGCAGACCGACGCTCATCCACGACCGGAAAGAGTCGCTTCCAATAAGACGCGGATTAGCAGGAAGTACTCTTGAACGGAGCGGCGCAGGAGTCGAACCTACCCAGCCGTGGGTTACACGACCTCACCGGTTTTGAAGACCGGCTGAGCCACCGGGCCCATGCCGCTCCGATTCGGAGGCTATCGGCGGGGCGAGCGGGTTGCTCGGAGGCGGAGCCGGGCTCTGCCCGGCGGGGGCCTCGGCCTGTCCGGATGTGCGAGTTGGAAGGAGGGGCTCGTGGGGGAACCGGTTCCCCCACGCTGCTATCGCTCTTTGACGTCGAGGCGCCGGCCGCACAGTTCGCAGACGACGGCGTAGCGCTTGAGCCCCGCCGCCGTGACGGCGATCTGGCGCCGCACGAGCCGGTGCTTGCAGACGCGCACTTCCGGCAGGAGGTTGGGAAGCGGCGGCAACTCGGGCAGAAGCCGCACGGCGCCGCCGACCGCGGGGCACCCGGCCGCGTGCTCGGACCACACCTCGTACACCGGTTGGCTCGTGACGGCCATCCAGCCGCACGCCTCGCACGTGACCTCGATCAGCGCAGACCCCGTTTGCTCAAAAAACGCACAGTCGTCCAGACTAGCCGTAGCGATGCTCCTCGATCCCGTGACCACCGAGAGCCGAGCCGTCCTCGAACGGCTCTGGCAGCTCTACCGGCACGATCTCTCGGAGTTCCGCGGAAAGCACGGCCCGGAGGGATTCCGCGGCATGCTGCCGGGTGAGGACGGGACATACGCGCTCCGCAGCCTGCTGCCGTTCCTCGACGACGACGCCGACCGGGCCGCGTACCTGTTCACGAACGGGTCGAGCCCCGTGGGTTTCGCGCTGGTCAGCGGCCTGAATGCGCAACGGCGGCTGATGTCAGAGTTCTTCGTCGTCCGCGGCGCCCGCCGGCAGGGCATCGCCCGCACCGCGGTGGCCGAGCTCTTCGCCCTGCATCCGGGCGAGTGGGAGATCCCGTTTCAGGAGAACAACGTCGCGGCTGCGCGGTTCTGGCGGGGCGTGGCGGGCGACAGCGTTCGCGAGGAGCTCCGGCCCGTTCCGGGCAAGCCGGAGGTGCCACCCGACGTCTGGCTTACGCTCAACGTGGGTTGACTCGACCGTGCGACTGCCCGCGGTCGAGGCGTCCCGAGGCGGCGTGCTCCTCGTGGTAGAGGTCGTAGATCTGCTCGTGGTGGGCGAGCGTGTGATGGTGGTTGCAGACCTTCTGCAGCGTCCCGTCGACCGGGTGCTCGCCGGTGCGAACGCAGTACGGAACGGCGCAGGTGCGATGCCAGCGCGCCCAGGCGGCGACCGCGAGTGCGGCGATCAGCGGCACGGTGCCGACGATCCCGAGGAGGTTGCTGCCGCCGTTCGCGTAGTCGCTACTCGCGAAGACGTGCGCCCAGAAGGCGATCACGGCCACGATCACGATCGCAATCGCAACTCCGAACCCGACGGCGCCGGCCTCTCGCTTCACGATCAGCAGGATACGATCGCGCTGGGATGACGGAGGCGTGGGAACAACAGGTCTCCGAGCTGTGGGCGGCGGTCGACGACCTCGACGAGGCCGAGTTCCTGGCTCGCATGGACGCGCTCGCCGCCGGGCTGCCCGCCGCGGTTGCGGCGTACGAGCGCGGGTCGGCGTACGACTCGACCGGCCGCTCCGATCTCGCGGTGCCGCTCTACAGGCAGGCGCTCGACCTGGGACTGGACGACTCGCGCCGCCGCCAGTGCGTGATCCAGCTCGCGAGCTCGCTGCGGAACCTCGGGCTGGCGCAGGAGAGCGTCGCGCTGCTGACCGCCGAGCTCGACGCCGGCTCCGACGACCTCGACGACGCGGTGCGCGGCTTCCTCGCGCTCGCCCTCGTCGACGCGGGCCGCGAGCGCGAGGCCGTCGGCCAGGCGCTGAAGGCGCTCGCCCGCCATCTGACCCGCTACCAGCGGTCGCTCACGAACTACGCGCGCGAGCTGGAATAGGCTGGCGGCGATGCGGGAGCCGATCACCGTTGCCTGTGTGCAGGCCGAGCCGGTCGTGCTCGACCTCGACGCAACGCTCGACAAGCTGGCGCGCCTCACCGCCGAAGCGCGGGCGGCCGGCGCGGGGCTCGTCGTCTTCCCCGAGACGTTCATCTCGGTCTACCCGTCATCGCTCTGGGCGCGCGCGTTCGCCGGCTGGGGCGACCCGCGCGCGAAGGCCGTGTTCGCGCGGATCGCGGCGAGCTCGGTCGAGATCCCGGGCCCTGCGGTCGACCGGCTCGGCGCGGTCGCCGCGGAGCACGGCGTGTGGCTCGTCACCGGCGCCAACGAGGTCGACCGCGGCTCGCTCTACAACGCGCTCCTCTACTTCTCGCCCGAGGGTGAGCTCGCGCTGCACCACCGCAAGCTCGTGCCGACGAACCACGAGCGCCTGATCCACGGGCAGGGCGACGGCGGCGGGCTGCGCGCGATCGAGACGCCGATCGGCCGCATCGGCGGGCTGATCTGCTGGGAGAACTACATGCCGCTCGCCCGCTTCGCGCTGTACGAGTCGGGCGTCGAGATCTACATCGCCTCAACCGCCGACGACGGCGATGCGTGGCAGTCGACGCTCGTCCACCTCGCGCGCGAGTCGCGCGCCTTCGTCGTCGCGCCGTGCCACTTCCAGCGCGCCTCGGCGTATCCGGCCGACTTCGAGCTCGCCGCGGAGCTCGAGGGCGTCGACGTGATCGGCCGCGGCGGCAGCGCGATCCTCGGCCCCGACGGCGCCTACCTCGCCGGCCCGCTGTACGACGAGGAGGGCATCCTCTACGCCGAGCTCGAGCCGAATCGCCTCTTCGAGGAGCGGCAGCGCTTCGACCCCGCCGGTCACTATCACCGGCCCGACGTGTTGCAGCTGACAGTTCGCTCCGAGTGAGCTAATCTCCCGCGCCTAAGCCATCTGCGGCCAGTCCGAAAGAGAGGTCGGAGATGACAGAAGCTGCCCGGATCCCGATGGCGAGGGCCTCCGGACGCGAGCGGGCGGACGTCGAAGCGCCGGATGAAGTGCTCGTTTCCGGAGGTCGTGTGGGCACACCACCTCCGCGAGCACGAGTTGCACAGCGGACACTCGAGTCCGTACGCGGGCCAGGCCGACGAGCGCTATCGGGCGTTTCGCGCGCAGTTCGAGAGCCAGCACGGGCGGATCGTCGACGAGTACTGGTGCAGCGACGAGGCCTCGGCCGTCGTCGTCTGCATGAAGGAGGCCCATCGGCCGCTGCGCTGGCTCGGCAAGGATCCGTCGGCCCGCATCTACTCGGAGACGAACTGGAAGACGCGCGACCTGCCCGTTCCGGTCGCGGAGCTCGTCCACGAGGCCGACGCGCTCGCGATGCACGCGCGCGAGGTGCTGCGGAGCACGGCCCAGCGGCTCGTGATCCAGCGTCTCTTCGGCGTCATGGCCTATCTCCTCGGCACCTTCGACGGCAGGGAGATGACCGAGAAGGCCTGCAAGCCGGTGATCGACTCGGCCGTCGAAGGAGGTCGCCGAGATCCGCCAGGAGTACGTGACCGCGGCGACCCGGTCGGCGCAGATCGTCTATTTCTGGGGGATGGTCAGCGGGCTCGTCTGGCTCGGGATTCTCGGCCTGCTCGCGCTGCCGCGTGTTCGACGCGTCGGCGTTCCGCACGTGGGCTCAAGGCGTTATACGGCTGCGCGGTCGCCGGTGCGCTCGGCGCAATGGTCAGCGTCGTCGCGCGGATGAACCAGGCCTCGTTCAAGGTCGAGTACGACGTCGGCAGACCGACGGTGCGACGGCTCGGCGCGTTCCGGCCGCTCGTCGGCGCGGTCTTCGGCGATCGTGATCTACCTCGCGCTCGAGAGCCACCTGATGCACATCGACACCGGCGCAGGCGAATCAGCAGTTCCCGTTCTTCGCCGTGTGGGCGTTCATCGCGGGGTTCAGCGAGCGGTTCGTTCGCGACACGCTGGACGGCGTCGAGACGACAGTTGGCGGTTCGAGCACGAATCGCGGAGCCGCCGCGGCCACCGCCGCCGGCAGCCGCCTAGGCTCGGGCGGCTCGACGGAGCATGCGCGCGTCGCCGACGCGGCGGGTCAGGCCGTCTGCATCGAAGCGCTCCAGCAGGAGCTGTGCGGTGCGGCGGCCGCTGCCGGTGAGGTCGCGGAAGCGGGCGAGGGTGATCGAGCCGGCCGCCGCGCACTCCTCGAGCATGAGGCGCTTCGCCTCGTCGTAGGCGGCGGCGGAGATCGCGTAGCCGTCGCCGACCTGGACGAGTCGACCCTGCTGTTCGAGGTACGAGGCGAGGCGCCGGTCGACGATCTTGACCGGCTCCGGGCCGAGGCTCGCTTCGAGTTCCGCTGCGTCGGCGGCACGGTCGCCGAGGTCCGCCGCTGCGCCCGGGAGATAGAGCTTGGCGCCGCGGCGCTCGAGGCCGAGCAGCGGCACGATCGCATCGGCCCATGGCTCCTGCGGCGGCTGGATTCCGGGATCGAGCGGATCGGCGCGCGGCGAGCTCGGCGCGGAGGCTCTCGCTCGAGCTCCTCGAGCCACGCGGCCGAGTAGAGCCAGCCGCCGGCGCGCTCGACTCCCTCGGGCTCGCGGTCGCCGAGGAGGTGGCGCAGAGAGTCCTCGCGCACGGGCGCGAAGACGGTGGCGGCAACATCGCCCCGCTCGATCATGGCGAGCCGCTCGGGGTCGAGGCGGCGCGGCGGCAGCGGGTCGAGGACGACGCCGCCGCCGATCGTGCCGCCGTTTCGGATCACGACACGGTCGCCGCGCGCGGCCACGAACGGCTCCGCGAGGCGCAGCTGCGCGTAGTGCTCACCGGCGCGCGCAACACGTGCGGGCGAGGCGGCGGTTCCGTGGTGGACGTGCACACGCGCCCCGGCCGGAATCTCCTCGAGCTCCTCGAGCACGACGTCGAGCCGGTAGCTCGGCCGGTATGCGCCGGGGTCGACGAGCACATCGCCGCGCCGCAGCTGCGAGCGCTCGATGCCGGGCAGCGCGACGGCGACCCGCTGCCCCGCCTCGGCGCGATCGACGGGACGGTCGTGCACCTGGACGCTGCGCACGCGCACGTCGAGCCCGGCCGGCTCGGCGCGCAGCTCGTCGCCCTCGCCGATCGAGCCCGACCAGAGCGTCCCGGTCGCGACGGTGCCGATCCCGCGGAGTGTGAAGACGCGGTCGACGAAGAGACGCGTGGGCAGCGCGGAGGGCTCGCTCTCGACGGCGGCGCGGGCCAGCGCGGCTCGCAGCTCGTCGAGCCCCGCGCCGGTCTTCGCACTCACCGCGACGACTTCGGCCTCGGGCACGAGCTCGCGCGCCTCCTCGAGCGCCAGCTCGACCAGCTCGTCGTCGACGGCGTCGACCTTCGTCACCGCGACCACGCCGCGCTCGATCCCGAGCAGTCGCAGGATCGCCAGATGCTCGAGCGTCTGCGGGCCGCGCGCCCTCGCCGGCGTCGATCACGAGCAGGAAGAGGTCGATCCCGGTCGCGCCGGCGACCATCGTGCGGACGAAGCGCTCGTGGCCGGGGACGTCGATCAGCGAAAGGCGGCGCCCGTCGGGCAGCTCGAGCGGCGCGTAGCCGAGGTCGATCGAGATCCCGCGCGCCTGCTCCTCGGGCAGCCGGTCGGTGTCCTTTCCGGTCAGCGCCCGCACGAGCCATGTCTTGCCGTGGTCGATGTGACCGGCCGTGCCGACGGTCAGCGGCATCGGGCCTCGATCAGGCCGTCCTCCAGCCGCACCGGCTCGAACCCGCCCTCCTCGAGCAGCGCATGCCACTGCGCCTCGTCGCGCTCGCGTCCCGCAAAGAGCGCGAGCATCAGCAGGTCGAGCCACTTCGCGCCGTGCGGATCGTTGCCGGCCGGGATCACGCCGTCGAGGATCACGAGTCGCCCGTCGTCGCGCGCCGCGGCGCGAATCGTGCGGAGGATGGCGGCGGCGCGCTCGTCGTCCCAGTCGTGGAGGATCGTGCAGAGGAGGTGGACGTCGCCCGGCGGCACCTCGACGAAGAAGTCGCCGGGGACGAAGCTGATCCGCTCGCCGAGCGCCGCCTCGTCCCGCACCGTCTCCGGCAGGTCGAAGACGATGCCGCGCTGGCCGGGGTGCCGCGCGAGTAGCGCGACGAGCAGCGAGCCGTTTCCGCCGCCGATGTCGACGACGGTCTCGTCGCCGCGCCAGCCGGCCGAGTCGAGCCGGTCGAGGCGGCGCTCCTTGCCCTGCTCCATCGCATGGTCGAAGGCGGCCCGCTCGCCGGCGTTCTCGCCGAGCCACGTCCAGAAATCGGCGCCGTAGATGCGCGGGAACGTCGCCTCGCCCGAGGCGTCGAGCTCGCCGGCCGCCCGGTGCCACGCGCCGCCGAGCAGGTGTGCGAAGTCGTCCCAGCCTTCCCGGCGCAGCAGCTCGGACGCCTCGGTGTTGGCGAAGACCCCGGGCGAGACCTCGGTGAAGACACCGTCGCTCGCGAGGGCGCGCAGGAAGCGGTGGAGCGTTTCCGCGTCGGCTTCGCCGGCCAGTTCCGTCACCGGGCGCGGCCCGTCGGCGAGCGCGTCGGCGATGTGGAGGTCGGCGACGACGCCGAGCGCCCGCGTCACGAGCGCGCCGCGCATCAGGTTCCAGAGCGTCGCCTCGGGCGAGCTCATCCGCGGGCGCGACCGACCGCCGCGGCGACCTCGTCCACCTCGGCGTCGGCGAGCGTGCGGCAGTCGAGCAACGGTCTGTCCGTCGCGGACGACGGCGATCAACCGGCGGCTCGCCGTGGCGAAGCGGCGCGGCGAGCTCCTCCTCGACGGCGCAGGCGAAGCTCGGCAGCTCCGCCAGCGGGAGCGCGCCGCCGCCGACACGGGCGACGGTCTCCTCGACCGAGCCGCCGACGAGCCCTGCGAGGCGCTCGGCTCTGGCGCGGACGGTCTCCGCCGCCTCGCGCAGCATCCGCAGCACCGGGATCTCGCGCGCCGCCCGCTCCGGGTCGAGGTAGAGCGCGAGCGTTCCCTCGAGCGCCGCGAGCGTGAGCTTGTCGGCGCGGAGGGCGCGCTGAAGTGGATGGCGGCGCAGGCGCTCGATCAGCTCGGCACGGCCGACGACGATTCCCGGCCTGCGGGCCGCCGAGCAGCTTGTCGCCGGAGAACGTGACGAGGTCGGCGCCCGCGGCAAGGCTCTCGCGGGCGGTCGGCTCGTCCTCGAGCGGCGCGAACGCGCCCGAGCCGAGGTCGTCGACGAGCGGCAGCCCGTGGCGAGCGGCGACGGCGGCGAGCTCGGCGAGGCGCGGCCGCTCGGTGAAGCCGACGACGCGGAAGTTCGACTGGTGCACGGACAGCAGCAGCGCGGTCTCGGGGTGGACCGCCTTCTCGTAGTCCTTCGCGCGCGTGCGATTCGTGGTGCCGACCTCGACGAGGCGCGCGCCCGAGCGGGCGAGCACGTCGGGGATGCGGAAACCGTCGCCGATCTCGATCAGCTCGCCGCGCGAGACGATCACCTCGCGGCCCTCGGCGAGCGCGGCGAGCGCGAGCAGCAGGGCGCCGGCGCAGTTGTTGACGACGAGCGCGGCCTCGGCGCCGGTGAGGCGACGGAGGATGTCGGCCAGGTGATCCTGTCGCGATCCGCGCGTTCCCGGCTTCCAGCTCGAGCTCGAGATTCGAGTAGCCGCGGCCGACCTCGACGACCCGTTCGAGCGCCGCGTCGGCGAGCGGCGCGCGGCCGAGATTCGTGTGGACGATCACGCCGGTCGCGTTGATGCGTGCGGCGCAGTCGCGGCGCGCGCGCGGACTCGAGCTCGGCCAGGGCGCGCTCGACGAGGTCGCCGGGATCGACTCCAGCGTGGATCTCCTCGCGTGCGCGCCCGAGGGCGGCGCGGGCTGCGGCGAGCGCGGGCGTACGCGGCGCGGCGGCGAGGCGCTCGTCGCGCAGCAGCTCGTCCACCGAGGGCAGGTCCCGGAGCTCCATGGCGCGAAGTGTACGGCGCTACACTTTGCCCGGCCGATGCGTCTCCGGCCCGTCCTTTTCGCCCTGTTCTTCCTGGCAGTCGTCGCCGGGCTGGCGGTGGGCGCCTACTCGCTGCGAGGCCACATGTACGCGCACGAGGCGCTGCCCGGGGTGCGCGTGCTCGGCACGGACGTGTCGGGAAGCGATGCCACTGCGGCTGCCGCGAAGATCGACCGCGCCGCCGCGCCGCTCCTGGCCGCGCCGGTGACCGTCGTCGCTGCCGGGCACACGCTGAGCGTCGTCCCTGGAGACCTCGTCCGCGTCGACTCCGCTGCGACCGCCGCCGCGGCGCTCGAAGCCGGGCGGGGCTCGGTCTCCTCGCGTGCGCTCGCGCTCCTCTCGCCTCTGCCTGCACAGCGGAACGTGGCGCCGGTGCTCACTCTGCGCCGCCGCGCCGCGGGCGCACTGTTCGCGAAGCTCGACGGCTACGGCAAGCCGTCCGCCTCGGCGACCGTGACGCTCGCCGGGCTCGATCCGGTCGTCCACCCGGCCCGCGCAGGCACCCGCGTCGACCAGCAGGCGTTCGTCGACGCGCTCGAGCGTCACGTTGCGACCGGCCACAGCGCGATCGTCGTCCGCTACCGCCGCGCCGATCCGACCGTTTCGACCAACGGCGGCGACGATTGCGGCGATCCACGCCCGCACCGTCCTCTCAGGCCCCGTTCAGCTGCGGTACTCCGGGACCGACCTCGGCTCGCTCGGCCCCACGAGACTAGCGACGCTGCTTCGCTTCCGGCAGAACGGGCCTGCGCTCGACGCGACCTTCGACCAGGCGACGCTCGCCGCGGTCGTCGCACCGCTCGTCAAGCCGTGGCGCCGGCCCGCGGTCGACGCGCGCCTGGCCGCGAACGGCAAGCAGGTTCGCCTGGTGCCGGAGCGCGTGGGCAGCGACCTCGACGCGGCCGCGACCGTGTCCGCGCTCGCGGCGGCGACCTACGCCCCGACCGGCCGGATCGCCGACGTCACGCTTGCGCCCGTGCAGCCCAAGATCACGACCGAGTCGCTGCGCAAGCTCGGGATCCGGCGTCAGCTCGTCTCGTTCACGACCGACATGGGCTCCTCGTCGTCGAACCGGATCCACAACGTGCACCTGATGGCCGACTTCATCGACGGCACGATCATCAAGCCGGGCGCAGCTCTTCTCGTTCAACCAGGTCGTCGGCCCGCGCACCGCCGCGCGCGGCTTCCTCGAGGGCCAGGAGATCATCGGCAGCCTTGTCCTGCCGTCGATCGGCGGCGGCGTCTGCCAGACCGCGACGACGCTCTTCAACGACGCCTTCGAGACCGGCCTGCCGATCCTCGAGCGGACGAACCACAACCTGTACCTGAGCCACTATCCGCTCGGGCGCGACGCGACCGTCTCGTGGGGCGGGCCCGATCTCGTCTTCCGCAACGACCTGCGCCACGGGATCCTGATCACGACCTCCTACACCGACCAGACGCTCACGTTCACGTTCTGGGGGACGCCGCAGGGCCGCCGAGTGGTCGCCGTGACCGGCCCGAAGGAGAACTTCAAGGCGCCGACGATGAACTACGCGATCGATCCGTCGGCGCCGGCCAGCTCGATCAAGGTCGTCTCGGGCTCGGGCGCCGAGGGCTTCTCGGTCACCGTCGGGCGCACCGTCTTCCAGAACGGCAAGGTGCTGCGGCGCGACTCGTTCCGCTCGACGTACATCCCCGACGCGTCGACGACGGTCTACGGCCCTGGCGGCCATCCGCCGGGCCCGTACTTCGTGCTGCCGAAGGTCTAGCTACGCGGCAGCGACGTGGCCGCAGCGGCCGTCGTGGCAGGCGAGCACCGTCTCGACCGCCTGCGCCGGATCGCTCGTCACCGAGAGCAGCGTCAGGTCATCGGCCGAGATCAGCCCGTGCGCGAGTAGTTCCTCGCGCGTCCAGCGCAGCAGCTCGTCCCAGTAGTGATCGTCGAAGAGGACGATCGGAAAGTGAACGATCTTCCCTGTCTGGATCAGGGTCAGCGACTCGAACAGCTCATCGAGAGTGCCGAAGCCGCCTGGGAAGATCACGAAGCCCATCGCCGCCTTCACGAACATCGTCTTGCGCGCGTAGAAGTGCTCGAACGTGAGCCCGAGGTCGACGTACGGGTTCATGCCCTGCTCGTGCGGCAGCTCGATGTTGAAGCCGACCGAGAGCCCGCCGCCCTCCTTGCAGCCGCGGTTTCCGGCCTCCATCACGCCCGGGCCGCCGCCCGTGACGACCGCGAAGCCGTTCTCCGCGAAGAGCCGAGCCGTCGCGCGCGCCGCGTCGTAGGGCGCGCTTCCCTCTCTGACCCGGGCCGAGCCGAAGAACGTCACGGCGGGCCGGTCGATCTTGTCGACGACTTCGAAGCCGTCGAGGAACTCCTGCCGGATCGTGTCCGCGCGCCGGAGGTCGTCGTTCAGTGCGGGACCTGCGTCGCGGCCATGCCGAGCACGAGTGCGGCGGCGAGGCCGAGGTAGACGACGGCGACGGCGATCCGCTGCGTGGGCTTCACGTGGTAGTAGGCCTGCATCGCCGCGTCGTGGCGGTTGCGCCAGCGCCGCGAGACCTCGAGCCCGCCGAGGATCAGGATCAGGACGAGGAACGGATTCGGCCGGTAGAAGGCGAGCCCGACCAGCGCTGCGAGCCCGAGCCCCCAGACGAGCGGGTGCAGCGCCGCCGCCGCGCGCCCGCCGTCTAGCGGCACGAGCGGGATCAGGTTGAAGAGGTTGATGAAGAAGCCGGCGAAAGCGAGCGCGCGCCAGAAGTTCGAGTCGGTGTACGCGCCGATTCCCCAGCACGCCGCAGCCGCGAGCGACCCCGCGATCGGCCCGGCGAGCGCCACCTCCGCCTCGCGCCACGCGTTGTGCGGCATCGCCTTCATCGTGATCATCGCGCCGAGGAACGGAATGAAGAGCGGCGCCGTCACGGGCAGGCCCTGACGCTTGGCCTCGATCACGTGGCCCATCTCGTGGAAGAAGATCAGCGCCACGAAGCCGACCGCGAACTGCCAGCCCCACAGCAGCGCGTAGCCGCCGATCGAGACGAGCATCGAGAGCGCCACGACGACGAAATTGAGCTTGAAGAAGATCGCGCCGAACTTGAGCAGGAACGCGCCGATCGCCGCGAACGGTCCCCAGATCCTCTTGCCGATCTTGCGCCAGCTCGTGCCGCTACCGGGGTGGATCGGCTCGTAGTTGCGGTGAGGCTCTCCGACCCGCTCGAGAAACGCGTGCTGCTCCTCGGGGCTGAGCTCCTTGAAGGGGCGCCAGGTTTCCTGGTCAGTCATCTCTGTCTAGTTGTAGCGGCTGCAGTGGTCTTTGGCTCGCTATGACCCGCGCCCGATCCACTCTTCTCCGCCCTCGTAGACCTCTTTCTTCCAGAGCGGGACACGCTCTTTGAGCTGGTCGATCGCCTCGGCGCAGGCGGCGAGAGCGGCGGCGCGGTGGGCGGCGGAGACGGCGATCACGACGCTCTGCTCGCCAATCGAGACGGTGCCGATCCGGTGGTGGATCGCGACGGCGACGAGCTCGTGGCGGGCACGTAGCTCCTCGGCGATCTCGGCCATGACCTGCTCGGCCATGCCCGGGTAGGCCTCGTACTCGAGGTGATGGACGGTTCGGCCGCGGGAGCTGATCCGGGTCGTGCCGGTGAACGTGGCGATCGCGCCGGCCTCGTCGCTCTCGACTTCGGCCACGCAGGCGGCGAGGTCGAGCGGCTCTTCGAAGAGGCGGAAGTCGCCGCCGGAGACCGGCGGGATCAGCGCCACCTCGTCGCCGTCGGAAAGCGCCGTGTCGGGCGCGGCGTAGGCCTTGTTGACGGCGTAGAGAAGGCCCGTCGGCTCCTCGCCCAGGTCGAGCCTGGCCCAGACCTCGCTCACCGTTACGACTCCGTCGAGCTCGCGACTCGACCAGCCCGCCTGCTCGCGGAGGCCGGCAAACAGCTTCACGGTGACCGTCACTCCGTCAAGATACTCGGCGCTGTGAGCAGTCCTGCCGACCTGACCGTGACCGAGGCCTCGGCGCTGCTCGCCAGGCGCACGCTGAGCGCGGTCGAGCTCGCGGAGGCCTGTCTCGCCCGCATCCGCGAGCGCGACGGGACGCACAGCTTCGAGGGCGATCCGGAGTCGATCAACGCGTGGATCCGCGTCTACGAGGAGGACGCGCTCGCGGCCGCGGCCCGCGCGGACGAGCGGCTGGCGCGCGGCGACGCCCCGGCGCTCTGCGGCGTGCCGATCGGGCTCAAGGATCTCTACGCCGTCGCCGGGAAGCCGCTGACCGCGTCGAGCCGCCTCCTCGACGAGGTGCCGGAGCGTTCGTGCGACGTCTGGGAGCGGCTCGAGGCGGAGGGGATGGTGCTGCTCGGCCACCTGCACACGCATGAGTTCGCGGCCGGCGGCACGACCGACCAGGTCGGCAACCCGTGGGCGCTCGACCGCTCGGCCGGCGGCTCGAGCGGCGGTTCCGGCGCGGCGCTTGCGGCGCGGATGACACCGGCCGCGACCGGCACCGACACCGCAGGCTCGCTGCGGATTCCGTCGGCGTTCTGCGGCACCTCGACGATCAAGCCGACGCGTGGGCTCGTCTCGATCCGCGGGATCGTGCCGCTCGCCGAGAGCCTCGACAACGCAGGCCCGATGGCGCGGACGGTCGAGGACTGCGCGCTGCTGCTCGCCGGGATGACCGGAACGGAACTGCTCGCGTCGCGCCCGCTCGCGGGCCTTCGACTCGGGGTCTCCTCGCGGATCGGCGGGCTCGACCCCGACGTCGCCGCCGGTTTCGAGGCGACGCTCGAGCTCTGCCGCAGCCTCGGCGCGGAGCTCGTCCAGGCCCCGCCGGTGCGGGAGACGCTCGAGGACTTCGTGCAGATCCTCCTCATCGACATGCTGGCCTACCACCACCGCTTCGACGATCGCCGGATGCTCTACCGCCCGTCGATCCGGCAGTTCGTGGTGCAGGCGGAGGGGCTCGGGCCGGTCGACTACGGCGGTCTCCAGGCGCAGCGCCTCGTCGACGCGGAGCACTGGGAGCGCTGGTTCGCAGCGGAGCGGATTGCGGCGCTGCTCGAGCCGACGGTTCCCGACGTCGCGTGGGTGCGAGGCCCCGGCTACGACGTGGCCGGGAGCGACGCGGCGCTGATCTCGCTCACGCACCACTGGGACTGGACGGGCCAGCCGGCCGTTGCGCTTCCGGCCGGGCTCGGCGCAGTGAGCGGCCTGCCGGTCGGCGTCTCGCTGATCGGCCCTGCCGGCTCGGACTTCGAGCTGCTGGCGCTCGGCGCTGCGCTCCAGGCCGGGCTCGGGCTGCCTTAGGATCACCGAATCGAGTTCAAGCCCGTCTACACCGCGGAGGACGCGCCCCGCCCGCTCGAGCTTCCGGGCGAGTTCCCATACACGCGAGGGCCCTATCCGGACATGTACCGCGGCCGGCCGTGGACGATCCGCCAGTACGCGGGCTTCGCGTCGGCGGAGGAGACGAACGAGCGGTTCCGGTACCTGCTCGGCGCTGGCCAGACCGGGCTCTCGGTCGCGTTCGACCTGCCGACGCAGCTCGGCTACGACTCGGACGACCCGCGGGCCGCGGGCGAGGTGGGGCGCACCGGCGTTGCGATCGACTCGCTGGCGGACATGGAGACGCTGCTCGCAGGGATCCCGCTCGCCGAGGTCTCGACCTCGATGACGATCAACGCGCCGGCGGCCCTGCTCCTCCTTCTCTACGAGCTGGTCGCCGAGGGACAGGGCGCCTCTGGCCGGGACCTGCGCGGCACCGTCCAGAACGACATCCTCAAGGAGTACATCGCGCGGGGGAACTACATCTTCCCGCCGCGGCCGTCGATGCGTCTGACGACCGACCTCTTCGCCTATTGCGCCGAGAAGATTCCGAACTGGAACACGATCTCGATCTCCGGGTACCACATCCGCGAGGCCGGCTCGACCGCGGTGCAGGAGCTCGCGTTCACACTCGCAAACGGGATCGCGTACTGCGCCGCCGCGGTCGAGGCGGGCCTGTCGCCCGACGAGTTCGGCGCGCGCCTCTCGTTCTTCTTCAACGCGCACAACGACTTCTTCCAGGAGGTCGCGAAGTTCCGTGCGGCGCGGCGGCTCTGGGCGCGGATCATGCGCGAGCGGTTCGGCGCGACGAACCCGAAGGCGCTCGCGCTGCGCTTCCACGCGCAGACCGGCGGCTCGACGCTGACCGCGCGGCAGCCCGAGAACAACATCGTCAGGGTCGCGGTGCAGGCACTCTCGGCGGTCTGTGGCGGCGCGCAGTCGATCCATACGAACAGCTTCGACGAGGCGCTCGCGCTGCCGACCGAGCACGCGGCCACGATCGCGCTGCGGACGCAGCAGATCCTCGCCACCGAGGCCGGCGGTGTCGACACGGCCGATCCGCTGGGCGGCTCGTACTTCATCGAGGCGCTCACCGACGAGCTCGAGGCGGGCGCGTGGGAGCTGATCGAGCGGGTCGACGAGCTCGGCGGCGCCGTCGCCGCGGTCGAGCGCGGCTTCGTCCAGGCCGAGATCGAGGAGTCGGCGTTCCGCTACCAGCGCGAGGTCGAGTCGGGCGAGCGGCCGATCGTCGGCGTCAACGCGTTCGCCGAGGAGGCAGACGAGGGTCGAGTCGAGTTGCACCGGATCGACCCCGAGGGCGAGCGGCGCCAGCTCGAGCGCACGGCACGCGTGCGGGCAGAACGAAATCCCGAGGCGGCCGCGGCGGCGCTCGCCGAGGTGCGGCGCACCGCGCAGGTCGAGTCGAATCTCCTGCCGCCGATCCGCGAGGCGCTGCGCGTCCACTGCACCGTCGGGGAGATCTGCGGCGAGCTCCGCGAGGAGTTCGGCATGTACGACAAGCAGCGCTAGCCCCCACGGCGAAACGTACGCTGTCTGGATGCCCGGCTTCCGCCACGCGATGACCCAGGAGAAGCCCGAGCGGCCCGCCGACCCGGCGGTCCGCAAGGCGAACCTGCGCCGCGTCTCGGCCTTGTTCCGCCCGTACAAGCTCCGGCTTTCGGCGGTGCTCGGGCTGATCTTCTTCTCCGCCGCGATCGGCGTGATCTCGCCGTTCCTGCTCCGAGCCATCCTGGACACGGCGATTCCGGACAAGAACACGAAGCAGCTGACTCTGCTCGCCGGCGGGATGATCCTGATCGCGATCGTGACGGGTGTGCTCGGCGTCGCGCAGACGCTGCTCTCGAACCAGGTCGGCCAGAACGTGATGCACGACCTGCGCTCGGCGGTCTACCGGCACCTGCAGCGGCTCTCGCTCGCCTTCTTCACGCGCACGCGCACGGGCGAGGTGCAGTCGCGGATCTCGAACGACATCGGCGGCGTCCAGGAGGTCGTCACCTCGACCGCGACCTCGATCGTCGCCAACGTGACGACTGTGCTCGCGGTCGTCGTCGCGATGATGCTGCTCGACTGGCGGCTCGCGCTGTTCGCGCTGGCGCTGATCCCGATCTTCGTGTTCCTGACCCGGCGCGTGGGACGGCAGCGCCGCGAGATCGCGAAGTCGACGCAGGAGTCGCTGGCCGACATCTCGAGCCTCGTCCAGGAGTCGCTCTCCGTCTCGGGGATCCTGCTCGGGAAGACGATGGGCCGCAGCAACGAGCTGGCCGATCGCTTCGAGGGCGAGTCGCGGACGTTGGCCGGCCTCGAGGTGCAGCAGCGGATGGCCGGCCGCTGGGTGATGTCCTCGATCCAGATGACCTTCGCGATCATGCCCGCCCTCGTGTACTGGATCGGCGGGCTCGCCTACGCGCACGGCTCGACGGCGATCACGATCGGCACCCTGGTCGCGTTCACGACGCTGCAGACGCGGCTGCTGTTCCCGATCGGCTCGCTGCTCTCGGTCGGCGTCGACGTGCAGACCTCACTCGCGCTGTTCGACCGGATCTTCGAGTACCTCGACCTGCCGGTCGAGATCGAGGAGAAGGAGGGCGCGGTCGACCTCGAGGATGCGGGCGACGTCGAGTTCGACGGCGTCTGGTTTCGCTACGGCGACGAGTGGACGCTCCAGGACGTCAGCTTCGCGGTGCCGGCGGGGACGCGGACGGCGATCGTCGGCGAGACCGGCTCGGGCAAGACCACGCTCGGCTACCTCGCGGCGCGGCTCTACGACGTCGACCGCGGACGCATCGCGATCGGCGGAGTCGACGTGCGCGACCTCACCTTCGACGCGCTCGCGCGGATGGTCGGCGTCGTCTCCCAGGAGACGTACCTCTTTCACGCGACCGTGCGCGAGAACCTCAGCTTCGCCAAGCCCGATGCGACGGACGACGAGATTCACGAGGCGGCCGAGGCGGCGCAGATCCATCACGTGATCGCGGCGCTGCCGGAGGGCTACGACACCGTGGTCGGCGAGCGGGGCTACCGCTTCTCGGGCGGGGAGAAGCAGCGGATCGCGATTGCGCGGACGATCCTCCGCAATCCGCCGATCCTGGTACTGGACGAGGCGACGAGCTCGCTCGACACCGAGACCGAGCGCCAGGTGCAGGAGGCGCTCGACCGGCTCGCCGAGGGGCGCACCACGATCGCGATCGCGCACCGGCTCTCGACGATCCGCGATGCCGACCAGATCGTGGTGCTCGACGGCGGGCGAATCGTCGAGCGTGGGCGCCACGAGGAGCTGATCGAGCTCGGCGGCCGCTATGCGACGCTCGTCGCGCGCGACTCGGAGGTCGCACCGCTCGGAGCGGTTTGAAGCGCTGGCTGAAGCGGATCGGGATCGCGCTCGTGGCGCTGTGGGCCGCGGTGACTCTCGCTTCGGTGATCTACAACCGGGTCGCGGTGCCGGCGACGCGACCCGCGACGTCGCTCTATCCCGGGCCGTTCATCCGGCTCGACGGCTCGTTGCATGCGTACCGGAAGTGGGGGACGCACGGCACGCCGGTCGTGCTGATCGGCGGCTTCGCGGAGCCGAGTTGGGTCTGGGAGCGCGTCGCGCCGCGGCTCGCGCGTGATCACATCGTCTATGCGCTCGATCTGCCGCCATGGGGCTATTCGGAGCGGCGTGGCCCGTACACGCTCGCGGCGTGGGCCGACCAGGTGCAGGCGTTCCAGAGGACGCTCAAGCTGCAGCGGCCGCTGCTGGTCGGGCACTCGCTCGGCGCGGCGGTCGTCGCCGAGGTGGCGCGGCGCGATCCGGCGTCGGTGCGCGGGATCGTGCTCCTGGACGGCGATGCGTTGCGCGGAGGCGGTGGCCCGACGTGGATCCGGCGCGTGATCGTCGACCCGTACTTCACGTCGCTGTACCGACTCGTGGTCGGCTCGGATTGGCTGATTCGGAAGGTCCTGCGGATGGCGTACGGGCCGGAGCACCCGCCGCTGACGCATGCGCTGATCGCGCAGTGGACACGGCCGTTTTCGGTCAGCGGCACGGAGAGCGCGGTTCGCTCGACGGCGGGGCACGGCATCGCGGGGCTTCCGTTCGCGGCGCTGGCGACGATCCATGTGCCGGCCCGCGTCGTGTTCGGGTCGAAGGACAATCAGGTGCCCGTCTCGTCGGGCAAGCGCGTCGCCGCTGCTCTGCACGCCCCGTTCTTCCTGATCCCGGGCGCCGGTCACCTCGGCCTGCTCACCGCGCCCGATGCGGTCGCCTCGGCGATCGCCGGCACCAAGTGAAATCCCCGCGTGCCGGGGCCACCCCGGACCACCACCCGCTATCGAGCGTAGTGGGAAAACCGTGACGTGTCAGTGACGGGTCACAGCCGGAACCGTCAAAGTCTCTCCCCAGGATGAGGATCCTCCTGGTTTCCCAGATGTACCCGGGCCCGGCGGACCCCGACTTCGGCGTGTTCGTCGAGCGGCTCGAAGTCGCGCTGCGCGAGAGGGGCCACGACATCGACCTCGCCGTGATCGACCGGCGCGCCGGAGGCCGGAGCCGTTACCGCGGCCTCCTCCGCGATGCACGCGCCGCCGCTCGCCGGCATCCGCCGGACGTCGTCTACGCGCACGTCCTCGTCCCCGCAGGCCTGATCGCCTCGCTCGCCTCTCGCGCCCCGCTCGTCGTCACCGCGCACGGCCAGGACGTCCAGAACATCGGCGCGATCCGGGGCGTCCGCGCCGCAACGCGCCGCGTCGTCCGCCGCGCGGCCGCCGTGATCGCTGTCTCCGACTACCTGCGCCGCGAGCTCGAAGCGAAAGTCCCCGAGTCACGCGGCAAGACCGAGGTCGTGGACTGCGGCGTCGACCTGGACCGCTTCCGCATCGAGCCACGCGCCGCCGCCGGGGAAGGCCCCGCGTTCCTCTGCATCGGCTCCCTCACCGCGCGCAAGAACGTCCTCGGCCTCGCGCGCGCCTTCGAGCGGCTCGGCACCGGGACACTCACCTTCGTCGGCGACGGCCCGCTGCGCCCCCAGCTGGAAGGTCGCCGCGGCATCGTCCTCGCGGGCCGCGTCCCGCACGACGAGATCCCGCAGTGGATCGCCCGGGCCGATGTCGTCTGCGGCCCGAGTCTCGTCGAGCCGTTCGGCCAGGCCCTCCTCGAGTCGCTCGCCTGCGGGAGGCCGGTGGTCGCGACGCGGATCGGCGGCCCGCCCGAGTTCGTGGCACCCGGCGCCGGGGTACTGGTCGACCCGACCGACGAGGAGGCGCTCACCGACGCGCTCCGCACCGCCGCGGCCATGCCCGTTCCGAACGAGGCCGCCCGCACCGCGGCCGAGACGCACGACGTCAGGCTGCAGGCGCAGCGGGTGGAGGAGATCCTCCTCCGGGCCGTTCGAGATCGGCGAGCCTGACCTCGACCAGCGGCCGCACCTGCTCCGCGAGCCCCGCCTCCTCGGCCAGAGCCAGCGCCTGCTCGTAGCTCTCGCGAACCTTTTCGGGCGCGACGCCCTGCTTCAGCCGGTTGTCGCCCGTGACGAGCAGCTTCCGAATCCGGTCCCGAACGTCGTCAGCCTCCACGCTGGTACCCTTCCGCCTCGATGCTCCAGGTTCTCGCAGTCCTCCAGGTGCTCTTCTCGCTCGCGCTGATCGGGCTGATCATGATGCACTCCGGCCGCGACGCGGGCATGGGCGGCATGGGCTTCACGCCGCAGTCCCAGGGCGGCACGCACATCGTGGAGCGGAACCTGACACGCTTGACGGTGGTCGTCGCGGTGCTGTTCATCGTGAACTGCATCGGCCTCTTCCACTACCTCAAATAGCGCCTAAATCCCCGGCGAAGAGCCGACGCCGCTGATCGTGAAGCGCGCCGTCGCGAGCGCGGGCGCCAGGACGCCGAACGGATAGCGCTCGCCGTAGAAGTCGTTCTGGTTGAGCAGGGCGACGCGGCTCGTCAGCCCGGGCACGTCGGCCAGCATCTCCGGCACCGAGACGGTGAAGCGCAGGTTCACGAGCGGCTCGGCGATCTTGCCGTCGCGGATCCGGAACGAGCCGTCGCGCGTCATCCCGGTGATCACACCGTCGCGCGCCGCGACCGTGCTCAGGTAGTGGAGCCGCGTGATGTAGATGCCGTCGCCGACGAGCTCGGCCAGTTCCTCCACCGACCCCGCCTCGCCGGGAGCAACGGTGAGGGCGAACGGGAGCGGGCCGTAGTCACGCGAGAGAAGCGGTGGCGCGTGCCCGGTCGAGCGCGCCTCGCCACCGGCGAGCGCCGCGGTCTCGCGGTCCCAGACGACGCCGAGCGCGACGCCATCCTCGATCAACGGCACCCGCTGCTTCGGCACGCCTTCGAAGTCGAACGACTTCGGCAGGCCGGCGGGATCGAGCGCGTCGTCGGCGATCGAGATCCGCTCGTCGAAGACCTTCGTGCCGAGTCTTCCCGCGAGGAAGCTCCGCTGCTCGATCAGCCCGAGCGCGCTGAACGAGTCGTACGCGAAGTGCTGGAGCAGCTCGCCGACCGCGTACGGCTCGAGCACCGCGCGATAGTGCCCGGGCTCGATCGCCCTCGCATCGTGGGTTCGCGCCATCTTCGCCGCCGCCTCTCGCGCGACTGCGGCCGGATCGATCCCGTCGAGGCGCCAGGCCGTCCGCTCCGCGTAGCCCGAAGCGCTCTCGTCGGCGGCGACGATCAGCGCGAGCGTGTCGGTGAGGCGCTGCTCGACGACGATCCCCGTGGTGGAGACGACGGCGATCTCGGTCGCGCCGCTCGTGACGAAGCCGTAGACCGGGGTCGGCTCGACGGCCTCGATCGCCGCGCGCGCGAGCCGCGCGAGGTCGCCGGGCTCGAGCGCAGCCGTTTCTTCGTCATACCCCTCGACCTCGGGCACCGGGGCAGGCTCGGGCAGCCCGGGGAAGCCCGCCTCGGCCCGCACGCTGTCGGCGGCCTCGGCGGCGCGCTCGGCCAGCTCGGCGAGACCCGCCTCGTCGAGCCGGTTCGTCTGCACGCTGCCGACGCGCCCGTCCCGCACCACGCGCAGGTTCACGACCACGTTGTCGATCAGCGTCGGCTGGTGCACCTCGGAGGCCGCGAACCGGGCGAGGCCCGAGTGCTCCGCGAGCACCACCACCTCGGCCTGCTCCTCGGACGCGGCGTTCAACGCCGCCTCGGCGACCTCGCGTGCGAAGGTCACCTGCCGACGCCGATCTGGACGCCGCGGAACCTCGACGCCGACGCGCCGTGCGAGACGTGCGCGCCCTGACCCGGCTGACCCTTGCCGCAGTTCGTGAGCCCGTACATCCGCCACTCCTCGGGCCCGGCGACTGCGTCGAGCGAGCCCCAGAACTGCGGTGTGATCCCCGTGTAGGTCGCGTCGCGCAGCATCCGTCCGAGCTTGCCGTTCTCGATCTCCCACGCGATCTGCGTCCCGAACTGGAAATTGAGGCGCTTGTCGTCGATCGACCAGCTGCGGTTCGTCTCGAAGAAGACGCCGCGCTGTACTCCGTCGATCAGCTCGTCGAGCGTGCCCGCGCCCGGCTCGAGGTGGAGGTTCGTCATCCGCACGAGCGGCATCCGGCTCCAGCCCTCCGCGCGCATGTGGCCGCCGCGCCCGGTCCCGATCCGCGCAGCGCTCTCGCGCGACGAGAGGAACCCGGTCAGGATCCCGCCCTCGACGATCGGTTGTCGCTCGGCGGAGACGCCCTCGTCGTCGAAGCCGAAGGTGCCGAGGCCGAGTGGCGTCGTCGGGTCGGCGGTCACGTTCATCCGCTCGGAGCCGTAGCGCAGCGAGCCGAGGTCGCCTGGCTTGAGGAAGCTCGTGCCCGCGTACGATGCCTCGGTGCCGTAGACGCGGTCGAGCTCGGTGGGATGGCCCACCGATTCGTGTACCTGCAGCGCCATCTGCTCGGAGTCGATCACCGCGTCGGCGACCATCGCGGGACACGGCTCCGCGCGCAGCAGCGCAGCGGCCTGCTCGCCCACGCGCGGCGCCTCGCGCTCGAGCCCGAGGCCCTCGACGTACTCCCAGCCGGCGCCGGCGCTCGAGCCGCCATGCGCGCTCGGGTAGCTCCGGAGCTGCGACAGCTCGTCGTTCGCTGCAATCGCGTCGATCCCCGCGCCCGTCTCGTACAGCTCCTGTTCCGCCTCGACCCCGTCGGACGAGACCAGCACCTTGTGCTCCCTCAACGCACGAACCGAGGCCTGCGTGACGACGACGTTCTCGTGGCGCAATGCCGCTTCGGCACGGAGACAGAGCTCGGCCTTGTCGCCGAGCGAGACCGAGAAGGGATCGATCACAAGCGGCGTCTTGTAACTCCCCGAGCGCGCCTCGACAGGCGCGAGCGGACGGCTGCGACCGACCGACGAGGCGAGCGCGAAGGTAGTTGCGCGCCGGGCCGCGGCGACGGCACCCTCGGCATCGAGCCGCCGGTCGCATGCGAAGCCCCACGCGCCGCCGGCGAGCACGCGCACCCCGATTCCCTCGGTCTCGACGTCGCTCACGTTCTCGATCCGGCCGTTCTTCGTGGAGACCGACTGCGAGCGCCGCACGACCGCACGTGCGTCGGCGTACTCGGCTCCCGCAGCCAGGGCCGCATTCACCGCAGATTCGCAGAGCTCGCGCACCGGGCTACATTACCCAGGTGCGTCTGACGGCCCTGCATCACGTCACTGCGATCTGCTCGGATGCGGTCGCGACAGTTGCCTTCTATCGAGACGAGCTCGGCTTCAAGCTCGTCAAGAAGACGGTCAACTTCGACGACCCGGCCTCCTACCACCTGTACTTCGGGGACGAGACCGGCGCGCCTGGGACGCTGCTGACCTTCTTCGAGTGGCCCCACGCCGCGCGCGGGCGGCTCGGCCGCGGCACGCTCGAGGCGATCGCGCTCTCGGTCCCCGGCCGGGAAGCGGTGAAGGAGCTCGAGGATCCGGACGGCCTCCGGCTCGAGCTGCACCCGGGCGATCACGCCGGCCTGCATCACGTGCGCGCCTACGGTGAGCCGAGCTTCACCGCCGAGCTCCTGACGGACGGCGCGCCGATCGAGTACGTCGAGCCTCCCGCCCAGGTCGCCCTCCTCGGCGCGGGCACCACCCATCACGTCGCATGGCGTGTCGCGGGCGACGAGGAGCAGGAGGCCTGGCGCCGCCATCTGCCCGAGCTCGGCCTGCGGCCGACCGAGGTGCTCGACCGCAAGTACTTCCGCTCGATCTACTTCCGTCTCGGCGACGGCCTCCTCTTCGAGCTCGCCACCGACCCGCCGGGCTTCGCGGTGGACGAGCCCGCCGACGCGCTCGGCGAGTCGCTCGCGCTGCCCGACTGGCTCGAGGCCGAGCGCGCGACGATCGAGCCGCGGCTCCAACCCATCTAGGTAGAATCCCCGGCCCCACGCGCTGGTGGCGGAATTGGTAGACGCGCAAGGTTGAGGGCCTTGTGGCCTTAGGGCCGTGGAGGTTCAAGTCCTCTCCAGCGCACTGAGGGAGGAAACGAGGGGCGGGCCATGTGCCTGCCCCTCGTCTTTTTCTTGACGCCGTCCGGAGGAGTGCCTACCCTTCCGTCGAACACACGTTCGACCCCGATGCGCGGAGGAGGCGAGATGCTGACCGGACGACAGCAGGAGATCTGGGACTACGTGGTCGACTACGTCGACCGTCACGGCTACCCACCGACCGTGCGCGAGATCGGCGAGGCGGTTGGGCTGGCCTCGCCGTCCACCGTCCACGCGCACCTCGCGAACCTCGAGCGGGCCGGCCTCTTGCGCCGCGACCCGACCAAGCCTCGCGCCCTCGAGCTCGTCGGCCGCGAGAAGCGTGTCCAGGCGATGCCGCAAGGCGATTCGCACCGGCTGCCGCTCGTCGGCGAGATCGCCGCCGGTGGCCCGCTGCTCGCCGAGCACAACGTCGAGGACTACGTGACCGTCGACGAGTCGTTCGCGCGCGGTGACTTCGTGCTCCGCGTGAAGGGCGACTCGATGATCAATGCGGGCATCCTCCACGGCGACCTCGTCGTCGTGCAGCGCCAGCAGGACGCGAGGAACGGCGAGATCGTGGTCGCGCTCGCGGGCGAGGACGAGGCGCTCGACGAGGCGACCGTCAAGACGTTCTTCCGCGAGGACGGCCGCGTCCGGCTCCAGCCCGAGAACGACACGCTCGAGCCGATCTACGCGACCCACGTCCAGATCCTCGGCCGCGTGACCGGGGTGTTTCGGAGCCTCTGATGATCACGCAGCTCAACCGCACACTGGAGCAGGAGCTGAACGCGCTGCTGCGCGGGGCGAGCCTCGAGTGCCTCGTCTGCGGCGAGTTCGTGCTGCACATCCCGGGCGCCGTGCACTGCCCCGAATGCAACGTCCAGCTGATGCGCGAAGCCGGCGCGGCGAGGCTAGAATCCGGCGTGCAGGCCGGGTGACCGCGAGCCTCGCGCTCGAGGAAAGTCCGGACACCGCAGGGCAAGACGCTGGGGAAATCCCAGGCGGCGAAAGCCGACGGAAAGTGGCACAGAAAGGAAACCGCCTCCGGCGCTTCTCCGGAGACGCCGGCGGTAAGGGTGAAACGGTGGGGTAAGAGCCCACCAGCGTCGTGGTGACACGGCGGCTAGCCAAACCCCGTCTGGTGCAAGGCAAACAGGCTCCGCTGAAGCGGCCCGCCGAGGAGCCGGGTACGCCGCTCGAGCCTCCGGGAGACCGGGGGCCTAGAGAGATGGTCACCCAAGACAGAATCCGGCTTACAGGCCTGCTACCGAGAGCCCCGCGCGAGCGGGGCTCTCTATCTTCCGGTAGGCACGACCTCCGCGAGCCAGGCGCGCACTGCGGCCGCAACGGCATCGAGGCCCGTCCGCAGGCTGTGGTCTCCGGGCACGAGCGCGACGATGCGGCCGGGTGCAGCGGGCGGGATCCCGAACGGGTCGCTCTCTCCTTGCACGACGAGGACAGGAACACGCACGGCGTCGAGCTCGGGGAGGCGGCTCGTCGCAGGTGGTCGCGGCGGCCGGCGAGGCGGTTGGAGCGGAAACGCGAGGCACAGGACGGCGACGGCGCCCGCCGCCTCGGCGCTGCGGCAGGCGACGCGAGCGCCCAGCGAGCGCCCACCCACTAGCAGCGGCAGCCCGTGCAGCTCGGACACGGCGAGCCGTTCGAGCACAGCGGCCCAGGCCGCATCGAGCTGGGCCGCCGGAGCGGGCGCCCGCCGCCCGGCGACCCGGTAGGGCTGCTCCACCAGCGCGACCGTGAGCCCTTCCTCCTGGGCAACTCCTGTGACTGTCACGAGATCCGGCGCGCCGATGCCTCCGCCGGCGCCGTGGCCGAGCACAAGAGCCGCCCGTGCCCCGGCTGCGAGGTGGAGATGGACGCGGGCCGGACCATGCGGCGTGTCGACCTCGAGCAGGCGCGCCTCTCCTAGACGGGCTTCGGGCCCTTGCCGTCCCACGGGACGGCGTGCCCGGCGGCCATCATCGCCGCGGCGAAGTCATGCGGATCGGCGAGGTTGTACTGGATCGACGCGTCGACGCGGCCGCCGAACTTGTCCCAGCCGTAGCTGACCACGCGAACCGGCATTCCGGGGGTCAGGAGCGTCTGTGCGAAGTCGCGCGCCGCCTTGCCCGCCGCGGTCGAGAGCTCGGGCGCGTTGATCCCCATCACCCTGACCCGCGCGTAGATCGAGAGGTCGAAGCCCGCGTCGAGCTTCACGTAGATCGTGTCTCCGTCGTGGACCGAATCGACCACACCGGGGTACGGGCCGAAGGCGGCATCAGCCATCGCAGGATGGTATCGCCCGAAGGCCCGCGGGGGAACCCTGCGCTCCCCCGCGGGCCGGGCATGCCGTGCTGGGCTACGGCGTGTGGGTTGCGACCTGCACGAGCCTGGTGCCGGAGATCCCGGCCAGCGTCGGGTCGCCCGAGCGGTACGCCTTGACGAAGAACTGGACGCTGTACCCGTTCTTGATCGGGAAGTCCGACCGCGGCGTGATGCTGTACGTCACCTTTCCGTTGCCGTCCGTCGGGGCATCCGTCGGGGTCGAGGTCACGATCGGGGTGGAGCGGAAGAAGACCAGCGCGCCCTTGACGAGCCGGCCCTTCGTGTCCTTGACGGTGATCGTCACCCTGATCGGCACGCTCCGAGACGTGACCGGGTTCGGGTTGAACACGACCGAGTCGACGATCAGCCGCTCACCGGCAGGCCCGACGTCGCTGACCGGGACGGCGTTCCCGGTGCCGCCGCCGCCGCCGCCTCCTCCGCCGCCGGTGTCCTTGACGACCGCGGTGGTATCGGAGAGGCCGTACGTCTGGCCGGCGCTGTTCTTCGCGATCACCTTCACGCGGATCCGCTTGCCGACGTCCGACTTCGCGACCGTGTAGGTCGTACCCGTCGCGCCGTTGTCCGCGCAGGAGGTGACATCCGCGTTGCAGGCCTGCCAGCGGATCGTGTAGTTGATCGGCTGGGTTCCCTGCCACGTGCCGCGTGTCGCCGTCAGCTGCTCGGCGACGACGGCACTGCCGGACACGGTCGGCGAGCCGGTCTCCACGGGCGCCTTCGAGTTGCCGGGGACCTCGGCGGTCGCGTTCGCCCGCGCGGTCGCCTTGCCGTCCGAGTTCGACGCCGTCACGTCGAGACGGAGCGTGTGCGTCTCGTCGGCCGTGACGACGGTGTAGGTGGTGCCCGTCGCATTGGTGATCTTCTTGCAGTTGAGACCGGTGTTGTCGCACCGAAGCCACTGGTAGGCGTAGTCGAGCGGCGTAGTCCCAGTCCACGAGCCCTTGTTTGCGGTGAGAATCGTATTGATCTTGATCGGGTACACGTAGGTGATGCTCGGCTCTTGCGAGTTCGCCGGTGCCGCCTCGCTCCGGCCCGTCGCGCTCGTAGCGGCGAGCAACGCCACGAGCACTGCGAGTCCGACCAGCGCTGCCACGATCCTGGGTCTGCGGTGCATCCGTCCATCCCCCTCCGGTTGTGTGACCGGAACGCTAGCGCGTGCCGACGCGGAGACCCAGGAGATTCGGCAGCCCGGCGCCAAGCCGGGCCACGAACGGAGCGCGTCCTCCGTCCTCGTCGGCTCGCTCCACTGCGATCACCGAAGCGCGCACGATCCCGCCCCCGATCCGGCGAAACGGCTCGGGCGGGAGACCCGGAACGGAGCGATGCACGAGCGGTAGGGCGGCCCATCGGTCGTCGAGCCCCAGCGCGAGCGAGGCGAGGATCTGGCCGCCGAGCCAGCTCGGCCCGGCTCCGTTCCCCGTATAGCCGGCGCCGAAGTGGACGCGCTGCCCCGGAACGGTGCCGAAGAACGGCAGGTGGTCGGAGGACACGTCGATCGGGCCGCCCCAGGCGCGCTCGATCCGAGCCTCGGCGAGCGCGGGGAGGAGGCGCCGGAGGCCCGCCGCGGCCGTCTCGGCGCTCAGGCGGTCGCGGTCGAAGCGCCCGTCGACGCCACGGAACCCGATCGGCCCTGTGGCGCTGCCCATGGCCACGCGCCCGTCGGTCGTGGTGCGGAAGTAGTGGATGAAGATCCGCGCGTCGACGATCGCCTCGCCTCCCGTCCAGCCGAGCTCGGCGACCAGCTCCGGAACGGGCTCGGTGAGCACGATCGTGCTTCCGAACGGCGTGAGGTGCGGCCGCAGCGGCCGCCACGACGCGCCCCACGCGCCGGTCGCGACGACCACCTCGGCCGCGGCGACCGAACCACGCGCGGTCTCGAGCCGCCCGTCCGAAAGCCGCGTCACCGGCGAGCGCTCGTGGATGCTGACGCCCGCATCGAGCGCCGCCTGGCGCAACGCCAGCGCGAGGCGCGCGGGCTGGATCGTCGCGCACTCGCGGCAGAACGCAGCGCGCCGGAAGACGGGCGAGGCGACCCGCGCCGCAACCGCCTCGCGGTCGAGCGGCACGCACTCCTCCGGCGCGCCGAGCGATCGCGCGAGCTCGACCTCGTGTGCGACCGCCTCCTCCTGCCGCTCGGTGGTCGCGACCGTGAGCATTCCGCCCTCGCGGAGCCAGACGTCGACGCCGCGCGCCTCCGCGAAGGCCCGAACCCCCGGCACGATCTCCTCGCCGGCGCGACACAGCTCGAGCGCCGCCTCGCGGCCGAAGCTGGAGACCACGCGGGGCAGGGCGCCCCAGTACCCGTGCAGGAAGCCGCCGTTGCGCCCGCTCGGCCCGTGCCCGCAGGTCTCGGCCTCGAGCAGGACGACGTCGAGCGACGGCTCCCGCTCCTTCAGCGCGAGCGCGGTCCAGAGCCCGGTGTAGCCACCGCCGGCGATCGCGACGTCCGCGCGGGTCTCGCCCTCGAGCGGAGGCGCCTCCTCGGGTACGCCGCCCGCCTCGTCGAGCCACCAGGCGCGGCCGAGCTCCACGCGTCTAACGTACTACGCGCGGAGCAGAACCTCGACTGCGGTGCCGCGCCCCATCTCGGAACGCACCTCGACGCCGCCGTCGATCGCAGCCGCACGGGCGCGGATGTTCTTCAGCCCCTGTCCCGCGGCCGTTTCGACGCCGTCGAAGCCCTGGCCGTCGTCGGTGACGGTGACGTGCCGCTGGCCGTTCCGCTCGCCGATCCGCACCTCGGCGCGGGTCGCATTCGCGTGCTTGCGGACGTTGCCGAGCCCCTCCTGGACGATCCGGAAGACCTCGATCTGCTCGTCCGGCGCGAGGCGGATGCCCGGATCGATCTCGACGTCGACCGCGAGGTTCCCGTCGGCAGTGAGAAACTCGACGTAGCGGCGGATCGCCGCATCGAACGGAGCCGTGCCGCCCGCGGACGAGAGCGCGAGCACGGCAAAGCGCGCCTCCCGCTGCGCCGCAAGGGTCGCCTCCTTCAGCTTCGGAATGATCTTCTCGGACGGCGCGCCTCCCTCGAGCATGCTCGCGTGCGTGGAGATCGCGAAGAGGTACTGCGCGAGACCGTCGTGGATCTCCCGCGCAAGGCGCGCGCGCTCGTCGGCGACCGCGCGCCCGAACTCGGCCGAGCGGATCGCACGCCACACGCCGATCAGCAGGACGCCGTAGCTGAGCAGGATCAGGAAGTCGCCCTCCGTGACGTAGTCACTGGAGACCAGCGGCGTGAAGACGTAGTGGAGCTCCGCGAAGAGCGTCAGCGTCGCGGCGAGCGCGAGCCAGCGGTCGAGGTCCTCGCCGTGCTGCCAGAACCGGTACCCGAAGCCGACCATCGCGAGCAGGCTCAGCATCGCCTGGATCGCAAGCACGCTCATCAGCCATGGCGGCGCGTCGGCCGCGGTGTAGGAGAGGAGCGTCGGCAGCGTCGGGCCCATCCAGCGGCAGAAGAGCCAGATCGCGAGGACGAGCAGCGCGAAGCCGGCGAGCGCGTTCACCATGGCGCGCTCGCGCGCGTTGATGCGGCCGCGGGCCCAGGGCGCGTAGGCGATCAGAGCCCAGCCGACGAGCCGGCAGCCGAGCCGCGCCCACGCCTCCGTGGGGTGGACTTCCGCGCCGCCGAGCACCGGCATGATCGAGAAGCAGGCCGTCCCGAGCGCGAGGACGGTGAAGCCGGAGCACAGCGCGAGATCGAGCTTGCGCCCTTCGACCGAGAACCGGACGCCGGCGAGCGCCGCGACCAGGGTCGCCGCGAGCGCGACGAGCGTGTCGAGCACGAGCCGCGCCTCGGGCAGCTGCCAGGTCGTGCGCAGCACGGGGTTGCTGACGAAGAGCGCCAGGCCGGCGCCGAGCAGCGAGACCAGAAGGATCTGGCTGATCGCCCATGCCCGGAAGGTGTCCTCGCTTGCGCGTCGCACTCTTCCCTTGTCGGCAGAACTGCCCGTGCCGATAAGAGGTAGACACATGGCCAACCGGATCCTCATCGTCGACGACCACCCGCTGACGCGCGACGCGCTCGCGTCGCTGCTCGAGCAGCACGGCTTCGACGTGGTCGGCCAGGCCACCGACGGCGAGTCGGCGATCGAGCAGGCGCGCTCCCTCGCGCCCGACATCATCCTGCTCGACCTCTCGATGCCCGGCCTCGACGGGCTCTCGGCGTTGCCGCGCCTGCGCGACGCGGCGCCGGAGTGCGAGGTCGTCGTCCTCACCGCCTCGGGCACGGAGGACAATCTGCTCGCCGCGGTCCGTGGCGGCGCGGCGGGCTACCTGCTGAAGAGCGAGCCGCCCGAGCGGATCGTCGAGTTTCTCCACGGCGTCGAGCACGGTGAGGCGGCGCTGTCCGGCGCGGTCGCTCGCCGGCTGCTCGATCAGGTGCGGGACGGCGGCGGGCGCGACACCGGTGTGCCGGACTCGATCGCCGAGGCGCTGTCGGCCCGCGAGCTCGAAGTGCTGTTGCTGCTCGACGAGCACCTCGGCACCGACGAAATCGCGACGCGGCTGTTCATCTCGGAGCACACCGTCCGCTCGCATGTGAAGAGCCTGCTCCACAAGCTCGGCGTCTCCTCGCGCCGCGAGGCGCTCGAAGCCCTCGCACAGGCCCGTGCGTGACTCACCCATTTTGGGTGACTCACATTCACCAGCGTAGGGTCATGAGGAACCGGCGGGGTGCGACGATAACTTGACCATAAGCTCCTCGGTTTCCCTCCTGTGGAGGGGCCGGAGCGGTGGCGAAAGTGGCGATTTACCAAGTACGGGCGGCCCTCATGGCCGCCCGTACTGGTTAAGGCTTGAATCCTTCGAGAGCGGCGTCGACGAGGCCGGGCAGCGTCTCGAGGTTGTAGCCGCCTTCCAGCATTGCGGCCACGCGAGGCGCGTAGCCCTTTGTCTGCCGCGCGAGCTCACGAAAGCCGTCCGCGCTGATCCGCATCTCGGCTAACGGGTCGTCGACGTGCGCGTCGAATCCCGCCGAGACGAGGAGCAGCTCCGGCTCGAAGCGCTCGATCGCCGGCGCCACGGTGTGCTCGAAAGCGTGGAAATACTCCTCGTCGCCGGACCCGGCCGACATCGGGATGTTCAGCGTCGTCTCGTTCTGCTCGGTCGGCCCGCCGGAGCCCGGGTAGAACGGCCACTGGTGCAGCGAGACGAACAGCACCGACGGGTCGTCCCAGAACGTCGCCTGCGTGCCGTTGCCGTGGTGGACGTCCCAGTCGAGGATCGCCACGCGGCCCACGCCGAGCTCCGCCTGGGCGAATCGCGCGGCGATCGCGACGTTGTTGAAGAGGCAGAAGCCCATCGCGCGGTCGGGCAGCGCGTGGTGGCCGGGCGGGCGCACGAGCGCGAAGCCGCCGCGCTTCGCCGCGTCGATCGCCGTCCCGGCCGCGAGCAGTGCGGCCTCGTAGCTCGTCTCGGTGGCGATCGTGTCGCCGTCGACCCACGTCGGCTCCCGGATCGCCGCGATGCTCGCGACGTAGCCGGCGTCGTGGACGCGCTCGATGTCCTCCACCGTCGCCGCGCTCCCTTCGCTCCAGATCGGAGTCGAGCCGAGCAGCTCCTCGAGCCGGCGCGGCGTCTCGGGATGGTGGCCGGTCGGATGTAGGCGCGCGAAGGCGCGGTGGCTCAGGACGTCGATAGCGAGGCGATTCGGTCGGCGAGACGGGTCAGGCCGAGCTCGCGCGCCCACTCGGCGCCCTCGGCAAACCGGGGCGCCTGGCCTGCGAGCGGCGGGAGCGGCGCGGTCGGATCGAGCGTGGCGAGGCGCAGGTAGAGGCGCAGCGCGTCGGCCTCGGCGTCGAAGCGCCCCGCCGCGAGCGACGCCTCCAGCGAGCCGTACTGAGCGAGCACATCCGCAGCGCGCTTTGCCCCGACGCCTCGTGCGCCCGGCAGCTTGTCCGAAGGATCGCCGCGCAGTGCAATGAAGTCGGGCACCTGCGCAGGCTCGATGCCGTACCGCTCCCGCACGCCGGCCGGATCGATCCGCGCCGGCGGCTCGCCGCCCTTGACCGGCTGGAGGATCGTCACGCGCTCGCTGACGAGCTGGTAGGCGTCACGGTCGGAAGTGGCGACGAGCACCGGCCCGTCCGTCGACGCAGCCGCCGCTGCGAGGAAGTCGTCCGCCTCGTAGCCCGGAGCCTTCGCCGAGGCGAACCCCAGCGCCGTGGGCAGCTCCGGGAGCAGGTCGAGCTGCTCGAGCAAATCCGCGTCGAACTCGCGCCCGCTCTGGTAGCTCGGAAACTCGGTGTTGCGGTAGGTCGGCGAGCCGAGCGAGTCCCAGCCGACGACCACCACCGCAGGCCGCTCGTCCTGCCACAGCCGCAGCAGCATCATCCCGAAGCCGGTGATCGCGCCGTCGGGCCGACCACCCTCGCGCCGGAAGGTCTTCGGCATCCCGTGGTAGGCGCGGTGCGCGAACGAGTCGCCGTCGATCGCGAGCAGCGTCACGCGATCTCCGCCTCCATCGCCTCGATCGACGCCATCAGCCGGTCGGTCGCGACCCCTGCCGCCTCGTGCTCCTCGAGCCCGCGCAGGTCGTCCATCGACACCGGGGGCCCGTAGCGCACGCGCACCTTGCCGAACCGCGCGAGCCGGTCGGTGCCGGAGATCGCCGCGGGCACGAGCGGGACGCCCGCCTCGAGCGCGATCCGCGCCGCGCCGGTGTGAGCACGCGCCACGCGCGTCTTGTTCAGGCCCTTCTTGCGGCGCGTCCCCTCCGGGAACATCACCACGGCGTCGCCTTGCCGCGCGAGCTCGACCGCCGTCTCCATCGCCTTCGTGTCGCGCTCGCCGCGCTTCACCGGGAAGCCGCCGCCGGCGTCGATCACGTACTTCATCGGCCACCAGTACAGCTCCGACTTGGCCATGTGACGCAGGTAGTGCTTGCTGCCGATCGCGACGCCGAGCGGCCACGGGTCGAAATTCGACACATGGTTCGCAGAGAGCACGAAGCCGCCCGTGGCCGGGATGTTCTCGAGGCCGTCGACCTTCAGCCGGTACGGCCCGTACATCAGCGGCTTGGCCGCGTTCACCACGAAGCGGTAGAAGAGCGACGGCCGGTCGCGCTTTTGCATCCACCAAGTATCAAGGGAGTGACGTCTCCGTGCCGAACGTAGTCAGCCGACACCCCTTCGCTATGGTGTTTACACGTGACTAAGACACTCGTAATCGCAGAGAAGCCGTCCGTCGGGCGCGATCTCGCCTCGGCGCTGCCGGGCAAGTTCGCCAAGCACGAGGGCTATCTCGAGTCCGACGACTCGGTAATCACCTGGGCCGTCGGGCACCTCGTCGAGCTCGTCGATCCCGACGAGTACGACCCCAAGCTGAAGAAGTGGCGCATGGCCGATCTGCCGATCGTGCCCGAGGAGTTCAAGCTCCGGCCGCGCGACGCGAAGGCCAAGAAGCAGCTCTCCGTGATCCACAAGCTGATCAAGCGCGACGACGTCGGCGGGATCATCAACGCCTGCGACGCCGGACGCGAGGGCGAGCTGATCTTCGCCTACACCGTCGAGACCGCGAAGACGGACAAGCACGTCGATCGCCTCTGGCTGAACTCGATGACGAAGAAGGCGATCGTCGACGCGTTCACCAAGCTGCGCGACGGCGACGAGATGCGCCTGCTCGAGGAGGCCGCCCGTTCCCGCTCCGAGGCCGACTGGCTCGTCGGCATGAACGCGACGCGCGCGGCTTCGATCCGCCTGCGCGCCGCCTTCGACGGCGCCGTCTCGCTCGGCCGTGTCCAGACGCCGACGCTGGCGCTCGTCGCGCGCCGCGAAGAGGAGATCCGCGCCTTCAAGCCCGAGCCGTACTGGCTCGTCGAGGCGAAGTTCGAGGCCGAGGGCGAGCGCAAGTACACCGGGCGCTACCTCGGCGGCAAGCGCCTCCCGAAGGCGGAGGATGCGACGACGATCGTCGAGGCCGTCACCGGCCAGGCCGGCGAGATCACGCAGGTCGAGCGCAAGGAGGAGCGTCAGGCTCCCGAGCTCCTGTACGACCTCACCGCGCTCCAGCGCCACGCGAATACGCTCCACGGCTTCTCGGCCCGCCGCACGCTGGCCGCGGCCCAGAAGCTGTACGAGGACAAGAAGGCGCTCACCTATCCGAGAACGAGCTCCCGCTACCTCTCCGGCGACCTCGTCGAGGAGATCAAGCCCACGGTCGAGCTCCTCGGCAGGAACCCGTACTACACCAAGTCCGCGGAGTACGTCCTCGGGCTCCAGCAGCTCCCGCTTGCGCGCATCGTCAACGACGCGAAGGTCACCGACCATCACGCGATCATCCCGACGCGCGGCGAGCACGACGTCGACAAGTTCAGCGACGACGAGAAGCGGATCTACGACCTCGTCGTCAAGCGCTTCCTCTCGGCGTTCTTCCCGGAGGCCGTCTTCGAGCGCACCCGCGTCGAGACGACCGTCGCCGAGCACATCTTCCGCACGAGCGGCCGTGTCCTCGTCGAGGCGGGCTGGCGCTCTGTGTACGGCGAGGTCGCCGAGGGCGAGAAGCCCGACGAGGACGACACCGGCGGCGACCAGCTGCTGCCGCGCCTCGACAAGGGCGAGACGGTGCAGACGCTCTCGGTCGAGTCACTCGCCAAGGAGACCCAGCCGCCGCGCCGCTTCACGGAGGCCTCGCTGCTCGCCGCGATGGAGACCGCCGGCAAGGACATCGAGGACGCCGACCTGCGCGAGGCGATGAAGGAGTCCGGAATCGGCACTCCGGCAACGCGCGCCGCGATCATCGAGCGCCTGCTCTCCGTCGGCTACATCGAGCGCGAGGGCCGTGCCCTGCACGCGACCGAGAAGGGCGTCCAGGTGATCCGCCTGCTCGGCCAGCACCCGCTCACCTCACCGGAGCTGACCGGTAGCTGGGAGCACCGGCTCGGCCTGATCGAACAGGGCTCCGACTCGCGGCCCGCGTTCATGGCCGACATCGTCAAGTTCACGACCGAGACCGTCGCCGAGCTCGACAAGCTGAAAGAGGTCAAGATCGAGCGCGCCAACCTCGGCCCGTGCCCGGTCTGCGGCAAGGACGTGATCGAGAACCGCAAGGGCTACTCGTGCTGGTCGAAGGACGATCCGGGCTGCGGCTTCGTGATCTGGAAGCTGAAGGCGGGCAAGACGCTGCCGGCCCAGGTCGTCAAGCAGCTGATGGCGACTCGCCGCAGCGACGGACAGGTCACGGGGTTCCGCGGCCGCTCCGGGAGGAGCTTCAACGCCAAGCTGGAGCTCGTGCAGAACGAGGAAGGCAAGTGGCGCGTCGAGTTCGACGAGGAGTGGGCGCGCCAGCCCCGGCCGGCGCCTCCCGACGAGGAAACCATCGAGACCGCCGAGCCGGTCGCGGTGGGCGCGGCCGAGGAATAACGCAGCCATAACGTTTAGAACACGCGCGGCAAACCTTTAAGGACGATGATCGTCCATAAGACCAAAGGCCGGAGAGCGCAATCCGTCCGATGCGATCCGGCGGAATATGCAGGTAGGGCGTCTCGTTCGAGGTCCTAGCGGCACCGGGATCCGTACCGGTTCACCCTGGCGCACCAAGGATTCCTCGCCTAAAGTCCGAAGGTTTGTGATTACCCCCGAAGTTTCATTCGAAAGAGAGACTGAACTCACTTGACGCAGAATCAGCTTCACGAGTTGCTTGAGACGGATCAGGCCCGCGCGCTCGTCGAGCGCTCGGAGGAGCGCGGCTGGATCGAGCCCGTCGACTTCGAGGCGTTCACGCTCGAGCACGAGCTGAACGACCAGGAGGTCGAGGAGATCACCCGCGAGTTCGAGCGCATCGGGCTCGAGGTCGGCCGCCCCGCGGCCACCGAGACCGACGGCGAGAAGGTCGAGCCCGAGAAGGTCGAGGCCCCCGAGCTCCCCGCGCAGGCGCTTTCCGGCTCCGCCGACAGCCTCCAGCTTTTCCTCGCCGACGTCGGCCGCCACAAGCTGCTGACCGCCGCCGAGGAGGTCACGCTCGCCAAGCAGATCGAGCGCGGCGACCCTGTCGCCAAGCGCCGCATGATCGAGTCGAACCTCCGGCTCGTCGTTTCGATCGCCAAGGGCTACCGCGGCCTCGGCGTCCCGTTCCTGGACCTGATCCAGGAGGGCACGCTCGGCCTCAACCGCGCGGTCGAGAAGTTCGACTGGCGCCGTGGCTACAAGTTCTCGACCTACGCGACCTGGTGGATTCGCCAGTCGGTGCAGCGCGCCGTTGCGAATCACGCCCGCACGATCCGCGTCCCGGTTCACGTTGTCGAGCGCCAGCAGAAGCTGTCGCGCGCCGCGCGCCGGCTCGAGGTCGAGCTCGGTCGCGAGGCGACGAAGCAGGAGCTCGCCGAGGCGACGGGCCTGCCGATCCAGCACGTCGACGAGGCGCTCGGCGCCGCGCAGGCGTCCGTGTCGCTGAACCAGACCGTCGGCGCCGACGACGAAGGCGAGCTGGGAGACCTGTTCGCCGATCGCGAGGCCGCCGATCCGTTCGACGAGGCCGAGGAGTCGCTCCGCCGCCAGGGTGTCCGCCGCGCGCTCGACGCGCTGCCCGAGCGGGAGCGCCGCATCCTCGAGCTCCGGTTCGGCTTCGAAGGCGAGCCTTGGACGCTCGAGGCGATCGGTCACGAGCTCGATCTCACCCGTGAGCGGGTCCGCCAGCTCGAGGGGCAGGCGCTCGCGCGCCTCTCCGCGCTGCGCGACCTGATCTCGCTCGCGGCCTAGGTAAGGCAAGGCACGTAGGGACGAGCGCAGCGCGCTCGTCCCTACAACCGCGCCCTAACTTGTCCCCGCCTCTCTGCGTCTGGAAGTCTGAGAGAATCGCTGTGGTTCTCGACTGGACCGCAACAGGAGGGTGGGACAGATGGGCAGGAAGCTGAAATTCAGCCTGATAGCCGTGCTGGCGTTTTTGCTGGTCGCCGCGGCTGCCGGAGCTGCTTTGACGGGGAGCAAGGCGACGACGACGCTCGTGTTCGGCGCGTCGGCCGACCCCGTGATCTTGGACGGGCCGCTCGTCTCCGACGGCGAGTCGTTGCGCCCGATCAGCCTTATTTTCCAGGGACTCGTCAGCCTGAAGCCAGGCTCGACGGTCGTCGTGCCGCAGCTGGCCACGAGCTGGACGACCTCGAAGAACGGCCTCAACTGGACGTTCAATTTGCGCTCGGGAGTGAAGTTCCAGGACGGCACGGCGTTCAACGCGAAGGCCGTCTGCTTCAACTTCAACCGCTGGTACAACTTCCCGGGCCCGCTGCAGACCGACGCAGTGACCTACTACTGGAACACGGTCTTCGGCGGCTTCTCGCATCCCGCCGCCGGTAGCCCCGGTCCTGACAAGAGCCTCTACAGGGGCTGCAAGGCCGTCGGCACCAATCACGCCGTGATCATGCTGACCCGCAAGTCGGGCGGCTTCCTCGGCGCACTCGGCCTCTCCGTGTTCGGCATGGCGAGCCCAACCGCGCTCGTGAAGTACAAGGCCGACGCGGGCACCGTCACGCCGGACGGCGTGTTCCAGCCCACCGGGACGTTCGGGACGCAGCATCCGATCGGCACCGGGCCGTACATGTTCAAGTCCTGGACGATCGGGAACAAGCTCGTGCTCGTGAAGAACCCGACGTACTGGGGCACCTCGAGCATGCCGAGCTGGTCCAAGCCGGGCAAGATCGATCAGCTGATCTTCGTGCCGATCGCCGACAACGCCGCGCGGCTCCAGGCGCTGCAGACCGGTGAGATCCAGGGCTACGACAACGTTGCACCGCAGGACATCCCGACGGTGGCCGGCAGCAGCGGCCTGAAGGTCGTCAACAGGCCTCCGTTCAACGTCGCCTACGTCGGCATCAACCAGTCGAAGCCGCCGATGAACAACATCCTCGTCCGCGAGGCGGTTGCTTACGGTCTCGACCGGGCCGGCGTCGTCAACGCGTTCTACGGCGGCCGTGGGCAGCAGACGAACCAGTTCCTGCCGCCGCAGCTGTTCGGCTACGCCAAGACCGGTGTGCCGAGCTATCCGTACAACCCGGACAAGGCCAAGGCGCTCCTCAAGCAGGCCGGCCTGACCCTGCCCGTCTCGATCGACTTCTGGTTCCCGACGAACGTCTCGCGGCCGTACATGCCTTCTCCGGCCCAGAACTTCCAGGCGTTCCAGGCGAGCCTCGAGAAGTCGGGCTTCAAGGTCACGCCGCACAGCGCGCCGTGGCGCCCGGACTACCTGGGCACGGTGCAGAGCGGCGGAGCACAGCTGTTCCTGCTCGGCTGGACCGGTGACTGGGGCGATCCCAGCAACTTCCTCAACGTCCACTTCGGCTCGCAGACCGATCAGTTCGGGTTCAACAACCCGGCGCTGTTCGCGCTGCTCAAGGCGGCCGACGCTGAGACCGACCTCGACAAGCGCACTGCTCTCTACCAGCAGGCGAGTGTCGCGGTGATGAAGTTCCTGCCGGTCGTTCCGTACGTGCACTCGACACCGGCCCTGGCGTTCAAGAAGAACGTCAACGGCTTCATCGCGAGCCCCGTGGGTCTCGACCCGTTCTGGCTCGTCAGCCTCGGGAAGTAGGAGGAGTAATCAGACAGCCGGCGGACGACTGAATCGATGCTTCGGTTCATCGTCCGCCGGCTGCTTCTGCTCGTCCCGATCCTGATCGGGCTCTCGATCCTGATCTTCTTCTGGATCCGGGCCCTGCCCGGAGGTCCGACCGAGGCGCTGCTCGGTGAGCGCGCAACGCCCGCCTCGGTCGCGCAGATTCGCCACCAGCTCGGCCTCGACCGGCCGATCTACGAGCAGTACTGGGCGTACGTGCGCACCACCGCCGAGGGCAATCTCGGCATCAGCATCTCCTCGCGCCGGCCCGTCACGACCGAGATCCGCGAGCGCTTCCCGGCGACGGTGGAGCTGGCGCTTGCGGCGATGGTCTTCGCGCTGGCGTGCGGCATCCCGCTCGGGTTCTACGCCGCGAAACGGCATGGGAGCCCGTTCGACCACGCGAGCTTAGTCGGCTCCCTGATCGGGATCTCGATCCCGATCTTCTTCCTCGCGATCGTGCTCAAGTACATCTTCTCGGTGCGGCTCGGCTGGTTACCGAGCATCGGTCGCCAGGACGTGCTGATCAACGCGCAGCATCCGACGGGCTTCTACGTGCTCGACGGGATCATCACGGGGAACTGGACAGCGGCCTGGGACGCGACCAAGCACCTGATCCTGCCGGCGATCGCGCTCGGCTCGATCCCGCTCGCGATCATCGCCCGCATCACCCGCGCCTCGGCGCTCGACGTCCAGAACGAGGACTACGTGCGCACGGCCCGCGCGAAGGGGATGTCGCCCGGGATCGTCGACCGCCGCCATGTGCTGCGAAACGCGCTGCTGCCCGTCGTGACGATCATCGGGCTCCAGTTCGGGCTCCTGCTCGGCGGCGCCGTCCTCACCGAGACGGTCTTCGCGATTCCGGGGATGGGCTCGTGGCTCGCCCAGGCGATCTTCAACCGTGACTACCCGGTGATCCAGGGCGGCGTGCTGTTCCTGGCGATCGTGTTCGTGTTCGTGAACCTGATCGTCGACCTCTCGTACGGGTTCCTGAACCCGAGGATTCGCGTCTCATGAGCATTGCGGAGCTCGAGGGGCAGCTCGTTGGGCCGAAGGTCGCAACCGGCGGGCTCTGGCACGAGGCCTGGCGGCGGCTCCGCCGTGACCGCGGCGCGATCGTCGGCTTCATCTTCGTCTGCATCTTCGTCGGCTGCGCCATCCTCGCGCCGATCATCGCCCCGTACGGGCCGCTCGACCAGAACCTCGCCCTGATCACGAAGGGCTGCTGCCCCGGCCCGTCGTCGGCGCACTGGTTCGGCGTCGACCAGCTCGGCCGCGACGAGCTCTCACGGATCCTCTGGGGCGCGCGTTACTCGCTCGTGATCGGCGTCGTCTCGGTCACCGTCGGGCTCTCGATCGGCGTCACCCTCGGCTCGCTCGCAGGCTACTTCGGCGGCGTCGTCGACAACGTGATCATGCGCTGCATGGACATCATGCTGGCGATTCCCGGCCTGCTGCTCGCAATCGGGATCGTCGCCGTCCTCGGGCCCGGCCTGTTCCAGATCATGATCGCCGTCGGCGTCACGAGCATCCCGATCTTCGCGCGCCTGATCCGCGGCTCGATCCTCTCGCAGCGCGAGGCTGACTTCGTGCTCGCCGCGCGGTCGGTCGGCGTGCCGCGACGCTCGATCCTCGGTTCGCACATCCTCCCGAACTCGATCTCGCCCGTGATCGTGCAGGGGACGCTCTCGCTCGCCACCGCGATCATCGACGTCGCCGGCCTCGCGTTCCTCGGCCTCGGCGACCCCGATCCGTCGCGGCCGGAGTGGGGCGCGATGCTGACCAACACGAACGAGTACCTCCAGGTCGCACCGTTTCTCGCGATCATCCCGGGCATCGCGATCGTGATCTCTGCGCTCGGCTTCAACCTGATCGGCGATGCCCTGCGCGAGGCGCTCGATCCGAAGCTGCGGGGGCGCGCGTGAGTTTGCTCGCCGTCGACGGGCTCGAGGTGCGGTTCTGGACGAACCGCGGCACCGTCCACGCGGTCAACGGCGTCTCGTTCGAGATCGACGCCGGCGAGACGCTCGGAATCGTCGGCGAGTCGGGCTGCGGCAAGAGCGTCACCTCGCTCGCGATCCTCGGCCTGCTCCCGCGCGCCGGGCGCGCCACGGCAGGCAGCGCGGAGTTCGCCGGCCGCGAGCTCCTGACGATGAGCGACAGCGAGCTGAGGAAGGTGCGCGGCAAGGAGATCGCGATGATCTTCCAGGACCCGATGACGAGCCTGAATCCCGTGCTCACGATCGGGCGCCAGATCCGCGAGGCGCTCGAGGCGCACTTCGGAATGGAGCGCAAGGAGGCCGACGCGCGCTCGGCGGAGCTGCTCGACCAGGTCGGGATTCCGAGCGCCAAGGCGCGGATCGGCGACTATCCGCACCAGTTCTCGGGCGGGATGCGCCAGCGCGCGATGATCGCGATGGCGCTCGCGTGCGAGCCGAAGCTGCTGATCGCCGACGAGCCGACGACGGCGCTCGACGTCACCATTCAGGCCCAGATCCTCGATCTCCTGCGCGTGCTCGTGAAGGAGATGGACACGGCGCTGATCCTGATCACGCACGATCTGGGCGTCGTCGCGGGGATGTGCGAGCGCGTGAACGTGATGTACGGCGGCACGTTCGTCGAGACGGGCTCGGCCGAGCAGGTCTTCGGCGAGCCGCGCCATCCGTACACGCTGGGCCTGCTGCAGAGCGTGCCGCGTCTCGACACGCCGCGCGGGCGCCAGCTCCAGCCGATCCCCGGCGCGCCGCGCGACATGCTCCACGCGCCGCACGCGTGCCCGTTCCAGCCGCGCTGCCGCTTCGCGATCGAGTCGTGCACCGCCGAGGTGCCGCCGCTCACGGAGATCGATCCGGGCCACTTCGTTGCGTGCTTCAACCCGGTGCCTGCCGACGAGTGGCAACGATCGCGCCTGGTGAAGGCTTGAGTAGCAACGGAAACCTCGTGGAGCTCGAAGATCTCGCGGTCTGGTTCCCGATCCAGAGCGGTGTCGTGCTCGATCGCCACGTCGGCGACGTGAAGGCGGTCGACGGCGTCACGCTCGAGATTCGCCGCGGCGAGACACTCGGCCTCGTCGGCGAGTCCGGCTGCGGCAAGTCGACGGTCGGCCGCGCGATTCTGCGCCTGTACGAGCCCACCGCCGGGAAGATCACCTTCGACGGCCAGGACATCACGCACCTCGGCGAAGGCGGGCTGCGACCGTTGCGGCGGCGGATGCAGATGGTCTTCCAGGATCCGTTCGCCTCGCTCAACCCGCGCCACAGCGTCGGGCGCATCGTCGGCGAGCCGTTGCGCGTGCACGGGCTCGCGAAGCGCAAGCAGGCCGATGCGCGGGTGCGCGAGCTGCTGAAGATCGTGGGCCTCCCCGAGGATGCCGCGAGCCGCTACCCGCACGAGTTCTCGGGCGGCCAGCGCCAGCGCGTGGGCGTCGCGCGCGCTCTCGCGGTGAACCCGGACTTCATCGTCGCCGACGAGCCGGTGTCGGCGCTCGACGTGTCGATCCAGGCGCAGATCATCAACCTGCTCGCCTCGCTGCAGCACGACTTCGCGCTCACGTATCTCTTCATCGCCCACGACCTCGCAGTGGTGCGCCACATCTCCGACCGGATCGCGGTGATGTACCTCGGCGGGATCGTGGAGGTCTCGCCGGCCGACGAGCTCTACGAGAAACCCTTGCACCCGTACACGATCTCGCTGCTCTCGGCGGTGCCGATCCCCGACCCGATCATCGAGCGGCAGCGCCGGCCGGTCCTGCTCCAGGGCGACCTGCCGAGCCCGGCAAACCCGCCCAAGGCCTGCCGCTTCCACACGCGCTGCCCGTACGTGCAGCCCACGCGCTGTCGCGACGAGCGGCCCGAGCTGCGCAGCTTCGGCGGCGGCCACACGGTTGCCTGCCACTTCGCGGAGGGGATTCTCTCCGGCGAGCTGAAGCCGCACGAGCAGGCGCCCGTGTTCGACCCGGGCATCGTCGCGCCCGCGCCCGAGCCGCCGCCCACGTAGCGTGGCCGAGCTCGTCACCTGCCGGCTCGAGGTCGCGCCGATCCACCGCGAGCCCGACGCTTCGTCGGAGCAGGTGACACAGGCGCTGCTCGGTGAGCCGCTGTCGGTGGAAGAGCGTTGCGGCGGCTGGGCGCTCGTCCGAACCGCCTACGACTACCCGGGTTGGATCGCGGTCGAGGCGATCGACCCGAGCCCGCGTGAGGGCGATCCGCTGGAGGAGGCGCGCAAGTACCTCGGCGCCCCGTACCTGTGGGGCGGGATGACCGAGCTCGGGATCGACTGCTCGGGACTTGTCCACATGGCCTACCGGCACCTCGGGCGGCTGGTCCCGCGCGATGCCGACCTGCAGGAGGAGGCGGGCCGGGAGATCGCCGCCGGCGAGGCGCGCGCGGGCGATCTCGTCACTTATGGAGGTGCGACGGCGGATCACATCGCCTTCTGGCTGGGTGACGGCCGGATCCTCCACTCGACCGGACGGGAAGGCGTGAATGCGGTCGTGGAGGAGGTCGAGCCGGCCGATTATGTGGCTCGGCGCCGCAGGTTCGTGCGGTTCTGATCCCTCGCGCGAGTGAGTACTTCTAAAGGGGGACTACGGCGAAACCGATAGGTAGGTCGTGGACGCAGCTGAGCGTAAGGAGATTCTGAGCCGCTATATCGGGCACACCCGTCGCTTCGACGAGGTTGCTGCACGGCGCGGAAACGGGAACGGCGAGGTGATTCCGTTTGCGGGCCCCCTGCGGGAGCTCGAGCAGGAGCCGACGAATCGCGAAGTCGAAGTCCTTCAACTGATCTCGGACGGCCTCGTGAACCGCGAGATCGGGCATCGGCTGTTCCTGAGCGAGGAGACGGTGAAGTCGCACGTCCGCCATCTGCTCGCAAAGCTCCAGGCGCGCTCGCGCGCCCACGCTGTAGCCGTCGGCTTTCGCCGCGGCATCATCAGCTAGTTCGGATACCTGTTCGCGGGCACGCAAAACCCGCCCCATTGAGACGCCTCGGGGCGGGCCTTGCTAGCTCTTCATCCATCTTCCCCCAGGCTGTGGAAATCACTCAACAGGGTGATGCCCAGTGCCTGTGGAAAACAGAGACTGCGTCGGCTCTACCAGGACTTTGCGCCCACGCCATCGAGGCCGCGAGCAACGAAACGGATCACAGACTTGCGCACTGTGACTCCTTTATTTGGGGACTAACGGCAACGCGATCGTATACCCCAAATGGGTTACATGCAAGGAAATCGAACAAGGGGAAAAGTTGGTTGGGGCTCTAGGTCACACAGGTAGGTCGATCCGTCGGTTCGCAGAGCCTGGCATTCGTCTGTACACGTACCTGATTGCGCTGACCTTCGCTTCTGTCGCGATCCTGATCGCGCTCTTGGATGCGGGCTACACACTTGGCAGTAACCCTTGGGTAGTCATCGCACTCGCTGGTGTCGCCGCGGTCGCCGAGCACGCCAGCGTTCGTGTGAGTAGCCGCGCAGACATCGAAGTATCCATATCGGGGTTCCTCATCCTCTTCGCCGCGGTTCTCTTCGGCCCCCTTGCCGCGATGGTCGTCGCGGCGGCATCGATGATCGGAGACCTGCGCAACAACAGCCCTCAGCCTCTCTTGAAGTGGGCGGTGTACACGTGCGTGCGCTCAATCAACGGCGCCATCGCGGGGCTAGTCGCAGTCAAGGTGACGTCACTAACCTCGAGCAATCTCGGCGCAGTGGTGATCGCCACCTGTGCCGCCGCACTTGCCTACGAGTCGCTGGACCTCGGGTTCAACGTGCTTACCGTCACACTCCGCGGGACAGGCAGCGTCAGCGAAGTGATCCGGAGCGTTGGGCCCACTGCTTTGGCTGCCGTGCCGCTCACGGTGCCGGTCGTTGCGCTCCTGGCCTTCGGGGTCGAACAGGCCTCGATCTGGATCCTTCCTGTCTTCTTCCTTCCTGCACTCGCAGCGCAGCGCCTATTCGTCCTATACCAAGAACAGATGCAACTCGCAGATGAGCTTTCCTCGGTCAATGGTCGTCTCGAGCAGGCCAACCTCTCGTTCGCGTCGGCGCTCGTAACAACGCTCGATGCGCGAGATCAGTACACCGCGGGTCACTCGGCGGCCGTCGCGATCTATGCGCGGGATATCGCGGCTCGGATGGGCCTGTCCGAGAGCGACCAGCAGTTGGCGCACGTTGCAGGGCTTGTGCACGACATTGGGAAGATCGGGCTTCCTCCCGGCCTCCTCGAGAAACCGGGAGCGCTCACGCTTGAGGAACGGCGTTTGATGGAGGCACACTCCGAAATCGGCGAGCGGATCCTAGCGAAGGTCGACGACTACGCTGAGATCGCCGCAATCGTGCGCCACCACCACGAGAGGTTCGACGGCAACGGCTACCCAGATGGGATTCGGGCGGACGCGATCCCGGCCATCGCCAGAATCATTGCTGTCGCAGACGCCTACAACGCGATGACCTCGGATCGTCCATATCGCGAAGCTATGCCGACACGGGTTGCGCGGTTGCGATTGGCTCAGGCGGTCGAAACGCAGTTCGACACTTCTGTGGTCGCCGCCTTCGAAGCAATTCTCGCAGGCGCGTCCGAGAGCTATCGGCTGGCTACTCGGGCCGACTTCCAGTTTGAGGGACAAGCGCAGGCGCTCGAGTCCGTTGATGCTCCGGAGTTCGCTCCGGAGATTCTCATGCCGCGGGTCGCGATTCGCGCGATCGGCGACTAGGTATCGAGAAGACCAGCGAGGCCCAGGGCGACTGCCTCGAGTCGTGTCGTGACTCCGAGTTTCCGGTAGATGTGTCTCAGGTGCACCTTCACAGTCACCTCCGAAATGAACAACGTTCGTGCCATCTGCTTGTTGGTCGAACCGCGACAGAGAAGCGCAAAGACTTGTTCTTCCCGGGGAGAGAAGGCGGGCACGCCTCCTTGGGAGATTGGGTCGTCGCCATGGCCCTTCGCGGTCAGATTTGGAGCGTCTCGGCTCCGACGAAACGCCCCTGTTACTAGCTGCTCGAGTCGCCGGTTGGCGCAGACCAGTGGTGCCAAGAACGGTGCACCTCTACACGCGGTGACCAGGTAATCGAGACTTCCGGTCTCGGTGACAGCGCGTTCGAGTGCGTCAAGGATCGACTCAGTCGGTTCCGAGCGTCCTGAGGCGACGAGAAGGCGTGTTGTGGTCTGCATTACCCTGGTCTGCGCGACCTGAACGTAACGCTGGCTCGCAGCATTCAGCTCTTCCGCCCGGGTGAACTGATTTGCACACGCGTAAGCCAAAGCCCTGCAGGCTGTCAGTTCACCCACCGCGACGGACCCTGGCGTCCGTGTCCAGATCGCACGCTCGACGGTCGCGTCGTCGAACGCGCCGAGGGCTATCGACGTTCGGATCCTGAGGATCTCGCAATCGACCAAGACATGCGTATCCGCACAGGCTCTTGCTTCAGCCTCGGCTTGTCTGAGAAATACCGATTCTCGTCCGAAGCGTCGCCGGCCGTGCTCGGCAATCGCAAGTCCGATCAACGCATTGGGAAGTACGAATCGAAGGCCGAGCTCCTGAGCGATTCGGGTCACGTTGTAGAGGACAGCGAAGCCCTCGTCGTATCGCGATTGGTCCAACATGGCGCGGCCCAGGGCGTTTAGGAAGCTGGTTCGTATTGCGACGTTCCGTGCGTGGGTTGCGAATGGAACCAGGGGTAAGGCCGCGTCGACAGCGTTCAGGCCCCCTCCGAACCGTTCAGCAAGCACTAGGCGCGCGTTTGCGTATCGGAGCATCCCGTCGAGGCCGGCGTTGGCGATGGGCTTCAGCGCAGAGAGGGCCGAGGTCGCGTCGAAATCCTCTGTCAGGGAGATCGTCAGGAAATGTCCCCAAGAAGCCTCGAGGCGATTCTCTTCGGTGTCTGCGATGCGCTCGGCTCGCCCAAAATGCTCGACCGCTTCGTTGAATGCGCCGAGGAAGTAGTCGCTACGGCCAGCCACGATCCAAGCGCGTGCCGAAAGTTGCGCGCACTCGCCCAAAGCCCCGGCCGCTCCGATGGCCAACGGTCGCGCCGCGAGGTGGTTGCCGCGCGCGAGGTTCAGTTCCGCGAGCGCGAGCTGTAGCGCAGGCGTTTCGATACGCCGAGCTTGCGCGAACTCGCACCACGCTGCGAGAGTCCCGAGCCGGCCCTCCGTGACGAGTTCTCTCAATGCCGCTCGCATGAGCGCGTCGATGCGGGCAGGAGTCGGATCAGACCTGACGAGCTCGAATAGATCGTCCCAGGCACATTCGGTTTCAAGGTGCTTCGTGAGGTCGGCGGTCGCCGCCCCGCGTACGTTGGCTGGATACTCGGCGAAGCGGGCCTTCAGAAAGTCGCGAAGAAGCGGATGAAGTCCGAGTCGTTCTCGTTCTCGCTCCAAGAGCCCGAGTCGCTCTGCTTCCTCGAGCAGCTCATCCGCAGTTCCGTCTTCGAGGAGTTGGCGTGCGACGTCGAGCGTGGGGTTCGAGACAAACGCCAGCTGGCACAGCAAGGCGCGGAGATCCAGTGAGGCGCTGTTGAACACTTCGTCCGCCAGGAACTCGTATAGCTCGTCTGGGCTCGGGAGGCTGGGGACGGCAGACCCGCCGGTGACTGCGGCGAGGCCCGTGACTACGGGCCATCCTCTCGTCGCCTCGAGCAATCTGACGAGGGAGTCGTCGGCCTTCACTCCGAGCACTGCCGCCGATTCTGTCGCCGTCAGCGCGAGATCTCCGACGCCGAGCATTGCCATGTCGCCATAGGTCGTCCCTCTCGCCGACGCCCAGCGGGGATTCGTGCGGCTGGTGATCAGCAACCTGATCCCTGTCGTTTGCGCGAAGCGTGCGAAGAACGCATCGGCCGCCGCCGAGGCTCCGATGTGGTGGTAATCGTCGACGATGAGCCAGGCGTCGCCAGGCCACGCGGAGGCGCTGTCCACGAGGATGTCGGCAACGACCTCCGGTTCTTCCTCCGAAGTCGGCACCGCGAGCAGCCGCTGCTGCATCCGCTCCGCAGGGCCCGGGACGATCGTCTCGAGCACACGCGCTAGCCCGAGTGCCAGTGCCGAGACGTCGGATGATGGTGGCGTCGCCGTGTACCACGCGTGTCGCCGCGAGCCTTGCGCAATCCACTGGCGCGCCAGCGTTGTCTTGCCGTAGCCGGCGGGCGCTACGAGCAGGACCAGCGGCGCATTCGCCTCGTCGAGAAAGCGCGTGAGGCGAGGCCGCTTGATGATGCGGCGGCGCCGTAGCGGGATTTGAACCGTGCCCTCAGTCATCGCCTGCTCCGCGGGCGCCGCAAACCCGAGGGCACACGTTAGCGCTAGTTGTCACTAATAGCGATTGTCTCGAAAGTACCCTCGCCCGCGGCCTAGCGCCGCGGGCGAGGTGCCGTCAGTCCCTCGAACCGGCCGAAGCCAGCACGAGGCTCGGCGACAGGGGGTCGACCCCTGTCAGGCTGCGGTAGGCGACGGGGATCTGCCTACGCCGCGCGACGCCCAGCTTCTGACGCAGAACATCGCTGTGCGCCTTGGCCGTCCTTGGGGAGATGCCGAGTCGCTCGCCGACTTCTTCGTTCGAGCACCCGGCTGCAATCAACTCGACGACTTGACGCTGCCGTTGAGTGATGCTCGGGAATTGGGCTTCGGACATGGCGCCAGAAAACCACTCTCGACCGAGGGCGCCTATTGACCGGAGGGCGTATTTCCCGGCTTACGCCCGGGCCGTGGCGCGCCCGATGAAGCTGACCTCGTGCCCGCGGCGGTTTGCCTCGGCGAGCTCGTCCTCGTCGAGGGCGCCGATCCGCAGGAGCAGGTCGAGCTCGTCGCGGAGGTGGGTGCCCATCATCTCGGGGCCGTCGGTGGCGATCGTGAACTGGACGCCGTGCTCGATGAAGGCGCGGAAGGTGTCGCGCACCTCGTTCTCGTCGGCGAGCGCCTTGGTGAGGAGGTTCGAGGTGGGGCAGATCTCGAGCACGATTCCGGCGTCGCGCAGCGCGTTCATCAGCTCGGGATCGCGGGCGGCGAGGATGCCGTGGCCGATGCGGTCGGGACGCAGAACCTCGATCACCTCGGCGAGCTCGGCCCGGCCCATGTCGCCGCCCTCCTCGCCGACGTGGATCGTCACGCCGAGGCCGGCCTCGCGCGCCGCCTCGACCATCGGCGCGACCTGCCGGTAGTCGTAGCGCTCGCCGCCGGGGCGCGGGCCCGCGATGTCGACGCCGACGACCCCGCGCGGCGCCCAGGCGATCGCCTTCTCGACGATGATCGCGTTCTGCTCGGCGCTGAAGGTCCTGTCCATCATCAGCAGCAGGCCGGCGCGCACCTGCGGGTACTCGAGGCTGGCACGGTCGAGGCCGCGGATCGCGGCGAGGATGATGTGGTCGAGGTCGCGCTCGCCGCCGCGGTTTCGCTTCATCGGGTTGAAGCGCACCTCGAGCGTCGTGATCCGCTGCGAGCGGTAGGCGCCGCCGATCGCCGCGTGCACCGAGCGCTCGACCGCGATCGGGCTCGACTGGATCAGCTCCGTCCAGTGGTAGATCGCGTCGAGCGCGTCGAGGTCGGGCACGCCGCGCGGGTCGGAGACGGTGACGAGCCGCTCGAACTCCCAGTAGTCCTTGACCGGAAGCGCGATTCCCTGCTCGTGCGCGAGGCTCCAGAGGATGTCCGAGGCCACTGAGCCGCCGAGGTGAGTGTGCAGCTCGGCGAGGCCTGAATCGAACACGATACGAGTCTAACGGGCGCCGACCATTAGGCTCCGTAGCGATGAAGGTGGGGATCGTCGTGCCGTTTTCGTGGACCTTCTGGGGCGCCGTGAACGAGCACGCCGAGCTTCAGGCCGCCGCGTTGCGCGGCCACGGGGTGGAGAGCCGGACGCTGATCGGCAACGATCCGCCGGGGCAGTTCACGCGCGTGCTGCACCCACGCGTCGCGCGCGCCGGTGATCCGCCGGCGGACGTGATCCCGGTCGGGCGCTCGGTGATCGTGCCGGCGAACGGGTCGCTGCCGAACATCGTGCTCAGCCCGCGCTGCTTCTACCGCATCCGCGCGGCGCTCGAGCGCGAGCGGTTCGACGTGCTGCACCTGCACGAGCCGATGACTCCGGCGATCTGCATCCTCACCCTCGCGCTCGCGCGGACGACGCCGATCATCGCGACCCACCACGCGAGCGGCGAGCTCGGCTGGATGCGAGGCGCCGTCCACGTCTGGCGCCCGGTGCTCGACCGGATCGACTACCGGATCGCGGTCTCGCAGATGGCGGCCGACTCGGCCGCGCGCTGGCTCCCGGGCGAGTACAACGTGATTCCGAACGGCGTGCTGATTCCGCCTGCCGCCGAGGCGGGCGGGCGCGAGCACCGGATTCTCTTCGCGGGGCGCCACGAGGCGCGCAAGGGCCTGCGCGTGCTGATCGAGGCGTGGCCGGAGCTCCGCAAGCGCACCGGCGCGCGCCTGCGGATCGCCGGCGCCGATCCGCTCGCCGTGCGGCTCCTCCTTCAGCGCACCCGGGTCTCGGACGAGGGGATCGACATCCTCGGCTTCCTCTCGCAAGAGGATCTCACCGCGGAGCTGCTGTCGGTGAAGGCGCTCGTCGCGCCGTCGCTCGGCGGCGAGAGCTTCGGGATGGTGCTGACGCGCGCGTTCGCGTGCGCGACGCCGGTCGTGTGCTCCGACATCACCGGGTACCGTGACGTGATGACGGCGAAGACCGGGCTGATGTGCCCGCCGGGCGACTCCCGCGCGCTCGCCGATGCGATCGAGTCGCTGCTCGCCGACGAGCCGCGCCGCGCGGCGTTCGGTGCTGCGGCGCGCGAGGTCGCGATCGCGAAGTACTCGTGGGAGGACATCGGGCGGCGGCTGATCTCGGTCTACGAGCAGGTGCTCGCGGCCTGATGCGCACGCTGCTCGGCCATCCGCTGACGCGGATCGTGCTCGTCGTGCTGGCCGGCGTGGGCGTGGTCGCGATGCTCTGGTGGCGCGGGCCGAACACGCACACGATCCGGCACGCCTTCGACAAGGTGGAGTGGTGGTGGGTGCTGGTCGCGATCGGCTTCAACCTGCTCTCGGTGATTGCCCGTGCGCTCGCGTGGAAGACCGTGATCGACGCTGCAATGCCGCCGCCGCGGCCGCGCTTCCGGCTCGTCTTTTCGGCGTTCTCGGTGGGGCTGTTCGCCAATGCCGTGCTGCCGGGACGCGTGGGCGAGCTGGCGCGGGTCGGTGTGCTGACGCGGCGGATGCCCGGGCGCAAGGGGCTCTGGGCGACGCTCGTCGGCACGGTGTTCGCGCATCGCGTCTTCGACCTCGTGCCGGTGGTGATCCTCGTCGTCTACGTCGTCTTCTTCGCGAAGATCCCGGCCTGGGCGGTCACGTCGCTGATCGTCGTCGTCGGCGTGGGGATCGCACTCTTCACCTTTGCGTTCGCCAGCGCGCGCCTGCATCAGGGGGCGCGGCTCGAAGGGCTCGGCTCCGTCCGTCGCGTGGTGACGATGGGCCGCCACGGGCTCGGCGTGATGCGCGCCGGCTGGCCCGCTGTGCGGGCGATCGCGTTCCAGTGCCTCGGCTGGATCTTCCAGCTGCTCGCGGTGTACACGGCGATGCGCGCGTTCGACATCCACTCGCCGCTGCCCGCGGCCGGGCTCGTGCTCGTGCTGATGAACGTGGCAACGATCTTCCCGCTCTGGCCGGGGAACGTCGGCCTGATGCAGGCCGCGGTCGCGTTGCCGCTCGTGTCGTACGGCGTGCCGTACTCGCAGGGCTTCGCGTTCGGGATCGGGCTGCAGGCGATCGAGGCGTCGGTCGGGATCGGAATCGGCCTCATCTTCCTCGCACACGAGGGGATCTCACTCGCGACGCTGCGCGGGATGCCCGGCGCCGAGCGGGCCGACGAGTCGGTCGACGAGGCGGAGGGAATGGTCGAGGACGGTGCCGGGCGCCCGCGCGATCGCGTCGCCGGCTAGCCTCAAGGGCGTCCTCACGGCGGCAGAGGCTGCTGGATGCAGCAAGCGCGTCGAGCTGCGACGGATCGAGCGGCACTGCTTCCGCCGCCTCGACGACGGCGGTCCCGTCCGGCAGCTCGAGCCAGCGGCCGAGCCGCGGGCGCCCGAACGCGTCCGAAACCTCCGCCTCATGCCACCGGCCCCCGCGCGAGCGAAAGAGCGCATCGGCCATCCCCTCGCCGGGGCTTCGGCGAGCTGATCCTCGCCGCCGGCGACGCTTCGACGCTCCTGTTGTGTCTCGGCGGCTCCGCGACCGTGGACGGCGGCGTCGGGATGCGCGAGGTGCTGGAGCGGCTGCCCGCTCCGGCCCGTGTTGCGTGCGACGTCCAGAGCGTGCTTCACGACGAGGCGCGCCTGTTCGGGCCGCAGAAGGGCGCCGGCGCGGAGCAGGTCGCGCTGCTCGAGGCGCGCCTGCTCGCGCTGCCGGAGCTTCAGCCCTACGCGCAGCTGCCGGGCTCGGGCGCGGCGGGCGGCCTCGGCGCGGCTCTGGCAGCGCTCGGTGCGGAGCTCGTTCCCGGAGGCGAGCTCGTGCTCGATGCGATGGGCTTCGACCCGAGCGGCGCCGATCTCGTCGTTACGGGCGAGGGGACGGTCGACCGCACGACGACGGTGGGGAAGGCGCCTGCGGTGGTGGCTCGGCGGTGTCTCGAAGCGGGAGTCCGCTGCGTCGTCTTCGGCGGCCGGGTCGTCGAGCCGCTGCCGGGGGTCGAGACGGTCGCGCTCTCCGGTGATCCCGCGCGGGCGCGCGAGGATCTGGTCGCGCTAGGCGTCAGCCTTGCCTAGCTCCTCGATCTTGCCGTGCGCGGCGTCGAGCTGCTCGCGGCAGAACCGATAGAGCACCTCGCCGCGCTCCGAGAGCGCAGTCAGCTGCTCGAGCTCAGCCTCGCCGCGCTCGAGCTTCTCGACGATCGCCTCGAGCTCCCTCTGCGCCGCCTCGAAGGTCAGCGTCTCCTCGCTCATTCGACCACTGCCCCGAAGCCTCCGTCTGCCAGCTCGACCTCGACCCGCTCGCCTTGTGCGACCTCACCTGCCGAGCGGAGGATCGTGTTGCGGGCGCGCACGATCGCGTAGCCGCGGCCGAGTGTCGCGCGTGGCGAGAGCGCGCGGAGCCGGCCCGCGGTCGCCTCCAGCCGAGCGTGCTTGCGCTCGACTGCGAGCGCGGGCGCGCGGCGGAGCCGGTCGTGTGCTCGCACGAGCCGCTGCTCGCGCGTCTCGAGCGTGCGGCGCGCGCCGCGCTCGATCCCCGCGCGGGCGCGCTCGAGCCGCTGCAGCACCTCGGCGAGATCGGGGACGACGAGCCGCCCGGCCGCAGTCGGTGTCGAGGCGCGAACGTCGGCTGCGAGGTCGCACAAGGGAGTGTCTTGTTCGTGGCCGACCGCCGAGATCACCGGCACGGAGCACGACGCGACGGCGCGGACGACCGCCTCGTCGCTGAACGGGAGCAGATCCTCGAAGCTGCCGCCGCCGCGGGCGAGCACGATCACGTCGACCTCCGGCAGCTCCGAGATGCGGAGCAGCGCCTCGACGATCCCCGCCGCCGCGCGCGGGCCCTGCACCGGCGTCGCCGCGACGACGATCCGGGCCGGCGGAAACCGCGTCGTGATCGTCGTCAGCACGTCCTGCTTCGCGGCGGCGTCGGTGCCGGTGACGAGGCCGATCCGCCGCGCCAGGAACGGCAACGGCCGCTTGCGGCCAGGCGCAAAGAGCCCCTCCGCCGCGAGCTTCTTCTTCAGGCGCTCGAGCGCCGCGAGGTGTGCGCCGATCCCGAAGCGCTCGATCGTCTGTGCCTTGAACGAGAGCTCGCCGCGCGCCTCGTACACCTCGGCGCGGCCGCGGATGTGGACGCGCTCGCCGTCGACCAGCTCGAGCTCGAGCGCGTCGAAGCGGTCGCGCCGCATCGTGACAGCGAGCGTCGCGCCGCTCTCCGGATCCTTGAGCGTCAGGAACACGCGCTGCCAGGCCGGGCTGCGGCGGAGTTCGGTCACCTCGCCCTCGACCCAGACGTCGGGGAGCTTGCCGAGCCACGCTGCTATGCCGCGGTTGAACGCGGGCACCGTGTAGACCTTGCGGTCTTCGTAGAGGAGCGCCTCGACCTTCACCAGGCCGAGACTAGCTTCCTATAGCAGGATCTCGGCGGCAGTCTCGGGCTTGCAGCCGCGCGTGATGAGCTCGACAGCGTTGTGCAGGTCGGCGTCGCTACCGGCGAGGCGCTCGGCCAGGGTCAACGGGTAGCCGGCCTCGATGAGAACGTGCAGGCGCCAACTCTCGACTTTGGCCTGCTCGCCGCCCTCGTGTTCGATGGTGTTGGTCATCTCGCTCATTCGCGTGAGGTTCGCGTTTCCATAGACGAACCCTCCCGCGAAATGTTGGGACCTACGCGCGATGGCGTTCCGTGGTTTGCGTCGTCTGCTCGACGCGGCGTTGGAGCTCGTGGAGTCGCGCTTCCAGAACGTTGCGCTCGGCCTCGCCGTCGGCGGCGAGCTCGCGGATGTGACGGCGCAGCTCTTCCTCGGCCTCGGCGAGGCGGCGTTCGAGTGCGCCGATCGCGTCCTCGCGCTGGCGTTCGAGCCCGGCCGCGATCTGGCCCTGCCGCTTCTCGAGACGCTGCTCGCCCGCGTCGGCGACCTGCGAGAGCCGTGCGCCGAGGGCAGCCTCGGCCTGCCGCGCGAAGTTCGCGACCGCCCGGTCGAGCTCGCGGGAGAGGCGATGTGCCGCGCCTTCGCGCGCCGCCTTCACCTCGTCGGCGAACTGGAGCAGCGCGGCCTCGGAGAGGCTCGTCGCCGCACGCTGGACGGCACGCTCGAGCGACTCGACCTGGCGGCGCTCGACCTCGGCCAGGCTCGCCTTGAGACGGGCTGCGATCTCGCCCTCCTCGCGCTCGAGCTGCTCGCCCACTGCGCGCTCGCGGCGGCGCAGGCGCTCGGCCAGCTCGTCGAGCGCGCGGCGCCGCTCGATCGAGTACGTCTCGACCTCCGCCGCAGCCGCCGTGATCGCCTCCTGCGTCGCCTGGACGATCTCCTCGCGCAGGCGCAGCGCGCCGAGCCGTTGCTCCTCGCTTTCCGCCACGAGTTGCTCTGCATCGGCTGCGATCCGCGCTTCGGCGTCGACGAGCATCGCGCCCTGGCGCTCGCCGAGGCGGGCGAGCTGATCGGTGAGGCGCGCCTGCGAGCGGTCGAGATCCTCGGCCCACTCGGCCAGTCGCTGCTCGACGCGTTGCTGCACCTCGGCGACGGCGCGGGCGAGTTCGTTGGCGGCGCTGTTCTCGGTATCGGCGACCCGGCGCCTGTGGTCCTCGGCGACGCGGCGTTCTTCGTCGGCCAGGAGGGAGGCCGAGTCAGCGCGGGCGCGCGCGAGCGTCAGCTCGAGCTCCGTCGCGCGATCGGTCGCCTCCTGCTCGACGAGCGCTGCGAGCCGTGCCTGCGCCTTGTCGACCTCGGCCTCGATCGCGCGGCTGCGCGCCACGGCGCGGGCGAGGACGGCTGCGCCGCCGATCGCCGCAGCGCAGACGGTGATCCCGCCGGCGGCGATTCCGCGCTCGCGGCTCGGGTCGAGCGCGAACGAGACCCACGCCGCGGCTGCGGCGATCGCGTCGACCCCTGCGGCGACGATGAGCGGGCGCGGCGCGGTCCGGCCGAGCGCCGCGACGGCGACCGCCGCGACCGCAGCGACCGCACTGACGGCGAAGACGATCTCGGCGATGGTGGCGGGGCTCACGCGCTCATCGTACGGCGTGCTGGAGCAGGAGGGCCGCGCCGAGAGCCACCGTTGCGAGCGTCAGCGCGCGCAGCGCTCCCTCCGTGCCGGCGGTCAATGTCTTGGCGGTGACCGGCTCCTCGCAACCGTCCCGCCAGACGATCGTCCCGTCGACCGATGCGAGCCGCCGCCGCACCGCGCGCACCGGTGTCGAGAGCCGCCGCTGGGCCAGGCTCAACAGCGCCGCGAAGGAGGCGGCGACCACGGCATCCGCGCGCAGCCGCCCCGTCATCGCGAAGTACGCGGTGAGCAGCGGAAATGCGCCCCACGCGAGCGCGAACCAGAGATCCGAGTGGAAGCGGCCGCCAAAAAGCTCGAGGTTGTATGCGATCACGATGAACGAGCCGGCGGCGACGAAGGCGAGCAGCCAGAGGTCGAAGCCGATCGCGAGCACGATGCCGATCGCCACGGCGGCGCCGATCGAGACCGCGGCGAGTGCGATCAGCGTCCGGTCGGAGATCCGCGTCTCCAGCGGTCGCCCGTTCAGCTCGTCGAGGGCATGGGCGCCGACGCCCATCGCCAGGAAGAAGGCAACGAACGTGGCGATCAGGCGAGGGCCGTCGAGCTGCGCCGCGAGCCCGGCGCCGATCGCGACGTAGCTCAGGTGCCAGAGCGTGTAGGGCGGATGGAGAAGCGTCACGTAGTCGCGCCAGCCGCCCGGCGAGAGTGAGTAGAAGGCAGGCCTCAGGCCTTCCGCCCCCAGATCACCACACCGCCGCCGAGGCTCATCCGGCGCGCGCGAACCTCGCCGATCCCCGCGGCGCGCCACAGGTCGAGCACGCGCGCAGGCGGATACTCGGAGTAGAAGTCGCGGATCGACGGCCCGAGGAAGCTCCCGACTTCGTGCCAGCCGGGCGAGATAACGCGGCCCGCGAGCGGGAGCCCGATCCGCACGTAGAGCTCCCAGAGTGGCCGCCAGATCCCGAGCGGGACGGCGAACTCGAGCGAGGCGATCGTGCCGCCCGGCTTCACGACGCGCGCGAGCTCGCGCATCGTCGCTGCGGGATCGGGCACGTAGCGCAGAAGGTAGGTGAACGTGAGCGCGTCGAACGACGCGTCCGGGAAGGGCAAAGCGTCGGCGGTTCCCTGGATCAGCTCCGCGTCGGGTCGCCGGCGACGCGCCTCGGCGAGCATCTCGGGGCTCTGGTCGAGCCCCACGACTGTGGCACCGGTGCGGGCCACCACCTCGCGTGCGACGGCACCGGTGCCGGTCGCGACATCGAGGACGCGGTCGCCCGGGCCGGCCTCGACGTGCGAGACGAGCTCGCGGCGCCAGCGCGGGTCCTGGCCGAACGAGAGGATCGACGCGTAGCGTTCGTAGGTCGGCCCAAGCGGTGCGAAGAGCGTCCGGGCATCCACGGCGGCGAGTCTATGCTGCGCGTGTGAGTCTGAGCGAGGAGCTGGAGCGGGTCGCGGCCGCTGCGGAGCGATACGCCGAGGATGGCGAGAGCCTGACGGGCGTTCTCGCAGCAGATCTCGACGAGGGCGTACGCATCTACCTCTGCTCGTTCGAGCAGGGCGAGGCGCGAAGCTGGCTCGGGCTCGACGCCGACCTGGAGCCGGTGGAGGACCGGGCGCGGGTGCGCGAGGCGGCCGAGCTCGCCGCGCTGTGCGAGCTGGCCGAGGAGCTTTCCGGCGGCGGCGATCTCGAGGAGCTGCGCGCGGTGCTGATGCGGCTGCGGCTGACCGAGAGCCCGGTCGGGATCGAGGAGGCGGAGGAGGCTGCGCTTGCGTTGGAGGCGGCGGTGGGCCGGCCGCCGCGGGTTGCGTCCCACGCGTATCTCGATGCGGTTGGCGCCGCGACGCGCCGGCTCGAGCGCGCGCTCGGCGATGCTGCGTCGTCTCCGTTCGCGCAGGCGATGCAGGCCGCGACGGGTGCTGTGACCGAGCTCGCCGACGAGGTCGAGCGCGAGTACAAGCTGGCGGGGAGCGAGGTGTGATGCTCCCGGAGGGATCTCTCGCGGGCCGCGTCGCGTTGGTCACCGGCGGCGGCAGCGGCCTTGGCCGGGCGATGGCGCTGGAGCTCGGCCGGCTCGGTGCGAAGGTCGCCGTGTGCGGCCGGCGGCCCGAGCCACTCGCAGAGACGGTCGCGGAGCTGGGCGGCGGTGTCGCCGTGCAGTGCGATGTGCGCGACCCCGAGCAGGTGGCGGCCGCCTTCGCCGCGGCGGAGGACGCACTCGGACCGGTCACCACCCTCGTCAACAACGCGGCCGGCAACTTCGTCGTCAAGGCGGAGGATCTCTCGCCGAACGGCTGGCGCGCGGTGCTCGGGATCGTGCTCGACGGCACCTTCTTCTGCTCGCGCGAGCTCGGCCGGCGGCACATCGCGCACGGCGGCGGCCCAGCCCAGATCGTCAACATCATCGCCACCTACGCGTGGACCGGTGGCCCGGGAACGGTCCATTCGGCGGCGGCGAAGGCGGGCGTGCTCAGCCTGACGCGGACGCTCGCGGTGGAGTGGGCGGGGCACGGGATCCGGGTCAATGCGATCGCGCCGGGCCCGATCGACACCGAGAAGACGCGCGAGCAGCTCTGGCCCGATCCGGAGGTGCAGCGGGCGATCCTGCGCTCGATCCCGGCGAAGCGGTTCGGGCGGGAGGACGAGGTCGCGAACGCGTGCGCGTACCTTGTCTCGGACTATTCGGACTACGTCTCGGGCGACTGCCTGACGCTCGACGGCGGCGCCTGGCTCAACAAAGGCATCTTCGAGTTATTCAAGGAGGACTGACATGGAAGGTGGATTCGGATTTCCGATGGGCGGCGACCCCGAGGACCTGTTGCGCGGGCTACGTGAGTTCGCCGAGCAGCAGGCCGAGTCGGTGCAGGAGGCGCAGCGCGAGCAGTTTGCGACGCTGACGCTGAACACCGCAGTCGAGTTGACGGGGTCGGCGCTGAAGCGGATCGACGTCTCGGGGACGATCGACGAGCAGGCGATCGGCCTGCGCGACGCGATGCGGGTGCTCTTTCCCGAGGCGGTCGCGCTCGTGAGCGCGGCGCGTCAGGGGTTCATGCGGGAGCGGTAGCCGGGTCGGGGCTCGGCGGCCGGGAAGGACCCATCCCAATCCCCCGCCCGCCCACGGGGAAGAGACTGTAGAGGGCGGCGGCGCGCGTGTCTGTGTCGAAACTGTGTCGAATCTCAGGCGGCGGTGGCGGCGCGGATCAACGCAGCGATCTCGGGCAGGAACGCCGGCTCGATCGTGTGCGGCATCGGCGCCTCCCGGTAGAGCACGCTGGCGCCTGCGGCCTCGAGCGCCGCTTTCGCCTCACGCCCGAACTCGACCGGGATCACGTCGTCATACGTCCCGTGGCCGATCGCAACGGGCGGCAGCGCGCGCGCGAGATCGAGCTCGAACCCGGGCACCTGCGGCAGGAAGCCGCTGAGGCAGACGAGCGCCGCGGGCGTCGGCCGAACCGCGCCGAGCCCGAGGGCATAACTCATCACCGACCCCTGCGAGAAGCCGCCGAGCACCACACGGTCGGCCGGAAACGGCAGCCCGTCGAGCCACGCCGAGACCTCGGCGAACGTCGATGTGAAGGTCGGCGGATCCGGCGTCGGGATCCCGCCAAGCCGGTACCAGTGGCAGCCCGGCATGTAGTCGAACGAGAGCGGCCCGCGCGGCGTCAGCCCGAGCAGGCGCCGCTCCGGGTCGAGCACGTCGAGCAGCGGATAGAGGTCGTGCTCGCTCGCCCCGCGCCCGTGGAACAGCACGAGCGCCCCGGCCGCCTCGCCCTCCGCCTCACGCCGTAGCGTGATCACGGCGTCTTCACCGCGTGCAAAAGGAAGTCGCCCGGCACGCGCGCGTCGAGATGCCGGAACTCGGTCTTGCGCGACGGATACTCCTCGAGCGCGCGCACCGCGAGCCCGGCCCGCGCGACCGCCGTCACGACCTGGCCCAGCCGCCAGAACCGCTCGTGCTTCTCCTCGACCGGCGTATCGCCCTGCAATTCGAAGTGGCTCCAGCCGCGCGTGACAAGGATGGACTCGTCGAAGTAGTCCTCGCGCCACCGCATCATCGGATCGATGCACATCGCCACAGGATGCTCCTCGTACAGGAGGAAGTCACCGCCCGGCCGCAGCGCCGCCGCGATGCCCGCCGCCCAGGCGTTGAGATCGTGCAGCCAGCCGAGCACGCCCGTCGCCGTGTAGACGAGGTCGAAGCGCCCGCGCCGCAGCTCCTGCGGCAGCGCCTGCACGTCGCCCTGCACCCAGACGATCGACGGGCTGCGCTCGCGCGCGACCTCGAGCGCCTCCTCCGAGATGTCGACACCCGTCACGACCGCGCCCAGCTCGGCCAGCTCGGCCGTCGACTCGCCCGTCGCGCACTGGAGGTGGAGCACGCGCTTGCCGGTGAGGTTCGCGAAGGACCGGCGCACCGGATCCGGCAGGCCGAGCTCGCCCGCCATCGCCTCTGTGCGGCGCCGGTGGATCTCATCCCACGCTCGCCGATTGTGTTCCGTGGGCTCCACTCAGGCCCCCGGCCGACGCCGGCTCTGCCGCCGCCTGACGCCGCCAGCGGCTCGGTGCTGTGCGGGCCCGTGTTGATCACACTGTGCCCTCCGGCCCCGCACCCCTGGCGGCGCCCCGAGAACCTGAGAATTCATCCACATGAAATTCATGCGAGCAGCGAGTAGCCGCCGTCGACGATCAGCGTCTGGCCGCGAATCATCGCCGCGTCGGGGCCGGCGAGAAACGCGACCAGCCCGGCCACGTCCTCCGGCGAGACGAGGCGACCTGCGGGCGTCCGCTCGGCCATCGCGAGCATCTCGTCCTTGTTCGGGAAGAAGTCGAGCGCCTCGGTGTCGACGACACCGGCGGACACAGCGTTCACGCGGATGTCGCGCGGCGCGAGCTCAACCGCGAGGTAGCGGACGATCGACTCGAGCGCCGCCTTCGAGGTGCCCACGAGGATGTAGTTCTCGAGCACCCGCTGCGCACCGAGCGAGGAGATCGCGACGATCGACGAGCCGGCGGGCATCTGCGGGGCGGCGGCGCGCGTCAGGTTGAGCAGTGCGCGGGCATTCGCGTGCAGCGTCCAGTCCCAGTGCTTGTCCTCGGTCTCGAGGGCCGGCCGGATCACTCCGGTCGCCGCGTTGTGGACGAGCACGTCGAGCGGCCCCAGGTCGGCGACCTGAGCGACCACCTTGTCGGAGGCCACGCTGCCCCGCACGAGCACCGGCTCGGCGCCGGCGGCTCGCAGCTCCTCCGCAGTGGCCTCGGCCGCAGCGTCGTTCCGCAGGTACCCGATCGCGACGCGCGCGGCGCCGAGCGCGGCGAACCGCAGCGAGATCGCGCGGCCGATCCCGCGCGAGCCGCCGGTCACGAAGACCGACTTACCGGCGAAGCTCATTGCCGTCGCGGCAGCGGGTCGTCGGCGGGCGCGGAGCTCGGGATCTCGTCCCAGCCGAGCCGGCTCGACGGCTCGCGCCCGCCTTCGACGGCCTTCGACGAGGCGTGGCCGAGGCGGTCGAGCAGCTCCATCTTCTCCTCGCCGTGGCGGCGCACCGGATCGCCTTCGGGCAGGCCGTCGATCAGCTCGGCGATGCGCGCACGCAGCTGGTAGGCGAAGTGGGGAGTCGCAGGCCCGGCGAGGGCGTCGATCTCCTCGATGGTGGGGGCGGGCATCGCCCGAAAACCCTACATCAGGCGCAGTTGGCGTACTGCCGCTGGAGCGCCTTCAGGTTCGCCTGCTGCTTGCGCAGGAAGGCGGCGCGATCCTTGGCGTTGTGATGCTTCGCGAAGTACGCCTTCTTGGCCGCGGCTGCGTGGCTCTGCGCGTACTTCAGCGCGGACAGGTAGGTCTGCTTCTGGCCCGCCGGGCAGTACTCGAGACGACCTGCACCCTGCGGTGACGCAGCCCGCCCCAGCGCGCCCGGAGCGGCGATTGCGACCACGGCGCCGAGCGTCAGCAACGCAGCGACGGCGAGAGCAGCGAGCGCGATGCGGGCGGCGGCCATGCGGACATCATCGGCTGGCCGGCGCGAGCCGACATCCCTCCGGCGGGTGAGTGAGCCGCAGCAGCATCGGCTCGCCCGGATCGATCCGGCACGCCTTCGCGGGGTCGCCGGACACCCACGGGCGCGCGTCGAACGGAAGGAGACGCGCGGCGAGGGCGGGGCTCTTGCCGGTCTCGACCAGGGCCGCGCCGACGCCGTGGGCACCGACGGCGATGCCGAGCGCGAGCGCGGCGACGCCGAGTGCGATCCCGCCGCGCGCCCCGAGTCGCGGCAGGGCGCGCCCGCTCCCGGCGGCGAGGAGTGCCGGCAGCGTCGCCGCCGGGAGCTGCCAGGTCCAGTCGACGAGCGAGGCCACTGCGAACGCCGCGATTACAGCAACGACCACGCGCTCCTGCCGTCGCAGCGCCAGGGCGAGGAAGGCAGCGAGGAGCGCCAGCCCGACGACGCCGAGCTCGGCAAACGTCTCGAGCGGCAGCGAGTGCGCGTTCGCCGGGCCGGCCAGCGAACCGGTCTGCGCGATGTATGCACGATCCCAGCTCCCCGCGCCGCCGCCGGCCACGGGATGAGCCCGGCCCTCGTGCCAGGCGGCGCGCCAGAGCGGCGCGCGCCCCTGGCCGGAGAGCTGCACGAGGCGCCGCGCATCCCGCGAGTCCGGCGCGGGCGCGGCGAACCGCGCCGCGAGCGGCTTCGCGGCGACGAGCGCCAGCACGGCGAGCGGCACCGCGACGAGCAGCACGCCGCGCCGCGGTAGCACGAGGTAGAGCACACAGGCGAGCCCGACGAGCAGCGCGCTTCGCGAGTAGGTCAGGAACGCGCAGGCCGCGCAGATCGCCGCGGCGCCGGGCCAGAACCGCGGCCGCAGCCCGACGGCGAGCACGACGCCCGTCACCGCGAGCAGGCCGAGGCCGTTCGCGTAGGTCACCGGCCAGTCGAGTCGTGAGCCAGACGAGACACCCACCGCCTTCCCGACGAGCCCCGCGGCAGCCACGACCACGATCCCCCAGAACAGCGCGTGCAACAACGCCTCGCCGTCGACCCACTCGGCGGCGAGCAGCGCGCCCGCATACAGCGCCACGAGCGGCACAGTCCTCAGCGCCGGTCCGGCGGGGCCCCACAGCGCCGAGAGCGCCGACCACGCGCAGAACGCGGCGAGCGCCCAGAACGCACCGGACGGCCGGCAGCCGAGGCCGAGCGCCGCCACCGCCGCGAGCACGAGCCAGGTGACAGCCGCGAGGAGCGAGTAGGTCGACTCGTAGAAGCCGCCGGCGAGGAACGCGGAGATCGGCACGAGCAGAGCCGGTAGGGTCGAGACAATGCGCCGGATTTCGACCGTCGACCTGATGTTGCTGGCGACGGTACTGCTCTGGTCGCTGAACTTCACCGTCACGAAGTATGCGCTGACGCACGGCTTCCAGCCGCTCGCGTACTCCGCGATCCGGTACGGGGCCGCCGCGGTCATCTTCACCGTGTTCACCGCGCGCCGCGAGGGCTGGGTCAGGATCGGCCGGCGCGACTGGATGCTGCTCGTGATCGCCGGCTGCGTCGGGATCTGGCTCAACCAGATCGGCTACGTCTATGCGATCAAGCTCACCACCGCCTCGACCACGGCGCTGATCCTCGGGATCACCCCGATCTTCGCCGCGCTCGGCGCCTGGGCGCTCGGCTTCGAGCGGCTGCCCGGCCGGTTCTGGTTCGCAGCGGCGGTCTCGTTCCTCGGCGTCGCACTCGTCGCCGGCGGCGCGGGCAGCAGCATCTCGGGCAGCGTCGTCGGCGACCTGCTCGCCGTGCTGACGGCGGTGACGTGGGCCGGGTACAGCCTGATCGTCGCGCCGCTGATGGGGCGCCACTCGCCGTACCGGATCAGCGCCATCGTGCTCGTGATCGGCTGGATCCCGCTCGCGATCACCGCGTCGCATCAGCTCGCGACGCAGAGCTGGGACCTCTCGTGGCAGGTCTACGCGTGCCTCGTCTACGCGACGATCGGGCCGCTCGTGATCACGAACGTGCTCTGGTACACGGCCGTCTCGCGCGTCGGCGCCTCGCGGGCGACGCTGTTCGCGAACATCCAGCCGTTCTTCGCCGCGCTGATCGCCGTCGTCGTCCTCTCCGAGCCGCTCTCGTGGCTCCAGGTCATCGGCGGCGCCGCGATCGGGCTCGCACTCATCCTCTCGCGGCTGCAGCAGAAGGTGCCGCAGGAGCCGCTCGCCGACTGATGAGCATCGCCGAGCGCCTCAGGCACACGCCGCCCGGCTACCGGTTCTCGATCGGCCGGATCCTGACGATCTACGCGGGCCTGATGGTCACGCTGCTACTCGCCGCGCTCGACCAGACCATCGTCGCCACCGCGCTGCCGCGGATCGTCTCGGATCTCGGCGGGATCACGAGCTACACGTGGGTCTTCACGGCCTACATGCTCACGAGCACGGTCACGGTGCCGCTCTGGGGGAAGCTCGGCGACGTCCACGGTCGCCGGCCGCTGATCCTCGCCGCGATCACGATCTTCCTCGTCGGCTCGCTGCTCTGCGGCTTCGCCCAGACGATGTTCCAGCTCGTGCTGTTCCGCGGCATCCAGGGCGTCGGCGCCGGCGGCCTGCTGCCGCTCGTGATCGCGACCGTCGGCAACATCGTCCCGCCGTCCGACCGGGGCCGCTACCAGGGGCTGATCGGCGCGTCGTTCGCCTTCGCGTCGATCGTCGGGCCGACGCTCGGCGGCTTCATCGTCGACAACTTCAGCTGGCACTGGATCTTCCTCGTCAACATTCCGGTCGGCGGAGTCGCGCTCGCCGTCGTCTGGGTGACGATGCCGAGACGCACCGGCCCTCGGCGGGAGCACTCTCTCGACTGGACAGGGGCCACGCTGCTCGCGCTCGGCACCGCTGCCCTGCTGCTCGGGCTCGTCTGGGCCGGACGCGACTACGCGTGGCTCTCCTGGCCGGTCGGAGGTGCCTTCGCGACGGCGGCCGTCCTCCTGCTCGCGTTCGCCGTCGTCGAGATTCGCGCCGTCGAGCCGATCCTGCCCTTCGAGTTGCTGCGGATCTCGAGCGTCTGGGCCAGCGTGACCGCCGCCGGCCTGCTCGGGATGGCCATGTTCGGGACGATCACGTTCGTGCCGCTGTTCGCCCAGGGCGTGATCGGCGTCTCCGCGGCGTCGTCGGGCCTCGTCCTGACGCCGTTCATGCTCGGCGCCGTGATCACGAGCATCAGTGCGGGCCAGTTCGTCGCCCGCACCGGGCGCTACCGGCCGCTGACGTTGATCGGGCCGGTGATCCTCGGCTCGGGCCTCTTCCTGCTCTCGCGGCTCGGCGTGAGCGCGACCACGGGCCAGGTGGCGCGCGACATGGCGATCTGCGGGATCGGGCTCGGGATGATGATGCAGACCTTCGTCCTGATCGTGCAGAACGCGGTGCCGCCGCGCACGATCGGCTCTGCGACCGCGCTGACGCAGTTCGCGCGGTCGATCGGCGCCACGCTGGGCGTCGCGGTGATGGGACTCATCGTGAACCAGGGGCTTCCGCCTGCGGCGCGGCGGCAGGGCCAGCTCCTCCACCGGCTGCCAGAGGCCGGGCGCCTCGCGCTCGCAAACGCGCTGCAGCCGGCGTTCCTGACCGCTTCCGCGGTGTGTCTCGTCGTGCTGCTGATCTCCTTCTTCAACATCCGCGAGGTGCCGCTGCGACGCGGCTTCGAGGAACGCGTGCCCGAGGCCGACTAGGAGATGAACGTCTCCCTAAGGCCCTGCTCGAGCTCGCGCGGCGCGTAGCCGAGCTCGCTTCGCGCCTTGGCGTCTGAGGCCCAGTACGTGACGCCGTCGGACGAGACGACGAGGTCGCGGAAGCGTGGCGAGAGCTTGGCGGCGCCGCGCAGGATCTGCGGCGGGATCGAGTGGGGAGCTCGTCGGCCCGCGAGACGCGCGACCGTCTTGGCCATGGCTCCGAGGGTTGTGAGCTCACCGCCGAGCACGTAGGCCTCGCCGACGCGGCCCCGGTCGAGCGCGAGCAGGATCCCGTCGGCGACGTCGTCGCGGTGGACTGCGTTGAGGCCGACGTCGTCGAGGCCGATCAGCGGCATCCGTCCGGCGGCGACGCGGCGCAGCGTCCCGCCGAGCTGCGACGGATCGCCGGGTCCGTACACCGCGCCCGGCTGGGTGATCACGCACGGGAGCCCCGTCGCGATCAGCCGCACGGCGACCTCGTGCGCCTCGCGCTTCGTCTCGTCGTAGACCGCGAGCGGCGGCGAGGTCGGCCCGGACGTCTCGTCCACGATCTGGCCGTGCGTGTTGCCGAAGACCGCGACCGTCGAGACGTGGACGACCTTCGAGATGCCGAGCTCGAGCGCCGTGGCGAGCACCCGCTCCGTGCCGCCGACGTTCGTCTCGCGCATCGCTGCTGCGGCCTTGCCCGAGACGCCGACCTGGTAGACGGCAGCGCCGTGGACGGCCGCGTCGCAGCGGTCGAGCCCGCGCCGGATGGCAGCCGCGTCGCCGAGATCGCCCTCGACGAGCACGCAGTCGAGCCCCGCGGCGCGCGCCGGATCGCGCACCAGCGCGACCACGTCGTCACCTCGCGCGCGGAGGCGGCGGGCGACCTCGCCGACGATGAACCCGGTCGCGCCCGTGACGAAGACTCGCACCCGGTTAGCCTTCCAGATGTGAGCCTCCAGCGTCGAACCGCACTCATGTCCGTCTTCGCGGCCACCGCGTTGATGACGCTCAAGCTCATCACTGGCCTCGCCTCGGGCAGCCTCGGCCTGCTCTCGGAGGCGGTCCACTCCGGCGCCGACCTCGTGGCCGCGCTGCTGACGTTCTTCGCGATCGGGGTCGCAGTCCGGCCCGCGGACCGCAGCCACGCCTACGGGCACGGCAAGGCGGAGCATCTCGCTGCGCTCGCAGAGGGCGCGATCGTCGCGCTCGTCGCGGTCGTGATCGGCTTCCGCGCGATCGAGCGGCTGACCGGCTCGCGCACCGCCGAGGTGAACGCGGCCTGGTGGACATTCGCGGTGCTCGCCGCCGTGATCGCGATCGACGTCTCGCGCACACTGGTCTCGTTACGGACGGCGCGCCGGTTCGACAGCGCTGCCCTGCGCTCGAACGCGCTCCACTTCGCCTCCGACCTCGTCGGCTCGTTCGCGGTGCTCGTCGGCCTGGTGCTCGTCCGGGCCGGCTACCAGGGCGCCGACTCGGTCGCCGCGCTCTTCGTCGCGGTGCTCGTGCTCTTCGCGGCCGGGCGGCTGATGCGACAGAACGTGGACGTGCTGATGGACCAGGATCCCGTCGACGCGCACGAAGCCGCGCGCCGCGCGATCGCGAGGATCCAGCCGCCGATCGAGCTGCGTCGCCTGCGGATGCGCCAGGCCGGGGGCAGCCACTTCGCGGACGTCGTGATCGAGGTCTCGCCCGAGGCGGCCGTCGGCCAGGGGCACGCCGCCGCCGATGCCGTCGAGTCGGCGGTGCAGCGTGTGCTCCCGGGTGCCGACGTCGTCGTCCATGTAGAGCCGCGCGGCAGCGACGCGGAGATCCGCGAGCGCGCCCACGCGGCGGCGCTCGGGGTCGGCGCGGTGCGCGAGATCCACAACGTCAGCGTGCTCGAGGTCGACGGCGCCACCGAGGTCTCGCTCCACCTCAAGCTGCCCGGCGACCTCTCGCTCGAGGAGGCGCACGGGATCGCCGAGCAGGTCGAGCGCGCGATCGTCGAGGCCGTGCCCGAGGTCGACGTCGTCCAGACCCACCTCGAGCCGCTCACGGAGATCGGCGAGGGCACCGCGGCCGCCGCGACCGAGGACGCGGACGCCGTGACGCGCATCGTCGTCGATTCGCTCGGCGAGCCGCCCCGGGAGCTGCGCCTGCTGGAGACGACCGAGGGCCTCGTCGCCTTCGTCACGCTCGGTCTCGACCCGGGCAGCCGGCTCGCGGACGCGCACGCGCGCGCGAGCGAGATCGAGGAGCGGATTCGCCGCGAGCGTCCCGACATCGCCGACGTGATCGTCCACACCGAGCCGTGAAGCTCTGCATGTTCTCACCGGTGGGCGAGGACCTCGAGCGGGGGTGGCCCGGCGTGATCGAGGGCGACACGGTGATCCAGCTCGCGGCGCAGACGCTGCAGGCGTTCTTCAGCGGCGGCGGCGGGGCGCGACATCACGCCGAGTACCCGCTGGCCGAGGTCGAGCTGCGCGCGCCCGTCCTGTATCCGCCGTCGGTGCGCGATTTCTACGCGTTCGAGCAGCACGTGAAGACGGCCCGCGAGGCGCGCGGCAGCACGGTGCCGAAGGAGTGGTACGAGATCCCGGTCTTCTACTTCTCGAATCCCGCAGCGATCTATGGGCCCGATCAGGACGTGCCCTATCCCGAGGGCACGGAGGAGCTCGACTACGAGCTCGAGGTCGCGGCGATCATCGGCGCCGAGGGCAAGATCGGCGGCTTCACGGTGATGAACGACTGGTCGGCGCGCGACCTCCAGCGTGCCGAGATGCGCGTCGGCCTCGGGCCTGCGAAGGGGAAGGACTTCGCGACGAGCCTCGGGCCGATCGTTGTGACGCCGGACGAGTTCGACGGCTCCGAGGCGGAGATGGTCGCCCGCGTCAACGGCGAGGAGCGATCGCGCGGCAACCTCCGCGACCTGTTCCACAAGTGGGACGCGATCGTCGGTCACGCTGCGCGGAACACCGTGCTGCGACCCGGCGACGTGCTCGGCTCGGGCACCGTCGGCACGGGCTGCATCCTCGAGCACGGCGACGGCCGCTGGCTGCAGCGCGGCGACGTGGTCGAGCTCGAGGTGGAGGGGATCGGAATCCTGCGGAACCGGGTCGCGTGAAGGTCACGGTCGTCGGAGCCGGGATCAACGGCGTCGCCGCGGCCTACGCGCTCGCCTGCGGCGGCGACGAGGTGACGCTCTTCGAGCAGTTCCGCATCGGGCACACGAACGGGTCGAGCCACGGCGCCTCGCGGATCTTCCGGCTTGCCTACCAGGAGCCCGAGTGGGTGCGGCTCGCCCAGGAGTCGCTGCCCGCGTGGCGTGCGCTCGAGGCCGACAGCGGCGACGAGCTGCTCGAGCTCAACGGGCTCGTCGAGCTTGCGCCGCCCGGAGTCGAGGGCTCGCGGGCCGCGCTCGAGGCGTGCGGGGCCCGGTTCGAGGAGATCGCCGAGCCGGGGTTCGAGGGCACCGCGCTCTTCCAGCCGGACGCCGGGATCGTCCGCGCCGACCTCGCCCGACGCGCGTTCCTCGAAGGCGCGCTCCGCCGAGGCGCGCGGCTCGTGGAGGACACGCACATCGAGCGGCTCGACGACCTCGACGCGGACGTGGTCGTCGTGACCGCAGGCGCGTGGGCCAGGCGCCTGCTCCCCGACCTGCCCGTGCAGCCGACCCGCGAGACCGTCTGCTACTTCCGCCTCGACGGCGAGCCGCGCACGCTGATCGAGCTCGGCACGGCGCGCGGCGCCGGCTTCTACGCGCTCCGTGACCCCGGCGGCGGGATCAAGGCGGGCCTCCATCGCTCCGGCCCTGCGGCCGATCCCGACGACGAGGGCGAGCCCGACCAGAGCATCGCCGAGCTCCTCTGCGCCTGGGTCGCCGCGCGCTACCCCGGCGTCGACCCGGAGCCGACCGGCGTCGAGACGTGCTTCTACACGAGCACCGTCGACGAGCGCTTCATCCTCGAGCGGCGCGGCCGGGTCGTCGTCGGCTCTGCCTGCAGCGGCCACGGCTTCAAGTTCGCGCCGGTGATCGGCGAGCGGCTCGCCGCGCTGGCCCGCGGCTGATTTGCCGGTCGTACACCCACAGCGCAAAGCCTGCCGATTACAGTTCTGCGCATGACCGAGACCTTCGAGCCCGCCACGCCTCCGATCCCCACTGCCGACGAGGTCACGAGCCCCGCCTGGATCAACCGTGACGTCAGCTGGCTCGAGTTCAACCGGCGTGTGCTGCAGGAGGCGCTGGACGAGCGGACGCCGCTCCTCGAACGAGTCAAGTTCCTGGCGATCTTCTCGTCGAACCTCGACGAGTTCTTCATGAAGCGGATGGCGCTGGTGAGACCGTCCTCGGACGACTCGAGCCTCGCCGCCGACGAGCGCCGCGACGAGCTGCTGCGGTTGCGCACGATCGTCGTCTCGATGCTCGCCGAGCAGGCAGCCTGTTACAACGACGTGATCCGTCCGCAGCTCGCGGCGCACGGGATCCACCTCGTCGGCTGGGACGAGCTGAGCGACGCGCAGCGAGACAGAGGTGTCGACGGTCTTCGATGCCGAGATCTCGCCGGTGCTGACCCCGCTCAGCCTCGATGCCTCGCATCCGTTCCCGTTCGTCTCGAACCTCTCGACGTCCTGGGCCTTCCAGCTCGTGGATCCGGTGACGGGCGAGTCGTTGCTCGTGCGCGTCAAGGTGCCGAGGGAGCTGCCGCAGTGGCTGCGGGTTCGCACCGGCTCGAGCTCGACGGAGCGCGTCTTCGTCGGCCTCGCCAAGGTGATCGCCGCGAACGCCGAGAAGCTCTTCCCCGGGATGGCGATCGAGACGGCGAGCCTGTTCAGGGTCTGCCGCGACGCGGAGGTCGAGCTCGACGACGAGGAGGGCATCAGCAAGCGCGCGCTGGTCGAGCGCGAGGTCCAGCAGCGGCGCTTCGAGCCCGTGGTCCGCCTCGAGGTGCAGCCGAACGCCGACCAGCACATGATCGCCGAGCTCAAGGATCGTTCGCGACTGACGCGTGAGGACGTCTACGAGATGCCCGCGCTGCTCGACTACACGACGCTGTTCGAGATCGCCGGACTGGACGTCGCCGCGGCTGCGCGACTCGCCGTGGACCCCGCTACCGCCGATCGGGCTCGAGACCGCCGAGACCGACATCTTCGCCGCGATCCGCGCCGGCGACATCATGCTCCACCAGCCGTACGACAGCTTCTACGCTGGGGTCGAGCGGTTCATCCGCGAGGCGGCGGACGATCCGCTGACCGTCTCGATCAAGATGACCGTCTACCGCGTGGGCGACGACACGCCGTTCGTGCAGTCGCTGATCCGCGCCGCCGAGGCGGGCAAGCAGGTCGCCTGCGTGATCGAGCTGAACGCCCGCTTCGACGAGGCTCGCAACCTGCACTGGTCGCGCGAGCTCGAGAAGGCGGGCGCCCACGTGATGTTCGGCGTGACCGGGCTGAAGACGCACAGCAAGGCGGCGCTCGTCGTTCGCAAGGAGGACGGCGGCATGCGCTGCTACGCGCACATCGCCACCGGCAACTACCACACGCGGACGGCCCGGCTCTACGAGGACGTCGGCCTGCTCACCGCCGAATCCGCGGGTCACGAGCGACGTCGTCAACCTCTTCCATTTCCTGACCGGCCGCTCGCGCACGCCGTCGTTCCCGACGCTGCTCGTCGCCCCGATGCACATGCGCGAGCGGTTCGTGCGATCTGATCGAGCGCGAGATCGAGAACCACGAGGCGGGGCGTCCGGCACGGATCGTCTGCAAGATGAACCAGCTCGAGGACGTGGAGATGTGCGTGCTGCTTGCGCCGCGCCTCGCAGGCCGGGGTGCCGATCGACCTGATCGTCCGCGGCCTCTGCTGCCTCGCACCGGGCGTGCCCGGCCTGACCGAGAACATCCGCATCCGCTCGATCGTCGGTCGCTTTCTCGAGCACTCGCGAATCTTCCACTTCGCCGCGCGGCTCCGACGATCCGCTCGAGGGGGAGTTCCTGATCGGCTCGGCCGACTGGATGCATCGGAACCTCTCGGAGCGCGTCGAGGCCGCGGTGCCGATCGTCGAGCCGGCGGCTCCGCACGCGGCTCTGGGAGATCCTCGAGATCTGCCTGACCGACCGCCGCAACGCCTGGCAGCTGCAGCCCGGACGGCAGCTACGTCCAGCTCGTCCCGGACGAGGTAGGGGGAATCGGCAGCGAAGGGACGCACGAGACGATGATGCGGCTCGCCCGCGCGCGGCACGGCCTCTGAGCTAGCTAGGCGATTGCGTTCAGCAGCAGCGCGAGCGCCGCGACCGCGCCCGCGACCATTACGAGGCTCACGGCGACGAAGCCGGCTGCGGCGAGCCGGAGCGGGTGCGGTGTGCGCCGCCAGGCGAAGCCGACGACGGTTCGCCGGTCGAGCAGCACGCGGCCGGGCCAGATCTTCGCGACGATCCAGCCGAGCAGCGTCGCGTCGAACCTCGCACGCTCGGCGGCGCGGACGCGCTCCTGCCAGGACGCGACCATCGCGTCGGCCTCGCGTCGCGCCGAGCGCTTGTAGAGCGGCAGCGACTGCCTGCGGCGGCGCCAGTACTCGAGCGAGCGGCGCGCCTCTTCGAGCGGCGGCGGGGCGAGCATCTGCTCCACGAGGACGAGATCGGGGTCGTATGGGGCGCGCATCGCCACGCGCCAAGTCTAGCCTTGGTCCGGATGCGCGTTGTGCTCGACTGGGACGGCACTGTGACCGAGCGGGACACGCTCGACCTAGTGCTGCGCGAATTCGGAGACCCCGAGATCTACGAGCGCGTCGAACAGGATCTCGGGCGGCGGCTCTCCCTGCACGAGGTGATCGCGCTCGAGTTCGAGACGGTCGCCGCGCCGCTCGCGGACGTTCAGGCCTGGCTCGTGGAGAACGTGCGCGTGCGGCCCGGCTTCCGTGAGCTCGTCGAGAGCCGCTGGCCGCTCGTCGTGTCGGCCGGCTTCCACGAGCTGATCGAGCCGGTGCTCAAGCGCGAGGGCGTCGAGGTCGAGCTCGTCGCGAACCGGGTCGAGCCCGGGCCCGGCGGCTGGCGCGTCGTCTTCCGCGACGCCGAGCCGTGCCCGGTCTGCGGCGAGCCGTGCAAGCGCGCTGCGCTCCCCGCGGGCCCGATCGTCTTCGCCGGCGACGGCTACTCGGATCGTTGCGCTGCGCTCGCCGCCGACCGCGTCTTCGCGACCGGTTCGCTTGCCCGCTACCTCGAGGATTGCGGTGCTCCGTTCGAGCCGCTGACGGACTTCCACGACCTGGAACATCGTCTTACGTAGCTCTTACGTCCGGCAGGGGATCGGCTTACGAAACGGGATAACAGTGCGACCGCAAATCCACCCCCCGAAAGGACCCCTCCCGTGTTCAAGAAGTCTTTCATCGTCGTCGCCGCGGTCGCCGCGATGGCACTCCCGGCGGCCGCGTTCGGCGACGGCGGCACCCCGGCTCCGGATCCCGGCGCGAAGGTCGCGGCGGCCCAGAGCAAGCTCGAGGCCCTCAAGGCCAAGTGCGATGCACACCCGAAGGCTGCTGACCGGTGCGCTAAGGTCGCGGCGGCCGTGCTCAACCGGCTGAACAAGATCTCCGCCCGGATCGACACGGTCGAGGGCAAGATCAATACGGCCTGCTCGGTGGCCACCCCGCCCGCGAAGTGCTCGCAGGCGCCCGCTCTCCTCGCCAGGCTCGACGCGGCGAAGCAGGCCATCTCCCAGCTCGAGGCCTGGGTGCAGGCGAACTTCAGTGCCTCGGCTCTGCCGGCAGCGCCGGCTCCTCAGTAGGCGAATGCCGCCCGGGAGCGGCACGCCGTCCGCGCTAGCGTGACGGCGTGCCGCTCCTTCGCCTACCCGAGCCGTACAGCTTCGAGCTCTCCACCGCGCGCTTCCGCGCCTACGGGAGCGACAGGGCGAATTACTGGCACGACGGCGCCCTGTACCGCGTCGTCGGCGGGCAGGAGGTGCGGCTCGAGGCGGCACCGGGCGGAGTTCTCGCCGAGCCCGTCGCAGGCCCCGAGATCGAGCATCTGCTCGGGATGCAGTGGGATCTCGCCGGGTTTACGGAATTCACGTCTTCCGACCCGATTCTCGCCGACGCGGCACGGCGCTTCGCCGGCTTTCGGCCACCGCTCGTCCCCGACCCGTTCGAGGCGCTCGTCACCTCGATCACGGCGCAGCAGGTCTCGCTCCACTCGGCCTTCGCGATCCGCAGTCGCCTGATCGAGGCGTACGGGAAACGCGCCGGTCACGGGATTGCGTTCCCGACCGAGGAGCGGATCGCACAGGTCTCCGGGGACGAGCTCTTCGCCCTCGGCTTCTCGCACCGCAAGGCGGAGTACGTGGTCGGGCTCGCACAGGCGGAGCTCGACTACGCGGCGCTCGCCGAGCTGCCGGACGACGAGGTGAAGGCGCGGCTCACCGCGGTTCGCGGCCTCGGCGAGTGGACGGCCGACTGGTACCTCGCGCGCCACCTCGGGCGCCCGCACGCGTGGCCGGACGGCGACCTCGGCGTGCGCAAGGCAGTCTCCGACCTCTACGCTGTCGCGGGCGATACGCGCGAGTTCGCCCGCCGCTTCGCCCCGTTCGAGAACCTCGCCTGCCAGTACTTGCTGATCCTGCACCGAACGCCATGACAGTCCGCAAAGCCGACAAAGCCGACCTCGACGTCCTGCACGAGCTGTGGGACGCGTTCCAGGCCGAGGTGCCCGAAGAGGAGCACTACCGCGAGACCTGGGCCGAGGCGCTGCCCGACGTCGAGCGCTACCTCGCCGAGGACGTCGCGCTCGTCGCCGTGGAAGACGACAACGTGATCGGCTTCGCCCTCGCGAAGCCCGAGAACGAGCGCGTCGGCTATCTCAGCGACGTCTTCGTGCTTCCCGACTTCCGCCGCCGCGGCGTTGCGCGCGAGCTGATGGCAGCCGCTGCCGCGGCGCTCGGCACCGAGCTGCTCTCGCTCACGGTCGGCGTCGACAACGAGGAGGCGCGGACGGCGTATCGCCGGCTCGGCTTCCGCGACGAGTCGATCCACCTGATCGTCGAGGCCGAGCGGCTCGCAGCGGCGCGGAAGGAGCCCTCGCGCGGCACCGTCTATGTGCAGACCGACGACGAGGCGGCCGTCGAGAAGGCCGCGGCCGGCTTCCTCCGCCGGGCCGCCACCACCGTGTCGCCACCGCTCAACGGCTGGGTTGCCGTCGACGACGAGGCCTGCGACGGCGACAGCGACCTCCAGGGCCGCCTCGCGCGCGAGCTCTCGTATCGCCTCGGCGTCGTGCTCGTCCTCCGGCTCGAGGAGAGCCAGGTCGTCCGGCTGATCACGCTCGACGAGGGGCGCATCGTCGACGAGTACCTCTCCGTGCCCGAGTTCTGGGGCCCGCTGCCGCCCGGCGACGTGATCGCGATGGGGATCAACCCGACCGTCGTCTCGCGCCTCACCGGTGCCGACGCGGCTCAGTTGAGAGCGATCGCCCGCACCGCCGACTCACCCGCCGACCTCCCGCCGGCCGCCGAGCTCTTCGCGGAGCTGGCGGCGACGCTGAAGGTGACCGCGTGATCCTCTACGACGCAGCCCGCTGCCCGTACTGCGCGCGCGCCCGCATCGCGCTCGCAGAGAAGGGCGTCGCGTACGAGCCGGTCGAGATCGACCTGTCCGACCGGCCCGCCTGGCTGTACGAGAAGAATCCGCGCGGCAAGGTGCCTGTGATCGAGGAGGACGACTTCATCCTGCCGGAGTCCTCCGTGATCATGGAGTACCTCGAGGAGCGCTTCCCGGAACCGGCCCTGCTGCCCGACGATCCGGCCGACCGCGCCGCCGCCCGGCTCTGGATCTTCGACTTCGACCGGCGGCTCGGCGACGACTACTACGCCGCCCGCCGCGGCGCCGACGGAGCGGCCGAGACCCTGACAGCCCGGTTCGCGGCGCTCGACATGTGGCTCGACGGGCACCGCTTCCTCGCGGGCCACGAGTACAGCCTCGCCGACATCGCCTACGTGCCCTGGATCCTGCGCGCGCAGCAGCTGCTCGGCATCGACCTCGCTCCGTTCGAGGCGCTCTCGCGCTGGCTGGCGGAGCTCGTCGAGCGTCCCGCCGTGGCCGCCGAGCTCGGCCTCGTCGCGGCGCTGTGAAGCCCGTCGTCGATGCGGGCTGGCTCGCGGGTGAGCTCGGAGCCGGCGATCTGTTCATCGGCGACGTGCGCGGCCCGAACGCCCACGCACGCGGTCACATCCCCGGCTCGAAGCCGCTCGTCCTCGGCTCGCCGCCGCCCTCGTCCGACCCGGCGACGGTCGAGGAGCTCGCGTCCGAGGTGGGGCTCCGCCTGCGACGCCACGGCGTCACCGGCGAGGAGCGGCTCGTCCTCTACGACCGCGGCGACGGCGTTGGCGCGATGCCGTCGGCGCAGCTCGCCGAGCTCGCGGGCCATCCGCGGGTCGCGGTACTGCTCGGCGGCTTCGCCGGCTGGACCGGCGCCGTCGAGACGGGACAGGTCGAGCTCGACAAGGTTCGCGTCGACTTCACGCCGAACCTCGCCGCGTTGCCGACCCGCGACGAGCTGCTCGCGCGGCTCCAGGATCCGGAGCTGACGATCCTCGACGTGCGCCGGCCCGAGGAGTACTCCGGCCGCGCCGGATCGGCGTGCGACCCGCGCCAGGGCCGGATCCCCGGGGCGCGCCACCTCGAGTACGAGCGGCTCTACGGCGACGACGGGCTGCCGCTCGCGCCGGAGACGATCCGCGAGCTCGTCGCGCTGCCCGAGGGCGCGGAGGTCGTGGCCTACTGCCACTCGGGCTCGCGCTCGGCGTTCGCCACGCTCGCACTCCGCTCGGCGGGCTACGAGGCGCGGAACTACGCGGGCTCGTGGCACGAGTGGTCGCGCCACCCCGAGCTTCCGCTCGAGACGGGCTAGGCCGCGACGCTCAGGAAGTCGCCGCAGAGGCAGCGGCCGAGCGACTGCCACTCGGCGAGGTGCGTCGCCGTGTCCGCGGCCATCCCCGGCGGTGGCACGTCCGGCTCCTCCGCGGTCCACGAGTCGATCTGGTCCGCGGTGATCTCGGCGTGGAACTGGATCCCCCAGACCCGCGAGCCGAGCCGGAACGCCTGCGTGCACACCGGGCTTCGTGCCAGCTCCACCGCGCCTGCGGGCAGGCCGTAGGTGTAGTAGTGCCACTGGAACGCGTCGAAGCTCGCCGGCAGGGCGCCGAGGACGGGATCGGCGATGGCTTCGGCGGTCAGCTCGACGGGGAACCAGCCGATCTCCGGCTTGCTCGCAGGCATCACCGGCGCGTGCGCGGCCCGGGCGAGGAGCTGTGCGCCGAGGCAGACGCCGAGCGTCGGCAGGCCGAGGTCGAGCAGCCGCTGGAGGAACGCCGTCTCCTCGCGCAGCCACGGATGGCGATCCTCCTGGTCGGCGTGCATCGCGCCGCCGAAGACCATCACCGCGCCGTAGGAATCGAGCGGGCGCGGGATCGGCGTGTCCCACGCGAGGCTCCACTCGTCGAGCGAGTGCCCGCGCTCGCGCGTGACCTCGCCGAAGACGCCGGAGCGGCAGTCGTCGCCGTGGATCACCGCGAGCACGTCCATCACGGTGAGAGTAGACGAGGAGCGGGACCCGGAGGCCCCGCTCCTCGCGACGAGCCGTCTACTTGACCTTGACCTTGATGAACTTGCTGAGCGAGGTGAACTGCGGGATCGTCGAGCTGACGCACGGGCCCAGGCCCGGCGTGCCCGCCGGGATGGCCGCGCAGCCCGCCGTGCCCAGCGGGATGTCGTCAGCTGCGACGCCGGCGACGAACGAGTACGGGCCCTTCTTCAGCTTGGCCGTGAAGACGTAGCTGCCGGCCGAGTTGGTCTTGGCGATGCCGAGCTTCTTGGTGCCCTTCAGCAGCACCACCGGGAATCCGGGGACCCCCTGGCCCGCGAGGGTGACGCGGCCCGCGAGCACGGCCTTGCCCTTCGAGGCCTTGACTGCGAGCGTGACCACCGGCTTGATGTCGAGCCCGAGCGCGGTGACGGTTCCGGCCACGTTCGGATTCGCCGTGCCCGCCGTGTACGGCGTGAACTCGCTGATCCACGTCGGCGAGGTGCCCTTGGTGAAGATGCCGTTGACGGTGAAGTTCACGTCGAGCAGCTTGGCGCAGAGCGTCGCTGCACATGCGGCGCCGACATCCGGCGAGGCGAGGCAGGTGACGAGCGTCGTCTGCACGCCGAGCGCGGCGAGCGAAGCGGGCGCCGGGTTGACGTAGACGGGAACGTTGAGCGTCTGGCCCGCCGCGGTCAGCGAGAGGTTCCAGACGGCCGTGTTGGCCGGCGCGCCGGAGCACTGCTGGTCGACCGGCGTCGTGTACTTCGTCGGGTCGGCGACGATCACGGAACCGGTGAGCGGGATCACCGCGTCGGGCGAGATCGCCTTGGCGTTGATGCTCGCGGTGACGGTGCCGATCGTCGTGCCCGGCGCAGCGGTGAGCGTCGCGGCGGACGGCGAGAGGATGTGGATTGCCGCGGTCGAGTCGTCGGTCTTCGACGAGACGACGTGGATCGTCGTCTTCGCCCCGACCTGCTGGCCCGTGAGACTCGGCGTGTACGCGGCGACGGCCGTGGCGGCCGTGGCGAGGAACACGGTTCCGGTCGCTACGAGTGCGGCTTTGAGCGAGGGCTTGCGCATGGAGCTCCTTTCGGTACGTCTTTGGGAGTAAAGCACTAGGACTTCGCGGGGACGAGCGGCCCCTGCTGGGTCCAGAGACCCTTCAGGTACCGGAAGATCGCCGCCTGGTCCATCGGGAAATAGTCGTTCGGCGAGGTGCGGAGCACGATGCCGGGAAGCAGGAACGGATTGTTCGATTCGGTGAGGTGCGTGGCGGCGTGGAGCACGCTGTCGCGCGTGAGGTTCCGCCCCGCTTTCTTGAGGACGTCGACCATCGTGAACGCGGCCGCCATTCCGTAGAAGTTGTAGACGTCGGTCGGGCGGCCGGTCGGGTCGTACTTGGCCATGATCTGCTTGTAGAGCTTCGTGGCCGGGTCCTTCGCCCAGCGGGGCGAGGTCGGATCCTTGACGAACGCGATCGAGGTCGCGCCGGCGGTCGTCGCGGGGCTCGTGCTCGCGGTGGCGATCTGCATGATGCTCGGCTCGATCGAGACCGAGCTGACGTAGACCTTGGGCTGCCAGCCGAGCTTGTGCATGTCGATGAACGACTTGATCGCGAAGAGCGGCGTCGCGAAGATCATGAACGTGTTCGCGCCGGCCGCCTTGAGGCGCGACACCTGCGAGGCGACATCGTTGTCGGTCGGCTCGTAGCCGAGCGTCGCGACGATCTTCGCCTTGCCGCCGAGCCCCTTCTTCAGCCCTGCGACGAGGTCGTCGCCGAAGTCGCTGTTCTCGTAGAGGATCCCGATCTTCGCCTTGGGGGCCGTTGCCGCGATCTGGCGGCCGTAGATCGCGCCCTCGGCGCTGAAGCTCGGCAGGTAGCCCATCGTCCACGGGAACTGCTTCGCGTTCGCGAAGGCCGACGCGCCCGTGCCGGCGAAGAGGCCAGGCACCTTGAGCTGGTTCAGCAGCGGCTGGACGGCGAGCGCGTTCGGCGTGCCGATCGTGTTGAAGACGGCGAGGACGTTGTCCTGCTGCACGAGCTGGCGCGTCAGCTGGACGGTCTGCGCCGGGTCGTAGGCGTCGTCGTAGTACTTGTAGGTGATCGTCCTGCCGTTGATGCCGCCGTGGGCGTTGACGTAGGCGAAGTACGCGGCGGCGCCGGGGCCGACGACGCCGAAGGCCGCAGCCGGGCCGGTGAGCGGAACCGTGCCGCCGATCAGGACGCTCGTCGGCGTCACGCCCGGGGCGTCCTGCCGCCCGGCCGACGCGGCCGGGATGCCGATCGCTAGCGCGACGGCGAGAGCGAGGAGTGCCCTGGTCATCCGGAGATCGGCTTCAGCAACACGGGCAGGGTGAGCGTCACCTTGCCGACGGTGAGCTTCGACCCGTCGGGTACCGACGAGATATAGATGATGTTCCCGGCCGACTCGGCAGTCGACGTCGCCGCGAGGGTGAGCCGGATCTTCGAGCCCGCCGGCAGCGTGTTCGCCCAGAAGGCGAGCCGGATCGTGACCTGCTTCGGCTTCCGGCTCAGCGTCAGCTTGGTGCCGCCCTCGCCGATCACGTAGTCGCTGCCGTCCGGGAGCCGGGCCGAGAGGACGGCGACGAGATGCGGGAACGAGCTCGTCGAGGAGAGCGTCGCGGTCACGGTGGGCGAGCCGAAGGTCTCGAGCAACCCCTTCGGTGCCCTGACCGCGCGGACGACCGAGCCCGAGGCGCCGATCGTCGACGAGCCGGGCAGCGTCGCCACGAGCCGCTTCGTCGGCGGCAGCGAGGCGTACGAGACGGTGCCGCCCTCCTTCCACGGCGAGGGCGCGAGCTCGACCGGCTTGCGCTTGTCGATCCCGTTCGGCTCGTTCTTCAGGAAGCGTGCGAACCAGTCGCCGCCCTCGGAGAGCACGACCGAGATGTCCGGCCCCGGGAATGTCGAGGGCGGATGGCCGAAGTCGCCGATGTACAGCCGCTTCGGGCCCCTTAGGAGCTTGTAGCCCTGCCAGGCCTGGTCGATGTCGAACGCGAAGTCGCGGCGTCCCTGGAAGAGGAACATCGGCGTCGTCACCGTGCTCAGCGCCTGGCGGCTCGAGCGCGCGGCCGCGAACGAGGACACGGTCGAGTTGAGGTCGCTCTCGAGCGCCGGCCCCTTCACCGCGAGCACGTCGGGCGAGGTGCGGTCGGCCGGCACGGCCTGGAGGAAGCCGAAGATCACGCCGCTCTTCGCGAGCCCCTGCGGCGCGAGCGCGGAGATCAGGTCGGTCCAGGTCTCGACGACCTCGCCGGCCGCGAACGGGATGCCGTCGACGATCGAGCGCCAGACGGCTCCGCCGCCCAGCGAGATTCCCCAGGCGCCGACGGCCTTCGGATCGATCTCCGGCCTGGCCGTAAGCCAGGCGAAGAGCGCCTTGAAGTCGGTGATCTCGCGCGGCCCGTCCAGCGAGAAGAGCCCGCCCGAGGTGCCGTGTCCGCGCGCGTCGAACGTGAGCACCGCGTAGCCCTCGTTGGCGAACGAGTTCTCGGCGAGCGTGTTCATGTCCTGTCGCTTCCCGCCGAGGCCGTGGAACATCATGATCGCGGGATAGCCCGCCGCCGGCTTCGCGGTCGTCGGCTCGTAGAGCGTGTAGGTGATCGCGACGCCGTCGTCCATCGTCACCGCGCCGTCGACCCTGGTGAAGTTCGCCGCGTGCGCGCCCGCGGGCAACGCGAAGAAGACCGCGGTGAGGATCAGGATGCAGCGTCGCATCGGCGCGGACAGGGTAGATGAACGTTTCGGCCGCCGATAGAGCCCATACAATCGCCCGATGGATTCGCGTGCGATCGGCCTCTTCGATTCCGGGATGGGAGGCCTCACCGTCCTCCACGAGTGCCTTGTCACGCTGCCTGCCGAGGACTTCGTGTACCTCGGCGACGGCGCCCGCTTCCCCTACGGGCCGCGCCCACTCGACGAATTGCGGCGGTTCGCGGGGGAGATCGGCGCGTTTCTGGAGGCCGAGGGCGTGAAGCTGATCGTGGCGGCCTGCAACTCCGTTACCTCGGCCGCGTTGCCGGAGCTCCAGACCGAGCTCGGCGTGCCGGTGATCGGCGTGCTCACGCCCGAGGCGCACGCGGCCGTGCAGGCGACGCGGAACCGGCGCGTCGGCCTGCTTGCGACCCATGCGACGGTCGAGAGTGGCCGCTACGAGGCGCTCGTGCACACGCTCGACGCGGGCGTGACCCTCACCGCGGTTCCTTGCCCGCGCCTCGTCGAGCTGATCGAGAGCGACGACCCGTTCGGCGCCGAGACGACCGACGCGGTGCGCGAGTACGCCGAGCCGCTGAAGCGCGCGGGCGTCGACACGGTGATCCTCGGCTGCACGCACTACCCGCTGATCCGGCCGATCCTCCAGCGCGTCTTCGGCCGCGAAGTGACGCTCGTCTTCTCGGCCGAGGAGACCGCGCGCGAGACCGCCGAGACGCTCGCGCGCAAGGGAATCGAGAACGACCCGGGCCGCGAGGGCGCCTACCGCTTCCTCACCACCGGCGACCCCGACGCGTTTCGCACGATGGGCCGGCGCTTCCTCCAGCTGCCGATCGACGAGGTCGAGCACGTGACCATCCAAATGCTCATGAGCACAAGGTGACCGTGCGCACCGACGGGAGGCGCGCCGACGAGCTGCGCCCGCTCGACCTCAAGCCCGACTTCCTCGAGCTGCCGCACGGCTCGGTGCTCTACTCGCAGGGCAAGACGCGTGTGCTCTGCACCGCCTCGATCCAGGAGGGCGTGCCGCGCTGGCTCTACAACAAGGGCCGCGGCTGGCTCACCGCCGAGTACTCGCTCCTGCCCGCGTCGACGGGCGACCGCACCGACCGCGAGGCCTCGCGCGGGAAGCAGGGCGGGCGCACGATCGAGATCCAGCGCTTGATCGGACGCTCGCTGCGCGCGGTGATCGACTTCGAGGCGCTCGGCGAGCGCACGCTCTGGCTCGACTGCGACGTGCTCCAGGCCGACGGCGGCACCCGCTGCGCCTCGATCTGCGGCGCCTACGTCGCGGCTTACCGCGCGCTCGACCGCTTCGGGCTCAGCAAGGCGCTCGTCGGCTCGGTCTCGGCCGTCTCGGTCGGGATTCTCGACGGCGTGCCGATCCTCGACCTCGACTACTCCGAGGACTCGACCGCCGACACCGACATGAACGTGGTGATGACCGGCGACGACCGCCTGATCGAGGTGCAGGCGACCGCAGAGCAGGAGCCGTTTTCCCGCGCGCTCCTCGACGAGCTGCTCGAGCTCGCGGCCGCCGGGATCGAACGCCTGGCGGTGTCACAGCAGGAGGCCGCCGAGGCGCCTCGGTGAGAGCGGTCCTCTGCTCGCGCAACGCGGGCAAGGCGCGCGAGCTCGAAGAGCTGCTGCCGGACTGGTCGATCGCCACCCTCGAGGCCGACGACTATCCGCCGGAGACCGGCGCCACCTACTACGAGAACTCGCGCGGGAAAGCGCTCTACGGGCGCGAGGTCGGCGACCCGGACGCGTGGATGATCGGCGAGGACTCCGGGATCGAGGTCGACGGGCTCGGCGGCGCGCCGGGCCTCGAGTCGGCGCGGCTCGGCGGCGACGATCCGGTCGGCTGGCTCCTCGGCGAGCTCCGCGGAGCCCGCGGCGAGGCACGGCGCGCGCATTTCATCTGCGAGCTCGTGGTCATCTCGCCGGCCGGAGACGAATATCGCGGCACCGGCGTCCTCGACGGCACGATCGCCGAGGAGCCGCGCGGCACCGGCGGCTTCGGCTACGACCCGATCTTCGTCGCCGACGGGGAGACGCGCACCGTCGCCGAGCTCGGCGAGGACTGGAAGCTCGAGCACTCCCACCGCGCGCGAGCCGTCCGCGCGCTCCTAGGCGGCGGGGGCCTCGGTGCCGACCTCGCGCCGTGAGGCCCACCAGTTGACCTCGGCGCCGATCACGATCACGTTTGCCATCACGTAGAGCCAGACGAGGAGCAGCACGCCGCCGGAAAACGCCCGCAGCGTCGGGTTCAGGCTCGAGAAGCGGATGTAGAGCGGCAGGATCTGGAACGTCACCTCGAGCAGGAACGTTGCGGCGAACGCGCCGGGCAGCACCTCACGGATCGTGATGTCCGGGACATTCGGCAGAAGCAGGTAGATCGAGCTCAGGAAGAAGAACACCGCGACCGCCGAGATCAGCACCGACAGCGTGTAGGCGGCAACGCCGTTGTCGGTCACGCCGGGCGCGTAGCGCTTCAACATGCTGTCGCCGACCGAGGCCACGATCAGCCCGAAGAACAGCACCGCGATCGCGCCGATCATGAACGAGAACGCGAGCGACTTCCCGCGCAGGAAGCCGCGATTCGGGCGGCCGTAGACGATGTTCAGCGCCGACTCGAGCACGCTGAAGAGCGAGAGCGACGTCCAGAGGAGCACGATCGCCCCGACGATCCCGAACGCAGCTGCGTTGTCCTGCAGCGTCTGGACGATGCTGATCAGCGTCGCCACGGAGCTCTCCGGGAACGCGTGGCTGAGCTCGGTGACGAGGAAGCTCGACTCGTTCGCGCGCCCCGCGAAGCCAAGCAGCGAGAGCGTCAGGAAGAGCAGCGGCACGAACGAGAGGAGCGCGAAGTAGGCGATCATCGCCGCGAGGTGCGTGCCGCGGTCGGTGAAGAACTTCGCCACGAGCTTGCGTTTGCGCAGTCGCACGACGGGCAGTATCGCCGGTGTAGGCTTCGGCCTTGATGGAAGCCGCCCAGGCACTCGCCGACCTCACCGAGATCTCGACGCAGATCAAGGCCGCCGCGCTCTACCGCGCCGACGGCACGGTCGATGCGTCCACGCTCGCCGACGGCACACGCTTTGTCGAGGCGGCGCGCGCGCTCGTCGCAGCTGCCGACGGGGTCCGAAACGAGCCGCTCGTCCAGCTCGAGGCCGCAAGCGCCGAGGGCAGCGTCTTCGTCGTCCGCGACGGCGAACGCGTGGTCGCGGCGGTGACAGGCCCGGAACCGACGGTCGGGCTCGTCTTCTACGACCTCAAGAGCTGCCTCCGCGCGAGCGCCGAGAGCGAGGAAGCCGCGAAGCCGAAGCGCGCGCCGAAGCGCAAGGCCAAGGACGAGGAGGACGGCGATGAAGCGTAAGCTCCTCGTCCTGCTCGCCGCGGCCGGCGCCATCGCCGCCAGCCTCGCGTTCTTCCGGCACAGCAGTGGGCGGCGCGAGCGGGTCGATCTCTACTTCGCCGACGGCTCGATGGTCTCGCTCGGCGAGGGCCCGGACGCCGAGCGGCTGCTCGCGCTCGGCCGCACGACGCTCGACGCCGCGCGGTGACCGACGCCGAGCTGCGCGCCGCAATCAAGGAGCACGCCTACCTCGAGGGTGACTTCGTCCTCCGCTCCGGTCGCCGCTCCAAGTACTACCTCGACAAGTACCGCTTCGCGACGCGCCCCGACCTGCTCGCGGCGATCGGCGAGCGGCTCGCCGGCGCCGTGGCCGAGCACGAGCCCGAGGCGACGCGGCTCGCCGCACCGGCCCTCGGCGCCGTCGCCCTGGCCGCCAGCGCCTCGCTCGCCTCGGGCCTGCCGTTCGTGATCGTGCGCGAGGCGGCGAAGGAGTACGGCACGGCCAACCGGCTCGAAGGCGTCTACGAGGAGGGCGAGCTGGTGTGCCTGATCGAGGACGTCGTCACCTCCGGCGGGGCTCTGCTCGAGGCCGTCGAAGCCGTCCGCGAGGCCGGATTGACCGTCCGAACGGCGGTCTGCGTGGTCGATCGCGAGGAGGGTGGGGCCGACGCGCTCGCGCGCCAGGCGGTTCGGCTGCGGCCGATATTCCGCGCGGCGGACATCGTCGCCGGCTGAAAAAGTGCCGCAAAACGGCTTGGTTGAGCGCATCCGGGGCGCCTGTTACTCTCAGAAGCTGCATCTCGACCTCAACAGCAGGAGGGACACGTGACAAAGCAGGAGTTCGTCGATAAGGTCGCCGACAAGAGCGGGCTATCACGCCGCGACGCGGGAAAGGCCGTCGATGCGGTCCTCGACGCCATCACCGAGTCCCTCACGAAGCGCGAAGACGTCGCCTTCACCGGGTTCGGCAAGTTCACGACGCAGGACCGCGCGGCGCGCGAAGGCGTCAACCCGCGGAATCCGTCGCAGAAGGTGCACATCCCCGCGGCGACCGTGCCGAAGTTTTCCGCCGGCAGCCAGCTCAAGGCTGCGGTCAAGGCCGGCTGAGACCGGAGTCCCTCCTTGGAGAACTCTCACGACGGGGGCCGCAGCGCGGCCCCCGTCGTCGTTAGGCTCTGAAGCCGATGCCGCAAGACGTCCAGACCACGATCTCGACGGCCACGGCGTTGTTCGCGGATCGTCTCGTCGAGGCCGTCGCGCGCAAGCACAGCCAGCTCCTCGTCGGCCTCGACCCACGCGTCGAGCTTCTGCCGGTCGAGCTCAGCGGTGACGTCCACCTCGGCCGCTCGCACGCCGCCGACGCTGTGACGCGCTTCTGTCGCGGGATCATCGACGCAGTCGCCCCGTACGTCGTCGGCGTCAAGCCGCAGATCGCATTTTTCGAGGCGCTCGGCGCCGACGGGATGCAGTCGTTCGAGGACGTCTGCGCCTACGCGCGCACGGCCGGGCTGCTGGTCCTCGCAGACGTCAAGCGTGGCGACATCGGCTCGACGGCGCGCGCGTATGCGGCGGCCTACGTCGAGCCGCGCGGCGACGAGCCGCCGCTCGCCGACGCCGTGACCGTCAGTCCATACCTCGGCCGTGACGCGCTCGAGCCGTTCTTCCAGGCCGCCCGCCTCCACGGTGCGGGCGTCTTCGTCCTCGTCAAGACATCGAACGCAGGTGGTGCCGACATCCAGGATCTGACGCTCTCCGACGGGCGGCCGCTCTGGCACCACGTGGCCGCGCTCGTGCGTGAGTGGGGCGAGGAGGTCGTGGGCGAGGACGGCCTCTCGAGCATCGGCGCAGTGCTGGGCGCGACGCATCCGCGCGCGGTCGGCGACGCCCGCCGGCTGATGCCGCAGGCGCCGTTCCTGCTGCCGGGCATCGGCGCGCAGGGCGCGACGCCGGGCGATGTCGCTCGTGCCTTCACGAGCGGGCCCGCGAGCGCGCTCCTCTCCGCGTCGCGGTCGATCATCTACGCCTACCGCACGGTCGAGCTCGACTGGCGCGCCGCCGCCGGCGCCGAGGCGGCACGTACTGCGCGCGAAACCTGGGCCGCGTCGGGCTGGTGAGCCCGGAGACCCGGAAGCGCCTCGTCTACTGGGGCGCGCCCGTCGCATTCCTCGCACTCGTCACGCTGGTCGTCCTGCTCGTCCGCTGATGCGGGGAGTAGGGGCGGGCGCCTTGGAGGAAGGCGGGCCCACCCCTACCCAACGTTCCGCAGTGCGGCTTGCCCTGGACGCGTCTACGGGGGATGCGCCTCGGGCGATAGGAGCGGAGGGGTCGCTCCGTCTGCCGTGCTGCCTGGAGTAATCGCAGACGGGACACGCCGCGTCATCACCCGACCGGGTGATACGAGGTGACAAAAGTCGCGAGCCGGGCAGGTACAGTGCGGCCGTGCCGATCCGGCTCCTCGTCGCCGCCGTCGCGATCGCGCTCGTCCTGCCGGCCCTGGCGCTGGCTTCGCCGCCGAATCCGGACGCACGCGCGTTTCTCGTCGTCAACGCCTCCACGGGTGAGGTGCTGGCTGCGCGCAACCCGAACGCCAGGGTGCCGATCGCGAGCATCACGAAGCTTATGACCGTGCTCGTCGCGCTCGAGCACGCGAAGCTCACCGACGTCGTTCGCGTCGACCGCGACGCTGCGAAGGTCGGCGAGTCGACGATCAACCTCCGCGCCGGCGAGCGGCTCACGGTTCACGACCTCGTCGCCGCGGCGCTGATCCAGAGCGCGAACGACGCCGCTGTCGCGCTCGCGCAGTACGTCGGCCACGGCTCGACTCCGGCCTTCATCGCGCTGATGAACGCGAAGGCGCGTCAGCTTGGCATGACCAACACCCATTTCGTCCGGCCGGACGGGCTCGACGCGAAGGCCGAGTACTCGAGCGCGGCCGACGTCGTCAAGCTCGCGGAGGTGGCGATGCACAACGCGACGATCAGACGGATCGTCGGCGAACGCTCGGCGATCATCGCCGGCAACCGCCATCTCACGACCTGGGACGACCTGCTCGGCGTCTTCCCCGGGCTGATCGGCGTGAAGACGGGCCACACCGACAACGCGGGCTGGTGCCAGGTCGCGGCCGTCCGCGGCGACGGACTGACCGTCTACACCGCGATCCTCGGCAGCCCGACGCGCAGCCGCCGCAACTCCGACCTGAGCGTCCTCCTCGCCTGGGGGCTCTCGCGCTACCGGGTCGCTCCGCTCGTGCAGACCGGGCGCGCCTACGCCCACGCCGAGATCGGCTACGGCCGCAAGCCCGTTGCGCTCGTCGCCGAGAAGCCGCTGCTCCGATCCGTGCGGCTCGGGCGTCCGTTCGTCGAGCGCGTCACCGCTCCGTCGCTGCTCTCGCTGCCCGTTGCTGCGGGGCAGGCGCTCGGCGAGGTGCGCGTGTACCAGGACGGGCGCCTCGTCGGGAGCCGCCGCCTCGTCGCGGCGAGCGGTGCGAAACGGCCGGGACTGACGGGGCGCGTACGCTTCTACGCAGGTCGAACGGTTCATCATCTCTGGGGGTGGGTCTCGTGATCGTGACGGTGACGCTCAACGCTGCGATCGATCGCACGCTGGCCGTGCCGAGCTTCCAGCTCGGTCATCGCCATCGCGCGAGCCAGGGGCTGACGCTCGCCGGCGGCAAGGGAATCAACGTCGCCCGCGCCTTGAAGCGCCTCGGCGTGCCCGTCGTCGCGACGGGCCTCGTCGGCGGTCGCACCGGCGCGCGCATCGTCGAGGAGCTGACCGCCGAGGCGATCCTCAACGACTTCGTGCACATCGCCGACGAGTCGCGCACCTCGACGGCGGTCGTCGATCCCACAACCTCGACCTACACCGAGATCAACGAGTGGGGTCCGGCCGTCCTGGCCAGCGAGCTCGAGATGCTGCTCGAGAAGATCGCGTACCTCTCACGCGGCGCCGACTTCGTCGTCTTCGCCGGCACGCTGCCCCGCGGTGTCGCCGACAGCTTCTACGCCGACGCGATCCACGAGCTCAACCGGACCGGCGTGCGGACGATCCTCGACTCGGAGGGCGAGCCGCTGCGGCTCGGCGTCGAGGCCGAGCCGTTCCTCGTCTCGCCGAACCAGGAGGAGGCCGAGGGTCTCGTGGGGCAGGAGTTCTCCGACCCTGCCGACTTCCGGATGGCGCTCGAGACGATCGCCGAGCAAGGCGCACGCAATGTCCTGATCAAGGGCGACTCGGGCTGCTTCGCGCTGCTGCGCGAGGAGCGCCATACGCATCTCCTGCACGCCTCGACGCCGCGGCTCGAGGCCGTCTCCGCGGTCGGCGCCGGCGACGTGCTGCTCGCCGGCTTCATCGCCGCGCGACTGGAGGAGCGGCCGCTCGACGATGCTCTTCGCACCGCGGTTGCGACGGGTGCCGCTTCGATCCTCGAGGTCGGCGCCGGACGCTTCGATCCGCGTGAGGCGGCGCGGCTCGTGGGGACGGTGCAGGTCGACGAGCTCGAGCCCGTCACCGCCGAATAGGCTCGACCGAAGGCGGTGCTAGAATCACCGTCCAGTTGAGAGTCGCTACCAGCACCCGAACCTTGAGCCCAGGCCAGAACTACGCGCCTGGGCTTCGTGCATAGAGGGGAGACATCCGTGGACGTCGAGCGCACGCTGACGATCGAAGAGGGGGCCCAGGGCTGGGCCGACAAGTTCGTCAGGCAGGGGCTCACGTTCGACGACGTCCTGCTGCTGCCGGCGGAGTCCGCCGTGCTGCCGAACGACGTCTCCACGGCCACGCGCCTCACCCGCGCGATCACGCTGCAGCTGCCGATCGTGTCGGCCGCGATGGACACCGTCACCGAGGCCAGGCTTGCGATAGCGCTGGCGCGTGAGGGCGGAATCGGGATCGTCCATCGCAACCTCTCGATCGAGGCCCAGGTGGCCGAGGTCGACAAGGTGAAGCGCTCCGAGTCGGGCATGATCGTCGAGCCCGTCACGCTGCGGCCCACCGACCGCGTCGGCGAGGCGCTCGCGCTGATGGAGCGCTACCACATCTCCGGCGTACCGATCGTCGACGAGGACGAGGTTCTCGTCGGCATCCTCACGAACCGCGACCTGCGCTTCGAGGACGACTCGCGCCAGCCGGTCTCGGCACTGATGACGAGCCGCAACCTCGTCACCGCCCCCGTCGGCACGACGCTGGCCGAGGCCGAGGAGATCCTCCACCGCAACAAGATCGAGAAGCTTCCGGTGGTCGACGCCGACGGCAAGCTCAAGGGCCTGATCACCGTCAAGGACATCCAGAAGCGGATCCAGTATCCGCTCGCGACGAAGGACGAGCGCGGCCGGTTGCAGGTCGGCGCGGCGGTCGGCGTCGGCACCGATGCGCTCGATCGGGCCGAGGCGCTCGTCGCGGAGGAAGTCGATGTCCTCGTCGTCGACACCGCGCACGGCCATTCGCGCGCGGTGCTCGAGATGGTGCGCACCGTGAAGTCGCGCTTCGACATCGAGGTGATCGCCGGCAACATCGCGACCGCCGAGGCGGCTGAGGCGCTGATCGAGGCAGGCGCGGATGCGATCAAGATCGGCGTCGGGCCCGGCTCCATCTGTACGACGCGCGTCGTGGCCGGCGTCGGCGTCCCGCAGATCACCGCTGTCTACGAGTGCGCGCAGGTCGCCGCCCGCTACGGCGTCCCGGTGATCGCCGACGGCGGGATCACGTCGTCGGGCGACGTCGCCAAGGCGCTCGCCGCCGGGGCCGACTCGGTGATGCTCGGCTCGATCCTCGCCGGCGTCGACGAGACTCCCGGCGATGTCGCCCTCTACCAAGGCGAGCGCTTCAAGGAGTACCGCGGCATGGGCTCGCTCGGCGCGATGAAGGCGCGCGGCTTCTCGAAGGACCGCTACTTCCAGGGCGACGTCGAGGACGTCGAGAAGCTGATCCCCGAGGGGATCGAGGCGCGCGTCCCGTACAAGGGGCCGGTCGCGACCACGCTGCACCAGCTCGTCGGCGGCGTCCGCCAGGCGATGGGCTACTGCGGCGCCGCGACGATCGAGGAGCTGAAGCAGGCGCGCTTCGTCCGCATCACCTCGGCCGGCCTGCGCGAGAGCCATCCGCACGACGTCTTGATCACGAAAGACGCCCCGAACTACCGGCGGCCGTGACGGCCGAGGTCGTCCGGCTCCCCGTTCCCGAGCCCTCCGCGGAAGAGCGCCCTGTCCTCGTCGTCGATCTCGGCGGCCAGTACTCGCAGCTGATCGCGCGGCGCGTGCGCGAGGCGCGGGTCTACTCGGAGCTCGTCTCGCACGCGGTCACGCCCGAGGAGGTGCGCGCGCGCAATCCCTACGCGCTGATCCTCTCCGGCGGGCCCGCCTCGGTGTATGCCGACGGCGCGCCGCGCATCGATCCTGCTTTGTACGAGCTCGGCATCCCGACGCTCGGGATCTGTTACGGGATGCAGCTGATGGCCCAGGATCTCGGCGGCCGCGTCGATCGCACCGGCGTCTCGGAGTTCGGCAAGACCTCGCTCGTCGCCGAGGATGACGGCGCGCTTCTCGCCGGGCTCCCGACCGAGCAGACGGTGTGGATGAGCCATCGCGACTCGGTCGTCGCGCCGCCTGCGGGCTCACGGGTCGTCGCAGGCTCGCCCTCGACGCCTGTCGCCGCCTTCGAGGACCCGGCGCGGCGGCTGTACGGCGTCCAGTTCCATCCCGAGGTCGTGCACACGCCGTACGGCCAGGACGTGCTGAAGAACTTCCTCTACGGGATCGCCGACGCGCCGCCCGCGTGGACACCGGCCGCGGTGATCGAGGAGCAGGTCGAGCGGATCCGTGCGCAGGTCGGCACCGATCGCGTGCTGTGCGGGCTCTCCGGCGGCGTCGATTCGGCGGTCGCCGCGTTGCTCGTCTACAAGGCGGTCGGTGATCAGCTCACCTGTGTCTTCGTCGACCACGGCCTGATGCGCGAGAACGAGGGCGAGCAGGTCGTCGAGACCTTCGGCAACCACTTCAAGGTGCCGCTCGTCGCGGTCGACGCGGAAGAGCGCTTCCTGACGCGGCTCGCCGGGATCGAGGAGCCCGAGGAGAAGCGGATGATCGTCGGCGAGGAGTTCATCCGCGTCTTCGAGGAGGAGGCGGCGAAGCTCGGCGATGTGCAGTGGCTCGTGCAGGGGACGCTCTACTCCGACGTGATCGAGTCAGGCGGCACCGAGGGCGTCGCCGCGAAGATCAAGTCGCACCACAACGTGGGCGGCCTGCCGGCGGACATGAAGATGGGCCTCGTCGAGCCGTTGCGCCTGCTGTTCAAGGACGAGGTGCGCCGCGTCGGCGAGGAGCTCGGCCTGCCCGAGCGCTGGGTCTGGCGCCAGCCGTTCCCCGGGCCGGGCCTCTCGATCCGGATCATCGGCGACGTGACTCGCGAGCGCCTCGACCTGCTGCGCGCCGCAGACGCGATCCTGCAGGAGGAGATCCGCAAGGCCGGCCTCTACCGCGAGCTCTGGCAGTCGTTCGCGGTGCTGCCGGCGATCAAGTCGGTCGGCGTGCAGGGCGACGAGCGCACCTACGCCTATCCGATCGTGATCCGTGCCGTCACGAGCGAAGACGCGATGACCGCCGACTGGGCGCGCCTCCCCTACGACCTGCTCGACACGATCTCGAGCCGAATCGTCAACGAGATCCCCGGGATCAACCGCGTCGCACTCGATATCTCGTCGAAACCGCCCTCGACCATCGAGTGGGAGTAGCCCGCCGCTCCCTGCTACACTTCTGCGCCGGCGGACCCGTGTCCGCCATCCCCTTGTTATGAAGACCTGGAATGCAAAACCGGGCGAGATCGCCCGAAACTGGTACGTCGTGGATGCCGACGGCAAAACGCTCGGTCGTCTCGCCACGCAGATCGCCACGACGCTGCGCGGCAAGAACAAGCCGCAGTACACGCCGCACGTCGACACAGGCGATTTCGTGGTCGTCGTCAACGCCGAGAAGATCGCGGTGACGGGCCAGAAGCTCGACCAGAAGATGTACCACCGGCACTCGGGCTACCCCGGCGGCCTGCGGACGCGCACCCTGCGCGAGCAGCTCGACCGCCAGCCGACCGAGGTGCTGCGCAAGGCCGTCAAGGGCATGCTTCCGCGCAACCGCATGTCGCGCGCACAGTTGACCAAGCTCAAGATCTACGCCGGGCCCGTGCATCCGCACGAGGCGCAGGCGCCCAAGCCGCTTCCGTTGGAGGACTGACCCGCATGGCAGACATCGCCCAGTATCTCGGCACCGGGAAGCGGAAGACCTCCGTTGCACGCGTGATCCTGCGTCCCGGTGACGGCAAGACCTGGTTCAACGGCCGGACGATCGAGGAGTACTTCCCTCGCGTCACGCACCGTCACCTCGCTACCGCGCCGCTGCGCGTGGCCGCAGCGGAGGGGACGTACGACATCCGCGTCCGCGTGCACGGCGGCGGCCCGAGTGGCCAGGCCGGAGCCGTGCGCCACGGCATCGCCCGCGCGCTCGTCGAGGCCGACCCGGAGCTCCGCATCCCGCTCAAGCGCGAGGGCTTCCTCACGCGTGACGCGCGCATCGTGGAGCGCAAGAAGGCCGGCCTCCACAAAGCCCGCAAGGCGCCGCAGTTCTCGAAGCGCTGAAGCCGAGCGTGGCTCGCCGCCACTTCGGTACCGACGGCGTCAGGGGAGTCGTCGGAGAGGACTTCACTGTGGAGCTCGTCGAGCGGCTCGGCTGCGCGGCGGCCCTGTGGTCGGGTCGTGGCCGCGTCTTCATCGGTCGTGACACGCGCGGCTCGGGTGCGGAGCTCGAGGAGGCATTCGCGCGCGGGGTCGTGCGCGCCGGCGGCGTGGCCGTGCTCGCAGGAGTCCTGCCGACGCCGGCCGTGGCGCTGCTCGCGCTCGACCTCGGCGTGGTGATCTCGGCCTCGCACAATCCGCCGGAGTACAACGGCGTTAAGTTCTTCGACTCGAAGGGCCGCAAGCTGACCGACGCCGCGGAAGAAGAAATCGAAGCGTTGCTCGATGCTGAGGGTCCCGGCGGCGGCGAGATCGACCGCGTCGACGTCGCGATCGACAGTTACCTCGAGCACATCGTCGATCGCTTCGGCTCCGACCTCACGGGCCTGCGGATCGGCGTCGACTGCGCAAACGGCGCCTACTCGGCGATCGCGCCCGACGCGCTCGAGGAGCTCGGCGCCGAGGTGATCACGATCGGCGTCGACCCCGACGGCGCGAACATCAACCTCGGCTGCGGCGCGACCGACCTCCGCGCGCTGCAACACATGGTGCTCACCGAGCGGCTCGATCTCGGCATTGCGTTCGACGGCGACGGCGATCGCGTGTTGGCGGTCGACGAGCGCGGCGAGATCGTCGACGGCGATCAGATCGTCGCGGTGCTCGCGCTCGAGCTCGGCGTCGACCTCGTCGCAGTGACCTCGATGGCGAATCTCGGCTTCCACCGGCTGATGTCCGAGCGCGGCATCCGCGTCCTCACAACGGATGTCGGCGACCGGTACGTGCTCGAGGCGCTGCACCGCGAGGGCGGCCTGCTCGGCGGCGAGCAGTCGGGCCACGTGATCTACCTCCGCGACCACGTGACCGGCGACGGGCTCGCCGCAGCGCTCCAGCTCTGTGGTGCGCTGCGCGGCAGGCCTCTCTCGGAGCTCGTGGCCGTGATGCCCGTCTATCCGCAGGTGAAGGAGAACATCCGGGTCGAGCGGCGCGAGGTGCCCGAGTCGGTGCTCGCGGAGGTCGCCCGCCTCAACGACGAGCTCGGCGACCGGGGCCGCGTGCTCGTCCGCCCGTCCGGTACGGAGCCGCTGATTCGGGTCCTGGCCGAGGCGGAGACGGCAGCCGAGGCCGAGACCCTCTGTGGTAGTATCGCGTCGCTGATCAGGCAAGAGCTCGGCTGATCGTCCCTCCGCTGGGGCGATCGCGATAGCCGGGCTTTCCGCGTTTTCGAGAGAGGTCTTGGTGTGTGCGGGATCATCGGATACGTCGGCGAACGTGACTGCAGGCCGCTCCTCATGGCGGGGCTGGAGCGCCTCGAATATCGCGGTTACGACTCGGCCGGCCTTGGATTGTGGGAAGACGACGGACTCGACTACGTCCGCGCCGTCGGCAACCTGCAGTTCCTGAAGGACGCGTCGGCGGGCCACGGCTCGACCTCGCGCCACGGGCTCGGGCACACGCGCTGGGCGACGCACGGCGCGGTCACCGAGCGCAACGCACATCCGCTCACCGGCTGCGACGACTCGAAGCTCGCGATCGTGCTCAACGGGATCGTCGAGAACTACCGCGAGCTCAAGGAGCAACTCCTCGCGGACGGCCATACGTTTAGCTCCGAGACCGACGCCGAGACGGTGGTGCATCTGATCGAGCGCCACTACGACGGCGATCTCACCGAGGCGGTGCGCAAGACCTACGCCGAGCTCGAGGGCCATTTCTCCTTCGTCGCGATCCACCATGACCACCCGGACCTGCTCGTCGGCCTGCGCAAGCAGACGCCGCTCGTGGTCGGCATCGGCGAGGGCGAGATGTTCCTCGCCTCGTCGGTGACGGCGTTCATGCGTGAGACGCGCCGGATCAACTACCTCGACGACGGCGACATCGTCACCGTCACGCCCGCCGGCGCCACGTTCATCCGTCCCGACGGCGAAGTGATCGAGAAGGAGATCGTCGAGGTCGACTGGGACGACGAGGGCGCCGAGAAGGGCGGTTACGAGACCTTCATGCTCAAGGAGATCTACGAGCAGCCGGACGCCGTCGAGGAGACGATCGGCGACCGCGTCCGGCACGGCAAGCTCGAGCTCGACGAGCTCGGCCTCACCGACAGCGAGATCCAGAACCTGCGCCGGATCGTGATCCTCTCGTGCGGCACCTCCTACCACGCGGGCGTCGTCGGCCGTTACGTGATCGAGGAGTGGGCGCGGATCCCGGTCGAGCCGGACATCGCGAGCGAGTGGAAGTACCGGAACCCAGTGCTCTCGAGGGACACGCTCGTGATCGCGATCTCGCAATCGGGCGAGACGCGCGACACGATCGAGGCGATCCGGCTCGCGAAGGAGTCGGGCGCGCACACGCTGGCGATCACGAACATGATGGGCACGCAGATCGCCCGCGAGGTCGACTCCGTCTTGTACACGCGCGCCGGCCCCGAGATGGCGGTGGCCTCTTCCAAGACCTTCACCGCGCAGGTCGCGCTGCTCTACCTGATCGCGCTCAAGCTCGCCCAGGTGCGGCGGACGCTTCCCGACACGGAGCTCGCGTCACTGCTCTACGAGGTGCACGGCCTCCCCGACAAGATCCAGGAGTTCCTCGACGGTAGCCATCCGATCGAGGAGATCGCGCAGCGCCACTACGACAAGCCGTTCTTCCTCTACCTCGGCCGTCACATCGGGCTGCCCGTCTGCCTCGAGGGCGCGCTGAAGCTGAAGGAGATCTCGTACATCCCGACCGAGGCCTACTCCGCGGGCGAGATGAAGCACGGGCCGATCGCGTTGCTCGACGAGAACACGCCCGTCGTGGTGATCGCGACCGACTCGCACGTCTACGACAAGGTCGTCTCGAACATCCAGGAGACGCGGGCGCGCGGCGCGCAGGTGATCGCGATCGCGACCGACGGCAACGAGGACATCCAGCACCACGCAGACGACGTGATCTACGTGCCGAGGACGCACCCGTTCCTCCAGGCGCCGCTGGCGGTGATCCCGCTGCAGCTGCTTGCCTACCGCATCGCACGGCTACGCGGGCTGAACGTCGATCAGCCGCGGAACCTCGCGAAAACCGTCACCGTCGAATAGGTCACAAACGTCGGCAGCGTCGCCGCGTTTGCGTCCCGCTGCTTAGACCTGGAACAGCCCCACGAGGCGCGTCCAGAAAGTCGCGGAACCCTCCGCCCGATCGTCCGGGGCGGTCGACCGACGAACTGCCGATGTGATCTCCGGCTCCGAGTAGCCGGCCCGAACCATCGACTCGATCATGATCCTGAGGTGCTGCTGTGCTTCCACGCGGTGTGCCCGCGCGACATCGTGGTGGAGCTCGGCTGTCGAGTGTTCTGGCATGGGTAGAACCTCCTTGTGTAGGTACAAAAAAAGCCTCAGAGACGTTCCTGAGGCCACCGTCGACCGGTCGAACTGGCCCGCCGTCAGCGGCGGCCTGACACCCATCGTAGCTACAGCGGCCAGGGCTGGGTCGGGCACAGGCGGTAACAGGGTGGTGGGGCCGATTAGACTTATGCCCATGTGCCGGAACATCAAGACGCTCCACAACTTCGAGCCGCCGACGACCTCGGATGAGATCCGTTCGGCTGCGATCCAGTACGTGCGCAAGGTGAGCGGGATGCAGAAGCCGTCGAAGGCGAACGAGGCCGCGTTCGAGCATGCGATCGCGGCCGTCGCCCACGCGACCGAGCACCTGCTCGCCGATCTGGTCACGACGGCGCCGCCGCGTGACCGCGAAGTCGAGGCCGAGCGCCGCAAGGCGCGTTCGGCCGAGCGCTTCGGCCGCGCCGCGTAGCGGGTCAGTAGTTCGCCTCGTGGGTGACCGGGTTCGCCCGGATGCCCGTGCCTCGCCTCGCGGGCAAGACTTCGAGGCGATGGCGGGGATCATGACCAAGGTCGAACTGGAGACGAGTCTCGATCGAGGGCTCCTGTTACTCCGGCGCGAGTTCGAGGGAGTGGTCGAGACGGAACGGCTCGTGGAGACGGGCCACGATCGCTTCGAGAGCCTGTACCGGCAGGCGACGATCACCGAGTTCATTCCGCTGCTCGTGTACCGGCAGATCCGCGACGAGCTACGCGACTGCGGGCACGACGGCCTCCACGCGGCCGCCTGACTCGAGGCGCCGGGCGCAGACCCGGCAGTCTGTGTGGATGGCCGACGTCTCGATCCGAGCTGCGGTGCCCGCCGATCTCGACGCGGTGCGCGACGTGTTTCGCCGGGCTTCGCTCTCGAACGACGACGACCGGGCGAGCCTCCTCGCCCATCCGGAGGCCCTCGAGCTTGCCGCGCTCCCGTCGCGCGTCGCGGTGGTCGAGGGCCGGGTAGTCGGCTTTGCGACGCTGGTTGGCTCGGAGCTTGATGACCTGTTCGTCGATCCCGATTTCACGCGGCGCGGGATCGGCCGGGCGCTCGTGCTCGACGCCGTCGCCGCGGCGCGTGCGCAGGGGCTGGCGCGTATCGAGGTCACCGCGAACGGGCACGCACTCGGCTTCTACGAGAAGGTCGGCTTCGTCGCCGGCGGCGTTGTCGAGACCGCGTTCGGCCAGGGAGTCCGGATGGTGCTCGCTACACGACCTTCGTGACGACCCAGCGGTGCTTGCCGATCTTGCGGTCGCGGCTGAAGCCGAGCTTCTCGTATGTCGAGAGCGCGCCGTTGTAGAGGAATCCGGCGGGCACGGAGCCGGCGTCTTCCGGATAGCCCTCGACGGTTCCCCCGCCCAGGCCCGCGATGAGCTCGACCGCACCGGCGAGCGCCACGGCGGCCACGCCCTGGCGCCGGTGCCCCTTGCCGACGTAGCAACATGCGATTCGCCAGTCCGGCGAGGTCGTCAGGCCCTTTTCGTACGCCGCGCGGCTCTTGATCCGGGGCAGCTCGTCGGTTGCCCCGAACTGGCACCAGCCCACGCAGTCGTCACCGTCGAAGACGAGCGCTGCGTGTGCCGTTCCTGTGCGAACGCGCTCGAGCTTCCGCTCGCGGTTGAGAGCCGGCGTGGTCTCCTTGCCGACTCCCTCGGGGTGAAATCCCATGCACCAGCAGCCGCCGAAGATCCCGTTGTTGCGCTTCACCAACGCGGCGAACGCGTCCCACGTCGACTCGTCGAGAGCCTTGACGGAGTAGGCCGGCGGGACCATGAAGCCCAGCGTAACCGCGTCGGATACACGGTTAGCCGTTGTTCAGGAACGTCGTTCGGGTGGCCGGAGGCGCGAACTGCGTGCCCAATGACGATCACCACCCGTGGCCGAGGGCGTCGTCATCCGTCCCGAGCGCGACGCGGACCATCTCGTGATCGCAGTGGTGCGCGCGGCATTCGTCGGACACCTCGATGAGGCCGCGTCGTTCGTCGAGCGCATTCGGGCGTCGGAACAGTTCATTCCGAAGCTGGCATTGGTCGCCGAGGACTCCGGTGTGATTGCTCACGTGATGCTGAGCTGGGTCGGCGTCGAAGGCGGATCCCCGTACAAGGATCCTCAATCTCACGCCCATGTCGGTTCAGCCTGACCGCCAGCGCATCGGTGTTGGGGCACGGCTGATCCGGGACGCGCTCAGCCGCGTCGAAGAAGCAGGCGAGCCTGCCGTCATGGTCGAGGGCACTCCCGCGTACTATCCCCGCTTCGGCTTCGAGGAGCTTGGCCGGGCAACGAGGCGAGTGTGTCGTCATCGCCGCTCCGCAGTCCGAAGTCTTGTGGCTCTCGCGGTCATTCGACCCTAACGCATCGGTTGGGGAAACGATCCAAGGCCCGATGAGAACAGGTGGCTACGGGCAATCCGACCCGAACGCCCGACCGTATCGTGCTGTGTGCGTCAAGAAGGGTCAGCGCGGGGGCTACGGGCGTGTGGCCAGAGCGCTCGGTTGCTGGAGAGCAGCCCGTCGAGCGGTGATGTGCTTCCGCGCTCGCCCAACGATCGTAAGAAACGGTTCTGGTCGGTCGTCAACAAGATGAGCCTCGTCGGCGCCCACCGGGATTGCCTGAAGGTTCCTATGCGGCGTTCCGGGTCGAGTCGTTGTTAGGGCGTGACGAGCCTTCTCGATCTCACCCTCCAGGTCCTCAAGCTTCTGCGCGTGCCTTTCAACCTCCGCGCTCAACCTTCCGAGCTCCTGCTTCAGTTCCAGCTCAAGCCAAGTAATCTCCAGCTGGACCTCGGGTTCGTCCGTCCCGTGGGATCCGGTCTCGCCTACTGACGGTCCGCGCCTACTCTCGCGGCGGATGAGTTCTCCGCGAAGGCCTCCGCCGAAGCCGGCGTCCGGCTTTAGCAGCACCCCACTCTGTTTCGCGAGCGCGTCTTGAATCGCCAGTCGAGTGGCAAACCCGAGGCCGATCGCGACCTCGCCAAGCCGCTCGCCGGTACGTTGCTGGACTTCGAGCGCCTGGACGAGCTGCTCCTCCGAGATCAACCCCATCTCGATCATGAGCAGACCCAACAAACGCCGAGGCTGTTCGGCCGAATCCATTCCTGCACGAATCTCGGCATCGCGATCCGCGAGCTTTAGGACTAGTCATTCAGGCGGCTGCGGAACGAGCCAATCGTGTCACGTGGCTCGGTCTACCCGGATCGGCCCGAAGAGCATCTCGACTCTGTAAGGCGAAGGAGCCAGCGAGACGCGGGCCTGACAGGTTGAAATCGTCGCCGCGGCTGTGTATAGACACTGCCGCCAACTCCGAAGGAGGAACGATGAAGACGGGACTAGTGCTGCTAGCCCTCCCCGTGCTCGCCGGCATCTCCTGCGCCGCCGCTCTCGCCGCTCCGAGCTCGCTCACCGGCACCTGGTCAGGGACGTACAGCGGCGCCTACCACGGCACCTTCACCCTCAACTGGACCCAGAAGAAGTCGCTGCTGACCGGCACGATTACGCTCCCTCGGGCCGGCGGGACGACAAACATCAAGGGCTCCATCCGTGGCAGCACGATCAACTTCGGCACCGTCGGCCATGGCACCGTGATCACCTACACAGGCACGGTGTCCGGCGGTTCGATGTCAGGTCACTATCAGACCCCCGGAGGCGGTGGCCCGTGGAGCGCCCACAAGAAGTAGAGGTCTAGCCGACCGGGATCGGCCAATACCTCTGGCCCTTCTCGAGCGCAGGCCGAGCGCACTCAGCGCGCTCGTCGAGGAGCAGGGCCGCCGTGGTATCTGAGCGCGCCACTAGCCGGGCGGGCGGCGGAGGCGCTTCGTCTCGGAGCGTCGCTTCTTCGACTCGAGGCGCCGCTCGCGCGCTGCCTTGCTCGGCTTGGTGGCCACGCGGCGGCGCTCGACTTTCAGCGCGACACGCAGTTTCTCGACCAGGCGCTCGATCGCCAGCTCGCGGTTTCGGAGCTGGCTTCGCTCGTCCTGCGCGACGCTCTGGAGCCGCGGGCCGGCCTTCGCGATCACGCGGCGCTTCTGCACCGGAGTGAGCGCCGAGGAGGCCTCGACGTCGAACAGCGCCTCGACGCGTGTCTCGGACTTCTGCGCGTGTTGGCCGCCGGGGCCACTCGACCGCGAGGTGCGCAGCTCGATCTCGTCCCGCGGCAGCGCGACCGATCGCGTCACCCGAATAGACTCGGATTCCATGGCAGCCATTCTGCTTGACGTCGACGGGGTGTTTCACGTATCCGGTCACCCGATCCCCGGCGGCGCCGAGGCCGTGCGCCGCCTGCGGGCCGAGGGGCACCGGCTCCGCTTCGTCACGAACAACACCACGCGCTCCCGTTCGCAGCTCGCTGCGGAGCTGCGCGACCTCGGGATCGAGCTCGACGACGAGGAGCTCCAGACCGCCGGCTTCGCCGCTGCGCGGGCGCTCGCGGACAAGCGCGTGCTCGCGCTCACGATGGCCGCGGTGATCGAGGATCTCGCGGGTGTCGAGCTCGTCGGCGAGGGCGCCGATGCGGTCCTCCTCGGCGGCTGCGACGAGACCGAGGAGACGAACCGCGTCTTCTCGTACATGAACCTCGCCCGCGCCTTCTCGGAGCTCGAGGCGGGCGCGGAGCTCTACTGCCTTCACAACAACCGCTGGTGGCAGACCGAGCGCGGGCCGATGCTCGACGCAGGGCTCTACGTCGCCGGGCTCGAGTATGCGACGGGGGCCGACGCGACCGTGCTCGGGAAGCCGAGCCCCGCGTACTTCGGCGCCGCGCTCGAGGCGGTCGACAGCGACCCGGAGCTCGCGTGGATGGTCGGCGACGACATCGAGGCCGACATCGCGGGCGCGCAGCGGCACGGCATGAACACGGTGCTCGTGCGCACCGGCAAGTTTCGGCCCGACGAGGCGGAGGCGTCGGGGATCGTGCCGACGGCGATCGTCTCCTCGATCGCACAGCTGCCCGACTGGCTCGAGGCCTCAGGCGCGTGACGGTCGGCGTCGACCTGATCGAGATCGAACGCATCCGCCGCGCGCTCGAGCGGCCCGGCTTCCGCGACCGTTGCTTCACCGAGGGCGAGCAGGCCTACTGCGAGTCGAAGCCGAACCCGGCCCAGCACTACGCGGGGCGCTTCGCGGCGAAGGAGGCCGTCGGCAAGGCGCTCGGCTGCGGCGTCTACTTCACGTGGAAGGAGATCGAGGTGCGCGGCCGCCCGAAGCCCGGCGTCCACCTCAGCGGCCGGACGCAGAAGTGGGCCGAGAAGGTCGGCGCCGGCCGGATCGAGCTCTCGATGACGCACTCGAAGGAGCTCGCGGCCGCGGTCTGCGCCGTGCTCCCCGCGGATGCTTGAGCCGCTCTACACCGCCGACGAGATGCGGGCCGCGGAGGCCCTCTATCCCGGCTATCCGGAGACCGCGCCCGAGCTGATGGCGCGGGCGGCTGCGGCCGTCGCGAAGCTGGTCGCGCTGAAATATCCCGCGGCGCGGCGGGTCACGGCGGTGTGCGGCGGCGGCGCGAACGGCGGCGACGGCCGGATCGCCGCGGAGCTGCTGACGGAGAGCGGACGCGAGGTGACAGTGGTCGACTCTTCGGATGATCTCGGCTCCCCGGACCTGATCATCGACGCTCTCTTCGGCACCGGCTTCCGCGGCGAGCCGCGGCCCGAGGCGGCGGCGCTGATCGAGGCGATGAACTCGGCCGGCGTGCCGATCGTCGCGGTCGACGTTCCCTCCGGCGTGGATGCCTCGACCGGTGAGGTCGCCGGTGTCGCGGTCCGCGCCGACCTCACGATTACCTTCCACGGGCGCAAGGTCGGCGTCGCCGTCGCGCCCGGACGCTTCCACGCGGGCGAGGTCGCCGTCGGCGGCATCGGGCTCGAGCAGGCGGAGACGGAGCAACGGCTCGTGACCCGCGAGATTCTCGGGCTCGTGCCGCGACGCGGCGCCCGGGACAACAAGTACTCATCCGGCTCGGTGCTCGTCGTCGGCGGCTCGCCGGGGCTGACCGGCGCGATCTGTCTCGCCGCCGAGGCGGCGTTCCGCGCCGATGCGGGCTACGTCACCGTCGCGGCGCCGCGCGAGTCGCTGCCGGTGCTCGAGATGCGGCTGCTCGAGGCGGTGAAGCGGCCGCTGGACGAGGTGGAGGACGCCGCCGCGCGCGCCGGCGCGCTGGCGCTCGGGCCCGGGCTCGGGCGCGAATCGCAGGCTCTCGTTCGGCACCTGCTGACGACGATCGACCTGCCCGCGGTCGTCGACGCCGACGGGCTCTTCGAGCTCGAGCCCTTCGAGCGCACTGCGCCGACGGTGCTGACGCCACACGCGGGCGAGCTCGGCCGGCTTCTCGGCGAGAAGTCGGCCTGGGTCGACGCGCACCGGCTCGAGGCGGTGCGTCGGGCAGCGGATCGCTTCGGCTGCGTCGTCCTGCTCAAGGGCGCCGACACGCTCGTCGCCGCGGCGGGCGAGGGCGTGCTCGTCTGCGCGTTCGGCCCGCCGTCGCTCGCGACCGCGGGCACGGGTGACGTCCTCACCGGCATCGTCGCCGCCTTCCTCGCGAAGGGCCTCGAGCCGCGACTCGCCGCCGCGGCGGCCGCCGTCGCACACGGGCTCGCCGCAGCCGCGGTGCCGGAGCAGGCGGGCCTGATCGCGAGCGATGTGATCCGCGAGCTGCCGCGGGTGCTCGATGCATCGCTCTGAGCTGACCGTCGATCTCGGCGCGCTGCGGCGAAACGTCCGCACGCTGCTTCGCTCGCTCGACGGCTCGCAGCTCTGGGCGGTCGTGAAGGCCGACGGCTACGGCCACGGCGCGGCGGACTGCGCCGGCGCGGCGCTCGGGGCGGGCGCGAGTGGACTCTGTGTGGCGACCGTGCCCGAAGGGCTCGCGCTCCGCGAGGAGTTCCCCGTCGCGCGAATCCTCGTGATGAGCCCCGCGGGCGGCAGCCGCGAGATCGCGGCAGCCCGCGACGCGGGACTCGAGCTCGCCGTCTCCGACGCGGAGATCCCGGACGGCGTTCGCGTCCACCTCAAGCTCGACACCGGCATGGGACGATTCGGGCTCTCCGAGCTCGTCACTCCGACCCGCAACGTGGTCGGCCTGATGAGCCACCTCGCCACCGCCGACAGCGACGCCGCCTTCGTCGAGCGGCAGCTCACCCGCTTCCGCGAGCTCACCGACGGCCACGCCGAGCTCACCCGCCACATCGCCGCCAGCGCAGGAGCGCTCCGCTACCCCGCTTCGCACTTCGACGCTGCCCGCTGCGGCCTCGCGGTCTACGGCCTCTCGCCGTTCGGCGACGAGCCGGGCCGCGACGGGCTCGAGCCGGCCCTGCGCTGGGAGAGCCACCTCGCGCAGGTGAAGCTGCTTCAGGCGGGCGAGAGCACGGGCTACGGCCGCCGGTTCATCGCCGAGCAGCCGACCTGGATCGGAATCGTGCCCGTGGGCTACGCGGACGGCTTCCGCCGCGACCTGACCGGGACGACGGTGCGGGTCGGCGGGGAGTCGCGCCGCGTGGTCGGCACCGTCTCGATGGACTCCTTCGCGGTGGAGCTCGACCGGGAGCTCTCCGTCGGCACGCCCGTCGTCCTGCTCGGCTCGGGAGTCTCGGCGGAGGAGCACGCGCGGGTTGCCGGCACGATCAGCTACGAGCTCCTCACCGGGATCGACTCCTCGCCGGAGCGCGCCCGCCGGACGGTGACCGATGCGTGAGCTCGCGCAGCAGGTGCTCGAGGGCGCCGAGGCCTGGGTCGTCGGCGGGGCGGTTCGCGACGAGCTGCTCGGACGGCCCCTCGTCGACCTCGACATCGCGTGTGCCGAGCCCGAGCCCTCGGCGCGTGAGTACGCGAAGCGCTCGGGCGGCTCGCCGTTCCCGCTCTCCGAGCGCCACGGCGCGTGGCGGGTGGCGCTCGAGGACGGGCGTACCGTCGACTTCACGCCGCTCCCGTACGGGATCGAGCGCGATCTCGTGACGCGCGACTTCACGATCAACGCGATCGCCGAGCCGCTCGCTGGCGGAGAGCTGTTCGATCCCACCGGCGGCCGCGAAGATCTCGCGTTCCGGACGATTCGCGCCGTCTCCGACTCTGTCTTCGAGGATGATCCGCTGCGACTGCTCCGCGCGGTGAGGCTGGAGGACGAGCTGGGCTTCCACATCGCCCCGCTCACCGAGGAGCTCGTCCGCCGCGACGCGCAGCTCGTGACGAAGCCTGCGGGCGAGCGGATTCTCGCCGAGCTTCGCCGGCTCACCGCGGCGGGCTTCCGGCGCCTCGACGAGCTCGGGCTGCTCGCGCCGCTCGGCGGTGGAATCGACGAGCGCCTCGACCGGCTCGACTCGCCGGACTACCGGCTCGTCGCGGTCTTCGGCGAGCGGCTGCTCGCGCTGCCGATCGCGAACGAGACCAAGCGCTACCTTGCCGCGCTGCTCCGCGCGGTTGCGCCCGACGGCCGCTCGGCCCGCGAGCTGCACCGTTTCCGCCGCGCCACCGAGCCGTGGGCGCTCGATGCGCTCGCGTTCGTCGACGCGACCGACCTGGCCCCATTCGTCGAGGAGGCGCGCGCGCTCGATCCCGCCGAGCCACTCGTCCGTGGCGACGAGCTCGGTCTGCCGCCCGGCCCGGCGATCGGCGCGATACTCGACGAGATCGAGGAGGAGCGCGCTGCGGGTACGCTGCGCACCAGAGAGGAGGCACTTGAACTCGGAAGACGTCGTGCGGAGTCGCTTCGGTCAGACGGCTGAGGCAATGGCTGCCCGCCAGGACAGCCACTCAGAGGAACTCGCCGAGCAGGTGCGCATCTTCGTGCAGCCACGCGGCGACGAGCGCGCGCTCGACGTCGGCACTGGCGCCGGGGCGTTGGCACTCGCCCTTGCGCCGCTCGTGCGCGAGGTGACCGCGACGGACATCGTCCCCGAGCTGCTCGAGGAGGCACGGCGGCGCGCGCCCGAGAACATGACCGTCCTCGAGGCCGACGCGACCGCGCTGCCGTTCCCCGACAACTCGTTCGATCTCGTCGGAACGATGCGCACCTTCCATCACATGGCGCGGCCCGAGCTGGCCCTCGCCGAGATGGCGCGCGTCACGATTCCGGGCGGCACGCTCCTCATCATCGACCAGCTCGCGCCGACCGACTCGCTCGCCGGGATCGAGCTCGACCGCTTCGAGCGCTCGCGCGATCCGTCCCACACGCGCCTGCTCTCCGACGCCGACCTCGCCGGGAACTTCGACATGAACAGCCTCGACATCCGGCGCAAGGAGGTCTTTCGCGAGAGCCGCGCTCTCGAGCCGTATCTCGACGCGGCCGGCTGTCACGGCCCGGCGCGTACAGAGGCGCAGGAGCTCGCGCCGCAGGGCTACACCGCAGAGATCGGCTGGTACCTCTGCGTCAAGCGCGTGTTCTGATCAGAGACCGGCGATCGTTTCCTGCAGGCGCTGACGCTCCACCTGGAGCTTGTCGTCAACGCGTTCGAGCCGCCGCTCGCCTTCCTTCGTCAGCCGGAGGTAGATGACGCGGCCGTCGCTCGCGGATTGCTCGCGCTCGATCAGACCTGCGTCCTCGGCGCGACTCACCAGCTCGGTGACGGTGCTCTGCGCGAGCTGAAGCCGCTCCGAGAGCTCGGTCACGGTCGACCGCTCGCTCCCGTCGGGCGCGCCCTTGATCATCAGCAGCAGGAGATGCCGCTGCGGGGTCAGGCCGGAGCGTCGCGCCATCTGCTCGGTCTGGCGCATGAACACGCGCAGAGCCGAGCGCAAGCCCGCGAGAGCGATGAACTCGTGCGTTGTGAGCCCGGTCACTCACGGAACCTTAGCGTCACGGGTCGTCGGATCGATAGCCGCTTCGCGACGCGACCCGCGAGACCGTGCTCGGCATGACGCCCTGGAAGACTGCGAAAGCGCGGTACCAGAAGGGAATGAACGTCTCGCGCCGGTCGCGGCGGACGACGGTCGCGATGTGGTCGGCGACCTTTTCGGGCCGGATCACGACCCGCCGGAAGAACGCGCTCGCGAGGATCTTGTCGTTCGGGAACCCCTCGGTGTGGACGAAACCCGGGTTCACGGTGTGGACGCGGATGCCCCGCGCACGCAGGCTCGCGGCGCTCGAGCGCGAGAACGCGATCTGCGCGTGCTTCGACGCGGAGTAGGGGCCCGCAGGCCCGAATGCGACGGTTCCCGAGACCGAGACGACGTTGACGACGTCGGATGGCGCGGCCGCTTCGAGGCCGGGCAGGAAGGCGCGCTGGCACCAGACGCTGCCGAGGTAGTTGATGCGCATCACCTGCTCGATCCGGTCGACGTCGGCGGTGAGGAAGTCGCCGCGACCCGAGATGCCCGCGTTGTTGACGAGCAGCTTCACGCGCGGGTGCCGCGCGAGCACGCCGGCTGCGACGCGGTCGACGGCCTCGCGGTCGGAGACGTCGCAAACTTCGGCCTCGCCGTCGAGCTCGGCCGCGAGCGCCTCGATCCTGTCGCGCCGGCGGGCGATCAGCACGACGAGCCAGCCGTCCCGCGCGAGTCGGCGAGCGAGTGCCTCGCCGATCCCCGATGAGGCGCCGGTGACGACCGCGACGCGCCGCTCGTCCACTACTTGCAGGTCTTCACGGTGAGCGACGCCGAGCTCGGGCGGCCCTTCGCGTCGGTCAGCACCACGCGCAGCGTGTGCTTGCCCTTCGCGCGGCCCTTCGCGGGCCAGTCCGCCGCATAGATGCCGGCGGTGCCCTTGGTCTTGACCGCGATCCTCTTCGCGCCGTCGTAGAAGGCGACCGAGCGAACCGTGGCGGTCGAGCTGCCGGTGGCGACGAGGCGCGTGAGGCCGCTGACACACGCGGCCGACGTCGGCGCGAGCCACGTGACGGTCGGCCCGGAGACGACCTTGATCTTCACCTGCTTGAACGTGGTGTTCGGCATGATGTTGTCGCCGACGGTGTTGACGTTCTTCGTCTCCTGGTAGTCGCCCGACTCGATGATCGGCTTGAGCGTCCCGGCGGTGAGCTTCGGCGCGCCGGCAGGCAGCGGGAACACTGCGAGGCCCGACGCGGGGTCGTACGCAGCCGCGCCGACGGTGATGTTCTTGTAGCCGATCGCGAGCGAGAGCGGATCGACGCCAGAGCCGGCGTCGAGCGTGCGGAAGACGAGCGTCGGACGACCCGCGGCGACGGTGCTCGTCAGCAGCTGGACAGCGGGTGCCGTCACGTCGTTGACCCAGGAACGGAGCAGGTAGCGGCCGGAGTAGAGCTTGCCGGTGAACGGGTCGCGGCGCGAGTCGACGGCGACGTAGAACGTCTGCTGGCGCGGGAACACGGCGGCCGCCGCGCCGACATCGAGCGGATAGCCGAAGGTGAGGTTGTTGACGTCGACCGGCGTCCCCGCGTAGCCCTGCACGTCGTTCTCGTCGAGGGAGCCGAGCATGAACGGGTCGATCACCGCTCCGGTCGTCGAGTCGACCACCGAGACGCCGACGTTGGCGACCGGGTTCTGGATCAGGATCGTGTAGACCTGCTCGGCTCCGTCCTCCTGCATCGGCGGGCCGATGTAGTCGGGCGGGAGGCCGAACGGCGCGGTCGGGTAGCGGTACGCGCTCACGCGCGAGCCGGTGCCTTCCGTCGAGCCGAGCTGGAACCGCTGGAGCTGCAGCACCTTGTCGCCGGCGAGGCCGGGCCGGGTCACCGAGAAGCCGTAGGGGATCCGCCGCGACACCGAGCCCTGCGTGAGCACGACGAAGCCGTAATCGTCACCGGCCGCCGCGCCCGCCGAGGCGTTCGCGACCACCGAGAGATCGGCCTCGCCGCCGGGCGACAGCGAGATCTGCCCGGGCACGTCGATCGTGGTGCCGGCGCTCGCCGACTGCGGGCTGAGCGTGATCTGCCAGACGCCTGCGCCGCCGCCCGCGTCGGTGATGCGGACGAGCTGCCCCTGGCTCCGGGCTCCCGCATTCACGTTCAGGTCGGGATACGAGAGCGAGGCGGGGTCGGTGAAGATCCGGGGGTCGGACGCGCGTGGGAGCGCGGCGAGGCCGCCGCCCTCTTCCCACACCGGCGCCTCGGTCGTGCGCGCCGTGTTCGACCACGCGGGACCGGCGGTCGACATCAGCGCCGACTTGACCTGCTCGGGCGTCCAGCCGGGATGCAGCTGGAGCAGCAGCGCCGCCGAGCCTGCGATGTGCGGCGTCGCCATGCTGGTGCCGTCGAACACTGCGAACTGGGAGCCCGCGAACTCGGGCAGCGTCGAGGAGAGGATCTGGCCGCCCGGCGCCGAGATGTCCGGCTTCAGCAGGTGGCCCCACTCGGTCGGGCCGGCCGACGAGAAGCTCGTGATCACGCCGCTGCGTCCCGTCGCGATCTGCTGCGGGTCGCCGCCCGCGCGGATCGTCGCCGTGCCGGCGTGCGTCGCCATGTACGCGCGCAGCTGCGCGGCGTCGAGGTCGCTGACCATCCCGGACGGAATCGACATCTGCACCGGGATCGGATTCGCCTCGCCGGGGCGGTTGTCCGCGAGCACGATCCCCACTGCGCCGGCCGCCTGCGCGTGCGCCGCCTTGACGACGAAGGCGCAGCCGCCGCGCGCGGCGAGCGCGATCTTGCCCGTGAGCGAGCCTGCGGGCAGGGTCGAGGTCGTGGCATTCGGGTTGCCGGGAGGCCCGCAGAGGTGCTGCTCGACCGGCTTGCCGTCGGTGCCGGTGATGCTGCCGACGTCGACGAGCGTCTGGTCGACCGTCGACCAGATCGCGGGCGCGTCGTTCGACTGGAACGGGATCGCCAGGAGGTTGGCCGGGGCGCCGGCATTCTGGACGGAGAGGGTCGGCGCGTAGACGACAGAGTTCGAGACGGCCGCGACGGTGATCGCGTCGGGCGCGACGCCGGGCGAGCCGACGGTGCCGGCGCCGAAGTCGTCGCGATCGTTGCCCGCGGCGATCACCGGCACGACGCCGGCTGCGACGACGTTCTGGATCGTCTCGATCATCGCGTCGTTGGCGGGATCGGTCTGCGGGCCGCCGCCCGAGAAGTTGATCACGTTCATACCGTCGGTGACCGCGGCCTCGAATGCGGCCACGATCTCGGGCGTGTTCGCGACGTGGCCGACGGGAGTGGGGATGGTGAAGACGCGGTAGTTGCCGATCCAGGCGCGCGGTGCGACGCCGCTCAGCCCGTTCACGGCGGGGTGATCGCGGCCGGCCGGCGCGTTGGTGCCCGCGTCGCCCGCCGCGATGCCGGAGACGTGCGTGCCGTGGAACGAGGCGGCGCGGTCGAGCGGGAGCGCCCCCGCTGCTCCCGACGTCGGCCCCGGGAACGACTTGGCGACGATCACCTTTGGCGTCGTGAACTGCAGGTTGCCCTTCGGGAAGCCGGCGGGATACGAAAATCCGGCCGGGCTCAGGTACGGGTTGGTCTGGTCGACTCCGTCGTCGACGACGCCGATCTTGATTCCGGCTCCGGTCGCGCCGGTCGCGGCCTGGAGGGCGTCGGCGCCGATCACCGACGGGCTCGGGTCACCCGCGAGCGTGTAGCGCAGCGACGAGTAGACGTGCCTCACGTCCGGTAGGCGGACGAGCTGCGGAAGGCGCGTGGCGGGGAGCGAGACCGTGAGGCCGTCGAGCAGGATCTTGAAGCGGCGGCCGACGCGCGCCTCGGGGATCGCCCGCTGGAGCTCGGCGACGGCAGCCTGCTGTTCGGTGTCGATCCGGCGCAGGTACGCCTGTGAGGTCGAGCTCGCCACGTTCAGGCGGCGGGCGCCGCCCTGGCCGGCCAGCGTGCGTCCCCAGACCGCAGCGAGCGGCGCAAGCTTGAGGTCGACGATCACGCGCACGCGTCCGGTCGCATGACCGGCCGGAATCTTGATCGCGCCGGCCCGAACGCGGGGCAGGGTCGTGTTGCCGAACGACCGTCTCACCGGGGTCAACCCGGCAGCGGCGGTCGCTGCCAGAGACAGCGCCGCGGCGAGCGCGAAGAGGGCGACGAGGCGGCGCAAGAGACGCAATGTAGCTGGAAAGACATAGACTCGCGCCCATGAACGGGCGGTTCGAAGGGAAGCGGGGACTCGTGCTTGGCGTCGCCAACCGGCGCTCGATTGCGTGGGCGATCGCACAGCGCCTTGCCGCCGAGGGCGCGCAGCTCGCGTTCACGTATCAGGGCGAGCGAATCGAGAAGGGCGTCCGCGATCTCGCGGCCACCGTCGAGAGCCCCCTCGTCACCTCCTGCGACGTTCGTTCCGACGAGGACGTCGCCCGCGTCTTCGAGGAGGTCGGCTCCGCGTTCGACGGCGGCCTCGACCTGCTGATCCACTCGGTCGCGTTCGCGGCGGCGGAGGATCTCGAGGGCCGGTTCACCGATACGCCGCGCGATCGCTTCTGGATGGCGCTCGACGTCAGCGCCTATTCGCTCACCGCCACGGCGCGCGCTGCCGAGCCGCTGATGGAGGCGCGAGGAGGCGGCTCGATCGTGACCATGACCTACCTCGGCGGCGAGCGCGCCGTGCCTCACTACAACGTGATGGGTGTCGCCAAGGCGGCGCTCGACGCGTCTGTCCATTACCTCGCGTGGGATCTCGGGCAGAAGCAGATCCGCGTCAATGCCGTCTCCGCGGGCCCGGTGCGTACGCTCGCCGCGCGCTCGATCGCCGGGTTCACGACGATGGAGACGATGTTCGAGGAGCGGGCGCCGCTACACCGCCAGATCGAGGCGGAGGACGTCGGCTCCGCCGCCGCGTACCTCCTCTCCGACGACGCGAAGAACGTGACCGGCACGACGCTCTACGTCGACGCCGGGTACCACGCGATGGGCATGTAACGACGGCGGGATGAGAAGACGGTTCGCGTTCCCGGCGCTCGTGACGGCCGGCACGCTCTTCGTTCTCTCCCTCGGCGGGTCGGCCGGTTCGGCGACGGCGCCTGCGTCCTGCTCCGGCCCTGCCATTGCGCCCGGGTATGCGCGGAGCGTGAGGGCGGCGCTTCTCGCCAAGCGTGATCTCTGGGGGAACCGGCTACTCGCGCTGCGGAACGGGCCGACGTACGAGGCTGCGAGCCGCTACCTCGAGCCGCTGCTCTACGCGGAGGGGCACGGCGGGCACCCGCTCACGGCGTCCGGCGTCTACTACCTGCCGTTCTCGTTTCCGTTCAGCGTGTACGTGACGGTCTCGGCGCTGCACGTCGCGGACGGCAGCGAGATCGTCTCGCGCCGCGTCGGCGGGCCGAGCCTGACGATCTCGGTCGGGAGCTCGGGGCGCGAGCGGTACGGCTCCTGCCTCGGGCGGCTGGCTCCGGCTCAGCTCGCCGACGGCTACCTGCCGATCCTCGAGACGTCGTACGTCGACAGCGCCGGAGTCCGCTACCGGCAGGAGTCGTTCGTCAGTCGCGTGTTCGGCTCGAAGTCGTCGGTCAGCTTCGTGCACCTCACCGTGGACGCGAGTAGTTCGCCGACGGGCGCGGTCGTCCGGCTCGTGCCGTCGGTGCACGGCCTGGCTGCGGTCGGGGACAAGCTGGTTGCGGGGGCGCGGACGCAGCTGCTCTTCAGCTCGGGCGGCGTCTTCAACGGCTCCGCGGTCGCGTATGCCGTGGCCGCGGGGACGGTCGCCGAGGTCTACGCCGGCTGGCCGAGCCCGGCGACACCGACGCGCGATCTCGTGGCCGACGCGCGAACCTACGGCACCGCACGGAGCACCGCGGTGCGCTTCTGGAGCTCACGGCTCGGCGGTAGCACGCAGTTCGTCGTCCCTGAGCCGCGCGTGATGAACGCCGAGCGCGCCGTACTCAGCCAGCAGATCGCGATGGCGTGGCGCTACAGCGCCGGGAACCACTACGAGGAGCTCTCGTTCGCCGAGGCGCTCGACGCGGCGGAGGTGATGGCCGGGTACGGCTACCCCGACGTGGCGAAGGGGATCCTCCGCGTCGCGCTACGGGCGGTGCCGGCACGGTTCACGAACTGGCGAGCGGGCGAGCAGCTGGTCGCCGGCGCGCTGTACTACCGCCTCTTTCGCGACCGCCGGTTCGTGGAGGAGGAGACCCCGGCGCTGGCGCGGCTCGTGAGGGTGTTCGGCGCCCAGATCGAGCACGGGGAGGACGGCGGGCTGCTCCACCGCGAGCGGTACAGCACGGACATCGGCAGGCAGGTCTACGGCGTCCACGGCCAGGCGGTAGTCGGCGAGGGGCTCCTCGCGATGTCGCGCGTCTGGGCGGTGACGGGGCATCCGCAGCTCGCCGCGCGGAGTCGCACGCTCGCGTTGAAGCTCGGTGTGAGTCTTCGCCGCGCGACGCACCGCTCACTGCGGCGGCTGCCCGACGGCTCGGTCTTCGTGCCGGTCGCGCTGCTCGACAAGCCGGTGCCGTTCGATCGTCTCACCGCCTCGCGGGAAGGGAGCTACTGGAACCTCGTGATGCCGTACGCGCTTGCCTCTGGGCTGTTCCGGCCGCACGGCGCCGAGGCCGAGGGCCTGCTCCGGTACCTGCTCCGCCACGGCTCGCGGCTGCTCGGCGTCGTCCGCGCGAGGGCGGAGTCGCTCTACGGGAACCCGCGGTATCCGGTGTCCGGGATCGATCAGGTCTACGGGCTCAACGTCTCGCGGTTCCTCGCCGACAACGACGAGCCCGATCAGCTCGTGCTCAGCCTCTACGGGACGCTTGCCGCGGCGATGACCCCCGACACGTTCGTCTCCGGCGAGAGCAGCACCATCGCGCCGCTCAGGCAGTCGTCGTATCGCGCGATGTATCTGCCGCCGAACCTCGGCGGGAATGCCACGCTCCTCGAGACGCTGCGCCTGATGCTCGTCCACGAGACGACCGGCCCGAACGGAGCGCCGCGCGGCCTCGAGCTGGCGTTCTCGACGCCGCGGGGATGGCTCGCCGACGGAAAGACGATCAGCGTCGAGAACGCGCCGACGAGCTTCGGCCCGGTCTCGTACTCGATCGAGCGGCACGGGCAGCGCGCCCGCGTGACCGTCGATGTGCCCGCAGCGCCGGCGCCCGCCACGATTCGACTACGCCTCCGTCTCCCGGACGGCGAGCGGATCGAGTCGGCAAAGCTCGCCGGGAGCGCGTTTCCCGTCGACGCGAAGACGGGAACGATCGACCTCGCAGGCTGGTCTGGTCAACTCGACTTCGACGTGCAGCTCGGCCCGCGCAGCTAGCTCGCGTCGGGCGAGAGCACGCTCGCGCAGGCGGCGGTGCTGTCACGTGTTGAGGTGAAAGCGTGACTTATTGCGCGATCTAGACGGCGCGTTCGGTCGGCGTACCTTGGGGCCGAATATCGAGTCGTACCTTCCGCAGGGCGGCAACCTGTTTGAATCGCTCCAGCGGTATGGCGGTGGAAGGTATTCGGATCACGCGGCGGCGGCTGCTGGCGCTTGCCGGCGCGGCGGGCGCAAGCGTGTTCGCGTCCCGCGCGTCGGCGGCCACTCGCTGGGTAGGCAACCGGACCGAGGCGAGCGGGGTCGGCTATGTGAGCAGACCCGACCTGAATCCGCCAGCGATCACCGTCGCGGTGGCGGCCGACGGCGCCGCGTCACGCGGCTACATCTTTCTCGCTCCGTTCGACATTTCAGCCGCATCTGGCGCGCCTGCGACGCCGGCGAGGGAGAGCCACTCGGGGCCGTTGATCATCGACGACAAAGGCGAGCCGCTGTGGTTCTTGCCGATGGCAGCGAAGACGGCGATGGGTGTGCGGGTGCAGTTACTTGACAGGCGGCCGGTCTTGACCTGGTACGAGGGCACAGTTCTCGGTGCCTACGGTGGCGAATTTGTCGTCTTCGATCCGACCTACCACGAGGTGGCGCGCGTGAAGGCCGGTCGCGGCCGGCACGGTGACCTGCACGAGTTCCTTCTCACGCCGGAGCGGACGGCGCTGATCTCGATCTACCGCGAGGTAACTGCCGACCTCTCCTCGATCGGCGGTGGGACCGCCGGCCGACTGGTCGAGGGGATAGTGCAGGAGGTTGATCTCGCGAGTGGGAGGGTGCTGTTCGAGTGGCGCAGTCGCGAGCACGTCGGCCTGGACGAGTCGTATCAGACGGGCCTAACGCCCGCGGGTAATGTCGACTACTTCCATCTCAACTCGATCGACGTCGACCATGACGGCAACCTCTTGATCTCCGCTCGAAACACCTCCGCGGTCTACAAGATTGATCGCCGTAGCGGGAAGGTGCTCTGGCGGCTGGGCGGCACCAGGAGCGACGTCCATATCGACGACGAGGCGTCATTCGCCTTCCAGCACGACGCCCGCCGTCATCCGGACGGGACGCTCACGATCTTCGACAACAACGCCGCAGACCCCAGCTCCAAGGCGGCCTCGCGCGGCATCCGCATCGCGCTCGATATGAAGTCGATGAGGGCCTCGCTCGTCCAGGAGTACAAAACGGCGGACACGCGCACTGGCTGGGCGATGGGCAACGTCCAACAACTCAACGACGGGGGCGTCTTCGTCGGATGGGGGACAAACGGCTCGATCAGTGAGTTCGACCGGCACGGGCGGGTGCGCTTCGACGCTCGCTTCGCCGACGCGAGCGTCGACTACCGGGCATTTCGGATGGCCTGGAAGGGCACACCAACCGGCACACCTGCAATCGCAGTACGGCAAAACGACGACTCCACCATGACGGTGTACGCGAGCTGGAACGGCGCCACCGAGATCACGACCTGGCAGGTTCAGACCGGCCGGCACCCCAGCCAGATGAAGCCAACCGCCACTCGCCAGCGCACAGGCTTCGAGACAGCGATCAACATCCCCGCCACACACGACTACATCTCCGTCGTCGCGCTCGACGCGACCGGAAGACAACTCGGCAAGACCCCGCCGCTCAAGTGACATTCCCGACCACTGGCGCAGCCCACGGCCTGATCCTTGGCTTGCATCGGGCTTGCTCGGGATGTGGCCGAGCTCCGGATGGTGGATACTCGCCCGATGGCTCGGTTCGTGCTCGTGCATGGAGCGTGGCACGGCGGCTGGTGCTTCCGCTGGCTTGCCACGAAGCTCGCGGATCGCGGTCATGACGTCGCGACGCCCGACTTGCCTTGCGAGGAGGTCGGGCTAACGCCGCTCGACTATACCCAGGTCATCGGGCCACAGCCGGACGCGATCGTCGTCGGCCACTCGCTTGGCGGATTCACGATCCCGCACATCGAGGCGCGCGCTCGCGTCTATCTCGCCGCGCTACCGCCGCTCCCCCGGAGCGAGATAGACGAGTGCTTCGTCGAGGGTTTCGGCGGAACCGTTCGCGACGTCCTCGACCGCTCCTACTGGCCCGACGCGGACACAGCTGCGGCGCGGATGTACCCCGACTGTTCGCGCGTCCAGTCCGACTGGGCGTTCGCGCAGCTCCGGCACCAGGCGCGGCTTGAGCCGGTGCCCGCACCGTTCGGGAAAGGCGACGTCGTCATCGCGACCCTGCGGGATGCCGCGGTCGATCCCGGCTGGCAGATTCGCACGGCGAGCGCGCACGGCGCGCGTGTGATCGAACTCGATTCAGGCCACTCGCCGTTCTTGACGCAGCCTGATGAGCTCGCGGAGCTGCTCAGCTCGCTCCCCTGAGGCTCAGGGGACATTCCCGAACGCTGGCCCATGGCTGGCCTCTCTCCCTCGCACACGACGTTTGAGTCCGTGTGCGGGCACGATTCAATAGAGTCGGAGACCGGTGAACTCGTCGCGTTGGTCATTCCGATCGTCCGGATCGATTCTCTCGATTGCGAGTGAGGGCTCGGTGCTCTCTATCGGTTCCGTCGGCTCCGTTCTCTCGGTCGGATCGATCGGTTCGGCCTGCTCGGTTCTTTCTATTGGGTCAGCCTGCTCGGCAGCGTCGGCTCTCTCCTTCGCATCACGCCGATCGCTCATGTCTGCGCGTTCGTCTGACAGCACGCTCGGCACGCAGATGGAACCCGGGCGACAACGAGCGGTCGGGATCGTACTGCTCGCGCTTGGTCTGGCGCTTGTCCGGAAACGCTGAGGCGTCCTCCGGCAGAACGCTCGCGTGACATTCCCGAACACTGGGGCAGTCGAGTCTCCAGCCCTAACCATCGACGCAGACCGCCGTCTGACGACGCAACATGCAGTCTCACCGCCTTGTCCTATTGTTCTCAGCCGTCGCCGCCCTCTCGTTTGCCGGGTCGGCGGTGGGAGCCTCCAAGACCCTCGTCGTCAAAATCGGCGCGAACCGGACATACACCCGCTCGCAGCTGCACCCGGGCGAAACGGTCCTGTGCCGCTATCAGGGGCATGTGCTTTCGGTGACCGCTCCGGTAGGCAATGAGGAGGCTACGGGCGCCGGATGGCCGAAGCCTGGAACCACGGACCGGTCGATCTTCACCCTCAACGCCAGCGTCACCGCCAAGCGAGCGTTCCACGTGACCTGTGTGCGCGGCGGCTACCACTCGGCGCCGGTCAAGCTTCCCTAAGCGCTCTCCAGGTGCCACGCCGTCCGTGGAGAGAGAGTCACGCGGCTGGCTGTCGGCTGTCCCCGTGGAAGACCGCTTCGACGTTGTTCCCGTCCGGGTCGAGGACGAACGCTGCGTAGTAGCCGGCGTGATACTGCGGGCGAAGACCCGGCGCGCCGTTGTCGCGGCCGCCGGCTTCGACGGCGGCGCGGTGGAACTTGTCAACGGTGGCTCGGTCGGCTGCGGCGAAGGCCACATGAACGGGAGCGGCCGGGAGTTCGCCCTCCCCGATCCAGAAATCTCCACCGCCCTCGATTGCGAACCCGATCCCGTGCGAGCTCTCCACTACCTCCACGCCGAACGGCTCGAGGGCCCGCTCGTAGAAGATGCGGCTGCGTCGCTCGTCACGTACGTGCAGAGCCAGGTGGTCGATGAGGGGAAGCCTCGGAGGCGGCGACACGCCCTCTAGCCTAGATCGAGTCGGTTTGAGTGTGTCTTGAACACATGCCGATATCGGAATATCATGGAACCCGTGGCACGCTCTTCCACGACGTCGGACGTCTTCAACGCAGTCGCCGAGGCGCGGCGACGCGAGATTCTGGACACGCTGATCGCAGGCGAGAAGGCGGTCGGGACGATCGTGACCGACGTCTCTATGTCCCAGCCTCAGGTCTCGAAGCACCTACGTGTGCTCAGCGACGTCGGGCTCGTCAGCTGCCGGGCGGAGGGGCGCCGGCGCCTGTACCGCCTGGAACCCGCTCACCTCCAGCCCTTTCACGACTGGTTGGCCAAATACGAGCAGGCATTGAACGACCGGCTCGATCGGATGGGCGACTACCTCAAAGAACTCCAACAGCAAGGAGAGCCGAAGTGACACATCGGTCGTCAGTCATCGAATTCCCGAGCGAGCTCGAGATCGTCACGACTCGAGAGTTCGAGGCTCCGCTCGAGCTCGTCTTCGCCGTGATCACGAAGCCGGAGCATGTGCGCAACTGGTTCGCCCCATTCACGTGTGAGGTGACGGAGTGCTCGATCGACCTGCGCGTCGGAGGGAGCTACCACATCGTCTTCGTGACCGAAGACGGAACCGAGTGCTCGTTTCGGGGAACCTACGTCGAGGTCGAGCCGCCCACCCGGACCGTCGCAACGTGGCTCTTCGAAGGGTGGCCGGACGCGGACGCCGTCGAGTCCGTGGACCTACGCGAGATGGACGGAGTGACGAAGCTGACGGTGACGCTGGCGTTCCGCGACCAAGCCGGCCGTGACCACATGACCAGGTCCGACGGCCAGACAGACAGCTTCAACAAACTGGAGGATTACCTGAGGTCACTGCTCGAGCAAAGGGCACCGTCTCCGGATAGTTGAGGGCTTCGGCTGCAGGCCTAGGCCGCCGGCGCGAAGAAGTCGACGAGCAGTTGGTTGACGCGCTCAGCCTCGTCGTGATGCACCCAGTGCGACGCGTCGGCCAGGCGTTCCACGCGGTCGAGGTTGGGCACGTCGTCGGGGTGCGGCTCGGCGAGGTCCGACCCGAGGTAGGAATCCTTCTCCCCCCAGATGACGAGCGTCGGCGCCGAGATCGGGCGGAGCTTTGCCACGGCTTCCTTCTGTGACTGTCTCACCGAGGCGCGGTAGTAGTTGATCATCCCGGCCGCGGCCCCAGGCTGGGACCACGCCTCGACGTACCGATCGAGCTCCTCCGGCGTGTAAGGCGGATTCGCGTCATGCAGGAAGTGGCGGAAGAAGTGCCAGTCTCTGGCGGGCACTACTTCCTCCGGGAGCCCCGGCGTTGCGAAGAAGAAGAAGTACCAGGACTTCCGGAGCTGGTTCGGATTGTGCAGTCCCTCCGAAAGCCGGCGCGGATGGGCCGCGTTGAGGATGGCGAGCCGGTCGACGACCTCGGGGTGGTTCATCGCGACGGTCCAGGCGATGCTCCCGCCCCAGTCGTGACCGACCAGCCGCGCGGAATCGGCACCGAGCTCTCCGATCAGGCCGCGGATGTCGTCGGCGAGCAGCTCGACGCCGTAGGCCTCGAAGCCCTCCGGCTTCGATGACAGGTTGTAGCCACGCGTGTCGGGGGCGACCACCCGGAAGCCCGCCGCCACGAGCGGCGCGATCTGTAGCCGCCAACCGAACCAGAACTCCGGGAAGCCGTGCAGCAGGACGATCAGCGGCCCGTCACCGGCCTCGACGTAGTGCAAGTTCACATCGCCGACCTCGGCGTAACCCTCCCGGACCTCGATCCCGACGGCAGGGAGCAAGCTGGTGGTGCTCATCACGACCTCCTCGTGAACGCGGTGAGGCCGAAGACGTCACGGCAAAGATGCCGGAGCCGAACGTCGCAAAAAGACACACTGGGTACACACTGCCTACCCCTTCGACCTCGCCAGTGGACGACTACGAGAAGAATTGCGGGCCTGGCTCGAAATGTCCAGGCGGTCGCTACGAGGCCACGGCTACGATGGCTACGTGACGACGACGGACCTTCTCGAGTCGGCCCTCCGGCAGTCCTTCCCGGGAGCGACCGAGCTCGCGGTGATCGACCGAACGGGCGGCGGTGACCACTTCCAGGTGGTCGTCGCAGACGCGCGCTTCGAGGGCCTGTCGCTCGTTGACCAGCACCGGCTCGTCTACGAGGCCCTCGACGGGCCTCTTCAGGACGGGACGATCCACGAGCTTCGAATCAAGACGAAGGGAGCGGCATGACCGAGCTGCATGACCGGATCAAGACCGTGGTCGAGAACGAGCCCGTCGCCCTGTTCATGAAGGGAACGCCCCAGTTCATCATGTGCGGCAACTCCGACCGTGCCCTGCGCGCGCTGCGCGAGGCGGGCGCTCCCGTGACCGCGGTGGACGTCCTCCTCGACCCCGCTATCCGCCAGGAGCTCTCCGAGCTCTCCGGCTGGCCGACGATCCCCCAGGTGTTCATCAAGGGCGAGCTGGTCGGCGGCGCGGACATCGTCGAGGAGCTCGCGGAGAGCGGCGAGCTCGAGCAGAAGCTTTCGTCGGCGCTCGGCCCCGAGTACCGCGCCGGCGCAGAAGAGCGCGTCGTTACCGTCGTCTAGCGCGGCACGACCGACAGCAGGCTGACGCCCGTCGCGCGAGGCTTCGTCGGCACGAGCTCGGGCACGTCGAGGGTGACGAGGTGCCAGCGCCTCGTCGAGCCGAGCGGCAGCACGACTCGCCAGGGCGCCGAGACGAGCCGCCGCGTGACCGGACGCTCGTCGACGCCGAACGTCGTGCGAAGCGGCTGCGGCGCCGACACCCAGAGCGCGACGGAGCCCGAGCCGTACACCCAGAGCGGCGCGTGCCTTTCGCTCATCGGCACACCCCCGCCGTTCGGGCCGTACCAGCCCTGACAGAGAACCGGATGGTCGAGCGGCGGCTCGACGCCCACGCGATCACCGGCGCCGGCACCGCGCGTCCACAGCGTCACGACGCCGCCGCGCGCCGTCTTCCGCCAGCCGTGACGGGCGAGCCCGAGCGAGGCGAACCAGGCGCGATTTGGCGTCGCCGAGTTCAGCGTGAACTGGCCCTGGTGCAGCGTGATGAAGCGGACGCCCAGCGCGGCGAGATCGACGCCCGTCCAGTCGCCGCAGTTCAGCCGCTCGAGACGCTGGGCTACCGCTTCGGCCGCGATGGGCGCGGTCGTCGAGTAGCCGTTTGGCCGCTGGCGCGGCGCTTGCATCGCGTAGGAGTAGTAGACCGAGCCGTAGTGCACATCCGGGAGAAAGACCGGTAGCTCGAGCAGCCGCCCGGGCCCAGCGGCGCGAAGGGCCGTGTACGCCGCGTTGCCCCGGTCGGCTGCCGAGGCGCCGTAGGTGTGTACGTGCAGGTCCGCGGCGAGCAGCACGAGCGCGACCGCGCTCACCAGCCAGACGCGGCGGCGCGGCAGCGCGAAGGCGACGAGCGCCGCGAGCGACACGCAGGCGATCGGCATCAGGCGTTCCGGAACGCGCGGGTAGCGGAACGGCTCGACGTGATGCCAGAGCCACGAGTAGCTCGGCAGGTGCGTCCCCAGTGCCAGCAGCGACGGGATGACGACGCCCGCAGCCAGCACGACCGCGAGCCCCACGCGACGGCTGCGGACGAGCAGGACGAGGCCGAGGATCGCCACGAGCGGCGTGAGCCAGCCGAGAAAGACGAAGCTCTCTTCGCCGTGGCGGAAGCCGCGATGAACGAAGTCGGACCACTTCGCCGAGTAGAAGGCGACCGCCCCGAGTGTCCGGCCGCCCGCGCTGATCGACCCTGAGATCGCCTCGTGCTGCACGATCAGTCCGGCGACGATCGCCGCCGCAGCCGCGACGACGGCGATCCGCACGCGCTTGCGCACCACGGCATAGGCCGCGACGAACGGGATTGCACCGAGCGCGAGATGGACCTGACCCGAGAGTGGGATCGAGGCGAGCGCGACCGCGGCGACGGCGCCCCAGCGGCGACCTCCCTTCTCGACGCCGAGCAGCGCGAGCGGGATCAGGATCGAGATCGGCCCGAGTAGGTGCCCGACGCTCTGCCCGACGCGGTACGGCGCGATCGCGAAGACGAGACCGCCGACCAGCGCAGGCCCGCGGCCGAGCCCGAGCGAGCGCAGCCACCAGCACGTGAGCCCGCCCGCGCCGACGTACGAGAAGACGATGAACAGGTTCCAGGTGACCACCGGCCCGAACAGCCCATAGAGCGGCCACAGCAGGAGCCCGAAAGGCCAGCCGCCGAGATTGACGACGCCGCCCGACTCCGGCCGGAACGTATAGGGGTCGTGCCACGGCGCTCGCAGGTGCTCGAGCTGGTGCCCGACGAGCCAGAAGTGCCAGTTCGTCTGCAGGTAGTCGCCCGCCGACGCCTCCCCGTATCCCGGCGCGCCGCCGGCGAGATACGCCGTGCGCCAGTGCTCCACCGCGGGCCAGGCGGCGAGGATCGCAGCCGCGAGATAGAGAGCGCAGGCGAGCGCTACAAAGCCTGCGCGGCCGAAACCAGCTCGTCGAAGTCGGGCAGCTCCGCTGTGTCGTAGAGCCATGCGCCCCGCACCGTACCCGCCGCGTCGACGAGAAAGGCGCTCCGCTCCGCGACTCCCTTCAGGCCGCGAAACTCCCGGGCGACGCCGAACGCCTCGACCGCGTCGCCGTTCCAGTCCGAGAGCAGCGGGAAGGTGAGGTCGAGCGCCTGGCGCCACGAGACGTGCGTCCACGGGGAGTCGCGCGAGATCCCGAACGGCCGCACGCTCGCCTCGAGCAACTCCAGGCTCCTGTCACGCAGGAGCTCCATCTCGTTCGTTCAGGTCGAGGACCAGTCGAACAGGTAGAAGACGAGCAGGAACGAGCCCTCCGCCGCGAGCTCGTCGAGCGAGACGGTCTCGCTCGTGGTCAGCCACACCGTGGCGCGCGGCACGCGATCCCCGACCTGAAGCACGTCGCCGCCTACCCTGCGGCCGGCATCGCGGCGACTTCGGTCTCGTCGGCGATCTCGGACACGACCTCGTGGATGTCGCGATTCGCATTGAAGACACGAAGCTGGCGGTCGGCGCCGTTGCCGCGCGCCATGATCTCCTCGATCCCCTCGAGCTCGCGCTCGCAGCCAAGCTCGCGCGCGTGCGGCTCCAGCCCGCGCAGCGTGCGACGGATCAGCTGGGCGACGGGGACGCGATTGCGCCGGCCCGTGGCGAGATCCATCACCGGCGCCTCGAGCCCGTAGCGGGCGGCGAGCCACTTGTTCTCGCTCGTGAGGATGCGGTGGTACGACGGGATCGGGACGCCGCTGTCGTACTGCTCGGAGTAGAGCTTGACGAGCGACTGGCAGAACGCGGCGAGCGCGACGGCGTCCTCGACCCGCGTCACCGCGTCGCAGATCCGGATCTCGATGGTGCCGAGGCGCGGATGCAGTCGCACGTCCCACCAGATGTGCGTGTAGTCGGCGATGCAGCCCGTCTTCTCCAGCTGCCCGATCACCTCCGCATAGTCGGCGTAGTTGTTGAAGCGCGGCGGCGGGCCCGAGCGCGGGAACGCGGCGAACACCATCTGCCGGCTCGACGCGAGCCCGGTCGCCTCGCCCCGCCAGAACGGTGACGAGGCCGAGAGCGCGAGCAGTTGCGAGAGATGGCCGAGCAGTCCGTTCACGACCTGGATCGCCTTCTCCGCATCGTCTATCGCCACGTGGATGTGCATCCCGAAGATCAGCTCGCGGCGCGCCACGTACTGGAGCTGGTCGACGAGCTGCCGATAGCGGTCGCGCGCGGTGATCTGCTGGCGCTCGAACAGGCTGAACGGATGCGTCCCGGCCGAGCCGACGCGCAGCCCCTGGTCGCGCGCGATCTCGCAGACGTAGCCGCGCAGCTTCCGCAACTCGGTGTCGACCTCGGCCGCGCTGCGACACACCGGGGTCGCAATCTCGAGCACCGACTGCATCAGCTCGGCGTTCACGCGCGGCTCGTACTCGTGGCCGGCGGTCGCCGCGAGCACGGTGTCGATGTGCTGGACGAGGTCGAACGACTCGCGGTCGAGCAGCATGTACTCCTCCTCGACGCCCAGCGTGTACGGCTCACCCGAGCCGAAGCGGTGATCGAGGACGCTGCCGCCCTCCGCGAAGGTCGGCCCGGTGATCGAGGACGGGTAGATCTGCTTCATCACGTCACAAGTTTGACCCGTTTCAGGCGGCTGCACCAGGCCAAAAGCGATTTCAGCGTCCCTTCAGCGGTGCCCCGTAGAACTCTCCCTGTCACCCGAGGCAGGAGAAGAGAAAGATGACCAAGCTGCTCAAGATCATCACCGCCGTCGCAGCAGCGGCTGCGCTCTTCGCTCCGGCCGCGCTTGCGGTCGATGTCCGCTCTGACGTGCGCTCCGACGTCCGGGCAGTCCCACGGGTGGACGTGCGAGTCGACGTCCGCTCTGACGTGCGCTCCGATGTTCGTGTCGTCCCCCACGTGGATGTTCGCGTCGACGTTCGCTCGGACGTGAGGCGTCACAGCCGCACGTTCCATCGCGGCTACTAGCTCCACCTCTCCAAAATGCCGTCAGTCCAGGTCGGGCCCTTCGGGGCCCGTTCCTGTTTCTGCGGGCAGCACCGCATCGACCTCGATCTCGACGAGCCAGCGCGGGTCGAACAGGCCGGCCACGACGATGCCGGTTGCCGCCGGCCGAATCGAGCCGAACGCCTCACCATGCGCCCGCATCACGTCGTCGACGACCGCGAGCCCCGTGACGAGGATGCGTGAGCGCACGACGTCGGCCATCGTCGCGCCCGCTTCGCCGAGCGCCGCTTCGATGATCTCGAGACAGCGGCAGGTCTGGCGGTACGAGTCGGCCGGAGGGTCGGCGTCGCCCGGCATGATCGGCGCCGTTCCTGCGACGTGGATGTGACGCCCGTCGACGACCGCGCGCGAATAACCCCAGCGCTCCTCGAAGCTCGAGCCGGACGAGATGAGCCGCCGCGCCATCGCACTAGTATCGCCCGCTGTGGAGGCTCTTCGTCAGGTCGACGACTGGCCGGCGGCGCACGTGGCGGTCGCCGTCGTCGGGCCGGCCAGCGTGGTCGCCTCGCGCGGCGAGCCGGACCGGGAGTTCCGCTGGGCCTCGGCGACCAAGCTCCTCACCACGGTGGCGGCGCTCGTCGCGCTCGAGGAGGGGATCGTCGACCTCGACGATCCGGCCGGGCCGCCGGGCTCGACGCTCCGCCACCTGCTCTCGCACGCCTCGGGCCTGCCGCTCAACGACGGCCCGCCGATCGGCAAGCCGGGACAGCGGCGGATCTACTCGAACAGCGGGATCGAGGCGGCGGCCGCCATGCTCTCAGCCGCGGCCGAGATGCCGTTCGCCGAGTACCTGCGCGCCGCCGTCACCGGCCCGCTCGAGCTCTCGTCGCACCTCGACGGCTCGCCGGCCTGGGGCTACCGCGGCACGCTCGACGACCTCTCCCGCTTCGCCTCCGAGCTGCTCGCCCCGTCGCTCGTCGCCGCCGAGACGCTCGCCGAGGCGACCGCCACCCAGTTTCCAGGGCTGATCGGAGTCCTTCCGGGCTTCGGCCGGATGGAGCCGAACGACTGGGGGCTCGGCTTCGAGCTTCGCGACGGCAAGCACCCGCACTGGACCGGGGAGCGGAACTCGGCGCTCACGTTCGGCCACTTCGGGGCTGCGGGTACGTTCCTCTGGGTCGATCCCGAGCGGCGCCTCGCGCTTGCGTGTCTCACCGACCTCGAGTTCGGCGACTGGGCGAAGGCCGCCTGGCCGGTGCTCTCCGACTCAGTCCTCGAGGAACTCGAGTAGGACGCGGTCGAACGCCTCGGGCGTCTCGAGGTTCGGCAGATGGCCGGCGCCGGGGATCGTGACGAGCCGCGCGCCGGGGATCTCTGCAGCGAGGCGAGCGCCGATCTCGTGGAAGTCGCGTACGTCGTGCTCGCCGATCGCGATCGTCGTCGGGCAGCGGATCGCGGCCGGATCGAGCGCCGGGCCGGGCCGCTCCTGCGGCTCGGGCGCGCCGAACTGGAGCTCGAACGCGCGCCGTTGCATCGGCCGGATGATGTCGCGCACCTGCGGCTGCGCCCAGAACTCGACGCAGACCTCGGTCGCCGCGTCGAGATCGCCGCGCTCGAGCGCCTCATCCTCCGCCTCGCCAAAGGCGCGCACCTCGGGCGACCAGTCGTGCCCGGGCAGGCCGGGCGCGACGAGCAGCAGCCGCTGGACGAGCTCGGGCCGCGCCAACGCGAGCTGAAGCGCGATCCGTCCCCCGAGCGAGTTCCCGACCACCGCGGCAGGCCGGTCGAGCAAGCCGTCCAGCGGCGAGAACTCGCCCTCCGGCTCCGGTGTCTCGCCGAAGCCGGGCAGATCGGGCGTCAACACGTCTCGCGGCGCCAGCAGCGCGACCTCGCGCGCCCACTGGCGCGAGTCGCACACGCCCGCGTGGATCAGCAGCACCGTCACGGCGCCGACAATAGTTCTTAACGGAGCGTTCTCCGAGACTGAACGCGCCGTCCGCACACTTGAACTGTGGACGAGTCCGCCTACAGGAGCGCGCCCGCGTGAGGGTTGCGCGGTTCGAAGCGATGGGTTCGACGATCGCAGTCGGCGGAGCGACGGCCCGGGAGCTGCAGGCCGTGGTCGGCCTCTTCCGCCAGCGCGACAACGTCTTCAGCCGTTTCCGCGAAGGCAGTGAGCTGAACGAGGTCAACGAGGCAGCGGGCTCGGTGGTCGGCGTCTCGCCGCTCTTCGCTCGTGCGATCGGTGCTGCGCTTGCCGCTGCACGCGCCACGGGCGGGGTCGTCGATCCGACGCCCGGGCGCTGGAACGAAGTGCGACTGCTCGGGCGCCTCGTCCTCGTGCCCTCCGGCGTTCCGCTCGATCTCGACCACGTCGCCATCGCGGCGGCGGTCGACGATGCGCTCGAGCTGATCTCCGGCGACGGCTTCGTCTCGGCCGGAAGTGACGTCGCCGCGCGCGGGAACGTTCCGATCGAGGTTCCCGGCGGCGAGACGGTGCGCCTCGTGCACGGCGGGCTTGCCACCACGCGCGGCGGCCGGAAAGGCTCGCCGTGGGCGCAGGTCACCGCGGCCGCGGCCAGCTGTCTCGAGGCCGTCACGCCTGCGCGCGCTGCGTTCCTCCTCGGCGCCGAAGGCCCTGCGTGGCTGAGCGAGCGCGGCATTCCGGGACGCTTCGTCGCCCCGGACGGCTCGGTGCTCGCGAACCAGGCGTGGAACGCGCAACTCGTGCGCGCGGCGGCCTAGTCGTCGGCGAACAAGGGGCGCAGGAACTCGTCGAAGGCGGCGCGGTCGCAGCTCGCCACGACCGACGGCGTCACGGCGTGGACGGTTGCCGTCCTCGGCACGTCCATCGTGAGCGCCACCTCGCCGAAGCTGTCGCCCGGGCGAAGCATCCCGCGCGAGCCGCGCGCGGACTGCGTTACCGCGAGCATCCCGGAGAGCACGACGTAGAACCGGTCGCCGGGCTCGCCCTCGCGGACGACGCTCGTGCCCGCGGGCACGTCCTCGCGCCGCATCTCGCGGGCGAGCCGGCCGAGGATCTCGCCGGGCAGCCCGCGGAGCAGCTCGATCCGCGCAAGCTCGTTGGTGGTTGCCGGGGACTGACGCGGGCTCACAGGTCCATTGTGCCGTGACGCTCGGTTCCCAGTTGCAATGTCCGGCCCGGACCCCCATCATCCGGCCAATGACGGAGCGGGGACTGCACTACATCGAGGACGACCTCACGGAAACGTGGGTCGAGGACTGGGCCGGCGCGGGCATCGCAGAGCTCGAAGACTTCCTCTCCAAGCGCGCCGCATCGCTCGGCCCCGTCATCGAGCCTGACGAAGACTCGCTCTAGACCAGGCCGAGCGCCTTCTCGAGCATCGGCTTGGGCTGGGCGCCGATCGCGGCGGCCGCAGGCTCGCCGGCCTTGAAGAGGATCATCGTGGGAATCGAGGCGACGCCGTAGCGTGCGGCGAGGCCCTGCTCCTCGTCGATGTTGACCTTGACGAGCTTGACGCCCTCGTGCTCCTCGACGATGCGGTCGAGCACCGGGGCTACGGCATGGCACGGGCCACACCACTCCGCCCAGAAGTCGACGATCACCGGGGTCTCGCTGGAGAGCACCTCGTCCTGGAAGGTTGCTTCGGTCACTGCAGTTGACATGAAACGTGGTCCTTTCGATTTTGGGACTTACCAAGGAGTAAACGCGGCCGACCCTACAATCCTTCCCGATGGATCGGATCTACACATCGCTGCCGCCGGTTCCGGATCACGTCTCGCTCGAGCTCGAGGTGCTCGAGTGGTGGGACGAGAAAGCCGTCTTCGACGCGCTGCGGGCGCGGAACAGCGACGGCCCGATCTGGAGCTTCGTCGACGGCCCGGTGACCGCGAATAAGGCGCTCGCCGTCCACACCGCGTGGGGCCGGACGCTCAAGGACGTGTTCCAGCGGTACAAGGCGATGCGCGGCTTCCACCAGCGGTACCAGAACGGCTTCGACTGCCAGGGCCTCTGGATCGAGGTCGGCGTCGAGCGCGAGCTCGGGATGAACTCGAAGCGCGAGATCGAGGAGTACGGGCTCGAGGAGTTCGCGGCCAGGTGCCGCGCCGTCGTCGTGAAGTCGGCCGAGGAGCTGACGCGCGGCTCGAAACGCCTCGGCATGTGGATGGACTGGGGCAACGACTACTTCACCTTCAGCGACACGAACATCGAGTACATCTGGCGCTTCCTCTCGATCGTCCACGAGCGCGGCTGGCTGTACAAGGGCCATCGCTCGACGGAGTGGTGCCCACGCTGCGGGACGTCGATCTCGGCGCACGAGCTGGCCGGGAGCTATGTCGATCGCGCCGATCCGTCGCTCTACGTGCGGCTGCCGCTCGTGGACCGGCCGGGCGAGTCGCTCGTGATCTGGACGACGACGCCCTGGACGCTGCCGGCGAATGTCGCTGCCGCCGTGAATCCCGACGCGGACTACGGCCGGCGGCTGAACGGCGAGTGGGTCGCCGCGCCGCGCTACCCGGACGAGAGCTTCGACGAGATCCTGCGCGGCTCGGAGCTCGTCGGCTGGCGCTACGAGGGGCCGTTCGACGAGCTCGGCCCGGGCGCGGCCGTCGAGCACCGCGTGATCCCCTGGGACGAGGTCGCGCTCGACGAGGGCACCGGGATCGTGCATATCGCGCCCGGCTGCGGCGGCGAGGACTTCGAGCTCTCGAAGGTGCACGACCTGCCGGTGCTGATGCCGGTCGACGAGTCGGGGCGGTTCTATCCCGAGTACGGCTGGCTGCACGGGCTCTCGACGGTCGAGGCGTCCGAGCAGATCATCGGCAACCTCGAGGAGCGCAACCGCCTGCTCGAGTCCGGCCTCCACGAGCATCGCTACCCCGAGTGCTGGCGCTGCCACACGCCGCTGATCTTCCGGATCGCCGACGACTGGTTCATCTCGGTCGAGGGCATCCGCGAGCAGATGCGCAAGGCGAGCGCCGCGGTCGAGTGGGTGCCCGACTACTTCGGCAAGCGGATGGACGACTGGCTCGTGAACATGGGCGACTGGAACATCTCGCGCCGCCGCTACTACGGCCTGCCGCTGCCGTTCTATCCGTGCTCGTGCGGCGAGCTGAACGTGATCGGCTCGCGCGAGGAGCTCGAGGACCGCGCGCTCGGCGGGCTCGACCAGCTCGAGGAGCTGCGCCGGCCGTGGATCGACCGCGTGCCGGTGCGCTGCAAAGCGTGTGGGGACGAGGTCACGCGGATCCTCGAGGTCGGCGATGTCTGGCTCGACGCGGGCATCGTCCCGTTCTCGACGCTCGGCTGGGAGAATCCGGAGTGGAAGAAGGAGGGCTACGCCACGGGCGCGGCGGCGGGGCTGACCAAGGCGGACCTTCCGGATCACGCGTACTGGGAGCAGTGGTTCCCGGCCGACTGGGTCACGGAGATGCGTGAGCAGATCCGGCTCTGGTTCTACTCGCAGCTCCTCATGTCGGTCGTGCTGACCGGCGCGGCGCCGTTCCGGCGGGTGCTCGGCTACGAGAAGATGCTCGACGAGCGCGGCCGCGAGATGCACGGTTCCTGGGGGAACATGATCGACGCCGAGGACGCGTTCGGGCGCATGGGCGCCGACGTGATGCGCTGGCAGTACTGCGCACAGCCGCCGAACCAGAACCTGCTGTTCGGCTTCGGGCCGGCCGAGGAGATCAAGCGCAAGCTCCTGACGATCTGGAATTCGACCTCTTTCTTCGTTCAATACGCGGAGATCGAGGGCTTCCGGCCGACGTTCGCGGATCTCGTGGACGGACCGAGCTGCGAGCTCAAGCCGCTCGATCGCTGGCTGCTCGCGCGCACCGACCAGCTCGCAGCCGAGGCGACCGAGGCGCTCGAGGCGACGCTCACGCACCAGCTGATCGCGGCGTTCGAGCGGTTCGTCGACGATCTCTCGAATTGGTACATCCGGCGCTCGCGGCGTCGCTTCTACTCCTTCGACGAGGCTGCGTTCCGGACGCTGTGGGTGGCGCTCGCGCAGTCGCTGCGGGTGATCGCGCCGGTGGTGCCGTTCCTCACAGAGCATCTGTGGCGGAATCTGGTTGCGGATGCGTGCGAGGACGCGCCCGAGTCGGTGTTTCTCGCGGGCTGGCCGGAGCCACGGGAGCTCGACGAGGAGCTGCTGGCCGAGGTCGCGGCGCTGCGCCGGGTCGTCGAGCTCGGGCGCCAGGCCGGCGCGCAGGTCGACCGGAAGCTGCGCCAGCCGCTTCGCCGATTGGTTGTCCAGGGGGCTCCGGACTCGGTCGCCAAGCACGCGGACGAGATCACGGAGGAGCTTCGGGTCAAGGAGGTCGTGTTCGGGCCGGTCGAGGCGACCGAGGTGCGCGTCAAGCCGAATCTGCCGGTGCTAGGCCCTAAGCTCGGCAAGGAGCTGGGCGCGGTGCGCGCGGCGCTGGAGGCCGGCGAGTGGGAGCAAGAGGGCGACTCGTTCCGTGTGCTCGGGCGGCTGCTCGGTCCCGACGAGGTGCTGGTCGAGCGGCGGGCGCGAGAGGGCTGGGCGCTCGCCGAGGACGATGCCGTGACCGTCGCGCTCGACACGACCCTGGATGCGGAGCTGGAGCTCGAAGGCCGCGTCTACGACCTGATCCACAAGCTGAACACGATGCGCAAGGAAGCCGGGCTCGCGCTGACGGACCGCATCACGGTGACCCTCCCCGAGCGCGACGCCGATCTCCTGGCCCATGCCGAGTGGATCAAGGGCGAAGTGCTGGCGCTGGAGATCGGCACCGACGGTGGCGCCGAGCCGAAGATCGCGAGGGTCTAGCCATGCGTCGCTCGCTCGCGTGTCTCGCTGTCGCGATCGTCGCGCTGGTTGCGGCGCTTCCAGCCGCAGGCAAGGCGGGCGTGCAGGCGACTCTGACCACGCGCGTGCCGCTCGCCGCTCCGGCGGGAACGACGGTAAGGATCGGATGGGCGCTGACGTACCGCGACGAGCACGGCCGCCGGCAGACGTTCGGCGGCGACGGGATCTTCGTCCGTCTCGTCGGCGCGAGCAGCTCGACGACCGCGTTTGCGCGCGGCACGAGCGGCGGCTACGCGGCGACGGTGAAGGTGCCGGCCGGCGGGATCCGGTCGATCCAGATCGGAATCCACGGCTGGTCGAGCGGTCCGAACGGCACGCATCGCGCCGACGAGCTGTTCCCGATCACGAACGGTCCCGCGCGCCGCTAGCCGACGGGCGTGCTCTGCGCCCGGCGCAGTTCGATCGGCAGCTTGAACACGACGTCTTCGAGCATCGCCGCGAACGGGCGGATGTCGGTGACGCCGGCGGCACGGAACCAGTCGCAGACCCGCCCGACCAGCGACTCCGGCGCGGAGGCGCCCGAGGTGATCCCGACCGTCTCGCGGCCGACGAGCCAGCCCTCGTCGATCCCCGTCTCGTCGTCGATCAGATGTGACTCGACGCCCGCCGCGCGGCCGACCTCGACCAGCCGATTCGAGTTGGAACTGTTCCGCGAGCCGATCACGAGCAGCAGATCGAGCTGCGGCAGCATCTCGCGCACCGCGTACTGGCGGTTCGTCGTCGCGTAACAGATGTCGCTCTTCTCGGGCTCGCGGAGCTGCGGAAATCGCCGGCGCAGCACCGCGACGATGTCGGCGGTCTCGTCGACCGAGAGCGTCGTCTGCGTCGAGTACGCGATCCGGTCGGTGCCGGGCAGCTCGAGCCGCTCGGCGTCCTCGACCGTCTGCACGAGGACGACCGCGTCGGGCGCCTCGCCCATCGTCCCGACGACCTCCTCGTGACCTTCGTGACCGACGAGGATCACGGTGAAGCCCTCCGCCGCGTACCGGATCACCTGCGCGTGCACCTTCGTGACGAGTGGACAGGTCGCATCGATCGTCGTCAGCCCCCGCGCCGCCGCACCTGCGTGAACGGATGGGGCCACGCCGTGCGCTGACAACACAAGCGTTCCACCCTCCGGCACCTCGGCCTCGCTATCGACGAAGATCGCGCCCCGCTCCTCGAGCTCTCGCACGACGTGCAGGTTGTGCACGATCTGCTTGCGGACGTACACCGGTGCCCCGTAGAGATCGAGTGCTTGCTCGACAGTTTCGACTGCGCGCTCGACGCCTGCGCAGAACCCACGGGGCGAGGCGAGGAGGACTCGCTTGACCAAACCGCACGCGATACTAGCTGGGCGGCGGAACCGGCGCGCCGGTGGGACGAAGAGGGAGAGGTCCGCCGCTCGGGGGGTCGTCGCGGCGGGCCTCTCCCGTTGCTCTCCGCGGTTTCCTAGGCCAGGAACGCGCGCCGCGGATCGCATCGCCCAGTGCGACGACGCTAACGCCCGCACTGGCCACGTCCAATAGGCCGACCGGCCCATCTTTACAAATGGTAACCCGGCTCAGCGTGCGGTTTCGGCGATCGCGATCGCGCCGATCACGATCGCGCCGCCGACGAGCTGCGACGTCCCGAGCGACTCGCCGAGCCACGCCCAGCCGACGATGCTCGCGGCGACGGGCTCGGCCATCGCGGCGATCGCCGCGCGCGTCGCCGAGATGTGCCGGAGCGACCCGATCACGAGCAGGAAGGGCACTACGGTGCCGAGCACGATCACCCACAGCAGCAGCGCCCAGACCGGCAGGTGGTGCGCGGAGAGGTGGCCGAGCAGCGAGATCCGCCGACCGACGAACGAGAACGGGAAGCTCCACCACGGCTGGATCAGCGCGAACAGCAACGCCGCGAAGAAGAAGCCGTAGCAGGCCAGCGAGACCGGATCGCGCCGGCCGACCTCGTGCTCGGCCATCAGGATGTAGGCGGCGAACGACACAGCGGTGATCACGCCGAAGCCGAGCCCGACGCCGTCGAGCGTCACGCCGGTCCAGATCTCGACCACGAGCGAGAGCCCGAACAGCGCGAGCCCGAGCGCGAGCCAGAGCCGCGGACGCACGTGCTGGTGGAGGACGAAGCGCGCCCACAGCGCGACGAGCAGCGGCGCGGTGTATTCGAGCAGGAGCGCGACGCCGAGCGGCAGCCGGTGGATCGAGAGGAAGTAGAAGAGCTGCACCGAGGCGAGCCCGACCGCGCCGAACAGCGCGAGGAACGGCAGCTCGTCGCGCGAAACGCGCAGCAACCGCGGCGCCGCGATGAGCAACGAGACGAGCAGCACGACGAAGGCGCCGGTAGAGCGGATCTCGGTCATCCGCAGCGACGAGAGGCCCGAGTCGAGCACGACCTTCGCGACGGCGCCGTTGAAGCCGAACAGGACGGCGCCGGTCAGCACCATCGCGTACCCGAGGCCGGGCCGCTTTCTGGTCAGCTCGCCGCTGCTGCGTCGAGGATCGCGGCGATCGAGCGCTCGACGTCCTCGTCGCTCGTGGCCCAGTTCGAGACCGAGATCCGCATCGCGCCGAGCCCATGCCAGTTCGTGCCGGCGAGCCAGCAGGTGCCCTCGTTCTGCACAGCCTCGATCACGGCCGCGGTGTGCGCGTCGTCGCCAAAGCGGACGAGCACCTGGTTCAACACGACATCGTTCAGCACCTCGACGTCCGGCGCCGCGCCGAGTACCTCGCCGAAGCGGCGCGCGTGGCGGCAGCAGCGCTCGACGAGCTCGGCGATCCCGGAGCGGCCGAGCGAGCGGATCGCCGCGTAGACCGGGAAGCCGCGCGCACGTCGCGAGAACTCGGGGTTCCAGTCCATCTGGTCGCGAGGCCCGCCCTCTTCGGCGTGGATCAGGTAGCTCGCGCGCACGCTCATCGCGGCGCGGTGCGCGTCGGGATGTGCGCAGAACACGATCCCGCAGTCGTACGGGACGTTCAGCCACTTATGCGCGTCGGTCGCCCAGGAGTCGGCGCGCTCGGCGCCCGCGACGAGGTGGCGGAGCTCGGGGCTAGCCGCCGCCCACAGCCCGAACGCGCCGTCGAGGTGGAACCACGCGCCTGCCGCTTCGGCTGCGTCGGCGACCTCCTCGAGCGGATCGAACGAGCCCGTGTTCACGTTGCCGGCCTGCCCACACACGATCGTCGGGCCTACGATCCCGGCGAGCGTTTCGCGGAGCGCGTCGGGCAGGATCCGGCCCTGGCCGTCGGCCGCGACAGGGACGATGCAGCCCGTGCCCAGGCCGAGGAAGCGAAGCGCGCGGTCGATCGTGCTGTGCCGCTCCTCGCCGACCACGACCGCGATCGGCGGCGCGCCGATCAGGCCCGCCTCGTTCACGTCCCAGCCCACGCGCTCGAGCACCGCGTGGCGCGCGGCGGCGAGCGCGGTCACGTGCGCCATCTGGCAGCCGGTGACGAAGCCGAACGAGACGCCGTCGGGCAGCCCGAGCAGCTCGGCCGTCCACGCGCCGGCGATCTCCTCGACGATCGCCGCCGACGGCCCGCCGGCGTAAAGCCCCGCGTTCTGGTCCCAGGCCGACGAGAGCCAGTCGGCGGCGACCGCCGCGGGCACCGCGCCGCCGATCACGAACCCGAAGTAGCGCCCGCTCGGAATCGCCACGAGCCCCGGATCGGCGGCCGACGCGAGGTGCGCGATCACCTCGTGCGAATCGACCGGCGCCTCCGGCAGCGGCCCGCCGAGGCTCGCGCGCAACTCGTCGGCGTCGGCCGACCAGGTCACCGGCCGCTCGGGGATCCCCTCGAGGAAGTCGGCCGCGTAGCCGGCGGTCTCATCGAGCAACCTGCGAATCGACATCACAGAGAATCTACAGAGGCCCGCCTGGGTCACCTCTACACTGGAAGCACGGGACGTGGCGCAGCCTGGTAGCGCACCTGCTTTGGGAGCAGGGGGTCGCGAGTTCGAATCTCGCCGTCCCGACTCTAGGAAGCCGTTCTAGACAGCGGCTTCCGAGTGCGACGCGTTGCCAATGGCAGCAACGGCGGAGGGCATCAGGACGAGATTAGTGCCCATTCGTGCCCAATCAAGGGCCTTCTCGTACTCCGCCAGCTCGGCTTTCGCCAGCCGCTGACGCCGCTTCACCGCATGGCTGGTTGTGGTGTGGATCAACTGCTACTATACAACTGTACAACGGTTTAGTCTATTCCAAGGAGACACGACTTGACCCTTCCCCACCCCGTCCCGAACGATCTCGCCGAGCTGATCGCACGGCGCTTCCGCGTGATCGGCGAGCCGATGCGGATCAGGCTCCTCGACCGCCTCCGTGACGGCGAGGCGACCGTGAGCGAGCTGACCGAGGCGCTCGGCGCCTCGCAGCAGAACGTCTCCAAGCACCTCGTCGTCCTCGCCGACGCCGGCATCGTCGGGCGCCGCAAGGACGGAAACCGCGTCCACTACTCAGTGGTCGACGAAGGCGTGTTCGCGTTGTGCGAGGAGATCTGCGGCTCGGTGCAACGGCAGCTCGCCTCGCTCAGCGAGCTGATGGACGTGGTGGGCTCGTGACCACGGTCGCCGCGAAGCTCGGCCGCGACACCACGGCCCTCGAGCACCCCGAGGCCGTCGGCCCGGTCGGCCGGCTCGGCCGCTGGACCGCCGATCACTTCCGCGCGGTTGCGATCGCCTGGGTCGTGATCGCTGTCGGGTTTGGCTTCTTCGCGCCGAAGGTCGAGACTGCGCTCTCTGGCGCGGGCTGGCAGGCGAACGGCTCGGAGTCGGTGCAGGCCAGGCAGCTAATCCAGGCCAACTTCGGCGGGCTCTCGAGCTCGGCGTTGATGGTGGTCGTCCACTCGCCGGGCCAGACTGCGGCGGATCCCACCTTCAAGGCGATGGTCGCCCGCGTCACGCAGGTGCTCCACACGAACGCGAAGGTCGCCTCGGTCGTGCCGCCCCGCCCCGGCGCGACAATCTCCGCCGACGGACACACCGCGATCGTGATGGCCGGCGCGAAGGGCGGCCCGACCGCGATGGTCGCGGTCGCCGACAAGCTGAAGTCGAAGCTGCAGGCGGCCGGCACCTCGGGCGTGACCGTCTCGCTCACCGGCGCCTCCGGGATGTGGAGCGACTTCAACACCGCGAACCGCAAGGCGATGATGAAGTCGGAGCTGTTCAGCTGGCCTGTGACGCTCGCGATCCTCGTGCTCGCGTTCGGCTCGCTCATCGCCGCGGGGCTGCCGCTGATGCTGACGATCCTCGGGCTGGTCGCCTCGGCCGGCCTGCTCTCGCTGCTCACGCACGGCTTCGAGATCTCGATCTGGGCGATGAACTTTGCGCTGATGTTCGCCCTCGCGCTCGGGATAGACTACGCCCTCTTCGTCGTCAATCGCTTCCGCGGCGCCTACTTCGGCTCGAAGCTCGAGCCGCGCGACGCGGTCGCGGTGACGATGGACACCGCCGGCAAGGCCGTCCTTTTCTCCGGCGTGACGGTGCTCATCTCGCTCTCCGCGGTGATGCTCGTGCCGAGCCCCGCGTTTCGCTCGATGGCCCTCGGGATCATGATCAGCGTGCTGTTCGTGCTCGCGGCGACACTGACGCTGCTTCCCGCCGTGCTCGCCAAGCTCGGCCCCGGGGTCGACGCGCTTCCGCTCAAGTGGGTTCACTCAGGCGAACACCGGTCGGCGGCGTTCGCGCGCTGGGGCGAGCGGCTCTGGCGCCACCCCAACCTCTACGGCCCCGCGGCGACATTCGTGCTCGTCCTCCTCGCCCTGCCGATCTTCGGGCTGAAGACGGGGATGCCGTCGATCAAGGTCGTGCCGAAACAGGACTCCTCCCGGATCGGCTATGCGCAGGTGCAGCAGGCGTTCGGCGCAGGCGCTCCCGGCACGCTCCAGATCGTCGCGCCTCGCCGCGACGCGGTGGCGGTCGCAACCCTCGCTCGCCACGATCCGGGAGTCGCGGCGGTCTCGGCCCCACAGCCGGGCGGCGGCGGGCTCGCGTTGATCCAAGCGACCCCGAACGCGGACCCGTCGAGCCCCGCCGTCGGCAACACGATCGACCGGCTCCGCTCCGCACTGCCGACGCAGGCGCTCGTGGGCGGCGCCGCGGCCGAGAACCACGACCTCGAGCAGGCACTCGCCGCGAAGACGCCCGTCGTGATCGGGATCGTGCTCACGCTCGGCTTCCTGCTCCTACTCGTCGCACTGCAGGCGCCGCTGATCGCCGCGCTCGGAGTCGCCACCAACCTGCTCGCCGTCGGCGCCGCCTTCGGCGTCGCCCGGCTCGTGTTCCAGAACGGCCACGGCGCGAGCTTCCTCGGCTTCGAGCCACAGGGGTTCCTCGACGCATGGGGCCCGGTCTTCTTCTTCGCGATGATCTTCGCGATCTCGATGGACTACACCGTCTTCCTGCTCTCCTCCGCCAAGGAGCACTACGACAAGTCCGGCGACCCGCGCGACGCCTCGATCAACGGCCTCGCCCACTCCGGCCGCGTGATCTTCGCCGCAGCCGCCGTGATGGTCGCAGTGTTCTTCACCTTCGCCCTCTCCGGCCCGCTTCCGCCCAAGGAGATGGGCGTGATCCTCGGCGTCGCCGTCCTCCTCAACGCGATGCTCGTCCGCCTGATCCTGATCCCCACGCTCCTGCGGGTGTTCGGCCACGCAGCCTGGGCCTGCCCCCGCTGGCTCGACCGGATCCTCCCCGACGTAAAGTTCGGACACTCGTGATGCTCGAGCTCTGGCAGACCGAGTGGTGCCCCGCCTCCCACGGCGTACGCGAGCACCTGACCGAACTCGGGATCGACTACCTCGCGCGGCAGGTCCCGGTCGACAAGGAACGGCGAACCGCGCTCCTCGCCGCGACCGGCTCCGCCGTGATCCCCGCCCTGATGCTCGAAGACGGCTCCACGCTCGTCGGCGAGGACGCGATCGACGACTACCTCGACGCGCACGTCGCCGACCCGCCCGGGGCCGATGAGCACCGACTGAAGGCGGCCAAAGCGCGCCGCCGCTACCTGGAGGAGGAATGCGAATGCTTGCAACCGGCTACGCACTGAGCGCCACGACGGAACTCTCGTTCGCGGACGCGGTCGAGCGCGTGCGCCACGCGCTCAAGCAGAACGGCTTCGGCGTCCTGAGCGAGATCGACGTCCAGGCGACACTGAAGGAGAAGCTCGGCGTCGACGGCGAGCCCTACGTGATCCTCGGCGCCTGCAACCCGACGCTCGCCCACCGTGCGCTCGAGGCCGAGCCCGACCTCGGCGTGCTCCTGCCCTGCAACGTCGTCGTCTACGAACGCAACGGCGAAACGCACGTCTCCGCGGTCGATGCCGAGCGAATGCTGTCGATCGTCGGCAACGACGAGCTCGCGCCGGTCGCGACCGAAGTGCGCGCGCGGCTGGCCGCTGTGGTCGAGCTCGTCGTCTCGCAGTAGCTCGTGGGCGCAGTCGTAGCGCTCGCCGCTCTGCTCGCATTCGGACGGCTCATGGCATCCGAACGGTGGCCGCGCCTCGACCCCACGCGTGAACGCTGGCAGCGCTTCGAGCCCCGCGCGAGGGTCTACGTCCTCTCCGCGCCGGGCACCTACGTCTACCTCTTCGTCCTGCTGATCACGACCTGGGTGCTGCAGACGTCGAGCGCGACCGTCGCGAGACAGCTCCTGCTCGAGCGCAGCACCAACCTCCACCAACTCGCCCACGACCCAGTGCGCGTGCTCTTCGCCAGCGCGTTCTGGGTCTCCGGCGCCTGGGAGCTCCTCGCCTGGCTCGGGCTCTTCACGCTCGTCGTCGCCCCCGTCGAGCACTGGATCGGGACGACCCGCACCGCAACTGCGTTCTTTGCCGGCCACCTGGGCGCCACGCTCCTCACCGCGGCCGGCCTTTGGGCGGTGATCGGCGGCCTCGTCTCCTCGTCCCTGAGCAACGCCGCCGACGTCGGTGCGAGCTACGGGTTCCTCTCGATCGCCGCGCTGCTGACCTACCGGCTCGGGCCGGGGCGCCGCGGAGTATACGCGGGGCTGCTCGTCGCGATCGTCGGGGGAGCTCTCGCGCTTGACCCCAGCGTCACCAGCGTCGGCCACCTGCTCGCGCTCGCGATCGGCTTCGCCTGCTATCCCCTCGTGCTGCCACCTCGGACCTACCGCCCTCTTGCACCGACAGGCTGACCAAGATGAAGCGTTTACCGAGGTTTTGCGTGAAGTTGGTCGCTGTCGAACAGGCTCCGACGAAAATCAGCCGCATCCACAATCCTGTGAAGCGAAAGGAAACGATGAAACTCGACCTTAGACGGGCAGTCGCCGTCGGCGCCGTTACGCTCACCTTCGGTGTTCTCGCACCCGCCGCGGCGCTTGCCGACAGCGGAGTCCCGGCGAACGTTCAGGCCGACATCACGAAAACGCAAACCGACGTGCAGACGTTGCACGACACAATCGTCGCCGATGCGAGCAAGATCGACAGCGACGTCCAGTCGCTGACGAGCTCGACCGACAAGGCAGCCGTTCGCGCGACGCTGAAGGCCGACTGGCAGAAGCTCCGGGCCGACCGCAAGAGCGAGAACGCGACGATCCAGGCCGACTTGCAGGTGCTTCGCACCGACTGGAAGGCGGCCCACGCCGCGAAGCAGGGGATCGGCCAGATCAAGCCACTGGTTAAGGCGATGCACACTGCGAACCAGGCGCTTCGCACGGATCTCCGCCAGGCGGTGCAGTCCGCCCGCCAGGCGACCCAGGCGCTCCGCCAGAGCCTGAAGGGCTAGGCCCGAGAAGCTGACGTCCCCGTCGAGCCGCCCGGGCATAGCGGTCGGGCGGCTCGACGCAGGGCCAGGAACCACTGCCCCGCATGCTGATGTCGGCGTAGGCTAGAACTCGGCCGTGGCGGAGTACAGCGCGACGACTGCGGTTCTGCTCGTCGCTCTCGGCTTTGGCGTCGGCGCGTTCGGGACCCTCGTCGGGGCCGGCGGAGGGTTCATCCTCACGCCGATCCTGCTCATTCTCTACCCCGTGGGGTGCAGAAACTCGGTCATCACGCTGCGGCAGCAGCTTCGTATTCGTGGATGACGCCGCCGAGTAGGTCGTTGCGACGCACTCGAAGGCTGTGCAGGTTCGACTCGGCAATAGCGGCTGGTTGAGCGCTCGGGTCGGGAGATCGCAAGCCGAGGGCACGGTGTGGCCGCCGTCCGTTGTAGTGACGGACGTAGGTGCGGAGCACGTGTTCGAGCTGGAGACGGCCGACGATCAGCAGTCGATCGAGGCACTCACGGCGGATGCTGCCGACCCAGCGTTCCATGTGGGCGTTCGCGTTCGGTGCCTGAACCGGTGTGCGGATGACCTTGATGTTCTCGGTCGCGAGGAGGGCGTCGAAGGCGCGCGGGAACTTCGTGTCGTGGTCGTGGATCAGGAAGCGCACCTGCCGGTCGCGGTCGTCGAGCTCCATCAGCAGGTCGCGGGCCTGCTGCAGCATCCAGCTCGTGTCCGGCTTCCTGGTACACGCGAAGTACTCGACGCGGCGGCTGCCGATCGAGATGAAGACGAGCACATACAGCCGACGCAGCCAGACCGTGTCGACGGTGAAGAAATCGCAGGCGAGAATCGACTCGCCATGCGCCCGCAGGAAAGAGCGCCACGACTGTTGGTCGCGCTGCGGCGCCGGCGGCAACCCCGCGCTCACGAGCACGTTGCGAACAAACGTGGCCGAAACGTTGATTCCGAGCTTGCGCAGCTCGCCGACGATCCAGAGATAGCCCCAGCTCGGGTTCTCGTGCGCGAGGCGCAGAGCCAACTCGCGCACCCCACGGCCGATCGGCGGGCGTCCTGGGCAGCGGTGCGGGTACGTCCAGCGACGGGCGACCAGCCGCCGATGCCAGCGCAGAAGCGTCTCGGGCCGCACCAGCAAGACGTTCCAACAGCTGCGTGGCAGCGCTCTGCTCAGCGCCGCAAGCACCAATCGATCGTGCGGCTCGAACCGCGGCTGGCGGACCTGCCGGCGCAAGATCGAAAGCTCGTGGCGGAGCACGAGGATCTCGAGCTCCTTCGCCCGATCCCGGCGGGCGAAGAGCACGAGCAACTCCAGCAACCGGCACACGACGACATACAGGCATGACACAAGCAAACGCGACCTCCAGCAGACGGGGGACGCCGACGCTACCGCCCTATGCCCGGGCCTCGGCCGGGTTTCTGCACCCCACGCCATGACCTTCGAGCTCTACCAGGACGGACAACTGATACAGCCCACCTCATCGGCCGATAACTCGGTCACATACGGGCTCGACGGCACATCGCACGCCTGGCTGATTCACGTCACAGCGCCACAGGCACTTGACTACTTCGTGAATTCTTTCTAGCCCAGACCCAGACAGTGGCCCGGACGGATGCAGGAAGACCGTCCGGGCCGCTCGTTTGGTCGCTTCAATGCCGACGCGGTCGCTTGCCGCTAAGGGATGCACGGACACCAATTGGGGAAGTATGCGGACGGATTGCTCGAATGAAGAACCTGTTGCTCAGGCTCACCACCGTGCTCGGGGTCACCGCGATCCTGTCCGCTGTGCTCGCATCGACAGCGTCTCTCAGTCGGGCTGAGATCGCCCAACGCCGATAGTCCTGCTCACGAGCTTCCGCGCACGCGGCACTTCTCGCTCACGGCCAGGGGCGGAACGGCGGAATGGTTGGCCAGGTGATTTGTGCAAACTTCACTGGTGACGGTCAGATCGACATGACCGTAACCGAGGGAACCCCTGGATCGGCCGGAGTTATTGGTATGGCGGTCTTCGTCGCTTCGCCGACAGGTTGGTTAGTCGGCTTGTCTCGCCAAAACGACTACCAGCCGACGCTCGTTAGCCTCGGCGGGGATCTGCTGGAGTACGTACCCGTGTTCCGAACAGGTGACCCCAATTGCTGCCTCACGGGCGGGACGAACGACAGGCTCTAACGATACAAAGGCGGTCATTTTCGTGTTGCCTTCGCCTGGCACCAGAGGTAGTTCTGCGGGGGCAACTCCAGCGCGACGAGATTCAAGTCAGCGGGCGCCGCCGGGATCAGCAAAACAGCCGCCGCCCGGGGCTCCCCGCATTTCGGATCGGAGTGCTGAAAGACCGTCTCAGAGGCACGATGGTTTACGAGGTTCGTGCTAGCCGATGCCTCAGCGATGATCCGGCGGTGATTAGTCACTCCGATGCGCCCGCGCACGGGCGGCGACGCGCAATTCGTCCTCATGCCCGGGTGGGGGCTGTTATCGCCGTGGCGTTAGTGGTTGGCTTCATCGCCTGGATCTTCGTGAGGGGAGGGGACTCACCGTCGAACGCGCCGGCGCCAGTCCGGGCGGGAGCAGTTGCGGTGTCGTTGGACGCGTTGAATGCGTTGGCGAGCTCATCCTCGTCACCGGTCTATTGGGCAGGGCCCTCGCACGGCTCGACCTACGAGGTGACGAAGACGACCGACGGCCGGGTCTTCATCCGCTACCTCCCGCCGGGCGTGGCGGCCGGCACCGACAAGCCATATCTGACAATCGGGACGTATCCCGTTGCGGGCGCGTACACCGTTCTGAGCACGCTCGCGAATCGCAATGGTTCGGTGAAGCTGAAGGTCGGCGGGGGCGCGATCGCCTTCTACGACTCGTCCTCGCCGACCAACGTCTACTTCGCGTACCCCGGCTCGAACTACCAAGTCGAGGTCTACGACCCTTCGCCAACTGAGGTCCGATCGCTCGTTTCGTCCGGGCAGGTCGTGCCGGTCTCGGCCCGCGCCGTCGCCTCGCCGACACCTGCGCGGGCGGTCACGCCGCTGAGGCTGGCAGCGCTCGCGGTCGCACTCGGCGAGCCGCTCTACTGGGCCGGCGCCGCGACCGGTATCAGATACGAGCTGAGCCAGTCACCAGGCCGTGTCTTCGTCCGTTATCTGCCGCAGGGAGTTGCGGTCGGGAGCGACCGGCCGTACCTAACGATCGGCACCTACCGGGTCAGGAACGCGTTCGCGATCACGAGCGCGAGCGCGCGAAACGCTGGGTCGGTCCGGATCCCGATCGGCGGCGGGGCTGTCGCTTTCTATAGCAGGAGCAGACCGACCAACGTCTACCTTGCGTACCCCCACACCGGCATCCAGATCGAGGTCTTCGATCCTTTGTCCGGCCGTGCGCGAGACCTTGTCGCCTCGCAGAGCATCGCGCCGATCGGCTGATCGAGTCGTAGCGGCGAGCGACTCCGCGCCGGCCCGGGTGGTCTTCAGGCCCCGATGACCTTCGCAATCGCCTGGGTCGTCTTCCCGCTTGTTCTTGGAGCTCTGTCGTTCGGCTGCGGCCTGCTGGCGGAACGTGTGGCCGGTGTGCTCGTTCCGGTTCCGCTGCTGGTGCCCCTCGGCTTCGCTGTTATCTCGGTGGCCGCGCAGTTCGCCGTCATGAACGGCTCCGTGGCTCAGCTGGCAACGCCCCTGGTCTTGGTGCTCGCCACGATCGGAATCGGGCTGTCGGTTCCCTGGAGGAGGCGCCTCGACGGCTGGTGGCTCGTCGCGGCGGCGGGTGTGTTCCTGGTCTTCGCCGCTCCGTTCGTCCTCTCGGACGGGTCGACTTTCGGCGGGTACATCAAGCTCGACGACACGGCGACGTACCTGGCGATGCTCGACAGGGCGATGCAGCACGGCTATCAGACCGCCGGCCTGCCGTCGTCGACGTACGAGGCGACGCTCAACACGAGCCTTGCGTACGGATACCCGCTCGGGTCGGTGCTGCCCCTCGGAGTCGGGCGTGCGCTCGTCGCGCAGGATGCCGCCTGGCTCTGGCAGCCGTATCTGGCGTTCCTCGCTGCACTCCTTGCCTGCGGTCTCTACCAGCTGGCCGGTCTCGTCAGTTCACGCCCGTTCCGGGCTTTGGTCGCGATCGTGGGTGCGCAAGCGGCGCTGCTGTACGGCTATGCGCTCTGGGGCGGGGTCAAGGAGCTCGCTGTCGCGGTCCTCATCGCGCTACTCGCACCGCTCGTGCCCGAGGCTGTGGTGGACGGTGCCGGCGTGCGTGCCGTCGTTCCGGTCGCTTGCGCTTCGGCCGCGCTGCTTGGTGTTCTGAGTTTGGGCGGCGCTGCTTGGCTCGTGGCACCGATCGTTGCCTTTGCGCTGCTGTGTTGGTACTCGGACGGATGGCGTCGCGTCGGGGCTGGGGCGAGCGCGCTCGCCGGCGTCACGACTGCCCTCGCGATCCCTTCGATCGTTGTCGCTGTCCGGTGGCTGCCTCGAGCTGGCGCGTACACGAGCGCGAGCGAGCTCGGAAACCTCGCCCGTCCGCTGAGCGCGCTGCAAGCGTTTGGGATCTGGCCGAATGGTGACTTTCGGACGCCGCCGCGGACCATCGACGTCGTGGACGTCATGGTGGTCGTCGTCGGAGCTGCTGTTCTGCTGGCGCTGGGTCTGGCGTTCCGTCGGCGAGCATGGGAGCTGCCGATCGCGTTGGCCGCCGTGGCCTTCAGTTGTGTGATCTACGTCGGCGCAGGCTCGCCATGGATCGGTGGCAAGGCGCTCGCGTCGACGTCGCCGATCGTCCTCGCGGCGGCTCTCGCCGGGGCAGCCGCATGCTTCGAAATGGGACGGAGGGTCGAGGCGACGGTCGTCGCCGGCTTGATCGTCATCGGGGTGATCTGGTCGAACGTCCTGCAATACCACGACGTCGACCTTGCCCCAGGCTCCCGGCTCGCGGAACTCGCGTCGATCGGAGAACGCTTCGCCGGACAGGGCCCGACGCTGATGACTGAGTACGAGTCGTACGGAGTGCGGCATTTCCTTCGTGCGATGGACGCCGAAGCCGCGTCCGAGCTTCGTCGCCACGCCGTGTACTTGCGGGCGGGAGGCGTCGCGGACACCGGCGTCTCGCCGGATCTCGATGAGATCGCGCTTGCCTCGGTGCTGCCCTATCAGACGCTCGTCCTGCGGCGGTCGGGAGTCGCGAGCCGCCCTCCGTCCGTGTACGTGCCGGTATGGAGCGGGCGCTACTACCAGGTCTGGCAGCGCCCGAGCGGAGCAAGTTCGATCATCGAGCACCTCTCACTCGGTAGCCGTCTCCAGCCCGCGGCGGTTCCGCCCTGCTCCGAGGTGATTCGGCTCGCGCGGCTCGCCGCAGCGCAAAACGGCCTGCTGGCGACCGTCGACCGATCTCCCGCGATCGTCATCGAGCCGGACGGAAGTCCCGGCCCGGCCCTGTCGTTCGGCGCCTACGGCGAAGATCCGAAGGCCGCATACCTGACGAAGCCCTACTCCGTCGCTGCCGGCTTCACGACCCCCACGGCCGGGAGCTACGGCGTCTGGATCGGCGGGTCATTCAAAGGCGGCGTCGAAGTCTCGGTCGACGGACGCCGAGTCGGCGCCCTGCGCGATCAGCTCAACTGGCCCGGCACATTTACGTCGCTCGGCTTGGTGCGCCTCGAACGCGGGCGGCACACGTTGCGCTTTCGCTACGGCGGGCCGGACCTTCGACCTGGAAGCGGCGGTACCCCACCCTTCGGCGTCGGACCGGTCGCGCTGAGTTCGACGACCGACGATAGTCCCATCACCTACGTGCGGCCTGCGAACGCCCGAACGCTCTGCGGAAAGAGCCTGGACTGGATCGAGGCTCTGCGCGGATAGCGCGCGCCGTTATTGGCAGAGCGCGAACGCCTCAACAGACATCGTCTGCCCGGCGGCCAGGGTGACGATCACGACCCCGATGCCGGTCCACTGGGTCGCCAGGTTCGGATACGACTGAACCATCGCAATCCTCTGGGCTACGCCTGTGGTCGTCACTCGGGCGCCGCCCCCGAGCAACTTCGTGCCAGCTGCACATGTCGCGGTCGCAGTGATCGTCGTGCCGGCGACCGCCGCGGCGGCGCTGGTGACCGTCGCTCCGTTGACGAGCGTCGGGTTCGATGGCCCTGTCGCGCCCGTCACGCCCTTCGCGCCCGTGGCACCCTTCGCGCCGGTTGGGCCCTTCAATCCCGTTGGCCCTTTCGCTCCCGTCACGCCCTTCGCACCAGTCACGCCCTTCGCGCCCGTAACGCCCTTCGCGCCCGTCGGACCCTTCGCCCCCGTAGTTCCCTTAGCGCCTGTCACGCCCTTCGTCCCTGTCACGCCCTTCGTCCCTGTCAACCCCTTCGTCCCCGTCACGCCCTTCACACCAGTCACACCCTTCACGCCTGTCGGACCCCGCAGACCGGTTGGGCCCTTCGCACCAGTCACTCCCTTGGTGCCCGTCACGCCCTTCGCACCAGTCACGCCCTTCGCACCGGTCACTCCCGTGGTGCCTGTCACGCCCTCCGCACCAGTCACGCCCTTCGCACCCGTCACTCCCTTGGTGCCTGTCACGCCCTTCGCACCCGTCACTCCCTTGGTGCCTGTCACGCCCTTCGCACCCGTCACTCCCTTCGCACCGGTCACTCCCTTCGCACCCGTCACGCCGCTGGCACCGGTCGCACCCTTCACGCCTGTCGGACCCCGCAGACCGGTTGGGCCTTTCGCACCAGTCACTCCCTTGGTGCCTGTCGCACCCTTCGCACCGGTCGCGCCCTTGGCCCCAGTCGCTCCACTCACACCAGTTACGCCGCTGGCACCCGTCGCTCCCTTGATGCCGGTCGCACCCTTCGCACCCGTCACGCCCTTAACGCCTGTGGGTCCCCGCAATCCGGTCGGGCCTTTCACACCGGTCGCGCCCTTCGCACCGGTCACTCCCTTCGCACCCGTCACTCCCTTGGTGCCTGTCACGCCCCTCGCACCAGTTACGCCGCTGGCACCGGTCGCGCCCTTCGCGCCCGTCACGCCGTTGGCACCGGTCGCGCCCTTAGCGCCTGTGACGCCCTTAACACCCGTAGGTCCCTGCGGTCCGGTCGGGCCCTTGACACCGGTCGCGCCCTTGGCCCCAGTCGCTCCCCTCGCACCAGTTACGCCGTTGGCACCGGTCGCGCCCTTCGCGCCCGTCACGCCGTTGGCACCGGTCGCGCCCTTAGCGCCTGTGACGCCCTTAACACCCGTAGGTCCCTGCGGTCCGGTCGGGCCCTTGACACCGGTCGCGCCCTTGGCCCCAGTCGCTCCCCTCGCACCAGTTACGCCGCTGGCACCGGTCGCGCCCTTCGCGCCCGTCACGCCGTTGGCACCGGTCGCGCCCTTAGCGCCTGTGACGCCCTTAACACCCGTAGGTCCCTGCGGTCCGGTCGGGCCCTTGACACCGGTCGCGCCCTTGGCCCCAGTCGCTCCCCTCACACCAGTTACGCCGCTGGCACCGGTCGCGCCCTTCGCGCCCGTCACGCCGTTGGCACCGGTCGCGCCCTTAGCGCCTGTGACGCCCTTAACACCCGTAGGTCCCTGCGGTCCGGTCGGGCCCTTGACACCGGTCGCGCCCTTGGCCCCAGTCGCTCCCCTCACACCAGTTACGCCGCTGGCACCGGTCGCGCCCTTCGCGCCCGTCACGCCGTTGGCACCGGTCGCGCCCTTAGCGCCTGTGACGCCCTTAACGCCCGTAGGTCCCTGCGGTCCGGTTGCCCCCGTCGGCCCTGGGCTGCTAGATCCTCCCGTGCCTGCCGGACCCTGAGGCCCGGCTGCGCCAGTAGCGCCGCTCGGACCGGTGGGTCCGACTGTCCCCGTTGGTCCTTTGGGGCCAGAAGGCCCGGCGGCGCCTGCAACTAAGGGGATCGTGTATACGTCTCCCTTCCGGCAGAACCGCTTTCGTATATTGAGATCGCCGACGCTCTCGGGCGAGCCTTTGGTCTGCACACACGCGACAAGCACACGGGGCTTCTTCCCGTTGGCACTCGTCGAGGCACTAGGCCTGTCCGCCAAGCGAGTAGCGGCGGACGCACCCAATAACGCGACCGAGGCACCAACTGCCACCGCCCCCAGAGCGGTTAGCCCGCGACGGAAACGGGCACCCCGAACTCTTCGCCCAGGCGCCCGGCGAGACCTCTGATTGCGTTCCTCACCCATGCCGCAGGTCCGCCGCAATGCGGCCGCGGCTAGTCGGAGAAAGCGTCGTGGTGCGCGAGGATCTCGGCATAGCCCTTTTCGACCGCGGGCGGATGGGAGCAGCCGCGGTCGCGATCACACGGTGGTCTTCGTTATAGCCTGGAGGTGTCCTTGGCGCCGTCGGTTCGGTCCGCCAGGCCTCGGCCGCCGCTGCATCGCACGTAAAGGCCCCGGCACCGACAAACCTGAGCCATCACCCGTTTCCAGGCCTTCGTCCCACACGGTTATGGTGGCGGCTGGCTAGGACGTTAAGACAGCCTAGGCTGGCGCAGCGCTCGATATGTGCGGCCCTGGAAAGGGGGGCGCGGTCTCCTGCGCCCCCCTTCAGAACCTCATTGCCTTACGGGCTAACAGACGCCGGTGACGATGTGCCGAGACCCCATCCTCGCGATGGTCCCGGATGCGGAATGGGAGTAGGACGCCGCGCGACAATCGACCGCTAGATGCGACCCTCAGGGGACGGTCCCAAGACGCTGCGGCTTGCTTGTCGCGAACGGGGACATCCCGCTTCGCCTGGGCGGCCGTTGTGTCTACTGCGGCTAGGTCGTACAAACAATGGACCGACGTCGTGAAGTCTCCACGCTCAAGACTCGCTTTCTTCGCTCCCCGCGTTTGTTGGAAGCACTTCTTCCTTCCTGAAGAACATCGTGATCGTCAGGAGTACGAAGAATCCGGCTGGTATCCCGCCAACGCGATCCTCAACTACCTCTACGCGATCCTCGAAGCCGAAGCCCGAATCGCCTGCCTCACTCTCGGCCTCGACCCTGGCCTCGGGATCTGGCACGCCGACTACCGCTCCCGCGACTCCCTCGCACTCGACCTCATGGAAGCCAGCCGACCCGACGTCGATCACTACGTCCTTGAGCTGTTACGAACCCGAACGTTCTCGAAGAAGGACTTCGGCGAGACCAGTCGGGGCATCTGCCGGCTCCTGCCACCGTTCACCTACGAACTCGCGCAAACCGCAAGCCAATGGCGCGACGCCGTCGCACCCCACGCGGAACACGTCGCTCGGCTACTCGCGAAGGCACCCGGCTCCCGAGTCGACCAACTGTCGACACCGCTCACAGGAGAGAACCGGAGTAAGCGTGAAGCCGACCGACTGCAATACGTCGCCGGTCGGCGCGACCCAGTGAAGCCGAGCCCAACCTGCAAAGGCTGCGGAGGTCCTGTTCCCAGGAGCCAGCGCGTCTACTGCGACCCGTGCTTCGCCCTGATCCGATCGACACCGAAATGCAAGACATGCGGTGGCCCAGTTCGGCACCGAAAACGCGTCTACTGCGAACCCTGCCTCGCCATCTACCGGGCGGAACTCCCAGGTGGACGCCGAGCCTGCAAGGACTGCCAGAAACGGCGTGCGAGCCTAGCCGCGTTGTCTCGCCTGCTACGTCGCGCGTCCCGGTCGGATAAAGGCTAGATGCGCCGGCGAATGCCCCGGCCAGGTGTTACGGCTGCCGCCACGACGGCGGTCTTCGCTACCGGCGAGGGGCCAGGCGTGACGGCCGCGGCTACGACGGCTGTTTTTGCCACCGGTGCGCCGATGACACCGACTCTTCCTACACGTGCTGGTCTGAGTGGCACTTCAGTCTCCTTCGGTCGTAGGTGCTTCGTCGGCCTCGATCGAGGCGATGATCGCCTGGATCGGAATCCGTCCGTTGGCGATCAGTTGGCCGCCCGAACGGCGCGCCGCCGATGCAAATGGCGCAGCCCACAGGTTCTCCCAAATCAGAACTCCAGCAGTGCTTCCCGGCTCCATCGCAGCCGCGAGGTGCACGACGTCCTCCTCGGCCAGGAGCTCCGCCAACTGAGCCTCGAGTGCTTGTAGCTCTCCGAGCTCGGCGACATCGGAAAGCTCCGCGGCGTCGACGGTACCGTCGTCGTTCTTGGTGAGGATCAGTACGTCGATCAGGCGAATCGTTCCAGCGTCGACGAGCGCGACCAGCTCCTTCGCCATCTCGCCGGTGAAGTTGCTCGCGCCCGCCGGAAACTCCACGACGAGGTAGTCGACGGGGCCGAGCTCGTCCAGAGATGCATCTGTCATGATTCGTTCCCTTTCGTTGGCGTGGAAGTGACTACTGGCGGGCCATCGCCACGCGCAACCGCTCCTCCGGCGTGATCAGATGGTCGAAGTTCTCGGACGCTTCGTCGATGTCGATCTGCACCCACTCGACCGTCCCGGTGAACACGCTGCCGGTCGCCGAGTAGTCGTCACTGACCTGAGTGGCCGTGTCCGAGCCGACGTCGGCGGTCTCGTCACCCGAAAAGATCATCGCCACCGTCCCCTCGACGCGGCCCTCGCCAACTTTGTCGCCGTCGAGGTAGAGCGAGACGCTGCCGCCTTTGGCCAGGCCGCCGCCGTCGTAGGCGAACTCCATCCGCACCTGGTGCTCGCCGGGGGGAATCGGAGCGTCGCCCTCGACTTTGAAGCGCTGGAGGCCGAGCAGGTTGTAGCAGTACACGGGCTTGCCGTCCTTCGCGTAGAGGCTCCAGCCGGCGAATGCGCCACCTTGGGCGATGATCACGCCCTCGGCCCCGGCCTCGGGAACCTCGAGCTGGGCGGTGACCGAGTGCGACTTATTCTTGATGTTGATCAGTGAGTTCTCGCTCAGACGGCTCATCCCGCCGAAGAGGAGCTGCGAGTTGCCTCGAACGAGCTGCGGCCGCCCGGCGAGGTCCGCGTTGAAACGCTCGATGCGGCGGTCGTCCAGCGGCAGCACGTTGTACTTCCGCGCCTCCTCCAGCCACAGCTGCTTGAGCTCCTCGAGCTTCTCCGGCTGGTCGGTCGCGAGGTCGTGCGCCTGGCTCCAGTCGGTTGTGGTGTCGTAGAGCTCCCAGACGTCGTCCTCGAACGGAGGAAGCGCCGTCATGATCCACGGCGTCGAGTGCCTCGTCACGGCGGTCCAACCCTCGTGGTAGATGCCGCGGTTGCAGAACATCTCGAAGTACTGGGTCTCGTGGCGCCCAGGTCCGTCGGCGTCGTCGAAGGCGTACACCATGCTCACCCCCTCGATCGCTCTCTGGGGGACGCCGTCGACCGTGGCCGGCTCGGGGATGCCCGCCGCCTCGAGGACGGTCGGGGCGACGTCGATGACGTGGTGGAACTGAGAGCGGATCTCGCCCTTCGCCTTGATCCCGTTCGGCCAGTGCACGATCGTGCCGTTGCGCGTACCGCCCCAGTGTGAGGCGACCTGCTTCGTCCACTGGTAGGGGGTGTCCATCGCATGCGCCCAGCCGACGGCGTAGTGGTTGTAGGCCGCGGGGGTGCCGAACTCGTCGATCTTCGAGGCCATGAACTCCGGCGTCTCCAGGTGTGCGGCGCCGTTGAAGATGAAGGTCTCGTTGAAAGTGCCGTTGACGGTGCCCTCGGCGCTCGCCCCGTTGTCGCCGATGATGTAGTAGACGAGTGTGTCCTCGAGGATGCCCAGGTCTTCGAGCGAGTCCACCAGCCGGCCGATGTGGTGGTCGGTGTGCTCGAAGAAGCCGGCGTAGATCTCCATCTGCCGGGCGAGCACGGGCTTCAGCTCGTCTGGCGTCTCGTCCCAGGCCGGGATCTCCTCGTGCCGGGCGGTCAGCTCGGTATCCGACGGAACGACGCCGAGCTCCTTCTGCCGTTCGAGGATCTCCTCGCGCAGCCCGTCCCAGCCCTGGTCGAAGCGGCCCTTGTACTTGTCCGCCCACTCCAGTGGGACGTGGTGCGGGGCGTGCGTGGCGCCGGGGGCGAAATAGCAGAAGAACGGCCGGTCCGGCATGAGCGACTTCTGCTGGCGGATCCATTTGATCGCCTTGTCGGTCATGTCCTCGGTGAAGTGGTAGCCCTCCTCGGGCGTCTTCTCCGGCTCGACCGGCGTCGTCCCCTCGTACACGGCGGGGTAGTACTGGTTCGTCTCGCCGCCGATGAAGCCGTAGAAGTAGTCGAACCCGCCGCCTCCGGTCGGCCATGCGTCGAACGGCCCCATCGGGCTCGACTGCCAGACCGGCACCTCGTGGCACTTACCGAACTGCGCCGTTGAGTAGCCGTTCAGCCTGAGCGTCTGCGCGAGCGGCGCGCACGTGTTCGGCCGCAGCGAGTTGTAGCCGGGCGCCGAGGTCGCGAGCTCGGTGATCACACCCATCCCCACCGAGTGGTGGTTGCGGCCGGTCAGCAGTGCGGCGCGCGTCGGGGCACAGAGCGCCGTGGTGTGGAAGCGGCTGAGCTTGAGCCCGGCGGCAGACAGGCGCTCGGCCGTGGGCGTCGCGCAGGGCCCGCCGAACGCGCTCGACGCGGCGAAGCCGACGTCGTCGAGCAGGACGATCAGGACGTTAGGCGCCCCCGCGGGCGGCCGAAGCGACTCGATCGGCGGGAACTTCGCCGCCGGGTCCTTCGCGTCGAAAGGAAGTTCCCCCTCATAGGGCCGATCCGGGATGGGCAGATGGTCGCGGGAGATCTCGTCACTCATCGATCCGTCCTCTCCAATGTCGTGTTGGACACCAGCTCGGCGCTCGTGTCCACATTACGTCGTTACCTCGGCGAAGTGGTAGTCCGCTGCGAGCATCGTTACTCCTTTCGGTCTAACCCCAGCGGCCATCGGCCAGCGTGTGTCTGTGGCGGCGATCTTTTCGAGCTCGACGCGGAGTGCGACGAACTGGGCCTCCTCGATCGTTGTGACGACGACCGGAGTAAGGATGCGAATGCCCTGCTGGCTCACGCCCGCATGGCCCGACTAGGGGAGTCGTTCGCGCAGTCGGTTGGCGAGTTCGTTGGCTGCGTCGAGGACGGGGTTCGCGCTCCAGTTGTCGATCCGGGCTGCGGCGTAAACGGGATGGATGGCCGCGACGCCGCTGGCTCGTTCCTCGACGGGCTCGTCGCCGGGACGTGCGATGAGGAATACATCTCTGGTCTCGAGCTCGCCTTGGAACGTGGCGCTCAGTTGTTCCCACTCGAACCGCTCACCCTCTTCCCACCGTTCCCAGGTGGCGATCCGCTCGAGCAGATCAGGGTCGCTGAACAGATTGTTCAAGTAGCCGTTTGCATCGAAGTGCGGAATCACGTTGGAGGGTACTCCTCGTGACCGAACTCGAGCACGGGCCAATCTGTGCTCGCACACGGTGTACTGGCTTCCAGCCGGGCCATGAGCTCGCGCGTCGTCATGGTGCGATGCCACGGTCGGTGTTGAAGCTGAAGCCACGCGCGACGGAGATCGCGGCCGTGATCGCCGATGTAATTCCCGCCCGGGATGGCGCGTATGCGCCGGCGCGTTGAGGCGGCGTCGTTAGTGGCGGCGCAGTTCGAGTTGGCGATGGTGCTCGTTGGAGTGTGAGGCGCCGTACTCGGCCATGGGTCTGGCCTTCCTGCTTCCGCCACATGTTGCGGGTGAAGTCGAGCCATTCGCCGAAAGTCATGGTGGAGCCCGTTTCGATCCCTTGAGGCCCACTTGTTCTGTCAGCGTGTGCTGCGCGAATCGTGCGGCCTCTGATAGTTGGCAGGCCGCACTGCCAGTTTGGAGTTACTCAACTCTAAGTTTCGTCATGCGATGCAACACGTCGATCCCCGAAGCGGCGGCTAGCCCCTTCATTAGGCTCTGCTGCACCCACGCGTCGAGCATCTTCGGGGCCGGGACCTTGTCTCACCGAAGCGGGCGCACTGGACGCAGCGTTCTCCGCAGAGGTACGAGTCGACATGTGACGTCGATGCTCAGAGCCGAAGCTACAGCGGACTCTTCGAGTTGACCTCGTAATCGATGATCTGTCAGTGACGAGTGGAGATAGTCGTCGTCCAGGAGCTTGAGGATGCGCCACCGATGTTGAGGGTCAGCGATGAAGACGAACTGGCGAACACCGCTGACCTCTTCCGTGTCGATGGGGATACCTCGCTCCTCTGCGAACGCGATGAGCCTGTCGGTCGTCATGGCTGCGGCGTAGGCAGGACTGGCCGCCATCTTCTCGGACGTGTCGCGGCGATGCTCGCAGCCCCTGCCGACTGGGGCGTCCGTTATTGCTGGAGTTGTAAGGGCGAAATCAGGTGGTCGCGACCGACAGAGGAGTAGGAGCGCCCGGGGTGATACCGAAACGGGAAGGCCTTTGAACGGCGAACGTGCTCAGCTACGCAGACAGCCCTGCCGGTCAGGCCACCGCGCATTCGCGGAACGGCTACGTCTGCATCTTTCGGAGGATCACGATCGGCGGGTCGGACTGATCGTCGACTGATTCAACGAGGTAACGGTCAGCGCCGTACCGCTCGAGCGTGCCCTCCACGATCGGTACGTCGCGGTCGACGGAGACAGGAAGCGGCAGCGGGAATGCACCGACGAACTGGAAGCTGTAGCGAATCACTCGGCCTGGTCTATAAGGGTGCAGAGTCGGATCCAGGATCGCCCCCGCCGTCAGCTCGCAGTCTCGGAGTAAGCGGCTGACGTCTAGGTGAAGCGGTTACGGGGAGCCGCGCCGCCCGTGGCTCCCCGCATTTCGGATCGGAGTGCTGAAAGACCGTCTTCGCTTGGGAAGTGGTGTGACAGCCTCGCCTCGGATCTGTACCGCTATCGCAACGTGGTCGATCGCGGGGCAAGACGCCCTAGGCCTTCGATTGGGACGGCCTCGACCGTCGGGCGCATACCGTTTCCGGTGAGCGTTGGAGATCGCTTGGGTCATTGCGAGCCACGAGCGCTTCTGGAAGGTGTTCCACGGTTACGAGGTAGTACGTGACGATTACCCTCGTGATCGGGACCCGCATATGCGCATCTACACAGTCGTTCACGTCGGGCGCCCCGAGGAAGACCGAGGTTCGGGTTGGGTTTGATGTTCTTAGCGACGTCAGGCCCTCAAAACACTCCGGGCTGATTGCCTCGTCGTCCAACGCGACCGAACAGTTGCGGAGTTCGACGACTAGAGCGCGAAACGCCGCGGCCACCCCCGAACGCCCCGCGCAAGGAAACTATGTGCGACAGCAGCGTCAGCCTGCGGATCAGCGATCTCCGCTTTCGCGGCGCTCGATGCTCCAACGGCGATGGGTGGGAGAATCACTGCTCGGGATCGGGCGCTGAACAAAGACGCCGAGCCGGTTATCGGGCGCTCGTCAAGGCCAAGGAAGCGTGGCGATGGCTCTCGCGCAGCTAGCCACGCCGCCCTTCCTGGGTGGGCTTAGTCGGAGCCCTCCTTCCGATTCCCGTTTCCCTCGCCGTTTCCGTTTCCGTTCCCGTTGTGGTGTCCGTGTCCGTGTTTGTGGTGTTTGGTTGGGGCGGGGCAGCCGGCGGAGGTCTGGATAAGGTCGCCGTGGTGGAGGTGCTGAGCAACGCTATTGGCATTGACGGTGATCGGTACCCATCGCCCAGAGTCGGTCTTGTGGCAGAGCGTCACCTTTGTGTTGGGCGGCGGCGGGTTCGTTGCGGCGCAACTGGTGGCGGTCTGGATTGCAGTTGCGGTGCTTGTGTTGCCGCCGGCCTTGACGGTCCAACTTAGCGTGGTGCCGTTCGGGATTCCTTTGACGGTGAACGCAGCCTGGGTCTTGCCGGGTTGGAAGGTGGTGGTCTGACCGCGATTCGTCGGTGAGGGCGAGAAGAAGTTGTCGCCTCCGACTGGCTTGGTCTGTGTAGTTGCGTTTGCGTTGTTGTAGCCGAAGGTCGCGTCATAGTTTCCCTGGTTCAGGGTTACGCATTGGACGAACACGGCGATCGGCTTCACCACTGGGGCGGGAGGGGTGCAGGAGCGGTTGCCTGTGCTAGCAATCGCGGTTCGGGTCACACCGCCAAAGGCGACCGTCCAGGCAAGGCTCGTTGTGAGTGGTATCGCGGTGACAGTGAACGCCGCATGGTGGAGACCCGGCTGGAAGCTGGTGGTCTGGCCGCGGTCGATCGGTAGCGGCGAGAAGAAGTTGTTGGTTCCGACCGGGATCGTCTGTGCGGAGGTGTTGTCGTTTGCGTAGGCGAAGGTCGCGTCGTAGCCCGTCGCGTGCTTCGTCACGCAGTCGACGTAGACGTGGATCGCGCCGCTCAAAGCGGGTACGCATGCCTTCCCGGATGAGCTGACGTTCACCGACTCGGTGTGCCCGTTGACCGTCACCGTCCACGTGAGCTTCGCCGCGGTCGGGACCGCAGCGACGGTGAAGGCGTTGTGGACGGTGCCGGGCTGGAACACGGTCGTCTGGCCACGGTCGATGGGTGGCGGAGTGAAGTAGTTGTCGGTCCCGACCACGATCGTCTTTGCCGTCGAGTCGTCGTTCCTGTATCCGAACGTTGCGGAGTAGCTGCCCGAACCCTGGGTAACGCAGTCAAGGAACGGGTGAACGCCTGCTTGGGTGCCGTGAGTCCCAGCCAACGCGTTCGGGGCAAATGCGCCCAACGCAAGTAGGAATCCGGCCACTAGCGCGATTCGGTTTCGCATGCTCGCCTCCTCAGGAGGATCGAATGCCACAGGAAAGACGGCCTTGGCCTGCAGTTAGACCGCAATCGTCCGCGGTTCGCGTAACGCCATCGTCCCGGCGGTGTAACTCGGAGGTAAAACGCAGGGCCAAGGCGGATTAGTCGCGGCGGGTTGCACGCGGCCGGAGTCACGCGACGGCGTGCGCGGTCGTTCGGTCTGCGGCTTAGACCCGTCTTCTGCCCAAATTCGCTGAGGCCCCCGATTGGTGGATACGGATAGCGCTGGCGCGATGTCCGGTCGACGTTGTCGTTTTCATAGGTGTCGCGACGCCCGCCCGCTCTGCTCGTTCGCTGTCAAGGACCCCGAAATGAGGAAGACCGCATCAGTAGATGCGGTCTTCCAGAGGAAGGAGTAGGTAGCGCGCGGGCGTCGGCTTCTGCGGCAAAGCCGACCACCGCGCAAGTTTACGCAACCCCGAGCGCCGGGGAACGATAGGGCCCCCGCCGCCGTCTCCTCCCGTCGATTGACCGTCGTGCAATAACGTAAGGCGCTCGTTCCCCGAGCGTAAGAGCAACGTAAAGACGGTCACCATCGTCGCGGAGCCTTTACGACCGCCTTACGCGGGTTTCGCAGTGGCGTTTACTTCCTACGCAACACTTTGCTGGGAGAGGCTCAAACCTCTTCCAGGCGCGGCGGCGGAGTGGTGCGGCCCACTCGCGCCGCGCGCCGTGGCTGTTCCGTCACAGACCGCGTCCGGTTAGCTGGCTTGCTCGTTCGCTGCGAGCTCGGCGAGTCGCTGGTGGTAGCCGCGCAAGAAGGCGGGTTGGAGGTCGGATCGGAACCGGCTTCGAAGGCTGCGCCGTCGAACGTCCCGGAGGCCCAGAGGCGCTACGTCGTAGCCCTCGCGGTAGGCCGAGACTTGTTCACCGTGGAGATTGGTAGGGAGCGGGGGCACCGTGGGCGATATCGGCAACGCCACGGCCCTGCCTGACGGCTCCGTTGAGGGGTTAGGTGAGTAGCGGGAAGCGGCGACGAATGGGTCAGTCGTCGTCGTCGAGTTCGGTCGTGATAGTTGGCGGATCCAGGTCGGTGCGGATCTCACGGATCACCCATGCCACTTCATCGTCTTCCGCCACTTCATGGACAGCCGGATCGAGCGCAGCGACTGGACCGGTGAGGAAGCCGGACTGAGGCGGGGCGCCTACTTCCTCGATCCTGAGGTCGAAAGTCATTGGATCGTGACGAAGCCACCGCATGTCGTTGGGGATGAATCCCTCCGGGTGTTCGTGATCGAGCAGATCAGCGTCTGCGACAGCCTGTAGAGATGCCCGTGTCGCGCCGCTGCCCGGGTGCCCATTCGGACGCTGCAAGAATGAAGGGCGTGGCTGTCGACAAGGTCATCGAGGCCCTCTATGTGTTGCCAGTTGAGGAGTTCACCCGCGCGCGTGACGAGGCCGCACGCGAGCTTCGGCAAGCAGGGAAACGTGAGGACTCTGAGCGGGTTAAGGCTCTTCGGAAGCCAACTGTCTCGGCTGCCGCCATGAATCGGCTCGTCCGAGAGCACCCGCGCGATGTCGATGCTTTTCTGAAGGCAGCGGCCTCCCTGCGCGATGCCCAGTTCGCCGGCAAGGGCGACCTCGCAGTGGCGCGCAACCGTGAACGCGAAGCGCTTGACCGTCTGATTCAGGTTGGCGGCACCGATGTCCGCCAGTCACTTCTTGCGGCTGCCGTGGATGACGAGGCAGCACGCGAACTCCTCGAGGGGAGGCTCGTACGCGAACTCGAACCACGCGGATTCGGCACCCTGGCCACTCATGCGAAACCGGCAGCCGCGATACCGACCACCCGCAAGCGACCTTCGTCGAAGCCGAAGAGACCTGATGAGCGCGCCGCTCGCGCCAAGCTACGAGAAGCGCAAGAGGCGGTTATTGCTGCCGAGGCCGAGGAACAACAGGCACGGCGACACTGGATGCAGGCACAGAAGGAACTCGAGCAGGCCCGGGCTGCAGCCGAGAGGGCGCAACGCGACCTCGACCGAGTTCTAAAAGCACCACCCTCTTAGGGGCTGGAGACTGCGCAAGAGTCAGCAGCGGCCACATCGGCAGCCATTCGATGCCCTTGAGGAGTAGCGGTTGGGTGCCGATAGGCAAGTAACTGCGGTTCTACTTTGAAGGGGTGCTCGAACTCATGATCGCCTGTCTTACTGCACGTCGGCTTTGTGGGGTGTTGGGATGCGTGTAGTGCTGTCTGACTCCCGACAGTACGTGTCGCTTCGGAACTACTTCTTGCGGCTCGGTGCCTCGGTGGTTTGTGGCGACGGTGAGGCCGTCGACATTGACTTCCCCGATGGGCTGCTTAACGAGGACGAGAGTCCGGAGATGTATTACGAGACGTGGGCGCGCGCGAATCACGTCGAGGTAGCAACAGCGCCTTCTCGCCGGCCAGACGGTCCCGCTGCGAGCGAGGATTCATTCAGAGTCGCTACCCGTCAGGCTGACCTCGGTGGGCCGCCGCCCCCGCGGCTTGGCGAGTTGCTTGTCCGGAAGGGTTTGATCACCGAGGCGCAGCTCTCGCAGGCTCTCGTGGAGAGCCGCCAACGCGGTGATGTTGTCGGGCGGGTCCTGATCCGGCGTGGCTGGGTGTTCGAGTCCGAGCTCGCACGGGTGCTGGCTGAGCAGTGGTCGATCCCGTATTGCAATCTTGCCTCAACCGGGGTCGATCGCTCCGCGCTCATGCTGATGTCACCCGAGATCGGTCGCCGCTACGCCGCCGTTCCCGTCTGCTTCATGGGGAGCGAACTGAGGGTCGCGTTCGCCGACCCCTCCGATGAGGATGCAGTGGGCGCCGTCCAAGCGGTGATGGCCTTCCCGATCGAACCGGCCGTGGCGGAACTCTCCGACATCGACACGATCTGGCGGTCAGTAGCCGCTTAGCCTCGCTCCTGCCGCCAGCGGAGGCGAGCGTGATTCACGGCTCACGGGCATGAGACGCAAGGACGTGATCCCTCATTCGGGTCATGTGATAAAGGGACTTGCGCCGATAGGAGAGCTACTGCGGTTCTACCTAGAAGGAGCACCAACTCATGACTTCAAGTCTGCGGCAACGCCTCGCTCGCGAGGAGAGTGGTTTCACTCTGATCGAGCTTCTTGTCGTGATCATCATCCTCGGCATCCTGCTCGCGATCGCGATCCCCTCCTATCTCAGCTTCCGCACCCGGGCAAACGTCTCGGCTGCCAAGGCAAACGTCCGTGCAGCCGTTCCGGGGATGGAAGGCTTCAATGCCGACCACTCCACCGGCTACACCGGCGTCACGCTGACGAAGCTCCAGCAGAGCTACGACCAGGGGATCAAGAACATCAAGATCGTCCGCGCGACCAGCACCAGCTACTGCATTCAGAACACTACCCCGGGCACCGTCACCTACCACAAGGGCGGCCCGAACGGCGACATCGTTTCGGGCGTTTGCTAGCGGTGCCGGGTACCTCATTGGGCTCGCGAATGATCCGTTATCGCTTCGAATTCGTCGGCGTACGCCCACTACCCACGCCTGCGTTCGTTATCCGAGACCTGCCCGTCGTCGCGGGCGCAATCGAGCTCTACAGGGCCCAGCCGTTCCTCGTCGAGTCCGTCGATGAAACAGCCGACCCGCCCGTTGCCATCCTCCGAAAGGTACGCAGCTAGCTGCGCCAAACGGAGTCGACGACCCAATAACAGGAATTACAGAGTGGGCACGGGAGCCGCGCCGCACGCGGCTCCCGTGCCCACGTCTGCGCCCAGTTAGCGTCCGATCGTCCGAACTAGTCCTTCATGCGGAACGCAACCTCGTACTTTGAGACCGAAGTTCGCTGGCCAGGGGTATCGTCAGCGGGCATCGCGCTGAGTGCCGCGTCGCCGCGTTCGTAGTCGCTTTCGGTCTCGAAGAACACGATAGCCAGCGATTTCTCAGCTTCAGGATCGTGGAGGATGACGATCTCCGTGGCCGGCACGTCCTCAGGGCGCTCGCTGCCCTCCATCCGGCTTCGCATCTCCGCCATACGCTCACTACTGACGTTGTCGAAACCCACTACCCGTGCGAAAGCCATACCTACCTCCCTGTAGAGAGTCGGATCGACTCAACGGGCGGATCCTAGGCATGAGGTGACCCCGGGATCTAGAGCCGGCCACTCCGCCGAGCTGTGAGAACATACGTTCGTGTCCGCGCAGGGCTCCCCACTGACCCGCTTCCGCCGCGCGATCCAACAAGGCTCGCTACTGCTCGCGATCGTCTCGGCGAAGGAATGCGGCCGTCTTGACCTCGGCGACGCGCTCTCCCTCGTTGAACTCATGGCTGCTCAGCGAGATGACCTCTACGAGAAGGCCGCACTGAGATGGCATGCTCGCTTCGAGCAAGAGGTGTCGGGCTTATCGCTCGAGGAGTCAACGCTCGCGCTGAGCGCGCTCCTTGCCCTGCGACGAGTCCCTGACGACGGAACTGCGAACGAAGCGCTGAGCTTGCTACTCAGCCGTCACCATCTACGGCCGGCGCGCGTTGTTCATGTTTGAGGCAGGGAGGCCAGAGCGAGGTCTCGGTGCCTCCGAACTAGTCCGGAGTCGGGAGGGATAGAAGGAACACGGCCGGCCTGATTGCCCGGGATGACGGGAAGGAAGAGAGGAACCGTCACCCCGGGGATCATGCAAGTCCCGGGGCCTCGTTAGAGACCCCGGGGGCGACAGCCGCCCGGCTGTGGCAGATGAGCGCTACCCGGAAAAGCCGGTGGCTAATCAGTACGGGGGAGCGCTCTGCGGGGATCCCCACCTCCGCCGCGCTCCCCCGTACAGCGCGAGACGCCCGGGCCCCCGGAACGTCACGCGCAGAATGGGTTACCCCAAAACAGCGGGCGCGCAACCCCGTTGGGGGCTATTGCTGCCCTGGAATCACCGCTCGGCCGGGCTGGTACAACAGCGCGGAAAGCTCGGCCAGAGGGTCTGATGCCTACCGGCCGAGCATGCGGTGCGAGGACACCGTTCCGCGAGTCGGCAACCGCTTGGGGGGACAAGCGCCGCAGCCGACGGCGCGACACTAAAACGCGGCTCGTCGGAATGCAACGAGCGAAACGAACTGCCTCAGAAAGGCGAATGGCCCGGGCGGAGCAGGAGTTACCGACCCGGGTCACTCGCTTGAGCCAGACGCCCCCGCGCTGACCCTTCATGACGTACACCGCACGATACGACCGAAGGCACGTGAATGGATTGCCGGTAATCGCCCTGTTCCCATCGGGCCTCGGATCGTTCCCCAACGCATGCATTAGGGTCGACTGACCGACGGAACCACAGGACTGTCGGACTGCGGAGCGGCGATGCGCACACTCGCCTTGTTGCCCGGCCAAGCGTCTCGCACCTTGTCTCGGCCGGGCACTCCGCGTGCAACTAGACCCGCCACCCCTTGCTGTTTCGCCTCATCGGCCGTTACGCCCGCGAGTCCGTTCGGACGGTCGACGTTGATGTTGACGCCGACTCCGTCCAGGTTGGCGCACTGATCCCGGATACCGAGCCGGAAAAGGCTTGGCGGGTCACCTCTATTCGGCCGGGGGGACGATCCGCCGACGATTTACGCCGAACTCATCGACACTTAGGCCACGGCTGGGCGTCCTTTGGGGAAGCCCTTGTTCCGTCCGCCGTGGGGTGAGTAGGGGCGCTCCACTTCTGATCGTGGATGCGCGAGAATTGCCGTCGTGCGTGCTCTCAAGAGTTACCGGTACTCGTCGGGGTTTAGCCCGTCGGGAGGGCTCGACTCCGAGGCATGGCGTACCCATCTGTGGCGCGAAGTAGCACTGGTTGGCGGCCATGACCTTGAGTTCAACGAGATGCACGGGGGTGTCGAGGCGGTCTTTACTGTCCCGGCCCGCGATGGGCCTGATGCGTTCGGCATCGGTGAGAAGGTCATGCGGGCTGTCAGTCCGGGCGGTCTTTGGTTCGGGGCAAGCCGAGCTGTGGCCTTATAGCGGATAGTTCGCCCGGAGCCGCACGATCCGTTGATGACGCCGGCCGGGCACTCCGCGCGAAAGTAGACTCGCCGCCCCGACGAGCGCCCGTAGCCGGGGGAAACCAGGTCCTGACGGTGCTTAAACTTGCGGCTGGACGAGCAACCAGGGTCCCCGAACAGTGGTCCGCACACCCGCAACGCCCTCCCTGAGCATGAGGTTCGCCGCATAGCCGCGCGCCGTGTGTACAGACATCGCTTGGGTTCCCATAAGCTGACTCTCCGCGCCCTCGTCGCGAGCCGCGTAAACCGCTTCCCGGACACTAAGAAGGCTTGCCGCAGCCTTCACGAGTTAGTCGCCGCCGCAGTTTGCACGCCCCCATCGTAAGCGTCGAATCCGGGACGGCGACGACCCACCGACGATCTACACCGAAGTCATCGGCATCTGACGCGAGACGCCGTTGCCCTCCGGCGCCCCGCAAACCCAGGCTAGCGGACGGCGCGCGCGTTCAAACGTCGAGGATCGTCCGAAGTACCGCCAACGTACCGATCGGGATTGTCCACCTTAGACCTCTCTTCTTTGTCATCCGGAATTCAACTCGCTCCTTCCTGATCGAGCCTTAGCAGGTCGTGTGGTTAATCTGGCAGAGCTTGATCAGCTGTACTTGAAGGCCATCGACTTCGGTTCGAACCTGGGCGATTTGGCCGGACAGTGTGCCTGGGGTTCCGACGTATGGGTTCCCGATCTTGTCCTGCACGTTCTTGACTCCGAGCCAGGTGAGGTACGGGTAGTTCGCGCTGGTCGCAGCGAAGGCGGTCGTGCCAAGGCCGAGCGCGAAACCCGCGATGAGGGCTGCCACAGTCCGCATCAGAGAGTCTCCTTTCGCGAAAGGCGAGAAGGGGCGACTCTAATTCCGATGTGCACAGCGCGCCAACCGGGGGATCGGGGTTTGGGCACTACCTGGGTTCTGCTGCCCAAACCCCACCGAATCCGCCCGAATCGGCGGCAATTCTGCCCAGTATGGTTGATCCGGTAAGGCCCTGAAAGTGGCTTAACCATGCGGGTCACGAAGCGGGACGACCCGTTTGGCCGTCCCGCTTTGGGAGCAGGGGGTCGCGAGTTCGAATCTCGCCGTCCCGACTGCGCTCAGCGCGGCGTCTGGCGCTCGCCCGGCTGCTCGATTCGCGTCAGCTCATGGCGCCCGGGCTCGAACGAAGTGCCGTCCCAGACATCGTGGATCGAGCGAGCCAGCCGGGCGGCCGTGCGACGCAGCGGGCCGAAGTCGAGCCGGCGCCGCCTCGCGCGTGCCTGGGGGATGGATGTCGTCTGCGTATTCATGGCCTCATGACGCACCGGCTCGCCGTTTTCTTCCGGGCTACGCTTGCCGGATGGACTGGGTGACGATCTCCGCGCTCGCGACCGCGTTCGGGACGCTCGTGCTCGCGTTCGCGACCTTCGCCTCGGTGAAGTCCGCGAACCGCGCGGCCCGCGTGGCCGAGACGGCGCTCTTTGCCGGACTGCGGCCTTTGCTCGTTCCGTCGCGGCTCGAGGATCCCGAACAGAAGGTCGGCTTCGCCGATCAGAAGTGGTTCAAGGTGGCGGGCAGCGAGGCGGCGGCAGAGGCGACTGACGAGGCGATCTACCTCGTGATCTCGCTCCGGAACCCGAGCTCGGGGATTGCGCTGCTCCACGGCTGGCGGCTGTACGTGGGCCACGGGTCCGGCTTCGACGGTCAGCCGGACGCGGAGACGTTCTCGCGGCTGACCCGCGACATCTACATCGCCGCCGGCGACATCGGCTTCTGGCAAGGCGCCTTTCGCGATCCGAGCGCACCCGAGTTCGCCCCCGTACGAGAGGGGATCGAGGCGCACAGCCCGCTCACGGTCGACCTGCTCTACGGCGACGTCGAAGGGGGCCAGCGGATCATCAGTCGCTTCCTGCTCACTCCGAGGTCGGGAGGAGGCACCTTCGTCGTCTCCGTCGGGAGACACTGGAATGTCGATCGGCCGAACCCTCGCTAGGCGAGGTAGTACGCGGCCAGCGCGAGGCCGAGCATCAGGAGGAAGATCGGCACCAGGAAGAGGACGATCCCGAGAATCGCGATGAACGGCGTCTCGCCGCTCTCGCCTTCCTGCTCGACCTCGTGGAGATGGTGCGCCTCGGCCTCGACGTTGCGCACCGGATGCGCGAGCCACTTCCAGGCGCGCCGATAGTGGCCACCCGCGCGTTTCGTCGCATCGGCTCCGGTGCCCATCGAAGAGCAATGTAGCTTGCCTGGCATGGACTCGATCGAGCTGCAGGGCCTGACCAAGTCGTTCGGGTCTGTGCACGCGGTGCGTGAGATCGACATCACGATTCCCCGCGGCGAGACCCTCGCGCTGCTCGGGCCGAACGGAGCAGGCAAGTCGACGACGATCGACATGCTGCTCGGCCTCACGATGCCCGACGGCGGCACGGTGTCGCTGTTCGGGATGGAGCCGACGGCGGCGGTCGACGCAGGCGCGATCGGCGCGATGCTGCAGACCGGCGGGCTCGTTCGCGACCTCTCCGTCCGCGAGCTCGTCACCGTGATGGGGTCTCTGTACCCGAACCCGCTCGACGTCGACGAGGTGCTCGACCTGACGGGGATCGGCGAGTTCGCCGGGCGGCGCACGCAGAAGCTCTCCGGCGGCGAGACGCAGCGCACCCGCTTCGCGCTCGCGCTCGTGAGCAACCCGGAGCTGCTCGTGCTCGACGAGCCCACCGTGGCGATGGACGTCGAGGGACGGCACGCGTTCTGGAGCGCGATGCGTGCGTTCGCGGCCGGCGGCAAGACGGTCGTCTTCGCCACGCACTATCTGGAGGAGGCGGACGCGTATGCCGACCGCGTCGTGCTGATGGCGCACGGCCGGATCGTCGCCGACGGCTCGCCGACGGAGATCAAGGCGATGGTCGGCTCGCGCCGGATCCGCGCGACGCTCCCCGGCGCCGACCTCGACGCGCTCGCGGCGCTGCCCGGCGTGACGACTGCCGACGCCCACGGCGATTCGATCGCGCTCGCGTGCTCCGACTCCGACACGGCGATCCGCGCGCTGCTCGCGCGCCACCCGGAGGTGCGCGACATCGAGGTCGGCGGCGCCGGCCTGGAGGAGGCGTTCCTCACGCTGACCGGAGACGAGGCGCCCGCATGAGCTCGACCACCTACGTCCGCTTCGAGCTCCTGCGCACGTTCCGAAACCGGCGGTTCCTGATCTTCTCGCTCGGGTTCCCGCTCGCGATCTACTACCTGATCGCCGCGCCGAACCGGAACGAGACCGACCTCGGCGGCTCGGGCCTCTCGGCACCGCTCTACCTGATGGTCGGCCTCGCGGCGTTCGGGACGATGAACGCGATGCTCTCGAGCGGCGCCCGGATCGCAGGCGAGCGCGCGGCGGGCTGGAACCGACAGCTGCGGATCACGCCGCTCTCGACGCGCAACTACTTCCGAGCCAAGGTGCTGACCGGCTACGTGATGGCGCTCGCGAGCCTGCTGCTCCTCTACACCGCAGGCGCGACTCTCGGCGTCTCGATGCCGGCCAACCTCTGGGTGAAGATGACCGCGCTGATCCTGGTCGGCTTGATCCCGTTCGCGGCCCTCGGGATCCTGCTCGGCCACAGCCTCACCGTCGACTCGATAGGCCCCGTGATGGGCGGCCTGACCGCGCTCCTGTCGATCCTCGGCGGCGCGTGGTTCCCCGTCCCGAGCTCCGGTGTCTTCCACGACATCGCGCAGCTTCTGCCGTCGTACTGGCTCGTGCAGGCGAGTCACATCGCGATCGGCGGCCAGGCGTGGGGGGCGAAGGGCTGGCTCGTGATGGGCACCTGGACGGTCGTGCTGACCGTGCTCGCCGGCCGAGCCTATCGACGCGACACGAAGCGGAATTAGAGAGAGACGGGGCGCTGGCACGCCCCGCCTCCCTCCGGGAGCGGCGGGTGCTAGCGCCGCTTGGTCTGGCGCACCTGGTTGTGATGGTGGTGATGCTTCGGCGCCGGGCAGTTGCCGGTCGCGGTCGGCAGCACGTCGCCGTGTCGCAGGTGCCAGGCTGCGGCCGACTGGCTCAGCGTGATCCGTGTCCACTGCCGCTTCGAGTTCGTGCGGTGACAGATCGTGACCTTGGGCGGCGGGGTGGTCGAGGCACAGCGCGGGCTGTACTCGCTCGCCGTCGCGGTGTCAGAGCGGCCGCCGGAGTTCAGCGTCCACGTGAGCTTCGTCCCGCTCGGGATGCCCTTGACGGTGAACGCCGTCTTGACCTTGCCGGGCTGGAAGGCGCTCGTCTGGCCACGATCGCTCGGCGGCGGCGAGAAGTAGTTGTCGCTGCCGACCGCGATCGTCTGGACGGTCGAGTTGTCGTTCTCGTAGCCGAAGGTCGCGTCGAAGTTCCCCTGGTTCCTGGTCACGCAGGTGACGAAGACTTCGACCTTCTTGACCGTCGGGGCGCACTGGTGGTCATTCGAGTGCGCGGTCGCTGTCCGGGTCGAGCCGCCGAAGGCGATCGTCCAGGCGAGCTTCGTCGTCAGCGGGATCCCCGTGACGGTGAACGCGCCGTGATGCGAGCCGGGCTGGAACACGGTGGTCTGGCCACGGTCGACGGGCGGCGGCGAGAAGTAGTTGTCGCTTCCCACCGGGATCGTCTGGGCGCCCGCGTTGTCGTTCGCGTAGGCGAACGTGGCGTCGTAGGTCGTGGCGCCGCGCGTCACGCAGTCCACGGCAACGTGGATCACGCCGGTTGTCGCGGGCGTGCACGACGGGCTCGACGTGCTGGCGGTCGTCGTGCGCGACGAGCCGCCGAAGGCCACGGTCCACGTGAGCTTGGTCGCGTTCGGAATCCCGGTCACCGTGAAGGCCTTGTGGTGCGAGCCGGGCTGGAACACGGTCGTCTGGCCGCGGTCGATCGGAGGCGGCGAGATGTAGTTGTCGCTACCGACGATCACGGTCTCCGCCGTTGCGTTGTCGTTCGAGTAGGCGAAGGTCGCGTCGTAGGTCGAGGCGCCCTTCGTCACGCAGTCGACGGCGACATGGATCACCTTCGTGGTCGACGACGGTGCGCACGCGTGGCTCGAGGAGCTCGCGGTCGTGCTCCGGCTATTGACCGTCCAGGTGAGTCTCGTCGCGTTCGGAATCGCCTTCACGACGAAGGCCGCGTGATGGGAGCCGGGCGCGAAGACGGTGGTCTGGCCGCGGTCGATCGGCGGCGGCGAGAAGTAGTTGTCGCTCCCCGCGGGAACCGTCTGCGCGGTCGAGCCTTCGTTGGCGTAGGCGAAGGTCGCGTCGTAGGTGTTGTCCGCGTTCGCCGTCACGCAGTCGACCGAGACATGGATTGCGGGAACCGGCGTCGCGGCGCAGGAGTGCGAGGACGACGAGCTCACGCTCACCGACTCGGTGTGCCCGTTCAGCGTCACCGTCCAGGTGAGCTTGGACGCGTTCGGGATCGCCTTGACCGTGAACGCGTTGTGCACGGTGCCCGGCTGGAAGACGGTGGTCTGGCCGCGGTCGATCGGCGGCGGTGTGAAGTAGTTGTCACTCCCGACCGCCACCGTCTGCGCGGTCGAGTTGTCGTTCTTGTAGGCGAACGTCGCGTCGTAGGTGCCCGACCCCTGGGTCACGCAGTCGACGGACAGATGGACGAAGGTCTGGGTATGGGCGGTTCCTGCAAATGCGTTCGGAGCGAAGGCGCCGAGCACGAGCAGGAGTCCGGCTATCAGTGCGATTCGATTGCGCATGCTCGGCCTCCTTGGAAGGTTGGGTGCCAGAGGAGGGCGGACCCCGCCTCTCCGCATACTTCGGGCACGGCGTAACGCCCTCGTCCCAACCTTGTAAGGAGGCCGTAAAAGACAGGTGTTCCGGCTAGCTCACCTGCCTGGTCGTGACGATCTTCGTCCACGGTCCGGCAGGCGGCGAGTCGACGAATCGCCAGCTCACCTTGTCGCTGTCGCCGTCGAGCTCCTTGAAGCCGAGGCAGCCGTTGAGGGCCGGCGAGACGTCCATGCCGGCGTTGTTGAACTGTCCCTGAGCCGGCTGCGCGCTCGTCGTGCCGAAGACATATGCGGCGTCGTGGTAGAGGCTGCCGTGCGACGGGCCTGCATCCTCCACCTGTCCGTAACAAGTGCTCCCGTTCGGGCCGGTGATCGCCACCCAGTGGTTCTTCATGAAGCTGTAGCCCTGGTTCGTGCACTGCGACGAGCCCGCAGCCCAAGGGATCACCTGGCAGCGCTCCTTGAACGCCGTGGAGTCGTTGACGTCGTCGAACGGGAGATCGAGGTAGAACGGGTTCTCGGCCGGGTGCACGTTCGGGCTAGTCGGGAAGTAGCCGTTCGCGGCGGTTCGAGCCTCGGTCGCGCACTTGAACGTTGGGCCGGTGCCTGTGGGCCTGCCGTCGCAGCCGCCGATCGGGGCGCCTGCGCAGTCGGTAGACGGGTCGAGGCCGAGGTTCAGGCCACCCGACCAGTGAGACGCCCATTGGGAGTCGTACGTCGAACACACCTGTGAGCCGTCGGCGATCGACGCGTTGAAGATCTCGCCGACCCAGAACGTCGTCGAGACGATGTTCGTGTGCAGTGGATACGCGCCGGTGGACGCTGTCGGCGGTGGTGTCGGCGGCGTCGGCGCCGGGGCAGTGGTGGTCGTCGTCGTCGTGGTGCTCTTGGTCTTGGTGGCGGTCGTGGTCGTTGTGCTGTGATGGTGGCCGCCGCCGCCGCCCTTGCCGTTGCCTGCCTGCGCGGCAGCGGCCAGCAGGCCGAGCGCAAGGACAGCGGCCAGAAGCGCTGTCCGTTTCAGCCACGGTTGACGCGTGGCTTCGAGCCGGTTGTTTCGTCCCATGTCTGAACCCCTCCAGATCGAGCGTTGCTGGACGGCGGGCCGCACCGCCGCTCGCATTCCGCCGCTACGTCGGCGCCGCGCGCGAGAGCATCAATCCCTCATCTGGGCGGCTAGGCTCGCGTCGCGGCGTAAGCCCAGGGTCCAAACTAGGTAAGGCGGAGGTAATGCGGGTCTACGCGCCGGCGGCGCGTAGCTCGGCGTCACCGAGTTCATAGCCGCGTGCGATCAGACTGCGCATCGCGCTCTCCGTCCACGGTTTCTGCGAGCGGAGGCCCGGATCGAGACTGACGAGGCCGACCGAGCCGACGACCGCGATCCGCGGCACGCGCCGGTCGTGGCGGAACGGGAAGCGCGCCGCGGCGAAGCGCTCCTCGACCTCGCGCACGGCGGCGGCGCGCTCGGTCGGATCGGCCACGCTCGTCTCGAGCACGGCGCGGATGTCCGCGCCCAGCGACTCGAGCTCGGCGATCGACTCGTCCTTCTCGCGCGCCATGCGCTCCTCGAGCACGGTGTTGCGGTTGATCGAGACGCGGCCGAGGCGCGCGAGCATGTCCGCGAGGTGCGCCGGCTCGCCGCGGTCGGAGCGCTCCTCGGCCTCCTTCAGCTCGGCGATGAACGCGCGCACCGGCGGCACGCGGCCGATCCGCTCGAGCCGGTGGCGCATCGCCTGCAGCGGCAGCACGGTGAACTGCGGATAGCGCGGCAGGTAGCGGAACGAGACGATCAGCTCGACCTCGGGCCGCTCGTAGGCGTAACCGAGCGGGAAGTTGCGCACCCAGCCGCCGTCCGAGGCGATGCGGTCGCCGACGCGCATCGGCAACACGAACGCGCTCACCGCCGCGGAGGCGAGCAGCGCCTGCGCCATCTCCGCGGGCGGCGTCGTGCGCGACGAGTACGCGAGCTCGTAGCTCTCGTCCGAGCTGTCGTCGCCGTCGACGCTCAGATCGGTGGCGAGGACGACGAGCTCGATCGGCGAGTCCTGAAGCCCGAGCACGAGCTGCAGCGGATCCTCCATCCGCTCGGTGATCGTCTGCGGGAGCGCGTACTCGTGCAGCCCGAGCAGCGGCAGGCGCCAGAGGCGATGCGGGCGGAACGTGTCCTCCGGGCGGAGCGTGAGCAGGAAGCGCTCGAGGTCGTCGAGCCGGTCGAGCGCGGCCATGATCCCGGTGAGCGCGCCCGCCGAGGTGCCGAAGATCCAGCCGACGCGCGGCCAGAGGTCGCTCTCGCGCACGCGACGCAGGAAGCCGAGCTCCATCACGGTCGCGTTGATCCCGCCGCCCGAAAGGACGATGGCGACATCGCGCCCTTCGTTGTCGCTCATCCTGCGATGCTATGCGCCACGATGAGCGATCCGCCTCTTTCCCTCACCGCTTCGCAGACGGTCGGGCCCTACCTGACGATCGGCCTCATCCGCGAGCTCGTCGTCCCGGAGCTCGTCGATCGCGCCGACCCGCGCGCGGTCGTGATCCGCGGCACGCTCTTCGACGGCGAAGGGGAAGTCGTCCCCGACGGGATGATCGAGATCTGGCAGGCGAACGCGGGCGGCCGCTACGCGAGCGAGCTCGATGTGCGCGGCGACGTGGCGCTCGAGGAGGGCTTCCTCGGCTTCGGCCGCTCGAGCACCGTCGACGGTGGCGCGTTCGAATTCGTCACCCTCAAGCCCGGCCAGGTGCCGTGGCCTCACGGCGGCCTGCAGGCGCCCCACCTCGTGGTCGGCATCTTCGCGCGCGGGATGCTGAAGCGGCTCGTCACGCGCATGTACTTCCCGGACGAGACGGAGGCGAACGCGGCCGACCCGGTCCTGTCGGGGCTCGACGAGGCTGCGCGGGCCACGCTGGTCGCCCGGGAAACCGAAGGTGGCGTCCTCCAGTTCGACATCAGGCTCCAGGGCCCGGGCCAGACGACGTTCTTCGCGGTGTGACCGCGTTCGACGCGCTCCTCGTCCCTGACGACCTGCGCGAGGCCGTCTCCGGGCGCGCGTGGCTGACCGGGATGCTCGACGCGGAGCGGGCGCTGGCCGCCGCGGAGGTGAAGGCCGGAATCGTCCCGGCCGACGCGGCGGCGGCGATCGGCGCCGCGTGCGACCCGGGCCGGTACGACTTCGACGAGCTTCTCGTCCAGGGCCGTCTCGGCGGCGCTCCGGTCGAGCCGCTCGTCCGCGCGCTGCGCGAGCAGGTCGACGGCGAGGCCGCGAGCTGGGTGCACTGGGGCGCGACGAGCCAGGACATCCTCGACACCGCCGCGATGCTCGTCGCGACGCATGTGGTCGAACTGATCCTCGCCGAGTCGCGCACGCTTGCCGAGGGCTGCGCCGCGCTCGCCGAGCGGTACCGCGCGACGCCGATGGCGGCGCGGACGCTCCTCCAGCACGCCGTGCCGACGACGTTCGGGCTGAAGGCGGCGGGCTGGCTCGTCGCCGTGCTCGACGCGCGCCGCGCCCTCGCCGCGATCCGGCTCCCGGCGCAGCTCGGCGGCGCGGCCGGGACGCTCGGTGCGCTCGGCGCGCGGGGCCCGGAGGTGACGCGCCTCTTCGCCGCGGAGGTCGGCCTCGAGGAGCCGACGCTCCCGTGGCACACGAATCGCACCGTTGTCGCCGGGCTCGGCTCTGCGCTCGCGATCCTCGCGGGAGTCGCCGGCAAGCTCGGCCGCGACGTGACGCTGCTCGCCCAGACAGAGGTCGGCGAGGTCTCGGAGGCTGTCGGCGGCGACTCCTCGACGATGCCGCACAAGCACAATCCCGTCGGCTCGGTCCTCGCGATCGCCTGCTCGCGCCGTGCCGCCGCCGCCGCGGGCGAGCTGGTCGGCGCGCTCGTCCAGGAGCACGAGCGGGCCGCGGGCGCATGGCACGCCGAGACGCCTGGGCTGTGCGACGCGCTCGCCTACTCGGGCGCCGCCGTCGCATGGGCTCGAGACGTAGTCGGCGGCCTCGAAGTCCATCCCGAGCGGATGCGCGAGAACCTCGACCCGTCCCTCGCCGCCGAGCAGGTCGCCTTCGCGCTCACACCGGCGCTCGGCCGCGCCGAGGCGCACGCCCTCGTCCGCGAGGCCGGCAGCCCGCTTCGTGAGGCGCTCCTCGCCGACCCACGTGTGACCATGACGCCGGAGCTCGAGGCCGCCTTCGACCCGCAGACCGCGCTCGCCGCCGTCGACGAGCTGATCGACCGCGCGCTCGCGCGCGCCAAGGAGGAGCTGTGAGCGAGACCCACGACAGGGGCATGGAGGTCCGCCGCGAGGTGCTCGGCGACGCACACGTCGACGCGGCGATCGAGCGCACGACCGGGTTCACCGCCGACTTCCAGGATCTGATCACCCGCTATGCGTGGGGCGAGATCTGGTCGCGCCCCGGGCTCGACCGGCGCACGCGCAGCTGCATCACCCTCACAGCGCTCGTCGCACTCGGCCGCGACGAGGAGCTCGCGATGCACGTGCGCGCCGCGCTGCGAAACGGCGTGACCCCGGACGAGATCAAGGAAGTGCTGCTCCAGAGCGCCGTCTACTGCGGCGTGCCCGCGGCGAACTCGGCGTTCGCGATCGCCCAGCGCGTGCTCGCCGAGGAAGGGTTGTGACCCGGACACAGGTTGCGATCGTCGGCGCGGGGCCGGCCGGCCTGACTCTGGCCCAGCTCCTCCACAACGAGGGGATCGACTCGGTAGTCCTCGAAAATCGCAGCCGCCCCTACGTCGAGGCGCGCGTCCGCGCCGGCGTCGTCGAGCAGGGCATCGTCGATCTACTCACCGAGGCGGGAGTGGGGGAGCGGATGCACCGCGACGGGCTCTTCCACCACGGGATCGAGCTCCAGTTCGCCGGCGAGCGCCACCGGATGCCGCTGAGCGAGCTCGCCGGGGGGCGCGGCATCATGATCTACGGCCAGACCGAGATCGTGAAGGACCTGATCGCCGCGCGGCTCGAGACCGGTCGCCCGCTCCTGTTCGAGGTCGACGACGTGACCGTCGACCCCGAGAGGCCGCTCGTCCGCTACACCCACGAGGGCGAGCAGCACGAGCTCGAGTGCGATGCGATCGCCGGCTGCGACGGCTTCCACGGCATCTGCCGGCCGAGCATCCCCGACGGCGTCCTCTCGACCTTCGTGCGCGACTACCCGTACGGCTGGCTCGGGATCATCGCTGCGGTCGCGCCGTCGAACGACGAGCTGATCTACGCACACCACGAGCGCGGTTTCGCGCTGCTCAGCCTGCGCTCGCCCGAGCTGAGCCGCCTCTACGTCCAGTGCGACCCGGACGAGGACATCGCCCTTTGGCCCGACGAGCGGATCTGGGAGGAGCTCCAGCTGCGTCTCGCTCTCGACGGCTGGACACTCGCCGAGGGGCCGATCCTGGAGAAGGGCGTCACCCCGATGCGGAGCTTCGTCGTCGAGCCGATGCAGTACGGGCGCCTGTTCCTCGCCGGCGACGCGGCGCACATCGTGCCGCCGACCGGCGCGAAGGGGCTCAATCTCGCGATCCACGACGTGAGCGTGCTCGCCACGGCGCTCGCCTCGTGGTACCGCACCGGGTCGGAGGCCGAGCTCGACGCCTACACCGAGTCGTGCCTGCGCCGCGTCTGGCGCGCCGAGCACTTCTCGTGGTGGATGACCTCGATGCTGCATCGCTCGCCCGCCGGCGATCCGTTCGACGAGCGGCTCCAGCTCTCCCAGCTGCGCTACCTGACGACATCGAAGGCCGCGGCCACGGGACTCGCCGAGAACTACGTCGGCATCGAGCGGGTCTAGGCCGAGCGCAGCACGACCGAGAGGATGCGCGCGGGCCCATCGCTCTCGTTGCGAAACCGGCGCAGGCGCTCGCGCTCGAGATAGATGTGGTCGCCCGCGCAGAGCGTGAGCGGCGGGTCGTCGTCGACGTGCACGACGAGCTCACCGTCGAGGACGTACACGAACGCATCGCCGATGTTGCGGACAGCCTCGGCGTTCCCGCCGCCGGAAGTGATCGTCGATAGAGACGGCCGCAGCGGGCGGGGCGCGTCGGCCAGGAACTGGATCTCGAGCCCTTCCGTCGCCGAGATCAGGCGGCGGCGCTGTTCGAACTCCTCGACGTCCTCGGTCGAGCGATCGGAGCCGTGGACCACGTCCGCGATGTCGACGCCGTAGTACTGGGTCAGCCGCATCAGCCGTCCGATCGAGAGGTCGGAGGTGCCCTTCTCGACCATGGAGAGGAACGACGCCGAGATTTCGGTTGCCGCCGCAACCTCGGCGAGCGAACGACCGGCCGCAAGGCGGGACTCACGAAGCCGCCTGCCGAGCTCGGGTTGCGGGGTCGCACCCATTAGGCGCGAGGACATTACCAAGCAAAAAGAGCGGGCGGCGGGAATCGAACCCGCGTGACTAGCTTGGAAGGCTAGGGCTCTACCATTGAGCTACGCCCGCGTCGTTCGAAAGGGTACTCAGTCTTCGTCGAGCAGGATCACGCTCTCCTGCTCGTTCGGGTCGGTGCGGGCGATCACGGCGCGGATCGTCTTGTCGGTCGGGTTGTACGGTTGGTGCGGCATGCCGGCCGGGATGTAGACGAAGTCGCCCTCCTCGACCCGCATCACGTGCTCGAGGTTCGGCCCGTGGCGCATCTCGGATGCGCCTTCGAGCATGAAGATCGCGGTCTCGTGGGCCTCGTGGTAGTGCGGCCTCGCAACGGCGCCCGGCGGCATCTCGAGCAGGTGCATGCAGATCCCGTTCGCGCCCGTGCTCTCGGCCGAGACCCCCGCAAAGTAGTCGAGCCCCTGCTTGCCGCGGAAGCCCTCACCGTTGTGGATGAGTCTGCACTCGGCCATCGCGTCAACTATACGACGAGCTGTTCGATCCGGTCGACGGCGGCCGCGAGTTGCGGGGCGTCGAAGAGGTAGGGAGCGGCGTTCGGGATGTCGTGGCACGGGCGGTCGAGATCATCGGAGCCGAGGCCCGCATTCGCGAGATAGCGGATCGGCAGCTCGTGACAGACCACGAGCACCGACTCGTGCGGGAGCTCGAGCACGCGCCGCAGCGCGGCGACGTAGCGGCCGGCGGTCTCGTCGAGGCTCTCGCCGCCGGGGAACCGGTCGGCGCGAGTGTGCGCGGCCTTCCACGCCTGGTAGTCGGCGACCGTCGCTCCCTCGAGCTCGCCGACGGCGACATCGTCGAGGCCGGGCTCCTCGAGGAACGGCACCTCGCGGCCTGCGAGCGCGAGCTCGGCGGTACGGCGCGTGCGGGCAAAGCGGGTGTGCACGCAGACGTCGATCGCCGTGCCGGCGAGCTGATGCCCGAGTTGCCGCGCCTCCGCCTCGCCGGCCGCGGTCAACGGCACCAGCTTCGCTGGATCGCCGTTGATCCGCCTCTCGACGTTCAGGACCGACTGGCCGTGCCGGGCGAAGACGAGTCGCTTCAGCCCAGCTCGACCCGCTCGATCTTCACCTCGTCGTGGGGCCGGTCGGAGCCGTCGCGCGGCACCTTCTCGATCGTGTCCACGACGTCCATCCCGTCGGTGACCTTCCCGAAGACGGTGTGCTTGCCGTCGAGCCAGGAGGCCGCGTCGGCGGTGACGATGAAGAACTGGCTCCCGTTGGTGTTCGGGCCCGCGTTCGCCATCGCGAGCGCGCCGCGGACGATCTTGTGGTCGTTGAACTCGTCCTCGAACTGGTAGCCCGGGCCGCCGCGGCCGGTGCCGGTCGGATCTCCGCCCTGGATCATGAAGTCGGGGATCACCCGGTGGAAGATGACACCGTCGTAGAACCCGTCCGCGGCGAGCTTGGTGAAGTTCTCGACAGTCTTGGGCGCGTCCTCGGGATAGAGCTCGAGGACGATGGCGCCGTGGTTTGTATGCAGCGTGGCTTGAGTCATGGGCGGCACGCTACCGCACTCGTACACTTCCGCTTCAGCGCGCCCGTAGCTCAGTGGACAGAGCGACGGCCTTCTAAGCCGTGGGTCGGAGGTTCGAATCCTCCCGGGCGCACTGAGCGGAGAGAGCCCCGCGACGAGGGCTCTCTCCGCCGTGGAAGATCCGCAGCTAGCAGTCGACGTGAATCGAGAAGTTGCCGTCGATGAGCGTGCCCGCCCCGTTGTGCACACCGACAAGGACGATGTTGGGAAGTGGCCCGCCATTGTTGCCGCTCTCGGTGAACGAGATGATTCCTTCGGCGGGCGGATCCAAGCTGGCGTTTCTCGCCCCGGGGTCTTCCCCGCTGCCCATGACTGCGCACTGCGACACGTTGTGGCCGAAGTCCACGTTGTAGGCGCCGGTCCGCAGGCGAGTCACGGTGATGCCGCCGCTCTGTCGGACGATGAACCCCCCCGACGCGACGACAGCCCAATCAGCCGCCGATCCCGCGTCCCCTGTCGGCCCCTTGTCGCCGACGAGGCCCTTGTCGCCTGCCGGCCCCTTGGCCCCGGTGTCACCGGTCGGGCCCTTGTCGCCATCAGGGCCCTTGTCACCCACAGGCCCCTGGTCGCCCGTTGGGCCCTTGTCGCCCACCGGCCCCTGGTCGCCTGCGGGCCCTTTGTCACCAGTGGCGCCCTTGTCGCCTGTCGGCCCTTGCGAGCCGCTGGGGCCGCCCTGGTTCCAGCTGATCTTGGTCTCAAGGCCGGTGCAGTGGTTCAGCAGCGACGAAGCAGGCGTAGCCGTCGGGTCGATCAGCCGGATCGTCCCGACCCCGTTCAACCTGCACGCGGTGAAGACGCCGTTGCCGTCCGGGATCGCCGCGTAGCCGATCCCGCCCATCGTCACCACCGCCGCAGCAACGACGAGTAACACGAGACGCGTGCGCGTCACGCGAAATTTGAGTTCCACCTCAGGTCCTCCCCTGTCGGTTAGGCCGGCCCTCTGCCCGCCACGAGCGACGACGGTGACATGAATTCCTCGATCGTGCAAAGGATGAGCGCAAAGGCGAGTGAGGGCCCGGCGCGGTGCCGGGCCCTCGTCGTTCGCGGTCGCCTTTGCTTACTCGTCGGTGCTGCTGTTGCCCGGCTTGAAGAGCGTCACTTCCCAGGTGAAGTTGTCGCCGTGCTGCTGCGTGTAGAACCAGCGCCACTTGTCGCCGCCGGGCTTGAGGCTCGGCGACTTCGCGCCGAGGATCCCGCTTTCGCTCGGATCGCCGTCCGAGACGTGCAGGCCGGTGATCTCGTTGTCGCCCTCGTTCTTGCCGAAGCCGCCGTTGGCGGAATCGAGCGTGGCGGACGGATCGCGGCCCTCGGCGAGCCAGCGCAGCGGCTGGATGCCCGTCGAGTAGTCCTTCGTGACGTCGAAGACGAAGGCCGAGTCGAGCCCGTTGCGCTGCGAGTGCAGCCCGTCGCCTGCATCCTCGACGAACGAGATCAGGTTCCGGGACAGGAACGCGACGTTGTCGAGGCCTGCGACCGACTCGTTGCCCTCGTAGAACAGGGACAGCTTGCCGGTGCTCGACGAGCCGTCACGCTGCGCCAGCTTGAAGATCGACGTCCAGCCGCCCGCGCCGCCGGCGCCGGTGGTGGGGTTGCCGTTCTCGGGGCTGGTCGCATTGGTGTCGCCGGTCTCGTCGAAGAAGAACTCGCCGAACTTCGACCCCGGTCGGAACTGCCCGTTCTCGGGGCGCTTGAACGGCGTCCCGTGGAAGGACTTGGCGAGCGTGTTCGCGTTGAACGGCGTCGTGCCGTCGATCCCCGTGTCGTGGATCGTGATCCACTTCGTGTTGAACGTCTTGCCGTAGGTGCGCAGCGCCACCTGATCCGGTGCGGTCAGCGCGGCCTGAGACTCGAACGTCACGGGAGCGCCGGCGTCGTTCAGGACTTGGAGCACCTGGAGCCTGCCGTGCTCGAGGTCGTCCGGCCGGGTCGGCACGAAGCGGAAGATGAAGCTGTTGGGCCGCTTCGCCGTCGTGCCGGGCTTGTTCGAGCCGCCCGAGTCCTCGACGATCCAGACGTCGCCGTCGGAGTCGTTCTGGATCCCCTCGTAACCACCGCGGCCGATCGCGCCCGAGATGTCCTCGACCTGAGACGGCACGCTCAGCGTGGCCGAGTAGGTCGGTGCCGATGCGTTCTCGGTCGTGAAGAGCAGCCGCTGGGCCCACGGATCCCACGTCGACCCGTCAATCGGCGCGACCGGATTACCGTTCGTGTCCTGCGTCGCGAGCAACGTGACCCGGTGCGCCGTGTCGGCGTCGAGGTTGATGCGCGTGATCAGGCCCTGCGATCCGCCGGCGACCGGTGCGCCGAGCTCATGGCCCTGGAACAGGAAATGCGTGCCGTAGTCGTAGTGCGGATCGGCACCGTGCTGGTTCTTCAGCACGAGATACGTGTTCTTGTCGGGCTCGGTCTTCTGGGCCTCGGTCGTGCTGCCGAGCGCCGGCACGAACTGCGCCAGCGCGGAATTGTCCGGGCTGGGCGCGTCGTTCTCGTAGCCGTACCAGCCGACGATCCCTTGCGGGTTCTCGAGCGCCATCGACCCCTGTGCGACGACGACCTGGCGAAGTTCCGGCGACAGCTGCGAGACCGGCGCGTACCCGGCGGCCTTGGGAGCGGCCGAAGGGACGTTCGTCAGGTCCGAGATGTCGTTCAGCGACGCGCCGACCGTCGCTGCGAAGATCGCGACGCCCGCCACGAGGACGGCGCCGAGAATTACCTTTCTTCTCACGGGTTCCCCCTATCCCTGGCCGTCGGCCTCATGCCGGCGGCTCCAGAGCGAGGCTAGGCTCGGAGGCGGTTTCAGAGGGGTGACCCTTTGGCACCGTGGCGGTGAAGGTGGCGGACGGGACTCGAACCCGCGACCACCCGGACCACAACCGGGGGCTCTACCAACTGAGCTACCGCCACCGTGAGCCGGGACAGAATAGCGGGCCTCGCGCGAGTCCGGGCATACTCCTCCCGGGCCCCGTAGCTCAGTGGATCAGAGCGGCGGACTTCGAATCCGCGTGCGGTGGTTCGACTCCACCCGGGGCCATAGGCGCCCGAAAGTCCGAAGGGACTTTCGGGCGGGTCTCGGATCATCCCAGCGCGACGAACACCCGATCGACCTCTGAGGGGCTGTAGATCGACTGTCGTTGCGAATCACTCACATCCTGTGATCGCATAGGTTGAAGCACATGCATTCGCCTGACCACGGCGCGATCGCCGAGCTGTCGCGCGAGGAGATCAATGCGTTCCTTCGGGCGCAGCGGATCGCCCGGATCGGGTGTCACCTCGATGGGCTCACCTACGTCGTGCCCGTGATCTACGCCTTCGACGGAGCAAGCATCTTCGTCGTCACGACCGAGGGGCAGAAGGTCGAGATGATGCGCGCGAATCCGCGGGTTTGCGTCGAGGTGGACGAGTACGCAGCGGAGGGTGGAAGTTGGCGGAGTGTGATCGCCTACGGCGGCTACGAGGAGCTCGCTGGCGGCGATGTCGAGGAGGCGCTCTCGGCGCTGCGGGAGGCGTTCGGGCGCGCCGCTCCCGCCGAGCCGCGGGGACTCGGGCCCAGCGTCGTCGCGTTCCGGATCCGCCTCGACGAGCTCACCGGCCGCTCGGTCACGCGCTGACGTGGTCGATCTCGTCGTCGTCGGGATCGACGGCTGCGGCGGCTCGGGCAAGAGCACGCTCGCGCGGCACCTCGGGGCAGCCACGGTGATCGAGTTCGACGACTTCTACCGGCCGTCCTCGACGCGGCTCCCGCCCGGCGACGCGGACATCGGCGGCAACTTCGAGTGGCGCCGGCTCCGCGACCAGGTGCTCCTCCCGCTGCGGCGCGGCGAGGAGGCGCGCTACCAGCGCTACGACTGGGGCAGCGACTCGATGGCCGAATGGCACACCGTCGCACCCCGCGGGATCGTCGTGGTCGAGGGGAACTACTCGACGCGTGAGGAGCTGCGCGACCTCTACGACTTCCGCATCTGGGTCGACGCGCCGCGCGAGCTCCGCCTCGCCCGCGGGATCGAGCGTGGCGGTATCAATACCCGCGAGCGCTGGTTCGAGGAGTGGATGCCCGAGGAGGAGCGCTACGTCGCCGCGCACGAGCCGTGGCGGTTCGCCGATCTCGTGATCGACGGGACTGCCGCCGACTATCCGCTCATATCGATCGAGTGAACCTTGACCGGCTCGATCGTCACCACGAGGCGCTTCTCGCCCGGCCCGTCGTAGGCCCGGACGTCCGCGCCGCCGTACTTCGCACCGATGCGAGCGGCGAAGGCGTAGTCGTCGTCCGGCCCGATCCGCGCGTTGCCGCGCACCTCGAGGTAGCGGTACGGGTTTCCGAGGTCCAGCAGGAATAGGCTGCACTGCGGACGTGCAGCCAGGTTCCTGGTCTTCGTGCGTCCGGTGTTGAGCGAGATCTTGAGCTCGCCGTCCTCGTGGAGGAACCACACCTCGGTGACCTGCGGGAAGCCGGCGTCGTCGATTGTCGCGAACGACGCAAACTGACCCTCGAGCAGGTCGCTATGTGAATCGGGAAAGGTCGTCATTCCCCATTCTTAGCAGCAGCCGCAGCCACAGCCACATTCACAAGACGTCGCGCGCATGGTTCCTCCTTTCATCGAAGGTTGTCGATGCAGCGACGCTAGCTGATAGATTGATGATCGTCAATGAAGTCACTGACCGTTCTCCAACCGATGTGCTGCGGACCGGACACGCCCGTGATGGAGCCGGACGCGGCCGAGGCCCTCGCCTCTGCGTTCAAGGCGCTGGCCGATCCGACTCGCGTCGCAATCGTCAATCGCCTCGCCGCTGCGTCCGAGGTGTGCGTCTGCGACTTGACCGGCGCCTTCGAGCTCTCGCAGCCGACGATCTCGCACCACCTCAAGATCCTGCGCGACGCGGGCCTCGTCGAGGCCGAGCGGCGCGGGACGTGGAGCTACTACCGGCTCGTGCCCGGAGCGATCGATGGGCTCCGCGCCGCGTTCGCCGGCTAGCCGAGAAGCTCGCGCACCGAGTCGAGCTGCCCGCGCACGACTCGGTAGTAGGCCCAGCTTCCACGCTGCTCGCGCTCGACGAGCCCCGCCTGCAGCAGAACCTTGAGATGGTGGCTGACCGTCGGCTGCGTCAGGCCGAGCGGCTCGGTGAGGTGGCACACGCACGCCTCGCCGCCGGGCTGCGACTGGATCAGGCTGAGTAGCCGGAGGCGCGCGGGGTCGGCGATTGCCTTCAGCGCGGTCGCGAGGCTCTCGGCCTGCTCGGCGTCGAGCGGTCCCGCGAGCAGCGGCGGGCAGGACATCGCGACCGTGGCGATCGGCTTCATGGATAGATATTGACACGGATCGATGACCGCGCAACACTCCGCGCATAGACCGGCGTCGATATGTGAGGAGCGAGAGAGATGAACCAGGCACTCGATCCTGTGACACAACACCACGTCGAACAGGCGGCCAGAGCTCTTGCCGCTGAGTTCGCGGGGATCTTCTCCGTCGAGACGATCGAGCGTTACATCGGCGAGTCGACCGATCTCCTCGGCGGCGCAAAGGTCAACGTGTTCGTGCCCGTGCTCGCGCACCGCTTCGCACGCGAGCGCCTCCGAGCACTGGCCCAGGCGGAAGGAGTGCTCGTGAAGGAACAACCCGAGGTGCTGTTCGTCTGTGTCCACAACGCAGGCCGCAGCCAGATGGCCGCAGGGCTCGTAAAGCTCCGCTCCGACGGCCGGATCCATGTCCGCTCCGCCGGCAGCTCGCCCGCCGACGAGATCAACCCCGCCGTGGTCGAGGCGATGGGTGAGCTCGGGGTCGACATGGCCGAGGAGTTCCCGAAGCCGCTCACCGACGAGGTGGTGCGCGCCGCCGACTGCGTGATCACGATGGGCTGCGGCGACGCCTGTCCGATCTATCCCGGCAAGCGCTACGAGGACTGGGTGCTCGAGGACCCAGCCGGCAAGGATCTGGACACGGTTCGCGGGATCCGCGACGAGCTCGACGAGCGCGTGCAGACGCTGATCGCCGAGCTGCTTGGCTAGGCCCTCGCTCGCGCGCCGCTGTCTCGCCGAGGGCCTGGCGACATTCGCGCTCGTGTTCGCGGGCTGCGGCGCGATCGTGCTGAATCACGAGCGCGGCGGGTCGCTCGGTACGGTGGGGATCGCGGCCGCATTCGGCCTGGTGATCATGGTGATGATCTACGCGACCGGGCATCTCTCCGGGGCGCACATCAACCCCGCCGTCACGATCGCTTTCACGGCGACGCGGCACTTCCCGCGGCGAGAGGCTCTCGCCTACGTGCCGGCCCAGCTCCTCGGCGCCGTCGCGGCGGCCGGTCTATTGCGCGTCGTCTGGCACGGCTCGCCGGCGCACCTCGGGGCGACCGTGCCGAGCGTCGGCTCCGGCTCGGCACTCGTGTACGAGACGGTGCTCACCGCGATCCTGATGTTCGTGATCATGGCCGTGGCCACCGACACGCGCGCCGTCGGCGCAGCCGCGGCGATCGCGATCGGCGGCACCGTCGCTCTCGACGCGCTGTTCGGCGGCGGCGTCACCGGGGCGTCGATGAACCCGGCCCGCTCGTTCGGGCCTGCGCTCGTTGCGCCGGAGTGGTCGAGCTTCTGGATCTATCTGGTCGGGCCGATCGCCGGGGCGCTGCTCGGCGCGCTGGCCTATCAGCTGATTCGCGAGCCCGTCGCGAATTTAAGTTGACACTTACGTAAGCAATTGCTTACATCCCCGTCGTGGAGGTTGCGCTGAGAGCGATCGCCGAGCCTCATCGGCGGCAGATCATGCGGCTCGTCTGGGACGCGGAGCTGTCCGCGGGCGAGATCGCGTCGCATTTCGACGTGTCCCGGCCGGCCGTCTCTCAGCATCTGAACGTCCTGAAGGGAGCGGGGCTCGTGAGCGAGCGACGCAACGGTGCCAGGCGCCTGTATCGGGCGCGTCCGGAGGGGATCGAGGAGCTGAAGGCGTTCCTCGAGGACTTCTGGGGCGACAAGCTCGAGGCGCTCAAGCGCGAGGCAGAACGAGAGGAGAGGAAGCAGTATGGAAAGCACGACTGAGAGCATCGCGGTCGTCCGCGAGCTCGTGATCGACGCGAGCCCGGAGACCGTCTGGGAGTTCTTCGTCGACCCGGAGAAGGCGACGCGGTGGATGGGAATGCGCGCCACCTTCGACGCACGCCCCGGCGGCGAGTTTCGCGTCGAGGTGATCCCGGGCCACACCGCCGCGGGCGAGTTCGTCGAGCTTGATCCGCCGCACCGGCTCGTCTACACGTTCGGCTGGGAGGACGGCGTGAGCGTGATTCCGCCCGGCGGCTCGACCATCGAGATCGAGCTCACTCCGAGCGGCGCCGGGACGGCGCTCCGCTTCACCCACCGCGACCTGCCGAGCGAGGCGGCCGCCGAGTCGCACGGGACAGGCTGGGACCACTACCTCGGCCGGCTCGTGATCACCGCCGCAGGCGGCGACCCGGGTGTCGATCCCTGGGTCACCGGAGAGACGTCATGACGGGCGAGGTGATCCACTTCGAGGTGGTCGGCAGGGACCTGCCGGCGCTGCAGAGCTTCTACGGCGACCTGTTCGGCTGGAAGACGCAGGCGATCCCCGAGATGGGGTACGCGATGGTCGAGAAGGAAGGCGACGGGATCGCCGGCGGGCTCGGGCAATCGCAGGACGGCGGGCCGGGACACGTCACGTTCTACGTCTCGACCGACGATCCGCAGGCGATCCTCGACAAGGCCGAGGCGCTGGGCGGCAAGACCGTGATGCCGGTCACGGAGCTTCCGCAGGTCACGCTCGCGATGTTCGCGGACCCCGAGGGCCACGTGATCGGGCTCGTCAAGGGGATGTAGAGAGCAGTTGCGCTGCGGGCGCACGGACGACACCATCTCGTCCGTGCGCCCGCTTCTCGCCCTGGCACTGCTCATCGCGCTCGCCGGCTGCGGCGCCGCTGCGAAAGGCCCGCCGCCCGCGCAGATCGTCACCGCCTCGACGAAGGCGACCGGGGCCGAGAAGAGCTTCCACTTCGTCTACGACGAGCAGCACGGACCGGCCGCGAAGAAGGGCCTCCACCTGATCTTCGCCGAGGGCGACGTCAAGCTCCCCGGCGATGTCCAGGCGGACGTGACAGGGACGCTGCTCGGGCTGCCGCTGCGCTCGGAGCTGATCGTCGTCGGCGGCCACTACTACATCCGCAATCCGTTCACGAAGGCCTGGCAGTCGGTGAGCGTTGCGACGAATCCCGTCGCGTTCTTCAATCCGGCCAAGGGCGTGCTCGCCGTGATCGCCGGCGCGACGCAGCTGAAGGGCAACGGCAGCGAGAAGATCGACGGCCAGGACGCGTGGCGTGTGACGGGCAGGGTGCCGGTGAGCGCGATCTCGCCGATCCTCGGCAACCCGCCGAGCGCGAAGCTCGTCGACGTCGAGCTCTGGATCGACAAGCAGAGCTCGCGCCTGCTCCGAGTGCGTGTGTCGGGCCCGGTCGAGTCGGGCGACCCGTCGAACGCCTCGCGCACCGTCGATCTCTCGCACTACGGGAAGGCCGTCGTGATCAAGCCGCCGGTCACGTCGCCCTGACACCGCTCCTCTCCGCCCGCGGTGTGACCCGGAGCTTCGGGCGCCGCGTGGTGCTCGAGCCGACCGACCTGGACATCGGCGCCGGCGAGGTCGTCGCGCTCGGCGGCCCGAACGGCGCGGGGAAGTCGACGCTGCTCGCGATCCTCGCGGGCGCGCTGCGGCCGAGCGGCGGCACGGTCGGCGGCGCCCGCGTCGGCTGGATGCCACAGCGGCCCGCGCTCTACGGGCGGCTCACGCCGCGCGAGAACCTCGAGCTCTTCGCGCGCCTCGCAGGGCTCGCGGATCCGGGCGCGGCCGTCACGCGCGCGCTCGCCGACGTCGGGCTGGACGTCGAAGAGCGCCGCGCCGCGACGCTCTCGGTCGGGAACCAGCAGCGGCTCAATCTCGCGATCGGTCTCCTGGGCGACCCGTCGGTGCTGCTGCTCGACGAGCCCACCGCCTCGCTCGACGCGCAGCGCCGCGGCGGGCTCTGGGAGCTCGTCGCGCGCGTGCGCGGCGGCGGCGGCGGCGTGGTCTTCGCGACGCACAACCTCGACGAGGCCCGTCGCGTCGCCGACCGGCTGCTCGTGCTCGAGGAGGGCCATCTCGTCTATCAGGGCGCGCCCGCGGAGTACCGCGAGTGAGGGCGATCGGGCTGATGCTCGGAAAGGACGTGCGCCTCCTGCGGCGCGCGCCGGCGCTGCTCGGCGCGCTGATCGTCTACCCGCTCGTCGTCGCGCTCCTCGTCGGGCTCGTCGTCCGCTACGCGGGCGAGCAGCCGCGCGTCGCGCTCGTCGCGCCCGAGGGGCTGCCGAGCGTGATCGTCGTCGGCACGCAGACCTTCGACCTCCAGCATCTCTTCGACAACGCGAAGGAGGTGAAGCTCGTGCGGATGCCCGCGGCGAAGGCCGAGCACCAGCTCTCCTCGGGCCAGGTGCTCGCGATCCTGACCGTGCCGAAGGGCTTCACATCGCAGCTCCGCGGGCTGCAGCAGAGCCCGAAGCTGATCCTCAAGACGAGCCGCGGCGGGCTCTCGACGCGCGTGGTCGAGAAGATGCGCTCGTTCGTCTACTCGACGAACCTCGACCTCCAGAAGGCCTACATCCAGGCGAACCTGGCCGCGGTCGACCTGTTGCTGAAGGGCGGCGACGGCTCGATCGGGAGCACGAAGTTCAGCCTGCTCGGGATCCACCGCGCGCAGGCTCGGCTCGCGGTGCTCGCGCGCTCGCCCGACCCCGCGACCGCCGCGCGCGCGAAACAGCTCGGCGTCTTCATGGGCCAGCTCGACGGCGCGGTCGGCCAGGTCGGCGCGTTCCTTCAGGCGACCGCGAACCCGATTCAGCTGGTCCACGTCACGCAGGGCGGGCGCTCGTGGATCCTCTCGGCGCAGGTGCAGGCCTACGCGCTGGCGCTGGCGCTCGCGTTCGTGGCGGTGCTGCTCGGCGCGGGCGCGATCGTCGCGGAGCGCGAGGAGAACGTGCTCGGCCGGCTCGTCGGCGGGCTCGTCGGCTTCGGGCGGCTGATCGCGGAGAAGATCGCGTTCGTGACGCTCGTCGCGGCCGGGCTCGGCCTGCTGCTCGCGCTCGCATTCGGCGTCATCGTCGAGCTGGGCCATGTCTCGGGCGGACAGCCGTGGCAGCGGCTGCCGCTGCTCCTCGCCGGGCTCCTGCTCGCCGCGGCGGCGTTCGGCGCCTTCGGCGTCCTCGTGGGCGCGCTCGCGCGCGAGGCGGGCACAGCGACCCTGTTCGCGTTCCTCGTCGCGCTGCCGCTGACGCTCCTCTCGGTCGTTCCGCATGGGACGGCGCCCGTGGTCGGCTGGTTCGGCGCACTGTTCCCGTTCGGCCACGCCGTGCACGCGTTCACCGTCGCGCTGTACGACGCGCATCCAGCAGGCCTGTTCCTGCACGAGTGCGCGTGGCTCGTCGCGCTGGCGCTCGTGTACGGCCTCGCCGCGCGCGCGGCGGCCCGGCGGCTGCTCTAATTTCGCTGACCACGCGGACGTGGCGGAACTGGTAGACGCGGCGGGTTTAGGTCCCGTTGGGCGAAAGCTCTTGGAGGTTCAAGTCCTCTCGTCCGCATTTCGAACGGCTGACGCGGCGGCCAGCCACCCTCTCTCTGCTTGAATGGCCGCGATGTCCTCGCAGGTAGAAGAGCTGGCCGGCAACACCGTTCGTCTCACGGTCGACGTGCCGAGCCACGACGTGCACCACGCCGTCGAGCACGCTGCGAACGACCTGGCCGAGAGCGTCAAGATCCCCGGCTTCCGCCCGGGTAAGGTGCCGATGCCGGTGCTGATCCAGCGCGTCGGCAAGGAGCGCCTCTACACCGAGGCCGTCGAGAGCCACATCAACGGCTGGTTCTGGAACGCGGCGGCGCGGGCGCGCCTGCGCCCCGTCGCTAACCCGGAATATGACTTCGAGCTCCCGGCAAACGACTCCGAGCCGTGGAAGTTCACGGCGACCGTCGAGGTGATGCCGAAGCCCGAGCTCCCCGCGTGGTCCGAGCTCGAGGTGCCGTTCGCCGAGCCCGAGATTCCCGAGGGCCTCGTCGACCACGAGCTCGAGGTGCTGCGCTCCTCCGTCGCCGAGCTCGCCCCGGTCGAGGGTCGCGGCGCGCAGGCGGGAGACACCGTCGTGATCGACCTCGTCTCACCCGGCGGCGAGACCCAGCACGACTACGTCGTCCAGCTCGGCGCCAACCGCCTCGTGGAGGAGGTTGAGCAGGGCGTCCTCGGCATGACCGCCGGCGAGTCGCGCGAGATCGTCTTCGAGCTCGCAGACGAGACGACCGGCACCGTCGACGTCGAGCTGAAGGAGATCAAGGAGCACATCCTGCCCCCGCTCGACGACGACCTCGCGAAGAGCGCGAGCGAGTTCGACACGCTCGCCGAGCTGCGCGCCGACGTCGAGCACCGACTCCAGGAGCAGCTCGACGCCGAGGCCGACGGCCAGTTCCGCTCGGCGGTCATCGACGCGCTCGTCGAGGCAGCGCACGTCCATGCGAGCGGGCCGCTCGTCGAGACCCGCGCACGCGAGCTCCTGAACGGGCTCGTGCGCTCGGTGGAGGGCCGCGGGATTCCGTTCGAGACCTACTTGCAGATGACCGGCGGCTCCGCCGACGAGCTGATCCAGCGCGTCCGCGCCGAGGCAGCGCATTCCGTCGCCCGCGAGGTCACGCTCGAGGCAGCGGCCGAGAAGCTCGACCTCAAGGTCGAGGATTCCGAGGTCGACGAGCTCGTCCGCGAGCAGGCCGAGGCGGCCGGCGAGGACGCTGACGAGGTGCTCGCCGAGCTGCACGAGCGCGGCGAGTACGAGCGCCTCCGCGAGGACCTGCGCCTGCGCGACACGCTCGATGCGATCGCCGCCGAGGTCAAGCGAATCCCGGTCGAGCTGGCCGAGGCACGCGAAGCGATCTGGACTCCCGAAAAGGAAAAGCAACAGACCGAGACGAAGCTATGGACCCCCGGTAGCAAGGAGTAGCGATGAGCCCGTTGATTCCGATGGTGATCGAGCAGACCTCGCGCGGCGAGCGTTCGTTCGACATCTATTCCCGTCTGCTCAATGAGCGGATCATTTTCCTCGGCACCCCGATCGACGACCAGATCGCGAACCTGATCGTGGCGCAGCTGCTCCACCTCGAGTCCGAGGATCCGGACAAGGACATCTCGATCTACATCAACTCGCCGGGCGGCCAGGTGTACGCCGGCCTCGCGATCTACGACACGATGCAGTTCATCAAGCCCGACGTGCAGACCATCTGCGTGGGCATCGCGATGTCGATGGGCGCGGTGATTCTCGCCGGCGGCACGAAAGGGAAGCGCATGGCGCTGCCGAATGCCAAGATTCTGATCCACCAGGTGACGAGCGGCTTCCAGGGGCAGGCGACGGACATCGAGATCCAGGCACGCGAGACGATCGCGTTGAAGCGACGCCTGGAGGAGATCATCTCGCACCACACCGGCAAGCCGGCCGAGGAAGTCTCCAAGGACATGGAGCGCGACTACTACATGACGTCCGAAGAAGCGAAGACGTACGGCATCATCGACAACGTCATCGCGCACCGCTAGCTGGACTAACTGCGGCAGGCGCGCTACAAGGAGTATCGAGACCATGGCCCGAGCGAGCGACGGAAACGAGCAGCTGCTCTGCAGCTTTTGTGGCAAGAGCCAGCGCCAGGTGAAGAAGCTGATCGCCGGCCCCGGCGTGTACATCTGCGACGAGTGCATCGATCTCTGTAACGAGATCATCGACGAGGAGCTCACGACCCCGGCCCAGCTCGACCTCGCGAACCTGCCGCGGCCGATGGACATCTACTCGGTTCTCAACGACTACGTGGTCTCGCAGGAGGAGGCGAAGCGGACTCTCGCGGTCGCCGTCTACAACCACTACAAGCGCGTCCAGATGGGCACCGAGGAAGGTGACGTCGAGCTCCAGAAGTCGAACATCCTCCTGCTCGGGCCGACGGGCTGCGGCAAGACATTGCTCGCCCAGACGCTCGCGCGGATCCTCAACGTCCCGTTCGCGATCGCCGATGCGACCGCGCTCACCGAGGCTGGCTACGTCGGCGAGGACGTCGAGAACATCCTCCTGAAGCTGATCCAGGCGGCGGACTTCGACATCAAGAAGGCCGAGACGGGGATCATCTACATCGACGAGGTCGACAAGATCGCGCGCAAGGCGGACAACCCGTCGATCACACGCGACGTGTCGGGCGAGGGCGTCCAGCAGGCGCTGCTGAAGATCCTCGAGGGAACCGTCGCGTCGGTGCCGCCGCAGGGTGGGCGCAAGCACCCGCACCAGGAGTTCCTCTCGATCGACACCACGAACATCCTCTTCATCTGCGGCGGCGCGTTCGCCGGCCTCGACAAGATCATCGGCAAGAGGATCGGCCAGAACGCGGTCGGCTTCGGTGCCGATGTCCGGTCCAAGAACTCCGTCGAGGCCTCCGAGCTGCTCACCAAGGTGATGCCGGAGGATCTGCTCAACTTCGGGCTGATCCCCGAGTTCATCGGCCGCCTGCCGGTGATCTCGGCCGTGCATCAGCTGCGTAAGGAGGATCTCGTCCAGATCCTCACCGAGCCGAAGAACGCACTCGTCCGCCAGTACCAGCGCTTCTTCGGCTACGACGACATCGAGCTCGTCTTCACCGACGACGCGCTCTGGGAGATCGCCCAGAAGGCGCTCGCCCGAGAGACGGGCGCGCGCGGGTTGCGCTCGATCATCGAGACCGCGCTGCTCGACGTGATGTTCGAGCTGCCGTCGCGCAAGGACGTCTCCAAGTGCGTGATCACGAAGGAGACGATCGTGAAGGGGCTCAAGCCGACCCTCGTCACGAGCGCCGGACCGGCCACACTCGACGAGCCCGAAGAGCTCGCCGAAGAGTCGGCCTGACTCTCGAGCCTGGCCACGAGCTCGGCCCGAGCGCCTGGCTCGAGATCACGCAGGATCGGATCGACGCGTTCGCCGAGGCGACCGACGACCGGCAGGCGATTCACGTCGATCGCGACTTCGCCGCGTCCGGTCCGTTCGGGACGACGGTCGCGCACGGCCTGCTGACGCTCTCGCTGATCGTGCCGCTGTGGAGCGAGGTCGCCGAGCCGCACGACGGGACGACGATCAACTACGGGCTCAACAAGGTGCGCTTCCCCGCGCCGGTGCCGAGCGGCAGCCGGATCCGCGCGCGCTTCCGGGTCGAGAGCATCGAGCCGGTCAGCGGCGGGACGCAGGCGACGATCGCGGCGACGGTCGAGCGCGAGGGCGCGGACAAGCCTGTCTGCGCCGCGGAGCTCGTACTGCGGTTCCTCGCCTAGGCGAACTACGATTCTTTCCATGGAACCGCTCTACAAGCCGGAAGGCGTCGAGGCCCGCTGGCAGGAGACGTGGGAGGCCGAAGGCCTCTACCACGCCGAGCCCGACCCGTCACGCGAGTCCTATGTGATCGCCGTCCCGCCGCCGAACGTGACCGGCGCGCTGCACATGGGCCACGCGCTGAACGGCTCGATCCAGGACACGCTGATCCGCTGGCACCGGATGCGCGGCTTCAACACGTTGTGGCAGCCGGGCTACGACCACGCGGGCATCGCCACGCAAGCCGTGGTCGAGCGCGAGCTCGTGAAGCAGGGGACGACGCGCCAGGAGCTCGGCCGCGACGCGTTCGTCGAGAAGGTCTGGGAGTGGCTGCACGAGTACGGCGGCGTGATCATGGGCCAGTTCCGCCGGCTCGGCGCGTCGCTCGACTACTCGCGCGAGCGGTTCACGATGGACGACGGCTACATCCGCGCGGTGATGACGTTCTTCGTCCACCTCTACGAGCGCGGCTGGATCTACCGCGCGAACCGGATCATCAACTGGTGCCCGGTCTGCGCGACGGCGATCTCCGATCTCGAGGTCGAGCACGTCGACATGGACGACACGCTCACCTACGTCCGCTACCCGTTCGCCGACGGCGATGGCTCCATCACGATCGCGACGGTGCGCGTGCCGACGATCCTCGCCGACGTTGCCGTTGCGGTGCACCCCGACGACGAGCGCTACCGCGACGCGATCGGGCGCGACGTGATCGTGCCGGTGGTCGAGCGCCGCATTCCGGTGATTGCCGACTCGCGCGTCGAGCTCGGCTTCGGGACCGGCGCGCTGAAGATCACACCGGGCCACGATCCCACCGACTTCGCGATCGGCCGCGACCACGGCCTGCCCGAGCCGATGGTGATCGGGCTCGACGGCCTGATGACCGACGGGCGGACCCAGGAGCAGGCCGAGCAGGACATCCTCGCCTGGCTCAAGGAGCACGACCAGCTCGAGAAGCGCGAGCACTACCGGCATTCCGTCGGAACCTGCGCGCGGACGCACAATCGCATCGAGCCGCTGATCTCGTTGCAGTGGTGGTGCGAGATGGCGGGCCTCGCGGCGCCCGCGATCACGGCGCTCCAGGAGCGGAAGGTGCGCTATCACCCCGAGTCGCAGCACCGCTTCGCGATCGACTCGCTCGAGACGATTCCCGACTGGTGCCTCTCGCGCCAGCTCTGGTGGGGACACCAGCTTCCGATCTGGTACTGCCCGGACGGTCACGTCACGGTCGCCTGGCCGCCGCCAGCGGCGTGCGCGGAGTGCGGCTCGACGCCGCTGACGCGCGACGAGGATGTGCTCGACACGTGGTTCTCGTCGGCGCTCTGGCCGTTCGCGACGCTCGGCTGGCCCGACGAGACGCCGTCGCTCGCCTCGTTCTACCCGGGCAACGTCAATTCGACCGCGCGCGAGATCATCCGCCTCTGGGAGAACCGGATGATCATGGCCGGGCTCGAGCTGATGGGCGAGATCCCGTTCACCGACGTGATCATCCACTCGACCGTGCTCGCGACCGACGGGCGGCGGATGTCGAAGAGCCTCGGCAACGGCGTCGACCCGCTCGACGCTGTCGACAAGCACGGCGCGGACGCGACGCGCTACGGCCTGCTCAAGATCTCCTCGACCCAGGATGTGCGCTTCAGCTGGGGCGCGATCGAGGAGGGGCGCAAGCTCGCCAACAAGCTCTGGAACGTCTCACGGCTGATCCTCGAGAACGCCGGGGAAGCGCGTCCCGACTTCCGGCCCGCGAAGCTCGAGGAGGAATGGATCATCGCTCGGCTGGACGCGACACAGTCACAGGTCGAGGGGCACTTCGGTGAGTTCGACTTCGCGCACGCCGTCGACGCGCTCTATCACCTCACCTTCGACGACTTCTGCGACTGGTACGCGGAGGCGATCAAGCCGCGGCTCTACAACGAGGCCGACGAGGACGCGAGCGCTACGGCGCTCGCGGTGTTGGAGCGGCTGCTCAAGCTCCTGCATCCCGTGATGCCGCATGTGACCGAGGAGATCTGGGGCAACCTTCCCGCGCGCGCGTCGCGGCTGATCGTCGCTCGGTGGCCCGAGCTCGACGGTCGCTTCGCGGAGACCGAGGCGCGGTTCGAGCCGATTCAGAGTGCGGCCGAGGCGTTCCGGAGGGCGGGAGTGCTCGCGAAGCTGGACGACGAGCAGCGGCGGATCTTCGACGCGGTCGTGAAGCCGGAGCGGGTCAAGACGAACGGCGACGTCGAGGGCGAGCGCGACCGGCTGCGCAAGGAGATCGCGCGGGCCGAGGGGATGCTCGCGAACGAGCGCTTCGTCGCCAACGCGCCGGCCGACGTGGTCGACACCGAGCGCGAGAAGCTCGTCCGCTACCGGCGGGAGCTCGATGCCCTCGGCGACTGACTGGGTGGCCGGGCTCAGCCCCTGGCCCGAGGACGGCTTCGGGCTCGAGCGGATCCACCTTGTGCTCACGGAATTGGGGAATCCGGAGCGGTCGTTCGCGGCGATCCACGTCGTCGGCACGAACGGCAAGTCGACGCTCACGCGCACCGTCGATGCGACGCTTCGCAGCGAGGGCCTGCGCGTCGGCTCGTTCACCTCGCCACACGTCTCGGGCTGGGCCGAGCGGATCCACATCGACGGCGAGGAGGCGGACTTCGAGGCCGCCGTCGCCCGTGTGCGCGAGGTCTGCGAGCGGGCGCGCGCGACGCAGTTCGAGACGCTGACCGCCGCCGCGCTGCAGTCCTTCGCGGATGCCGAAGTCGACGCGGCCGTGATCGAAGCGGGCCTCGGCGGTCGCCACGACGCGACCAACGTCCTCGACGCGCGTGTCGTCGCGCTCACGAACGCCTCGCTCGAGCACACCGAGGTGCTCGGCTCGACGCGTCAGGCGATCGCACGCGAGAAGCTGGCCGTCGCCGGCCCGGAGGCGATCATCGTCCTCGGCGAGCCGGAGTGGGCATACCTCGTCCCGGACAACCCGGTCGTCGCCGGCGGCGCGCGGGAGGTGGTCGAGGCTTTTCTCGGGCGCGCGGTCGAGCCGGTGACCGTGACGCTGCCCGGCCGGCTCGAACGACTCGACGGCGAGATCCGCGACGGCGGCCACAATCTCGCCGGGATCGAATGGCTCGTCGAGCGGATCGAAAAAGTCGCAGTAATCGTCTGCTCGATCCTTGCCGATAAGGACGTCGATGCGATGCTCGCCGCCCTTGCCTCTCGCTCGACCCAGCTCGTCGCGACGTCCTCGTCGAGCTCTCGCGCACTCCCCGCGCAGGCGCTTGCGGACGCCGCTCTCCGCCATTTCGCCGTGGTCGAGTGCGTGCCCGACCCGGTCGAGGCCCTCGCCCGCGCGCACGAGCTCGGCGAGCCCGTGCTCGTCACCGGCTCGCTCTACCTCCTTGCGGATCTCGCTGCCGTCCGGCCCGGCGGCCTACCATGGCTCAGTACGGCGACAAGCTGACGGTGTTCGCGTTCGCCGCCTTCCTTCTGGCGGCGTTCGTCGGGCTCGCCTTTGCAGCCGGCTACGTGATCGGCAAACTGCTGCTGTGAGCAGGGGGACTGATGGCCGCTAGCACCTTCGGAGGAATCCACGACTTCTTCAACTCGGGGACGTGGCTCGTCGTCCGCAACCTCACGTTCTTCTTCTTCTTCGTGTTCTGGCTCGCGGTCGGCTACTGGGTCTACAAGGACGCGCGCCGCCGCATCGAGGATCCGTGGCTCGTCGGCATGGCCGTCATCCTCGGGCTGATCCCCCCGTACTTCGGCGCGTTCATCTACATGCTCTTCCGGCCCCCGGAGTACCTCGAGGACGCGCGCGAGCGTCAACTCGAGATCAAGGCCATGGAGCAGCGCCTCGCGCGGCGCGACCTCTTCTGCCCCGTCTGCCGCGCCGGGGTCGACTCGACCTACCTTGTGTGCCCGGTCTGCACCACGAAGCTGAAGCAGTCATGCGTCTCGTGCAAGGCGCCGCTCGAGGCGCTGTGGCAGATCTGCCCGTACTGCGAGACGCCCGTCGCCGCGCCGACGACGCTGCCGTCGTTCGAGGCCGGGCCTACGGCGTTACGCGCTCCACGGCGCGTGCAGCGCGGCACTGAATAGACTTCGGGCGGCCATGGCCGTGGAGCGAACACTCGTCCTCGCAAAGCCCGACGCCGTCGAACGCGGCCTCGCGGGCGAGATCGTGTCGCGCCTGGAACATCGCGGCCTGGTGTTGCGAGGCACAAAGCTGCTTCGCGTCGATCGCGCGCTCGCCGAGCAGCACTACGCCGAGCACGTCGACAAGCCGTTCTTCGGCGAGCTGATCGCGTTCATCACCTCGGCGCCGACGCTCGCGCTCGTCGTCGAGGGCGAGGGCGCGATCGCCACCGTTCGCACCACGATGGGCGCGACGAATCCCGCGCAGGCGGGGCCAGGGACGATCCGTGGCGACTTCGCGCTTGCGATGCCGGACAATCTCGTCCACGGCTCGGACTCTCCCGAGTCCGCCGCCCGCGAGATCGCGCTCTGGTTCGCCGACGATGAGCTCGTCTGACGCAGCGCGGAACCGCGCCTTCTGGGATCAGCGGGCCGACGACTATCAGGAGTCGCACCGCGAGCACATCGGCCGCCCCGAGCCGCGCTGGGGGATCTGGCAGCTGCCCGAGCGCGAGCTGCAGGTGCTCGGTGAGGTGGCCGGGCTCGACGTGCTCGAGCTCGGCTGTGGCGCGGCGCAGTGGTCGATCCTGCTCGCGGCGCAGGGTGCGCGCTGCGTCGGCTTCGACAACTCCGAGCGCCAGCTCGAGCACGCGCGCGCTGCGGGGGCCGACTTTCCACTCGTGCACGGGGCGGCCGAGTCGCTGCCGTTTCCGGACGAGAGCTTCGACCTCGTCTTCTGCGACCACGGCGCTCTGACCTTCGCCGACCCGCTCGTCGTCGTGCCCGAGGTCGCACGGGTGTTGCGGGCTGGGGGTCTGTTCGCGTTCAGCATCACGGGATCGCTTGCGTGGATCTGCTGGGACGACGAGCTCGATCAGGTCGTGCCGGCGCTGAAGATGGACTACTTCGGCCTACACCGCCACGAGGATTCGGACGGGTCGGTCAGCTTCCAGCTGCCGGTGGGCGAGTGGATCCGGCTGTTCCGTGGGTGCGGGCTCGTCGTCGAGGATCTGATCGAGCCGCAGCCGCCGGAGGATGCCGTGACGACGTACGGCTACGACCTCGGCTGGGCGCGGCGCTGGCCGCTCGAGCAGATCTGGAAGGTGCGCAAGCCGTGAGCCTCTCGGAGCACGCGCGGCACAACCGCGAGGCCTGGACGAAGGAGGCGCCGTTGTACGCCGAGCGCGCGGTGCAGGCGTGGGCAGGCGAGTTCGACTGGGGCGTCTGGCGCGTGCTCGAGTCCGAGCTTCGCGCCCTTCCGGACGTGGCCGGCAAGGACGTGGTGGAGCTCGGCTGCGGCACGGCGTACATCTCCGCGTGGCTCGCGCGCCTCGGCGCCCGGCCGGTCGGCGTCGACGTCACTCCCGCGCAGCTCGCGACCGCACGTGAGATGCAGAAGCAGTTCGGGCTCGAGTTCCCGCTGATCGAGGCGAGCGCCGAGGACGTGCCGCTGCCGGACGCGAGCTTCGACGTCGCGATCTCGGAGTACGGCGCGTCGATCTGGTGCGATCCGTATCTCTGGATCCCCGAGGCGGCGCGGTTGCTGCGGCCGGGCGGGGAGCTCGTCTTCCTCGTCAACGGCACGATCTTCATGCTCTGCGCGCGGGACGAGGAGGCGCCGCCCGGCCCCGAGTTTCAGCGCGACTACTTCGGCATGCACCGTTTCGAGTGGTCGGACGAGGACGGGATCGAGTTCCACCTCGGCTACGGCGACTGGATCCGGCTGCTGCGAGCGAACGGCTTCGAGGTCGAAGACCTGATCGAGATCCAGGCGCCCGAGGGCGCCGCGCAGCATCGCTATCAGGCGCTTCCGACGCCCGAGTGGGCGCGCCGGTGGCCGTCGGAGGAGATCTGGCGGGCGCGCAAGGTCGGATGAAGCTGCTGCTGGCCTCGACCTCGCCGCAGCGGCGCCTGATCCTTGAGCAGCTGCGGATCCCGTTCGATGTCGTCGCGCCGCGGTACGAGGAACTCGGCGACGACCCCGTCGAGCACGCGGTCGGGAAAGCGCGGTCGGTCGCAGGCGAGGCCGCGGGCCGGCCGGTGCTCGGCGTCGATACGACTGTCGTCTGTGATGGACGTGTCTACGGCAAGCCCGGCGACGCCGCGGAGGCGGCGCGGATGCTGGCGGCGCTGGCCGGCCGCACACATAAGGTCGTGTCCGGTCTGTGCCTCGTGTTCGAGGCCCGGGAGCAAGTCGAGCGCGAGGTGACGAAGGTGACCTTCCGCGCCCTGGCCGAACGCGAAGCGGAGGCGTACGTCGAGTCGGGCGAGTGGGAGGGCCGAGCGGGTGGCTATGCGATCCAGGGCCTGGGCGCGAGCCTGGTGACGGCGATAGACGGCGACTACCTGAATGTGGTGGGCCTGCCGGGAGCAGTGCTGGTGCGACTGCTGGCGGAGCGCTTCCCAGGGCGATACGGCTTCGGCTAGACGCGTGACCAAGCTAGCGCCCACCTGGGGTCAGGCACTCAGCCATGTTCGGTTTGGTCAGGCGTTGCTTGCTTCGCCGAGGAAGCGCCGGAACGCCGACCGGGCGCTCTCGGAGTCGGGGCCGAACTGTTCGAGGAGCCAGTTGACAGTCAGAAAAGCCGGTTTTGGCACCATGGCCATTGCCGCCCGGTAGCTGCTCCAACGCCACTCTGCCGGGTCACCACAGAGGCGCGCTCGCACCGGGTTCAAGACGATGTATCGCGAGAGCTCGAGCAGATGCCAGTTGCTCTGGAGCAGCGCGGAGTGAAACCGGCTTTGAAAGAGATGGCCGTCAAAGCCGTGCCTTCGGTTGAACCATTGGGCGTAGCCACCGTTGAGTGCCTGCATTCCACCGGATATGTCGCCGGCCGGAGTCTGAATCATCAGATGGAAGTGGTTCGGCATCAGGCAGTAGGAGTGGCACAACCAGCCGTGACGAGAAACGGCGACACCGAGCAGTTCGAGGAAGCGCCGACGGTCGCGGTCGTCGGTGAAGATCGCCTGCCGCCGGTTCCCGCGTGCCGTGATGTGGAAGGTGCCGTCCGGCGGTGCGATGCGGGGAGGTCTCGCCATTCAGCCAGGGTAGGCGAGCGTCGGCGTCCGCAGGAGCGGTGTTCGTGATTCGTCACACTTCGCTTGTCCCTTCGGGACACGTCGGAGTGCCTGACCCCGATCGGAGCTAGACTCGGTCGGCGCCATGGGCCTTTTCACTTCAATGACCGGCTTCGGCGGGCGCGACATGGCCGTCGACCTCGGCACTGCCAACACGCTCGTCTACGTCCGCGGGCGCGGCATCGTGCTCTCCGAGCCCTCCGTCGTCGCGATCGACCAGCGCACCGGCGAGGTGCACGCCGTCGGCGTCGAGGCCAAGCGGATGCTCGGCCGCACGCCGGGCACGATCTCCGCGATCCGCCCGCTCAAGGACGGTGTGATCGCCGACTTCGACGTCACCGAGCAGATGCTCCGCCACTTCATCCAGAAGGTGCACCAGCATCGCTTCGCCCACCCGCGCGTTGTCGTCTGCGTCCCGAGCGGCGTCACCGGCGTCGAGAAGCGCGCGGTCGAAGAGGCCACGCTCAGCGCCGGCGCGCGCCAGGCCTACCTGATCGAGGAGCCGATGGCCGCAGCGATCGGCGCCGGCCTCCCGGTCGCAGAGCCGACGGGAAACATGATCGTCGACATCGGCGGCGGCACCACCGAGGTCGCCGTGATCTCACTCGGCGGCATTGTCGTCAGCCAGTCCCTCCGCGTCGGCGGCGACGAGATGGACGAGGCGATCGTCAACCACATCAAGCGCGAGTACAAGCTCCTCGTCGGCCAGCAGACCGCCGAGGAGATCAAGCTCGAGGTCGGCTCCGCGTACGACATGCGCGAGGAGGTCCAGGCGGAGGTGAGAGGCCGCGACATGCTCACCGGCCTCCCGAAGACGGTGATCCTCTCCAGCGAGGAGGTCCGCCGCGCCCTGGACGACCCGGTGATCCAGATCATCGACGCGATCAAGTCCACACTCGACAAGACGCCGCCCGAGCTCGCCGCAGACATCATGGACCGAGGCATCGTCCTCGCCGGTGGTGGCGCGCTCCTCACAGGCCTCGACGAGCGGCTCCGCCACGAGACGCAGATGCCGGTGCACCTCGCCGAGTCGCCGCTCACCTGCGTCGCCGTCGGCTCCGGCCGCAGCCTCGAGGAGTTCGAGGCGATCCACCGCTCGAACCGCGCTAGAAGCCGCAACGGCCGCAACGGCCGCCGCTACTAGCCGCACCCGGCCGGGACTCGCGGTACCCTTGGGCGTCCGTGCCTCGCAATCGCTCAGCACGCGTGGCGGTGCTGGGATCGCCCGCTCAGCGTCCCACCGGCCAGAACCCCTCCTCCCGCGGGAACGGACCGCTCAAGCGGCGCCTCGTCGTGGGGATCCTGGTGCTGGCCTCGCTTGCGCTGATCACGATCTACTTCCGTGAGGCCCAGGGAGGCGTGCTCCACGGCGCCCAGAGCACCGGCGAGACCGTGCTGCGGCCGTTCGAGACGGGCGCCGAGCGCGTCGCGAGGCCGTTCCGTGACGCCTACAACTACAGCTCCGGCCTGATCGACGCGAAGTCGCAGAACGGGAAGCTCCGCGCCGAGGTCGACCAGCTCCGCCAGAAGGTGATCCAGAACCAGACGGCGCGCCAGGAGAACGCGCACCTGCGGGCCGCGCTGGCCTACGTCGACAGCCCGCGCTTCCCGTCCGGCTACTACCCGATCAACACGCGGGTGATCGCCCAGCCGCCGAGCGAGTTCGAGCAGCAGATCGTGATCGCGGCCGGCTCGGCGAACGGCGTTCCGGCCAGCGCTCCCGTCGTCACAGGCGACGGCCTCGTCGGCCAGGTCACCCTCCGCGCCTCTCACGCGGCGCTCGTGACGCTCCTCACCGACGCCTCGTTCGCGGTCGCCGCGAAGGACCTCGGCAGCGGCGCCTTCGGGATCCTCCGCCACGGCCAGGGCACCGGCTCGCTGATCCTCGACCGCGTCCCGAAGGATCAGGTCGTGCAGGTCGGCGACACCGTCGTCACCGCAGGCTCGCAGCTCGGCGCCAGGCTCGCCTCCTCGTATCCGGTCGGGATCGCGATCGGACGCGTGACGAGCGTCGGCCAGAGCGATACCGACCTCTACAAGCAGATCCAGGTGCAGGCGTTCGTCGATCTCGGCGCGCTCGACGCGGTCACCGTCCTCGCCAGCAAAAAGCCCGTCCCGCACCTGCCGTGACCCTCGATGCCGTCAAGGCGGGCGTGCTGCTGTTCGTGGCCGCCGTCGTGCAAGCCTCGATCATGTCGTCGATCTCGATCCTCGGCGCAGCGCCGAACCTCCTGCTCGTCACGCTGCTCTCGATCGCGCTCCTCCGCGGCGCGGTGTTCGGGGCACTCTGCGGCTTCTTCGCCGGCCTCCTGCTCGACACGGCAACCCTGGGAACGCTGGGGCTGACCTCGCTGCTGCTCACAGTCGGTGCCTACTGGATCGGGCGCTACGGCGAGACGACCGGGCGCGACCGTTTTCACGCACCGTACGTCTCGGTCGCAGTGGTCACCGTCCTCTACGCGCTCGGCGCGCTCGGGCTCCACTTCATGCTCGGTGACCCGGTCTCGGCCCGCGTCGTGCTGGTCGACGCGCTCATCCCGGGCCTGATCTTCAACCTCCTGCTCACCGCGCCCGTCTACGCGCTCGCCCGCCGCCTGCTGCCGCCGCGCGACTGGAGCTCCGAGCGCTCGGGGGAGGTGTCGCTCCTTGGCTAGCACGACCCCGGGCCGCTTCCTGCCGCCGAGCCCGAACGTCGAGGAGCCGTTCCGCGTCACCCCGAAGCTCGCGCTACGCGTCGCGATCCTCGGGATGCTCGCGCTCGGGGTCTTCGCGATCCTGTTCCTGCGCCTCTGGGCACTCGAAGTGTTGTCCGGCTCGCAGTACCTGCGCACCGCCCAGAACAACCAGCTCCGAACCGTCCGCGTGCAGGCGCCTCGCGGGCCGATCCTCGACCGCTACGGCCGTACGCTCGTCACCAACAAGGCCGGAACGGAGATCCAGATCTGGCCCGCCGACCTCCCCAAGCAGGGCCGCTACCGGCTCCTGCACAAGCTCGCGCGGATCGTGCCGTTCCCGGTGACGCAGGTCGCGGCCGAGATCGACAAGCGCAGCCTCGACCCGCTCACGCCCGTGATCGTGAAACAGGGGGTCACAGAGGATCAGGTCGCCTACCTCTACGAGCACCAGGACGACTTCCCGGGAGTGCAGATCGGGCAGACCTACCTGCGCCAGTACCCGTACGGCTCGCTCGCGGCACAGCTGCTCGGGTACACGGGCGAGATCTCGGCCGACCAGCTGAAGACCGACGCGAAGGACGGCTACCTGCCGGGAGACACGATCGGCCAGGCCGGCGTCGAGGCGAGCTACGACGCGCTTCTCCGCGGCATCGCCGGCCAGGCCAAGCTCCGCGTCGACTCGCTGGGCCGTCCGCGCAGCGACCTCACGCTCACCCAGCCGCCGCGTGCCGGCAACGTGCTGCGCCTCACGATCGACGCGAAGCTCCAGTCGGCCGCCGAGCAGGCGATCGTCTACGGCATCCACACGTCGGGCCAGTGGGCGGCCGACGGCGGCGCGATCGTCGCGATGGATCCGCGCGACGGCTCGATCCTCGCGATGGCGTCGTATCCGACCTATAACCCGAGCGTCTACGTCGGCCGCGTCAACGAGAAGGCGCTCGACTACGCGGGGCTGACCGGCAAGACCGCGGAGGCCAAGAACTTCCCGTCGCTGAACCGCGCCGTCGCGGGCGGCTATCCACCGGGCTCCGTGTTCAAGCCGGTCACCGCACTCGCCGCCATGCAGGAGCGGCTGCTCTCGCCCTACTCGTCGCTGCCCTGCACGGCCTCGTACAAGTCGCACGGCCAGGTCTTCCACAACTGGGACCCGTACGCGAACTCGGAGATGACGCTGCCGACCGCGCTCGCCGCGTCCTGCGACACCTACTTCTATCGCCTCGGTGAGGCGTTCTACAGCCTCCCGCCGGAGCGCGGGCACCCGCTCCAGCTCTGGGCCAGCCGCTTCGGCTTCGGCCAGACGACCGGCGTCGACGTCGGCCCCGAGACCGCCGGCCTGCTGCCGACGCCCGAGTGGCGTCAGCAGACCTTCACCAAGAAGACCGACCCGTGCTGCTGGCAGATCGACCGGCTCTGGAAGCCCGGTGACTCGATCCAGCTCGCGATCGGCCAGAAGGACCTGCTCGTGACGCCGCTGCAGATGGCGCGCTTCTACTCGCTGATCGCCAACGGCGGCCGCCTCGTCACGCCGCACGTGCTGATGGACATCGAGCAGGGCGGCTCGACCGGCGGGCCGGGCCGTGTGCTCCGCTCCTACACCGGCGTGAGCCAGCCGAGCGGCGTCGATCCGGCGGCGCTCGCCGTCGTCAAGGACGGGCTCTTCGAGGCGACGCACGCGAACATCGGCACTTCCGCGGCGATCTTCGGTGCCTTTCCGGTGCGGATCGCGGGCAAGACCGGCACCGCGGAGAAGGTCGTCCACATCGGCAGCTACACCGGGTTGAAGAACCAGTCGTGGTGGTGCGGCTACGGCTCCGCCGACGGCGCCAAGGTGAACGGCAAGCCGCCGCTCGTCGTCTGCGCGCTGATCGAGAACGGCGGCCACGGTGGCACTGCTGCCGCGCCTGCCGCGCTGCGCGTGTTCGAGCAGTACTTCGGCGTCAAGCCCCCGAAGCTCGGTGTGATCAAGAGCGACTGATGGCAGTCGACTACACAACCACGCAGAGCCGAGCCCGCCGCCGCGCCCGTCGCGTCGAGCTCGAGGCCTCCTCGCTCGTCCGTCGCGTCGACTGGGTGCTGGTCTCGGCGGTCGCCGCGATCGTCGCCTATGGCCTCTGGGCGCTCGCCGGGATCACCGAGCGCGACGTCACCGGGAACCCGAACTACTACGTCGTGCGCCAGGGGATCTTCGTCGCGGTCGGCGTGGCGGCGCTCGTCGCCGCGGCGCTGATCGACCCGGCGCTCTACCGCCGCTACTCGCGGCTGCTCTATGCGGGAACCGTCGGGCTGATGGCATTCGTGTTCCTGGCCGGGCCGGTCACGCGCGGCTCGCGTCGCTGGCTCGACCTCGGCCCCTTCCGCTTCCAGCCCTCGGAGTTCGGGAAGCTGCTGCTCGTCCTGTTCCTCGCGGCGTTCCTCGCGGACCGCTACAAGCGCGTCACCGCCGGCGACCCGCGCGTGACGCTCTCCGCGATCGGCCTCGCGCTCGTCCCGATCGGACTCGTCTTCCTGCAGCCCGACTTCGGCACCGCGCTCGTCTACGCGGTCGCGCTGCTCGCGGTGCTCTTCATCGCGGGCACGCGCTGGATCCAGCTCGCGGTGCTCGGCGCGGTCGTCCTCCTCGGCGCCCTCTCGCTGCTCTGGATCCTGCCCGCGGCGGGTGTCCACGTGCTCAAGCCCTACCAGGAGAGCCGCCTGATCGGGTTCACGAACCCGTCGAAGGACCCGTCCGGCTCGACCTACAACGTGAACCAGTCGATCACCGCGGTCGGCGCCGGCGGCGTCCGTGGCCGCGGCGTGAAGGGCGCGACGCAGACGAATCTCGACTACCTGCCCGAGCACGCCACCGACTTCGTGTTCGCCTCGCTCGCCGAGCAGCGCGGCTTCCTCGGCGCCTCCGTCGCGCTTCTGCTCTACCTGCTCGTGGTGTGGCGCGGGCTGCGGATCGTGACCCTCGCGCGCGACGCGTTCTCGGCGATCGTCGCCGGCGGGATAGTGGCGATGCTTCTGTTCGAGGTCTTCATCAATGTCGGCATGACGATGGGGATCGCGCCGATCACCGGGATTCCGCTGCCGTTCGTGAGCGTCGGCGGCTCCTCGATGATCGCGAACCTCGCAGCGGTCGGCGTGCTGCTCGCGATCTACGCGCGCGGGCGGGGGGTGCGACGGTGAGCCTGAAGCAGATGCCGCTGCGCCCGATGGTGATGGCGCGGGAGTTCGGCGCGATCGCCAGGGCGAACACCGACAGGCGGCCGCTCGCGGTCGGCGGCGCGCTCGCGGCGCAGCTCCGCAAGGAGCTCGTGGCGGGCGGCGACGAGTCTGCGGTGCGTCTCGGCGATCCCGTCGGCGCCGTCTCCTACATCCATGTCCTCGGCGGCGAGGTCGGCGAGGAGGACCGGCGCGCGCTCAAGGCTGCGAAGCAGGCGAAGGTGCCGATCCTCGTGCTCGCGCGCGACCGCTCGTACGTGCCGTACGTGCACGCGCAGGACATCATCCTCGTCAAACCGGGGACCGGGTTCCCGATCGCCGAGCTCGGCGCGGCGCTCGTTCGGCGCGCTGCCGGCGCGGTGTCGCTCGCCGCGCGGCTGCCCGCTCTGCGTCCGTCGGTCTGCGAGCAGCTCGTGAAGTCGGCGTCGCTCCAGAACGGCGCGATCGGCGTCGCGGTGTTCCTGCCCGGGGTCGATCTGCCCGTGCTGACGCTGAATCAGCTCCGCCTCGTGCTGCGGATCGCCGCGGCGCACGGCCACGAGGTCGGGCCGGGCCGCGTGCCCGAAGCGCTCGGCATCGTCGGTGCGGCGCTCGGGTTCCGCACCGTCGCGCGCTCGTTCGCCGGGCTCGTGCCCGGGATCGGCTGGGCGGTGAAAGGCGGCGTCGCCTACGGCGGCACGCGCGCGCTCGGCGAGGCGGCCATCCGCGTCTACGACGCGCGCGGCTCGGAATGATCTTCGCGCTGCTGCTCGTCGCGGCGGCGATCCCACTCGGCCCTGCGCCCGCCGCCGTCCGCCACGAGTGCGCCCAGCGCGCCGACTACTCCAGCTTTCGCACGAGTTGCCCGACGCGCTGGCCGATCCGGCGCGGCTCGGCGACGAAGCTCGACGCGGCGATCGTGCGCGGCCCAAGTCAGTGGTGGGCTTCGTTCGACGATCCCGCCTTCGGCTCGCCCGACGGCGGCCACATCATCGTTGGGGGACAGAAGCCGGCACTCTCACTCGCCGGCGATGTCGGGCAGACCTGGCCACGTCCCGGCGAGCCGGCGCCGCTCCCGCTACTCGATCTGCCGAAGCTTCGGAAGACGCCTGACGGATTCGTCTCGCAGAAGCCGCCGACGATCGTCGGCCACGCCTCGGTGCGCGGCCAGCCAGCTCTCGTGCTCACCTCGGCGCCGTATCCGTTCGGTGGGATGAACGGCGGCCACGTGATCGTCCTGTTCAACGTCGAGGGCCACGGCGCGTTCGTCTCGCTGCATCTCGGCGGCTACACGCAGGCGCAGCGGATCGCCGCCGCGCTTGCCGTGGCCGAGAGCTGGCGCTAGTAGCGGCGGCGTCGACGCCGGAACAGCCGCGCGCGACGGAGCATGCGGCTGCGTGCACTTGGCAAGCGGACGGGCTGTGGCGGCATCGCCCAGCTGGCCATCAGGCGGCCGCCGGCCTGAGCTTGGCGCGTCGGGCCTTGATCGCGCGCTGCCGTTGCATCAGCCGTGCCCAGGCCCAGGGCTCGACCTCGCCGTACCGGGTCGCGGTCTGTCCGCGGGTCGCCTCGAGGTACTCGAACCAGGCGTCCGCCTCCTCGATGAAAAGCAGCTCTTCGGCTTCGCGTTTCGTCGGCATCGCACCCCCTGAAGTCGACGTCGGTCGGATCGTAGGACCGGCGTCGGACGGCACTACTGCTAGCCTTGTGGGGAGGCCTATGCCCACAACTTTCACCCACAACCAGCAGCGCGCGCGCCGCCCGGAGCACTCCGGTCTCGGCCGTGCGCGCGCTCATGAAGGAGTTTTCGTTGCCCCTGCCTTGGTTTCGAAGCAAAAAGACGACCCAGGAGCGGCCTTCTGAGCCTGCTCCTCCCGCACCCGCACCGCCCGTAACAGCAGTCCCCGACGCTCGTCCCGCCGCAGTGGCGGGAGAGCAGACAGCTTCTTCAGCAGCAAAGCGCCGTCGCGGTAGCCGCGGCGGTCGCGGCCGCAAGAAGCCCGCAGGCGCCGAGACCGGCGCCGCCACGACCACCAGCACGGCAGCGCCCGCCGGCGAGAAGAAGACGCCCGAGCGCAAGACCGAGCGCCGCTCCTCGCAGTCGCAGGGCCAGGCCCGTGCGGCCACCCGCCGCCGCCAGCCGCCCAAGCGCGCGCCGCTCCCGGCCGCGAAGCGCGAGCTCCTCGTCTCGGTCGACGTCGGCGAGCAGCGCGTCGCTGTGCTCGAGGACGACCGCGTCGCCGAGGTCTACCTCGAGCGGCCGGAGCGCCGTTCGATCGCCGGCAACATCTATCTCGGCACCGTCGACAACGTGCTGCCCGGGATGGAGGCCGCGTTCGTCGAGATCGGCCTCGAGAAGAACGGCTTCCTCTACGTCGACGAGATCGTGGTGCCCGAGCTCGAAGGAAAGCGGCACGGCAAGAAGATCCAGGACCTGATCGCGCGCGGCCAGGAGCTGCTCGTCCAGGCGGTCAAGGATCCGATGAAGACGAAGGGCGCGCGGCTCACCACCGAGATCTCGCTGCCCGGCCGCTTCGTCGTCTTCGTGCCGCAGGGCGAGGGGCTCGGCGTCTCGCGCCGGCTCCCCGACGACGAGCGCACCCGGCTCAAGGAGATCATCAAGAAGCTCGACGTCTCGAAGGGCGGCGTGATCGTCCGCACCGCCGCAGAAGGCGCGTCCGCCGAGGACATCGAGCGCGACCTCGTCTTCCTCCAGCGGCTCTGGAAGACCATCCAGGCGCGCGCCAAGACGGCGAAGTCGCCCGAGCTCGTCTACCAGGAGGCCGAGCTGCCGCTGCGCGTCGTGCGCGACCTCTTCACCGGCGACTTCGAGCGCGCCTACGTCGACGACGACCGCGCCTACAAGCGCATCGTCGGCTACCTGAAGAAGACCTCGCCGCACATGGTCGAGCGCGTGATCCGCTACAAGGACAAGCCGCCGCTGATGGAGGCCTTCGGCGTCGATGCCGAGATCCGCTCCACGCTCAGCCGCCGCGTCGACCTACCCTCCGGGGGGTACCTGATCTTCGACTACGCCGAGGCGTTCACCGTCGTCGACGTCAACACCGGCCGCTTCGTCGGCTCGCGCTCGAAGACCTCCGGCGCCCGGCTCGAGGACACGATCACGAAGAACAACCTCGAGGCGGTCAAGGAGGTCGTCCGCCAGCTCCGGCTCCGCGACATCGGCGGGATCATCGTGATCGATTTCATCGACATGGCGAGCCCGCAGAACCGGGCCACGGTCGAGCAGGCGCTCTCCGCCGAGCTCGAGCGTGACCGGACGAAGACCTACGTCGTCGAGATCTCGCCGCTCGGCCTCGTCGAGATGACGCGTCAGAACGTCACCGACGGGCCTCGCGAGATCCTCACCAAGAAGTGCCCGACCTGCGGCGGCGACGGGATCGTGCTCTCCGAGACATCGGCCGCGGTCGACGCCGAGCGCAAGCTCCGCGCGCTGGCCGCCGGCTCGCGCACCCAGTCGTACAAGGTCGAGCTCAGCGCGCGCGTCGCGAGCATCCTGATCGGCCCGGGCGCGACGCGCCTCGCCGAGATCGAGGCGACGACCAAGCGCCGGTTCTTCATCACTGCGAAGGACGACACGCACCTCGATCACTTCCTCGTCGTCGCGGAGGGCTCGGTCGCGCAACTCGCGCCGAAGCCGCCGCTCGAGGAGGGAGCCGATGTCGAGGTGAAGCTCGTCGAGATCGACCGCTACGACCAAAACGCGGCGGTCGGCAAGCTCGGCGCCTACGAGATCTGCGTCGCGGACGCGGCCAAGCTCGTCGGCAAGAAGGTCACGGTGCGGATCGCACGCGCGCTCGAGGACGTCGCCTACGCGACGCGGCTCGACCTCCCCGCGTTGCCGCCCGGCCCGCTCACCGCCGAGGCCGAGGCCGAGAAGCCGACCCGCGCGCCGCGCGTCCGCAAGGCCGCGGAGGGCGCGGTGCTCGACGAGACGGTCGAGGACGAGGACGAGATCGAGGACGAGGACGACATCGAGGAGCTCGAGCCCGGCGAGGCCGAGGACGACGACGAGCCCGCCGACGAGACAGTCGCCGCCGACGGCGCCGTCACGCCTGCGAGGAAGCGGAGCCGCCGCGGCACACGCGGTGGTCGCGGCCGCAAGCGTCCGACTCCGGCTGCCGACCACGGTGCCGAGGCCCCCGCTGTCGAGGCGGAGGCTTCGGCAGGCCCCCGGATCCACGTGCCTGCACGCGACATCGAGGAGCCGACGCCAAAGGTCGTCGAGGCCGTCGAGCCTGTGGCCGACGGCGAGGCCGTCGTCGAGGCCGACGCCGAGGTCGATCCGAACGCCCCGCCCAAGAAGAAGACCCGCCGCGGCTCACGCGGTGGCCGCGGCCGCACCCGGAAGCCGGTCGTCGCCGGGGTCAACGGCGCCGCCGAGGTCGAGGCGGAGGCCGAGATCGAGGTGGACGAGCCGGTCGTCGGGGGCGAGATCGAGATCGAGGTCGAGCCCAACGGCGAAGTCGATCCCGCCGCGCCGGCGAAGAAGAAGACCCGCCGCGGCTCACGCGGCGGCCGAGGCCGCAAGCGCCCCGCAGGGGCAACGGCCGCCGGGATCGCGACCGAGCCGGAGGCCAACGGTGAGCCGGAGCCGGAAGCCGCCGTGGTCGTCGCCGCGAGCGAGCCCGAGCCGGAGCCCGTCGCCGAGCCCGTGGGCGACGGCGACTGGGGCTACGTGCCCATGTCTCAGTGGGACGACGAGATGAGGTCAGGCTCGACGGAATAGGAGGCGAATCGCTACACTTCGCCTCCGTCGCGGGCCCACGCCCGCGTTTTCCACGCTTACGACTATGAGCTACGCGATCATCTCACTCCAGGGCAAGCAGCATCGCGTTCGCGAGGGCGAGTGGCTGCTCGTGGACCGTGTCAAGACCGAGCCGGGGAAGACGTTCAACCCCACGATCCTGATGCTCGGCGGCGACGGCAACGCGGACTTCGACGCGAAGGGCGCGACCGTGACCGCCAAGGTGGTCGAGCACGTGCTCGGCGAGAAGATCCGCATCGGCAAGTACCGGCCGAAGAACGGCTACAAGCGCCACAACGGCTACCGCAGCCGCCTCTCGAAGATCGCGATCGAATCGATCTCGGTGAAGGCCGTCGCTGCGAAGGCCAAGCCGGAGCCGGTCGAGGCCGCAGTCGTCGCGGAGAAGCCGAAGGCAGTCGCCGCGCCGACGCCCAAGCCCAAGGCGGCGCCAAAGCCGAAGGCTCCGGCCGTCGCCGAGGAGAAGCCGAAGGCGCCCGCGAAGCCGAAGCCCGCCGCCGCGGCGAAGCCGAAGGCGCCCGCCAAGCCCAAGCCGGCCGCCGCCGCCAAGCCCAAGCCGGCCGCTGCCGCCAAGCCGAAGGCGCCTGCGAAGAAGCCCACGCCCAAGAAGGAGACGGACACCTAATGGCTCACAAGAAGGGTCTTGGCTCCTCGAAGAACGGTCGCGACTCCAAGCCGAAGTTCCTCGGCGTGAAGCGGTTCGACGGCGAGGAAGTCACCGCCGGCTCGATCCTCGTCCGCCAGCGCGGCACGCGCTTCAATCCAGGCCCCGGCACGGGTCTCGGCCGCGACCACACGATCTTCGCCACGCGCCCCGGCAAGGTCGTGTTCCGCACGAGCGGCGACAAGCGCACCATCTCGATTAGCGACTAGCGCGCCGTGTTCCACGACCGGGCGCGCATCCACGTGCAGGCGGGGCGCGGCGGCGACGGCAGCCTCCACTTCCGCCGCGAGAAGCACGTCCCGAAGGGCGGCCCCGACGGCGGGGACGGTGGCAGGGGCGGCGATGTCGTGCTCGTGGCCGATCCCGACCTCCGCGACCTCTCGAACTTCCGCTCTAAGCGCCGCTTCAAGGCAGGCCGCGCGGGTAGCGGCACCGGCGCGCTGAAACACGGCGCCGACGGCGAGACCGTCGAGTTGACCGTGCCCGTCGGGACGCAGATCTTCGACGAGGACGACCAGTTAATCGCGGACCTCGCCGCGCCGGGCGCGCGCGTGGTCGTCGCCCGCGGCGGCAGCGGCGGCAGCGGCAACAAGCGCTTCGCGACGCCGACCCGCCAGACGCCGCGCTACGCCGAGACCGGGCTCCCGGGTGAGGAGGGCGAGCTCGAGCTGAGGCTCAAGCTGCTCGCCGACGCGGCGCTGGCCGGCCTGCCGAACGCAGGCAAGTCGTCGCTGCTCGCGCGGATCTCCAATGCGCGCCCGAAGGTCGCCGAATACCCGTTCACGACGATCCAGCCGGTGCTCGGGACAGTCGACTCGCCGAGCGGCCGTCAGCTCACCGTCGCCGACGTGCCGGGCCTGATCGAGGGCGCGAGCGAGGGGCTCGGGCTCGGTCACGAGTTCCTCGCGCACCTCGAGCGCGCGCGGCTAATCGTCCACGTCGTCGACTGCTCCGAGGAGGACATCGATGACCGGATCGCGACGATCAACGGCGAGCTCGCAGCCTACGGCGCGGGCCTCGACGAGCGGCCGCAGGTGATCGTCCTCAACAAGACCGACCTGTTGCCCGAGCCGCCTGTGTGGGAAAGCAGCGATCCGCACGTCCTGCGCACGTTCGCGCTCTCGTGTGCGACGGGCGCCGGGGTGGAGGAGTTCAAGCGCGCGCTGTTCGAGCTCTGTCCGGCCGAGCCGGCGCCGGCCGTCGCTCCGACGAGTGAGCTGCCGGAGTTCCTCGTCTACCGGCCGCAGCCGTCGCGCCGGGCCGGGTATCGGATCCTCCGCACCGACCGGGGCTTCCGCGTCGTCGGCGAGGTGCCGGACGAGGACGAGCTCGAGGCGGCCCTGAAGGAGGCCGGCGCGCGGAAGGGCGACTCGATCGAGGTCGGCGGCGAGGAGCTCGAGCTTTCCTAGTGGCCCCCTCGCTCACAGCTCGGGCTCTCCGATCGGCTGCAAGGCGGCGCTGTGCGGCGTCCTCAGTCGCGCCCGTAGCCTCCGGCTACGAACGCTCCCTGCGTCCTTGCCCAGTTTGCCTTTCACCGTCGGAAAGCGCGATCTGCGATCGAGGTGACCACGGATGACGACCGGGCTGCTCGGCGGCGCGTTCGACCCACCGCACGTCGGCCACGTCGCTCTTGCGCGGGAGGCCGTCGAGCATTTCGGTCTCGACGAGCTCGTCGTGCTGGTCGTCGCCGACCCTGGACACAAGGGCGTCGACGCGCCCGTCGAGGCGCGGCTGGCGCTGGCCGAGGCCGCCTTCGCGGGCCTCGCGGAAGTCCGGCTCGACCCGTTCCCGCGCACCGTCGACTCGCTTCGTGCCGACAACTGGAACGACCCGCTCTTCCTGATCGGCGCCGACCAGTTCGCCGACTTCCTGTCCTGGGAGGAGCCCGACGCGGTGCTCGACCTCGCGCGGCTCGGCGTCGCGACTCGGCCCGGCTACCCACGGGAGCGGCTCGACGCGGTGCTCGAAGGCCTGCGCCGGCCGGAGCGCGTCGAGCTCTTCGACATCGAGCCGCTGACCGTGTCCTCCACCGAGGTGCGCGAGCGCGTCGCCCGCGACGAGCCGATCGACGAACTCGTCCCGCCGAGCGTCGCCGCCCTGATCCACGAGCTCGCCCTCTACGGCTAGACTGGCCGCACCCGACAGAGGATCCTGACCGCTTCTGAACTCGCTCGAACAAGCCCATCGCATCGCCGCTCTCGCCCAGGAGAAGCTGGCGACAGACGTCGTGATCCTCGATATGCGGCCGGTGTGTACCTACACCGATTTCTTCGTCATCTGCACGGGACAGAACCCGCGGCAGACCGACGCGATCCACGACGAGGTGCACACGCAGCTGAAGCGCGAAGGCCGGATCCTGCCGAAGAGCGTCGACGGCGCCCGCGAGGGCACCTGGATCATCGCCGACTACCTCGACGTCGTGCTCCACGTCTTCACCCCGGACGCACGCGCCTACTACCGGCTCGAAGAGCTGTGGGGCGACGTGCCGGCCGAGAAGATCGAAGCCGTCTCCGCGTAGGCGCGCTACACTTCCTCCGCTCTGGGGCCATAGCTCAGCTGGGAGAGCGTCTGGCTGGCAGCCAGAAGGTCGCCGGTTCGAGCCCGGCTGGCTCCACTGAAGGCCCGCTTGCGGGCCTTCGTTTTTCCCTTCAAAGGGTGAGGCAAGGCATCTGAGCTCTTCCTCCCGCTCGTCATCGCGCTCTGCCTGGTCCCGGGCGCTGCCGCGCGGACCTCGCACACCGAGAACGGGATCGCCACGGCGGTCGCGACCGAGCTCGCGAAGGCGGGCGCGAAGGCCGCGATCGCGCAGTTCGCGCCCGACATCTCGAAGCACATCGACCCCACGAGCGCGGCGCTCACGCAGATCAGCGAGCAGCTGAAGCAGCTCGACCTGAAGCTCACCGCACATCAGGCCGCGATGGAGCAGCACCTCAACTGCGTGATCCAGAAGACCGAGCTGACCGGCAGTCTCGCCTCCGCCCAGGTGCACCTGCGTGCGCTCGCCGATGTGGGCGGGATCGCGAAGCAGGAGGAACGCGACAAGGCGCTGGCCGCGATCAGGGCCGACTACCTCCTGCTCGGCACGCAGCAGCTGCACCTCCACAAGGCGATCTACGGGAACGACCAGACGCTGATCGCGTGCGCGAGGCATATCGAGACGCAGCAGAAGCCGTTCCTCACCTCGGAGCTCGCGCCGACCGTCCGCGACTTCTACGCCGCGTACGAGTCGGCCGCGCTCAGCCTTCTGACCGTCCGCCTGAACCTGATGAACGACGGCGCCGCGAGCGAGGCGACGGCGACCCAGACCGTGCACGAGGTGCTCGGCTGGATCACGCAGGAGCGGGCGCAGATCAAGCCGGCGCTGCCGAGCACGGAGTCGTATTACATCCCGGACGACCTCGTCTTCAAGACCAGGGTCGCGGCGAACGGCCTGCATGACCTCTAGGCCAACGATCTCTTCAAGCAAGGCTGGTACGCGAGCATCCGCGGCGCCCCGGGCTGCGAGCACATCAAGCGGATCGCCGTTGCGACCGGAGTGCCCGAGTCACGGCAGCGAGCCGAGCTGGCACGGCGGAACATCCTCCAGATGCCGCGCTACGTCTATTGCTACGACGATCACCACACGCTGTACGCGTACGACTTCGACCTGTTCCGCTACGACAGCGCGGCACACATCCAGGTGTACGTGACGACGACATCGGCACCGTGCTCGCCCATCCGTCGGCGGGCGTGCTCAACCTCTCGCAGTACTCGTACCTGCTCAGCTGACGGTGAGCGTCGCGCACGACTGCGCGCTCTTGTTGCCGTTCGGGTCGGTCGCCTGCGCGCAGTACCGGTAGAGACCTCTCGCGAGCCGCGCCGGCACCTTCCAGCTCAGCGTGTAGATCGCGTTCGGATTCACGGCTCCCAGCGGCGCCTCGAGCGTCGCGAGCGTCTTGCCGTCGCGGATGTGGATGACGACGGCCACGCGGCCGCTGTCGTCGAACCCGGCGTAGGTGAGCTTCGCCTCCGTGCCGCGCCTCGCCTTCGCCGGGAACACGAAGACGGTCGGCGCGAGCGTGTCCCTGTAGTGCAGGAGCCCGGCCGAGAGCAGCTGGCCGACTGCGGAGCCCGCTGCCTTCGCGAGGTCGTCGGGGCTCGAGCCCGCGATCGTCACCTTCTTCAGCACGGCGTCGGCGGCCGCGGTCGAGGCGTTGCGCTCGTAGACCCCGAAGCCGCCCGGCATCACGACGAGCAGAGTGGCCGCATAGGCGAGACCGAGCTCCTGCCCGAGAAACGAGGCGTAGGCGGCCGGTCTGCCGAAGAGGCTCGGCACCGAGCCCAGGTCGTTCGGAGTCGCGATCACGGCCACCTTGATGCGATCGCCTCGCTTGTAGACCGCGTCGACCTGCTGCTGGAGCGCGCTCGCGGCGTCGCTGCTCGGCGGGGGTGCGGGGAGGAAGACGGTCTTGCTGACGAGCACGTCGCTCGCCGGATCGCCGTCGGCGAGCGCGACCGCGGCGAGCAGGAGCGCTGCTGCGGCGAGCAGAAGGACGCAGGCTGAGCGGCGATTCACACCGGGGAAGGTAGCTTGCCACGCATGCTGCTTCCGACCGGAGCCGAGCTGCGCCTCTCGGGCGGCGACGGGCCGCTTGCCGTCGTCTGCATGAACGGCGGCCAGAGCGGTGAGGTCGAGGGCACCTGGAGCGCCACGATCGAGTTCCTCGTCCGCCATCTGCGTCCCGCCTTTCCCGAGCTGCGCTTCTCCGAGCTGCGCTACCGAGTCAAGTCGTGGCGGCAGCTGCCGTGGTGCATGGAGGATGCGCGGGCGGCGATCGCGGCGACCGCCGGCGAGCGGACGCTGCTGATCGGCTTCTCGATGGGCGGAGCGGTCGCGATCGGCGTCGCGGACGAGCCGTCGGTCGAGACCGTGGTCGGGCTCGCACCGTGGATTCCCGAGCGGCTCGACGTCGAGCCGATGCGCGGCCGCCGTCTGGCCGTGTTCCAGGGCGCACTCGACCGCGCGCTGCCCGGCGTTCCGGGCGTCGCGCCGAGTCTCTCGCGCGCCGGCTTCGAGCGGGTGCGCGCCCTCGGCGTCGAGGCCGACTACACGCTGATTCCCGGCGGCGTGCACGGGCTCGCGGTGCGGCCGTTCGGCAGGCTCGTACCATTGCCGAGGGCGCGGCGCTGGACAGAGCTCGTCGCGGCGGAGCTGGAGCGCTTTCGGTCTCCCTCGTGAGAGGGATCTCTTTTCCACAGCCTGTTGAAAGCCCACAAGTTTTCCCCAGGCAACGCGTCTCAATGGCCATCATGGACGTCCGTCACAGCGCCCTTTGGGGTAGTCCGAGGCCCGGCGAAATACGCCGTTAGCAGGCTCATCCCCGGCGGGGTTACCCCGACCGAGGGATTTTCCTCAAGCCCTTGCCCTAGCCCCCGTACGGGGGAGACGAGCTGGAACACCCGCAGTACGTTCAACCACACGAGTCAGCAAGCACGCTCATCTCGCCAGTGGCACTGCAGCTTCGCGCTCTGCGGCGCGGAAGAGGACGGAGATGGTCATGGCAACAGACACGTCGGTTCGTACCACGCGCGGCAGCGCCCTCTGGGGCGCTGGAAATCGCGGCGGCGAGCGCAGCTTCGGCGCGCGGCGCGGCCTCCTCATCGTTCTCGTCGGCGCCTTCGCGCTCGGCGCTCCGCTCGCCGCGTCCGCCGCGGGCGGCACTCCGAAGAATGGAACGCAGCAGGGCACGTACGTCGAGCCGGCACTCCTGAAGCAGGCGCAGGCGCACGGCAGCCAGAAGCTCCGCGTTATCATCCAGGCCGCGGCCGGCATGAACGCCGCCGCCTCGGCCTTCTCGCGCAACGGCGGCGGCGACGGCGGCAGGCTCTCGAAGCGCCTCACGCTCGTCAGCGGCGTCGCGGTCGAGCTGAAGGCGAAGTGGATCGCGCGGCTCGCGAAGGTCCCGGGCCTGGTCATCACGTCGGACGCGCCCGTGGAGTCCAGCGGCGACGCGCGGTTCAATACGCAGCTCTGGCCGTACGTCTCGGGCAACGCCCGGCTCTGGGGCAGCGCCGCCGACCCGGCTCCCGACGCGCCGACGATCGCGATCGTCGACTCGGGCCTCGACAACAGCAACGGCGACTTCGGCGATCGCGCCTACCCGCAGGTCAACCTCAGTTCCCTGACCCCGAACGCACAGGGCGATGGCGACGGTCACGGCACGTTCGTCGCCGGGATCGCCGCGGACGGCGCGGTCAACTACACCGGCGCATCGCCGACCTCGCACATCCTCCCGATCCGGGTGATGGACGACAACGGGCTCGCCCGAACCTCCGACGTGATCGCCGCCGCTCAGTGGATCCTGGCGAACAAGGACACGTACGACATCAAGGTCGCCAACTTCTCCCTCCACTCGTCCATCGCCACGCACTTCTTCTTCGATCCGCTCGATCGCGCGGTCGAGAAGCTCTGGTTCAACGGGATCACCGTCGTCGCGGCGGCCGGGAACTACGGCCCCGCCGATGCGCCGAGCGGCGTCCTCTACTCGCCCGGCAACGATCCGTTCGTGATCACGGTCGGCGCCGTCGACATCGGCAGCACCGTCGGGGTCGCAGACGACTCTGTCGCGCCCTGGTCGGCCTACGGGAAGACCGAGGACGGCTTCGCCAAGCCCGAGCTCGGCGCTCCCGGCCGGTACATGGTCGGGCCGGTCTCCGACGGCACGCTCGCGCTTCAGCGTTCAGACCACCTGGTCGCGCCGGGATACATGGAGCTTTCGGGCACGTCGTTCGCGGCCCCGGTCGTCTCGGGCGCGGCCGCCCAGATCCTGGCGCTGCATCCGGACTGGTCGCCCGACCAGGTGAAGGGCGCGCTGATGCTCGCAGCCAGGCCCGTCCCGAGCCTCACGAACTGGGAGATCGGCGTCGGTGAGGTCAAGGCCGCCAGGGCCGCGTCGGTCGAGGCTCCGCCGAACCCGAACGCAGGGCTCGACCAGTTCGTCGGCAGTGACGCGGTCGGCGGGCTCGCGTTCGATGCGCCGAGCTGGGTCGCCGCGGTCACCTCGGACGCGTCGTGGTCTGACGCGTCCTGGTCGGATGCCTCATGGTCTGACGCGTCGTGGTCTGACGCTTCGTGGTCTGACGCGTCGTGGTCTGACGCGTCGTGGTCTGATGCGTCCTGGTCCGATGCTTCGTGGTCTGACGCGTCGTGGTCTGACGCGTCCTGGTCCGACGCGTCCTGGTCCGACGCTGCCGAAAGCGAGCCGGCCGGGCCGGTCCCGCTGCTCGATGTCCATGCCGTCGCCGCCGTCCAGAGCGATCCCGACCTCGCGCTGCCGCCGCTGTCGGACACGATCGCCGCGTTCGCGAGCACGCTCTCTCCCCAGTAAAGCCGCGCCTCTCCCGCGCCGGGAAGCGGCCCCTCGCCAGGGGCCGCTTCCATGCCTAAACTGTCCCGATCATGGCGTGGTGGGAGTTCGTCTTCATGATGGTCGTGCTCAAGATCCCGATCGTCTACCTGTACTTCGTGGTCAGGTGGGCGATCCGGGCCGAGCCGGAGCCGGGCGCCGGCGGCGCCTCGGGCGAGACGGGCTGGCAAAGCGGCCCTCCGGGTTGGTGGCGTCGCTCGTCGATGCGGCCCGCAAGCCCCGGCTCGCGCGGAGGGCCGACCCGGACACCCCCGAGGCGACGCCGTGGCGCCTTCGCGCACGGTAGAGTCGAGCGGTGACCACCGAGCCAGCTCAGCGCAGCAGTGCGGCCCAGACTGTCGCCGGCTTCCTCGCCGCATTCGCGATCTTCGTCGCGGCGATCGGTGTCTTCTACAAGCCTCTCCGCCTCATCCTGCCGTCGATCCTGCTCGCCCTGATCGCGGTGGGAATCGGCGGCCGTTTCGCCAAGCTCGCGCAGACCGCCGTGATCGTGTGCGTGATCTGCTTCCCGCTCGGGATGACGGTCGCGGTCGTCACGCGGCACTCGCTCTGGTAGCTGCTACAACCTAGGCGATGACCGGCCAGGACGTCGACGGCCTCAACGCGGGCTACGCAAGCCTGCTCCTCGAGGAGTACCTGGGCAACCCGGCCGCGGTCCCGGCCGAGTGGCGGGCGCTGTTCGAGAGCGGCGACTCCGAGCTCGTCGAAGCGCTGCCCGGCCTTTCGAAGCTGCTCGAGCACAACGGGAACGGCGCGCCCGCCGTCGAGGTGCCTCCCGTCGTCGTCGAGCCGGACGCAGAGCTCCTCGGCGGCGTCGCGGCCGCGATGGCGCTCGTCAAGGCCTACCGCATGGTCGGTCACCTCGCCGCGCACCTCGACCCGCTCGGCTCGGAGCCGCCCGGCGACCCGGCGATCGACCCGATGGCGCTGATCCCGAAGCTCACGCCCGAGCTGCAGGCCCGCATTCCCGCGGCGGTGCTGCGCATGTACGTCGACGCCGAGACGCTCGCCGACGCGCTGCCGCAGCTGCAGGAGGTCTACACCGGGACGATCGCCTACGAGATCGAGCACATCTCCGACCACGAGAAGCGCGTGTGGCTCCGCCAGGCGATCGAGTCGGGCCGCTATCGCAAGCCGCTGACCCCTGACGAGCAGCGCGCCCTGCTCGGCCGCCTTTCGATGGTCGAGGGGATGGAGGCCTATCTGCGGCGCTCGTTCCTCGGCCAGAAGCAGTTCTCGCTCGAGGGGCTCGACGTGATGATCCCGATGCTCGACGAGTCGATCGAGCTCGCGGCGGAGGACGGGGCCCACGAGGTCGTGATCGGAATGGCGCACCGCGGCCGGCTCAACGTCCTCGCGCACACTGTCGGCCGCCCGTACGAGACGATCCTGCGCGAGTTCGAGGGCGAGCGAGCCCTCGAGGCCGTCGCTGCAGATCCCGAGGGCGGCAGCGGCGACGTCAAGTACCACCTCGGCGCCCGCGCGCAGCGCGCGACGCGCGCCGGCCAGATCGCGGTCACGCTCGCTGCGAATCCCAGCCACCTCGAGGCGGCCGACCCCGTCGTCGAGGGAACCGCGCGCGCGGTCCAGACCGACCGCGCAGCCGGAGCCGGGCTCCACGACCCGAGCGTCGCGATGCCCGTGCTGATTCACGGCGACGCCTCGTTCGCGGGACAGGGCGTCGTCGCCGAGACGCTGAACCTCGGCGCGCTCGCGGCCTATTCGACCGGCGGCACGCTGCACCTGATCGCGAACAACCAGGTCGGCTTCACGACGGATCCCGCGCAGGGCCGCTCGACCCGCTATTCGAGCGACCTCGCCAAGGGCTTCGACATCCCGATTATCCACGTCAACGCCGACGACCCCGAGGCGGCGGTCTCGTCGATCCGGCTCGCGATGGCGTTCCGGCACCGCTTCCGCCACGACGTCGTCGTCGACCTCGTCGGCTACCGGCGCTTCGGGCACAACGAGCAGGACGAGCCGGCCTACACGCAGCCGCTGATGGTCGAGGCGATCGACGGTCACGAGACGGTGCGTGCGCTGTACGCCGAGCGGCTCGTCGCCGACGGCGTCGTCTCGGCGACCGAGGTCGACGAGCTCGAGGCCGGGGTCGCCGCCGCGATGCGCGAGGCGCACGAGGAACTGCGAGCCGCGATCGGCGCGCCACGCTCGGAGCACGATGAGCGGGTGCCGGAGTCCTCGGGCGGCGCGCCGACGACCACCGTCCCCGCCGAGCGGCTGCGCGAGCTCAACGAGGAGTTGCTGCGCGTCCCGGACGGATTCATCGTCCATCCGAAGCTCGCGCGCCAGCTCGAGCGGCGCGTCGAGGCGCTGGACGAGGGCGGGATCGACTGGGGCCAGGCCGAGGCGCTCGCCTACGGCTCGCTGCTCCGCGAGGGCATCCCGGTGCGTCTCACCGGCCAGGACACCGAGCGCGGGACGTTCTCGCATCGCCATCTCGTCCTCCACGACCTCCACACGGGCTCGCCGTTCGTGCCGATGCAGCATCTCGACGGCGCCGCCGCCGCGTTCGAGATCGCGAACTCGCCGCTGTCGGAGTTCGCGTGCCTCGGCTTCGAGTACGGGTACTCCGTCGCCGCGCCCGAGGCGCTCGTCCTCTGGGAGGCGCAGTTCGGCGACTTCATCAACGGCGCGCAGATCGTGATCGACCAGTTCGTCGCCTCGGGCCTTTCGAAGTGGCGCCAGAGCACGCGTCTCACGCTGCTGCTGCCGCACGGCTACGAGGGAAACGGGCCGGAGCACTCGAGCGCGCGCCTCGAGCGCTTTCTCCAGCTCGCAGCGCAGGAGAACATCCGGATCGCGAACCCGACCACCTCCGCGCAGCACTTCCACCTGCTGCGCAAGCAGGCGCTCGACGCGACCGCGCGGCCGCTGATCGTGATGACGCCGAAGGGCCTGCTGCGGCTCAAGGCCGCGTCCTCGACGCTCGCCGACCTCGCAGAGGGCACGTTCAAGCCGCTGCTCGACGATCCCGAGGCCGACCACGCGTCCGTACGCCGCCTCGTTCTCTGCTCGGGGAAGATCTACTACGACCTGATCGGCGCCGAGGCGCACGCGGAGGCCGCCGGAATCGCGATCGCCCGCCTCGAGCAGCTCTATCCGTTCCCGGTCGAGGCCGCGGCGGAGCTCACCGCGCGCTATCCCAATCTGACCGAGGTCGTGTGGGCGCAAGAGGAGCCCCAGAACATGGGCCCGTGGCGTGCGATCCGGCACCGCCTCGAGGAGGCAAAGCCAGACGGCGTGCCGCTGCGCTTCGTCGGCCGGCCGTGGCGTGCGAGCCCCAGCGAGGGCTATCCGACGGCGCACCAGCGCGAGCAGGACCGCATCGTCGGCGAAGCGCTGGCACCCGTTTAGCGGTTCCCCTCATGGACTAGGGCTTTCCAGCCGATCAAGTCCCTAGATCGAGGGATGTCAGCGAGGCGAAAATGCGGCATGACGAAGGCCTGACGATGGGCAGTTTCCGGCTCAAACTCGTGGGCTACTTTCTGTTGCTCGCGCTGATCCCGCTTGCCGGGTTCTTTTTCGGCTTCCGCCAGGTCGCCGAACGCAGCGAGACGCGCCTCGTCGATGCCCGGATGCAGGCCGGTCTGCGCGCCTCGAGCGCGGCGCTGCAGGAAACCCTCGCCTCCGCGAAGCAGCCGGCGACCGAGCTCGCAGGGAGCCTCCCATTCGTACAGGCCGTGACGGCGCAGGATCGCCAGACGATCGCGAAGGTCCTCCGTGACGAGCCCGATCTTCGCGTGACCGGCGACAACGGTTTCCGCGTCGGCTCGGCGCCGTCGCTCGCGATCGAGCAGCCCGTGCCTGTGATCGGCCAGTCGGGCCTCGTCGGCTACGTCATCTCGTCGGTGCGGCTCGACTCGGCGCTCGCGGCACGCCTGCGCGCTCGCTCGGGGCTCGAGCAGGAGGACGCGATCGCGATTCTCGACCGCGGCCGCGTCGTAGCCGGGGCTCCGAGCGTGCCCGCGGGCGACGTCCGGACCCCTGCAGGCCTGTCGAAGAGCGTCAAGCTCGGCGACACGCGGTTTCGCCTCGTGGCCGGCAACGAGATCCAGGAACGGGCCGGGATCGCGCTCGCCACGCTGACGCCGCAGGCCCGCATCGACGCCGCGAACAGTGCGCGTGAGCGCGAGCTGCTGCTCGCCGTGCTCGCCGCCCTGGTCGCGATCGGGCTCGTCGCGTTCCTCCAGGGGCGCTCGATCGTCCGCACCATCGGCGGTCTCGTCGTCGGCGCGAACGAGCTCGCGCGCGGCAACCTCGGCAGCAGGGTCGAGGTCAAGGGCCGCGACGAGCTCGCCGTGCTCGGTCACAGCTTCAACACGATGGCGGAGGAGCTCGAAGCGAAGATCGACGAGCTCGAGGCCGAGCGTGCGCGCCTGCGCGAGGCGTTCTCGCGCCTAGGCGCAGCGCTCGCCGCGACCCATGACGCGAAGCAGCTGATGCGCGTCGTCGTCGAGACCGTGGTCGACGCCACCGGCGCCGAAGGTGCGGTGCTGCTCGGGCGCGCGGGCGAGGTGATCGAGGCCGGCGATCCGAGCACGGGCAACGACACGTTCGAGCTGCCGCTCGCGGCCTCCGGCACGCTCAGCTTCGGCACGCTCGTCCTCTACGGCTCCGCGTTCGACGAGGAGAGCAAGTCGACGGCGCGCTCGCTCGCCGCGCAGGCAGCGGTGGCGCTCGAGAACGCGCGCCTGCACGGGATCGTCGAGCGGCAGGCGCTCGTCGACGGCCTCACCGGGCTCGCGAACCGCCGCCAGCTCGAGGACGAGCTCGAAGCCGAGATTCTGCGCGCCGAGCGGCTTGGCGGCCCTACGGCGCTCGTGTTCGCCGACCTCGACGACTTCAAGGCCGTCAACGACCGCCACGGCCATCCGGCCGGCGACGCCGTGCTCCGCGCGTTCGCCGAGCTCCTGCGGGAGAACGTCCGCGAGATCGACACTGCAGGCCGGTTCGGCGGCGAGGAGTTCATGCTGCTGCTTCCCGGCACCGATGCCGCGGGCGCGGCGAACGTCGCCGAGCGGGTCCGGGCCGCCCTCGAGGAGCGCGTGATCGTGACCCCGGGCGGCGCAGCGATCCGGATCACCGCCAGCTTCGGCGTCGCCACGTCACCACCGACCGCGTCCGCCGCCGAGCTGATAGCAGCGGCCGACCGTGGGCTCTACGACGCGAAGAATGCGGGCAAGAACCGGGTCGACATGGCACGGCTGCCGCTCCAGCATTCCTGAGCGCCTGCTAACCTCTTCCACACAATTAGCCCCGAAGGGGTATAGTCGGCAGGTCCCCGTCCCGCCCCCGAACCGGAGGTACAGATGCCGGTTGAGACACCGAACATCTTCGCGCAGGTCATCCAGGATCACCTGGATCTGAAACGAAAGAATGCAGAGCTCGAGCGGAACATGCCGCTCAGCAAGTACCAGCCCGAGGATCCGTTCGACAACCACCCCCTTTTCAAGACCGAGGAGCAGGCACGTCTCGAGGAGACGCTCGACGGCGTCGAGTCCCCGTTCGAGGCAGAGGCAACCGCCGAGGCCGCTCCCATCGTATGGCCCACCGAAGAGACCGCTGAGCAGGCACTTCCCGAGCTCGAAGAGAGCCTCTGGAGCCGCTCGCGGGACTTCGACTGGGGTGACTAGAGCCTCAGGCACCTGAGCGTTCTTTCCCTCTGATGGGGGATTCGAGGGCATGCCGTCGTGGCGATCCTGTGTCGGCAACCCGAGGAAGGGACACGTGCGGCCGAACCTTCACCCCCGCTCCGGCGTCCCAGCCGGGGCTCATTGCCTGTGGATCGCGCTCTGAGCGCGCGCGCCGGCGACGCGCCGGCCCAGTCGGTTCACCTTGTTCCGCCCTACAAGGCGGCTGATCCGGCGCGCCTGGACGGGCTCGTCGAGTCGTACCGCCGCCTCGCCGACGTCTATCACGACATCCTCGCCGAGCAGGGTCTCGACGCGCTGCTGGAGCGGATCGCCGACACGCTCGAGGAGCTGATCCCGCACGACTCGCTCACGATCTACTCGGCCGACGAGGCGCGGCGCCTGCTGCTGCCGGTGCTCTCGCGGGACCCGTGGGCCGACAAGCTCCTCGCATCCACGCTTTCCTTCGGCGAAGGGATCACCGGCTGGGCGGCCGAGCACCGTGAGGCCGTGCTCTCGAATCAGGCCCACCTCGATCCCCGCGTCAAGGTCGTGCCCGGCACGCCGGCAGACGAGCCCGAGGCGCTGCTCTCGATCCCGCTCATCGCGCGCTCGCACCTGAAGGGCGCACTGAACATGTATCGCCAGGGCGACGCGACCTTCAACGACGAGGAGTTCGAGCTGGCGCGTCGCTTCGCCGATGCGGCCGCGCTCGCGCTCGACAACGCGCACGTCCGCGCGCGCCTCGAGCATCAGGCGCAGACGGACTCGCTCACCGGCCTCTACAACCATCGCTACTTCCACGAGCGCCTTCGGTCCGAACTGCGCCGCGTCAGCCGCGCGCACGACGCCGTGTCGGTGCTGATGCTCGACATCGACGACTTCAAGCGCGTCAACGACGTGCACGGGCACGGCGCCGGCGACGAGGTGCTCTGCGCCCTCGCGAACGAGATTTCGCAGACCGTGCGCGGCTCCGACGTCGTCTGCCGGCTCGGCGGCGAGGAGTTCGCGGTGATCCTCCCGTCGTGCGACGAGGCTGCGGCGCTCGGGCTCGCGGGCCGGCTCACCGAGCTGCTCGAGGAGATCGATCTCGATCCCGCCGGGAAGGTGACGGTCTCGATCGGGATCGCACAAGGCCCGAAGCACGCGATGAACCCGCGCGAGCTGATCGCCTGCGCCGAGGCGGCGATGATGACCGCGAAGGCTCGCGGCAAGAACCAGATCGTGTTCTTCGAGGACGACGCGACCGAGCGGCCGGAGACGACGGACGAGGGTGCACGCACCGTGCGCTCGATCGCGCACATGAAGATGCTGCAGAGCCTCGGAGGCAAGCTGAATCGCCTCAACGACGTGCGACAGATCGGGCTCACGATCGCGAACGAGCTCCGCTCGCTGATCGATTACCACAACTGCCGCGTGTTCGTGGTCGACGGCGAGGACGTGATTCCGGTTGCGTTCCGCGGCGAGCTCGCCGGCCAGGAGCAGACGACGCTCGAGGTGCTCGCCTGCAGGCTCGGAGACGGCGTCACGGGCCGAGTCGCGCAGACCGGCGAGTCGATCTGCCTCGGCGACGCGGCGCGTTGCGACTTCGCCGCGTTCATCCCCGGCACCGATCCGATCGACGAGTCGTTCCTCGCGGTGCCGCTCCTTTACGGCTCCCGCGTGATCGGCGTCGTTGCGCTCTCGAAGCTCGGCCTCGACCAGTTCGACGGCGATGACGTGCGCCTGCTCGAGGTGCTCGCGGGCCATGCGTCCGTCGCGCTCGAGAACGCCCGCCTCTACGAGGCCGAGCGGCGCGAGGCGCAGAGCGCGCGCGCACTGCTCGAGTTCAGCCGCGAGCTTTCGGCTGCGGCCGGGATGGACGAGATCCTCGGCCTCGTGGTCGAGCGCACGGCGGAGATCCTCTCGTCATCGCAGGTGTCGGTGTGGCTCCAGGACGTCGAGTCCGGCGAGCTGATCGCCCACGCCTTGCATGGCTACGACGAGGCGCAGACCGAGCAGACGTTCCAGGCGCGCTATCCGGCCGAGCTGGCCGAGGAGCTCGCGGTGATGTCCGAGGCGGTGATCATGCCCGAGGCCAATCTCGTCGCGTTCGGCGAGGTTCCCGAGGGGCTGAGCGGCGACTTCGCGATCGCGCCGCTGCAGATCGACGGCAACCGTCACGGCTGCATCGCCGCCGCGCGCCCCGACGCGGGGATCGAGTTCGGCGACCGCGAGCTGCGACTTCTCGCCGGCCTCGCCTACCAGGCCTCGCTCGCGATCACGAATGCGGGCAACTTCGACAGCCTCGAGGCGACCTTCCTCTCCACCGTCGAGGCGCTGGCGAACGCGCTCGAAGCGAACGACGAGTACACCTCGTCGCACGCGCGCTGGATCACCGACCTCGCGCTTCGCGTCGGCGGCAAGCTCGGCCTCGACGGGCAGGCGCTGAAGCGGCTCGAGCTCGGCGCGCTCTTCCACGACATCGGCAAGCTCGGCATCCCGGCGGCGATCCTCTCCAAGCCGGGCCGGCTCACCGCGGAGGAGCGGGCGATCGTGCAGATGCACCCGGAGCTCGGGGAGCGGATCATCGCGCCGATCGACCGGCTCCAGCAGGTGCGCCCGATCGTGCGCTCGTGCCACGAGCACTGGGACGGCAGCGGCTATCCCGACCACAAGTCGGCCGAGGAGATCCCGCTCGAATCGCGGATCATCCTCGTCTGCGACGCCTACCACGCGATGACGACCGATCGGCCCTATCGCAAGCGGCTCTCGGCCAACGAGGCGTTCCGGCGGCTCGAGGCGGCGGCGGGGACGCAGTTCGATCCGGATGTCGTCGAGGTCTGCCTGCGGATCCTGAAGGACGAGGCTCAGGCCGCATAGGCAGTCCGGCGGTTATGGTTTCCGCCGTGGACGACCTGCTCGAGCGCTATGCGCGGCTCGCCGTCGAGGTGGGCGTAAACCTCCAGCCGGGCCAGGTGCTCGAGGTCAACGGGCTCGTCGAGCACGCGTCTCTCGTCCGCGCGATTGCGCGGGCCGCCTACGCGGCCGGGGCGGGCTACGTCGACGCGCGCTACACCGATCAGCACGTGAAGCGTGCGCTGATCGAGGCCGGGCCGGAGGAGTCGCTCGACTTCACGCCGCCCTGGCTGCTGACCCGGCTCGAGGCGACCGGCTCCGAGCAAGGCGCACGGATCACCGTCACCGGCGACCCGGAGCCCGAGCTCTTCGGCGACCTCGACGGGCGCCGGGTCGGCGCGTCCCGGATGAGCGAGCTCGTGCAGGCGTCGCTGCGGCTCGTCACCGAGCGACGCGTCGCGTGGTCGATCATCGCGTGCCCGACCGAGGGCTGGGCGCGCTCGATCTTCGGCGAGCCCGACGTCGACCGGCTCTGGGACGCGGTCGCGCGCACGGTGCGCCTCGACGAGCCGGACCCCGTCGCCGCATGGAAGGAGCACGCCGACCGGCTGCTTGCGCGGGCGGGCGCGCTCAACGAGCATCGCTTCGATGCGATCCGCTTCCGCGGTCCGGGCACGGATCTCACCGTCGGCCTCATTGATCGCTCGCGCTGGGAGGCAGCTGCCACGGAGACGGTCTGGGGCCAGCGCCACATTCCGAACATGCCGACCGAAGAGGTCTTCACGACACCCCACCGGCTCCGCGCCGAGGGCCACGTTCGCTCGACCAGGCCGCTGGCGCTCCAGGGCCAGATCGTCCGCGACCTCGAGGTCACGTTCGCCGGAGGCCGTATCACGGACGTCTCGGCCTCGACCGGCGGCGACGTCGTGCGCGCCCAGCTGGAGTCCGACCCGAGCGCGCCGTTCCTCGGCGAGCTCGCGCTCGTCGACGGCACCTCGCGCGTCGGGCAGACCGGGATCACGTTCACCAACACGCTCTTCGACGAGAACGCCACCTGTCACATCGCCTTCGGCCAGGGGTTCCCGGAATGCATCGAGGGCGGCAACGACCTCGACCCGGCGGCGCTCGCCGAGCTCGGCGTCAACGACGCGAACGTGCACACCGACTTCATGATCGGCGGCCCCGAGGTGGACGTCGACGGGATCACCGCCTCCGGCAATGCGGTGCCGCTGCTGCGCGGCGACGAGTGGCAGCTGCGCTGATCTCGCTGCGGCCACTCGAGGCCGCGGACGCGCCCGCGATGCTCGACCTTCGGCTCAGGAACCGTGAGTTCTTCGAGCAGTGGGAGCCGCGCCGCGACGAGGCCTGGTACACGCTCGCCGCGCAGGAGACGGACATCGAGGCCGGGATCGAGGCGGCGCGCCTCGATCGCCGCTACTCGTTCGGCATCTTCGCGCCCGAGCTCGTCGGCCGGATCGCGCTCAGCGAGGTCGTGCGCGGTGTGTTCGACAACGTGTTCCTCGGCTACTTCGTCGACGAGGCGGTGAACGGGCGCGGCTACGCGACCGAAGCGGTGCGCCAAGCTGTGCGCTTTGGCTTCGAAGAGGTGGGTCTCCACCGCGTGCAGGCCGCCGTGATGCCGCGAAACGGCGCCTCGATCCGCGTCCTCGAGAAGGCGGGCTTTCGCGAGGAGGGCCTGGCTGCGCGCTACCTCTGCATCAACGGCGCCTGGGAGGATCACCGCATCTTCGCGATCACGCGCGAGGAGCTCTCGGACTCGTGAAGTCCACCGAGCCGATCGCCCCGCGGCCCCCGGAGGTTCCGGGCGACCTGACGCTCAGCGAGCCGCCGGCAGAGCTGGCCGACCTCGAGCTCTGCTTCCTGGACGGCGTCGACCTGAGCGGATCCAGCCTCAAGGGCGTGACGTTCACCGACGTGATCGCCGAGGAAGGGAGCTGGGCCAACGTGAGCGCCGAGCGGATCTCGCTCCACCGGGTCCGGCTCGAACGGCTGCGGCTGACGGGCGTGAACTTCGCCAACGCTGCGATCCAGGATGCCGTCTTCGTCGACTGCCGGATCGACCTCGCATCGTTTCGGTTTGCCAGGCTGGAGCGCGTGAGCTTCGAGAGCTGCCGGATGGAGGAGGCCGACTTCTACAGCGCCGAGCTCGCTTCGGTTGCCTTCAGCGATTGCAGCCTGGTCGCGGTGAGCTGGGCCGCGGCGACACTCGCTCGCAGCGAGATGCGCGGCTGCGACCTCGCCGGCGCCGGGAACCCGGAGCGGCTGCGCGGTGTTCGGATGCCGTTGGCGGATGTCCTCGCCTCGGCCGAAGAGCTGGCGGCGGCGGTCGGGATCGAGATCATCGAGCGCGACTAGACCGCGAGGGCCTGCGCGAGGCGGCGGAACGGGCCGTCCTGCGCGAGTAGCTGCGCCTCCGTGCCGCGCTGGAGGATCCGGCCGTGCTCGATCACGACGATCTCGTCGGCGCGGCGGACGGTGGCGAGGCGGTGGGCGATGATCACCGAGGTGCGCCCGTGCAGGAGCCGGTCGAGCGCGCGCTCGATCAGGATCTCCGTCGGCCTGTCGATGTTCGAGGTCGCCTCGTCGAGGATCAGGATCCGCGGATCGGCGAGCAGGGCGCGCGCGATCGAGATCAGCTGGCGCTCACCCGCGGAGAGCCCGGCGCCGCCCTCGCGGACGTGGTGGTCGAGGCCGCCCTCGAACCGCGCGGCGACGCGGTCGACGCCGATCGCCGCGGCTGTCGCGGCCACGTCCTCGTCGCTCGCATCGGGCTTCGCGAAGCGGATGTTGTCGGCGATCGTGCCCGCGAAGAGGAACGGATCCTGGAGCACGACCCCGAGCTGCCGCCGGTACGCGCGCAGCCGCACCGTGCGCAGGTCGATGCCGTCGACCAGCACAGCTCCCTCGTCCGGGTCGTAGAAGCGCGCGATCAGCTTCGCCAGCGTCGACTTGCCGCCGCCCGACTCGCCGACCAGCGCGAGGCAGCCTCCCGCGGGCACGTGGAGCTCGATCCCGTGCAGGATCGGCTCGGCGCCGTAGGCGAAGGTGACGCGCTCGATGTCGAGCCGGCCCTCGATCCGCGGCAGCGTCCGGGCGCCCTCGTTGTCGTGGATCTCGGCCTCGGTGTCGAGCACCGACGTGATCTTCTCCATCGCCGCGCCGGCCGACTGGAGCTGCCCGTAGAGGTCGGAGAGCTCCTGGAGCGGCTGGAACACGAGCGCGAGCAGGCCGATCGCGGCGATCAGGGTGCCGATCTGGAGCGTCCCATGCTCGTAGGCGTATGCGCCGAACCCGAGCACGAGCACGCTCGCGATCGCGCCCAGGAACTCGATTCCCGGGAAGAAGAACGAGTTGAGCTGCTGCGCGTAGGTGTTCGCGACGAGGTTCTGGTGGTTGAGGTCGTCGAACTCCGACCGGAAGACCGACTCGCGGTTGTAGGCCTGGATCACGGCCATTCCCGCCACCGACTCGGCGAGCTGCGCGGTCACGACGGCGATCCGCTCGCGCACGCGCAGAAACGCGACGTGCGACTTCACCTGGAACCAGCGGGTCAGCACGAGCGCCGGCGGCAGCACGACGAGCGCGACGAGGCCGAGCCGCCAGTCGAGGATGAAGAGGCCGATCACCGCGCCGAGCAGCGTGAGGCTGTTCGTGACGAGTGTCGTCAGGCCCTGCGAGAGGACGTCCGAGACGGCATCGATGTCGGAGGTGAGACGCGCGATGATCCAGCCCGCCTTCTGCTCCGAGAAGTACCGCAGCGAGAGCGACGTGAGGTGGCTGAACAGGTCGCGGCGGACGTCGAGCACGATGCCCTGGCCGACCCTCGCGAAGCCGCGCGTGAGGTAGGAGCCGAGTCCCCATGCGGTGGCGTTGACCGCGATGTAGGCGATCACGACCACCGTCAGGCGCGTCACGTCGTCCTTCTCGATACCGTTGTTGACGGCGTCGCCGACGAGCAGCCAGCCCGCGACCTGGCAGCCCGCCGAGACCGCCGCGGCGCCCATCAGCACCCAGACGCGCTTGTGCCGTCCCTCGAGGTAGCGCCAGAGCCGCGTGAGGCCGATGCGCTTACGCGGCAAGGACTTCGTCTCCGAAGAGTCGTGAGAACTGGCCGCCCGCCGCGATCAGATCCCGTGGCGTGCCCGCCTCGACGATCCGTCCGCCGTCGAGCACGACCGCGCGGTCGGCGAGCTCGACCGTCGAGAGCCGCTGGGTCGCGACGAGCACCGTCCGCCCCTCGAGCGCGGGGCGCAGGCCGCGCGTGATCATCCGCTCGGTGTGCGTGTCGACCGCCGAGAGCGGATCGTCGAGCACGAGCACGCGCGCGTCGGCGATCAGCGCGCGCGCGAGCGCAACGCGCTGGCGCTGGCCGCCCGAGAGGTTGACCCCGCGCTCGCCGATCAGCGTGTCGTAGCCGTTGGGCAGATCGTCGACGAAGGCCGTGACGCCGGCCGCCTCGCACGCGGCGAGCACCGCGTCCCACGACGCCTCCGGCCGTGAGGCGATCAGGTTGTCGCGGAGCAGCGCAGAGAAGAGCACCGGCTTCTGCGTCACCACCGCGACCGCCCGCCGCAGTTCTTCGAGCGTCACGTCGCGCGTGTCGACGCCGCCGACGAGGACGCCGCCCGCGGTCGGGTCGTAGAAGCGCGGCAGGAGATTCAGCAGCGAGGTCTTGCCCGAGCCCGTCGACCCACAGACCGCGACGATCTCGCCCGCCTCGACGCGCAGGCTCGCACCGCTCAGCACCTCCTTGCCCGTCAGGTACGAGAAGTGGACGTCCTCGAAGCGCACGTCCAGCGGCCCGGCGGGCAGGGTCCGCGGCGCCTCCGGCTCCGGCAGCGGCGCGATCCCCTCGAGCCAGGCGAAGCTGCGCCCGGCCGAGGCGATCGCGCGCTGGCCGAGGTTCACGATCCAGCCCAGCGCCTCGAGCGGCCAGGCGAGCTGGAGCAGCAAGGTGTTGAAGAGGACGAACTGGCCGATCGTCAGCGAGCCGTTGATCACCTCGCGCCCGCCTACGTAGAGCACGGCCGCGACGGCCAGCGTCGGCAGGAAGATCAGGCTCGGCAGGAACTTCGCCTCGACGAACGACTGGCGCAGCGTGGTGTCGCGCAGCGCCTCGGCGCGCGTCGTGAACCGCTCCTCGACGTCGTCCTCGCGGCCGAAGGCCTGCACCATCTGGATGCCGACGACCGCCTCGTCGGAGGCCTCCGTCACGTCGCCCTTGCGGGCCTGGACGAGGCGCGAGATCGGCATCACGATGTGCGCGAACAGCCACGCGAGCCATGCGATCAGCGGCATCGCGAGGAAGCTGATCAGCGCGAGTTGCCAGTTAACAACGACGAGGACTATCGCGACGCCGACGATCATCAGCATGCTCTGGACGCCCTGCACCATCCCCCAGCCGATGAAGTAGCGGATCGGATACAGGTCGTTCGTGGCGCGCGAGATGACCTGGCCAGTCGCGTGCTGGTCGTAGAACGCGCGCGGGAAGCGGAGGTACCCGGCGTAGAGGAGCTCGCGCATGCGGGCCTCGATGCGGATGCCGACGCGCGAGGTGGCGTAGCGGCGCGTGTAGTTCGTGAACAGGCGCAGCGCCGCGAGCACGAGAATCGCGGCCAGGTACGGGATCAGCGCGCCGGTCTTCTTCGGCACGATCGCGTTGTCGATCGCGCGCGAGACCAGGATCGGGATCGCGAGCGCGAGGATCGTCGTTGCGAGCGCGCAGACGAGGCCGAGCACGACGAGCCGCCACTGCTCTCGCCACAGCCCGAGCAGGCGGCGAACGGTGGGGAGGAGCTCGAGATCAGGTGGGTCGACGGGGTTCGGGCCGGCCGGAGCGTCGAGGCTCACCGGGCGGGCGTCCGCCGTTTGCGGCGGCTCTCGGCGAAGGCCTCGAAGCCCTCGCTGAAGCCGACGAAGCCGGGATCGGGCAACGGACCTTCATCCTCGAGCTCGCGGGCCCGGCGCGCCAGCTCCTGCGCGCGCAGGTCGAGCGTGCGGGAACGCGCGTCGATCTCCTCGAGTGCGGCCCGCTCGGCGTCGGCGAGGTCGCGCGCGCGCTGGGCGAGCGCTTCGTCGGGTGCTTCGGTCGTCGAGCCCAGCTCGGCCTCGCGCTCGGCGATCCGCTGCGCCCGCTCCCGCAGTTCGGCCTTCAGCGGCTCGAGCTCCGCGAGCATCTCGGCGCGCGCGTGGGCGAGGGTCTCGTCGGGGTCCCAGCCGCCGACCGGAACGTCGTTGCTCCGCTCGTTCATCCTCTGAGCATAGAGGACGATTGTTCGATTCGGATCCTGGCCCAGCCGACGCCCTTCTCGGGCGTGCCCGGCTTCATGCTGGGCTCGATCTCGAGCCGCTCGAGGTCGTGCGGGACGAGGATCGGCGTGAACGCGGCCGCGGCCTCGCGCATGATCTGGCCGCGCTCGTAACGGTCGGGAAGATGCGTGAGCGCGAGTGCGCCGACTCCGGCCTCCGCCGCCAGCTCTGCGGCCTCGAGCGCTGTCGAATGGCCGCTCGTGTGCGCCTTGGCGCGGTCGCGGGTGATGAACGTCGCCTCGTGGACGAGGAGGTCGGCGCCGCGTGCGGCCACGGCGATCCCGGACACGGGCCGCGTGTCGCCGCTCAGCACCACGCGCCGTCCGGGCGCGCCTGTCTCGGCGATCTCCCAGCCGACCGAAGGGATCGCGTGCTCGGTCGCGATCGCCGTGAAGCGGAAGCCCGGTAGCTCGATCGCATCGCCTGCCTCGATCGGCTGGAGGTGGGCCAGCAAGCGCGTGCGCGAGGCGGCCTTGACCGCGCGCCAGACCCCGCGCGGCGGCGCCGGCCCGTAGACGGGCAGTGACTCCGCGCGCTTCCTCGTCTCCGTGCGCCGCAGCAAGGTCGGCAGACCCGAGACGTGGTCGGGATGCCAGTGCGTCAGGACGACGGCCGTCAGTTCGGTGAGCTCGCTCGGGCTGAGCTCGAGCTGGCGCGCGGCATTCGAGCCGCAGTCCACGAGGACCCGGCTCTCGCCGCACCGGAGGAGCTGCGAGGAGGTGTTCGAGCTCGGCGAGATCGATGCCGCGGTCGTCCCGAGGAAGGTGATGCCGAGCTCCGGAACCGACGCCATCTCGTCCAGAACTGTACGCCTCGACAGGTCTTAGCCCGCTCTTAGCCACGCATGGTTCTATTGCAGTCCGATGCGGCGCGTCCCCACCTTTCTGATGCTGGCTCTCGCCGGCGTGGCCCTCGCGGTTCTCGCCGCCGGCTGCGGCGGCTCGAAGTCGTCCTCCGGCGTCGCAAACCTTGGCACCGGCACGGTCGCCGCCTCGACGACTCCCACGACCACGACCGCGGTCACGCGCCAGGACTTCCAGACGGCGGTGCTCGCCTATACGAAGTGCCTGCGCAGCCAGGGCATCCAGATCGCCGACCCGAACTTCTCGCAGGGCGGCGGCGGTGGCGGTGGTGCCGGCGGCGGCGGGCTCTTCGGTGGGAGCGCCGCCAACCGCAACGATCCGAAGTTCCGGAAGGCGCAGGCGAAGTGCCGGCCGATCCTTGCCGCGGTGCGTCCGCAGTTCAGCCCTGCGAATCGCCAGGCGTTCCAGGATGCCGCGCTCAAGTTCGCGCAGTGCATGCGCAAGAACGGCGTCAACGTCCCCGACCCGAACTTCTCGGGTGGTGGCGGCGGCCCGGGCGCAGGCGGTGGCGGTCTCTTCGGCGGCGCCAACATCGATCGCAGCGATCCGAAGGTGCAGGCCGCGATCCAGACGTGCCGCTCTGCATTCACCGGGCTCGGTGGCCGCGGCGGCGGCGGGTTCGGCCCTCCCGGCGGCGGAGCCCCCGGGCCGTGAGCAGTCACGAGGCAATGGAGGCAACGCCCGCCGAGCGTCGCCGGGTGAGCCGCCCGGTGCTGATCGGCGCAATCGTCGTTGCCGTTCTCGTCGTGGTCGGAGTCGTCGTGTGGCTCGCCTTCGGCGGCTCGAGCTCGAGCTCGACCTCTGCAGGCGGGGGCGCCACGACGCTCGCACTGGTGACGAGGCGCGACCTCGCCGAGACGCAGACCGAGAGCGGCACGCTTGGCTACGCGGACTCGAGACCGCTTTCCTACCAGAGCTCGGGCGGCGGCCAGGCCTCCCAGGGCGCGGCCTCCTCTGCGAGCTCGAGCACGGTGACCTGGCTCGCTCCGGAGGCGAGCATCGTCCGCCGCGGCGGCGTCCTCTTCAAGGTCGACAACGCGCCCGTGATCCTGATGTACGGCACGGTGCCCGCGTATCGCACGATCGCAGCGGGAGTCAGCGACGGCCCCGACGTGCTGCAACTCGAGCAGAATCTCTCGGCGCTCGGCTACGCCCCAGGCACCGTCGACGAGCACTTCGACTCCGCGACCGCCGCCGCCGTGAAGCGCTGGCAGGCTGCGCTCGGCCAGACGCAGACCGGCTCCGTCGCGCTCGGCTCTGTCGCGTTCCTGCCCGGGCCGCGCCGGATCGGCCAGCAGACCGCGGCCGTCGGCTCGGCGGCCTCGTCCGGCTCGCCCGTGCTAACCACGACCTCGACGGCGCAGAACGTCGTCGTCGAGCTCGATGCCACCGACCAGACGCTCGCCGTGGTCGGTCGCCGCGTCAACGTCGATCTCCCTGACGGCTCGTCGGTGCCTGGGCGTATCGTCAGCGTCGGCAAGGTCGCCGAGTCTTCCTCCAGCTCCTCCTCGACGGCAGGCGCCTCGAGCTCGAGCTCATCCACACCGAGCGCGACGATCGAGGTCGACATCGCCCTGCTCCGGCATGCGCCGGGCGCACTCGACCAGGCCCCCGTCGACGTCGACCTCACGACGCAGTCCGCGTCGAACGTTCTCGCCGTGCCCGTAACCGCCTTGGTTGCCCTCCTCGGGGGCGGTTACGCGGTAGAGGTGAGCTCCGGGGGCACCACGCGGCTCGTCGCCGTGACGCCTGGTCTGTACGCCGGCGGCTACGTCGAGCTGACGAGCGGCGTGACGGCAGGCGAGCGCGTGGTCGTCCCTCGGTGAGTGAACCGGTCCTCGAGCTCTCGAGGGTCGTCAAGGAGTACCCGGGACCGGTGCTCGCGTTGCGGGGGATCGACCTTTCGATCGGCGAGGGCGAGCTCGTGGCGGTGATGGGCCCGTCCGGATCCGGAAAGTCGACGCTGTTGCACGTGATGGGCACGCTCGAGCGCCCGAGTAGCGGCGTCGTCGCGGTCGCCGGCCACGACACCGCCGAGCTCTCGGACGCAGAGGTCTCGGGCCTGCGGGCGCGGACGATCGGCTTCGTCTTCCAGCAGTTCTTCCTGATCGACGGGATGTCCGCTCTGGACAATGTCGCCAACGGCCTGCTCTATCGCGGCGTCGACAGCGCCACGCGGCGCGAACGGGCGCGCGAGGCGCTCGGGCGCGTCGGCCTCTCGCACCGGCTCGTGCACAACCCGAACGCGCTCTCGGGCGGCGAGCGCCAGCGCGTAGCGATCGCTCGCGCCGTGGTCGGGCGGCCCGCGATCGTGTTCGCCGACGAGCCGACCGGAAACCTCGACTCGCATGCGGGCGACGAGATCCTCGACCTGTTGCGCGACCTCGGCGCCGACGGGACGACGATCGTCGTCGTCACCCACAACCCGCAGATCGCAGAGCAGATGCCGAGGCAGGTCGAGATCCGCGACGGCCTGGTCTCGTTGGACAGCGGGGTGGCGGCATGAACGAGCTCGCGCCGAGCCGCCTGCTCTGGGCCGACGTCGTCCGCGTCGGCACCGTCTCGTTCCGCACGCGGCGCACCCGCGCCGTGCTCTCGGCGATCGGCGTCGCGATCGGCGTCGCGGCGATGGTCGCGGTGCTCGGGATCTCGGCCTCCAGCAAGGCGGATCTGATCTCGGAGCTCGACCGGCTCGGCACCAACATCCTCCAGGTCACCGGCGGCCAGGGCCTGTTCCGCACCGGCGGCCAGCTGCCCGCAACGGCCGCGCCGATGATCTCGCGCATCGGCCCGGTCAGCCAGGTCTCGTCGGTCGGCACCGTCTCGACGACGGTGCTGCGTACGAACTACGTCCCGTCCGACCAGACCGGCGGGATCTCGGTCGAGTCGGCCGATCCGAACCTGCTCAACACGCTCGCCGGCCGGTTACAAGAGGGGCGCTTCCTCAACGCGGCTACCGCGCAGTACCCCACGGTCGTGCTCGGCGCCGTCGCCGCGCAGCGACTCGGGATCGACCGCACCAACGTCCTCGTGTACCTCGGCAACCACTGGTTCACGGTCGCGGGCATCCTCGAGCCGCTCGAGCTCGCGCCGGATCTCGACACCGCCGCGCTGATCGGGCTCCCGGTGGCGCAGCGGCTCTTCGGCGCGAACGACTCGCCCGCGACGATCTACGTCCGCGCGACGCCGCAGAGCATCGACGACGTCTCGAGCGTCCTGCCCGCGACCGCGAGCCCGCAGAACCCCGAGGAGGTGCAGGTCAGCCGGCCGTCCGACGCGCTGCAGGCCCGCTCCGCCGTCAACACCTCGTACACCGCGCTGTTCCTCGGCCTCGGCGCGGTGGCGCTGCTCGTCGGCGGGATCGGGATCGCGAACATGATGGTGATCTCCGTTTTGGAGCGCCGCTCCGAGATCGGCCTGCGCCGCGCACTCGGCGCCACGCAGCGGCACATCTGGAGCCAGTTCCTCACCGAGTCGGCGCTGCTCGGCTTCTTCGGCGGCCTCGCCGGCGTCCTGATCGGCGTGCTCGTCACTGCGGCGTATGCGTCGTCGCGCGGGTGGGCGGTGGTCGTTCCGAGCTACGCGCTCTTCGGCGGCCTCGCCGCGGCCCTGTTGATCGGCGCGGTCGCGGGGCTCTATCCGGCGGTGCGCGCCGCGCGGATGTCGCCCACCGAAGCGCTCCGCACCGTCTAGTCAGGCCACGCGCAGCGAGTCGATCCACTCCGCGAAGAGTGGATCGACGATCGTGTAGCGCCGGTCGGCGAGCTCGACCTCGGCGCTCGCAACGAGCCGCTGCACCGCGTTGTGCACCGTCGTCTTCTCGACCTCGAGCTGGCGCAGCACCGTGGTGCGAAACGGCGAGCCCTCGCCGGCGAGCACCGCCCGCAGCGCCTTCTGCTCGGAGGTGCCGAAGCTCCGCCAGTGCGCGTCGAACTCCGGCTCCAGCTCGGCGAGTGCCGTCGCATGCGCGCGCTGCCAGTGCTCGAAGGTCGCCGTATCTCCTTCGGGCACCTCCTCCCAGAGGCGGTGGGCGAGGTAGATCGCCCGCTGCGGGTGCCCTTTCGCGGTCTGGAGGAGCGGATTCAGCGCCTCGCCCGCGTCGCGATTCGTGCCCCTGAAGCGCTCGACGACGTACGCGGCGATGTCCTCGTCGCGCAGCACATGGAGGCGCATCGGCACCGCGGAGCCGTACAACGGCCGCGCCTTGTCCTCGAACAGCTGCTGCATCATCCCCGGCTCGGAGCCCGAGAAGATGTACGAGGCGACCTCGCCCTGATGCTGGATATGGCTTCGCAGCAGCGCGTCCATGCTCCCGACCTTGACGATGTCCTGGAACTCGTCGAAGACGATCAGCGCGCGATAGCCGCCGCCCTCGCCGAGGCGCAGCGGCAGGTCGAGCAGCGAATGGAGAGCGGGGAGGGGGTCGACGCGCGGGTCGAGCTGGAGCTTGGCGCTGATCCCGAAGGCGCCGAGCGAGAGCCCGAGACCGGTGCTCTGGAGGAACTGGTCGATGCGCGTCCGAACCGCACCCTTCAGCTCCTTCGCGTAGGCGCGCTCGATCCGCACGGTGATGTCGGCGATCGAGAGCACGCCGTAGAGGTCGACCATGATCGGGATCAGGCCCTCCTCGCGCTCGCCGTCGCGCAGCACGCGCCCGAGCAGGCTCGTCTTGCCGAACTTGCGCGGCGCGTAGAGGCGGACGTAGTGGCCGCCGACGGCCCACTGGAGCAGCTTCGCGGTCTCCTCGTCGCGGTCGATGATCTCGTCGGGCGCGATCGGGCGCGAGTGGACGAACGGGTTGCTGTCGGTGATCACGAGGACTGGAAGCGTAGCACCGAGTTCCAAATCATGGAACCTAGAGGTTCGGACAAGTCGAACCGATGAGTTCTCAGATCCGGAACCAGCTCGGCCAGGTACCCTAGGAGGGCATGAACGCAGGCCGGGTCGAGGGGATCTTCGTCGCCGCAGAGAGCGGGCAGCTGCCCGAGCCGGTCGACCGCGTCCGCGCGCTCTCGGGCAAGGGGCTCGAGGGCAACCGCTACTTCTTCGCCGACGGCTCCGCGCCGGCCGGCCAGGCGCTGACGCTGATCGCCTCCGAGGCGCTGGACTCCGCGGACATCGATCTCTCGGCCGCCGAATCGCGTCGCAACGTGCTGACGAGCGGGATCGACGTCAATGCGCTCGTCGGCAAGCGCTTCAAGATCGGGGAGCTCGAGTGCTACGGCGTCGAGCTCTGCGAGCCCTGCAGCCACCTGCAGAAGCTGACGGGCAAGAACGTGCTCGGCACCCTCGTGCACCAGGCCGGCCTGAACGTGGACATCCTCACCGACGGCGAGATCGCCGTGGGTGACGCGATCTCCGAGTAGAGACCGCCCGACCTAGCGAACGACCGGTTTCACCGGCCGCGGCACGGGCCGTGGCGGCGCCGGGACTACGGTCGGCTTGCCGATCTGGAGCTCCATCACCTCGCAGTAGAGACCCGCGACGACGTGCGTGATCTTGTCGGCAGCCTGGAATGCCGAATGCTCGAACGAGTGGATGCCGACGTTGTGCAGGACGATGCGCCCGAGCTCGGTCTTCCGGTCCGGCGCGAGGAACACGATCGCGCCGCTCTTCTCCTTGTCGTCGCCGTTGTCGCCCTTGATCACGAAGTCCTGGAACCAGTCGCTCCAGGTCGCGGCGCCGGCCTCGAGGATCGTGACGCGGAGATTCGGGAAGTCGATCGGCCCCGGCTCGTTGACGATGTCGCGGCGGTCGCCGACTTGGTCGCTCGTGACCGTCTGCTTCACCGTGAACGCGTCGATCGCCGTGACCTTCGTGCAGTCGACGCCGTCGAGTTCGAGCCGGAAGTTGGACGCCACGAACTGCTTCTGCGCCGCCTGCTTGCCGGCTGTCACCTTGCCGCTCGCCTTCACCTCGCGGACGAGCTCGGGCGCGAAGCTCAGCGTCAGGAACGCCGCGTTCTTCGACGCCGCGTCGAGCGCCGGAAACCCGATCTCGGTGATCAGCGCCTCGGTGAACGTGCGCTCGACCAGCGCCTGGAGGTTCATGTCGGCCGCGACGATCGAGCCGCTGTGGCGCGAGTAGCTCCGCTTAAGGGTCGCCTCGATCCAGTCGTAGACGGTCTGCGCCATGCCGAAGCCGATCGTGAGCCGGAAGTCGCCGTACTTCACGCCTGCGAGGTGCTTCTTCGTGAACCCGGCCGCGTCGAGCTTCTCCTCGACCACCGCCGCACTTGCACCGCCGCCGTCGACGGCCTTGAGAAAGCCGCACGGGACGCCGTCGAGTGTGAGCGAGAAGCTCGCCGGGACGGAGCTGCGCGTGCCTGCCATGTGAATTCCCCCCTGAACTTGGACGTGCCGCAGCTGTCGGCGCAAAGCCTATAACGACGGCGACGCGACAGAGGAGAGTCAGTTCGGTGCGCGAGCCACGTCTATACTCGATGCGCGCGGCCCCACTGATTCGGCTTCGTACTCCTCCCCGAGCAAACGGGTGATCGGAATGACCAAATCAGGAGGTTCACCGTGATCTGGATCATCGTCCTCATCCTGCTCATCCTCGCGATCGGCGGTGGGATCGCCCTCTCGAAGTTCCTCTTCATCCTGCTGATCGTCGCCGTCGTCGTCGCGATCCTGGGCATGCGCTCGCGCTAGGGCGGCCCGGGCAGCGAGAGGATCTCGCCGGCGGCGATCAGGAGCATCACGACGCCGACTCCGACGAGTCCGTAGCGGATGCTCTGGACCGGGAACTGCGTGCTGATCCCGACGAGGAAGAGCACGCCGGCGAGGATCAACGTGACGCGGACGTAGTCGTCGCCGTTGATCGCCGCCTTCTCGCCGTGGGCGTAGTAGACGTCGCCGGCGGCATCGAGGCGCCGCGACGCCGCCTCGTCGGCGGCGACCTGCGCCGGCGCGCGAGTCGTCAGCGCCAGCTCGAAGTAGCGGTTCGCCTTGGTGTGCGTGACCGCCGCCTTGGTGAGGTCGAGCGACGACTCGGTCTCCCACTTCGTCGCCGAGTAGCCGGCCCACGCGACGACGATCGTGACGATCGAGAGGAGCACCGCCTCCATCAACGAGATCCGCCCGGAGTGCTTGGCGTGCTCGCCGATCATCTCGCCCACTTCGGTTGCAGACAGCGCCTCGGGCACGTGCGGATCCTAATAGGGTCCCTAGACGTGAGCGGTCGCAGCGTGGACGTTGTCGTTGTCGGATCCGGTTCCGCCGGTGCCGTGGTTGCGCGCCGGCTGGTGGACAGCGGCGCACGCGTCCTGCTGCTCGAGGCCGGCGGCCGCGACGAGAACCCCGCGATCCACGATCCCGGGCGGATCCACGAGCTCTGGCTGTCCGAGGTCGACTGGGCGTACGAGACCGTGCCGCAGGTGCACGCGAACGGCCGCCGGCTAGCCTGGCCCCGCGGCCGGGTGCTCGGCGGCTCGAGCTGCCTCAACGCGATGATCTGGGTGCGCGGCGCGCCAGCGGATTTCGACGCGTGGGGCGCCGACGGCTGGTCATGGGACGACGTGCGGCCCGTCTACGAGCGCATCGAGCGGCGCGAGCGCGGCGGCCCCGGCGCCGTGAGCCTGCTCACGTCGTACGAGCCGGATGCGATCCACACGGCGATCGCGGAGGCGGCTCAGGAGTGCGGAATCCCGCTGAACCCGGACTACAACGGCGCGTCGCAGGACGGGGTGTCGTTCATGCAGTTCAGCATCGAGGACGGCATCCGGCACAGTGTCGCGGCGGCCTACATCCGTCCCGTCGAGGAGCAGGCGAACCTCGAGCTGATCACCGGCGCGACGGTGCGGCGCCTGCTGTTCGAGGGGACCCGGTGCGTCGGCGTCGAGTGGTCGCAGGACGGGCGAATCGAGCAGGCGCGCGCCGAGCAGGTCGTCGTGAGCGGCGGCACGATCGGGTCGGCGCAGCTCCTCCTGCTCTCGGGAGTCGGGCCGGCCGATCACCTGCGCTCGCTCGGAATCGACGTCGTCGCGGACCTGGCCGGCGTCGGGGGGAACCTGCACGACCACCTGCTCTCGCCCGTCATCTTCAGCGCCGAGCGCGAGATCGGTCCGCCGTCGCCGGGGTTGCCGGCCTGTCAGACGCACCTCTTCTGGCGCTCACAGCCCGGGCTCCCCGTGCCCGACATCCAGCCGATCCATTTCATGGTGCCGATGTACGAGCCGTGGATGGAAGGGCCGGCAAACGGCTTCACGCTCCTCGGCGGGATGGTGCGGCCGCTGAGTCGTGGCTCGCTGCGCCTCACCGGGCCGTCGCCGGAGGACCCGGTCGTGCTCGACCCGAACATCCTTGCCGCCGACGCCGATGTCGAGAGCCTCGTCGCCGCGGTCGAGCTGTGCCGGCGGATCGGCGCCGCGCCGGCACTCCGCGAGTGGGGCGCCGTGGAGCGCTACCCGGGCCCGTCCGCCGACACTCGCGACTACGTGCGCGAGACCGCGATCACGTATCACCATCAGGTCGGCACCTGCAAGATGGGCACCGATGCGGTCGCCGTCGTCGACCCTCGGCTCCGGGTGCACGGGATCGAGGCACTGCGCGTCGCCGACGCATCGATCATGCCGATGGTGACGACCGGGAACACGAACGCTCCGTCGATCATGATCGGCGAGCGCGCAGCGGAGTTCCTGCTGGCCGATGCCTGATTTCGAGTACCTCCGCGCTCATGCGGACGACGTGTACGCCGAGCTGACCGACGACCTGACGCGGCCGGTCCGTGCCGAGGAGCTCGTCTACGCTGCGGCAGAGCGATTTCCCGGGCTCGTGCCGACGCGCGAGCAGATGGCCGTCGAGCGGACGAAGGCCCTGGCCGACAAGGAGGGCATCGAGCTCGCGCAGGGCGTGTTCCTCTCGTTCATGCTCGCCTCGCCGCGCTGCGGCGCGCACCTCGTCTGGTCGATGTTGCGACCCACGGAGGAGGCGCTCGCGCGGCTCGACGAGTTTCGGGCGACCGGCGTCGCGGATCTCGGCGGCGCGTGCCTCGAGCGCCGCGGGCGGGCGGCGTATCTCGAGATCCGCAACGACCGCCACCTGAACGCCGAGGACTGCGACACGCTGCCGGCCACCGAGGTCGCGGTCGACCTTGCCCTGCTGGATCCCGAGGTGGAGGTGGGGGTGATCCGGGGCGCCGTCGTCAGCCATCCGCGCTACGCGGGCCGGCGCATCTTCGGCGCGGGCCTCAACCTCACGCACCTCTACCACGGCCGTATCGACTTTCTCTTCTTCGTCACGCGCGACCTCGGCTACGTCAACAAGCTCTTCCGCGGGCTGAGCTCCGACGAATTCAGGCCGGACGAGCCGGAGGAGACGACCGAGAAGCTCTGGGTGGCCGCCGTCGAGACATTCGCGATCGGCGGCGCGTGCCAGCTCCTGCACACCATGGATCACGTGATCGCGGAGCGGGGTGCGCGATTGTTCCTGCCGGCGCGCAAGGAGGGGATCATCCCCGGCGCGTCCAACCTACGCCTGCCTCGCTCGGTGGGAGAGCGCCTCGCGCGCCAGGCGATCCTCTCGGGGCTCGAGTTCGAAGCGGGAACGCCGCATGGAGATCTCCTCTGCGACGAGATCGTCGAGTCCTCCGAGGCGATGGACGCCGCGATCGCCGCGCGCGTCGAGGCGCTGACGAGCTCCGGGCTCGTGAATGCGGCGGGAAACAGGCGAGCGCTGCGGGTCGGCGCCGAGCCGCTCGACGTGTTCCGGCAGTACATGGCGATGTTCTGCCGCGAGCAGGCGGTCTGCCACCTGAGCCCGGCGCTCGTGCGCAACCTCGAAGAGCACTGGAACGCGCATGAGCGCCGCCTCTGAGCCCGTGATCTGGAGCCCTGCCGAGCAGCTGCCCCGGGCCGAGCTGCGCGAGCTGCAGCGCGAGCGGTTGCGCGCGGCCTTCGGCGTCGAGCTCGACTCCCTCGCCGACGCGCCGTTCTGCGGCAAGCCCGAGTTGCGCGAGGCGTATCCGTTCGGACTGCTCCGCGTCCCGGTGGCATCGCTCGCCCGCGTCCATGCGTCGAGTGGCACGCACGGCAAGCCGACGGTCGTCGGGTACACCGCCGCCGACCTCGAGGCGTGGACGGAGCTGATGGCGCGCTGCATGACGCTGGCCGGCGTGCGGCCCGGGATGCTCGTCCACAACGCGAACACCTACGGCCTGTTCACGGGCGGCCACGGCTTCCACCAGGGCGCGGAGCGGATCGGCGCGCCGGTGATTCCGGTCTCCGGCGGCATGACGGCGCGGCAGGCGACGCTCCTCAACGACCTCGGCGCGCAGGTGCTCGTCTCGACGCCGTCGTACGCGCTCGTGATCGCGCAGGCCGTGCACGAAGCGGGGATCGACCCCGCCGAACTGAAGCTCGAGCTCGGCCTCTTCGGCGGCGAGCCGTGGACCGACGGCCTGCGCGCGGAGATCGAGCGGGCGCTGCCCGGGCTTCGCGCGGTCAACTTCTACGGCCTCTCCGAGATGTGCGGCCCGGGCGTCGCCGCCGAGTGCCTGGAGGTGCGCGACGGCCTGCACGTCCATGAGGACCACTTCCTCGTCGAGGTCGTCGATCCGGAGACAGGGGCGTCGCTCGAAGAGGGCGCCGAGGGCGAGCTCGTCTTCACGACGCTCCTGAAGGAGGCGATGCCGCTCCTCCGCTACCGCACCGGCGACATCGCCTCGATGACCACCGAGCCGTGCCGCTGCGGCCGCACGACGGCTCGGATCAGAGGCCTGCGAGGCCGGCGCGACGACATGATCATCGTGCGAGGCGTCAACGTGTACCCGTCGAACGTCGAGCACGCGCTGCTGTCGGTTCCCGAGGCCGCCCCGCACTATCAGCTCGTCGTGGAGAGGCAGGGCGCGATGGACGAGCTGACGGTGCAGTGCGAGCCGGCCGCCGCCGGAGTGAATCCCGCGACCATGAGCAAGGCCGTCGAGCGAGTCCTACGCGAGCAACTCGGCATCCGCGTGCGCGTCGACGTTCTCGAGGCCGGGAAGGTGCCCCGCAGCGAGGGCAAGGCGGTACGCGTGGTCGACAGCCGCTAAGGCGTGGGGGTCGGCGGATCGGGGGCGATGCGCTGCATGGTGGTCGCGATCGCGTGGACCTGCTTCGTCAATTCGAGGATCTGCTGCGACAGATCGAGCAACTCGGTGTTCTGTTTGTCTTCCTCCTGGACGACGGTCCACTGCTGGTCGGCAACGAGTTGACGCTTGGCGTCCGAGCGATTCTGGCTGATCATCACGAACGCCGTGAGGAAGATCGCCTCGAGCGAGACGATCATCGTCAAGAGGCCGAACGGGTACTTCTCGACGCGAAAGCCGATCCAGCAGCCGAACCACAGGATCGAGAGATAGACGAAGCCCATCGAACCGGCGAAGTTCGTGATCCGATCCGCGATCCGGTTCTGCACGTTCTCCGCGCGCACGCGAGCGTGCTCGACCAACACAGGGTTCGGCTCGAGCATGAGCCGCTTCGAGTGCTCGACCTGGTGAGACTGGCTACCCGGTGTGGCCATCGACTTCGTAAGGATTCGCTCCTCGGCGCGTCCTTCCTGTCAGAGACTGGCGCTCGCCTTCAACGAGATCTCCAGTCAGTTCACTCGGCGGCGCTTCGTGTCGCTCGACGGAGCGACAGTGCAAGGACGAGCGCGACCACGACGGGAAGCACCCACCACGCCGCGATGCCCCGGTGTGCCAGGAACGCGGAAAGCCCGAGCCCGACGGCAACCCCCACCGCGACGACCCAGTCGTCGCCGACGATGAAGTCCCACCAGAAGAGGCCGAATGCGCGGATGTGGCTCACGCGCCGGCTCCCGCGGGAAGCGCTTCGGCTCGCTGCCGGCGGAGCTGCCAGACAAGGAGGGCAGACACGAGCGCGAGGAAGGCGAGGATGCCGAGGATCGCGAGGTCGGAGCCGGGCCACTCGACCCCGGCTCCCTCGCCGCCCCAGAAGATGCCAAAGCTCGTGAGGAGGAGGCCGACGACGAACTTGATCGTGTTCTCCGGGACGCGCTCGAGCGGCCCCTTCACGGCGATTCCCACGGCGACGACGACCACGACTGCGGTCACTGCGGCGGCGGCGGCCAGGGGCACGCGGCCCTGGGTGGCTCCGAAGGTGACGACGATGAAGACGACCTCGAGCCCCTCGAGCAAGACGCCCTTGAAGGCGACGGTGAACGAGTACCAGTCCATGCCCTGCGGCGCGGCAGACGAGACGGAAGCGGCCTGTTCGCGCTCTGCCGCAAACGCGGCGCCCTCGTCGTGGAACGCCTTGTAGCCGCTCGAGCGCAGAATCGCCTTGCGCAGCCACTGCAGGCCGAAGACGAGCAGGAGCGCCCCGACGACGAGGCGAAGCGTGCCGATCGGGATCAACCGCAGTGCCGGACCGAGCACGGCCACGATCACCGCGAGCACGAGCGCCGCGGTGCCGACCCCGATCAGCGTCGAGCGCCAGCCGCGCACCACACCGACCGCGAGCACAATCGTCAGCGCCTCGACGGCCTCGACGCCGCTCGCGAGAAACGTGGTCAGGAAAAGAAAGATGTCGTGGGTCACGAGGCTGATCCTAGAGACGTTCAGCGAACGTTGAACTGCTCCCAGCGCACCCGGCTCGCAGGGATCTCGAGCCGGCGGAATCCGTTCGCGAGCGCGGTCATCATCGGGGGCGGGCCGCACATGTAGACCCAGACGTCCGCGCCGGGTGGCCGGCCATTCATGGCCTTGTCGGCAGTCAGGTACCCGTCTCGCTCGGTGTCGATCGTCAGCGCGCTCAGGGTGGGGTGCCGTGCCGCCGCGGTCTTGATCTCGTCGAGGTAGAGGGCGTCGCTCTGATGCGCGACCGAGTAGAAGAAGTCGACCTTCCGGTCGAAGCCGTCGTCCAGGGACCGGATCCAGCTCAGGAACGGGGTGACGCCGATCCCGCCGGCGATCCAGATCTGATCCTGCCCGCCGCGGCGGTAGTCGAAGCCGCCGAACGGCCCGGCCACCTTCGCCGGTGTCCCGTTCTGCACCTTGTCGCGGAGGTCGCGCGTGTAGTCGCCGGAGGTCTTGATCGAGACTTCGAGCAGACGTTCCGACGGCGCGCTCGCGACCGAGAACGGATGCCGCTCCCACGCGCTTGCGCCGCCGAAGGCCAGCACGATGAACTGACCGGCCGCGAACTGAAGCGGGGAGCCGACGGGCTCGAGCGAGACCTCGACGGTCGTCTCGTCCGGACGCCGAACCTCCGCGACGGTGTAGTCGCGGACGGGGACGAAGAAGCGGGCCAGGAGCTCGCGATAAAGGTAGGCCGCGATCCCGATGCCGCCGACGACGAAAAAGGCGACCCGGATCGTGGTCGACTGATGGAGAACGGGATCGACGAGCGCCCCGTGCACGACCGCGACGGCGACGAACAGGCCCGTGAGCCGGTGCGCGGTCAGCCACCGTTCGTAGCTGGCACGCGCCAGGCGACGGATCGGGCCCGGCCAGCGGGCTGCGCGGAGCTTCGGTGCGAGCGCCCAGACGGAGAGCACGAGGAGCCCGATCAGCGCGACGTCACCGAGAGCGTGTCCGAGCGATGTCTCGTAAGGGTCGGGCGACGAGCTCACGAGAACGACGTGCGGCACGAGGAGCAGAACGGCCGCGACCGCGGCGCGCTTGTGCCAGACGACGACGCGGTCGAGGCCGCCGAAGGCGCGCTCGACTGCCGGAATCAAGGCCGCAAGGACGAGGCAGCAGGAGAGCAGGAACACGGCCTCGGCGCCACAGATCTCACCGATGAGACGCCCCGTCGGCTCGTGCGGGGGCCGCGCGACCGCCCACAGCACGGCGTAGCCGATCGCGAGGGTGACCAGCACCGTGGCGCCGGCGTTCGGCGCGATGCGCAGGCGCAGACTCCTCATCTCAGCCTCCCTAGTGCGTCGTGTGGGGCTTGGGTGCGAACATGCGCTTCACGCTGCTCTCGAGAGCACATCACGCCGAGAATACGCCCCGGAGAGAGTCGTGAGCGAGCCTGGTCCCGCCGATCCGTCGTCTACGCTCCGGGACGACGTGAACGACGCCGGCAACCCGCAGGGCGACCCGGCCGCCATGGGCGGGAGCTCGTGGTCGGATCGCGACGTGACGCTGCTGGCCGCCAAGGTCACGGCGGCGGCAATCGCGGTGGCCGCGGTCGCATTCGGGATCTGGCAAGTCAGAACCGTCGTGATCATGCTGCTCCTGGCGCTCACCTTCGCCGCCGCGATCCGCCCGGGGGTCGAGTGGCTGCACCGGCACCGGGTTCCGGAGCCGGTCGCGATCCTGTTCTTCCTGCTCACGGTGATCGGTGTGGTCGTCTTCTTCTTCTGGGTCGCCGTTCCGCCGGCGGTGCACCAGGTCGGTCACGCGCTCAACCTCAGTAACGCCGCCGGCGGTACCGTGCCCCAGACCAGCGGCTTCAAGCACGACCTGCTCACCTGGCTGAACAAGCACCTCCACGAGCTGCCGACCGGCTCGCAGCTGCTCCATCCGGTAGCGACTTACGGTCACAAGGCGACGAGCGCGGTCGTCTGGACCTTCTTCGTGATCGCCGCTACCTGGTATTGGGTCTCCGAGCGCGACCGGATGATCGACCTGCTGACGCGCATCGCGCCGGAGCCGAAGCGCGAGAAGGCCCGCGCGACCTACCTCGAGATCGACAGGAGGCTCGGCTCCTACACACGGCTGAAGTTCCTGATGGTCTTCGCGATCGGGGCGGTGCTGTCGCTCGGCTTCTACCTCGTCGGGCTGGACTACTGGCTGCTCGTGGGCGGGTTCGTGAGCCTGATCGAGATCGTCCCGGTGATCGGCCCGCTCATCGGCTCGATCCTCGTGGTCGCGGTGGGCCTTCCACAGTCCGTCCACGTCGCGGTGCTGTCACTCCTCGTCCTGATCGTCGTGCGGGAGTTCCAGAGCTACGTGATCAACCCGCACGTGATGGGACACTCGGTCGGGCTCTCGCCTCTCATCACGCTCGTGTCCGTCGTGGTCGTGGGGATCCTGTTCGGCGCCTTCGCCGTGATCCTCGCGATTCCCGCCACCTCCGCGGTCGCGACGCTGATCGACGTGTTCGTCCTCGATCGCGATGCTCCGACCGCGCCCGTACGACAGCGGCGAGGTGCACTCTCGCGTCGCAGGTCGCCGTGATTGGCGGCGCCGGCGTGCTCGAACACCGCTCGGCTCACGGATAGCTCGTGACGTCCACCGGCGTGTCGGCGTTCGCCGCGGTCGACGGCCCGCCGACGCCGTTGATCACCGAGTTGATCCCACCGCTGCCGTGGGTCGCGTCTAGGAAGATGGTCAACAGGTCGTGGAACTGCACACCGGGCGTGTTCGGCGACTGGAACGCCTGCGTCGCGAAGATCGGCACGCCCTGGTTGAAGAACGAGTAGCTGCCCATCCCGTACCCCTGGAAGGTCGTCACGTTCGGCGACACGACGAACGCTGCGTAGCCGTTCGTCGTCGGGCCGGACATCCACGCGGCCTGGCTGGGCGGGTCGTAGGGCATCTCGTTCTGGAAGAAGACGTCCTCACCGTTCTGGCCGTTCCAGATCACCTCGGAGCGCTGGAAGTGCTCGACGAACAGTCCGTACGCCGTGACGTTGTCGCCGTTCACGATCAGGCCCGTGTCGGCGGTGTTGCTCGTCCAGCCGACGCCGGCCCCGTGATCGGCCCGCCAGATCCAGAGGTTGTCGAGGATCGCGTTGTCCGCGTTCACCACCAGGCCCGTCTTCGCCTGGCCGGCCTCGGCGCCGCCGATGCGGAAGAACAGATCCTGCAGCAGCGTCGGGTCGTTCCGGTCGCGCGTCCCGCCGAAGAGCCCGACGTTGACCAGCGACTGGGAGTTGCGCGGGCCTGCGTCGAAGATGATCCCGGACAGCTTGACTCCGGGCACGTCCAGGGTCTGCAGCGCGGGTGTCCCGTGCTGTGGGATCAGCGTCGGGAAGCCGAGCCCGAGGACGACCGTGTCGGGACGCGTGACCAGGATCGGAGCGTCGAGCTTGTAGACGCCCGGTGTCAGGATCAGGTTCTGCCCGAGCGCGAGCGCCACGTCGATCACGAGCACCGGCGTGCTCGGGCTGGCGATCAGGAAGCGCTTGATCGGGATCGAGGTTCCCGCCTCGCTGCCGCTCGCATACGACGGGCCGACCGAGTTCCGCTGGACGGCGGGCACGAACACGCTGTAGTTCCCGCTCGAATCCGCGGTGAGGAACGGCTCCTCCGCCGACACCGGCGTCGTCGGAAGCGTGGTGAACTGGTTGGTTCCCGGCCCGAAGGCGGTCGCCGGCGCGCCGTTGTCACCCAGGAAGACCTGGTTCCAGACGCCGTTCGTCCAGTTGTCGATGTTGCTGTTCCGCGTGAACCATTGCTGCTGGCCGCAGTTGCAGACGATCCCGTTGTTGAACTCGTCGTCTGCGAAGAACCCGCCGCTCACGAACCCCTGGCCGCAGTAGTCCTGCAGGAACAGGTTGCCGTTGACGATCACGCGGCGAACCGGCGAGGCCTGTGAGACCGCGAACAGGTCGTTGCTGTTCATACAGCCGGGGTCTTCGCCGGGATTCGGCGCATACGCGGGCGGCGTGCTCGGCAGGTGCACGTTGAGGGTCAGGTTCGACACCGACCGCCAGAAGTTCTCGAGCCCCTCGCACTGGCCGCCGGGGGCGCACTGATTGAAGACGGTGATCGCCCCGTTGATCACGACGTCGCTCGGCTGCGCTCCGAGCCCGGCGATCTGCGTGTAGTAGCCGACCTGGAAGTCCAGCGGGTTGGCGGCGGAACCGTACGTTCCCGGCTGGAAGAAGATCGAGTAGCGCTGCGAACCGAACTGGTTCGGGACCTGCTGCGTCGAGATCGCGTCGAGGGTGGACTGGACCGTCGCCTGCGGCATCGTCGGGTTGAGGACGATGACGTTCGGCCCGAAGTTCGGCGACGCAGCGGCAACGCCCGCATCGAGCGTGAAGAGCGCGGCGAACACCGCGCCGAGAATGAGCAGCTTCCGTGCCATGCGGCGCCCCCTTGAGTCGTGACTCCTAGCTGGGCCCGCCGCAGGCCGATCGACCCCGAAGAGCGACCATATCGAACCGGGACGAGCCTGCAAAGAGCGGGACGGCCTAGTGCGCGGCGTCTTCGAGGATGTGCTTCATGCGGGTGAGGTCGGCCTGCACGAGTCCCGCGTCGCGGGCGAAGTCCTCGTCGCTCATGTCCGGGAGGCGGCGAAGGGTGAATACCACCTCACAGCCGTCGTCATCGGGGATGACCCGCATCGGGCAGTAGACGATCTCGCCCGAGGGCAGCGTGACGTAGTGGTCGAGGACGCCGTACCTGTTGGGCTCCACGAAGGCGAGGCCGACGCGGCCCGATGAGGTCTCCACGAACCACTGCCCGTCAACGTTCTCCACGGAGTTGCCAAGACCCTGAGCCCACTCCGGGACATGTGCCGGATTAGAAGCGTATTCGTAGACCTCAGCCGCGTCTCGATCGATTCGCTCGCTGATCTGGACGGACTCCGAAGCCATGCCCCTACTATGAACCGACAAAGCACTAGATACCGAGATCAGGTCTTGTGCTGCAACATCTCGGCTCACGGTCGATCACGGAGACCACCCATAGAACCGTAGTCCCCGACGAAAGTCGTCATGGTGCCCGTAGGGCGCCGGACTTTCGTCGGAGAATGGAGCGTACCGGGATCGAACCGGTGACCTCCGGCTTGCAAAGC